>OZ253461.1:0-1212500 GCA_965261615.1 Alphaproteobacteria bacterium
CTTCATATGATCCGTATCCACCATCACCTTCGTATGATCCGTATCCACCATCACCTTCGTATGACGGTGGAACATCTGCTTCGTATGATCCATATCCGCCATCACCTTCGTATGACGGTGGAACATCTGCTTCAAACGCCCCTGGATCAAATCCATACTCTCCGCCATCCACAGCTGTGTCGTACACAGTAGTATCAACATCAAAAGTAGCAGAAGGATCATTAAGGGGCTCTGGAACATCCATAAACATCTCCATCGCAGGCGCCACTCCGATCTCAAAATCGACGAAGTCAGTATCTCCTGCAATCTCCATTGGCACTGACTGAGATCCAGACCATCCTATTGATTCTTCAGACAAGCCTCCGTCTCCTGGAACCTGCAACAGTCCTCCTCCAAGGAAGCCAGTAATCTCTGCGGTGTTCATTCCCATTAACACCGCCACTCGCTGCGCATGAGTCATCTCTGACGGAAATGAATCTATATAAGCGTCAGCCAAATCCTCGTAGAGATCACGCTTCTCTTCTTCTGCCGCAGCATCTTCAGCGCTCAAAACTCTTTCTTCCCCTTCTGCCAAAGGAGCAATTTCATCATCATTTCCTATATCAGACAGGGCATCTGCTATCTCACCACCATCTGTCTCTGTTGAAAGCGCATCCCAACCATTGTCAGAAACCTCACCCTCAATCGTATCCATAGCCGTCGCAAAGTCTGATATGGAAGAAGCAAGTGACAAACCACCTATCGTCACTTCAGTAGACAAAGGAGAACCTCCAGCCTCTTGCGTATCCAAAAACAAAGTTCCCCCACTATCTCTTAATGAAAATGATTTAGCGGTGACACCTGGAACTCCAGCAAAGTAGTCCACTCCATGTCCTGTCAAAACGTACAAACCTACAGAGTCCGCCGTAGCCTTGACCTTTACCAACTGAAGACTCTGAGCATTTGCTTCACTAGCGGTGTTTGGAAGCTGATCCTTCCGAATAAATACCCTATTGGCACCAACGGAAGCCAAAGACTCAAACCCTACAGGCGTCAAATCCGCACGCCCAGACCAATCCAACAAAGAATCAGAAACTTGCGTACCATCAGAAGCCAAAACAACCGTAGGGCTGGCCCCTCCTTCTACAACCTCTTGAAGATATCCACTGTATATGTTAGCCGCCGCGTTTCCAAAAAACAACCCTAAGCGAGCCTGATCCTGCACTTGTATATCGGCATTTGAGTGAAAGTACATACTAGGCGCCGCGAACCCAACATTACCCGCATCCACCTGGATAGTTCCATCAATATCTACTGGACTTGTCGACGCAACCTTTACAAAGGAAGTCATTCCATCAACTGCCGCCAAGTTGAAATTCATAGTGTGCCCGGTTCCTATATTAAAGTGGTCCGCCACTATGCTACCACCAAAGTGGTAAGGTTTCATTGTCACGTTGCTCACATTCCCCGTGACGTTAAAGTTCACACCTTTGGAGCTCAAAATGTTAACATTATGTGTAACATTCGCCTCCAACAAAAAAGCCCCTATCAAAAATACAATTAGCATTACTCCCCCCATAAATTCATACTATACCGGTTCATGCGACAACGCAATACCTTTTGTGGTAGAATGTTCTATGATTTTCAAAATTCTTTCGAACAAACATGGCCACTCTTCATGCATTGTCGAGTACGGTCACACACATGTACTGTGCACAGCCTCCTACGACTATAGTGTTCCTGTTTTCTTAGAT
The DNA here is from genome assembly GCA_965261615.1 of Alphaproteobacteria bacterium. Lineage (GTDB taxonomy): Bacteria > Pseudomonadota > Alphaproteobacteria > Bin98 > Bin98. Next base: position 1,734 of record OZ253461.1, read on the forward strand.
AGCACACAACAAGGGTGGATTTCAGCAGAATACTCAATGCTCCCACACGCGACAAGCACACGCTGTAACCGTTCCACCACAAAACCACAAGGGCGCTCCATTGAAATCCAGCGCCTTATTGGGCGCACTTTACGCGCAGCCTGCAAGCTTTCTCACATCCCTGGTTTACATATCCGCGTAGATTGTGATGTACTCCAAGCCGATGCAGGAACACGTGTAGCAAGCATAAATGGCGCTTTTGTATGTCTCTCCAAAGTAGTGCAAAAGCTCCTTGAGAACAAAACCATTCTCAAAACCCCCATTACGCACTCACTATGCGCGGTTTCTTGCTGCATTATCGACAGTGAGTTTATTTTTCATCCAACCTATGGTGACGACTCCATCGCAGATGCAGATATCAACCTTGTCTTTAGCCACACAAAAGAACTCATAGAAATTCAAGCCTCTGGAGAAAAGGGTCCCATGCGCATTCCTTCCTGGGACAAATTTTTTCAACAAAGCAGCAAGGAAATTGAACCTATAATTAAAGCCCAAATAAGCGCCATCAGCTGCAAATAACAATATGCTTGGCGTTTACATCCACTGGCCCTACTGCCTCAAAAAATGCCCCTACTGTGCCTTTAATTCGCACCTGCAAGAGTTTGTGGATCAAAGTCGCTGGCAGAAGGCTTTTGACAATGAGCTAACGCATATTGCTAAACACACACAAAACGCATCTGTTGCCTCTATTTTTTTTGGAGGAGGCACCCCCTCTTTAATGCCCCCTCAATTGATAAGTTTTATTATTGAAAAAGTACGTCAGCTTTGGAAAACACACACCCCTTTAGAAGTCTCTTTAGAAGCAAACCCCATGACATTTTCTTATGAAAGGTTTGAGGCAATTAAGCATGCGGGTGTTAACCGCATCTCCTTAGGCGTGCAATCCCTTCACGACCCTCACCTCGCGTTTTTAGGAAGAGAACACAATAGGGCTATTGCGATAGACGCCATAAAGTCAGCCTCTCGCATTTTTCAAAACCTTTCGTTTGACCTGATCTATGCTTTACCAAATCAAACACTATCACAGTGGCAACACACTCTTAGTGAGGCAGTTTTTCTAAAGCCAAAACATCTTTCGTTATATCAATTAACTGTCGAACCCAATACGCCATTCGCGCATCAAGTCGCCCGTCATCAGTGGTCACCACCTTCCCAAGAGCAGGCCGCACAAATGTTAAGGTTCACCTGGGATTACCTCAAAAATAACGGTTATAATAACTATGAAATATCAAACTTTGCACCAACCCAATTTGAATGCACGCATAATAAAATTTACTGGGAGTACGAAGACTTTATTGGCGTCGGCCCAGGCGCGCACGGCCGTATTACAAAAGGAAACCATAAGTTCAGCACCACTTCCTTTCGTGCACCACAAACATGGCTAGACAAAGCGTTAGCACCTGAAACTGCACTGCAGAGCTTTACGCAACTTTCCCATAAAGAAAGCTGCTACGAATACCTATCTATGTCCTTACGCCTTAAAACCGGAACAAGCTTTGCACGCATGCAAGACCTCGCTCAAAAGCCCACCCATGAAGTCATAAGTCTCAAAGACCTCCAATTGCTTGAGGCAGAACACTTTTTATGTCAACACCCTGGCGGATTTCATTTAACTGAAAAAGGACGGTGCGTTGTTGATTCTATATGCAGCAAACTTTTATTCTAAATAAGGCTGTCTATCGCACTATTACCCGCTAACTCACTAAGAACAAGATCATCCATTATGCCGCTCGTTGCAGAAGCTTGCTCAAGCCCACCCTCTGACTCAATCTGCATTAAGCTGAACTGCTCGGCTATTTCTGCGTCTACAGCCGCTTGAGAAACACGCTGGCTACTGTCAGTATCACCAATAGGATCACTATCATCCAACATAAGACCACCATGAACGACCGCCTCTAACGATGACTTCGTAACATTAGACTCTGAATCTTGAGGCCCGTTTGTCATATCCGCTTGCATGTCGGCCATAATGAAGTCCTCTATATCCTCTACGCTGATTTCTCCAGAAGGCGTTGCCATCTCTGGCCCTGACGTCTGTTGCTCTCCTTGTGGCTCTGTAAACTGTGGGCTCTGCACCTCCGCTGATGTTGATGTACCCACATCATCTAGCGCACTTGCCATGCTTTCAACAAACTCTGCTCTATCCTGAACCATTTCCATTTGAGAAGCCACTGAACCACCATCCCCTTCGTCTATCAAACTATACTGTGCCTCTACGGCATTCAAGGCCACCTCAGCAGTAGTCTGCGCCACAGGTGTTATCGCTCCTCCAGAGGCGGTAGGCTCTCTGCTAGGCGTTGCTGAGCCAGAAGCCTCTTTGACCGGCCCTTTTTGCTCCGCACTCGCTCCACTATCCACAGCAGCCTCTGCTGCATTCACTGGACTAGCGGCATCTCCATAGCTATCACCTAGCGCATACGGAGCAAAATTATCCGAAGCTACTGCTGGACCCTGCTCAGCCTGCGGTGTTACCACATTAGGCTTCACTATCTCTGCTTTAACTAACTCTTGTGGACTAAATTGAATCGCCCCGGTAGCATCTGTTTTCATAGCAACCACTTTTCCATTGTTACCCACAATCTCAAGGCCATTCCCACCATCTTTTATAATGCCTATTTGCTTACCATTCTTGTCATAAATTTTTTGATCCCAGTTCCCCTCTTTTGGTTGAATGTCTCCCAAGTTCAGCTCTTGTCCATCCGCTCCAAAAACGCTTGCTATCTTACCTGTGCCTGTGCTCTTGCCCTTATCACCTAGGCCCAATTTATTATCTCCTTTTTTGCCCTCATCTTTTTCTTGATCGGCATCCAGCTTCCCGTCATCTTTCTCCTGACCATCAAAATCAGTCCCATCAAAATCGCCTTCATCAAAAAAGTCCACCCCAGACTCACCTTTTTCACTCAGGAGGGCGTCCCCTTTACCGTCACTGTCTTGTTTACCCGCGCTATCTTGTTTACCTGCGCTATCTTGAGCATCTTTGCCTGAAGCATCAACTGTTGATCCTTCTAACTCATATGCCGCAACAGTTTCCTCAACAACAGCACCTTTTTCATCATAGGCCACTCCTTTGTCCTCCACAACACCCCCTGAAGCATCTATTTCTGCCCCTGCAGCGTTATACATTATTTCTTTTTGATCAGATACAGCTCCTTTTCCGTCAGTTTCCGTAGCTTTGTCTGAGGCTTTATCTGAGGCTTTATCTGAAGCTTTATCTGAAGCCTTCCCATCTTGACCCGCATCTTTTGCACCGCCTTCATCAACGCCAAACATCTCTTCCATCGCACCTTGCTCTACCTCTTCTGTTTCAATTAAGTCCCAGTAAGACACATCACTTCCATCATCTCCCGCCTGTCCTGCACTTTCTGTAGTGGACTGCGCTGATCCCTTACTCTCTAAAGCCCCTGATCCTGAGGCAGGTTTACTACTTTCTTCCTTTTCCACAGCTTGCATAGCCTCTGAAGTTAAGTCTTGACCCCCTTCTGGTTCAGGTGCACCCACTTCTTCATCACCCAAAAACTCATCTAAATAACTATTGTATATCACAGCAGGGTCATCTTTCTCATCTTGTGATGTGCTCGCACCCGTGCTAGCATCTTCCTCTTTAGTCGATGTCCCTCCTACGGCATCACCACCGGTTTGACCATTTGTTTCTGGGACTTCAACTGTATTTACCTCAATAACTTCTGTCGCTGAAGAGATGTCTGATCCGCCGTCAGAAGCCCCTCCTGTCGACGCATCATCACTTTGACTGCCTTGGCCACTTTTATCCTCCGCTTCTGACTTGCCAACCACGGTTACATCAGCTTCCCCTTTGCTGGATGCAGCGCTCGACTCTTCCTTAGATGCCCCTCCGGCAGCACCATCACTTTGGTCTTGAGCTGCTGGTATATCACTCACGGTTACATCCACACCTTCTTTGCCAGATGCAGCACTCGACTCTTCTTTAGATGCCCCTCCGGCAGCACCATCACTTTGGTCTTGAGCTGCTGGTGTATCACTCACGGTTACATCCACATCCTCTTTGCCAGATGCAGCACTCGACTCTTCCTTAGATGCCCCCCCGGCAGCACTGTCACTTCCTCCAGACGTTGTGCCTGACCCTGCGTCTTTGCTGCTCACAGAGCTTGATTCAGCACCCCCTGTATTAGAAGTTCCTCCACTATCTCCTCCAGAACCCTTAGTTCCATCTGCGCTCACAGCGCTTGATCCAGAACCTCCGACATCAACAACTCCTCCACTGCTTCCTCCAGACACTCCTGCCCCTGAGTCTTTGCTCACAGAGCTTGATCCAGAACTTCCCGTATTAGAAGTTCCTCCACTATCTCCTCCAGAACCCTTAGTTCCATCTGCACTCACAGCGCTTGCAACAGAACTTCCTGTATTAGAAGTTCCTCCACTGCTTCCTCCAGACACTCCTGACCCTGAGTCCTTGCTCACAGAGCTTGATCCAGAACTTCCCGTATTAGAAGTTCCTCCACTATCTCCTCCAGAACCTTTAGTTCCATCTGCACTCACAGCGCTTGATCCAGAACTTCCCGTATTAGCAGTTCCTCCACTACCTCCTCCAGAACCCTTAGTTCCATCTGCACTCACAGCGCTTGCAACAGAACTTCCTGTATTAGAAGTTCCTCCACTATCCTCTCCAGAACCCTTAGTTCCTGAATCTGCACTCACAGCGCTTGCAACAGAACTTCCCGCATTAAAAGCTCCTCCACTATCCTCTCCAGAACCCTTAGTTCCATCTGCACTCACAACGCTTTCCTGTATTAGAAGTTCCTCCACTGCTTCCTCCAGAACTCCTGACCCTGAGTCCTTGCTCACAGCTTGATCCAGAACTTCCCGATCCACCCGTATTAGAAGTTCCTCCATTTCCTCCAGAACCCTTAGTTCCATCTGCACTCACAGCGCTTACAACAGAACTTCCTGTATTAGAAGTTCCTCCACTATCCTCTCCAGAACCCTTAGTTCCTGAATCTGCACTCACAGCGCTTGCAACAGAACTTCCTGTATTAGAAGTTCCTCCACTATCTCCTCCAGAACCCTTAGTTCCTGAATCTGCACTCACAACGCTTGCAACAGAACCTCCCACATTAGACGTCCCTCCACTACTTCCTCCGGCACTCGCGGTTCCTGAACCTGGATCTATGCTCGCAGAAATTGCACCAGAACCTCCAGCATTAGACGTCCCGCCACTACCTCCTCCGGCACTCGCGGTTCCTGAACCTGAATCTATACTCGCAGAAATTGTACCAGAGCCTCCAGCATTAGACGTCCCTCCACTGCTTCCTCCGGAACTCGCGGTTCCTGAACCTGAATCTATACTCGCAGAAATTGTACCAGAACCTCCAGCATTAGACGTCCCTCCACTGCTTCCTCCGGAACTCGCGGTTCCTGAACCTGAATCTATACTCGCAGAAATTGTACCAGAACCTCCAGCATTAGACGTCCCTCCACTGCTTCCTCCAGAACTCGCGGTTCCTACATCTGGATCTATGCTCGCAGAAATTGTGCCAGAACCTCCGACATCAACAACTCCTCCACTGCCTCCTCCAGAACTCGCGGTTCCTGAGGATGGGCTTGATTGGAGCTCCTCTGCATAAGTTTCATTGGCGCTTGCCGCTTCTTCCGCGCGTCTTGCTGCCTCCCGCGCCACGGCTTCTTTAGCTGCTGCAGCTTCCCTTGCAAGAGCCACTTCTCTTGCGAGCGCTTCGGCCTTAGCAGAGGCAGCTTCCCGCGCAAGCTCCACTTCCCGTTCGAGTTGCGCAGCTTCCTGTTCCGCCTCTGCTCTTGCTCTTACGGCCTCTCTTTCTAATTCCGCAATCTTGGCTGCAGAAGATTCTTTCGTCACTGCCGCTGACCTGATTCGTTCAGCCTCTCTCTCTAAGGCCTCTCCTTTGGCCACCGCAACTTGCCTTGCAACTTCTGACTCCCTCTCTAATCGTGCTATTTTAGCCTCTGAAGCTTGCCTTATTAATTCAGCCTCCCTAGCTATACCGCTCTCTCTGTCTAACTCTGCTGTCTTCTTGATTACCTCCGCTCTTGCCTCCGTAGCTTCGGTGACTAAATCTGTGCCTCTCTCTACCTCCAATGCTTTAATGTTTGCGAGCTCCGCAGCTCTTGCTTCTGCCGCTTCCCGCGCAAGAGCACTCGCACGCTCTAACTCAGCAACCTTCGCTTCAGCTGAAGCCCTTCCCAACTCAGCCGCCCTTGCTAACTCTGTCTCTCTTGCTAACTGTGCAAGCTTAGCATCAGCCTCAGTCCTGGCTACAGAGGCTTCTAGCTCCATTTCTTTCTCTCTTGCTAACTCTGCAAGCCTAACCTCGGAAACCTCTTCCCTCCTAGCAATGCCAGCCTCTCTTGCGGCTGCCGCTTCCTTAGCGGCCTCCGTATATTTTGCTGCCTCAGCCGCCTTGACCTCTGCTTCCCTTGCAAGATCCGCTGCTTCCGTCTCTGCTGCAGCGGCTTCTTGTATAAGGTCATAAATTTTCCCAGATCTCGAGGAACTCGCTTCACGAACTCTCACCTCCGCAGCTTGTCTTGCTAGCACAGCGGCTTGCCTTGCAGCCTCCGCAGCCTTTGCCTCCGCAGCTTGCTGCACAAGTTTAGCCTCCCTTGCTAACGCAGCCTCTTTCGCGATCTGGACCTGCGTAGAACCCTCAAGAGCTTGCCTCTCTATTTGCTTTTGCGTTTCTTCAACTTCTCTTGTCAGCGCAGCTTCCCTGGCCAGCGCCTCGTCTCTTGCCTCTGCGGCCTCTCTGGCAACAGCTTCTTGCGCCTCTCGCTCTAAAGATTTCATTTCTTTAACATCACTAGCTGCTGCTGCTTCCCTTGCCAAATCAGCAGCCTCTGCTTCAGCTTCAGCTGCCGCTCGCGCTAAATCACCTTCTCTTTCTAATGCAACACGCCGTATTTCAGATGCTTTTGCTGCAGCTTCTCGTGCCAACCGAGTCTCCTCCATACGCGCTAACTCGGCGTCCCTTTCAGCTTCTGCAGCTTTCACCTGAGCCTCCCGCGCTAATTCAGCAGCCCTTGCCTCAGCCAACTCAGCCTCTTTTACCGCCTCCCGCTCTCTTGCTATCTCAGCTTGCCGCGCCAACTCATCCGCTTTTTCTTCATCAGCTCGCTGCCGCGCAGCTGCTCTTATTTCTGCCTCAGCAGCCTCCTTAGCAAGCACTGCCTTTCTTTCCAAAGCCTGAGCTCTAATCTCAGCCTCTCTTACTTGAGCTTCTTTTTCTCGCGCAATCGCTTCCTGCCGCGCTAGCTCTGACTCTCTCTCTGCCCTTGCTGCAGCGTCTCGTCTTGCTTGCTCCGCCTCTCTTACTTCCGCTTCTCGTGCCAGCCGCGCCTCCTCAACTCTTGCTAACTCAGCTTCTCTTTCAGCTGCAATCCGCCTCACCTCAGCTTGCCGAGCTAATTCCGCGGCCTTCGCCTCCGCTAACTCAGCTTCTCTTATAGCCTCTCTCTCCCTTGCAAGATCAGCCTGTCGCGCCAACTCTGCCGCCTTCGCCTCAGCCTCTCTTTGTAACGTTGCAGCCCTTGCTTCTGCTTCAGCTTCAGCGGCTTCTCTTGCAAGTACAGCTTCCCTTTCTAATGCCTTTTCTCTCAGCGCTGAAGCCTCTGCTTCTCGAGCCGCCGCCTCTTGCTTAACCAACTCTGCTGCCTCTCTTTCTTCTGCGACTACTGCCTCTCTCCTTGCCTCTTCCGCCACTCTCGTCTCGATTTCTCTTGCTCGAGCTGCCTCTCGTGCCTCTTCCGCCACTCTTTCCGCTTCTGCTTGTCTTGCCGCAGCTTCAGCCGCTTTCGCCTCGGCTTCTCTTTGCAGCGCAGCCGCCCTCGCCTCTGCCTCAGCAGCCTCTCTTGCAAGCACAGCTTCTTTCTCCCGCGCTCTTGCTCGAGCCGCTTCCGCTTCTCTTGCAAGATCTGCTGCCTCTTGTCTTGCCAACTCCTCTGCTCTGCGCGCCTCTTCCGCAGCTTCACGCCTTACCCGCTCTGCTTCCGCAGCTTCCGCTTGTTTTACTCTCTCAGCCTCTCGCGCTAACTCTGCAACTCTTTCGGCCTCTGCCCTCCTAGCCGCAGCCTCTTCTGCTGCTTCACGCCTTACCCGCTCTGCTTCCGCAGCTTCCGCTTGTTTTACTCTCTCAGCTTCTCGCGCTAACTCTGCAACCCTTTCTGCTTCTACTCTCCTTGCCGCAGCCTCTGCTTCCGCCTCACGTCTTACCCGCTCTGCTTCCGCAGCCTCTGCCTGTCTAGCTCGCTCAGCTGCTTCCGCTTCTGCTCTAGCAGCCGCCACTTTTGCCGCTCTCTCATCTGCTACCCTTTGTAGCTCCGCAGCTCTTGCTTCTGCTTCTTCAGCTGCTCTTACACGTGCGGCCTCTCTCTCTAAAGCCTCCTGTCTTGCCTCAGCTGCTGCAGCTTCAGCCGCTTTTTCGCGAGCAACCTCCTCCTGTCTAGCAAGTTCAGCTTGTCTTTCAGATTCTCTTTTCAAAGCAGCTGCTCTTGCCTCTGCCTCAGCAGCTTCCCGCGCTACCCGAGCCTCTTCAGCTTCCGCTAAGGCCCGTGCTTTAGCGGCTGCACGCGCCAACTCAGCTTCTCTTTCAGCTTCAGCCGCCCGCTCTGCAGCCAGCCGTCTTGCTTGCTCCGCCTCTCTTTCTAAAGCAGCTTTTGCTTCGGCTGCAGCCTCTGCCTCTCGCGCTTGCTCCGCCTCCCTTGCCTCAGCTGCAGCTCTTTCAGCCTCCGCCTGTCTTGCCGCAGCCTCTTCTGCTGCTGCTTGCCTTGCCTCTTCTGCCGCTGCTGCCTCAGCCTCTCTTGCCAACTCTGCCGCTCTTGCCTCAGCCGCAGCCTCCTCAGCCGCAGCCTCCTCAGCCCTTGCTGCTGCCTCTTGCCTTGCTTCTTCTGCTGCTGCCCTCCTAGCTTCAGCCGCTAGCCTTGCCGCCTCGGCCTCTCGCGCTAAAGTGGCAGCTCTTTCTTCCGCTTCAGCCCTTGCTAATGCCTCTTCTCTTGCCAACGCGGCAGCTCTTGCCTCCGCAGCTTCTGCTTCAGATCTTAGCTCCGCCTCTCGTGCAAGCGTTTCCGCCCTTAATTCTGAAACCTGCCTTGCCTCCTCCTCTTCCCTTGAAAGTGCTTCTACCCTTTCTTCAGACTCAACTCTATCTGCTTCAGACGCAACAGCCACAACCTCCTGTCTTGCACTCTCTGCTTCAGCAGCTTCTGCCTCCGCAGCTAACTCTTCTGCCCTTCTTGCAAGCGCTTGCTCTCGCGCAAGCTCAGCTTCCTTAGCCGCAGCCTCTTCTTCGGCTGCAGCCTCCTCTCTCGCTAATTCCGCAGCCCTTGCTTCTGCAGCAACCCTTTCTGCCTCTGCTTGTCTTGCGGCTTCTTCTTCTCTTGCAATAGCCTCTGCCTTTGCTTCCGCCTCCGCTCTAGCAAGCTCTTGCTGCCGCTCTAATTCCGCAGCTCTTGCTTCTGCAGCAACTCTTTCCGCCTCTGCCCGCCTTTCAGCCTCTTGTTGCCGCTCTATCTCTGCTAATCTCTCAAGCTCTTGCTGACGCTCTATCTCTGCTAATCTCTCAAGCTCTTGCTGACGCTCTATCTCTGCCTCCCGTTCAGCCTCTGCTACCCTACGCTCCTCTTCCTCTCTAGCAATAGCTTCTTGCCTTGCTTCCTCAGCTTCTCTTTCTGCAACCAGCCTTGCTTCCTCTGCCCTCCTCGCCTCTTCTGCCAGCCTAGCCTCTTCTATCCTCCTAGCTTCCGCTTCTCTTGCAATCCTAGCTTCTTCCGCCAGCCTCGCCTCTTCTGCCCTCCTAGCTTCCGCTTCTCTTGCAATCCTAGCTTCTTCCGCCAGCCTCGCCTCTTCTGCCCTCCTAGCTTCCGCTTCTCTTGCAATCCTAGCCTCTTCCGCCAGCCTCGCCTCTTCTGCCCTCCTAGCCTCTTCTACCCTCCTAGCTTCCGCTTCTCTTGCAATCCTAGCTTCTTCCGCCAGCCTCGCCTCTTCTGCAACCCTGGCCTCTTCCGCCAGCCTTATCTCCTCTGCCCTCCTAGCTTCTACCCTAGCCTCTTCTGCAACTCTTGCAGCCTCTTCCTCTAGCACCCTGTCTATACTGCCTAACTCATCAGATGACTCACCATCTCTAGGAGTTAAGTCATCTTGAAGCCCCAAATCAACTTCTCTACCTTCCGCTACTTGCCGCTCTTCTTCTTGTGGTGGGTCCAAATTTACAGAATCAGAATCTTCTTCCCGTGTATCTCTCAAAGAATCTACACGCTCTTCTCCTTCCTCCCACTCCTCTTCTTGCGGAAGGTCTGCAAAATTTTCTGTACTCCACGAAATAGCCTTATCATCACCAGAAAACTCTTCAGCTCTCCAATCTTTAAAGTTATTACTAGCAATTACAAACAATGCATCCTGCACAACCTCACTGTTTAATACAGGATCCCCAGTTTTCAAGCTATCTGGAATTGCTGCATCCGTAACACAAAGCCGGTTGCCAGCCGCTAAATTACACTGAAGCTGCTCTAAAGCAAAGTTAGGAGAACTAATCACCACGCGAAAGTCCTTTCCTTCTGTTTGTAGCACACCACCTGCTTGAGATTGTACAGAGTCATTAAAGCGCATCAACAAAAGGCTTTCTGCAGTAGGGGATCCCGTTAACGCCAATGTGTCCGCACTCCCTATGTTAAGCGCGCCTCCCTCTAAATAACCCACTGTTTTATCAGGGTCTAAAACTACCGAAGCATTATGCGCACTATTTGTATACGTAACATTGTTCGTGTGAGTTACCCCACTGATAATCTCTGCGCCTGCATTTTTAAACACAACGCAAGCTATCAAAACACGCGCAGATAACCTATACAACATAAGCTTCATGTTGCCCTATCTCGCCTCCAAAGATGCTTGCGCCTTTTCACGCGCAGCTGTAGTTTGTCTTTGCTCTTTAAGCTTATCCATCTCCTCAGACCCTTCATAGTGGTACTCAATTTCATCTAAGTAACTAATACCCTCATCTTCTGGCATTATTATCTGCTCTGGCTCTTCTTCAACAGCCACTGGAGCAAGAGTATCCACCAACTTCTCAATCACTGAAACAACAGGCCCCACTGACTTCTCAATCACTGGAGGGTCTAACTCTATCACCGGAACATCTGGAACAGGCACGGGCTCTGGATCTGGAGGCGTAAGTGGCACTGGAGGCACCGGAGGCGGGTCCAATCGACCAATTGTTAACGGCGTACTTCCAAGAGAGAAAGAAATTGCATTTTGCAAACCTAACACATCTTTATGGGTTAACTGATTCAGATTAAATCCATCCTCTCTATATTGCGTTTGAAAGGCTTCTATTTGCTCCACCGTAATAGCCGCAGGGCTATAGTGTTCATGGTCAACGTCACCTGTGATCAGCTCATATAACTTAATATAATCAGACTCACTAATTTGATTAGCCGTAATATTATTTTGAATTATATGATACATTTGCGCTAACTTATCTGCGTTAAACTGCTCACCACGCAAATCTGTTATAGAGTTCGGTGCATACACTGGGGCAGCAGGCGGCGGCGTGTCGTCCACTGGAGGAGGTGGCGTGTACCCTTCAATATAAGTGCGCAGATACTCATTCACGCTATGAATTAACTCTAACGTTATACCCTCTGCGTTTTCTATCTGTTCATTGACATAATCCTCCAAAAACGCAGTCTCTGCTTCTGGCAAGCTAAACACACTCACATCTAACAGTCGACTCAAGATCTCGCTCTCTGTTAAGTTCTGATCTCCAGGCATCGGTGTCGGTGGCGCCTCTCCAGCAATGGAGTTATACGCATCAAATACTCCCACTATATTGGAAAGCTGCGAGTTTACCTCATCCTCAGACAACCCCGGGTACGTATTGACAATATACGCTCTTATACTATCGACTCCCGCCATATATGCCTCCGATCCAGCTCTCAGAGTCACTAACTGCTCAAGCGCATATTGCGCAACTTCCTGAGGCACATGACGGGTTAGCGCTTCCATTATCACACCATCCACAGGTGGACCAAGGTCATCCCCAGCCTTTGGAACTCCCGGCGTATTCTCTCCTTTATACGTATTAGCAGTGTGGTGTACCTGAACCACCTCCTGCACATCAGCAATAACTTGCTCTATTTCAGCAGGTTGCATAATACCAGAACCATGCAAGTAAGTCGTTAAAAAGCTAGCAATCTCCTCATTTAAAGCTTCTGCTGTTAAGTCTGCATTTTCCCCAATATAATCAATAACCGCTTTGGCTAAATCTGGAGCGAGCCTTTGCCCCAAGGCCTGAGCTAACGTCAGTCCAGCCATTGGAACCTGGCCTCCTCCATTTTCTTTAGCCGCTGGATCATCATCTTGTTTAGGAGCCGGCTCTTCACCCTCCTCCTTTGGCGCTAAATTATCCTCTTCTTTTTGCCCTTCTCCTGGGTTTTGATCCCCCTCTTTTGGCACATTATTATCCGGAGGATCTGGAAGCAACCCTCCACGATCCTCAGGCTCCTGCACTTGTATGTAACTACCTAAAAAGCCTTGAATATATCTTACTTGGGCACTAATTTGAGCTTCGCTCAAACTTGGGTTCCCCGCCCTCAGCTGATCCGCCCAAAAGCTTTCCATTGCTTCAGCTTCCTCCGCTGTATACACTTGACCTTGGTGTGTTTCCACAAATCGCGCAACCTCCTCTAAGACAGTTCCATCTACTCGCCGAGATAAAGCTTGCTGCACGGCGTCTGTCACTTCAGGGGATATAGCTGGACGACCCTGATCCCCTTTGTCTCCTTGACCGCCTTGACCTTCGCCCTCTCCTTGACCGCCTTGACCTTCGCCCTCTCCTTGACCGCCTTGACCTTCGCCTTCTCCTTGACCGCCTCGACCTTCGCCTTCTCCTTGACCACCTTGGCCTTCGCCTTCTCCTTGACCGCCTTGGCCTTCGCCTTCTCCTTGACCGCCTTGGCCTTCGCCCTCTCCTTGACCGCCTTGACCTTCGCCTTCTCCTTGACCACCTTGGCCTTCGCCTTCTCCTTGACCGCCTTGGCCTTCGCCCTCTCCTTGACCGCCTTCGCCTTCTTTTTCACCCATGGGAACTTCTAAGTCATTTTTAGCAGGAGGAAGCTCTCCCTCTCCTTCACCTTCTCCTTGACCACCTTGGCCTTCGCCTTGGCCACCCTGACCTTCGCCTTCTCCTTGACCGCCTTGACCTTCGTCTTCTTCTTTATTTAATCCTTGATCAAGCTTGTTGTCTGGCTTAGCTGGAGGTGGAGTGCCGGGCTGCGCTGGGGGCAAAAGAGGAGCTTGCAGAGCATTAGAGACATCTGAAGTGTACAGGCGCGCATCTCCCCCATTCGTCGGCGAAACCACAGTATTTGATATCTCGATAAAGCCTTCACTTTGCGATGAAATTCTTTCTCCATCACTCCAAAAACCGTCTTGATTGACACCCGCATCACTGGACAAGCTGGATATATTCAGCGATTCATAGCTTAAGGGGTGCGCTGCAAGAGCAAAATTTGCTCCATTTTCCGGGCACAAGTAGCTATTATGAATCATAGCACTTCCACCATGCATGACAACGCTAAATCGATTCGACCCAGTGTTGTTTTTTATAGATACTGTTGAGTTGTCAACCATCACAGAACCCGTTGCAGAGATACACATAAGCTGATCAGTGCTATCAGAACTACTCTCTAAGTTTAACTGAGAGTTTCCCTGCACTGTCAACTCATCTGTTTCTAAAAAACCCACACTAGCGCCAGCGTCCATTGTAATGTTTCCAACCCACTGAGGGTTATCTTCATTAGGCTCATTAATGCTCACAGTAAGGTTTTCTTTTCGTGTAACTTCTCCCAGATCAATGCCAGCAGGCACTGTCAAAACAGATTCCAAATCACTATTGTAGCGATAAAGGGCCCCCGACCCTCCTGTGCCCATTTTGTCAAAGTAAAGTCCGCCAGCATCTACTGAATCACTAGCCGCAAGAGCCGTTTGCCCATCCCAAAAAGCAGCGTCATTAACGGGCGCGCCATTACGAATCGCCGACATATCCAAAACGGTATCAGCGGGCAAAGTGGTAGACAAAGCCATATTGGCTCCATACAAATTAACCGAAGAGCTGTCTAAATAAAGGTTTGGTGAGTGAATGAATACATTAAATTTACTATCGGGCGTATTGTTAATCGCATTAAGGCCCGCACCATTTTGCAAAGAAAAGGTGTCAGTTGCCGCAAGCACCATCACCTGATCCACAGAAGATGAGCTGCTATTAAGATCAAGCTCTATTCCGTCCGCTGCAATTGTTCCAGCCTCCAAGACACCAAGGCTACTCCCTTCGTTCATGTTAATGCAAAACATGGGAGAGTGCTGTGTGGGAAGATGAACGCTAACATTGCTCTGACGCGCAATGTTAGAAACAGTAGCTGAGTGTAAAGAAAATACACCCAAACTACCTATTAAAGCTATATAGCTATTTTTTAACTTATCTAAGAAAAACACACCCACCTCCCCAACGGTGTGTATTTACAGACTAAAATGTCGAGCTAACTGAGAATACAAAGTGATCGGAGTATTCTTTTCCTTTCGGCAATATGCCGCGCTCAAATCCAGGGCCAAGCGGGTGACCATATTCCAGCTTAATCGCAAACTTCTGCGCAAAGCTGATATCAATACCCAAACCACAAGAAAGCAAGTCAGAGTAATTATAAGACCCATTGATTTTTTCAAAAGCCCAGGCTGAACCGTAGCTTCCGAAAACGTAAGGCGCCAAAACAAGCCCCTTACCTGCCAAAAAGGCCTTAGAAATTCCCATACGACCGGAGAAACCAGAGTCCCCAGAAAGCGTAGCCGAAGGATACGCAATTGTGGACCTAAAGTCACCCACTGGCCTAAATTGATCCAGAACCTGACGCTTGTCAAAAGAAACCTGCCCTAAGAATGTGAAGGCCACAGAGATCATATTTGGACATCTAATGTACACATTATAGTTACCAAATATTCCACGCGCCCTGTTGATGTCTTTTTTCACTGTAAGGCCTGAAGCGTTTACAGTTGTCACATCTCCATCCAAGTGCTCTGGTTGATAAGATCCACTCAACAAAAGAACATGGCTTACCGGCCCTGTTGCCCCTTTCAGGCGGAACTTAATACGCCCCCAACCATACTGAGTCCTTTGCTCTGTTAAAGGCAAGCTTCTGTCGACAATTGGAAGATCTGGATGGTACGTATCCATATCACTTAAGTATTTGTACAACGCAACCTCTGTTGAAAACTCAACATTAGATCCCAAGAAGAAAGGATAAACTGCCCCAACCTTTCCACGATAACGGCCACTCACCTGACCGCTTGGAGTCTCGACACCATTGCCATCAACCTTTGAAGGCTCAGATTTTGAAGCACTCACACCACCAAGAAGGCCAAATCCATCTGCCCCAACAGGAACAGCCAAAGACGAAGAAATAGACACCAACTCCCGCGGAGGAACAGCAACCTGAGCATCAAACTCCAGTTTTTCATTCAAGCCCAAAAAGTTCTTGAACTCCACACCACCGTTACCAACAATTGGCCCGACCTCTTCACGCATCAAAGCATTCGAAACACCCATGCGCCCACTTAAGCGGTCTTCTTTAATTTGCACGCGCATTTCAAAAACAGAAGGATCATCCTTCATAGGAACTACAGCAGCTACAACCTTGTAACCCGCTGCTTTTTGCATGATTTTCAAAACACGCATGTACTGTTTTTCTGTTTTCGCTTCACGCAATTTCTTCATCCACGCCATAACACGAGCGTTAGAACGCACTCGCTCATCCGCCACCAAAGAAATCCGACCTATATTACTCTCACGCACATAAAAGTCCACATCCCCATCTGTTACATTCTGCGTTGGCAAAAACACACGAGCAAACATATACCCTTTCGCCAGGTAATAGTTAAATATGTCATTCTTCAGCGCCTGAAGGTCCTGAAACGTCAAAGTCCGCCCTTCATAAGGTGCCGCCAACGCCTTCTTTTCCGCCTCAGAAATGCCCCCAGCATCATGAATGCGCACTTCCCTAACCAAAACTGTTTGGCTGCTTTTTAGCCTATCCTTGTCAGGCTCCATATCAGCCGAAGAGTAACCAAACTGCTGCGCTGCTGATCCATCTTCTTCCTCTTGGGCGTTCTTGGCAAAGTCCACACCAGGCTTCATGATGGTCTCCATGGGCAAAGGCAGCGCGCCAGCAGCCTCGGCGAGATTAACAATACTAAATATCAATATAAAAAACACAACTAAAGGCATACACCCTCCTCGTTCAAACCTATGAAGTCTCCATTAATGTTAACGCCTATTATGCACAAACTTGACAAAATCGCTTTTGCTTTACGTCAACCGCACTCTTTGCCGTATCAATTCAGCAACAAAGGCAGGCTCCCCGCGCCCCTTAACTCAGCAGGTCAAAAAATCATCTCAGCCAAAATCACTAACACACCAAAAACCAAGCTTGCTAACTGAAACGAGCCCTTGTACACAATAGGGTAGTATCTATGACCGCCTCCCTTTTGCCCCATATGTTTACGCAAGACATACAAAGGTAGAATAATAGCAATCATCACAAGAACCGCCCCTGCTATTGATAAAAATCTCATAAACCAGTGCGGAAAATACAAAAACACAACTAAAACCGGCACGAGAGTCACAACCGCCGCAATAATTCGGCGCCTGAGCCCCTCCCACTGATAAGGCATATTTTTTTCCCAAGCAGAAATCAACCCCACACCAACCCCCACTAAGGAGGTCACTACAGCAAACCAACTCAACACCAATAAGGCAATTTGCCCATGCCTGCCCGCACCCCCCCAGCCAGCTGCACGAGCAAGACCCGCCATCAACCCCCCAAGATCAACAGCCTCTTTCACCATACTCTTATATAAGAGCCCCTCATTCTTGGCCAACAACAAGAGCGCCCCCAAAGTCCACAACACATACACCACCAGCGGAACCAGAGTCCCCCACAAAAAAACTCGGCGTAAAGTAGCTGCATTGCCCTTATAAAAGTCCATCAACGTGTGAAACACCACCTGAAACCCAAACGAAGTGAACAAAATAGGCAAAGTGCTAAAGGCGGTCTTGCCCCTAACACACAACCCAGAAAATGCGCTCATCCCAGCCAACTTGCAGGACAAAAGCAATATCACACCGCCTAAAATCACGACCACACCTACAAAGAAGAGCTGATTTAATGCCCCCAGCATAGAAAAGCGCATAAAAAACAACATCGCCATAAACAGGAACACCGATCCTATTAAAGCAGGATCTGAAACCTCAAAGCTCATTTGCTGCAAAATAGATTTGGTTGTCTCCACACAGGAGCCCATATAGGCACAAAGCAAAGCATAGCATAGGCCCTTAAAGCACAAGTCCGCAAACCGTCCCATTATGACCGAGTGCTGGCCTACTAACCCCCTTAAAGTGCAGCCCTTTTTGTTTTGCAAGTTTAATTCTAAAGAAACCAGCGCTGTAAAATACGCCACAAACCACGTAAGCAGCATAAGGCTTATAATAACCGTCGCGCTTAACCCGGCAAAGGCAAGGGGCAAAACCAACACCCCGGCCCCTATAGAAGTGCCTGCAACCACTCCCACACCCGTTAACATACTCATACAATAAAGTATCAGCCACTCTAGGACAACGCCACCAATAACCCCAGATCACTCTTCCCACTTTATATGTGCGTTGCAAAAATCACACGTCCTCACAGATCTCGCACCGCACCCTTACACACTCTTGAGATTGTTAGATCCAAGCTTGCAGTTGAGCAAGTATCTCTCAGCATTTTAAATCATTTATTGACAAAAAGTGCGCATATGGCACAAATTAATCGTGAAGATTATTTTCTTATTATTATGCAGCTTAGCAACTGCCGCCACACCAAACCCTGCTTCGGACAACATATCTGAGGGGTGGGAACTTATCGACACACCACCCTCCTCCACAATCGAGCGACCTACTTTGAGCAACACCATGTCGCGGCCAATGGCCGCTTGGGAGCCAATAGACACAGCCCCCCTTTCTACATACAATAAGGTGTGCGCGGCTATTATAAACCTAGCTCAAGCTCATTTTATACACCAACAGCCCAACTTAACCGAAGCTATTTGCAAACGCATGGATACTCTTTTTCGCGATCATGCCCTCAAATTGCAGCTACACAATATATTAGACAGCAAATCAATAGGCGACCAGACCGATCGGGCACAAAGGTTGATAAAATTAATCACCACACCCACGTACCCTGCAAGCCCCCTGCAAGAAGACCTGAACCGCCTTCTATCCACAACAGCAATGCACCAGAACCCAGCCTTTCATGGTAACCTAGAGGAACTTCTACAAACTCCCGACACAAAGCCAATAACGGATCTTTTAGAGGAATTCATTGAAGCGGCCACTCACCGCCCCCTTATCACAGCACCTCTAGAGACGTTGCTACATCTTAACTGGGACGAGGTATTCAGCACTTTTGTTGAGAATAGCCCCCCACCTGCCTACTGCCTGCAAGACATTCACGAGCTAACCTCACTGATTAACGCAAGCAGCCTAGAAGAGTTTCTAAAGAGCGCTAAATTTGCTAAAAACTCTGACCTTGACGCTATGCTGGCTTTTAAATACCGCGCGCTTGACACCCTATAAAAAGATCACCCCACAGGGGGCAAGGCTCACACACCCATACTCGATCGGTTTTAACACACCTTTGCGTTCATCTAAATCCAAGCCAGCCCCCTTAAATTATAGGGTGCTGGCATCTAAACGCAACCTATCACAAAACCCACTCACTCTCGCATTAGCAAGCCTACACTGCCTATTAAGCACCCCTTGCGCCCACCAAGGTATGGCGCAAGCCCTCTCAGAACACATCCTCAACGAAGACTGGGAACATGAAGAAAGCGCACTGCACAAAAAACTATAGACCTTTTAACAAAAGACATCATAGAGCAAGAGCCCCCTTACAGCTACCCGCACCGCAAAGAACTAGCATCCCTGCTAACCACCCCTGACACAGAGCCAATCATTAAGCTTGCAGAGACCATCATGGCACAAGCCAGCTCCCCTTTTGTTTCCGAGCCTCTAGAAACTTTATTACATCTAAACTGGAAAGAGGCATTCCACACTCTTACATACCACAGCTTTCGCCCGCTATTTAACAGCGATTGGACACTCTGCAGTGAATCTGTTCTACACGTATCTTCGCTGGTGCACACAACATCTATGGATGAGCTCACATGCGCAAAAAACGACTCGCAAGCACTGACCTTTATATCAACGTGCTCCCTACTTTTTTGTACAAAGAGCACATAATTACTAAAACGACCGCTACGGCGCCCCACGCACACAGTATGCCGAATCAAATTAACCCAAAAACTCGCATCACATAGTTGAAAAACACACAAGAACTTGACTAAATAAGAATTCCATGGTGTAATTAAATATGATTTTTATTTTGTTATCATTATGCAGCCTAATGGTTGCCTCTACAAAAGTGGCCCCTTTAGACAGCACACTCCCTGAAGACCCCACAAGCACAGCTGGCTCTATTCAATGGCCTCGCATCACCTTAACAGCAGACCTCCCCGCCAAAGATCAGTTGCTAGGGTCTATCATTAATCTAGCACAGGCTCACTTTATACATGGAGAGCAGGATTTAAGTGAAACAGTAGCGTGCACTGTACATTCGCTTTTACTCATGCACACCTCCAAAGCAAGCTTATACCACCTAGTAAATAACCCTGACGCAAACCAAAGTATGACGCAAACCTTCGCACAACACATCCTCTGCACAAAGTGGGAGCATGAAGCCAGCGATCTGCACAAAAAAACTGTAGACCTTCTACAAAAAGACGTCATAGAGCAAACTCCCCCTTACAGTTACCCGCACCGCAAAGAACTGGCATCCCTTCTAATCACCCCAGACACAACTCCAATCATTAGATTTTTAGAGACCCTCCTTTCACAAACCAACTCCCCTGTAGTGCGCGCACCTCTAGAGGTTTTATTACAGCTAAACTGGGAAGAGGTATTCCGCACCCTTACCGACCACATATTCCACCCGCTATTTAAGACCGCTATGTCGCACTGCAACAACTCTGTTCTGCTCGCATCTAAGTTGGTGCACGCAACATCTATAGATGATCTCACACATGCGCAAAAAGAGCTAATCATAAAAACTCACCCTCATGTCGACATGCGCCCTGCGTTTTTGTACAAAAAACACATAATTACTAAAACAACCGCTGCCACGCCCCGCGCACACGGCACACAGGATACCGGATCAAATTAACAAAAAGTTCGCATCCCATAGTTGAAAAACACACAAAACAAGGTATAAGAGACTCATGAAAATTTTATCATTATTATTGTGCAGTCTCATGATTGCCGCCACAGGAACATCAACTTTCGATCACGCTTTCTCTGGCAAATTATCGCACGCCCCCCAATGGTCTAGCATCCCACCAGAAGGCCGCCCTGCCAAAGACCAGCTGCTATGCTCTATATTTAACCTGGCACATGCCCACTTTATACACGGAGAGCGGGATTTCAGCAAACCGGTCGCGCAAACTATACATTCGCTTTTATTGATGCATGCCTCAAAGGCACGTCTACACTATCTAGTAGCGCTCCCTGGAGCCAGCCAATTCTGTACACTGCCCTTAGCGCAACAAATCGTCAGCGCAGTGTGGGAACATGAAGAAAGCGATCTTCACAAAAAAACTGTAGACCTTCTACAAAAAGACGTCATAGGGCAACAGCCCCCTTTTAGTTACAAGCACGGACCAGAACTAGCATCCCTGCTAACCACCCCTGACACGACCCCAATCATCAATCTTTTAGCAGCAATCCGTGCAGAAAGTCAATCTCCTTTAGTCCACAAGCCTATAGATACTTTATTAAGCCTAAACTGGGCAGAGGTATTCAACACCCTTGTCAAACACGGCTTCTCACCACTGCAAAATAGCTCTTGGGGAACTGCATGGACACTGTTCTAGACGCATCTACAATGCTACACGCAACATTTATGGATGATCTCACACGGGCAGAAGCAAATCTACTAATAACCACACTTTCTTTCAACATTGCCCCTGCGGTTTTGTACAAAGAAAACGCAATTGCTAACGCGACAAGGTAAAATTCGCTGCTTTCCGCCTTTGGGAGCAACCACACGGCAAACTGTAAAGGCATTTTCTTGCTTTTACAGTTTGGCCCACCAAATCCCACACCCCCCCAGTTTCACGAAAAGCCGCCCCCTTAGATCTTGCACCTGCTCTGCAAGCACCCTTCTTCAATTTTACAACAAACGACCCTTGCGCTGCCTAATGGCAGTTATGTATCTAGTCCTTTAGTCTCCAGGAAAAAGACAAAAACCATCCAAAATTAGGGGGTTGACACCGCCCTGAAGATGCCGTAGGATAGGCCCATGATTATTACTCTATTATTGTGCGGCCTAATGGCAGCGTCTACAAATACCGCTTTGGAGGGGTCAAACAGCCTTGAAGAGGCTGCCCATCACTGGAAAATTATTGAGACAAAAGATCTTTGCAGAGCAGACAAGGTTTTAGCCTCTCTCATTAACCTAGAGCACGCTCACTATGTAGGCGGATATCAAAGGATGAGCGCAGAAATTAGCACAACTCTAGACACACTTTTGGTCACGCATTGCACAAAAATGTACTTACTCTACTTAGTAAATGGCGACATCAAGCACACGAAAGAAGTACTTGAAAATATGCAAGTCTACGCACGCACAATCGTTAATGCTATACCCGTAGTGGAACAAAGCAAACTACAGCAATCACTTATATCTATTTTAAACGCTCATATCATCAATAAAGCACCCCCTTTCTCCTGTCTCACAGAACTAGCAGAATTGCTAAAAAAGCCGGATACAGATCCGATCACACAGCTTTTAACAAGCTTCCACTCATTAGGTGCCGGCATTCCCTCTCTAGAGGCGCCGTTGGAACTTTTACTAAGCCTTAATTGGAGCGATGTATTCCGCGATTTTGTCAAAAGCGGCTACGCGCCAAGACTTAATACTTGTTGGAGTTACTGCATAGAAGATGTGCAAGCTGTAAGCGCATTAATCTGCGCAGACAGCCTGAAAAAACTTGATTCTGTAAAGAAATTTATACTTCAATTAGACCTTGGGTTCGACCTTACCCCAACACTGTTTTACAAGACGTGCATGCTCACTTCACAGAACTCGTCTAATCTCGCCCCAAAAGGAGCTCACACACATGGCAAACAGTAAAGGAGCTCCCCCATTGCTGTCTCCCCTCCCGGCCTTTAGCACCCGACAACAAGTCTAAAGATCACAAAAATATAGAGGTTGACACAGCAATGGCTCTACCACACAATGGGCTGTGTTTATTATTCTATCATTATTATGCGGGCTAATGACGGCAGCTACAAGCAACACCTCTCTGTTCCCTGGTGTTGAAAAAACCGCCCATAACTGGAAACCTATTTCGACAAAAGGCCTTTTCATCACAAGTCAGGTTATAGCCTCTGTCGTCAACCTAGCTCAGGCTCACTTTGTAAGCGGCACAAAGGATCTTAGCCAGCCACTCTGTAACACACTACACTCTCTCCTCACTACTCATCGCGAAAAAAGGCACTTATTTCACATTGTAAATCGTGAGATCCCACACACGTCAAAAACAGTCGCAGATATGAAAGTCCACGCACAAAAGGTTGTTGACGCCATCCCTATGGAGGAGCAAAGCGAACTACAGCAAAAAATTAGCTCTCTTTTAACTTTTAACGTCATCGATAAAGCGCCCCCCTTCTCCGACCTCGATGAATTGGCGGCACTTCTAAAAACTCCAGACACAGAACCAGTCAAAAAACTTTTAGAAACGTTTCTCCAAACCACAAGCCATACCTCCCTCCAAAGAACCCTAGTGTTTTTACAGAGTCTGGACTGGGACAGAGCCTTTAATAATTTTGTCACAAGCGGGTGCTCAGTATATTACAGCTTCGTTTGGAGCGCCTACCCCCCAATACTTACAAAGGTGTCGTCCGCACTACACGCCACTACCCCAGAAGACTTTCTGTGTGCACTTACAGAGCTAGGATGCGATTATTTTGAATTTGACATAAATCCTGCATTACTGTTCAAAGAAAAAATGCTAGATCAGTTAGCACAGAAACCAGCGCCAACCACTACAGATCATGCTTAATCCTCCAAACAGTAAAGGCCTTTCTGCCTTTGCTGTCTAGACCAAATCCTTGCCCTTAAGCATCCAGCAGCAACTCTAAAAAACCTCAAGAACGGGGTTGACACAACCCTGAATTTGAAGTATTATGACCCCATGATTATTATTCTATCATTATTATGCGGCCTAATGACGGCCTCTACAAATACTGCTTCTTTAGCCCAAGAGAGCCTTGAGGAAGTAGCTCGTAACTGGCAACCTATTTCAACACAAGACCTCTTCATAACAGATCAGGTTTTAGCCTCTATCATCAACCTGGCACGAGCTCACTATGTCGACAAACAAGATCAATTTAGCAAGCCATTGTGTAAAACATTACACACTCTCCTCACAACTCACTGCGCCAAACAACGTTTATTGCATATTGCAAATGGTAACGTCAAACACACTGCTGAGACGATCAAAGATATGCAAACCTATGCAAATGAAGTTGTTAACGCTATCCCTATGCAAGAGCAAAGCGATCTACAACAGGAAGTCACATCTCTTATAAACTGGTACATCCTCGATAACGCGCCTTTCGCCACCCCTGCAGATTTATTGCCACTTCTAAAACAACCAGATACAGCACCAATCACAGACCTTTTAGAGAGCTTCCTCCCAATAGCCAGCACACCCTCTGCCCAACAACCCCTGGAGTTTTTACTGAGCCTTGACTGGAACCAGGTCTTTAATGCTTGTGTCCGAAGCGGTTACTCCAAAGGATTAGGCCACACTTGGAGCCATTGCGATATCAACATTCAGCATTTGTCTTCATTGCTACACGCTAACACCCTAGAAGAACTTCTTGAAGCAGAAGCAGATACCAGCAGCATGCACTCAAAGGTCAGCCTAAAGCCTGCTATCTCTTTCAAAACAACCGCAATCATGGAGTCTATGTTAAAGTGGGAGCCAATTGCAACCGAAGACCTTTCTGAACACGCTAAAGTTTTAGCCTCTCTCATTAACCTAGAGCGCGCTCACTATGTAGACGGACAGCCAAGGCTAAGCACACAAATTGTTGACAAACTAGACATTCTTTTGCAAACTCATCGCGACAAAATGTATCTATCCTACACGGTAGATAACAGCGTCAAACGCACGGACAGAATTCTTGCAGCCATGCCAACCTATGCACAATCAGTTGTTAACGCTATCCCTATGCAAGAGCAAAGCGATCTACAGAAAGACCTTGCAACCCTTTTAAACCGCCACATCATCGATGAGAAGGCTCCTTTCACCTGCCTCCGAGAGATAGCGGAACTACTAAAAACGCCAGATACAGATCCAATCACAGCTCTTTTAAAAAGCCTCCGCCCATTAGTGGCTAACACGCCATCTCTTGAAGAGCCTCTCGAGCTTTTACTAAGCCTTAACTGGGACGAAGTGTTCAGCGCTTTTATCAAAAGTGGTTCCAGCAAAGAATTTAATATGATATGGAGCTTTGGCATGCGAGACATTGAGGTAGTATCTGATCTAATCCGCGCAGATAACCCGGAAAAACTCGAATCTGTAAGAAGTGAGTCACGTAACGTAGACTTTGACTTCGACCTTATCCCAGCAATTGTTTGCAAAAAAAACATGCTGACTTCACAGTAATCATGTTTGATCTCCCCCTAAGGGAGGCGCACACACGGCTAAACAGCAAAGGCGAGATTGCCTTTACTGTTTAGCCGCCCTTGTCATGAGGTAGCATACACTCGTGGTTATTTTCTATCACTATTATGCGGCCTAATGTCGGCCTCTACAAAGACCGCTTCTTTAGACCCACATAGTCTTGAAGAGGCAGCTCGTAACTGGCAAATTCTTCCAACAGAAGGAGTTTCTCCCTCCAATAAAGTTTTGGCATCCCTTATTAACTTAGCACACGCGCACTTTATGCATGGCAAGCCTGATTTTAGCGCAGAAATTAGCCAAACTTTACAATCACTGCTTCACACTCACTGCACCAAAATGCGTCCTCATTACATAATGAATGGTGACGTAAAGCAAACCCCAAAAATTCGGCAAGACATCCAAACCTACGCAAAAGAAATGGTCAACGCTACCCCTATGCAAGAACAAAGCGCTCTACAGAAAGAAATTACACCTCTTTTAAACTGGTACGTCCTCACAAAATCTCCAACACTGTACCAATTCAAAATCTTTTAGAGCACGCAAGCGCCCCCTTATCAAAGAGCCTCTAGAGACTTTACTAAGTCTTGACTGAAGACAAGTGTGCCCGTCTTTTGTTAAAAGCAGGTTTTCACAAGAATTGCATTATACGTGGGTCCATTGCAAAAAAGCATTCTACAGGCCGTATCGCTAACAAATGCAGACAGCCTGGAACACCTCATGAGCGCGCACAAGGCAGCACAAGAGCAGGTGCGCACTAGCCTCAACCTGACTCCTGTATTCCTTGTCAAAAAGGCAATGCTTGGAAATACGCGTTAGTGAGGTTCTGCCCAAGGCTTCTCTTTACGGGCCAGTACGCTTTCAAGAGTTGCGCTCAATCAACAACGCCATTGATTGACAAAATATCGGGAATAAGTGAAAATTAATTATGTTAATCGTATTATCTTTATTGTCCAGCCTAGTTTCAGCCACTACAAGCTTAACGACTGAACGCCTCTCCGCCCCTGAAGAGGCCGCTCTCAATTGGGCTCCTATTCAAACCCATAACCTTACGGTTTCAGATACAGTACTAGCGTCTATCCTGAACCTTGAAGGCGCCCACCTTATACATGGACTGCCACACCTTAGTGGGGAAATCAGTAAAACACTACACCAACTGCTACTGACTCATGTCATGAAAATACAGCTACATTACCTAGCAAGCAACGCACTAGCATCAAATTATCACACCAATTCCATGAAGCAAAGATATGCAAAAAGGGTTGTCGAATTTGGTGCAACACCTACACAAAGCCAGCTACAGAAAAAACTGAGTTTGCTCTTACACGAGTCTGTCCTCGATCAAGTGGCACCTTTCGTTTTCCCTTTGGACCTCACACAAGGTCTTAAAGTTGCAGACACAGAGCCTATTACCAGTCTTTTAAAAAAATTCCTAGAAACTGCTGAAGCCCCTTTGCTTAAAAACCCTCTAGAAACGCTAATCAGCCTTAACTGGTCAGAAGTCTTTAGCTCTTTTGTCAAAAGCGGTGTCTCGGTTGGTTATGTTTGGGGGGCATGTGATAAAAGCATTGAAGCAGTAACTGCACTAACAAATGCCGATAGCCTGGAACAACTCAGCACTATCAACCCAACCGTGGGATTAGAAAACTCTGAAGTCGACCTAACCGCCACCTTGCTTTGCAAGTACCACAAACTTAGTATTTCAAGCATATGACAAACAGGAAAGGCGATCTTCACTTTTCCTGTTTTGCTATTTAAGCCTCCTACGCCCGCTATCTATGAAGGAACAAAGCACGCAACAGAGGGTGGTTAATTCTTATTTAGAAGGGTCAGTTCCCGAAATGGGCTACCTTTTAATGTGTACGCTGGGGCCCAACGCATCCTGAAAAGGCCACGACACAGAGCCGATCACAAAACTTTTAAGGAAGCTTTTAGTGACTGATAAAGTCGTTGAAAATCCGGAACTCAAAAAACCTCTAATAGTTTTAATAGGCCTTAACTGGTCGAGCGTATTCGAATCTTTTGTCAGTAGCGGCATCCCCCAAAGGACAAATAGCTGTTGGGCTAGCTGTGCAACAAGTGTTACAACAGTAAACACACTAAAATGCCGCTAGTGTTGAAAAGCTCGCAACTGTAGTTGCCAGCATGACAGCTAACACTACGATCAATTTGACCCCAGTCTTGCGGAACAAGCACAACAAACTTACTAGCACACAGTAAGCTTGCCTTCCTGAGGATACCCACGGTAAACAGTAAAAGCCATTTTCTGCTTTTACTGTTTGCCATTGGCAGAAATCTGCGGTGCACTCTTTGCGTTACAAACGCCCCTAGTTGTTAGCCCCTCCTTTTTTAGAACCTGCAAGGATTTCTCAAAAATCGCAAATTATGGGGATTGACTTAAAACAATTAATGGAATAAAATTTCCACATGATTATTATTCTATCCTTATTCTGCTGCTTAATGGCCGCATCCACAAATACAGGCTCTTTGGAGCCCACGCCAGAAAAAGGATCTCACGCATGGTCCCCCCTCCCAACAAGCGGCCTGTCTTTATCCGATAAAGTTTTAGCGTCTATTATTAATCTAGCACAAGCTCACTTTATACACGGCCACCCTAACCTTAGTGCAGAGGTGGGTCAAACATTACACCACCTTATGGTGACCCATACAACAAAAATGCGCCTATTTTATATCATTAATGGTCGATGGACAGTCGACCCACAAAATGCACAGCATTACGCAGAGGAAATAGTCCGGGCCACCTCTGTGAACACACCAAGCAAGCTGCAACTCAAAACGGCTAATTTTTTACAATGGGCCGTAATCGACGCACAGCCTCCTTTCATCGGTAGCCATGAACTAGCCCCACTACTAAAAACTCCAGACACTGCACCAATTCAAAATCTTTTAGAGCAGAGTCTTTTAGAGCACGCAAGCATCCCCCTTATCAAAGAGCCTCTAGAGACTTTACTAAGTCTTGACTGGAGACAAGTATTCCCGTCTTTTGTTAAAAGCGGGTTTTCGCAAGAATTGCATTATACGTGGGGCCATTGTGAAAAGGGTATTCTACAGGTCGTATCGCTAACTAATGCAGACAGCCTGGAACAACTCATGAGAGCGTACCACTCGACACAAGAGCAGTTGCACACTAGCCTCAACCTGACCTCTGTATTCCTTGCTAAAAAGGCGATGCTTCGTAATGCGCGTTCGCAAGTCTCTGCCCAAAGCTTTCTCTGTACGGACTAATATGTTTGAGGGTACAGCACACCTGCAAGGGTTGCGCTCAACCAACAGACAGCCACTAACTAATAAACCTTCAAACTCTACCGTCAACCTAGATCAGACTCATTTTGTAAACGAACAAGCTGGCCTTAGCAAGCCATTATGCAATCACTAAGCGCGCTTCTCACTACTCATTGTGCACAAGGTTGCTACACGGCATGGTCAACGGTCCGACAACCAACAAGCGACATCGGTTGACTCAAGATTGATTCTGGTGTATAATAATATATGACTGTCGTATTGTTTTTATTGTCCAGCCTATTTTCAGCAACTACAGACTTAACAACTGCAAGCCTCTCCGACCCTGAAGAGGCCGCTCTCAATTGGGCTCCTATTCAAACCCATAACCTTACGGTTTCAGATACAGTACTAGCGTCTATCCTGAACCTTGAAGGCGCCCACCTTATACATGGACTGCCACACCTTAGTAGGGAAATCAGTACAACACTACACCAACTACTACTGACCCATGTCGTGAAAATGCGGCTATATTACCTAGCAAGCAATGCACTAGAATCAAATACCCGCACCGATATGCAAGCGCAAGAATTTGCACAAATGATTGTCAACTTTGATGCAACACCTGAACCAAGCAAGCTGCATCAAAAACTTACTTCTGCCTTAAAAGATAACGTCCTCAATCAAGTGGCTCCTTTCGTTTTCCCTTTCGACCTCAAACAGGATCTTAAAGCTTCAGACACAGAGCCTGTTACCAATCTTTTAAAAAAACTCCTAGAAACTGCCGAGGAACCTTTGCTTAAAACCCCTCTAGAAACGCTACTCAGTCTTAACTGGTCAGAAGTCTTTAGATCTTTTGTCAGAAGCGGCGCCTCACGCCGGATTAGTTATGTTTGGGGGGTGTGCGATAAAAGCATTGAAACGGTAACGGCACTAACAAAGGCCGATAGCCTGGAACAACTCAGCGCTATCAACCCAACCGTGGGATTAGAAAGCTCTGAAGTCCAACTAAACGCCACCTTGCTTTGCAAGCACCACAAGCTGAGTATTTCCAGCATATGAACCGCGCCTCCCTTATGTAGCAAAGCATATGACAAACAGGAAAGGTGATCTTCACTTTTCCTGTTTTGCCATTTAAGCATCCTACGCCACCACAAAACCCACTTACCCTCATATTTACAAGCAAGTCAGCTATTGACTTGCAAAACATTGCAGTGTAAAGTGACCCATGATTATTATTTTATCATTATTATGCAGCCTGATGACAGCGGCTACAAAACAGGTCGATACAGGATACACTACCTCTGAAGATTTTACGCACACCCCTAAATCCGCTCAATGGACTCGCATCTCAACGGCAGGACTCCCCGCCAAGGATCAATTGCTCGGATCTATCATTAATTTAGCTCAAGCTCACTTTATACACGGAGAGCAGGATTTCAGTGACACAGTCGCGCAAACTATAAGCTTGCTTTTCTCAATGCATAGCACAAAAATGCGCCTACATCATCTCGTAGCAATCCCGACAGCCCTCCAAACGAATACACAATCCCTATCGCTACATATCATCCAAGCAGTATGGCCACATGGAGCAAGCGATCTACACAACAAAACTGTAGACCTTCTCAATCAAACCGTCATCGGGAAACAACCTCCTTACAGTGACACTGACAGCAAACTAGCAACTCTTCTAAAACGCCCAGACACACAGCCAATCTTTAGCCTTTTAAACAACCTCCTTTCACAAACCAGCTCCCCTTTAGTCCGCGAGCCTCTAGAGGTTTTATTATACCTAAACTGGCAAGAAGCATTCCACGCCTTTGTCCCAAGTGGCTTCTCAGTACAACAAAATTCCTCTTGGGGATGGACCGAAGACTGGGTTCAGGACACGTCTTCGCTGGTACACGCAACATCTAACGAAGAGCTCCTACGCGACCAGTCATACCTACAACGCGCCTCTCTGAGTATCGACATTCACCCTGTGTTTTTGTACAAAAAAAACACAATCTAAAAACGCAATTTTCACTAAATCCACAAGGTAAATCTGACTATTGCCCCCAATGGGGGCAATACACACGCCAAACAGTAAAAGGCGCTTCTGCCTTTACTGTTTAGCTCATTAAGCGTCCCCTAAAAACACTCAAACAGGGGATTGACATCACCCTGAATCTAAAGTAGGATGGGCTCATGATTATTATTCTATCATTATTATGCGGCCTAATGACGGCCTCTACACACACTGCTTCTTTGGCCTCACATAGTCTTGAAGAAGCAACTCACAACTGGAAACCTATTCCGACACACGGCCTCTTCATAACAGATCAGGTTTTCGCTTCTATCATCAACCTAGCTCGAGCTCACTTTGTCGACAAACAAGATAACTTTAGCCAGCCATTGTGTGAAACTCTACACACTCTTTTCATCACTCATTGCCAAAAAATGCGTTTATTTCACATGATCAATGACGGGGTCGCACGTACTGATAAGGTTCTCAAAAGTATGAATGCATATGCTTCAGCGATTATTCAATCTACCCCGAGGAAAGATCACAGCGAACTACAGCAAAAAATTACATCTCTTTTAGAAGATTCTATTATCTTCAATGACGAGCCTTCCACCAAAACCCACGATTTATTGCCATATCTCAAAAATCCAGACACAGCACCTATCAAAAAGCTTTTAACAGACTTCCTCCCAACGGTCAGCGCACCCTCTGCCCAAGGGCCCCTGGAGTTTTTACTGAGCCTTGACTGGGACCAGGTATTTAAGACTTTTGTCTCAAGCTGTTACGTCAACGGATTAGGCCACACTTGGAGCCATTGTGATATCAGTATTCAGTATCTGTCTTCATTACTACACGCCAAAACCCGAGAAGAGCTTCTAACGGCAGAAAAAGCTACTAGCAAAATGTACTCTAAGGTCAACCTGCAGCCCGCCGCATCCTTCAAAGCAGCCGCAATAAACGCGCAGGTTTAGCCCCTCGACAAACAGTAAAGGCGCTTCGGCCTTTACTGTTAACCCACACCCTTGCCCTGCCTTTAAGGCGCCCTGAAAGTTAAAAATAGTAAGGATTAACACAACTCCGGTTATGCAGTAAGATTAACCCATGATTATCATTCTATCATTATTATGCGGCCTAATAACGGCCGCCACAAGTGGGGCAACCTTAGATCCATACACAGAGCGCCCTTACAGCAAACCCATCCCACAGCATACGTTTTCTTTAGCCAGTGATGTTTTACAATCTATTGAGCAGTTAACAACCACCGCCTATACAGACGATCAACCGAATCTTGGTAAACAATTAAGTCAAACATTACACTCTCTTCTCGTCACTCACGAAACAAAAATGCGTCTATTTTACATGTTGGACGGACAGCTACAGCACACCCCAGATCTACTAGAAGCCATACAAAAGTATGCCAAAGAAATCGCCACACCTCTTACCACACATGATCCAAGCAAATTGCATCAGCAAATAGCTGAATTTTTAAAAGAGAATATCATCGATCAAGAACCTCCCTTCGCTGTAGAGTCGCACCTGGAACTTCTAAGAACCCCAGATACAAGACCAGTCTCAAATCTTATAGCCACCTTCCCGCCATTTGTGGTTGGCACCCCTTCCATCGCAAAACCTTTGGATATTTTAACGCACACTAACTGGGAACAGTTATTTAACTCATTGGTTTCAAGCGGGTACTCCACAGTACACAATAGGACTTGGTCCTATTGCGCTGCAGTACTTAAGAACGATATGCTTACACGCAACGAAACTCCTCAAAGCTGGGAAGTTATCGACACAAACGGCCTGTGTACATCGGATAAAATTCTAGCATCTATCGTTAACCTAGCACATGCTCACTTTGTACACGCAAGCCCCAACCTTAGCGAAGAAATCATTCAAGCACTGCACCCTATTCTCGTCACTCACGGAGAAAAAATGTGCCTATCTTATATGTTAGACAATAATTTTCCAAAAGACAGCACTGTGCTCACAGATATACAAACCTACGCAAAATCAATTGCATCCGTCCCACTTACGTATACAACAAGCAAATTACAGAAACAAACCTCTGAGTTTTTAAGACAGAAAGTTATCAACAAAGAGCCCCCTTTCGCTTTGGGCACAAACATCACACTGCTCAACACACCAGATGTGGATTCAGTCATAAACTTGTTAACCAGTCACCTGCCTACCGCAAGTACTTTCCCTTGCCTACAGGGTCCTTTAGAGACGTTACTAAACCTTGACTGGTACTGGGGAATCAACTCTTTGGTTTCAAGCGGCATGACCGCCTGTGATTGCGCGGGCGAAACGAGCATTGGAACTTGGTCCTATTGTGCCGCAGCCCCCATGCGCATAATCTCGCTGCTAAAGGCCAAAACTCTTGAAGAGCTCACAGCTGAATATGCAGACATTCACAAATTGGTGCTCGGCGTCAACCTAGCTCCTGTTTTGATTTTCAAGCAAAATATGCTGTCTGGATCACAATAAGACACAATCACCACCCTCCGCTAAAAGAGTTATCGCACAAGCCATCCAGTTTACTCCTTGAAAAGCAACACAGGGTATGGATTTTTATTACTTTTGTGGTGCCGACTAATATCCGCGACCACAAACGCTTTAGAGTACACCATACCCGCAAAGGTTGCGCTCAACCAACAGACGGCCACTGACCAACCCATCAACCTCTCACAGACGACAAGCTGAGCACACAAGGTTGATAATACACACCACGGGGTTCACTCAAAGCCGTAAAGCAGCCTCTCAAGACATCCAAACGCCACATTTATATACAAATATTAGGAAAACGCCTTTTAGAGAGCCAAAGCTCCCTCTCTATCATAAATCCTCTCGAGGCTTTACTAAGGCTTAAATGGGGCGGGATATTCCAAGCGGCGTTAGATTAGCCCCACCTTTCTATCAAGCAGCGCGCACGGCAAAAACAACAGGCCTTGTAAGGTTACAAACCCACGCGCTAAAGTTTGACTCCTAGCTGCTCCCAGTCAAGGCGAAGCTCCCTCATTATCTTTCTAAAGCCCGGTTGCAAAAGGGAATGAATTGCTTCTTGGCACTGTGTGCAGCGGCCTGCTGGCCGAAGCCGGCAATCGGAACCCACGCGTTGACAAGAGGTTTGTTCACACGTCTTTAGGCTATCCTTCTTTAGTTTGACGAGATATATCACATACTCACGCAAAAAGACAAAGTATTGTGGCGCACACAGGTCGACATCTTGTCCCGTAATATAAGCCTTACTTAATAAAGAAGTTAGACATGCATATAAATTACCCGCTTGGTGTATTCGTGTAAAAGATTGTTGACTGTCCCCTTGCACATACCCAATACGTTGCCATACTTGATCAAGAACCATTTGTATGTCTTCTCGCAAAAAGGGCCGCATTTGTTGCTCAAAGTCCGACATACCCTGACAGGCCGCCCAACATGCCACGCCCGCAAGAGTAAAACACAGAGCGTTCACCTCTTCCACATTTGAGCCAGTTGCGAACTCAAATGGAGGGGCATTCCGTTTCTTGGACATTACAAAAAACAGAGAACTATAGTAATAGTTATAAGATTTTGATAGGGCACAAACAAGCAACTCCCGAAAGCGCTCAGATAAATCGCACGCTCTGTCATCCCACTCCGGAAAAGACATACGCTCAGCCGTGATATAATTCAGCAGGTCACTATAGGCCCCCTCGCGCACCACCTCAGGCATGTTAGCCCAAATCCTCCAAAGCATGTCCATTCTCTCGCTTTTGTCTAGCCTTTCCATCTTTCCACCGCCCATCACGACCTTTAGCACTTCTTGAAACTGTTCCTGATCACACACATAAGCCGCTCCTTTTTGCAAGGCTACATCTTGAAAGGTCTTAACCCTTTGCCAATAATCCATATAAACACCGCTCTCGTCTGCACTAATAGTGCGCTGGCTCTGCACCATCACACAAAAGTCCTGGAACTCGCTCACTGTCATTTTCAGCTGAAACCTTGGCCAAACCACAGAAAAAAGAAAGTCCTCAGACGCTACACCTTCCTTCTGCTTTAGGAGGGATCGCGCACCACACCCACAACCCACGGCACAACGACCACATATCATACTTTTTCGAACGTTCTTGATCAGAGCGCACAGCTGATCCTTTTTTTTAGGGCCAAACACACTTCTCTGGTGTATATCTGTTTGTGTAGAACGATATTCAAGCATCAAAAAATAATAAAGCTCTTTATCCTGCACTTTTCCCTGACATAACCATTGTTTACTGACCGATATGCCCACTTGATTTAATTTATTAACGGCAGTTTGACTCAAATCCAAACACAACGCCTGCACTTGAGGCGCCCAGTCATTCAAAGCAGTGGCGCACAAGCCTTTACTATGCTTTTTCACAACCTCGAGCATTGACTCCAAGCGGCCTCCAGGGCTCCAATGAAATTCAGAGAATGTACCCTTTTTACACAAGGGACGCAAAGGCCCTTGTGAAAGTAAGTGCTGTAAATCTTCTTTTATCACGGATTCACAGCACCGTAACCACTTCTGGGCCTTAACAGTTTTAGCCAAATCACCTGATTTTTCTAGCCACTTTAGCGCCTTAATACTCTCAAATATTATGGGAATCTCAGTCAGAAAAATTGTATGAATCATAGCTCTCGGGCTCGCAAATTTCTGGCTTAAAGCCAATGACAGGGTCTCTAACGGCAAAGGCTGCAAGTCCGATTGACCGATATCCATAAACCTTTTCTGTGTTTGCTCCAAAACCGTGCCCTCAAAAAACAAAGGCAGTTTAGACAGCAGATCTCGATCCTCAGCATCCTCACCCCCCGCAGCTGTTAGCTGTACACAGGCAATACAAACATATAGCAATAAGCTTTTAAATCCATTCAACATTTCCAATTATACCACAGGAACAAGAGCGAACCAACTATGGTTGGGATTCCCAACAATACACTCGCCTCTATCTATATGTCCGCGTCTAGATTGAAAAATTGGGTCATGTTTTTAAAAGTCTGTGTTTCAAAAAATGACGTCAACTCCTCACTATCAGTTTGACTACATTGATTGCTGTCTATTTGCTGCATATACGCTAACAAACATTGCCGACTAATGTCATAAAACTCCCGTGAGTACTGTTGAGCCTCAAAAGCGGTCATACGCAGGCTATCAAAAACACCCCTCACACCTCGACTCCACTCCGAAAACTCTGAGGCAATAAGCATCTTTTTCTCTGAGAGTACCTTTATCCTTCCCTCTAAGCCAACCTGTAAAAAACATCTAAGTGTAGCCAAAACTGGACCATCATCACAGCAAGCGTGCAAACACGCAATAGTGGAGACCACGGACTCAGCCAGCGCCGCAACACCCTCATTTTTACTGGAAATTAACGGCTTGACCGAGGTCTCCAGCGCACCTTTGGACACACGCTGCATCTTCACCCAAACATCTAAGTTCTGATTGTATACCTTCAGCGCAGGCTCACACTGCGTAAAAGCCAAAAAATCCCTAAGCGTTTTCTCTTTTATTCCCAACTTTTTACGGCCTACACACACATCAAGGCTCACTACCTCTTCTATGGGCACCTCACTGGGACAAACGGCCCTCGACAACAGCCCACACTGCAAAACCTCTTCATAGGACTCAGCGGTCCCACAACCCGCCTTCCAGTCTAGCCATTCTTGTAACCACAACGCATCCTTTGGTGCGTTAGCATGCAGACGATCGAGCATTTGTATACGCCTGTGTGCTGACCACACTTGACTTAAAGATGAGTTCATCAGCAACTCTCTAACACTTCTAAAATCAGAATACCGCAAACAAATATAATCCTTGTCTGTGGGCGCCTTATCCTTTTGAGCTCTTTGCGCTCCTTTTTGAAACCGCTCAAACTCATCCCAATAACGACCAATAACATCAGCCTGTTGGCAATCTATTGGATAGTGTAATCGACTAACGGCTAAACAAAAGTCCTGAAACTCTTGAATCGTTTGGTTAGGTGTCGCATAGTGAAATATACAGGAGGGGACATCCTCCTTAGCGTACTGCAATATTTGCGCACAACGCTGAATTTGACTATGCCATTCGTGCATCACATCACATATCGCAAATTGCTCTTGCGTTGTATGCTCTGAAAGATACGGCAATATTTGATTAATCTCACGAATTCTTGCATTAAAAAATAAAACATTAGCTTGATAAACCGCGCCACAAAAAGCAAAGGTTTTCTTTTCTTGAGTTACCACACTTTCTAGCATCGACGCTTGAGACAGAATAGTCATCAACATAGCATGTACGGCAGCAGCACCAGTATTCGAATAGACATCCCAAGCATCAAAAGCGCACGCGTCGAGGTAAGGGCGCAACGCACCTCGCTGCACTACATTCTCTAAATGTTCTTGCAGCACACTTTTTACCTTTGGGTAAGAGCTCTTATCAAGAAGTTTAATAGCAGAGCAACACGCTACTATCTTAGGAAATTCCACAGAAAAAAGAAAACTTATTTTATCCTCAACACACAGCGCCGTGTCTGCAAAGCTCAGATCCTGCTGCTGCAAACCGGTCTCTTGCCCGCACCCTAACGCTTTTTGCGCTGGCGCACATTGTGAATCCCTCACAAATTTTCGCAGCAACTCTCCCGAATCCACCGAAGTTGCTTCTGCAGCTCTCAGTGCGCCTCCAAAACTGAACACCAATACTAATAAAACACGACAAACGCAACGCACATCCCCCTCCTAACCGACTATTGGTCATTGTATCATGGGAAAAACACGCCGATTTATAAAGGAAGGCCTTAAAGATTGCCTTCCTTTATAAACTGTATCTCTCTTGTGCAAATTTTCTATCAGAACTCATATAGAATTGGCGCGCGTAACAGCGCCAACCTCCTCATAGCCACCTAAATTTGATCCACCACAAAAGGCTTTAATCCTACTCTCAAGCCCCACAACGCAAACATCCTGATTGTCACCTAAGTCTGCTGCAGCGGCAAAAGTGTTTAACACTACTCTCAAGTCCCAAGGAGTATCCTCTGGCAAAAACTGACTGGTGCCCTCTATGCCTGTGCGCATTATTGGCGCAGATTCAGACCCCACCGGAGTATTGCGCTCTTTTAACAAGAGCTGCATAACCTCATCCCCCCTCGACTGACGCGCGACCTCCCTCTCTAGCTCAGCATCTACTGCGAGACTCTCCACAGTGTCGCTCTCTGATGAAAGTGGCGCAAGAGTCATGTTTGAGGTAAAAAGATTTAAAAAACCCATGCCTTTGGGACGGTCACTAGCTCGTGGTGATTGCCCGGCAACATAAGTACCTAAACTCTTCGAAACAAAACGCGCCATCCTATTCCAAAACTCGGGAAAATCCGTTAGGCTACCCAACCTGTTTACATCCAAGTCTCGACCTAAGCCACATCCATGCCCATAAAAAGTTAGGTCACGCACCGGCTGACGTAACACCTCAATCACCTCTACAGGATCTTTAACGCTCCGCAAGACTTCGTCATGCTTTATATCAGCCTCAATACAAATGCGAAGGGCCTTTTCCAATGTAATAAACTCTTTGTAACGGGTCTGTCGTAACACGGAAGCCCTTTGATAAAAAGCTTTTAGCCACATTGCATTTTGTATATAGTCTAAAGGAGTTCCAATGCTTATTGCAACAAACTGTCGGTGCAAACCCTTAACATTCACAAAACATTGGATTAAAGGATTAAAGTCATTATAAAATTGCAACAAGGGCTGCGGGCATGTTGTCAGGTGAAGCCTAAAATGCAACATTTGACAAAATTCAACAAGATCACGCTCCGGAAAACACCTTCCCCGCTCAAATAATTCTGGCGCAAAATCAGCGACAATAACCTGCTTTCGCAAAATTATAAAATAACTAGAACGGGACAAGGGGAGCAAGCGATTTTTGGCCAGTCGGCCTTCGACCCTCCATTCTGGATCCCCATTACTCTTTAAAATTTTCTGCAAAAAGCTTAGGCGTCCCTCTTCCGACGTAAGAGCTTTTAATGTATCTGAAGACGTAACCGCCCCCCACAGACGCGCAAACTGCGCCTCATCCTTACACGTACTATTACACTTCCGCTGAAGGTGAAAAAATCCATCCAAAAATTCGCTAATGACTCGATATTCATACTCCCTTAAGGGAAAACGCACCTGCGTAAGCATATCCAAAAAGGCCTCTAAGTCGTCTACTGTGTACGTCTTTCGGGTATAACACATCTCTCCACTTAAATGCTGCCCATCCCCCCAACGCTCAATTTCATACCGCGTGCCACGACGCAAAAACACTCTGCACACCTGCGGATTTTTATACTGATTCAACAAGCGTTTCTCTGCAATCTTCTTCTTGTTAACGCCTAAGTTCTTGCATAGTTTTGCAATTTGCTGGTCCCATATATCCACACTTTTCTGAACAGAATCAACAGTTTTCTGAGCTAAGCCTATAACATAGGGCTTTATTGTATACAGCCGCATAGCCTCTAGCTCACAACAACTACTATTGCAGCAAACCACTCGTTTACAGTATTGGTAAAAGTCAGGGCACCGCTCCTCTATCAACCCCAACCCGTCATCTGAATATGCAGAAAAAGCATTATTTAACAGCTTCATTACTGTCTGAGCAAACGCGCTCTGCTTCAACGACTCCGGCTCTATTTTTGACCTAAAGTCGTCTATCTTGAAAAGCTCCGCCTTTAGGCGGGGTAAATCTTGCTGTAGTATGTCTAGGCAACTCTTAACACCAGAAAGGCTCCCTCGATCCGCCGCAGCAAACTGTAAGATTTTTTGCAGTGCATCCGATGTATAGACATTCGCAAAAATGGCACTCACATAAAAAGCGACACGTCCGCATTTTTGCACAGACTCTCCCCTAAGCTTGGTGAAATCAGGCTCTCCCGCATTTACAACAACCAAGGAAGAGGGAAAGATGCTACTTTCACTACGCGCATAATCGTTGTAAAGCGTTTGCGCTTGTGCACATTGAGTCAGCGGCAAAGTGCTCCACACACGCGCCATTAGCTGCTCCACCCTATCGTCACAAAAACGGTCCGAGTGCCATCGCGCCCCTATCTCAGCACCAACACTTACCGCCCTACCGACTTGAGGAAAAACAATATACATAAACAGCAGGAACTTATTCAACATTGCCTTCATGATCTTATTTTAACACATCACAATAAAAAAGACAACCTGTAATCTACACGTCCTCATGCAAACGCATCGCCTATAAGTTTCAATATTTTGTCACACAAATCACTTTCTTGCGCGATTGCCTTTTGCAGAAACCCACTATGCTTCTTCGTATAACACCTTTGTAAGATACAGCCCTGATGGTGGCGCACACCTTACGCGCATCTTCACATCACCTGTAGCAAGCATTTTGGCGACATAATCTGGATCCAACCGGCCGCTACCCACTGAAACAAGAACACCGACCATATTACGCACTTGATGGTACAAAAAAGCATTGGATTCAAAAGTAAGGTGGACTTCATCTTCGTGCGCGGCTACTTGGGCAATACGCATCACTCGCTCAGTTGTTTTTGCAGAGCACCCGCTGCTTTGAAAAGCCTTAAAGTCGTGATGACCTAAAAGAAAGCTTAGTGCTTGCTCTATCCGCTTTTGGCAGATTTGGGAGCGCACAAACCAAACACGCTTTGCGCGCAACGCGCTAGGCGCTGTTCCGGCTAACACCCTATACTGATATCTACGCCACCTAGCCGAAAACCGTGCGTGAAAGTCCTCCTCTACTGGCTCCACATTCATCACGCTCACACCCTGATCGCGCAACTTGTCATTCAGTCCATAAAACAAAGCTTCTTTTGATAGCTTTGCGGGAACATCCGTATGTGCCACCTGCCCTGTAGCATGCACACCCGCATCAGTTCTGCCTGCACACATAACTGTCACAGGAACTTTAGCAAACCTACAAAGTTTGCTCTCCAAAAGCCCCTGGACTGTATGCACCCCTGACTTTTGTTTTTGCCAACCAGAAAACAGGGATCCGTCATACTCAACGGTTAGCTTATACCTTTGCAAATCCATCAGCTATTTGTGTAATTAAGCGCACTAAGAAAGCATTACAAAACGCAGTACAACAACCAATGAATAAACCTTTTGCCGCTAATGAACCAAGCTCTGCCGCACGCTTAGGCGCAAAAACACGCCACGCACCAACGGCAATACCCACACTACTCAAGTTCGCAAATCCCGCTAAGGCATAAAACAATACCGTTTTGTCGGCAATGGAAAAGCCTGTAAGCTTAGCAAGGGAGCTAAAAGCTACTATCTCGTTAAACGCAACTTTTTGCCCAATTACATTACCAGCCACAAGAGCCTGCTCCCAGCTAAAACCCATGAGCCAAGCAATTGGGGCAAACACCCACCCAAACAACATTTCTAAACTAAGCCCAGCATAAAAAGACCCAAGTATTTTGTTAATCAAAGAGGTCAACGCCACCGCAACTAACAAAGTGATCACAACTCCCACTACGATTTCTTTTGCCTGCATAATACCTGTGGACAACGCATCCATAGTCCCGCTAAATTGATGACCGTCTAGCTTATAAGACTCTTCAGTCGTGTAGTCTTTATCTTCAGGCATTAAAATGCGAGACAGCATAAGCGCTAACGGCACTGAGAGTACCGTGCTTGTCACTAAGTGCATCATTACTGAAGAAGATAGAGAACCTGCCAAAATTGAAGAGTATAAAGGCATAATCACCACTGATGTTGTGGCCATTCCCATACCTATAGCCGCGCAAACATCACAACGTTTCATTTGAGGAAGGTAAGCACGAACAAAAAGCGGGGCATCTGTTTGGCCAAAGAACATCTTTGCCCCCGCACAAAGAGCTAGTGGACCACGCACACCTACAATTTTTTGGAACAAACGCCCCAACTGTTTGACCAAGTATGGCAAAATTCCCCAGTAGTGCAGGACCATAGCCACAGGTCCTATCAAAAAAATCGGCATTACAGCCTGCAATGCAAAGATAAATGTATTTCCCTGAACTTCAAACGGCATTGGACCACCCGATAGGTAACCGAAAACAAACTGAGCTCCTGTAAGCGCGCTTTCTTGCAGCATCAAAATACCTTTTTGCACACAACTAAAAAATCGTGTCATAAATGGCGTATAAAAAAACACAACGGTAATGACTGTTTGAAAAAGCAAGCTTTTTGCCACCCCCACAAAAGAAACCCGCTTCCTGTTTTCTGAAAACAAAAAGCTTGAAAAAAACACAAGAAATAACCCTAGCAACGACAGTATCATACTTAAACCTCTCAGCGAGACTGACATACACACAACCACAAGTCAACTCTATACAAGCCATTTAATTCGCGCTATATTTTTATGTGCTCATTATTTTCACTACCGTTGCCCTTTCTACACTCACATTAGCCCTAACAATCGCATCATTGTGGTTGAAAAAAAACAACTCTCGTCTCCAAAAAAAACTTTCAATAGCAGAGCAAGACCTCCGACAAGCATTAGAAGACAAGCGTATTATTGAGCTCACATCCACAAAAGAAAAAGAATTTCTACAAACAACCATTCATACCCTTAAATCCACAGAAACATCCTGGCAGCAGTCTTTTGAGAATTTAGCCTCAAAAATCATGAAAGAAAGTGAAGCTAACATTACGGTCAAAACCAACCAACTTTTTGAAAACTTTCAAAAACATGTCCACTCAAACTTCACAAACCAAGAAAAAAGCATGTCTAAAGTAGAAGAGTCTCTCCGTGAAGCACTCACCTCTGTAAACCAACGTATCGCTAATTTAACCAAAGAGCAGAATATACTAGACGAAACCCTTAAAAACCAAAATGCTCTGCTCATAGAGGCTCAAACATCCTTTCGCGGCCAAGTCGACAAAATCATGCACGCTCTTAAAACCCCTCACGTTCGAGGACAGTGGGGCGAAATACAATTACGGCGCATTGTAGAGCTAGCAGGTATGGAGGCGTACTGCGACTTCTCTCCCCAGCAAACCTCCCACACAGGCGAGCAAACTGTACGGCCAGACCTAATAATCAACCTTCCAGAAAAACGCCATATCATCGTAGACGCCAAGGCACCCCTAGGGAGCTACCTTGAGGGGGTTGAGGCCACACCCGGCCCAGGAAGAGATCAAATTATGCTCAAGCACGCCAAAAACCTTTGGTCACATGTGCAGCTTCTAAGCCAAAAGAAATATTGGCATTCTTTCTCTTTTACACCTGAGTTTGTTATTTTATTTTTACCAGGTGAATCTTTTTTAAGCGCAGCTCTTGATCAAGACCCTTCCCTTCTGGAACGTGCTACGCGAGCGTCTGTCATTATAGCAACGCCAACCACTTTAGTCGCCTTGCTAAAAGCTGTCCATTATGGTTGGAAAAACATTGAAATTTCAGAAAATATTAAGCATATCTTAGACTTAAGCTCCACCTTGCTATTACGCATCCAAACATTTGAAGAGCACTTTTCCAAACTCGGAAAGTCCATTGAAAACACGCAATCAAACTTTCAAAAAACAGCACGCTCCCTAGAGTCACGACTTCTTCCGGCGGCTCAACAACTCCACAAAATTGGCCTGCACCTTCCCGCAGACGCTGAACAACCCACAGAAACTTTAGAGAAAAACATTGACACAAAAGTTTAAAATACACGCCCCTTTCAGCCCTGCAGGAGATCAACCAGAAGCAATTGAGTCTATTGTCCAGGCCCTTAATAATCAACAAAAAAACATTTTACTCCGCGGGGTAACCGGATCAGGCAAAACCTTCACTATGGCTCACGCTATTGAGCGCACACAGCGAACCACCCTGATTCTAGTCCCCAACAAAATACTCGCGGCACAAATCTATCAAGAGATGAAGGAATTTTTTCCCAACAATGCAATCGAATACTTTGTGTCATACTACGACTACTACCGTCCTGAAGCATACTTACCAGCACAAGGCGTATACATCGCTAAAGAATCTTCTATTAACCGGCACATTGACCGCTTGCGGCACAGTGCCACAAAGTCTCTAATTGAGCGCGAAGACACAATCGTTGTGGCAAGTATATCCTGCATATACGGCATCGGAGATAAAGAAGAGTATATGAATTTATCTGCACGCCTAATGATCGGGGATCGCCTCACAATCAAAGAACTATCCTCTATGCTTGTGGCCATGCAGTTTCGAAACAACTCTTTTACATTTGATCGAGGATGTTTTCGCGTCCGAGGCAAACACATTGATATTTTCCCTCCACACCTTGAAGAAGAGGCCTGGCGTATTACATTTGCCGGACCTACTATTGGAGCGATGTCTTCCTTTCATCCCGTCTCTGGAGATATTATCAAACAGCGAAATTTCCTGCATATTTACCCCAACACGCACTATGCCGCCAGCGCTCAAATCTTACGAACAGCCACAAAACAAATGTTCCAAGACCTTCAGACAGAGTGCAAAGACTTTCAGTTACAAAGCAAAATCGAAGAAGCCACACGACTCCGTGAGCGCACCTTGCAAGACATTGAAATGCTCGAAAACACGGGATCTTGCGATGGGGTAGAAAACTACTCCCGCTATTTCACTCAACTTGCTCCTGGAACAGCGCCTCCAACACTTATCGACTACCTCCCTGAAAATGCCTTAATGATCATAGATGAAAGCCACATTGCTATTCCCCAAATTCAAGCTAT
The DNA here is from genome assembly GCA_965261615.1 of Alphaproteobacteria bacterium. GTDB lineage: Bacteria > Pseudomonadota > Alphaproteobacteria > Bin98 > Bin98. The sequence goes on from OZ253461.1 coordinate 45,524, forward strand.
GTATTTGGGCGATCGCGCACGCAAAATGTCCCTAGTCAACCACGGTTTTCGTTTAAAGGCAGCCCTCGACAACCGCCCTTTAAAGTTTGACGAATGGGACGATCGCCGCCCGCAAACTCTTTTTGTTTCTGCAACCCCTGGCCCTTGGGAAATGGAAAAATCTCCTGACATCATTCCACAACTCGTTCGTCCTACCGGCCTACTTGACCCCGTTTGTATTCTTCACGAAACAGCTAATCAAATTCAGCACCTTATGTATGAGTGTCGCAAACGAGCTAAACGATCTGAGCGCATTATTGTCACAACCTTAACCAAGAAAATGGCGGAAATTTTAACGGACTTTTTAATCGAAAACAACATCGCCGCCCGCTACATGCACTCTGACGTCGATACACTTGAACGAACTATTATCATTCAAGACTTTCGTAAGGGGGTTTTTGATGTGCTCGTCGGCATTAACTTGCTCCGAGAAGGTTTAGACTTACCTGAGTGCTCCCTTGTCGCCATACTTGACGCAGACAAGGCGGGCTATTTACGCTCAACAACTGCACTCATTCAGATCATCGGACGTGCCGCACGACACATTAACGGCACATGCTTTTTGTACGCTGATAATATGCCAAAGCCACTACGTGAAGCTCTTGCCGAAAACCGCCGACTGCGTAAAATTCAAGAAGAGTTTAACAAAAAACACAACATTACACCTAAGCCCGTTATTCGCCCTGTTCACAAGTCCATTGTGGAGCCCGAAAAAGACCCACACACCGAGCTCGAAAGCATGTCTGTTCAAGAGCTAGAGGGCTCCTTATTAGACTTGTCTGCAGCTATGCGCAGTGCAGCAAAAAAAGAAGACTTCAAAGCTGCTCACGCGTTACAAAAGCAGCTCAAACGTGTCCAAGCTGAAATCAAAAGCCGGCAAGGCAAGTCCTCTTAAGAACAAAGAGGGCCCTCAAATTCAAAATCACTTTCTTTCAAGGGGATATTATAATGGATATCATCCAAAATCACTTCCATCCCCGTGTGACCTTCTTGAACGTAAAACCCAACAAACTCGTTGTTTTTTGTGGCAAGGAGCAAAAAAACACCTTGAGCTTTTTCCCAAACAAAGCATCGCTTTTTACCCAAGCCCTGGGGACAAACAACCTGTTTTAACTTTATCTCTTTTGGGTCATTCAGCAAAAATGATGCCCAAGCATTATTGCTTAGTGATGTGACTTTTTTATTTCCATAAAATTTATTATAAAAAGTACACTGATCTTTTTTGCAAATAATAAGAGGGACCTTTTCCTCATCAAAGTCTACCTTAAGCAGTCCCGGCTTTTTCAAAAAAACACACCCTGTATAAGTTTTTCCTTTATACTCCTGTTTAAAGGCAGCCTTAAGTGATTGCAGTTTGTGAAAAAAAGTTTCCACACCAGGGACCGAACTATGCGCCCAAATTGGACCAGCACTTAATAAAAAATAAAACCACATAAAATGCACAACGTTGTCACTCATCTTAACAGCTAGGACCAATAAAAGCAACGAAGATGCTCTGCGAAAAGTTACGGATTCTGCTGCTGATCCGCTTTTTCAAACATTCCCTCCAACCCCAAAGGGCCTCTAGCTCCCAGGCACATGCTCGCCACATCGATAGAAACAGGAATGGAGCAGGGTTTCACCGGCTTAGGCTGCTGCAATATGGAAATGGGACTTGATTGAGCAGTCGTGTTAAGCGCCGCATTAATTTTCCCACCAACAGGAGGGGTCCCGCCCAAAGAGATCACGGCATAGCCGTCATCTTCGGCCTCGATATAGCACATATTTTTTCGTACAGGTGATTCGCTTAAGGCCTTCTCTATCACTTCAAAGTCATCATTATCTTTGTCACATGCGCTCTCAGGTACAACGCCACCCCACCTACGCAACTTGTTTACGCGTCGCTGTATGTTTTTTTGAGCTGTCAGATTTTTTGCGGACTTCTTAGGTTCATTCATCTTTGCACAATGGTCCGCACTAGAGGTCAGATTTTTTGCGGACTTCTTAGGTTCATTCATCTTTGCACAATGGTCCGCACTAGAGGAAAGACCTTCATCACCCGCCTTTGGTTTATTACGAAGGGGGGCTTCAAGCGGACTTATAGCACAGTAATGCACAACATGAGAATCCACATCCCCCTCATAAACAGTGTCTGATTCCTTCACCCAAATACTACTCGCATACCTTAAGAAACTCCAGTTTCTGCTTTGCAGAAAAAACTTTAACTGCAGCCTACTCCGTGTCTCTAAAGGCACTGCCAAAATAATTAAATATACATCAGGAACACCGATTCCTTGATAGCCCACCACAGCCCTTTGCTCATCCAGCCACTGAAGCGGAATATGGGCAAACGCTGTCACATCCCCTCCTTTAGGATTTGCACACAAAGAAAAGCGGGACGGTTTTTTGCCACTACTAAACGAAAAGCACCCTTGATTGCTCACAGTATAGATTGCATCATAGATGTACGGTGGGTCAGCACCCTCCCAACAAACCGCCGCTATGCCCGGAAGATCTCCAAACCTATTTTTAACCTCAATTACTGGGTCATAACTCGGGAAAAAGGCCTTCTGCACCATTCGATCGGCTAAATGTAAAAACCCCTGCCCAATTGCGGAAGGATCCAAATCCCAATGCCTACTAACTGCACGCACTCCCTCCATTTGCGGATCCACATTCGCAGACGGCGTAACCCACTTTTTTTGAGCCCAGCTTATAAAATCCCAGCGTCCACTTTGTAGAAAAAAGAATAGTCTTTTTTGCCCCGGGTCTCCCTTAAAAATTTTTTTGTGTTCCGGGTCTCCCTTAAAGCGTGCTTGCACTGAAATAAAGTGAACCTCTGGGTCTTTAAGGCCAGTGGAGTAAAACTCAAGGCTTATTGTGTCGCCTTTACTTAACACGGCTGCATCTGCTTGAGCCAGACTATCATGAAGTCTCAACTCATTCGTCAAGCTAACCCACTCAAAGTGCATATGTAACACTCTTTCTACAACCCAGTAATTGGATCCACACGACTCTTTTTCCATACACGGCGGTACTACTGCAGAGCAGAAGTCAGGATAACACTTAAAGTCTGTAAATTTAAAGGGGGCGCGCCCTTGATACTTATACTCGACATCAGATATACTGCCCCCAGGCCCTCTTATAATCCGATGCACTCCAGGAAGATCCTCCACACCATCAACTATCTCCACAACAGGGGATGAGTTAAGAAATACCAAGCCTGTACTATCTCGAAACGAAGGTGGCGCACTGTAGAGGCTATTGGCCCGCCCCACACCTGCGCCTTCAACGCAAGCAGCACTGCCCTTTATATGCTGTAAAAATAAAACTAATATGGCAATAAAATAATACACTGATGTATTTTAACCTGCCCTCTTTAGAAAGTCAACGAGCCCAACGAATCCTTAGAGTTATCGCCCCTCTTTTGGCCGCAAAACTTGTCGACGTCCTACATGATCCGCGGGGCTAACAATCCCATTATCTTCCAAACTTTCCATTAAATCTGCCGCACGATTATATCCTATTTGCAACTTTCTCTGAATAAAGCTGGTAGACGCTCTTTGAGAGTCCACAACCAGATTTAAAGCTTGCTGATATAAGTCTCCTTCTGTGTCAGAACCCTCTTTTTCACTTACATCTCCGCTTAAAAGAATCGCCTGCGTACTTGGTGGCTCTACATTATGCCGCAGCCAATTCACCACACGCTGAATATCTCCATCAGCCACAAATGGGCCGTGCACACGGGTTAGATGTCCCCCTCCACTCATATAAAGCATATCTCCGCGCCCAACAAGATTTTCAGCGCCTTGCTCTCCCAACGCTGTGCGGCTATCAATTTTTGAAGAAACCTGAAAAACAACCCTAGCCGGAAAGTTGGCTTTGATTGTGCCCGTTATTACATCAACAGAAGGACGTTGCGTAGCGGTTATAACGTGTATTCCAGCAGCGCGCGCCTTTTGCGCCAAGCGCTGAATTAAAATCTCCACCTCTTTCCCCGCTGTAAGCATCAAGTCTGCCATCTCATCCACTATTGTTACAATATAAGGAAGCTCTTCTGCATCTTGATCATGAGTTTCAAAGCATGGGGATCCGGTACTTTCGTCATAACCGACCTGAACTTTACGGCGAATAGGCTCAGACTTTTCAGCACAAGACTGTGCCATAGCGTTAAAAGATTCCAAATTACGCACCCCCACTTGCGCCATAAGCCGATAGCGCTCTTCCATTTCTTGCACGAGCCACTTCAGAACACGAATAGCATCTGCCGGCTGTGTCACAACACTTGTAAGCAAGTGCGGAATTCCCTCATATATTGACAGCTCCAACACCTTCGGGTCAATCATGATAAAGCGGCACTGCTGTGCCGTAAAGCGAAAAAGAAGAGACAAAATCATCGCATTCAGCCCTACTGATTTTCCCGATCCTGTTGTACCCGCAACCAAAAGGTGCGGCATTTTTGCTAAGTCGGCCACTACCGACTTTGATGTAATATCCTTTCCTAGCACAAGGGGTATTTTACACTTATCCGGTGTACTAAGAGCTTCGGCTAACAGCGGCTTAAGTTCAACCTGCTCTCTAAAGTTGTGTGGCACCTCTATTCCCAATGCATTACTGCCGGGGACGGCTGCCACCCGAACAGAACTCGCACACATTGTCCGCGACACATCACTCGTAACACCCACAACACGCGATACCTTTACACCAGCTGCTGGAATAAAATCAAACACACAAACTACTGGGCCTACCGTCACCTTAGTCACCTCCCCTTGCACACCAAACTCTTGAAGGGCCTGCACAAGTTGCCGCTCCATTTCCTGAACCTGCGTTGCGCCTAAGGCCGCACTAGTGGGGCCAGAGGGATCAGGAAGCAAACTAAGTGGCGGCAAATTTTTTTGCCGCATGCTTACATCAGAACCTGGTATGGTTTCAATTCGTTTTTTAATTGGTTTTTTCACGGGCATATCTTTATCTTCTTTCTTTGCCGCTACAGCAACAGCTGCCTTATGCCCACCTTGAGATCGAAACAGCTGTATTAAATGCCTTCCCAGGAAAAGAATCAATTTGTGGACCCCCAGCCACAAGGCAAGCAACACAGCTACACCGACCCAGAAATACAATCGCCCCCAAACCTCATAGCCTGCCTCCTCAAGCCACAGTATGGGAAGCGCCAATAAAAAGCTTCCCGGTGTATTTGCTCCACTGAAAAAGAATATATCTATTAAACCCGCCCCAAGAATCAGGCCAATTGCGGTCTTAAATGTCAAATAAAACGCGTTCACATTATGCCAATTAGCACACCACTTAAGGCCCTGAAAAAACAAGACCGTCACTATAAGAGGGGTCGTCCACCCAAAGCATATATCTAAAATATCGCCCACAAACTGTATCATTTGAGCAACGGCGCTGCGCTGAACTTCAAAATTCAAACCAACACTTATGACGGCCAAAGACGTATCCAGCAACGCCCAGCACCCGCCTAACCACACTGCCAGCAAGACACAAACCAACCCCCACAGCCTTTTTTTCAAAGAATACATTATAAAAAAACCTCTTTGAATACTATCATTTCCGCCTCTTAGGTAGCAACCCCTTGAGAGTTATTCCGATGTGGCTTATAATGATATTGGAGTTATTCTATGAACACAGTAGACTTTTCGTCATTTTTACCACTTATTGTTATTTTTGGAGCGATGTACTTTTTCGTTATCCGCCCTCAATCCAAAAAAGCTAAAGAGCACAAAGAAATGCTCGGCACTTTAAAGGTGGGCGATCGCGTTTTAACTACAGGTGGCTTTCTTGGCAATATTAAATCACTTTCAGAAACAGAGGCTGTTTTAGAAATTGCCCCTAATGTTCCTATTACTATCGTACGTGGCACTATTTCCCAAAAGATTCCAGCCGCCGAATCAAAGCCTAAAGCTCCTCAAAAAGCTGCTTCCAAGCCCGCTAAGCCCAATCGGACTACAAGCGCTAAGTCTGCCACTAAGGCTAAGACTTCTAGTAAAACAACACCAAAGAAGTAATCCATGCGTACCAATATCGTAAGAGCATCTTTTTTAATACTGATTACAGCGGCTAGCATTCTGTTTTCTCTGCCGTCTTTTTTTCAAAGCTCATCTCCATTTTTTCAAGCCATTGGAGCCTCTCCTGTGCCCCTTGGGTTAGATTTGAAAGGAGGCGCCTCTGTCCTCTTGGAAGTGGACATGGAAAGTGCCAACAAGGGATTTTTGTCCCGGACTGCTCACTCCTTGCGCCAAGCTTTACGCGCGGAAAAGATTTGCGTTAAAAACATCCAAATCACCAGCGAAAGCATTTCCTTCTCAGCGGAGGGGGACCAAGCGCTATCAATTGTGAAAAAGTCTGCAGGCCAGGACTTCATGGTCAAAAAAGAAGGCTCTGTCATTACAGTCACGCCTTCCGCGGCTGCTCTTAGCAGTCAGCAAAGCATGCTTGTTGAGCAAAGCATGGATATTTTAGGTCGTCGTATTGATGAATCTGGAACAAAAGAGGCGAACATCTTACGCCAGGGGTTTAACCGCATCCTTGTCCAAATGCCAGGTGTCAGTGACACAAGAGAGCTTTTAACGCTTCTTGGAAAAACAGCACAACTTAACTTTCACTTAATGGCCAAGTCTGAGTTTGGGTCTTTACGCGCTCCATCTTTAGAGGGCGCACGCACATACTTTTTACAGCACTTACCAGAAATCAATGGAGATATGTTAGTCGATGCACAGCCTTCTTTTGACGACAGTGGTCAGCCCGCGGTTAGCTTTCGTCTTAACGCTGTAGGTGCGCGTAAATTTGCCGCAGTTACCAAAAAAAATATTGGCTCTCCTTTTGCAATTGTTCTAGATGGAAAAGTGGTCAGCGCACCAGTTATTCAATCTACAATAGCGGGTGGAAGTGGTATTATTACCGGTCAATTCTCAACACAAGAGGCCCGTCAGCTAGCAATTTTGTTACGTTCTGGTGCATTGCCCGCTGACATTAAAGTGCTCGAAGAATCTTGTGTAGGGCCCGATCTAGGAGCAGACTCCATTAAACTAGGGCAAAGCGCGACTATCTTATCCATCGCCTTCCTTTTTGTCTTTATGTGGGTGATTTACGGACTCCACTTTGGAACCGTTGCCAACATCGGACTTGCCTTAAACATCACGCTTCTAATTGCAGGAATGTCTCTTTTAGAAACAACCCTTACGCTTCCAGGTATCGCAGGTATCGCGTTAACCCTTGGAATGGCCGTTGATGCTAACGTTCTAATTTTTGAACGCATTAAGGAAGAACTACACAGTGGTCAACCCTTTTTAACAGCGATTCACACAGGGTTTAAACGTGCCTTAATCACTATCGTAGACTCCAACGTAACAACATTAATGGGTGCCTTCTTCCTTTACCAGTTTGGAAATGGACCTGTTCGAGGATTCGCAGTTAGCTTAAGCTTGGGAATATTAGTTTCCATGTTTACCGCTATTACGATCTCACGCAACATCATAATGCTTACAGCCAAGGAAAAAAATGTTTAGTTTATTCTCTAAAAAAAGCGAATTTAAGATCAACTTTGTTGCCAAGAAAAATATATTCTTTATTTTCTCAGCAGTTATATGTTCTTTATCCGTTATAACCCCTTTCATCAAAGGTTTAAACTTTGGGATAGACTTTCGTGGGGGAACACTCGTAGAAATGCGCTTTAGTCAAAGCTTTGATTTAGCCAACCTACGGAGCTCATTAAATAAGCTTGCTCCAGGATCAAACCTACAAACATTTGGGCAATCTAACGATATTTTAGCCAAAATTCCAGTCTCTTTTGAAACGACGGCCCTTCGCCAAGATTTTATAGATAAGCTAAGCGACTCACTCTCACACTTATCCCCTACCATTCGTCGAATTGAAACAATAGGGCCTAAAGTGAGCACGGAAGCACTGTGGAACGCTGTAATGTCTACAGCTATTGCTTTATTTTTTATGCTAATTTATGTTTGGGTGCGCTTTGAGTGGCAGTTTGCACTCTCCGCAGTTCTTGCCCTAATCCATGACTCTTGTTGCGTGTTTGGCTTGTACTCCATCTTTAATGTGGAGTTTAACTTTACATCGATGGTGGCGTTGTTAATCACTATTGGTTACTCCATTAACGACACCGTGGTTATTTTTGACAGGCTGCGAGAAAAGCGTCATATACAACAACCAGCCACCGTTACCATTAACTCATCTATTAACCAAACTCTATCAAGAACGACTTTAACCTCTGCATCCACGTTAATTTCTTTGCTCTCATTATTTCTTTTTGGCGGACCGATTATCGCCACATACAGTTTGCCAATTCTTGTCGGTGTAATTTTTGGAACTTACTCCTCTATCTGTATTGCGCCAAACCTTCTGCTGTTTTTACGGGCACCCCTTTACCAAGCACCTGTTAAAAAGCTCAAAGATGAAGAAAAGCAATTTGAGGTATAAACCTTTTATCACCATATTTGGACCCACTGCATCCGGCAAGTCCAATATGGCCCTTTGTTTAGCAAAACACCTCAGCGCCCCCATTATTAACGCAGACTCCTGTCAGATCTTTCGGGAGTGTCCCATTCTCAGCGCTGCCCCTTCCCCCGAGGATTTAAACACCGCACCACACGAGCTTTACGGCATCCGCTCTTGGGCCTCTGGTCCATCAAATGCTGCAGAATGGGCCACTATTGCTGCAGAATTGATTAGCAAACATATTGCCAATACATCCCCTATACTCGTTGGAGGAACAGGGTTTTACATAAAAACGCTCACTGAAGGAGTATGTCCTGTACCACCTGTTGCCTCCTTCTGGACATCAATACTGCCAAAAATACTTCGCTTTTCTTCAGCGCGCGCTATTCTTTTTAAATTGCTAAACCACATACAACCCGAACATACCATTCACCTACATAACACACATGCTCTTATACGTGCTTTAAGCGTCTTTTTTTCCTCAGGTCGCTCCCTGACCTTTTGGCATAAAAAACAGAACCTATCTTTCACTCCTTATCGAAACTTTAATATAAAGCTTCTGCCAAGCAAAGAGGAGCTCGATGAAACTATCTCTGCAAGAGCGCACAAAATGCTCTCTGAAGGGGTTTTAAAAGAAGTTGAAGGGAGCCCCATAGACATCCCGATCATTGGCTTTCAAACGCTAAAAAAATATCTCAATAAAACCATCTCCTACGACGAAGCTCTTCAGCTTCTGATTATTGAAACACGACAGTACGCCAAAAGGCAGATTACATTTTCGAAAAGACTTAAGCACCACATGCTTTGGCCACACAGCTTTCGCTCCACATTTTCAGAAGATTTTTTAAAAGTTTTTGATAAAGAGTTCGCTGGTGCCGTCGGGGAGAATTGAACTCCTGACCTCACCCTTACCAAGGGTACGCTCTACCACTGAGCTACGACGGCCCTCAATTAATTGTACAAAAAAATTCATATCTTGTAACGTTATTCAGTAAAATAGCCGCTATTTAAGACATATCCGAGCACATCATTTTTAGGCGGAAAGCACATATGATCCCAAGCAAAAAAGGCAATCTCGGAGCAGTAAAACAATGGAATGCAAAAACTTTCCCCTAACACTATGCGATCAATTAAGCAGGCCACTTTTTTCTGCTCCTTAATGCTTTTAACCTCAGACATGCGATCAATTAAAAAATCCACCGCTTTGTTCTGTATGCCCGCATAGTTACGCCCACGTTTATTATCTGCAAGGGATGAATGCAATACATTTTTCAATCCCAAACTTGGAAAGTGGGTTCCAACATATGTATAAAAAGCAAAATCATACATTGTGTGTGATGACAATGCATGCTGCAAATACGGCGCGTCTGATACCCAAACTTTCAGAGTGACCCCTATGGCAGCTAAACGTTTTTGGTAGTCCCTTGCTATATCCTCTTCTGTATTTTTATAACAATAGACATGCAGTGTCGGGAAGACTGTACCATCACGAAAGCAAAGCTTCTTTCTCATAAAATCTATTTCCCAACCAGCCTTTTTTAGCAAACTTAAGGCCTGAGAAACTCTTATAGGGTAGTTGTCTATACTCTTATGCTTAAAGGGTCGTGATATGTCCGGCAAAGTCGGCAAAAACTTTGAAATAAGCGATAAAGCCTCTTCTGACAGCACCTTATCGCTGTAGCTCAGTGAGCGCACAAAAAGGCTGTTAACTGGCTTGTAAATACCCTGAAAACAAAACTTTTGTAGTGTTTGATAGTTAAACAGCAGGGAAAAGGCTTGCCGCACTCGACGATCCTGAAAGTGCTTTTTACGTAGATTAAAAAATAACAAATTCATAAACGAAGGCGGACGGTCACCTTCCCAACGATACCCTTTTACCCCTTCAGGGTATATCATCGGACAGTTCATATAGATAGGGTCTCTTTCTACAATGCTGTCAATTTCTTTTTTACGACAAGCTGTGCGCATTGGCCCATGCTCTTTAAAGTAACGAACTGTTATCTTATCAAAGTTATATTGCCCACGACAACATGGAATATCTTTACCCCAAAAGTCCTTTCTACGCTCATAGCAAATAAAGCTACCCGCTTTATACTCTGTAACACGATAAGGGCCTAAAGCTAACATAGGCTGAGTTTTTAGTATCTCTGTGCCATGAATCTCATGATATCTCTTACAAAGAAGCGGCATTCCCCCAATAATAATAGGCAAAACTGGGTGGCTGTTTTTTAAAATAACCTCTACGGTATATAAATCTACCTTCCGGATGTCTATAATAGGAGCGTATAAATTACGCATATATACTGCACCATGCTGCTTCCACGTCTTCCAAGAAAAAATCACATCATCTGCGGTAAGATACCCATAAGAAGCGTCCCACTCAACACCCTTACGTATTTTAAAAACGATTTTTTTACCATCATCTAAAACGTCAATACTTTCTGCGCACCAACAATACGCAGCCATTGGCTCCTCCCACGAGCGCAGCAAAAGGGTCCCCACCTCTAATAAAAAAATGCGTCCATTGCGCTTATCATTACTCAAATAAGGATTAAGGGTATGCAAAGAACCCACCTCACCCAAAGTAATTTCGCCTTTCTTAGGGCTCTTGGGATTCACAAACGAAAAGTGTGAGTAATTTTTATCATACTTAAGCACACCCGTTACACTATATCCATGCTGGGGCTTTGCCACACAAAAACTAAACGTCAAAAGGAGTACCAAAATCATTTTTTTGTTTGTTGCAATGCGTATAAAACTATATCTTTAAAACCTGTGTTTGCAAAGCTTGAGCAAATAAAGACAGGCACGCCTATTTGCTTAAATAACTGCTTCACCTCTACGGCCTTTTCTTCCGTCACTGTGTCACTTTTTGTTAACACAATAGCATGATCTTTTTTATGCAAAATAGATCCATAAGCTTCTATCTCTTTCCGAACAACCGTATAGCAATGTAATGGATCTTCTTCGTCCAGTGCCACTAAATGCATAAGCTGCTTACATTTTTCCGCATGACACAAAAAACGGTAACCTAGCCCTTTGCCTTCACTTGCACCCTCTATTAAACCAGGAATATCTTCAAAGATCACCTCTTGGTAATCATATACCACCATGCCTAAATTGGGGTACAGGGTTGTAAAAGGAAAGCTCGCCACACGAGGTTTTGCACGCGATATTGTGCGTAAGAAAGAAGATTTACCAGCATTTGGTAAACCGACAAGCCCCACATCCGCCAACAGGGTTAGCTGCAAATGGACCGACAGTCCACAACCTTCTCCTGGCTCCGATGTTTGACGGGTTCTTTGGTTAGTGGAGCTTTTAAAACAAGCGTTTCCGGCTCCTCCACGTCCGCCAGCTAACACCAAGCAGCGTGGAACATCTGGAGAGACTTCTGCTAAAACACTTTCGCGAGACTCATCCAACACTTTAGTGCCATACGGAACTTTCAAAAGAACAGGCTTAGCATCCGCACCTGTACGGCGCTTACCCATCCCTGCTTGACCATCTGCACCTTTCCAGGCTTTTTGATAACGATAGTCAACTAGCGTGTTCAGGTTTGGATCTGCGACAAGCCACACATCCGCACCTGCTCCACCATTGCCACCATCCGGGCCACCAAAGGGGTTATACTTTGCTCGCAAAAAACTTACACAGCCACGACCACCAGAGCCGCTTTGTATATAAATGCGAACATCATCTACAAATTTCATGCAGACATCGGGTCAATAGCAACAAACACACGATTGTTTGCGCCTCGACGGAACTTCACAGTTCCGTTATGCTTAGCAAATAACGTGTGATCACGACCGATCCCCACGAAATCTCCAGCTCTCATTTTAGTACCTCGCTGACGCACAATTATAGATCCTGCAAGAACAAACTGTCCGTCACCACATTTTACTCCCAACCTTTTACTGTGGGATTCTCGACCATTTCGGGAACTACCGCCCGCTTTTTTCGTAGCCATACCTACTCCTTCTTCTCAGCAGCATCAGCTTTTGTCACTGTTTTTTTAGCTGCCGGCTTTTTAGCTGCTGGCTTTTTAGGAGCCGCTGCTTTCTCTTCTTCTTTTTTCGCTGTACTTGCTTTTGTTGCCGCTTTCGGCTTATCTGCAGCCTGTGCTTTTGCAGGGGCCGCTTTTGCACTTGGCGCACCACCTAAAACCGCAACATCCACAGCTCCAGAAACTGTACCAACTTCACAAACCTTTTCCTGATTAGCATCAAAGTCTACGATAAAGCGCAAAACCTCTAGCCTTGTTTGATCGGCACGAAAACCCTTCAAACGCTTATACCCTTGACGACGCTTCTTTTTAAAAGCAAAAACCTTTTTGTCACGAGCATGCTCTTGAACACGAACCACAACTCCAGAAGTCGCATCAAACGGCTCTCCCAAACGAAAATCTGCCTCATTAACAAAAAGGGCAACTCTTCGTATCAAAAAAACATCCCCTACTTCATACTGCAATCTATCTACCCAAAAACAATCTCCGTCAGACACTGAAAATTGCTTACCAGATATATCTATAATTCCTAACGCCATAACGCTCCTTATCCTGAATTGTACCATAACTGATCCAACATCTCAACTCCCGCCGCCCATCTCTTCCAAATATACGACAAAAGCTATCAAACAGGACTACACTTTAGCAAAAAACTCTTTCTCAACCGCCTCTTGGCCACGCAACCAATTTACGCTACCACACAATCGCTGGTTTTGCATAAGATCTGTCAAGACAGCGGTTGTCGTACATACCGGCACAGTAATTATAGAAGGCATATCATAAATGCTCTCATCAGATAACATCTGCAAAGTCATTTTCCCATGAACTTCTACGAACGACATACTATGGATTAAAGGGCTAAAAACCCCCACCGGGACATTTCGGTGCGCTTTTAAGAACACATCTTTTATCTTCCCTGAAAAAAACACATTTTCCCTGTCCACTCGAGCCATATAACGGCCTTTTGATGCCATCGTAAAGTCTACACAAAAAGACTGCTTTATGGCCTTTATATCAAAATCCCAGGCCATAGCAAAGCGCAAAAAGGAGACCCCCTCTTCCACCACTGAAATCGCATTCATGAAGGAGACCTCTGTTTCTGAGTAAGGCCGGTTTTGCTGCGCGGCCTTAATGGTTGCGGGATTCAATCGACCCACTGTCTGTATTTTTTCTATGCTTCTTTCTGGCAAAAAGGCCAGCAAGAACCGTCTCAAATTGCTGGCCTGCTCTGCGTCCAATTCAAACCGTGTCGAGGCTGGCAGTCTCACCGGCAACGGCCTAGGCACCGCAGAGCTACGGTCTTGCCACCACTCTGCCACAAACCGGACACACATGCTCAAGGCCGTGCCCACACTTGGACTAAATACCAATAATGTCACAGCACGCACACCAACATCTGCTACGTCTTCTAAATCACTCGTCTGCAACTCTCCACGCTGAAAGGCTCCAGCACTTAGGGGGCTTGCGCTCCAAAACATCACACAAAAAAGCAGACTAACAACTCTCTTCATCACCCCACCTTATGGAAACAGTCTCTGAAGCAAACTCTTTTGACACAGTTACGCCCAAAGGAGCCCCCAGAATAAGGGCCTCATACGCATAGCAAATCGTTGGCAATACAATCTGCGGGCCATACCGCACCCTTATCTTCGAAAAATCGTGGTTTGCCTCCACCTTGTCTATAGAGCCAACCAACACTGCCCGCAGATCTGCCAAAAAATCTTGCAGACCATTTACATCTCTCGGCTGCACATGATTATCAAACACACTCTTTATTCGTTTAACCCTAAAGTCCAAACCAATGCATTGTTGCATCCATTCAAACCCCTTAGAGCACCCCATGAGGTATGATAGTACATAGTCTCTATCTAAAGGAACCTCCTCCCCCAAAAGAACAGCCTTCTCAGCATTTTTTGACCAAAACAGTAACAGCGCATCATAAAAGTAATATAAATAGGGATCTTTGTCCTTTAGTTTGTGGCGCACAGTTTGGTCGTTAGCAGGCAAAATATAAAACATTGAGTGGGGCAAAATTGGCACAGCAGCCACCTTCAACGGCGTTGCATCCCCATCCAAAGGGCTCTTCACATCTAAAACTTCAGCATTTGGAAGAGACTGAAATGACGCATCTATTGCATCCTCGTGCACACTCCAAAGCAAAAGAGAGTCTACCGCATGCTCTACTGCCATTGCAACAAATGTTGCAATGGGCTTTACTGTGTTAAAAACAATAACACGCTTATTCCCAGAAAGTACACGATGCGACCCCACAGTCGGCTCTGGCAGTTCGGCCTCAAGCAACAAGTAACACTCTACAAAAGACTTAGTTGTTGTCAAAAACTTTGGAACAGAAAATAAGGCCTGAAATTTCTGAATACCCTCCATCTTTACCCCAAACAGCTCCTTTATAAAGCCACGGGATCGGGAGCTTTCCTTTGCAGCAGCAAACAAACTATTGTCCGTCAAGTTTTGTCCTGATAGGCACTGAAAGTCGCTGCGTGCTTTAAACAGATCAACCATAACTCCTGCCATATCCCGCTCTAACCCCACATACATCAGCTCATCATAAGATTTTGAGTAGCGCAGATAAATGGACTTGCCCTTTAGCTTCTGTGACTCTGGCAAAGGCTTGACCATTTTTGCTACGTGCCCGGCCTCTGCATCCAAACCCTTTGTTTTCAAAACCGCCACCAAAGACAGCACACAAGGCAAAATTGTATAAGGGTCAAGCCAACCAGGCAGTCGTCCACTAACCCAAGACACAGGAGATGCGGTGCCATTAAGCCAATCAGTCTCATTACCTGCCTGCAAACTTTGGGATCCCCACAAACCAACAAACAGCACAAAACAAAACTTACCCATAATAGTGACTTTACTGAGGATAGAACAAAAAATCAACTCGACCTTAATAGGTGGAGGGTTTTCTCTGTCTTTTGTTGCGCTCGAACAACTTTTCTGACAACCTGTGCCAGAACGGCATCGACACGTCCATTTACACCTCTCTTATGAAAGCTATCTCTTGTGCCTAATTGCCGCATCACGCTAATATGTTTTTGGAGGTTTAATGCACTTATTCAAGTCTTTTTGCAGCGCCAGCCTTTTAGAGCAGGTGCTAGCTATTACATTATCGAGCATGTCAATTATCAGCTGGGGAATTGCGATTTTCACCTATCGTGTACTGCTCTCTCTACAGAAAGAGGCTCACAAACTCCAAAGTTTGACAAAAAACCCAGCCGGTTTAGAGCAGCTGTACACAATCTCACAAAACGGACGGTCTCTTAACTGCTCAACTCTACAAAGCTTTTTTGAATTGTGGAAACAGTGCCAGAATAAGGCAAATTTCGTTAAGGATTCCACAGACTTGCTCGTTCAAGAAGCCGCCACGCGCGCATCCGCTTTTGTGCCCTGGCTCGCAACTATTGCAAGCTCCGCCCCATTCATAGGGCTGCTAGGCACTGTTCTCGGCATTATGGAAAGCTTTGAATCAATTGCTAACGCGCAAAACACCCAACTTTCTGTTGTTGCCCCCGGAATCGCCGCTGCACTAGCCGCAACCGCACTAGGACTTATTGCCGCCATTCCCGCCTCTATTTTATATAATGCCTTATGCGCAAAAACAGATGTGTTTGAACAAAACTTACATCGAATAATCTTTCTCTGCCAACAGACTTTACAACAAAAACAATCTAATGCCTAAAAAACGCACTTTACAGTCCTCTATTAACGTGACTCCTTTCATTGACGTCATGTTAGTCCTTCTTGTTGTTTTTATTATTACAGCGCCACTCATAACGTCACAGCTAGACCTGTCGTTACCTCAAAGTCATGGACCTACTGTAGAAACTAAAGACGGCATTATAACCATATCTATGGATCGTCACGGAGACATTTTTTATGAAAATAAAAAAACCTCTTTAGAAAACCTCCTCAGTATATTGCGTTCAATTGTAAAAAACAACCCGCAGGTTCAGTGCTCTATTGAGGCACACAAAAGTTTATCGTATGAAAAGGTTTTATCCATTCTTGACCACATTAGTCAGTTAGGACTGCTCAATGTTTCACTCATCACTCAAACAGCACACGCCTCATAAAACAATTTCGCTTATTCACTGCATCGGGCTCGCAGCTTTAATCGAGATTACCGTTGCTATCCTTATGGCTTGCAAATTTCCCTCCATGCCAGTGGAACCTAAAATTTTAGTGCCTCCCAAAAGTGTAACGGTAATGATCAAAGCACCCATCCAAGAAAAAACTAGCACCCCCGATCATACTCCTCTTACTCCCCCTCAGGCCCCACCCTCAAAATCTGAGCAAGCCCTGAAGCCAGCACCATTTATCGGAAGCACCACCCCACCCTCACAATCCAGTCCAGCCAAAAAGGACTCTGCCCCAAAAAAGAAAAAAAAATCCCCAAAGCCACTATCCCCCAAAAACAACACACCCAAACCATCAGTCACACCTGAGCCCAAAGCGCAGCAGAAAGACCCCGATCCATCTGCTTCAGCAAGCCTTCCTAACAAAACACCAGCGTCTGAACAGTCCTACGAAGAAGCCGCACCTCTCCTTAAAAACCTAGCCGCACCTACGCCTCCAGAAACGGTTCCAGAAAATCCATCCCCAGAACCACATGATCCAGAAGACATTTCCAAAGCACTCTCTATTTCTGAGCTTGATGCCTTTAAAAAGCAGCTAGCACGCTGCTGGATTATGCCCGCCTCCGCAGCGGACAAAGCCATCGCAGTAACCTTAGAAGTGCAAGCGCTTCCTTCCGGAGCCATCTCTAAAGTCAAAGTGGTTGCTCCCAAAACAAAAAGTCCAGCGACACGGCGCGTTATAAAAAGAGCAAAAGCCACATTTTCTCACCCTGACTGCGCCACCCTTTTTCTACCTAAAGATCGTTATGATCAATGGCAATCTTTTCTTATTACATTTTCATCGGAGAATTAACATGCTTTTCTTACTTTTAATTACAGTTGCTTCTTATACCCTTCAAGCCTTGTCCGTCTCTCTTAACGCCGGACGCGCACCATCCTTTAACTTTACCGTGATTCCCACACAAAAACCACACACAACTATCACGGATATACTCTGCGATGACTTAAAATCTACTTCATTTTTTGCAGAGCACGCCGCGGTGATCGAAAATGTAGCATACCCCAACCCACCACAATTTAACTTGTGGTCAGCAAATAAAACACACTATGTCGTTTCTGCTAATGTAACTCAGTCAGAAAAAAACACCTTTGATGTAAGTTATAAAGTTTGGGATATTTTAGGTCGTCAGGTGCTTTTTTCTGGAGCCCTTCAAACAGAAGAAAAGTTTTTACGTCGAACGTCCCACATTATTGCTGACCGTATTCATGAGCAGGTAACAGGGCTTCCCTCCTGCTTTGATACACAAATCACCTTTATTCACGAAGAGCAGCAAGGCAATAAAATCATAAAGCGACTCGCAATTATGGATCAAGACGGTCATAACTGCAGACTACTCACTCCACCAAACCTACACGTGCTTGCCCCTGTTTTTGCCCCGGACCCACGCTATATTTGCTTTACCAGCTTTCGTAAAGGTATGGCCATGGCATATATTTTTGACCTAGAAACGGGAAAAGTCCAATTTTTAACAGACTTTCCTGGCATCTCTTATGCTCCACGCTTTTCCCCCGACGGAAAAAAACTCATTTTTAGTGGTGCGCGAGAGGCAGCTTCCAACATTTTTACATACGACATTAACTCCAAAAAAATAAACCAGCTCACAACAACAAACTTAACAGAAACATCCCCTTGTTACTCCCCTGACGGTGAAAGCATTGTCTTTACTGCCGGACAAAACTCAACGCCCCACCTTTTCATTATGGACAAATACGGAAAAAACAGAAAACAAATCACGTTCTCAAAAGGTGGATATAGCGCCCCTGCATGGTCTCCTGATGGACGCACCATAGCCTTTACCAAATACTACAAGGGACGCGCTTATTTAGGTGTTATTCTCCCAGACGGATCCGGTGAGCGTCTTATCACAGAAGGGTATATGATTGCCGGACCTCAGTGGTCTCCAGATGGCCAAAGTATTGTTTTTTGCCGAAAAGAAAAACGCTCAGGCAAACAAATCAATTCTAGCAAAATTTGCTGTATTGACCTTACAGGGCACAAAGAGCGCACTATTAAAACAATTAAGTTTGGCTCTGACCCTTCTTGGTCCACTCGCCTTCCCGTTCAAACGAAAGAATAGATAAGCGCTTGTTAACCAGGCGGGCTATTACTTTAGCCCGTCACCTTCACACCCCATGACGCCCAGTCCTCTCCTACTGGAACACCACTTTCGTCAGCAGACAAAATAACGCAGGTTCCAAGCGAAGACAAAATGTCAGCAGCAACCCTCCTCACCTCATCTTTCGTCGTTGCACACAGCTCCTTCACCCTTATAGCAGAGTCAAATATCTCACCTTTATGTAAGTAAAACTCCGCAATGGATCGCGCACGACTACCGCTAGACTCCCAACGCATGAAGCTTTGAGCATATATCTGTTTGCGCGCCTGCTCCATCTCCTCATCTGTTGGACCGTTTTCTGCTAAATCACGTACTTGCTCAATGGTCAAACGCAGAACTTTTTTTATTTCCTCGTTAGAGGTCCCTGCATACATACCCCACAAACCAGCTTCTTTAAACGCAGAATAAAAAGTACTAATTGTATACACTAAACCAAATTTTTCACGAACTTCGTACACCAGTCGAGAGGACATTCCTCCACTCAATAAAATATTAGTAAACATCCATGCATCCGCCAGTGGTGCACCTATTTTAGGTGCCCGACAGCCCCAAATTAACTGCGCCTGCTTCATCTCTTTTCGGCAGTAATGGTGCGTGCCCCCTTGGTGTATGGGCTCTTCACTGTCACTCAAAGGCAACTCATTCGGCGGAATGCTGTAACTCTTTTCGATGTAGCTCACAATAGTATCATGATCAACATCTCCAGACGCCACCATTACAGTACGACTAGGGCTATAGTATCTCGTAATAAACTCCCTCAACACTTCTGGCGTCATGGCTTTTATAGTTTCTTCAGAGCCCAAAATAGGCCGAGCTAAGCTATGTTTTCCAAAAACATGCTCTTGAAAATAATCAAATATAATGTCGTCTGGTGTATCAATTGACTGCATCAACTCTTGCAAAATAACAGTACGCTCACGCTCCATTTCTTCTTGGTCGAGGGTAGAATTTTGTAGCATATCACTTAACACGTCTACCAGAACATGTGCATCGCTTGACAGAACCTTTCCATAGTAGGCGGTTACTTCTCGTGAAGTATAGGCGTTAAAATACCCCCCTAGCCTCTCAATTTCTAAAGAAATATCTAACGCACTTCTTTTCTCTGTGCCTTTAAACGCCATATGCTCAAAAAAATGAGCAGCTCCATTATTAGCATCTTGCTCACAAACGCTCCCAGCTTTAATCCAAAACCCAAGGGAAGCTGTCTGAACTTCTGGCATTTTATCGGTAATAACCACTAACCCATTTTTTAATTTTGTTTTTTGTATACTCATCGCTTTATTTAAATACTACTACAAAACCCTCGATTTTACCTTAAAAGATATAACAGCGTAAACGATTTTCTACAAGAACTTTTCTCTCAGCAACTGCGCAGCCCTATTTCCCACGCAATAGCTCATTCTTACAAGCATCTTATTTTCGGCCCTCAGCGGCAGTGCACATTCATATCTCTCCTCACTATACACACTCTCCCAATACTGCTTTGCCTTATCTAAAAATTTACACTTTACGTCTGCACTTGCCTTGTCCCAACTGCACACATCCTCACCCTCTAAAAGCTCTGCCAAATTATGTACCCATTTTTTTTCTAGCCGCACAGGGCGACTACTGTTCAAAACGTAGTCCAATCGTGTAAGCGTTTCTCCAGATTGAAAAGATTCGTCTTTCAGATTTTCCAATGTCGCGTACGCCTCTTCATCAATCCGGGGCGATTTGATGAAGCCCTCTAAAAGGCGCACTCGTTTTACTGTGGCTTCCCTTGCATTCTCATACGCTTTCAAATCAGCTTCACACAGCCACTGGCTTACTGCAGAAGAGTTCACTAAAACCTCCTCACCTTTTTCCAGTTTTTGATACAAACCTAGCTCGTCTTCCCTAAGAAAACCAGCTGAATACACACTACTGGCAATAATTAATACACACAACGCTTTAAACATAATTCACCTATTTTTCTTCATCCCAAAGGAGCTTCTTTTCTTGAATTTTTCCCAGAATCACCCGGGCCCAATCCAACACAATCAACATCTGGTTACTCCCATACGCTCGACGCACTGTTGCTGAAGAGTGCGATAAAGCCAGGTGCCAAAACAAAGTCGATAGAGCTTTCGCATGCTCTTTGACACCACTCGACAAATAAGCATCACTCCTTTGCACCATCGTGCGCACAGAACTCAAGACACTATATACTGAATCGTCTAAACACCAAGCAGAACTTTCATACAAACCTCTCAGCTCTTCGACATACTGCTCCAAAAGATCTTTCTGTGCACTATCAACGCACAACAACTCAGGGCCTTTAAGGGCCTGAATCTGATCCAACACCTTCTGGCAAACACTATATGGCGCCTGCCCTCTAAACCACGCAAGCAAATTACCATCTCCACTTTCTGCACATACATCAGACAAGTCCCACTCTTTTTCCTTCTCTGAAAACAAGTTGCAAAATGCAGTAGGAGCAACATCCTTCTTCTTTAATAAACTCTCAAAAAAAGACGTATTCTTCAATCCTATCGCACTCACTGCGCCACTATCCGCACCAGGAAATTGAATCCTAGCACTTTTCACTGCCTTTACCAAACTCTGGTAAATTTCTCCACTAGACTGTTTTTCGTTCATAACAAGCTTCGGAGCCTCGCGCTCCAGCCTCTTCACCCGCTCAATAGCATGACTGTCTGCAAAGGGTCGGGAATGGGGTGGGCAAATAACCGGACAATCAACCTTCAAAAGTGATGTTCTCTCCATTTCCAGAGCTCGCCTTTTTTTAGACGCGACAGCACAAGCAAATAGACGTTGTGCCACCACATCTGCCTCACCTTCATCAACCTTTTCCCACGATTTAGTACGATCCACCGCTTTTTCTAAAGCGTTTTTATGTTCATGAAAGACACCTTCCCACGTCTTGAGATCTTGCCCAACAACAGCCAGCCGCTCTTGTGCAGCATTGAACGCTAACCTCTGCTCCTCTATACGCCGACGCCTTTCCAAGGCTTTCGTCAACTCTTCATCTGCTGCAATTGCAACTACACTCACCATCAGCATTACGAATACTTTCATCACATATCTCCAATACACTATTTGCCTTATCTAAAAATCACTCACAACAGAAAGTCACTACACGACCCTCTCATACACAACTTTGTACCTTTAACCTCACTCTAATACAGTTACCAAAGAAACACCTAATGCCGTTTCAGCAAATCCTCTAGCTTGTCTTGCACACTCCCAGCCAAGTCTCTCCAGAGACGATTTTCCTCAGCCACCTCCACCCAACGCCGGTCTTTTCTTTGATCCAAGGCGCACTGCCAGACCTCCTTGGCAAAATCTGCACACCTACCCTTTATTTCTGGACTCGCATCATCCCAGAAGGTGTCACTATCACCCAACAGTAAGCTCAACTCCTTGCGCCAATTTGGGTTTAACTCTCGAGGGCTATGAAGTTTCACAATCGTCTCCATATTATAAAAACATTGGCAATCCAGCTTAGAGGCTATTTCTTCCGCTGTCGCACGCATATCGCCCACTATTTGAGCAGCGTTACTGTGCTCCTCTGCAAATGTCATTCCTTGTATTGTCAATGCCTTTGCCTTTTCATACTCTTCAACCTCATCTTCCTTAAGCCACAGCCTTAACTCAGAAGAGTTGAGAACTAGCCCCTCACCACGCTGCACCTTATTAAAAAAAGCCATCTCTCGCTCTTGGCGAATTCTGGGATCACACCACCAAGAAGCAGACTGAACGCAGCTGGCTATCACTAACAATACACTAAGTAACTTAATCATATAACACCTACTCTTTTCTGGCTTAACACAGAAGCTTTGCTTCCCTTTTGCAGTTTATGATCACAGGCTTTAATACGCGACATCACACCCCGAACCTGCAATAACGCATGCTCTCTCAGCTCTTCTTTTGAGCGAGCTACAACATACTGAAAAAACTCATCGGCCATTTCGCGCGCCCTCAGCACCCTCTTATCCGATTTTACTTCAAGCAGTTCTTGCCAAGCAGTCACCACACGGCCTTCCTTATCCCGCTTCAAATCAGCGCCCGAGGAATCCATTATGTTCTCCTTACTACACATATGTGCTAAACTCTCTCTTTTATCTTGAAGCTCTCTTTGCACATTACTAGCCAAAGAGCTCACATCACAGCGCTCTATACTCTGCACCACTGTCAAGGCATCGCGATAATAGCTGTGTATCGCATGACTTTCA
Organism: Alphaproteobacteria bacterium; assembly: GCA_965261615.1. Lineage (GTDB taxonomy): Bacteria > Pseudomonadota > Alphaproteobacteria > Bin98 > Bin98. Next base: position 68,499 of record OZ253461.1, read on the forward strand.
AATCTCTGCTCCATCTCTTGTGGGGACTCTACGCATGCCGCTCGAAAATCCCACGCGCTCTCTTGTGCTGCAAGCTCTTCAAAAATCTCCCCTTGAAAAGATGAAATGTCCCCGCTTCTAGCACGGGAAATAGCCTCGCCCACTGTCTGAGGCTCATGACCGTTCAAAGAGCTCTCTCCTGCAGAGGCATGAGTGTCGCCTTTACGCAAAAACTCAAGCAAATCATCTCTCTGACTTAAAAGATTTTGCTTCTTTCTTTCAGCAACAGCACAATAAAAAACAGCTGCACTTATTTCATTAGCACAATCAGAATCAAGATCCTCCCACGCTAGAGATAAACCCAATGTACTATCCACAACTGAATGTAACGAACCCTCGTAACCCTCCACGGCAGATGTCCATTGCATAATTTCTTGCTCAACAACATCAAGAGAGACCTGGTCTCTTGGTCCGCCCAAAACAAGGCGCGTTTCCAGCGCCTTCGCCAACTCTTCTTCTGCTGCAGTTGCAACTATACCTATCAGCATAAACACTACGGTTTTCATCCAACATCTCCAATAAAGCTATTTTACCTTATCGAAAAATTTACTCCAAACACCAAGGGATTAGACGGTCTCTTGATAGCCTAAGTTTGTGTTGCGAGTGTTACAGTCAAAAATACAAGCACAAATAATAAGCGAAAAATGCTGAAAAGCTCAGCACTCTGCATTAATTACTTGCCATCGTACGTGGGCCCCTTCAGTGAACTGAGCCCTCTTAACACAGCTAAAAATTACTCTCACTTCTTTAGCTCGCAATCACAGCTTCTCTCTGATCGACCCAAATACACACTCTATGCTGCTGCCATCTCGGAGCATCACCCCTACCAAGCCAAGACCTTTGCATCTCAAGTGAGGGCTTTCTACATTTCAAAATAAACGTCTTGCATCATAGCTGCTATCTCGGAACAGTCTTCTTCTAAGTGTGGTGCACTAAAAGCCACTATTATTTTTTTAGACTGCTCTAAGCTCAATGTAGCAAACTGCCCAACACTTTTTGTTATCCGAGGCAAATGCTCCTTTATAAAATCTTTACGTTGAAGGTTCTGAGTATAAGACCTTGCCTGATCTGCCAGCAAGAGAAGTATTATCTCATGATTTGCATCTTCGCGTTGGTTGTATATAGGTGCAAGGGCATCCATCACACTAAATATTTTGGTCAAAGATAAGGCACTTAGGTTTTTTAAATCCTCTGATTTTGCAAATGTGTAGTCCAGCCACTCCACACCTTCCTCTGGACGCACTTCCCTTATATATTGTTGCGCGACGTAAAGCTCCCTTTCCGCCCAATAAGAACCCACATCCTTCGCCTCTGCCCTCCAAAGATATACTATACCAGGCAAAACTCTATCAACCTGAGCATAAGCTACAAACCGCCCAAACTTCTTCTTCCACTCAACTTCTTGTACCGTCTTGATGCAAGTTGCAAGCCTTGTGCCATCCTTCACGTCCTCACAAGTTAGAGCTCTCAATAATCCCCATAAAACAGAAGACAAGTGAACTGTTATCTTCTGATCTCTCCAAATCTCTACCCCCACCACTTCTTGCAAAGCGTCAGGCTTATTTTTCTGTTTCGCCACGTAGTCTATTAAAAATTGCATCGGTGGCGTCTGTGTAATTTCACAAACATGCTTGGCGACTTCACCCTCAAAATTTGGAAAGATTGGAGACAACCATGGATTCTGATTCAATGCCACACGAAACAATTGTATCTGCCCAATAGCAGAGCAAACCTTCGTCAACTGACGAAGAGAGACAGCAAGCTCCCATCCTGGCAACAAAGGCCCCGGAAGCTTAAGCTCCTTATTTTGCAGCAAGGCCTTTTGCAACCTATCACATGGTAGGCGATAGTTCTGTTCCCACTTGTTAAAGGAGGAGGGCAACACACCCACAGCGTCAGGAACCTCATATTGCAAAGCTGTCTGCACTATATCAAAAACTTGTCCCATATAACCATAAAATTGCTCCGTAAAGGCATCCGTTGCCAGAGCGTTGGATTCAAACAGATCCATTACCGTTAAAACTCTTTTTATTTGCGATAACATGTCACTAGAAAACACGTCACTGTGGAAAGACGCCGCTTTTGCTCCACACACGCACCATATCATTATTATAGAAAAAATTCTCTGCATGTCATACTCTATCACAAAAACTTAAAAATTCCCATCCTAGCTTAAACAACCAGAGCACAAACCACATGTAGCGCCACAGTCTTTTCCAAGTTGCGACCCATAAGCGTTGCAACTGCGCTTGCCCCGCACTTATATTAGGGAACAATGTTTGGTCGTCCTCTTAATTACTCCGCAGACACGTTTTGCAAAATTTTTCCACCCAAGCCTAGAGTTGCGCAACAACATTTTTCGTAACCGCCGGACCTTAATCAAAACGCTCCCGCAAACAGGCCATGCCGCTTCTGGCTATACGGTCACAACTACACTCACCATCGGCATGACTAATATTTTCGCCCGCTCATAAGGAGTCCCCCCAATCATCAAATGGCTATATAGCGCCTCTATGATTAATCGACAGCAGCCACATTGCTTTTAACATTGCCTCCGGCTTTAACACGCAAACGCATGTCCTCCACTTGACCTAATGCATATTGATTCAACTCATTTTCTGAGCGCACAAACACATAAGTAAACAGCTGAATCGCCACTTCACGCACCATCAACTCTCTGTCACTCCCTGATGCACAAAAGCTTTTCCAAGCAGCTTCCAAATGGCTCTCTCTATCTTGCAAAGATACAGGTTTGCCCAATGCCTTTATACAACAATCCAGTTTGGCGTGCAGCTCCTCTTCCTTTTTTTGAAGTTGCGCAGAACCCAGAGTGTCTGTTTCTATTTGCCGCACTAACGCCCAGGCCTCCTGAAACGTGCGGTATATTCTCTCCCTCTTAAATCTCTCCCGAAGCTCGTGTGGTGGCTCTACACATGCAGCACGAAAATCCCATGCACTCCCTATCTTAAGAAGAGCTGTAAAGTGGCCTGGGTAAACGTCGACTTTTTCACTGGTTCTAGCCGCACGAATGTCGTCCTCTATTGACGAGCATACAGCTGTCACTGTCCATACCATTAGCATCAATATTATTTTCATCACTCCCCCTTATAAAGCTAACGCAACCGCCTTACACTGATCCGGTTCGCCGCTTCTCTAAAGCCTCAGCTAACCGTTCATCCCAAAACAGTCCTGCAGGCTTTTGTTGCAAGCGCGCTATTTCCTCATTCAGGGACACAAGATCCAGGGGGTGAGCTATCTCTCTGATGCGCTGATCAACTACTCTTCGCTTCTCTAAAGCCTCAGCTAACCGTTCATCCCGAAACAGTCCTGCAGGCTTTTTTTGCAAGCGATCTATCTCCACGTTCAAAGGCACAAGTTTCTGCTTCTCTTGCGCTATTTGCGCGTCACGCTCCTTTTGATCACATTCTTCATTAGATGCAGCAACCGCAGCCACACTCACAAACATCAACGCTAATATTTTCATTAAATTCTCCATTGTTTAGATTATAGCCCAAAACCTCACACACGACAATACAGAAGATAAGCGCTACTTTGATCGACCTATATCACCCAGGTAAACACCCTCCAAAAACACAAAGGCAATCTCATGCACCCATGTTTTTGTGTCTTCTTTCAACCAATCGGGCCCTTTAGTGCGCGAGACGATTGCACCCAACGAAACAATCTACACGCCATCAAGCAAAAGGTGCATTTGCTGCTCTAGGTCCATTTTGACAATAGTTTTTTTCTGATGCCGCAACTGCTGCTATACTCACTAGCATCAATAATATTATTTTCATCAAAATCTCCTTATGTCTTTAAAAACCAAATACACTCTAATCGAGGGCCTTTTTTACGCACGCTAATCTCTCCTGTGTCGCTTTCAACTCCTCTTTTTTCTCTTTTAGACGTTGGTTCTCGCCAGGCTGTGTCTCCCAGAAGCTTACATCTTTTTGCAACAACTGGGCAATCTCGCTAGCGATCTTAAAATCATTAAGCATTTTTACGCGCCCACTCCACATCTTCCGTTCTTCTTTCTTCCCCTCTAGCCTTGCCCGCTCTTGAGGCAAATCCCCCAAGTATTTTATATCTGCGTCAAGCAAATCAATTGTATACTTTACATCTCGCATTTCAGTCATTCTTCGATTGTATTCTTGCTGCTCAAAATACTGCAACCCTTCATCCTGTGCTGCAGCCGCCACTATACTCACTATCATCAATAATATTATTTTCATAACTATCTCCACTCTCATTAACTGCCCGCAATGCCACGCTAGAGGATCTCATTAAGCGCTGCCCGCAACTCCTTTTCCTGCCACGCTAAACTTTGGCTCTGGATGGGCCTTTCCCTCAAAATGCTTATATCTCTTTTAAGAAGCCAAATCTCAGCTTCCTTGAGCTTCACCCATGCAACACCTTCATCCTGTGCTGCAGCCGCCACTATACTCATAAGCATCACCATTACTATCATCTAAAGCCTCCGCTAAACTATGTCCTAACTCAAAGCACTCCAAGTCTTAGTCTGTTCCGCCTGAAGAAACAAAAGTCGTCAACACATCTAAGCGCGTTTTCCACCAACCCAGATCCTTTAGCTTGGCCTCTAGCCTTGACCACTCTTTAGGATTACCCTTCAAGAGTTTTACATCTTCCTCAAGCAAAGTAACCATATGTTGCGCGTCCCGCATCTCCACCATTATTTGAGCTTTTTCTTGCTCAGCCCACTGCAACCCTTCATTCTGTGCTGCAATCGCCGCTATACTCACAATCATAAATGCTAATGTTTTCATCAAAATCTCCATTATCCAGATTGTATCCTATGTAAAAAAATCCCACAAACTACAACACCAATCCGCCAGAGATCCGCGACTCAATCTGTATCATATAAGTAACTAGCAGACGAACCCATGCCATCAGACTTTAGCGCTACTCTTTAAGCCAAAAGACTATTAGCCAAAGTGGTGCGTTTTGAGGGGGTTCACTTACACACCCGTCTAAGTTTTATAAGCCAGACAATCCTGAAGCTCTTTCAGATCTCGCCAATACAAGTGAACTCTTGCTTGCACCATCTCGCTTTGAGGCTGCTTCTTCCAATACTCAATGTTTGCACAAACGTGTCGTATCTCCTTTTCCACTTGCGAAACCGTCATACTATCCCAATCAAATGCCATCGCCGCTACACTCACCATCACCAACACGAATAGTTCACCTTACACCACCCCCAAGCTCGCATCCTAAGGCCTTCTTGTCCACCCGTTACATTCAATCAGCTATACACAAATTGTATCAAAATGTGCTGCTTCTTCCCACACCTTACGTGCAAAAGTCCACGTCCAACGACATCTCGGGTAATCATAAAAAGCTCATCTAAAATTTTGTCCCCATTCAAGCGCAGACCACCATCACGCACCATCCGACGTAAACTTCCTTTAGACATATCTGGACGCACAGCATGAATCACATCGATTAGCGACTGCGGCTCCTCTAAGGAGCTTATACTTTGCTGAAAAACAGGGAGCTCCGAGGTTACTTTCAAGTTCCCTTTTTCATCAACACCATCTACTATAAAGGGCTCTGATGACTGCTCCAACTGCACAACCATCTTACGAATTTCCTGCAGAACTTCCGGACCATGCAGCAATCCAGTAGCTTCATCGGCTAGAATTTTTTTGGCATCATTCGGGTTTTCATTTTGAGTAACACGAGAAATCTCCTCCAAAGACAGCATGGTAAAGAGCTTTAAGAAACGCTCTATATCCTCATCCATCACATTACGCCAATACTGCCAGTAATCATAAGGATTTAATTTTTCTTTAGACAACCAAACGGCCCCTTGCGCGGTTTTTCCCATTTTTTCCCCTTTGCTATTTTGCAAAAGAGGAACCGTAAACCCAAAAGCTTGCTTACTCAGCTTCCGGCGAATCAGGTCTATTCCACTTACAATATTTCCCCACTGGTCCGAGCCTCCCGCTTGCACTAGACACTCTTGCTCCTTCGCTAACACATAAAAATCATACGCCTGACAAACCATATAGTTAAACTCTAAAAAAGATAGAGGCTGGTCGCGGTCAAGGCGTCGCTTTACGCTTTCAAAAGACAACATTGCATTGACAGAGAACAGAGCTCCAAACTCACGCAAAAAAGGCAGATATTTCAAATGAGGAAGCCATTCCTTGTTGTTAAGGACTGAAATCTCCCCAAGGGGCAAAACTTGCCCTATGCTTTCACGAATACCTTCGGCAAAAGAATCAATTGTATCCTCTTGAAGCATTTTTCGCGTTGCATCCTTTTCTGAAGGGTCTCCCACCTGCGTGGTTCCCCCCCCCAACAAAAGTATCGGGTGGTGTCCACACTCTTTTGCCCAGCGTAACACCATAAGTGGCAGCAGGCTGCCCACATGCAGGCTATTGGCAGTTGCATCAAATCCAATATACATTTTTCGAGGCTGTGCAAAGTACTCCTGCAACTCTTTTTTATGAGTACACTGGTACAAAAAACCTCTTTCTTCAAGAATTTGTAAAAAATCCCCCGGGCATTTTTCCATGCTATATTTTACCCTATCCCTCTCACAAGAACAAGAGACGCCCTCTGCTTAGGCGCAGCAAAACTCAGCTCGCCTGTTTTGCATTACCGAACTATTGCCAAGGCACTCCCTTAAAGAAAATCTCCTCCAAAGCACCGCATCTATTCAAACGCAGCAGCGGTTTGCCCGGAACAGGAATCTCAGCAGAACAGTTAAACCTTAATTGCCAATCTTCCCAGGAAGGCACACCCTTCACCCACGATAAAGAGCTCTCTTTCTGTGCGCTTTGTTCAAAAAGCGCATCTGTTTGCCCAGTACAAAAAAGCGCATGCCGTAATTTCTCTCTCTGAAGTGGACTCAAAACATCACGCAGCGGCACCGCACTAAGTTGCGCGCTAATATCCGTAAAGTATGCAAATGTTGGGCAGAACTTTTCTTTCCAAAAACCAGAAGAAGTCAGCCTAGACAGTTCCTCAGATCTCACGCTAGAGATTGCACTCCTGAATGCAGCAACCGTTTCCTCGCCTAACGGTAGGCGAAAGGAGCAACTCACTTTAGCCTGTTTATTGTCATCATAGCCTATCTGGTATTTTACATAAGGTTCCGGCACTAACATCACACGTCGTGCTTGTCCTTGCGTCTTCCAAAAGCGATCTAACACAAAAGCCATTATATCAAGCTCATGTTCTCTCAAAACATCATCCTTCTGAAACAGCAAGGCAACCTGCTTCAAGTAATGCCGAAAACTCCCTAAGTCACACAGCTCAGGCTGCCAGGTGCGCTCCTGGTTTTGATCCACTGTACTGAGCGTCCGTCCAAAAGCACGCGCCATATTACAAATTACAGGACTCCGAACAGCGTCCAGCCACCCCTTTAGCATGCCCCATGGATCTACACCACAATTTACTGCCGGCCCATACCAGGAAAATACACGCTCTACCTCCTTGCTTATCCATTGCTCTCGTTTTTTCCATAAACTGTCTATTATCTCTACAATCTCTGGCGCCACTGTGCACAGCACGCCTCCCCACATCTCAGGCGTATCCGGCTCCTGACATCCTATTGCAAATATATCGGCCACCACATGCAAAAACTGGCTCACCCTCAAAGCGAATATATTCTCTGATCTATGCTCCACGCTGCCCCACACTTGCGGCACCAGCTTTTGCACCCTCCAGTAAGCATCCACAGCAGCCCACATTGCTAAGCAATTAATTTGCCGCCTCAAGCACGGCAAATGTAAATCACAAAACCACTCAGGGCACAACGACACAGCGTTATTTTGCACCATTTCTCCAACACTTATACTGTCATCAGCATATCCCACGCTTAAATCCGGGCTATTAGCGTTTTGCATCATTTCTTCCAGCAACACACAAGCCCCACCACAGCGCACGAGTGTTGTAAGCGCATTCGCAAACTCCCGCACCACTGACTCTGGCACACAAACCTGCTCTGTGTATGCATGTAGTTCAGAGCACAAGGGACCTGCGCTACAGTGTGAACTCAAAACACTCTCCCCCAGCCCATTCGACCGCAAATCGGCACACGGGCTACCCTGCACTGGCGCAGAAAGTTGAGGCTCCCTGTACCCAAGAGCTCCCGCAATTTTTTCATTAAACAAATTAGTAACGGGCCTATAGGCGGCCCCACTCACCACATAACGTAAAATGGAGGTTTCCAACGCCTCAGCAGGGATCAAACCCGAACTAGAGGCAAAAACCGCACCAGAAATAACCAAGATTAACAAATTCATATTACAGAATTATATCACACAAAAACTATCTCCTAAGATAACCGCCACACAATATGCCGCCCCCGCAAAGGAAGAGCACAACCTTGCCTGGCAAGGTGTGCCACGTGCTGTAGCACACGGTTAAAGGCTCCTACCTCCACGCCGTTGTCACCTTCGCCTCAAAGGAAAAAACTCGCACACCACCGGAAATCAAGAGAAATGATAAAAACATAAATTCTGTAACGATAAAAACATAAATTCTGTAATTCTAAAGGTTTCTGTGATATATTAAGTAACGATGAATTTTATCCTTATTTTCACTCTATGCATATCAACCTACTCGATTGGCGCTAGTTCTCACGCAACCACTTCTATTTGGAATGAGTGGAGCGTGGAAGAGCTCGCCTACTTTTTGCAATTCAACAGTGCTATTGTAGAGAGTTGTTCAACCGCCTTGCAGTATAACTATAAAAGCACTCACGAGACAAGAATCAAGACAGCTCTAAGTCACTTACACCAGCAATACACCGAAGCAGTCGTATCTTGTGCTGAAGCATTTTATGACGCTTTATACCCCCAGGAGCACGCTAAGGCAAGTGACACAGAGCCTCTCAGCTATCAATCACTGCCCTCCTTCAGGAAAAGTGCGCTCTTCCAGAACGACAAGTTCCACCCCGAATTAGCCCGTTTAATAAAAAAGCATGCTAGCAAAGACGGCCCAACCTGGAACACCGACCTCCCCAGTGACTATTTTCCCTTCGCAATCCTCTCTGAAAATAGTTTTGGTAGCATTACACACATCACAATCCCACTTTATATTGCAAAAAAGGGCAGCCTTCAACAAACACACATACACAAACATGACGCAGAGGTCTTGATCCCCACAGACAGCACATTAGCCTTAAGCAAACACGCACTACTGACCATAGAAACCGGAGCCATATTTATATTTGCAAAAATCGCCATTTCCCCTTTAACTAAAGCCCTGTCTCAGAAGCTATCTTTTACCGCATACGAAACAAAAAGATCGCCCACATCACCCTTAGAAGCACGTCCGCGTAGTCAACAGATAGAGCTCTGTCTCGCACAGCTCTATCAGCATCGCCCAAAGTCTTCTCCAAGCGCAACACCTGACCTTATAAGACCGGAGCCACCCACAGCTACACTTATAAAATTTTAATAGATAATTTGGAAGGAAGCTACCCACCCTGTATACCCCCCAGATAAGGCCCCTACTGACAAGCCTTTTAGGTTTGAAAGCTTGCGCACACCGCCGGATATTCAGAGGCAGCGATAAAATAAGTTCCTTAACAGAGCTTTCTGTGATAAACTGCGTAATGATGAATTTTACCCTTATTTTTACTCTATGCATATCAACCTACTCAATTGGCGCTAGTTCTCACACAACCACTTCTGTTTGGGATGGATGGGGCATAACAGAACTCGCAACCTTTTTGCGATGCAACAATCCTTGTCTCAAGTGTTTTTCAGCCGCCTTACAGTATAACTACAACAGTAAGCACGAAGACAATATCAAAGAGGCCCTAGGGCACGTACACCGGCAGATCACCGAGGCGATAGAATCTTGCGCTAAAGCATTCTACAATGCTTTACGCCACCTCCCGGCCCCAAATACGGGAACCGCCTCTACTGAACACACCGCATTACTCTCCCGTCAACCATTGTCCGCCCATCAGTCATTGCCTGACCTCGAAGCAAGAGAGCTCTTCAAAAGTGGCATGATCCACCCAGATTTAGATCGTTTAATAAAACAATATGCTAAAATACAGCCTTCTTGCTGGAACTCACGCCTCGACAACTTAACAAAATACTTTGAGTGCATAAAGTTCGAGCGAAGTAATGCTGAAAACATTTTACACATATCGCTTCCACTTTATATAGTAGACACGAACGACCATCAGTTAACACAAACACACATAAGCAAACGTGACGCAAACACCTTAATCCCCACAAACAGCACATTAGTTTTTAACTCAGACGCACTGCATGCCGCAAACACCGGAGCTATATTTGTATATGCAAAAATTACCGTTGACTCTCTATTGAGACTCTTGGGTAAGAAACTATCTTTTATCGCATATGAGACAAAAGCATCGCCGACATCACCTCTAAAAGCAAGACCAGAAGACGCAAAGTTTGCCCAAAGGATACAGGAAGAGTGCGAATACCTAACCCAACTCAGCACCCCCCCAAAGCACTCCCTCAAGGAAGCACCAGAGCAAGCATCGAACACCACCAGGCAGGAGCCACCAACAGATACACTGATAGCCATTGACTCTTAGACAGGTTTCCCCCATACACCTCGTCCTGCAAGGGACGGCCTGTTCTCCATGCGACATCTCGGGCATCACAACAAACCGCATATCCCAAAACACATATAAACTTGACTTTCTGTGCGTTTAAAGTATAATAAGGTTATGATGAAATTTATGTTTATTGTTACACTACTCATTTCTACTTGCTCTGTCGCAGCTAGTATAGAGCCCCCCTCGTCAAAGTGGGAAGGGTGGGACCTACCAAATCTAGCTACATTTTTAAAAACATTCGCAACTCCCGTTACGGCTCTTTCGCACGCCTTGGAGCATCCCAGTTTAGAGGCCTCCACTTCAGAGCAAGAGGGATGGGGTTTAGTCAATCTAACTACGAGTTTAAGACAATACGCACCTCCCATTAATTATCTGTTGGACTCACTGGGTTGCCCCAATCAGTCTAAGCACTCGAAAAACATAAAAGAAGCACTCACAGCTCAACTCCAGTGCACCACCCAGTATGTAGAATCCTGCGCCAAAGCATTCTATGCTTTATACCTCCAAACACAGTATAAAAACTCCTCTAATGAAACAACACCATTACTTACCGGTCAACCATTGATAGCCTTAGATGAGAGTGAACTCTTCAAAAATGCTGAGCTTCACCCAACACTCTCCAATTTAATTGAAGAGTACGCATGCCCAACGTTTACTGACGTCAAGCCACACCCCGCCCAATTAGGAGACCCCTTTCCTTGCGTAAGATACTGTAGCGATGCAAAGGCTCAAACCGCAAGCATCGGAGTCCCTCTGTATATATTAGAAAAACACATACTCTATCTACAAAAAACCCACCTAGATATACAAACGGCAGATGCCTTGATTCCCACAAGCAGCCCTCCCGCAACTATCGAGAGCGCGCTCTGCTCAGTATACTCCGGTGCCGTATTTATATATGCAGTTGTCCCCATTGCGCCCCGCTCTTCCATATCGTTTATCGCATACGAAACACAACCTCATCCTGAATCACCTCTACATGAAATCTCTGAAAACCACACAGAATTCAGAAAAGCAATAGAGCGCTGTGTACAGTCCCAGCATCAGATTTATGTATCTCAATTGAACCACCAATAGTTATACTTATCGGACTCTAATTGAATAGTCTGGGGCGTTTCCCCCCGTTTAATGGTGGGTACGCCCTAGATCAGGCTCCCACTGCCAAGCCTTTTTGATTTGAAAGCTTGCGCATGCTACCGAAAGGATGAGCAAATACAGCAAAAATATAAACTAAGTAGGGGGCTAGCATTTTTTGTGATATAACTACTGTACGATGAAATTTATACTTATATTTACACTATTCATATCAGGCTACTCTGTCGCAGCTAGTTCAGACGCATACTCTTCAGTGTGGACAGGATGGGGCGTCGCAGATCTCGCAACCTTTTTAAAATACAACAGTGGTTGTGTAAACAGTTTGTCAGTCGCCTTACAACATAAATATAACAGTGATCATGAATCAAACATCAAGGAAGCTCTAACGCACTTACACCAGCAATACACCGATGCAGTAGTGTCTTGCGCTAAAGCATTTTATGACTCTTTATTCCTCCAAGAGAAGACTACACTCAGCTACCAACCACTACCTTCCTTCAAGAAAAATGATCTTTTTAAAAACGACAAATTCCACCCGGACTTAGAGCGTTTAATAAAAAAACACAGCACAAAGAGTCCAGTGTGGAACCCTCGCCTCAACGAATTACAAGACTACTACCACCGATTAAGGGTCTATCGAAATACTTTGCGCGAGGTGACACACATCGAGATTCCACTTTATATAGAAAGCAAGAGCAACCATCAGTTAACGCACAGACACATAAGCAAACGTGACGCAAGTGCCTTGAACCCGACATCAAGAACATTAGCTTTTACAAAAGATGCACAGCTTACCGCACACAACGGGGCTACATTTATATTTGCAAGAATCGCCGTCCACCCTATGAGTTTTTCTCTGCGGTTTAAACGCCTTTCATTTACCGCATACGAAACACAATCTCAGCCTGAATCACCCCTAAAGGCAAGCCCAGAAGACATAGGGTTTTGCAAACTAGTCGCACAAGAGTGCGAAGCACTAGCGAAGCACAGCAAAACCACAAGTCGAATCTACAGATAGGCACTTATAGGCATTTAATTGGATAATTTGGGACATTTTCCCCCCGTTTAGTGGTGGGTACGCCCTAGATCAGGCTCCCATTGCCAAGCCTTTTAGCTTTGAAAGCTTCATAGGATGACAAGCACATCAAATACATTATGTGGACTTTTAGAGTGTTCTATGCTATAAGTTGTTACTATGAAGCTGATCCTTATATTGACACTATTTATATCTACCTATTCTATCGGCGCTAGTTCACACGCAGCCACTTCAGTTTGGAGTGGGTGGAACATAGAAGAGCTCGCCTCCTTTTTACAAAGCAAACAGGCTGTACTAAAGAGTTGTTCAGCCGCCTTGCAGTATAACTATGAAAGTGATCACGGGCCAAACATCAAGGAAGCCCTAAGGCACTTACACAGGCAATACACCGAAGCCGTCGTATCTTGCGCTAAAGCATTTTATACTGCATGCACCCAAGAACAGGAGGGCAAATCTTCCACCACTCACAGCACGTCGTTACTCCCCCGCAAGTCATTACCACGCTTAGAGGAAAAAGAACTCTTCAAAAATGGCAAGTTCCATCCCGCCTTAGCCCGCTTAATACAGGCACATGATATCCAAGAACACGAGTCTTGGAACGGGCGCCTCGACCACTTAACTGACCATTTCTCAGCCATGTCTTTCATTACAGATGGTTTTGACGACATTACGCACATCTGTATTCCACTTTACATAATAGACAAGAGCAGCCACCGGTTAACGCAAACGCATATAAGCAAAAGTGACGCAAACATCTTGCTCTCCATAAAAAGCCCATTAGCCTTTAACAAAGAAGCGCTGCTTACCGCACACACCGGTGCCGTATTTATATATGCACAAATCGCCGTTAACTTTTGGCATAGAACCCTGTGTAAGCGCCTGTCGTTTATCGCATACGAAACACAACCTCATCCTGAATCACCTCTACAGGAAATCTCTGAAGACGACACAAATCGTCGCCAAGAAATAGAGAAAGAAGTCCAACATCTAAGAAAGATCAGAGACGCCTCAGAGCCACCCACAGATGCACTTAATTAACTTCAGTTAGATTAAAATTTTCTGTGATATAATCTCACACGATGAAATTTATACTCATATTTACACTCTTCCTCTCAACTTATTCTATCGGTGCTAGTTCACATGCAGACGATTCTGTTTGGGAGGAATGGAGTGTAACAGAACTCGCCAATTTTTTGAGGGACAAAAGCAGTATGCTGAACTGCTTTTCAGTGGCCTTACAACGTAGCTATGCAAATGATCACGAGGATAATATCAAGCAAGCTCTGACACACCTGCATCAGAAACATACCCAAGCGTTAGAGTCGTGTGCTGGAGCGTTCTACCGTACTTTACTCCTCCAAAATCCAAATACGACAACAAACTCTTCTGCACACTCAACATTACTCCCCCGCAAACCACTGCCGCTCTTAGACGAAAGTGAGCTCTTCAAAAACGGTAAATTTCACCCCGATTTCGCTCGCTTAGTAAAAAAACATTGCAGCAGAGAGCGCTCTACCTACAACACACGCCTTATCCACGAACAAGACTACCTGCCCTTCATTGCCTGCATCCGCAATATTTATGGCGAAATTATATACATGGAAATCCCTCTTTATATAATAAACAAGAGCAGCCATCAATTCACACACACTCACATAAGCAAACGTAACGCAAAAACTTTAATCCCCAAAGAGGGCACACCGTCTTTTCTAAAAAGCGCTCTATCCACAACACACACCGGGGCCATATTTATATTTGCAAAAATCTCCTTTCGCTCTCTCTTTAACACTCTATCTTTTAGCGCATATGAAACAAAGGCATCACCTACTGCACGCCTCAAAGCACGACCAAAAGACAAGGAATTTAGCAAAACAATAGAGCAAGGGCTCGACTATCTAGCAAAGATGTTAAAAAAAGCAGAAACATCGAGCCCTCAGAAACACCCAGGGCCTTCTCCCAGCACCACCTCTAAGAAAACACCTGACATCACAAGACAAGAGCCACCAACAGGTGTACTTATAAACTTTTAGTTGCCCCCCCCTTTTTCTCTGTGATACACTTATGCGATGAAATTTATACTTATATTTACCCTATTCATATCAACCTATTCTATAGCCGCCAGTTCACACGCAAACGATTCTATTTGGGAGGGGTGGAGCACAACAGAAATCGCTTCCCTTTTAAGACGCACCATGCCTTGTGTAGACGCTGTTTCATCCGCCTTGCGGTATAACTATAAAAGTGATCATGAGACAAGCATCAAGAAAGCTCTAGAACACCTCCACCAGCAAAACACCAAAATCGTAGAATCTTGTGCTCAAGCGCTCTACGAAACTTTACTTCTCCAAGAGCAAGCAAAGGCAAGCAAAACAACACCTCCCAGCAGCTATCAACCACTGCCATCCTTCAAGAAAAGCGATCTCTTCAAAGCGGGCAAACTCCACCCCAGCTTATCTCGTTTCATAAAACAGCATGGGAACAAAGACACACATAAATGGAACCCAAAACTCAACCACTTAAGAAACTATTTTAAGGTAGGGTTCACTCCAAACGCTAATGGCGAAATTATAGAAGTGGAACTCCCTCTTTATATAATAAAAAAGAACGACTGTCAGTTAACGCAAACGCACATAAGCAAACGTGACGCAAACACCTTAATCTCCACAGACAGCACATTAGCCTTTGTCAAAGACGCTCTACAAACCACAGAAACAGGAGCCATATTTATATATGCTAAAATCACCCTTCAGCCTCTATTGAGACTGCTGAATGGAACCTGCTCTTTTTCCGCATATGAAACAAAACCATCTCCCCTATCACGCCTAAAAGCACGCCCAAAAGACATACAATTTAGCAAAGAAATAGAGCAAGCGTGCGCAGATCTAGCAAAGATCAGCAAAAAAGAAATAAGTCGGCCCCCCAGCAGAACACCTGAGCCCACGACTGACGTCACAAGGCCAGAGCTACCAACCGGTATACTTATAACTTTTTGTTAGATTTAAAATTTTCTGTGATACAGTACATCATGAAATTTATACTTATATTTACCCTATTCATATCAACCTATTCTATCGGCGCTAGTTCACATGCAGCTACTTCAGCCTGGGAAGGGTGGAGCGTAACAGAACTCGCAACATTTTTACAATACAACAGTCGTCGTATAAACGGCCTTTCAACTGCCTTACAATATAAATTTAACAGCACTCATGCGACAAACATCAAGGAAGCTCTAGCGAACTTGCACCGGCAATACACCGATGCGGTAGTGTCTTGCGCTAAAGCATTTTATGATGCTTTATTCCTCCAAGAAAAGACTGTACTCAGCTATCAACCACTACCTGCCTTCAAGAAAGATGATCTTTTTAAAAACGACAAATTCCACCCGGACTTAGAGCGTTTAATAAAAAAACACAGCACACAGAGCCCAATGTGGAACCCTTGCCTCGACGAATTACAAGACTACTTCAACCACGTAGGGGTACTCCATAATGACTCTCACGAGATAACATACATCGAAATTCCACTTTATATAGAAAGCAAGAGCAGCCATCAGCTAACACAAAAACATATAAGCAAACGTGACGTAAATGCCTTGAGCCCTACAGAACGCACATTAGCTTTTAACAAAGACGCTCTACGAACCACAGACACCGGCGCCGTATTTATATATGCAAAAATCGCGGTCCACCCTATGAAAATTCTGTTTAAGACCCTGTCTTTTATAGCATATGAAACAAAGCCATCTCCCACATCACCCCTAAAGGCACGCCCAAAAGACATGGCATTTTGCCAAAAAATGGAGAAAAAGTGCGCAGAGCTAGCAAAGCTCAGCAAAAAAATAAATGAGTCCGCCTCCCAGCAACAACCCGATCCTTCCTCAAAAAGCACAACCCCTGAGGAAACGTCTGACATCACAAGGCAGGAGCCACCAACAGGTATACTTGTAAACTTTTAGTTGGATAATCTGGGGCGTTATCCACCTTGTAATTAACAAGGTGGAGGCACCTTATATATGACCACACACTTACGGTTTTCATTTCACCCACTGCAAATGCAGAGACCCAACTATAGCCAAAACATAAACTAACTTGTCTTACGGCCTGATCTATGATAATATCTCTCCATGATGCAACTTATACTTATATTTACCCTCTTCATATCAACCTATTCTGTGGCCGCCAGTTCACAGGAAGACGGTTCTATTTGGGAGGGATGGAACACAGCAGATCTTGCCTCCTTTTTAAGACGCGTCGTGCCTTGTGTAGACGCTATTTCATCCGCCTTGCAGTATAACTATAACAATAAGCATGAGCAACACATCAAGAAAGCTCTAACGCACCTCCACCAGCAAAACACCAAAGCCGTAGAGTCTTGTGCTCATGCGCTCTACGATGCTTTATTCCTCCAAGAGCAAGCCAAGGAAGGTGCAACAACACCTCTCAGCAGCTATCAACAACTGCCCTCCTTCAAGAAAAGTGAGCTCTTCAAAGCGGGCAAACTCCACCCCAGATTATCTCGTTTCATAAAACAGCATGGGAGCAACAAAAGACATCTGGGCAACCCACAACTCGACAGCTTAACGGACTATTTTTGTGGGGCATATTTCACTCCAAACGCCGCTGGCGAAATTATAGAAGTGGAAATCCCTCTTTATATAATAAAAAAGAACGACTGTCCATTAACGCAAACGCACATAAGCACACACGACGCAAACACCTTAACCCCAGGCACATTAGTCTGGAACCAAGACGCTCTACTAACAACAGAAACCGGAGCCATATTTATATATGCAAAAATCAACCTTCCACCTCTGTTGAGACTCTTTAGTGGAACCTGCTCTTTTGCTGCATATGAAACAAAACCATCTCCCACACCACGCCTAAAAGCAAGCCCAGAAGGCATAAAATTCAGCCAGAAAATAGAGCAAAAGTGCGCATATCTAGCAACGCTCAGCATAGAACAAAGATCAGCAGCACAAAGATCAATGAGTCGGCCCCCCAGCCACAACCAGACCCTTCCTCAAGAAGCATAACTCCTGAGCAAACGTCTGACATCACAAGGCAGGAGCCACCAACAGGTATACTTATAGAATTTTAGTTGAATAATCTGGGGCGTTATCCACCTTTAATTAACAAGGTGGAGACACCTTATATATGACCACACACTTACGGTTTTCATTTCACCCACTGCAAATGCAGAGACCCAACTATAGCCAAAACATAAACTAACTTGTCTTACGGCCTGATCTATGATAAAATCTCCCCATGATGCAACTTATACTTATATTTACCCTCTTCATATCAACCTATTCTGTGGCCGCCAGTTCACAGGAAGACGGTTCTATTTGGGAGGGATGGAACACAGCAGATCTTGCCTCCTTTTTAAGACGCGTCGTGCCTTGTGTAGACGCTATTTCATCCGCCTTGCAGTATAACTATAACAATAAGCATGAGCAACACATCAAGAAAGCTCTAACGCACCTCCACCAGCAAAACGCCAAAGCCGTAGAGTCTTGTGCTCATGCGCTCTACGATGCTTTATTCCTCCAAGAGCAAGCCAAGGAAGGTGCAACAACACCTCTCAGCAGCTATCAACAACTGCCCTCCTTCAAGAAAAGTGAGCTCTTCAAAGCGGGCAAACTCCACCCCAGATTATCTCGTTTCATAAAACAGCATGGGAGCAACAAAAGACATCTGGGCAACCCACAACTCGACAGCTTAACGGACTATTTTTGTGGGGCATATTTCACTCCAAACGCCGCTGGCGAAATTATAGAAGTGGAAATCCCTCTTTATATAATAAAAAAGAACGACTGTCCATTAACGCAAACGCACATAAGCACACACGACGCAAACACCTTAACCCCAGGCACATTAGTCTGGAACCAAGACGCTCTACTAACAACAGAAACCGGAGCCATATTTATATATGCAAAAATCAACCTTCCACCTCTGTTGAGACTCTTTAGTGGAACCTGCTCTTTTGCTGCATATGAAACAAAACCATCTCCCACACCACGCCTAAAAGCAAGCTCAGAAGGCATAAAATTCAGCCAGAAAATAGAGCAAAATTGCGCAT
Organism: Alphaproteobacteria bacterium; assembly: GCA_965261615.1. Taxonomy (GTDB): domain Bacteria; phylum Pseudomonadota; class Alphaproteobacteria; order Bin98; family Bin98. The sequence goes on from OZ253461.1 coordinate 87,329, forward strand.
ATCTAGCAACGCTCAGCACAAAGATAAATGAGTCAGCTCCCCAGCAACAACCAGACCCTTCAAGCATAGAGCAAGAGTGTGCAGACCAAAAGATCAGCAGCACAAAGATCAATGAGTCGGCCCCCCAGCCACAACCAGACTCTTCTATTTGGGCGGGATGGAACACAGCAGATCTTGCCTCCTTTTTAAGACGCGTCGTGCCTTGTGTAGACGCTATTTCATCCGCCTTGCAGTATAACTATAACAATAAGCATGAGCAACACATCAAGAAAGCTCTAACGCACCTCCACCAGCAAAACGCCAAAGCCGTAGAGTCTTGTGCTCATGCGCTCTACGATGCTTTATTCCTCCAAGATAAGGAAGGTGCAGCAACACCTCTCAGCGGCCATCAAACACTGCTATCCCTCAAGAAAAGTGAGCTCTTCAAAGCGGGCAAACTCCACCCCAGATTATCTCGTTTCATAAAACAGCATGGGAGCAACAAAAGACATCTGGGCAACCCACAACTCGACAGCTTAACGGACTATTTTTGTGGGGCATATTTCACTCCAAACGCCGCTGGCGAAATTATAGAAGTGGAAATCCCTCTTTATATAATAAAAAAGAACGACTGTCCATTAACGCAAACGCACATAAGCACACACGACGCAAACACCTTAACCCCAGGCACATTAGTCTGGAACCAAGACGCTCTACTAACAACAGAAACCGGAGCCATATTTATATATGCAAAAATCAACCTTCCACCTCTGTTGAGACTCTTTAGTGGAACCTGCTCTTTTGCTGCATATGAAACAAAACCATCTCCCACACCACGCCTAAAAGCAAGCCCAGAAGGCATAAAATTCAGCCAGAAAATAGAGCAAAATTGCGCATATCTAGCAACGCTCAGCACAAAGATAAATGAGTCAGCTCCCCAGCAACAACCAGACCCTTCAAGCATAGAGCAAGAGTGTGCAGACCAAAAGATCAGCAGCACAAAGATCAATGAGTCGGCCCCCCAGCCACAACCAGACTCTTCAAGCATAGAGCAAGAGTGTGCAGACCAAAAGATCAGTAGCACAAAGATAAATGAGTCGGCCCCCCAGCCACAACCAGACTCTTCAAGCATAGAGCAAGAGTGTGCAGACCAAAAGATCAGTAGCACAAAGATAAATGAGTCGGCCCCCCAGCAACAACCAGACCCTTCCTCAAGCACAGCCACCTCAGACTGGGACGGGTGGAACATCGCAGACCTCGCCACCTTTTTACAGTGCCACCAACCAACTGCCGCCAACCTTGCAAGGGCATCTAAAAAAAGCTATACAAGTGATCACTGGAATTATATCGCATACAACCTGACCGCAATACACCAGAGGTTCTCTCGAGCGATATCCTCCTGTGCCCAAGCATTCTATGATGCTTTACAAGACCAATCTGCGCCACTGCCTGTTTTAAAGCACGATGAACTGTACAAAAATGGTAAGCTTCACCCCGCTTTATCCCGTTTAGTAAAAAAACATGCCAACCGAAGGTATAAGATTGGCAATTCACGCACCCGCCGACCGGGAGATCTATTCTCAGTCCTGTATTCCAATCGCAATGGTTGGGGTCTAACCTCACACATATGCATCCCCCTTTATATATATAAAAGCGATAGCCTTCAATTAACAAGCCCCCACATTAGCAAGTATCAGGAAGCAACCTTACTACCCCCCAGAGGCCCTATTGCTTCAGAGGCCAATGCACTACTCACGGCTCACGATAGCGCCCTTTTTATATATGCAGAAATCCCTCTTCTCCCCCTATTGGGACCTGTGCGGCTTGTCGCATATCAAACAAAACAACAGCCAGGATCACGCTTAACAAACAATGCTGACCACCAAAAATTCACACAACGTATAGAACAGTCTATCCGCGAAATCCCTCAAACGTCCGCTGCCTCTCATTCAGATCTATTGCCACACCCACTAGCAGCACAAACGCGCACACTGCTGTCTCCACACCAACTAGCAGCAAACGCTATCCGCGCCACATATACGCCTGGACAAGTCTGATTCCAGCACATCCGCCGCGCTCTTCTTGGCCGACCTAAGGTTCCTGAAGAGCGTTTTGCGGATCAGGCTGTTCCTAAATATTTTCTAGCAACGTCAGCTTAACCAGAGCATCTCGTTCCTTATTCTGCAGGAACGCCATTCTCCCACCAGTTCTTATATTTGCTTTTCTCATCCTTTCCCATATGCCGAAGTATCTTCTGAGCGGTGACTTTACCACCCCGACTAGCATATGGCTCAAGAGTCTCTTGCGCATACTGAAGTCGCCACAAACCAAGCTCACACTTCTTAGCATACTCTTCACCAGCTGCACAAACACCAGGATCCAGCGGTTCCCCTTTAGTAGCAGCCTGAGCCCCCTTTATAACATCATCATAATCACACAAAAAAGAATGCTCTTTTGCTAGCATCAACCGAAAATCTGCCAAATCTTTTGCTAGTACACCGCCAAACCCAGTCTTTAATTGACTTAACAAGCTAAAAGCCTGTAGGCGGCCTAAGTTTCCTTCCTCATAGATTTTCTGGGCAGAGTCTTTGTCTATATCCTTGTCAAGCACGCTCACATATAGCCGTCTTAAGCTAACGGCACTTTCTGTTACAGAACGAGCTGACTCCCATTTTTCACATAACTTATTATAGGCATCAACTACTTCCTTATCGGCCCACCTTAGGTTGATTTCCAGGCTTTTAAGAACACCATACACTTCCGCAGTCGTGCTCACTTTAAACGCCCCCGCACCAGCGGGGCGCGCCTGATCAGACGCAAGAGCGCTCAAAACACACAAAAAAACACTGATCCTCCCCCACATAAACTCTGCTAACATATCATAGGTTGGGGAGGCAGCGCGATACTCAGAAGTTATCAGTCTGCTTTAAGGCCGGCACTGCTCTTTCAATCCTATTCAGCTGGGCCAGTTCGTCGCAAAAGCCTATCCGCACAGAAGCCCATCTTTTTCACGTCCCAAATCAATGCACGAACATTCACCCACGCTGCATCCTTATTATGTTCAACATCCACCTTACTCAAGTGGCCCTTTTTCGACGCAATATACTCATCCCAATTATATCGCAAACAAAGAGCCAAAGAACACTCATAGTCCCTAAGCTCCTTATACATCTGCAGGTGCTGCAAAATTGTTACCGCTTCCTCTGGCGCACTGTACACGCCTACTTTTACTCTGTAGTTTGGCGTTTTTTGTATGCTCACATCACAAACCTCTCGCAAAGCATCCCCTACCTTTTCTTTAAAACCCTGAAGGTTTCGCAAACGTACGTTCAACATCTCCGGCAAAGGCTCTAGACCTTCAACGTCTCTTAATGCAAACGCATTACTCGCCCACTTCACACACCACAAGACTCGGTTGATTTCCTGATTAACAGCCCGCAACACACATTGCAGAACCATTGTTTGAGTCGCCTCATCCTGCAAATAAACAACCGACCCCTCCGCATCTTTTGGCATAGTGAAAAAAGCATCCCCCAGTAGCGCAATTTGATCGTCACTTAAAGCATCCCCCAATAGCGCAGTTTGCCGGTTACTTGGCGTCGCCCCTTCATTCTGGCAGATCTCCTCCAGGCCTTGTATTGTTAAACCAACGGCTTTCCACCACTTTTGACACATGTCTGTCTCATCATTGTTGCTCACACCTTGCTCGTGCAACCTAGCCAAGCCTTGTTGCTTAAGTTTACGATTTATTGAACTTAAAAGGCTCTCATCTTCTACACAGTTTCCCCGGCACGACACAAACATAATACAAATCAAAAATAATTGTCTCAAGAAATTCATGTAATCAGTGTACGGGTCTTTTAGCCATATGTCTAGTCAAAACTCTGCTAAGAACACAGTTCTTTCAGTAAAAATATAGCGTAAACTAAACATTTCCAACCAAAATATCTTTATGGGAGCAAATCTTAATTTTCTATATCAACAAAATATGCTACAATGACAGGGTCAAGAATTATGTCGTTTTTTATTCACACCATAGGAGACCGTCGCCTTGAAACAAGATTGCGCACATCTCCAGAGCCTACAAGCCCTTTAGTTATTATTGTCCACCCTGACCCGAACCTCGGAGGAAGCATGAACAACCCCTCCGTTGTTGCTGTCGAAGATGCCTTCTTTGAGTCCGGGTTTAGCACACTCGCCTTCAATTACTCCAAAAACCCTAATCCGGTTTTAAAAGCACACGGCGAGAAAACACCCTTATTTTTGGATGTTTCCCTTGCCCTTGACTGGGTCATGCAAGAACATTCCCAATTTAAACACTTTTGGATTGCTGGTATTTCTCTTGGGGCATACCTTGCAATGCAGGTTACTATGCGTCGACCTGAAATACTACACTTTGTGGTAGCGTCCATCCCCCTATGGCAACATGATTTTTCCTTTTTATCGCCATGCCCTGTATCTGGGTTAATTTTAAAAAGCAACCTTGCGGACCGCACATTGCAAACAGCTACGGAAGCTTGGGGAGAAAAACTATCGCAGGGCGATGTAAAGGTTGAGGTGCGCACCGTAAACGGAACAGACCCAATATTTACACGCAACACAGATCTCCTAAAGACAGAAATTTTAGCTTACTTAAAGGACATCAACCGCTTTACGGGCAAACCTTAGTTAAAAAGCATACGTGCTTATACGTATATATCCGGTCAGCCGCAATCTGCCAACCTTCTGGCAGAACAAGCTCTTCTTTAGTTTCTTTTTGCACGACTATAACGCCATTATTGTGAAGGTTCGAAGCACAACACGCCACACCCTTTTCAAGCATACCTTTTCCAAAAGGAGGGTCAACAAACCCCACCTTAGCCTTCCAAGGCAGTGTATAAGGGGAGGTGGCATCCACAGACAAATAGCTTGTTTTTTCTAAAAGCGGTTTGGCTACCTTTTTGATATTGTTAATGTTTTCCAAACGAATTTCAGCAAAACAAACATGCCGCGCCCCTCGAGAAAGAGCTTCTAGCCCCAAGGAGCCGGATCCCGCAAAACTATCGAGAATCTCCGATTCACTCCAATTAACAGCAAAGCGGTGTGCTAATATGTTAAACACGGCTTCTTTCATCCGTTGGCCCATAGGGCGCACAACCGCTCGATCAGGTAGGGCAATTTTTTTCCCTTTTAACAAGCCTTGACTAATTGTTAGCACTTTCGCCCACTAGTTTCTTGCGGTAGGCATCCACATCCCCATTGGAAATTTGCGCAACACCTGTCTCCACAGCAGCCTTATATACAGCAGCTGCGATTTCCACTAAAAGCTGCTGGTCTGTAAAAGGCGGAACGATAGTTTCGTATTTTTCAGCAACCACAGATAGACCTTCTGCTGCAGCCATTCTCATCTCCATGTTGATTGTTGATGCTCGACTATCAAGAGCACCCCGCAACAGGAATGGGAAGCAAAGTAGATTATTTACTTGATTCGGGTCATCCGAACGTCCAGTTGCCACAAGAACGTCACTTCGTGCCGCCTTTGCTTTTTCTATAGAAATTTCTGGAACTGGGTTGGCCATAGCAAACACCACTGGATTGGGAGCCATAGACTGCAGCATCTCTTCTGTCATAAGATCAGCTGAAGACAGCCCTACAAAAACATTTGCCCCCTCTAGCGCATCTTTTAAGGTACGCGCAGAAGTTTCTCTTGCAAAAGTTTTTTTAAAGTCGTTCATATTTTCTTGCCGCCCTTTATAAATCACTCCCGCTCGATCCACGATCAGCATATTTTCAGAATCAACTCCGCAAGCCACCATAAGGTTGGCTGTTGCCAAAGCACTTGCCCCTGCACCCGAAAAAACCACCTTAGCATCTTTAAGAGACAGGCCTTGTTTGGTCGCTGCTTTTTTAAGAGCAGAAACGACACAAACCGCCGTTCCATGCTGATCATCATGGAAGACCGGAATATCCAGCAATTCTTGGAGACGCGATTCAATATAAAAGCACTCTGGAGCCTTTATATCTTCTAAGTTAATAGCTCCAAAGGAAGGGCTTAAAGCCTTTACTATTTCTACAATTTTTTCAGGGTCCTTTTCATCAATATTAATGTCTATGGCATCAATATTCCCATACGCTTTCATCAAAGCAGCTTTACCTTCCATCACAGGTTTTGCGGCATAAGGGCCAATATCACCAAGGCCTAGCACTGCAGTTCCATTGGTCACTACCGCAACCAAGTGCCCTCGATTTGTATAGTCAAAAGATTTTAAAGGGTCCTTCGCTATTTCCAGGCACACATCAGCCACACCAGGAGTATAGGCAAGTTCTAAATCCTCCCGACCTCTTAAAGGTTTAAGGATAGACGTTCCAATTTTTCCACCTATTGGCTCTTTATGATATTGTAAGCTTTTCTTCATATTTCACTTTATCAAAAATAATCTGTCGTGTATACTGTAGTAGAGAAAACCCTATGTTGTTTGATGTTTTATTGCTTCTAATTGTTGTTTGGGTCGGCTTTCGCCTCTTTTCCGCTTTAGGCCAAAACCCCTTAAGCGTTCAGGGTGAGGTTGGTTTAAAGGAGCCCAAAAAAGCGCCAATTTTAACCATGGAGAACGAAATCAAATCTCTCCTGCCCTCCTACTCAGAAAACAGTTTCAAACAAGGGGCTACTCAAGCCTTTGAGTATATTATCCAATCCTTCACGTCCGGGGAAACTAAAAATCTTGAACCACTCCTTGAAAAAGAAATGTTCGAAACATATCAGTTAACCATCCAAAAGCGCCTTGAAAAAAAAATCTCCTGCAAGCTACTCTTTTTTCGTCATATTAGCACCCAGCCTATAAGTTTTAGCCACAAAGGGAATAAAATTTTCATAAAAGTGCGCTTTCGCTCTGAGCAAACACTTGCGCTGTACGACAGAGACGATCAACTCATTCAGGGCAATCCTGATCAATCCGAGATTTTGGAAGATGTTTGGACCTTTGCCTGCACCCTTCCCACAAAAAAGGAAGCTTGGCTATTATCTGCCATTAGCTAATAGTCATGTCTGATAAGTTTGAAAGCTTTTTAAAGGGCGTGCAGCCTCTCAAAGAACAAAAGCCTCAAGTTAAAGCACCCCGACCAAATAAACCCACATACCCCTGCGCAGACAGACTTCCCTCCACTCACACCCCAACGATCTTTACTCTCGAAGACGTCTTAACCCGCTCCAAAGTGCTACCTTCACTTCCGCCCATTCGCCGCTCTTTAGACCTCCACAACCTGCGATACGAGCTCGCAGAATCTATGACAATCAAATTTATTAAAGAGAGTTTTCAACTCAATATATACTCGATCTGCATTATCACTGGAAAAGGTCTAAACGGCCAAGGGGTTTTGAAGGAAAGCCTACCTTTATGGGTCCTTTCCCCAGCCATTTCTCCCTATGTTTTACATGCCATCCCCATCCTAGAAAAAAACGAGTGTTTTGGATCATACCACATTCTGTTAAAAAAACCCACACATCCCTGAACCGCAAGGAATATCTCACATACAGCTCGTGGTGATATTGCAACTTTTTGATGATTAAAATACGTCACATTCAATGGATTTATATATTTTACCTCAAAAAAACTGTACCTTTGTTCTTAGGGAGGCGACCCACAGCAAAGGGGGTCAAATATTTGTTATGAAAAAAGACTATAAACCGTCAGAAAGTGAGCCGTTTATGAATGTAGATCAGTTAAATTATTTTAAAAGCAAAATACTAACACTTAAAGAAAAAATCGTTTTGTCCATCGAAAAACTTGAGGACGAAGCAACTGCTGCTGTTTCTCTTTCAGGAGATATAGTAGACCAAGCCACAGAAGTTGCGGACTCTTCATCTGTTGCTTCACTATTTTTGCGTGAGCAAGCTACCCTCGAGTCTTTAGAGAAAGCTTTAGCACGTATCGAAAATGGTACTTATGGGTACTGTGAAATGACAGGAAACCCTATTAGCATTGCCCGTTTAGAGGCACGTCCTACTGCGACATTAAGCATAGAAGCCCAAGAAGCAATGGAAATCCAGGCGAGAATGTCTCGCGTCAGTCGGGCATCTTCTTAAGAGGATCAAGGGTGTTTAACACCCTTGACGGCCCACTTAGTGTAATAGTACACATCTCCCATTGCTAAAAGGCCAAGAGAAATCTCTTGGCCTTTTGTTATTCCAACCTCTAACCTCGAGGGTTAAAACTATACAAGCAAAATACTCCAGTTTTTCTGATAGCCCGCCAGTATGCCTCTTGGCCCCACAACATGCTTTGAAAGGTCTTTACTCATAACAAACGCCAGAGAACCATCCAAACTCTTCCCTGACCGAGCCACAACCTCCTGCCATGTCCTTACCAGATCGCCCTGCACTAAAAGATTTACATCCTTAAACACGTTAGGTGTACTCCAGCCTCTTTGCTGATCCACAAAAAAGAGTAGCATCTCACCTTCCTCACACCCTGACCAAAAGGAAAGCTCTTGACTCGCCGGCACTAAACCAAAGCTGTTGCGCAAAATAGCTACTTGCACAGGCTCATAGCGATACTGAGTAAGCGGTACACTTATCTTTTTTTCGACACCATCACGCTTTACTATAAACTCAAATTGAGTAAGGTGCGTTGATACAGGGATTTGCCAAGCCTCGCTGATTTTTTTACCATTTACTTGCAAAATTACATCCCCCACTTCCAGCTCAGGTGGTGCAAATCTTTCTTTTGCAGATAAAATCACCTCTTTTTCTAATTTGCACGCCTTATTTTTGCTGAAAGAAAGAAACGCACAGCTAGGCAGTACATATTCTTTTTGCTCAACATATGTGCCCTCTACTTTAGCAATTGCACGTTTTAACAACGCACGCATGTGCGCTTGCAACACACACACGCCTCCACTAACAACCATAGCAAACACCTCGTCACGCACATTACACAATAGTGTTCCTAAAGAAAACTGACCGCTTGTTTCATGCAAATATACAGTTGCTAAGGGACTTAGCATAATAGGCACAGAAGGATCGCGACTCACTACAGCCTGCCTCCCCTTTAATGTTGTTCCATCCTCGCTAATAGACACTGGATGTAATAACTCGTCAGACGAACCTAAGTAAGCGCTCTGCACATTTGACAGCGCTTCCTCTTTTTTCACCCGCAGAATACAAATACCATGCAAACGATCTACCGCCACAACGTCACAAGGCGATTTGTTCACAGAAAAGCTATCACAACCAAAAGGCCCTTGGTTGTAAGGCGCCAACACCAAACCTTTGTTTTTATCTACACACACCCCAGAAAAAAATAAGTGCCCTCCATTACGGTCATGCTGACTTTGAATCAAAACTAATGATCGAGCCGCCCATAACGTCCCTGAACATAAAAAAAGTAACAAAATTTTCTTAATCATTTTGACCTTACCTTACTTGGATAACCCACAACAAAGCAGGGTGACGTCTCTTCTGGAGTGTAAAACAGCTCAACTGCCTCCGGGTAATTTGAAAAAAAGATGCGCTTTTTCTTGCCAACTATATCATCCAGTCGCACCCTGCTCCCATCCAAGTTCGATATAGTCTGCGTACGAAAAAACGTCGCCCACTCAAAATTATTTCTTCGACCCTGATAAGAAGACTCCGTATTTTTCCTCAACGGATCTCGAGAGCTAAGCTGATACACTGGGTTCACTGGAGATCTATTAACGATCCGTCCCTGATACACGCAGACATCCCCTGCACTTTCCAAAGGTTCCTGTGGACTAAAATCAGAGTCTTGAAGGTCGACTTCTAACACTTCACCGTTTCGCAACACCCTCACACGATTCGTTTGGACAAAAGGACGTCCGCTTCCCCACGCCATCATACTTTTTGCATTTAAACGGACTGGCTCGTAACGCAATACGTCACCAACCTTTAGAGAGGTTGTGTCGCGATCAAGTGTTAACAAATATCGTGGCATTGCTTCACCTTTTTCTAAGGCAAGAGCTGCGTCAATTTCCTGAGAGTATTTATTGATAAATATAAATCGGGAAGTTGGAGTAATACGCATTGGAGCCTCTATTCTTTCTACCTTGCCTCCCGGAAGTTGAGACTGGGTTAATTGCTGCACAACCTCTTTAATGATATAGCTTGGTACATAAGTCGCCTCGCTCTCTGCAAAACTATTCCCAGCAAACGCAACGACCTCTTCTGTATTCTTTCTCAAAAAGACTCCCCCAGAAAAGGGCGCAATACCCTTCCAATAGTATTTAACTCCATCAAAATCTTGCTCACTAAGCGTTACGTGCGTTTTTTGATACCCTTTCACCAAAAATCGTAAATCCGTCGGTCCAGCATAATATTTCGCAGCAAGTTTTGCCTCCTTCACATAGGATGGTAGTTTTTTCACTTGTACAATCGCAAACCCCAAAAGTTCACTTGAAAATAGCTTCTTTGCCTCCAAGATAGCAGATTTACCTTCAGGCCCTTGAATCACCACAGAACAGGACTCAACTATCCCAAAACTCCAAGGGCTCGAGCTCACCACTATATAACCATGCTTTTTAGAGACAACAACACCCAAAGCAGAAATAGGAGCTTGTGTTGACGCAACAAAGGATAGGCTGGGTGTAGCATGGACCTCCACTAAGCTACGATCCCCCCCACAAAGCACATGTCCGATCAATATAAGCAAACCTAGAAATATACTCATGTTACATCCTCCACAAATGCTTTTTGAGGCTCCATACCCTCCGCGCACTCTATTCTTTCAAAAAAGGACAGCAAACGCTCAACCCTATTTGGATGATGCGTAAAGTGCCCTCGTATTTCATCTCGTGGAATCGCAATAGACCAAACTGACACTGACTCTAGCACCATGTCTACTGATCCACCTTTAGACTGTCGCAGAATCTGCTCTACTTGAGAAAGGTTCTTAATTTCTTGGCCATTCATTTTTTTGACCTCACTGCTCTCAAACGCGCCCACATCATGCTTCTCACACACAATATGTTCTCCCTGTAAATCGGTGAAAATAAAGAATGTGTATGGGCCAAATGTTATTGTGCCTTGAGGGTTGGCTCGCATAGTACGAGTGTTCAGCGGCACCTCCACTTCTTGTTCTGCCCCCACACGCATAACCTTTGCCTTAAAAGATTGTGCTCCAGATAGCCACTCCTGCCAAATAGCTCGAACCACCCCTTCATGAGAAAACACTTTCTTTCCTGCCACTTCTAGAAACACATCCCCCGGCAACAAAACACCTTCACGGCGGTTACAATACCAAGCAATCAAAGTAGGCACCTTTCCTAGCGGATAAGATTTTTCCTGCTCTAAAGTCACTTTACGCTGCCAGTTTTCTTCCAATTCACCCAAATTCACAGTCTCTAGAGCCCACTGCATACGAACTGTATTCCCATTATTCTCAACTTCAGAGTCTAACAGCATGCGCAAATAGTACCCAGGAATCATCTCCATCGTCGCACGATAGCCCCCAAACAACGCCCCCACAATAGCATTTGTTTCCACATCCAGCACAGGAGATCCGCGCACAACTGTCCTCAACAATCCAGAACACTCCACAAGCGGAACACACCCAGCAGCAGTAGCGAAGGAGTTTATTTCCCCGCCATCCCATAAAAGCTTTTCCTTTTCCACAATCCAACGCACTTTCTGGCAAGGGGTCAACTCTTTTTGTGAAGAACTTATGTCAAACTGGTGCAAACCCTGCAATAAACCTTTGTCCTCATCACAGACATAAAGAAAATTAATGCCATAATAAGTAACGACCTTTGAGCAGCGAATATGGATGCCCTTTGCATGGCTTAAAAAGGCCTCCGCCTGCACTTGCTCATTCGGAGAAAAAGAGAAGTTGCTCGAAACATATAGAAAAATTCCCCTTTTTTTATCAACTAAAAAAGCGACGCCATCTTCATAAAAAATATTTTTCGTCTTCCCTTGCTTAACATGCATTGAAACATTAAATATGCCTGTTTCATATCCAAAGGCCGCACTTGTTAGCCCCCCCAAAAATATACAAAAAATTATGAAGAGCATGACTCGTCCTCCTTGCCCAATGGCTGAATCTTCTGCACTGTTAGCTCCCCTGTTTTTTCATTCAGGTTAGACTTATAGCAAAACCTCAAGTTAGCGTGCGGGGCTTGATAGGCGTAGCTTATCACTATCTGACGTATCGGCCATACGCTCTCATCCGCCAAAACTTCCCAAAGAGCCGGTTCCCATAAACTCTTACTCAAAGCTTGCTCTAAATCATCTATTGTATAAATCTCTTGGCCTTTTATGGACTTTAATATACCGACCCTATGGCCACGTTCCCTGAAAACCACTCTATACCGCATATCACCTAGCAAAAGGCTCTCTGGCATTTCAAAAAAGTCTATATCTCCATAAACAATAAAGCGCGACACACCTGCGTTAAGTTTATCAAACTTTTTTTGCACATCTAGAGTATGCCCATAACGAAAAACCTTCAAAACTATATGATCTTTACTCGTCTTTTGAACTTCATCATACAAGGTCAAAAAGCTTCCTTTCACAGGAACACCATTAGCCTCAAGAATAATATCCCCAACCTCAAGGCCACTTTCATCATCTCGATTCAGCTTACTTTCAAGCTGCAGCACTTTATCACAGCCCTTAAAATCATCTAAAGGTGGAAGGTCTAGCGCCCATACCGCCATTGGGAAAAAGCCATAACCCCTAAAACCACGGTGCATCCAATCATCAGCAGGGTTATCGTACTGCGCACGAGCTCGATTCAAAAACGACCTTACATGCGTCAAGGTAACCGCCCCTGTCGTGCCTATATTAAAAGATAAGGCAATCACCCCTATAAGCTCCCCTCGGTCATTAACAAGAGGAGAGCCACTAGACCCAGGAGCGCATAAACTTGCCAGCAAATATATTGACTCTAGACCTAAAAAACCTGTATTTGGCTTTTCACGCAGAAAGTGTCCTCTTCGGCTGACAAAACCACGCCCATCTTCATTACCCAAGAAAAAAACCTCATCACCAGGACATGGGCTTCTCTCGGCCACTTTAACCTCAACCATACCTTCTAGAAACTGTGGGTCTACCCTGAGCACCGCTAAATCAGCATCCGTATCTGAAAGTAAAATATGTGCTGGAGCACTCTCTCCTTGATGGTTTTGCAAGCGAAATGTTTTTCGCCCCTGCTCCATCACCACATGTAGGTTGGTCAAAACAAGACCACGCTTCTTGTCTACCACAAAACCACTTGCAGTTCCTTGGTGGTGCGCCACAAACACGTCTTGCATATTAATCACAACAAAGGATTTTTTCAAATCCACCATCTCTGCTTTTAAGGCAAAGACGGCAAGCAGCATTGCATAAATCGGCCTCATCACACTCCCACTCCTTTTTTGACAAAAAGCATGCCAGATCCTGAGTATGGAAAAGCCCTACGTGACACAAGAAGCTGATTTGTTTGCGTCTCTAACATACTCTTAACGTCTAGTATAGTCATGGTCTCTGGCGTATGCTGCAAAAAAACATCTCCCCTCATCACATTATCTAGTGGACGAATGGCGGTCATATGGTTGCTTTTTGCAAAAAAGGCCAATGTCCCTATGCTGTAATTGGGGAAAAACAATGACTGCAAAAACGGAGTAAGAAACACAGCCACAAAGGACGGGTGCACCAACAAACCCACCTTATCTTCAGGAAAAGTGGACGTCTGAACCTTAACAGTTTGGCGTTCTGCCTTTCGCACCACATCTAAGCTTAACTCCTGCATATCCCGGCCTTCTTTTTGCAAGCTACCCAAACCAACATCCTTTCCGTTCATTTTTAGAATCACATCTTCTGTTTCTAGGCCATTTTTATTTTCTATCACAACAAGCACTGTGTCTTGTTTAATCTCACGAATATGCTCTTTATTGAGCAACCCTGAATACATCAGCGAGCTCACAGATACTTCCCGCACATTTATATCCACAAATCTTGGCTGATAGCTTTGCCCTTTTTCGAAGCTTTGCAAAGCTTTACGCATATCTGCTGCACCGACAAAGAACTGGCCTTCCTCAAGTTCTGGACTCACAGTAAACCCAACCAGCCGCTGGCTATCTGAAACAAGAGCACCTCGAACGTCAAGCGCTGGGTAATCTTCTTGCGGCACCCACCGCATAAAAGTACGCCCTCTAACCTCATTAACAAAGTCTACAGTAATTGGCACCCCTTTATTTTCACCTAAATTGTGATACACTCTTCCAGACGTTTCGGTGCCATCAGCAAGCTTCAAAGCCTCCACGCCCTTTGGAAGCTGCGACACTTGTATCATCGCAATACCCAGCACAACATCTTGATAAACAAGACTACCTTTCTGGCGATCTCCATTATAAAATTCCACCGTGATTTCTTCAAAAGCACTCGCATATAAAGAAGGGTGCGAAACCATTATTAAGTTCTTCTTTTTACTTACCACAGCACCTAAAACACGCAACGTTGGGCCTGGCAGCGCACCCTCATGTGTAAAGCTAAACTTATACAACTTGGCCTCTGGGATCAAAATCGAACCATGAGAAAAAACATCTACAAACACAAGGGATTGCTCTATTTCAAAACCTTTTTTTTGATACAAAGAGCGGATCAAAAACAAAGACGCCACCCCAACACAAATACTTAAAAATAGTTTACGTTGCATCTTCCCTATCCTTTTGTTTTACTTCACGCCACAAACCACCTCGGTTACGTTGAAATCGCGTCATACGCCCTGAAATTGATGTCCTAAAGAGCTGATGCGCTGCAAAAAGTTGAGGAAAGGGGCCACTCGCCCCACATATCATACGAACAGGACTACATGGCGCCGCAACTAGATCCAACTGCCGCCCTGTATATGTTGTTAAGTATGTCCAAAGTTCATCTAAGCTTGCCATATACAAACCGTTAATCCGTTCAAGCATAGAGTTTGGACACAGGGACTCTAAAACAGTCCCCTGGCCTACACTGTTAGCTACCATCATTATTTGCTGTAACCGCTCATCCCAAACAAAACAAATCTCCCCCAAAAACACAACATCTGTATGATAAGGCACCACATCAAAAGCCACCTCAGCATTTTTCACTTCATTTCCACGCAAAACCTTAACATTAAGGTGGGTTTCCCCACGGTCCAGCGCTTTATGCACAGCACGCGCCCATATGCCATAGCTCGTGACACGAACGTCCTTGTCTTCCTCCACAGAAACGAGCACATCTCCGGCCTTTACTGTTGTTTTCGGCCGCAAATCAACCCCATAAAACTGCACTCCTGAAGTACTATCCGGAAAAAGCTCTCGCGTTTTATCTTCCGGAACCCCAGCCTCTCGAGCAACCAACACAACATCCCTTCTAAGGATATTGGCCGTCCCCTCCCCTAGAGACACGCCAAAACCCTTTTCCTTAATCCGCTCATAATAGACATTAATAACCTCTGAGCGAATTAAGCAGTGCGATTCATCCACAACACCCACTACAGTGCCTCTAGCACCCACAACAGGAGTTCCTACACCAGCCACCTGACTGTCTCGATCTCGAAACCGAGCTCCATCTGTACTGTCCTCACGCCACGCCACTAAGCCTTCATCACCTTCCAAGCAAATATGCACAGGACCAGAGTAGTTCTCTGCTAAATCAAGAGTCCATTCTTTCACTCGCTGTAAGCAAGATTTATCCCCAACAACCTGTGCAAAGGCCAAAGTATTAAAACGGGTGATTAAAAAAGCAACCTCTACCTTTTGCCCATCGACAATAATGAAGTGTCGTAAAGCATCTTCACTAATACCCCACTCCCAACTGGTTACAAAAATACCATTTTTTCGATCAATTAAAAACGCCTTACGCTCCACACGACAAGCGACACAACCACTTGCAAGAGCCGACCCCAAAAACTCAGCTCTCATTACAACGGTATCGATAGGATGATCTGTGTCTGCAAAGGCGGATTCCTGCAAACAGACACTAGCGACGATCAGCAAAAAACTGCTGCAAAAGCCGACACGACTCTTCTGCACACACACCGCCAATAACCTGCTCAGACCCCACTGATTTCCAAACACTTCCATCGCTGCAACCATAGCATATCCTCATGACTCTACACCTACGAATAATTGCAGCACACATAGCACATGGCTGTGCTGTAACATAAATACAACTAGTAGAGTCAATCGCCACCTGACTTTTTAACACCACTTTAAGCACCTCATGCTCCGCGTGAGCGAGCGGATCACCACAAGACTTCACTTTATTATGAGACTGACATACAAGCTCCCCTTGATGCCAAAAGCTTGCAGCCACCGGCACCTCACCTTTTGCCACCGCACATCGCGCCACTTCAAGAGTCTGACGCATTCTTAACTCATGCTGCTCCGGAGACTCCAACCAAAAATCAAGGTTCTGTAGCTCGCTATCCCACAATAGTTTGTGCCTATTTTCTAACAAGGGCATCCTTTCCAGCCTCTTTCAGTGCACGACACAACCTACCTGCATCCTCAGGCTCAAGATCCACAATAGACAGCACGTAATAGCGACAGCGCCCATCTCTTTCGCAAATTACAGCCTGATCCATATAGTCTTTAAGAAGTGTTTTATATGGCTCTTTACGTGCAATGTCATGCAACATACGCAAAGCTTGGGCTCTCTCAGTAAATGTTCCTAAATCCAAAGAGGGCCCTTCTTTTTGAGATCCAGCCCCTTCACTATTTTTAACAGCATCCCGATCACTGCAAATATTCACAACATCAGTATGAATTGTGTAGTAGTGGCGAGACTCCTTCTCAGCAACACGCACCACCTCTTCTTTTTGGCCCGGAGATCCTTTATCAACGAGCTTATATACGGCATAACCCTTATCATCCGCACGGAACCCCCCTGGATCTAACGGAACTGCGCGAACCCCTCCATCAACATTTTTTACATACACGACGCCTCGACTCTCAGGAGGGGATAAAATAAACCACGTCAAGAATACTAACAAAAGCACCCCAAGAACTATAGCCAGCCGAACTAACGTTGTCTTGTTGATGTAAATACGGCCTTTCATTCTTTTATCTTTTAAATCTTGCACAACACCCCCTTCACTTTAACAAAAATCACTTTTTTTTCTAGTATCCCCCAACAAGAGGCGCATTTTTTCCAGAATCCACTGTGGAGGAAGCGCACACCCCGTGTACCCGCTCAACCACGCCAAATATAAAGTAGGCATGGGCTCCAAAACGGCAAGCCCACAAATATTATATAAGAGAACACGCAAACATATTTCTAAAAAATAGGGGTCACGCTCGATGCACTTATCACGAAAAGGGCCTGGGCTAATTTCTAAGGCCCAAAGAAGATTACGAGCATACACTACACGCTGATCACCATCAGGAAAACTGTAGTCCCGTATTTCTGCATCCGCAAAAAGCTCTCCAAGGGACAGCGAGTGCGGCTCCACATAAACCACTTCTTGCTCCTCTCTCTGCACAGTCCACCCAGAAACTGCCAAAAAAGCCTCTAAACCCAAAGATTTTTTGCTCAAGCACAAAAGGTACGAGCCTCTGACCGCGACACAGCAGCCAGAGATCGCACCTTTTTGTTTTTTTAAAAAATTATAAAAATCAAGCAAATCGAAAAAGCTTTCCGTTAAAAGCTTCCGTCTTTCGATGTCCCCTTGTAAGACATTTTGCGAATACGTCTAAGAGCTTCTGCTTTCAACCGCGCACGCTTCTCTGACGGCTTCTCATAACACTGATGCATCTTGAAGGATTTAAGGATTCCTTCCTGCAAAACACGTCGCTTAAATATGCGCAATGCGTGCTCTGCCTTGTTTTCCATTACGTAAACTTTTACCAAAAAACACCTCTTAATATATGTAATACTAACACAACTGCCCCTCTAAACTCAAGCGTTGCCCATAAAAAATTTTTGGCGCCTGTACCTTCCCACCCACATTTGTTCAATAAAATGCTTTAAACACCCCCCGCCCCCAACACTAAATATCAATTTTCTAGTATTATTAACTAGGATGTTATCGTATAACTTGTATAATGAGTTATAAATTCACTACGGAGGTTTGAAATGCTTTTTTTATTGTTTGTTCTTTTAGTCGGGTTAACAGGGTGTCTCCACAAGATGCACGACACCATAGACTCTTTGCCAGTGGGAGCCTACTCACTTGACAAATCCTTTGAGTCCGCACCTGAGCCTGTGCGTCCCATAATTGCTAGAATCTTCCAGCGCAAAGGATTTGTGTTAGAGGACATTAACATCAACTCAGATCAAAACCGCGCTGCCCGTTACCGGTACGTACTCTCAACGAAATTCACCATGGAGCAGTCCGGCTCTGACAGCGTTTTGTGCCTGAAGCTATTAATCACAGCACTGCACAACAGGAACGCAAACAGCCTTCTAACGATTCGACGCACTTTGGACCCAAGACTGCCGGTAGAACAAAACATCAAGCTTATGGTCACCGCATTAGAAAACAAATTCCCAATCTTATCTCAAGCTGGGACAGGATCTAGCACCTTTGAAGTAGGGCCACAAGTCAAGCTATAACGTCACCCACCATCCAAAGGCTCGCTTTAGTGAGCCTTTTGAAAATGATAATAACTCTCATTTACCTTGCCTCAGCCTTAATGTCTAGTGAGGCGCACGACACTCCCCCTTTATCCAGGGGCCATATTCAGGATTTCATTCTCTCCCAGGAGCGCTCAACCGCTCGCGAGATTATAAAGCTCATAGATGGCGCACAAAGCAGTGTACTCGTTTTTAGCTATGCATTCACTTCTGCTCACATTCTTAGAGCCCTTAATAGGGCCGTAAAACGCGGCGTCACCGTCAGCCTCTTAGGCGACAAAAAAACCTTTCAAAAAGATCAAATATGCAAATTGCGCCACCCACAAATAACGGCCTTTGTCTACACAGGAAAAGGCCTGCAGCATGCAAAGGCTATGGTAGTCGATAACTCAACTGTCATTATGGGGTCCTACAATTTCACCGATAAGGCGGAGCACCTAAACAGTGAAGCAACCATTATCCTGCACTCCCCTCAAATAGCAAAAAAAATATATGGTCTTTTTCTCAGCATACCCAAAGCCCCCTGCCGCATAGATTAGCGAAAGCCTTTTAGTGAGCATACAGTTTTACCTCTAAACCCATTATTAAGTGCTCCCAACAACACCAAGCGGCTGTACACGGGCCCACACTTGCCCCTCCAAAATAAAAGCTTTTATGTGCCGCGGAACCAGCTTATAGCATGCAAAAGTTTCTTTTGATGAAGTCTTACAACTTTGTCTAATAACACGAAACAAAAACCTGTAAAATACTACTCTCTTTTCAGGCGCGTTCAAAAGCCGTACAAATTGACAGTTTATGCCGTCAAACCCCAAAAGCACATTTAGCGTATAATTTTCTGTCACCTTAGTCGCTCAATACCGCAAGAGTACGCAATATTACTTGTTTTTCAACTGACACTAATATACACTATGCGAGGAGGAAGGTGATGCTGCATATTTTACTAATGCTATTGCTTGGATCTTGCTGTAAAGATCATGGTTTTCAAAAGCCACATTTTATTTTCGAAAAGAGTCAAATACCCTTGGCGGTTAAAAAAGTTGTTTTTTCTGTTGACCCTTGCACAGAGGGCGCTACGATTGAGGAAGAAGATCGTATTATGTTAGCCCATTACTTGCGTCAATGGAGCAAGTCCCGCTTCAAGACCGTCGGTAGTAGCGGTGTTCTTATGATTAACGTGAAGCTAGTTGCTTTGTCTGCTCAAAACCACGGAAAAGTGAAGAATGCCTTATCTAATCACGCGGTACAGATTAAAGCCTTTGTTCAGGAGTCTGACCTTTACTCTGACCTAGACATAGACATTCAAGCACATCGCTCCCTCAACACATCTCCGAAGAGCCCGAAAGTCGGAACATCAGAGTGGGCTGAATACTTGAAGAACTTTATTGATACAATAGACACACAGTTTATGTACGCACTGCGTCGCTATGGTCCAAAGTTATTGCCAGCAAAACTACAAGAAAAAAATGAGAAAAAGTAGCACCCTGGCTCATAGAAAAAAGGAGAGGGTTTCCTCTCCTTTTTTTATGAGCAGAAAACTTTAATAACGGAGCGAGCACCTTAATAAACCCACGCAGCCACAACCTACCTACCCCTTCTAAGCAAGAGACTCTGTGTGCGCGTACTGTAGGCTCTTCTTCCGCATATTAAAGCGAAAAGCCATTTAGGTCCTTTAATACTGTCTTTGTACACCTCTTTCTATGTTATTTAGTAAGGTGGCAGCCTCCCATATTAGCGCAGCTTATTCTTTGCACAGCCTGAGAAAGACTCCGTAGCAAAGATTTAAAACTAAAAAAGGCCCCTTTTTAGGGGCCTTTACAGATCTGTCGTTTACACAACATTAATTAATGAAAGGAGCAACCCCTTTCCAAAGGCCTTCTAGCCCATAATATACGATAAGCACCGGCGCGATCTTATTCGCCTTAATCACCGCACTCTGAGAAAACTTCCGAGAACAAAAGTACGACAAAGAACAAAACATAACATAGCCCAAAAAAGAGCCTAAAATAGAACCTGTTCCCACGCTCACAATCGGCAGGACACCATTAGGCAACGTTCCTAATCGCGCTGTAATCAGGTTAACTAGCAAAATTGTTGTAAAAGGACACACAAAGGACAACAGTGCCGGGTAATAAGTTTTAACTTTACTTATATCCGGGTTTAAGACCAATTTTTTGTTAGCAACAAACATCTGTATAGCTACACCAAGCACAATTAACCCCATAATTATTTGAATTATATTCATGTACTCTGTAATGTATTTCTCTATCACTGTAATAGCCACAAGCCCCAAAAAAGCATGCACTCCCACAGAACAACTTGTCAACATTCCCGCACGCATAGCTTTAAAAAAACCATACAGCGAAGCCATACGCATATGCAATATGACCACGGGCCCCACTGGAGCCGCAACCATAAATCCGATTTTCGCTCCTACTATTAGATTTTCTAACATTTTCTTACTCCCAATAGCACCAGACAGGTGCATGATCTGACGGCTTCACCTCTTGGCGCAGGCATTGCAACACACCATACGCACGAATCAACGAACCTACAGATACCGTAGCAAAAATTGCATCTATGCGCAACCCCTTTTCCGGGAAAGAAGGCGTTCTATAGTCCCACCACGTATAGCGATCTGTTGTTGCACGCCCCTCAGTCACTATATCGCCTATATCAATCATCTCATGGACAAGTGTACGCAACCACACCCTTTCCTGAGCGCTAAATAGCAACTGCCTCTTAAATCTTTGAGGGGCATAGCTATCATTTGGACGCCGTGCTATATTAAAATCCCCCATTAAAAGCAGAGGCTCTTCCTTATAAGGAGCCAAATAATCTGTTAAATCTTGGTAAAACTTTGCTTTATATTGAAACTTTTCACTCGTTAAACTTTCTCCATTGGGGGCATACACATTCACGATGTGCACCCCACCTATCACCACATGCAAAAAACGCCCTGGCTGATGGCCGTCCATAGGAAGGTCTTGCTGCTTAAGGGTAATGGGATGATCTGACAAAATAGCGACTCCATTACGACCTTTATTGCCAACCCAACACCGATAAGGGTGTGTTTCTTCTAAAAGATGATGCGGAAACTCTGCATCAGATACCTTGGTCTCCTGCAAAGCAATAATATTCGGCCGCAAAGTTTCCACACATTGAGTAATTAAAGGGTAACGCACCCGGACAGAGTTAACATTCCAAGAAACAACCTTCATTTAATCTTTCCTTGGAATCTGAAAAGATATCCCACAGCCACAACCCGTCTCGACCTTTGGGTTATCAAAGACAAAGTGTGAGTGCATCACCTCTTCCACAAAATTCAATGTTCCACCCTCCAGAAAAGCATGACACCTCCTAGCTATCACTATATTTTTACCGTCTGGACCTTCCACCAAAATATCATCTTCTTGCTGCTCACAAACCTTGAACACATATTGAAACCCATGACACCCGCCACTTTCTATCCCCACACGAAAAACTTGCCCGCTGCTTGTAATACTACCCACCCGATTCCAAGCACTCTCTGTGACCTTAATCATTCGTCTCTCCTCCTTTATACACCAGTGCCGCTTCTAAAAATACATCGATCTCTCCTTGCAGTACAGCCTCTGGGTTTTGTACCTCCACTTTTGTGCGCAAGTCCTTTACGAGGCGATACGGATGCAAAACATATGAGCGAATTTGATGACCCCATCCAATGCTTGTTTTTTCCACACTTTGCTCTTGCTCTTTTTTTTCCTGCTCCTTTTGAGCATAAAGCCTTGCATGCAGCATCTTCATCGCCTGATCTTTATTCCTGTGCTGCGATCGGTCACTTTGACACTGTACACTTATTCCCGTCGGCAAATGTGTAATACGCACCGCACTGTCTGTTTTATTCACATGCTGCCCTCCAGCTCCAGACGCTCGGTACGTATCTATTCGTAAATCTTTTTCTAAAATTTCAACAGTTATACCTTCCTCCACTATTGGCATAACTAACACGGACGCAAAACTTGTCTGCCTTTTACTCGCAGCATTAAACGGTGATTGACGCACCAAACGATGTATCCCCGTTTCTGTTTTCAAAAAGCCATACGCAAATTTACCACCCACACGTAAAACTGCATGCTTTATGCCCGCCTCTTCGCCGTCCATACTATCATCGATTATAGCAGTATGGCCTTGTGTTCCGCACCAGCGCATATACATTTGCAAGAGCATATAGGCCCAATCTTGCGCGTCCGTACCTCCCACACCACTTTGAATCAAAAGATAGCATCCTCCACTATCTTCAGGCGCAGACAGCATAATTCGATACACCAACGTATGCGCGCTCTTTGCGCATTCAGTTACATCTCGATAAACCTCGACCAGCATTTCCCCATCAATGGATTCCTCCAACATACCCACAAGCTCTTGCCCCTCTAAAGCGCTTCGCTCTAACCCTTGAATGGATTGGTATATTGAGTCCACGCGTGTAAACTCGCGCAAACACTCCTTAGCTGTGTCTGGGTTTTCCCACAAATCCTGATCCTCTGTTTTTTGCTGCAGACGACTCCTTTCCTGAATGAAACTTTCCCAGCTTACGTAATCTTTGCACTTTTGAATATCCGATCTTATCGTTGTAAGCGTCGATTTTATAATAGATAACTTTTCTTTATCGTCCACAGAGCCTCTCAATAATTATACTCAAAATTTCATCAATTGCGAAAATCTAGCCACAAAGATGCCCTCTAACAAACACAGACTCCTTAATCAGACAAGATCCACCACGCTGCACAACCCTTTATGACACACCTCTCTATGGTTTTTAGTATATCCCGCACCTAATGCAAATTCCGCATAACGTCCACATGCTATCCTTCAGCGTACTATAGAGCTCTCTAGCACTCACCAACATCCCAGCCGAAGAGGTTTAATGCAGCCTCTTACAATACACTTGTACTCTTAGTCTCACAAACTAGAAGTTGCCAAGACAACGCAAAACATATATAATTTACCATGTTCCTGAAATTCTTGCTTACTGTATTTCATATTAGCGCAACCAGCCTTATCGCGGCAAACGGTACATCAGATTACGAGTTAACTATACAACCACCTCATTTATGCTCTCAATGCGCGCAGCCAGCGCTCTCACAGGAGTTCCATAATACTCTAGCTTTCTCCAAACAGCCACTCAAAGTACAAGCTGCCCATCTCTTACTGTACTCCTACCAAGCAGGCATTTTTCTTCTGCTTGCACAACAGTCACGCACAGATAGACACTGGAAAAACATTCAAAAAGCTCTTGGCTCACTGTATCTCAATGAGCTCGAACTACTCCATGAGCTTAGCCACATCACTTACGAGCGCTTTTACAGGCGACTATGCCCCGACTCCTTAAAAAACGCCCCTGTTTACAGCGAGCATAACCTTCGCCCAGACTTTTTCGAGTTTCTAACAAAACATGCCACACACCACTCAGTGAGCCTCTGTGTAAATATTCGTAACGCTCAAAGAATAATTCCTCTTTGGCGCCCTCGCACCTCAATATTGGGAAACATCAATTCACTGTGTATTTGTCTGTACACAATAGATGCTGTTTCCGCACAACCCATCATACACTCTGCCCCAGCGACATCAGCACAAGTAGATCCCGAATCAATCCCCGAAGCAAGCACGCCTGCCACTTTAGCCAGCCTCTTCAGCGCCATAGTTACGCCACCTCCTCACAGCGGGACACACTACACCCTAGTCGAGGTACCTCTAACCACAAACAGCCCTTTGAACTTTTTTATCATAAAAGAAGGAGAACCTTGCTCATTGCCACGTTGCTTCGCTGACATGCCAGACCGCATACGCAACCTGCGTTCCGTATTACAAAAAGACTGGTCTCTAAGCTCACAAAATAGCCACTGTTTTCGCAAACAAATCGACGCAGACGCACCCTTTACAACCCCTATTAAAACCACAAGTTTTTTTGAAACACCACACACCAACCTCATGCACCAAGAACCCTCTGCCTCCCTTCCTCCCTTTCCGTCTCAAGCGGTAGTTACTACCACCCTCCCCCAAACTATCTCAGCTAAAGAGTCACAATCTCTACAGCCAGGAGAATTCTGGATTTAATGCACCATGACTATAATCGCCTTAGCACTCTCACTGCTCTCATCTATCTCCGCTGCCACAACATCAATCTGGGAGGGGAGCAGCATTGAAGCCCTCGCCGCCTGCTTGAGATTCCACCCACAGTCTGTGGCTAATCTTTCAGCCGCCCTACAGCTCAAACCTACAAATGCTCACGAAATAAACATCAAGAGCAGCCTAACAGCAATACACCAACAATACACAAAAATGCTCACAAGCTGCGCTCAAGCATTTTATGACGCTTTAGACGCCAATGAGCAAAAGCGGCAAGCTACTCCCACGACCCCGCTGCTCACAAAAAAAGT
This sequence comes from Alphaproteobacteria bacterium, assembly GCA_965261615.1. GTDB lineage: Bacteria > Pseudomonadota > Alphaproteobacteria > Bin98 > Bin98. The sequence continues at coordinate 112,247 of OZ253461.1, forward strand.
AATCCCTGCTTTAGAGTCCAGTGAGCTCTTCAAAAACGACAAAGTTCATCCAGCCTTATCTCCTTTTGTCCAAAAGTATGCAAAAAAAACCGCACCGACCCTAAAGACCCCATGGGACCCAAAAGAAATTTTTGATCTCGTATTCTTCGATCGCACTATCTTTAGGCAGCTTTCTCACATAGAAGTGCCCCTATATATATTAGATACAAGCGAACATACACTACCCCGCACTATGAGCATGCAGGACGCAAACAACTTAATCCCTCCATCAAGCCCACTAGCGTCTAACGAACTGTGTGCTCTAAGCGCAGCTCCAACACTTATATACGCTAAAATTCCAGTTTTGTCCCAATCTGAAGCCATAACATTTGTCACCTATGAAATAAACCCACAAACCACATCACGCCTACAGGAACGATCTAAATACACAGCGCGCAGAAAGGAGATTGCACAAACTTGTCAAGGATACGCCAGGTTAGAAAAGCTCTCTAAGGCGACACCCCTTCAGTAAAATGCACCTCTGGCTAATGGTCCTTAAAACTCATCAATTTTGCAGAAAGATAGCCGTATATTAAAAGTTTGACAATGGACACAGGTGTGATATAATTTTATATGGTTATGTTTGTATTTACATTCACGCTACTGACATCTATCAGCTCTATCGCTGCAACTTTAGTTTGGTCAGGATGGAGCGCTTCAGAAATGGCCTCCTTTTTAAGCAATCAACAAGCTGTTATCTCTCATTTGTCAGCGGCGATGCAGCATGACTACAAAGGGGTCCACCGGGCCAACCTCCACCAAACCCTAACTGAACTACACCAGAAGTACACCACACCAACGACATCTTGTGCCAAAGCGTTCTATACCACTGTATACCGCCAAGAGCAGGCCATCGCTAACCTTTACGCCGAGGAGCACACGCCTCTGCTCCTCCCCAATAAGCTCCCACATATAGCACCCTGCGACCTCTTCAAAAATGATAAGTTTCACCCAATTTTAGATCATTTAATAAAAGAGCATCCCCTAACACAACGTTTCCTAAATCCACGCCTCTACAGCCTCATAGGGCCCTTCAGCATCACAATCACCAATAGGCAAGATGGGCGAGACTCACATATATCAGTTCCCCTTTACATATTCAGCAAAGAACACAATCGTTTGGAAAGCCCCTACATTAGCGCGCGTGATGCCGAAACCTTAATCCCCTCAACAGGCCCCCGATCCTCTGAGGTAAACGCACAAAAAACTGTACATTCTGGTGCTATATTTATATACGCTAGAGTCCCCATTGCAAACTTATCTGAAGAAGTGACATTTGTCGCATATGAAACAAAAGCTCAACCTGATTCACTCTTAAACGGAAACACAAAAGCCGCACAAGCGATAGAAGCCGCTGTAGAAAATTTGCCCCACCCTCCCCAAAGCTAGCCCCTCTCTCAAGCAACAGTTGCCAACATAACACCCTCAACCCCAAGAGGTTTCTCGAAAAAGGGTTTTCACCATCATGCACAACCGTCTCTTTTTAATATTGAGCGCCGAACACCTGTCAAGACTTATCACGCATTAGCAAAAGTGATATAACCCTTGATTTTAATTAAAAAATTATATATAATTTCCTATGTTTATTATATTCGTTATTGCAGCAATAAGCCTTACTTCACTTTGTGCAGCCAGCGCTCCACACGACTTTACTCCCCATACGTTTGCGCAGCTACCTCTTAAAACTCAAGCCTACCACCTCTTGAGCTACGCGCAGGAGGCACAGCGACTTGACCAGCTTGCCGCACACCATCATGCAGACCCCCACTGGCCCCTAATCCACCAGGCCCTGTGCTCATTAGCTAAAAACGAAATGCTTGCTCTTCAACAGCTAGGTACCGTCACTTATAAAATGCATTATGAGAGCAAGTGCCCAGAGGCACACAAGCTTCAGACCTGCATTAACGACTATCATATACGCCCAGACTTTGCTGCATTCTTGAAATCACACGCCGCAAATGACGGGCCCACTCCACGAGCAAAAATTGGTGACGCCCAAGGCTTTATGCCCGTTACAGCATACCAATTCAATTGGTTTGGGTCCTTCAAGTCTTTCTGTTTTTGCCTCTACCACCTAAGCAGCACAAGTGGTAAAGAAATCATAAACAAAATACCCCCAGCCACAACAGCCATCAAAGGAACTGACATCCCCACCTCAAGCACTCCCGCGACCTTACTTCACTTTTTTTCCACAGAGGTTAATCCGCCATCCCACAAACGACCTTATTATATACTAGCCGAAGTCCCATTCAACGCCAGCAGCCCTATAAACTACTTTATCGTAAAAGCCCACGCACCAGCCACACTACCAAGCGCTTTTGCTAAAATGCCTCAGGACATACACCTCATGCATACGCTCATTAAGAAAAAAGGGGAAGTTTCAGACAAAAAAAAGGGAGTTCAGATACGCTACCCAGCAAAACCTAAACCTAGCTCAATCCACCAGACTACGTTACATTCAAACGCTTTAGCTATCCCTGCAACAGCTGAACCGAGCGAAAAACAAAAAACTCACCCCAAAAGATTCCCTCCGGAAAAAATACACACTTACCTGATCACCCCCAAGGATAACAGTGATCAAGATTCGCTCACGGCCACTTTCGTGTAGCTACATCAATTAGATGGAAATACAAAAAGCCCACTGCAATGCTATCGCAGTGGGCTTTTATCAAAAACTTTTGATCGGCAGAAGCTTTGCCGCACAGTCAAAAGCTCACTTAAACCTGAAGATTTTCGCACGATTTTTCGTCAGCACTACATTCAGGATTAACAAAATCACAACCTTTTAGCTCCTCCGTAGAACATTCATCCTCGTCGAGAATCGATTCGTCACCAGAACTCCACTTAGGCTCAACAGGCACGAAAACCAGTCCCTCTGTCTTCTTCCTCTCCTCTATAACACGCTCAGCGTTTTGGAGATCCTGCAATTGCGCTTTCAGCGCTTTAACCTGACAAACCTTTTCCGCAAAAGCATAACTGTTCAAGCCTACACTTTTTACTAAGCAGTCCCTTTCTTTATCTAAACGCCCTTGTACAAGAGCGATCTCAGAAGCTAGAGCTTCCTCACTCCACTCTTCCGCATGCCCAGCAGCGCTGACTTGCGCTCCCAAAAGTATCAGCATCACACCTAACATATTCATCATAAAGTTTTCTCCTATGATGATTGTATCATAAGTCAAACGTCTTGCAAACAAACAAAAGCTAAACTTCCACTTCATGATTCTGAATTTTTCAAAATATCGAATAGCATTTCTTTGATTTTTTTCCTTTTAAGTAAATGCCCATCTATCGCGCACTGCACCAGGTCCATAAACTCTCCACCCGTCATATCATATACTCCATCCTCTAGACGGAGTGTACTGTCAGAAAGCATGAGCTCTGGGTGCCCCTCAAGAATCTCACACAACTTGTTTACCTTCTCCTGCAGTAAAAAACTTTTCCCATATTCCAGATTCGTTTCGCATAAGGTCTTGTGCATTTTTCTCTTTTTTTCAAATAATTTGTCGTAGGCGACCGACTCGTTACGCAGTAAACCAATCTCTACATTCTCCTTGCTTTTCATTAAACCACCTCGAGCTTCAAGTTCTACACTCGCTTGCTCGTGCCTCGATAAACCTAATGTTGAATCTGCTATTTCTATATACTTGATAATTTGGTCCTCAGCCGCTTGCCATGCCTTCAAAACTTCCTTTTGTATTTGATCAACGGCCTCCTGTCCTTGCAAAACCCTGGAATTCAAGGCGCGTATCAGATCTTGCCACAAAGCCTCCTCTCGAGTTCTATCAACAGCCGCCTGCGTCTGCATAACCTCTAAGGATGCAATATTGAGCTGTCCTCGTATTTCGTCTACACCCTCTGCAGCGCTGCACACAAACGGCAAAACACACGCGCTCACCAAAAGTATCAGCATCACACCTAGCATATTCATCATAAAGTTTTCTCCTATGATGACTGTATCATAAGTCAAACGTCTTGCAAACAACCAAAAGCTAAACTTCCACTTCATGATTCTGAATTTTTCAAAATATCGAATAGCATTTCTTTGATTTTTTTCCTTTTAAGTAAATGCCCATCTATCGCGCACTGCACCAGGTCCATAAACTCTCCACCCGTCATATCATATACTCCATCCGCTAGACGGAGTGTACTGTCAGAAAGCATGAGCTCTGGGTGCCCCTCAAGAATCTCACACAACTTGTTTACCTTCTCCTGCAGTAAAAAACTTTTCCCATATTCCAGATTCGTTTCGCATAAGGTCTTGTGCATTTTTCTCTTTTTTTCAAATAATTTGTCGTAGGCGACCGACTCGTTACGCAGTAAACCAATCTCTACATTCTCCTTGCTTTTCATTAAACCACCTCGAGCTTCAAGTTCTACACTCGCTTGCTCGTGCCTCGATAAACCTAATGTTGAATCTGCTATTTGTATATACTTGATAGTTTGGTCCTCAGCCGCTTGCTATGCCTTCAAAACTTCCTTTTGTATTTGATCAACGGCCTCCTGTCCTTGCAAAACCCTGGAGTTCAAGGCGCGTATCAGATCTTGCCACAAAGCCTCCTCTCGAGTTCTATCAACAGCCGCCTGCGTCTGCATAACCTCTAAGGATGCAATATCGAGCTGTCCTCGTATTTCGTCTACACTCTCTGCAGCGCTGCACCAGTCCCATAAACTCTCTGCCCGATCCGCACTACAGAGTGTGGTCTTCTATAAGCGACTGCCCAGCAGCCGGCGGCAACCCAGAACTCTGTGAAACCTTTACCTATATCGGCTTATTGCGAATTATCCAATTTAGAGGTGTATTCCAGGGTAGAGTCCTCTATGCGCGCGATCTCTGCAGACCTCACCGCATTTCAACACAACACCCTCCATCCACTAAAGTTTTTTGCTATACAACTTAATCGTTCACCTTACAAGTGCAGCACTAATCTGCAAAAAACCCACTGCGAAACCTTAACAATGGGCCTAAAGTCAAAGGTCAGGAGTAAGCGAGGTCTACGCCCCATCCTCAACCATTGCCCGCGAAATATTCGCTCAAGAAGATAACACTTCTAGACCGCCAAGCAGAGCACCGCCAAAACCCTCCCTCCAGGCTTTTACCGGATTTCCCATGGTGGCTTGTTTTACCTGGGACTCCTGACTTGCTTGGTGCTGTGCGCGACTAGGGTCCATCTCTAACAAAATTGAATTTGACAGCCCTTTTTGGTTTATATGACACTCCAAGCTTTCTTCGCGCAATGCGTTACTAGAATGCTCTTGCAATGAAAAAAGATGCCCCCTTATTTTCTCCTCACGGCTCAGCTCTGTTTTCAAATCCACAAGAAGTTCTGAAATCTTTCGATGATCAATTTCCTCAGATGGCAACACTTTTTGTTGCTGTTCCTTGAATAACGTAATCTTTTCATCATCTTTCTCTTGCGCCCCATACATTAGCTGCACTCCACAAAACATTAGTATAAAATAAAACGGTTTTTTAAACATACTTACCCCTATATCCTCTATATTTATCACAGAACAAATAATTTGTCACTAAAATATCTTTTGTGTTAGTGGTCTCTTTTTGCTCAATTAGGTCATGCACCATTTTAGCTTTGAGGCCAAATGCGCCCAACTGAACTCCCCTTTTACAACAAAAATCGACCAATAAAAACCCACTGCAAACTTTATTACAGCGGGTCTTACAAAGTAAGGAGTAAAGGCAGCCTATGGCTCTATCTTCGAGCATTAGCTCGTCAAATAGTTCCAGCGCTTCACAAACCTTACTTAGAGTGTGGTACAAGTGTACTTTAATTTTGTTTTTTTACGCTTTCTATAAAATCTTGCGACGCTTTTAAAGTCTCTGCTTGTGTTCGCAGGGATTCATGAAGTCTTTCCACGAGGGCTTTACTAGGCTCCTTCCTTGACAAAAACAATTCTCCTAATAGGTTGAAAGAATCGTTCAGCTCTTCTTGCACTTCCACTAAAAAACCTGCAGCCGCTATAGATTCTGCCTCTGTATATGGCGACACCTTTTGCTGCTGTACCTGTGCCTGTGCCCTCTCAACGTCTTGCCCATCCGCACCATACATTGACTGGATTCCACAAAACATTAGTGTAAAATAAAAAGATTTTTTAAACATAATTTTTCTCCTTGTTAGGATTGTATTACAAAAAAAACCATTTGTCATTAAAAAATAATTTTTTGAGTTAGCGCTCTCTTTTTGCTCAATTAGGCCATGCAAGTTTTTAGACTTGAGGCCAAATGCATCCAACTACACGCACCTGTTTACAACTTGCAACAAAAATCAACCAATAAAAAAACCCACTGCAATCACAGTGGGTTTCTTTAGATTTAGCGCTTTTAACTTAAAGCTCTTGCTAGCAATTTACGCTTTGCGGACACGCAAGAGGCCTTGCACATCCTCAAAAGCACTCTGGAGCCTCTTTTTCGCACTCCGCACTTCTACTGCCGTCCCATTTTTACATCCGTAATTTAGAGCGTCATACGCCTCACACAAAGCACCGTGGGCCTTACGTAAATCCCCCGGATCCTGCGTCAAGGCAAATGACTGTACATCCGCTGCCTTAAACCTTTCGTCTAAATTCAATAGAGCTGGGATAAGATTACGCACCCCTTCTACCTCGCTCACCAAGTTGTTTATTTCCACCTTCTCTGGAAATGGAAAACCGTCTAAGTGTGGACTGCTAAATCGTGAATGGACCGACTCCACAATCTCCACCTCTCTTGTAAGAGCCTGCGAACTCCGAATATCCCCTTTGGGAGCCTCAATATTTTGCGGCTTTTTTTTACGCAATTCAAAACTATAGCTCCCATTATCTCTCTGAGCCGTTTGAAAAGGCCCCTCACTAATTCTTGGTGCTAGACTCAACTCAATCCCATTAGGCCCCTGTTTCGGAACAACCCTGAAAGGTACGGACCTACCTTCTTTACCGGTCAGGTCGAATTCGCTTGCCTTAGAAGCAGCGCCTGCCTGTGCTCCCACAAGGACAAGTTTAAATATAATGATCTTTTAAACATATAAGCCTCCTAGCTGTTCTGCTTCTCCAGAGCCTCTCCCACAACCCTTTTTTCCAAAGCGAGGGCGTTTGCTTTTTGAGTGCACGTTTGGTAATCCGCATGCTGAAATGCAGGAATTTTTTGTTCCCGGGCTTGGAGGAGAACATTCGTTAGGTCTATCACAGATTGATCGTGCTGTGCTTTTACCTCAGAATATCGCGTCTCTAGCTGTTCTGCAGAAAGGTTTGCAACACCTTGCTGCAAAGTGATCAAGCGCACGTTACCAGCTTCTTCAGTAGGTGCTGACACTTCTGAGCTAGCAGCACTTACCTGTGCCCCAAAAAGGACAAGTGTTAAATATAATGATCTTTTAAACATATTAAATCTCCTTGCTGTCATTATACCACACAAACACCCCTCTTGCAAACAAAAATGCGCTGGACCTCTGCGCCATACACTACCCACGAACCATAACGCTCTTATCAAGCATCTGCTCTAAAGGTTTTCACACCTGTTCATTACGATTTTGATATACAACAACAAAGTCTCAGCGTTGCTTTGCTTTTCTAAAGCTTGCATCAAAGATGAGTAAAGCCTACTCTGTATACCGAGCATATCATCTATACGAGTATGAGCTTTTGCCATCGTCTGATCCGCAAGAACAAAGCTTTCCTTCACCCTTTCGTCTGCATGTTTTGAACTTTGTTGGCAAGCAAGATAAAAATCGCTCTTTCCTTTGCAAACTGACTCCTTTAATAATTTCAGCTCCTGCATCTCCGAGTCTTTTTTCTCAATCCCAGATTCCAAACTCTTCCGATGTTTTGGTAAAAGCTGTAACCTTGCTTCAACATCTCGCAATAACCGGACAACTTCTACGTCTCTCAGCTTTTGCTTTTCTTCAGCCCCTATCTGATCTAAACCAGAGGCTCCACGCACCCCTTGAACAACTTGCACCCAGGCAACCCTTACTTCTGTTAAGTCTTCGTTGCTAGAACTCGCCACAATGTCAGAAAGGGCTATCTCTTTGCCAAGGCCTTCACTTAGCTTACCCTCCTCTATAGCAGCAAGGTAGCCCTTCCAATGCTCCTCCAGGCAGTCTATCTCCACTTTTGTGCCGTCTTCACCTATAGCGGCAATTTTCCGGCCAGCTTGAACCATGTCCTCTTGAAATTTCTCCATAAAGTCCTCGCCTACATACCCCGCAGCATTGCTTACAAACGGCACGCAACAAACACTCAGAATACAAACTGTCATTTTTATCATAAAATCTCCACTAACAAAACCCTTTATTATTCCACAAAAATCTAAAGAGCTTATCTGGCAAGCCGGTTTCCTAACAATGAAAACACCCCCAAAATTGGTATGTGCTACGCCTGATTACTCTTTATAAGCGCACAACCACTACTGAGTTTCCTGTGCGGCAGCGCTAAGTATTTTCACCACAATTAGCTTTTGGCAATCATCACTCTGAAAAATAGGATGTTTCTGTTCTTTTGCCTCCTCTAACGCAGCTTTTAATTCTTGAAGGTTTTTAGCTTGCACAATGGATGCCCCTGTTTTTTTTGCACTTAGGTCCTTCTCTGAAAGGTATTCATTTTCTGGTCGCAAAAACTCCACAAACGCAGTGTCGGATTGCCCAGGTAGCCCATCCTTGTTAGAAGCACTTGCCTGTACTACAAAAAGTACCATTGCGAAATATAATAATTGTTTAAACATATAATTTCCTTTTAATTTCCTTTAAAATCATTTTATCATCCACAAATTCTTTTGACAATAGCTTTAGGTTATACCTAAAAACTTTAGCAATACCGGCCCTATAATCGCACCAAACTACCAAAAGTCTGCACACCACCTCTCTCTGCATTTACTATCAACAGCAAAGGCACAATCATAAGCCAAATCACTGTTTAACCACACAAGTCAGCTACCCACAAGTAGAGCAAGATTTTCGGCGATTGTTTGTTGGGCCCGCGCTGTTTCTAGTAAATCATCCTGCGCTTTTGCGCTACCCCAAAGCAGGGTCAAGACCAATAGGGCTCTAATTGTTTTTAAAACCACCGCTCTCTCCTTTTTTATGCCTACCCACACCATCTATGCATTCTCCCGAAACAAGTACGCGCTATTCCCAGGAAAAAACTCCATCATAATCTTTATCCAAACCTGTCTGTAAGCACTGCGATACGACTTTTTCTAGAGACCTCAAGTTCTTTTCGATACCGCGGCCCTGTTCAAGACTTTGTTGATAGTCTCGCAAAGCATCTCTGACCCTGTTAATTTTCACCAACAAATCTGCGCTTTGCGCTCTACTTCTTTCTTTTTCGCGACGGTCAACGTTTTTATTTGCATCTATGTCTTTGCATATTTGATTCTTGCCCTCTCTCTCAAGCCGCCACATTTTCAAATACTGCTGTGCCTTCTCCTGCAAATCTAATGACAACGCTTCTCTGTCAGCCGCACCACATATGCAAGGCAACACCCAAAAAAGCCCCACAAAACATACCGATAGTTTAAACATCATTTCTTTTCACTAAGCTCACTATTGCTAGAGTACACGTTATGTCCGCTCCTCCATTCTACAGAAGGCCAAATCCGCAAGATAAACCTCTACAGGTTTTAGAACTCTCTTTAAAGCGACTACAGCCTCTCTTGTCTCTACAGCACACAGCAACTCTTTGGCGTCTTTTATCGTATACACTTTGCGACCGTCTAGGCATACCTCTGTCAACATTAGCTCCGCGCTTTCCGCTTGAGTCATCCTCATAAGCCGCTCTGCTGCCTCGCTCACACACACTTTGTGATCCTCTGCAAATGTACATCCAACATTCTGCAGTAGCACTATTGCTCTAGCTAGCCCTCGCCTAGCAATATCAAGCACTGCCTCATCTACTGCAAGGAAAGCTTCGCTACATTTCTTCGAAAGCCATGCCTCACCGCTCTCTAAATTAGCAGTGCCCTGCGCACCACCGGTTTCATCACTAGAAACACTCAGGCTCTCAGCACTCACTAGTTGATAGCTGCCAGTTTCATCACTAGAAACACTCGAGCTCTCAGCACTCACTAGTTGATAGCTACCGGTTTCATCACTAGAAACACTCGAGCTCTCAGCACTCACTAGTTGATAGCTACCGGTTTCATCACTAGAAACACTCGAGCTCTCAACACTCACTAGTTGATAACTACTGGAGGTAACCCGGTTCTCGATATCCATAACACAATCACTATCAGCGGCCTGCGCCCCACAAACTATTAGCGTAATGCATATTAATTGCTTAAACATTACTTCCTCCTTGTTTATCTAAATTTCTACTAGTACGTATTGTATCACACTTTGTATATTTTTCTGCCATAAGCATATGGCCTGAGGCAGACCTTAACTTTTCCTGCGCCTTGCAGGCCCTCTGCTCTTATTTGCTTATGCTTTTATTCGCGCAACTCAGCTTACGTCGCGCAACTTTAGCCTCTTGCCTAAGTGTTTTGTACGCTTTTAGCGCCCCTCTAATTTTAGAAAGCTGCTGCATGACTGACAAAGACACCTCTGAATCTGAGCGTTGCATCATCTCTTCTGTAAGAAGCAGTATGCAAAGCTCAGCCTGCTCACACAAAGGCCCCTTTACATCCTCACAAAAAAGCTTATCACGCTCTTGAGGCAAAGCTTGTGTTAACACTTGCTCAGCTTTCCATTCAGACTCACATAACAACATACAGTTCGCAGTTAAATCTTTAACTAAATCTGCCGCCTTACAGGCTTCAATGTCAGCGGCTTGAAGACCACCGTCTTGTCTCACCATAGTAAACCGACCATCGCCCTCTAAATTTCGTGGCTGTATATCTGCCGCACTCGCAGCACTAAACACCGCCTGCACTCCACAAGCTATTATAAAATTTGTTGATTTTTTCAGCATATAGATCGCCTTCTAAATTGTCTTAATAATAGCACACGAACTCTCCTTTCTCAACTAAATCAACATAAGGTCTCTCTTGCCAAACCCTCCACCTCTATTAAGCACACCACACCCTGCCTCTATCATGCAGGTCATTTTCTTTGTGTTTGTAAAATTTTAAACTTAAATGTTGCAACACTCCGAAAAATTTGCAATAATTTCTGGTGCGGCGAATTATTTTTTTCATACTTTCCTACACTAGCGTGCTGGCTACAACTAATTTTGTCACAGAGTTTCAAAAACTAACCATTGAAACACAGGCGACACATCTCCTTTTTTATGAGCAGGCAATCCCTCAACTCTCACAGCTTTTAGCACACAGTCACACGAGTATTCATTGGCGAAAGATACAAAGTTTGCTCCGCGTATATATAAAACGCTATCAAACCTCTCTTGAAAAAGGAGTAAACATCGTAAGTTCCCAAATATCCTTTACCGCATCAACCCCCCTTATAGAAAACAATCAAATTAACGCCAGACTCAAAGAAATACTACAAAGCAAAGCTGACCACCTAGGGTTTATCCTCTTTAAAAAATATCAGCCCCGCGATTACTTTCCCATGTGGACACACGATGCCTCATCACCTAGCAAAACACCAACCTCTTTCTATTTCGTGCTTTATCAGTTAACAGACATTCCTCAAGACTTATGGTATTTTTCGGACGAAAAGTTTGCCGACACCTTAATTCCCAATACGAGCACTATAGTTACGATACAAGATATTATTCACGCTAAAACCGCAAATTTTCTTATCATCGCGGAAGTTCCACAAGATCCTAGCTCCTCTTTGAGGTTTATCCCTATGGCACTTACAGCCACGCAAAAGCACCCCACTCAAACAAAAAGAAGAAGTAAAGTCAGCGAACCAGAAATCCAAACATGGCGACAAAGCTTTGCATCACCAGACCAGCTATCTTCCCCTATTTTGATGGAATTTCAAAAAGAAGTGGACGTTCTTGTAACACACTTAAAAGAGCATGTTAGTCCCGAAAAGCACCTGTCTATTAAAAAATAATGTATGTCCCTATTGCAGAAAGCGCAAACGTTCGTATAAAAGAGCGTCAGTGAAGATTGCCCCCACCCGTAGTTCGCACTATTCTACCGAACTATACTCACGAACACAATAGATTTTGTGGATTTTTTTGCTAATACTGTGAACTGACAAACATTCTGTTTGTTTTTACATCACATTTTTCCTTCAAACCCCTGCAATATATAGGTTTTGGTATTTCGAGCATTACGGACTAGAAAATTTTGCAAAAACAAACACCACAAAATTCATTGACTAATATTTTCGCATTCGATATAACTGTTCTATGAAAAATATCATTTTCATTTTATTATTTGTAAATCTTGTAGCAGATGGACTGCTTGTGCTGGACCCAAAGGCCCCACAAGCTGCCACCTCATTAGTTAACCCAGACTTAAGCCCTCAGCATATCACCAAGGAGGATTTCCGTGCAGAAATGGAGCGCCAAATGGCCGCAAAACATATCGCAAAAGAAGATGCCGTTACTCTTGTTCAAGGTACTTTTTTGCCATGGCAGAAGGACGCTTACTTTGACTACGCTTTTAACAACCGCGTCAACGGTCTAACGCTTGCACGCTTGGACAAATCACAGAAGCTTGCTAAAGAAAACGGTTTCCAAACTGCCGCTATTGCTGCGATGCGTGGAGGAGCCCTCTTTTTAACAGAGCCCCTTGAGAACGGAGAAGTTCTTCCTATGGCAATCAACACTATGCCAACTGCAACTGTTGTAGAAACACTTGATGAAGCATACGTTGGAAGTTACCCAGGAAAAATAGACCCAACAGGATCTCACACTCACCTCGAAAAAATTGATGACATCGTAGACACAGGAAACTCTGTTGCGCTTCTTGTTGAAAAAGCTGTAGAGTTCCTTATCGAATCAGGCGCTGAAGAATTAGCTAAAACTGCCACGTTTAAAATCTTCGTCAGCTACGCCAAAGAAGGTCGTCCTCACAAATCTTTTGACACTTTCTACTTTCCTGAGCGCTTGTATGAAGCATACAAAGCACAGTGTGAAGAGAACGAAGTTCTTCCTTTACCTTTTGACACGTCTAACCCAGCACTACAATCTGAATTAGATAAGATCAATGCTGACAAGGCCTACGCTCCGCTTCCTGGTCTAATGGTAAGGCTCCACATGTTCTTTGTGCATAACTGGATAAAGAAAAATCTTGGTAAAGATGCTCCTGCAAACATCCGCATGGTTTCTAGGGACCTTTTAGATGCTGCATGCAAGTACGCCGATAATATCCTAAAGAGAGTTGAAGTAGAAGCCACTATCAGCAGCGCTTCAATGAAGAAGTTCTTTAACACAGAAAGTCCATGGATTGTTCTTCCTTCTGAGTCAAACGGTCCTAGTGCAATGCTTCCATCTTATGAGCAGTTCAGCAACAGCCTTCAAAGCGCGCTTACTCCAGAGCAACTCGATGATTTAGACATCATCTTCCCAGCAAAGGATCAAGGTACGTGCACAAGTCATGTGTCTGCAGAGACATTTGTGGGTATTTCAAACATGTTTTCAGATGTTTACAAAATAGCACACACGCACACAACTGTTGCATGCTCTTCAAACCCTACAATCCTTTGTCAAGAACTGAAGAAAAAATCAACTCCTGGATCAACAGCTCTACTTGCAGGATTTAAATCCCTTAGCGATTACCCAGCAGAGTTTATTGATTTCCTTAAAAAGACTCACAAAGACGTTGTAGTTGCAGACCTTAGAGATTTCGCTCAAGAAAACAACTTCTGCAGCCCTCCAATGGACCCTGCACGTCAGATCGAAGTTGTTGAAGCTAAGATCCAAGACTGCGACAGTGCCGTATACTCTGTAGAAAGCACGCCTAATTTGGTCGACAGACTAATTCCACTGTATTCACAAGTTGGTGCAGACCTACAGTAACCGCTTCTAGTTGGCTCTAAAGGTCACTATAGCATAGTAGAAGAGGGGGGGCCCTCTTCTACTAAATCCAGGGAATAATTAACTCCCCACAAAAAAGTCAAAGCACTCGCCCCACGCAGCACATTTATGATAAAGCTGCCCAATAGTGTTTCACACTCATATTTTAAAGTTGATACTAAGCCCTCTCTCACAGTTTAAGAGATAGAGCCCCGATTTCTTTGGGCGCAGAAGCACCAATGAAACTGCCACGTCAAATCTTCGTCAGCTACGCCAAAGAAGGCCACCCTCACCCATCCTTATAATAAGATCTACTCTCCTCAACACTTAACATTTGAGGAAGATCGCTCAGAAACCTGAAAAGTTTGGACTCAAACCTTCATAAGATAACATACCTACCCTAATGATGCAAGTCATAAAAAATTTTGCACGCATAAACCTAACGCTCCCCCCCCCCTGTAAGGTCTAGCAACACCTAGCTACAGATCTGACTCCGAATTTTACACACATAGCTTATAGCTTCCTGGAAGTGTTGACTTTTTCTTGCGTTCGTTATAGAATTTACAGTGTTGACTTTTTCTTGCGTTCGTTATAGAATTTACCATGAAAATATTCACACTTTTATTTGTAAGCCTCAGCCTTATGGCCGGTAAAGTTATACGACTAGACCCTTACGCAGCGCAAGCTAAATCATCGTTAGTACACCCCGACCTAAAAGTACAACAAATAACCAAAGATGAGTTCATGGAAGAGGTAAAAAAGCAGCAGCAAGAAAAAGGCATCTTGCCCGAGCATACTATTACTCTTGTTCAAGGGTCTAACCCAATGCAAAAAGACGCTTATTTAGACTATGCGTTTGACCAACTTATCACAAAAAAAACCCTGCACAAACTAGACTCATGCCAAAAACAGTCTAAGAGTCTAGGGCACCAAACAAGCGCGGTTGCTGCTTTACGCGGTGGAGCCATTGCCTTCACTGAGCCTCTCGAGCACACCTCTGTACTCCCTATGGCTGTAAACACTATGCCCACAGCCACAGCTGAAACAACTTATGAAAAAGCCTATGTTGGCAATCACCCTGTAAAAATAAACCCAAGAGGAGCTCACATCCAACTCGACCATATGGACGATATCGTAGATACCGGAAACTCTGTTGTAGTGCTCATAAAGAAAGCCATTCAACACCTCATAGAGTCTGGTGCAGAAGAACTAGCTAAAACGGCCACTTTTAGAATTTTCACGAACTACATAAAAGCAGGCCGACCTAATAAGAATTTTGACAAATTCTGGTTTCCTGAGCTTTTATATGATGCATACAAGCAGCAATGCGCAAGTGAAGGAAAAACCCCTCTAGCATTCGACACAGCAAACCCAGAACTCCAAAAAGAGCTGAATAAAGTCCCCGCAACTAAAACCTACCAGCCCATACCTGATGTCATGGTGCGAATCCAAATGTTCCTGATGCAAGATAAGCTACAAGAATTCGCAAACATACGACAAGTACCAGAAGACAGACTTCAAGAAGCTCTACTTTACGCTAATGACATCATCAGCAGGCTAGAAATTCACGCAACTATCAGCAACAAAGCTCTCGTAGATTTTACTGGAGCCGATAAACCTTGGACAGTTCTCCCCAACGAGCCTTCCGGACCGCAAGCAAACATCCCTTCCGCCCAACAACTCAGCAATAGCCTACAAGCAGCGCTTACTGCAGAGCAGCTTCAAGAGGTGAATTTAATCTTGCCTGCTTCTGACTTGGACTCTCAAGGGAAGGCCTACACTTCTGTAGAAGCCGTAAACTCATTTATTGGCATATCAAATCAACTATCCGACATTCTAAAGGTGCGTCACACACACTCAACTATAGAATGCACTACCACACCTAAAGTGCTGTGCCAAGACATCAAAGGAAAGGAGCGCCCAGGAAAAGTAGCACTACTTGCAGGCACTCAGCCTCTTTCAGCTTACCCAGCAGAGTTCCTTGACTTTCTTCACGCGCACCACGAAAGTGTGGTCTTTCTCAACATTTCAGAATTCAAGAAAGAAAACCTGTTCTACTCCAACCCTGCAATAGCAACCAACCCCGCAATTGAAGTGGTAAGCGCAAAAGTCCTTGACCATCACAGCGCAGTGTACACGAAGTCTAGCACTCTATATTTTGATTCACAGTTAGAGGTGTTTCTGAAAAAGGCTGGTCTTGACCTTTAACCGTCCAAAACGGCCTGCTGCACTTGTATGCCCCGGTCGTGTGGGGCATACCTAGAGCTAAACCACACCCTCAATCATCGCCCTCTTCGAAAGTGCTCACACAATAAGACTTGACAATTTGTTTTACATATGTAAAAATTAAAGATGAAAAATTTTATTTTATTATTATCTTTTATTAATCTTGCTGCAGCCACTGACCACCCAGAGGTCCCTGCAGACACACATCAACCTTTAGCCCATGCCCTCGACCTATCAGAACGTAGTTTGCAAGACATCTGCGCCATAGTGAAACGGAAGCTGAATGCAAAAAATATCTTCCTGGACGGACCCATTACTATTCTAAAAGCAAATGGGGCAAACCTTTATCAAGCACAGGCGAGTGCTAATGGTAAGATGGTGACTACCACACACCTCCCGGCGGTTATAGCCGATAGCTCCTCAAACGAGCCGATATGAGCGGTTAATTAAACAAAAGATAGCAACTTAATAGCCAAAGAGCCTACACGTTTTCATGTAGGCTCACCTCATAGCAGGCCGCAGCAACTCGCAAAAGAGGCAAAAGGCTGTGGGCAATTTAGAGTTGACATTTTTTTTATATATGCCATAATTTAATGTGAAAAATTTTATTGTACTATTATTCTTTATTCAGCTTACTGCCGCCACCGACCTTCCTGACTCTCCTGATCTTCCAGGTATACCAAAAGGTGATCTAATCGCCATTGACTCCCTTGTTTCACAGGCGTTGCAAAGCAAAGACTTCCCCGTAAAAGAATCTATCATTACACTGCAACAAGCCGATGAACCAAAAACTTATAGGGTAACTGTAAACGTCACGAAGATGGATGACACAACGACCTCATTTACCTTTAGAGAACGATCTATCGTCATCCCAAACCTCGGTACGCGCCGCACCGCAGAAGAAGTAGGAAAGGACCTCGCAAACCAATACTACCTCTATCCCTGCCCCATAAACACGGGAAGTTGTATCCAGATTCCTAGTTACAAAGAAGAAAACGTAATTCAGCTCACTAACAAATACTGGCGTCCTATGTCGAGGTTTTCAGGCACGGAGGATTTGCGCGTCGGACAGGACACGGAGGATTTGCACGGCGTCGGACAGGACGTACAGAGCCTCATCACCAAATATCGCCCAATTCAACCGAAAAGTGATGCTCCTCAAAAACGATCGGCCACCGCACTCAAATCGGATTTATGCAGCGCCGCCAACAAAGGCGAATTCGACCTAGATTAGTCGTTTTCTACAAAAATCCCGTCTCAACACTGCCTAACAGCAGTGTTGGGATCACCTTGCATAACATCCACAACACAAAAATCCGCACAGCTCTCCTCCCCGACAGCCCAAAGCAACAAGCAGTCTTGACAAAAACTTGATGTTATAATATAAGTGGTTCATGAAAAATATAATTTTTTTATTTACCTTTATAAATATTGTTGCCGCAGACAAAGTCATTGTGCTGCAACCTGACGCCCCACAAGCCGACAAGTCTTTAGTAAAACCCCACCTCACAACCCATCAGTTATCAAAAGCAGAATTTAACGCCCTAGTTATGCTGCAGATGCAACAAAAAGACATCCCTGCAGATGAGGCTATTATTTCTGTTCAAGGAGCCAAACTACAAAATGTCTACATAGACAACCCGTTTAATCGCGCAGTCACTACAAAAACCATGCGGAAAATGGACGCCGCCCAAGCGAAAGCTGCTAAAGAAGGCCTACAAAGATTTGCCTTAGTTTATTTACGTGGCGGAGCCGATGGGCTTGCCATACCCACCAGTCACACAACAGGTGTGCAACCCACAGTTTTGCACCCAAGCTGCAACTCTAAAACTATTAAAGTCAACCCAGCCGGCCCCCCAGTTGTTATAGACATCATGGACGACATGGTAGACACCGGAGAAACCACAACTGTCGTCATAAACCACCAGCTACAACACATTTGCCAATCTGGAGCAAGTCACCTCGCAAAGTCCGCGTATTTTAGGTTTTTTCTTAACTATGGAAAGGAAGGAAAGGCCAGTGCAGGGTTTGACACTTTTTGGTTCCCTGAGCTCTTGTACGCAGCATACAAGGCCAAGTGTGAAGCAGCTGGAACCACCCCGCTACCATTCAACACGCTAAACCCAGAACTACAAAAAGAGCTCGATTCTATCAATCCAAAAGAAGCCTATATTCAAGTGCCAAACGCCATGGTCAGAATCTATATGTTTTTCATGCAAGAGTTTCTCGTCAAGCTACACCTGGAAAAAAACCCATCATCACCAAAAACAAAAGCAAACATACGCCAATTTTCTGCAGAAGAATTAAAACAAGCTCAAGACTACGCTGAAGACATTATGCACAGAGTTGAAATGCACACAACAGTCAGTAGCCACACTTTAAAGAGACTTACAGGAACACCAAGCCCTTGGATCGAGACCCCGAATGAAGTGTCAGCTCCACACGCTAAAATTGCAAACACTGAGTGCCTAAGCAATGCCTTGCAGGCTGCACTTTCACCAGCGGAAATTCATGACTTAAACCTAATTTTACCAACCTTTGACCAGAGCATTAATGGACAAAAATTCACAAATCATGACTACGTCGATATGTTCATGGGGATCTCAAACCAGCTTTCTGATATCTTCGGCATACTGCACACGCACACCACTATAGAAGTCTCTGATGATCCTAAAATCCTCTCACAAGATATACTAGACAAGTCTTGCCCAGGAAAAATTGCACTTCTAGTTGGAGGCAAAAACCCTGAGCTATATCCTAAAGCATTTATGGATTTTGTTTGCGCTCATCACGACAAGGTGGTTGTTCTCAACCTTAATAACTTCGAGAAAGAAGGAGCGTTCTATTCCCATCACCCAATGGCACAAGACCCAAGCATAAAAGTGATCCACGCACGCATTCAAGAGTCTGATGGAGAGACTTTTTCTATCCAGAACATAGATGGATTTTATTCTCAGCTACAACCATTTATGGACAAAGCTGGGCAAGACATCCCGACTCACCAATAAAGACGCATCCAAAAAAGGGGGGGGCAGCCCCCCCCCTCTTTCTAGGCAGGTCAGGCTTGAACAACAGCCAACATACCTTTAGGATTCTATACTATTACGCTTAAAATCTTATCGGCAACAAAGATCACACGCTTTGGGGATTTGTCCCCTATATGTTTTGTAACAATCTCTTTTGCCGCCTGCTCTACGACTTCTTGAGAAGCCCCCTTAGCAACGTCCACGGTCCCTCGAACTCGACCATTAATTTGCACGGCAACTGTCACTTCCTCGCTCACTAGCAAAGACTCATCATATGTTGGCCAAGTATTATCTTCTTCCATTCCAGTAAGGCTACGCATTTCTGCACATAAGTGCGGCACAAATGGATCCGCCAATCGACAGAAGGTCTCCCACCCAAAGCGAGCATTATGCCACTTTTGACTACGCGCCATATCTTGGACGCCATTATACAAAATCCGAACTTGCGCAACGGCAACATTAATACGTTGGCTTTCTAGAGCTTCTGTTACTTGATAGATGATCTTATTCACAAACACTAAAAAGGTCTGCTCTGCCTGTGTCACATCGCCTTCTAGCATATTGTTTTTATATTGATCTAAAAAGCTATACACCTTTTTAATAAAGCGCCAGCTTCCTTGCAGTCCATCATCACTCCAGTCAAAGTGCCGCTCTGGAGGAACATCCGCAACGATAAAAATACGCAAAGCATCCGCACCATACGCCGTAACGATTTCATCTATATTGACCGTATTTTTCTTAGATTTACTCATTTTTTCGGAAGGGCCTTCTATGACCTCTTCACCACTTTGAGTCTGCAACACTCCATTAACTGTACAAACATCTGACGGATACACCCACTCTCCACTACGGGTACGATATGTGCGATAACAAACCATACCTTGTGTTAAAAGGTTCGCAAAAGGGACAGAGCTTTTCAGGTAACCACACTTCTTCAGCAAAAGCATAAACAGTCGAGCGTACAATAGATGCAGCACTGCATGTTCCACACCACCGATATAAAAATCAACCGGCAATACTTTTTCTATGACGCTTGGATCAAAAGCCTTATCTTTTGGTTGGCTTGCAAAGCGTAAAAAGTACCAGCAAGACTCAAAAAAGGTGTCTAGAGTATCCGTATCACGCACTGCAGCCCCTCCACACTTACTACATGTTGTCTGCTTCCAGCTATCATCATGATCAAGAGGATTTCCAGAGCCAAACTGAGGGTTAGCCGGCAACTCCACAGGAAGTGTTTCACGTGCAACAGGCTGCACTCCACACTCCTGACAGTGAGTCATTGGCACTGGGGTTCCCCAGTACCTTTGTCGAGAAACACACCAATCTCGCAGGCGGAACTGTATTTTTTTCACGCCCTTGTTTTGCGCCTCTAGCCTTTGAATAATCTCTTTTTTTGCAGCTGAGCAAGTTAAGCCATCTAGGTCGGCTGAATTTTTCATTGTAGCTGCCTCACAGTCTAGCGGCACTACCTGCGGCAAGCCTTCACCACCCTCTTTATTAGACGAAATTACAGATTTAATCGGAAGGTTCATTTGCGTTGCAAAACGAAAGTCACGCTCATCATGCGCCGGACAACCAAAAACAGCTCCTGTTCCATACTCCTGAAGCACATAGTTCACTGCAAAAACTGGAACCTCCTCTCCAGAAATAGGGTTAATTGCCATATAAGGAAGCTTTACACCAAACATCGTATTTTGGTTTTGCTCATCAAATTCAGCTCCACTTTTTATTTGCTGGGCGATTTTTTCATCTTGCTGCATTACATTAGCTGTCAGATCGTGTTCAAAAGATACCGCACAAAAAGTACATCCATAAAGTGTTTCAGGGCGTGTAGAGTAAACCTTCAGCGGGTTTTGACCTTGTATTTCAAAAATAATTTCGGCACCTTCCGATTGTCCAATCCAATTGCGTTGCATTGTACGCACCGGCAAAGGCCAGCCATCTAAGGCATCTATATCATCCAGCAGGTCTTGGGCAAACTGAGACTGCTGAACAAACCATTGGCACATAGACCGCTTCTCCACCAAAGCTCCTGATCTCCATCCACGACCATTTTCAACTTGCTCATTAGCTAAAATTGTCTGGTCAACCGGATCCCAATTCACTAACGCCTCCTTACGCAAGAGCAGGCCCTTTTCCCAAAAAGAGATAAACATCTCCTGTTCGTGCTTATAATAACTGGGTTCACATGTTGCAAACTCACGATCCCAATCGTAGCTTAATCCAAGTCCCTTTAGCTGCTTACGCATATTTTCAATATTTGCTCGAGTCCATACAGCGGGGTCCGAATTGTTTAAAAGAGCCGCATTTTCTGCAGGCAAACCAAACGCATCCCAGCCCATAGGATGCAAAACATTATACTGCTGAGCCTTCTTAAAGCGCGCGACAACATCGCCTAAAACATAATTACGCACATGCCCAACATGCAAAGCCCCCGAAGGGTACGGAAACATGGACAACACATAATACGATTGACCTTTAGATTCATCAAACTTAAAACTCTTTTTTTCGTCCCAAAGCGTTTGCCATTTTTGCTCCACTTTTTTAAAAATAGACCCTGTCATTATATACCCCTATTAAAAAAGGGGGAACTCTGTTCCCCCTTAACATTATTGAACTTCAAGTGTTTTTAGCACTGAATCTTAAGCCCTAGAATTAACACTTTAGCTGTTGTCTCAACAGGACCACCATTTTCCTTAGAGTACCCACCAGAATCGTACATCAAGTCCAAACTGTGGTCAACTGCACCCTCTGAACAGTGAGCTTCTGTGGATTGTGCCTTCAAGTAATCAAACTCAAAGTAAGCAATCACACCTGGAGCCAAGCAGTAATCAATTCCCGCTGATGTAACGTAAGACTTAGCATCACCATCTGTTACTTTTCTAGTAGTGTGGAAGAATCCACCTGAAAGCATGAATGGTCCAATTGTGTAGCCAAAACCAATGTTAAATCCTTTTGGTGCTGTGTGATCTAGACCTTCACGAATTCCAGAAGTACCAAGGTCCATGTAACCACCCGCAAGACGAAGCGCTCCAAAGTCCAACAAAACTCCAACTTGGAACTCTTTAATTGGCTTGTACTTAGGCATAGCAGCCCCAAATTCCTTCCTTGCTCCAAGAGCTTTTCCAAAAACACCAGACAAGTAAACACCAAATGTTGTTCCATTCTTCGCGCTCTTTGTGAAGTTTAGAGCTGTTTCAACAACATTTCTTTGAGAAAACTTCTTGTCGATAGAGTTCTTTTCCATTCCACGTACCGGGCGACCCACTTCACTTGTATCCGGAGCGTAAGAAATACCAAACCTAACTCCACCCATTGACGCAGTCGTGAACACAATTTGGTTTTTCGGTCCCAAACGCATTCCAGAGTAGAGGTCTACACCAATTGGTAGGTGTACCGCACGACCCATGTTTCCTCCAGGTCCTTTTCCAGAACCAATAACGTCAAATGCATCGTACATGAAAGTTGTACTTGGACCTTCCAGGCACCCTACAAAGAAGTTTCCGAATTGGTTTGCAAGGTAACCGTAAACCTCAGGAACACGCTTTGTACTATCCTTCAAACGGTCTAAGTCAATTGCTGCAATGGCACCAAAGTTCATGTGATCCTTCTTCCCAGAAATAACAGTGGTAATGTTTCCACCTATTCCCATAAGGGCCCATTCTGATTGAGCGGGATCATCATGATCCTGGATGTTAAATACGCTCGCAGCAGTGATGCTAGCAGAAACTTTCACCACACTCGGTGCATTTTTTAACTTGCCTGGCCGAGACAATGGGACGGCCAAAGCGGGGATTGCGCATAACGCTAATAATAAATTCAATTTTTTCATCTCAAAACCTATGGTGAATTTATCATCGGCGCTTGCTTTTTTCAACTTAAAGTGCCAGCATCGAAATAAAGAGATGCGCCGAGTGTTGTTTTTTTGCAACACAGGATGGCAAGAAAAAAAGCCCCGAACACCAAGCTTTGAGAAAAGAACTTCTTCGCCGAAGCACTGTCTTCACAGCGCAGTCGAACAAGCATAGAGGCCAGCAACACGCTCATAGGAACACAAGCATAAATTGCTGAAAAGCCTCCCCACAAACAACATAGCGCGCCCCACACGCAGAACATAACGATACAACAAATTCCAGACAAAAAAAGTCTCGGTCGTTGCATTTTCATAACAACGATATGCAAGCCCTTTACACCAATCCGCCGATCATCCAAAACGTCCTGGCAACCATATACTGTATCATAAACAATTGTCCAAAACACCCCTCCAAGGTATAAAAACACAACTGGCCACCAATTTTTACAAGGAAAAAACAGAAAGGGGAAAAACACCCCCAAATTAATAACCAACCCCAACAAAACTTGCGCCAAGCACGTAAAGCGCTTCCCCAAAGGGTAAATCGCCGTTCCAGCAACTAGAGCACCAACAAAGACTAGGCTCGCAAAGTTACCCCACAACACCAAGCCTGTCAGCCCCAAGACACCTACCACGCCTATAATGAGGCAAGCCCACCAAACAGAAAGAGTCCCCGCCGCCAAAGGACGGCTCTTAGTCCGCTTCACCTGAGCATCTACACCCCGGTCACACACATCACTCCAAACACACCCCACCGTGCGCATTCCCACACAACCTACGCAGCCACCCAAAACCACGCCCCAAGGAATGGGATCAAAAAACAAAAAAACGCTCCACAAAAACGGGTATGCCAATAAAATACACACCCACCAGCTATGCATACGCATCAAGCCAAGCACCTGTTTCATCTTTGCCCGTTTCTCTATATTCACAACACTCCTTCCACAATCACAAAAGCTGTCTTATGATATACTAGCCCGTGCAAAACCTCAAACGTCTCCTGCGCCTTCACACGCAACAAATCATCAACACAGGTAGCTGCATCGAAATAAGCGACGCAAACCGAACCCACCTTGCGGCCAGGCGCAACCCTACACAATGTTTGTTTTTTAACGAAAGTTCCGGAGAGTTTCGCGCCTCTCTTCAAAAAAAATCTGCGATCATTGCCGAGAAAGTCAAAGATGCCTGGCAAACACCACCCCTCAGCCTTTGGGTGTGCGCACCTAAGCCAAAAACCCTAGCCCATATATGCGAACAGTGCACCACTCTTGGTGTTACACACTTCAAAGTAATTCAAAGCGAGTTTTCTCAAAAAAACCCGATTAATCTCGAGAGGCTACAAATAATATGCAAAGAAGCCGTTCAACAATCCGAAAGATTCACCTTACCTCGCATCAGCCTGGGCCAAGACCTCAGCACCGAGGTTTGCAACCTCTCCAGCCCCATTGCCGTCGCCCTAGAGCGGTCACCAAGTCAAACGCACAGCATGCCAGCCCACTGTGACACCATCCTTGTAGGCCCTGAAGGTGGGTTTTGCGAAAAAGAGCGCCTTCTCATGGAAAACGCCCCTCAATGCACAGCCTTATCTCTGGGTCCAGCTATCTTAAAAACAGAAACTGCAGCCGCAGCACTATGCATCAAAGCCTACAGCGCGTAGTCTACCGCCTCTATGTAATAGTAACGCACGCCAGCATTTGGAAGAACAACCTCCACACTATCACCTTTTTTACGGCCAATTAAAGCTTTTGCCAATGGGGAGCCATGAGAAATCCGGCTTTGTTCCGGATTAGCCTCAAGTTGGCTGACAATAGTGTATTGCACAGCTTGATCTGTTTCTTCATCAATAAGCTTCACCTGCGCTCCAAAATCCACCTCTGCTTTTCCACGATAGCTCGCTACATCCAAAACCTCTATATTTTGCAGAGCACCCTCAATCTGTCCAATGCGCCCTTCAATAAAGGACTGCTTCTCTCGCGCAGCATGATATTCTGCGTTTTCCGAAAGGTCCCCATGCTTTGCTGCCTCTGCAATTGCACGAATCACCTCCGGGCGACCCACTGTTTTCAACTCCCTAAGCTCATCTCTAAGCTTTTGCAATCCGGCCTGTGTAACTAACATTTTTTTCATAACATTACCTCAACATATTATTAAAACTATTTCCTAAAAACTTATAAACGTATTACTATACCAATACTAAATGTGTGTGCTGCTGGTCGCGCACGATATGCGAAATGCCCATTACGGTCATTAGACGATAAAGCTTTTGCATATCTGTACATCACCTCTACTGAAAACAGCTTCGACAGCATAGACTCCGACCCTAACTGGACAAAGGCCATAGTATACTTTTCATTAACTAGATCGTTTTTCTGCTCCCCTATATCCCAAGAATAGCGCATTACACCTAGCGCGACTGTCGTCAAGAAGGCCTCCTCCACGACAACACCGGTTACAAACCCACCTCCAAAATAAGATCGTGGGTCAAAAAACCACTTCGCATCACTGGCCCCATAAGTCCGACCATAAAAAGCCCGCCCCGCAAAATACAGCTGCTTCTGGCCACCTGTAAGCGCCCCAGCTGTAACATTTGCACTCAGTCCTGGCGACCACGTGTGCACTGACTCGTCAGGCAATGCCTTTGGATAAACAGCAAAACGAGCAAGTTCCACACCTACTCGCATACGCAGCGAAAACCTTCGGCCAATTGCCTCAAAACCTGACTCCTTCGTCTCTCCGCCACTCAATTCCGCGACAGTCTCCCGCGTGACACCTACCTCCGCTATTTCATTAATTTTCACTATCTCATCTTGCTGAGGGGAACTATCTCCCCAAATCTGTAAAGAGCTAAAAATCAAAAAAAGTAACCAGTGCATTTCAAAAATCCTTAAAAATACATATAGCTATCACAGCCCTTAACGCTGTGATAGAAATTCACGAAAAGCGGATATTTTTAGTGCCAACAAATCCGCCTCTTGTTTAACACTACATTAATTTTACTGCATAGAGAAACAAAAATCAACCCCCCATCCAGCCTTTTTTGTTTCTTGTTAATTTAATTAGCAAATTTATAACATATTACTATTTTTTCGTTATAATTGTATTGGTGAAGAAAATTTATTTAGATCATATGTCTACAACCCCGTGTGATCCTCGGGTGATCGAAGAAATGATGCCCTTTTTAACAGAGCATTTTGGAAATCCACACTCAAAAGACCACGCCTGGGGATGGGCAGCCGAAGAGGCCATAGAAACTGCTCGCACACAAATTGCGCAAATTCTCGGTGCTCAACCAAAAGAAATAGTGTTCACATCTGGCGCAACTGAAGCCTCGAACTTAGCGATTCGAGGATTGGCCGCAGCACACCCCGAAAAAAAACATATCATTACGACACAGATAGAACACAAGTGCGTTTTAGACACGTGCCGATGGCTTCAACAAAACCAAGGCTACGAAATTACATACTGTCCCGTGCAACCCAATGGCGTTCTTGACACAGAGCACATCAAAAGTGCCCTAAGGGAGGATACGCTTCTCGTTGCAGTAATGGCAGCCAACAATGAGATTGGCACTTTACAACCCATTAAAGAAGTCGGAGCTATCTGTAAAGAAAACGGGACCTTCTTTTTTACAGATGCGGCGCAAGCTTTTGCAAAAGTCCCGATCGACGTAAATGAGTTCAACATAGACTTAATGGCGATATCTGGACACAAGATTCATGGCCCCAAGGGTGTAGGAGCCCTCTTTGTCCGCAAAAGTGGCCGTCGCGCTCGCCTTACCCCAATTATCACGGGAGGAAACCAAGAAAAAGGTTTACGCTCCGGAACTTTACCAACATTTTTATGCGTAGGACTCGCCGCAGCAGCACGCCTTACCTGGGAATGCCGCACCGCCGACGCCACACGATTCGCAAACATGAAGGAAAAGCTTTTGGAAACTCTTACTGCCCTCCCGCACGCCTATGTCAATGGGGCTCTTGAGCATGCTTTACCTCATATTCTCAACATTAGCTTTTCTGACGTAGAAGGAGAGGGACTCATGGGACACGTAAGCAATATCGCAGTTTCCTCAGGTTCTGCGTGCACCTCAGAGTCACTAGAGCCATCTTACGTTCTAAAAGCGCTTGGAGTTGACGACACACTGGCTCACACCTCACTGCGCATTTCTTTCGGCCGCTTTACTACTGAAGAGGAGGTAGTTGAGGCCGCACAACAAATAGCCGATGCTGTTACACACCTACGCAAAATGAGCCCGCTCTGGGAAATGCGTAATGCCGGCATTGATATTAGTAAAGTACAGTGGAAACACCACTAGGATAACACCATGAAATACAGTCAAAAAGTTGTAGATTTAAATAAAAACCCAAAAAATGTTGGTTCCTTTGACGAAGCAGAAAACGTTGGAACAGGACTTGTCGGAGCGCCCGCCTGTGGTGACGTTATGAAATTGCAAATCAAAGTCAGTGAAGCGGGAGTCATCGAAGATGCTTGCTTTAAAACTTTTGGGTGCAGCTCTGCCATTGCATCAAGCTCACTAGCCACCGAAATGTTAAAGGGCAAGTCTCTTGATGAAGCTCTTCTGATCAAAAACGACGAGATCGCTCAAGACCTTGAACTGCCTCCTATTAAACGTCACTGCTCAGTTCTTGCAGAAGAAGCAATAGTTGCAGCCATAACTGATGTCAAAAACAAGCAGTAAACAAGCTGTTTTTTCAGCAACCTCCGCTGCGGAAAAAGCCTTAGACTCGGTCTTATCAAAAAACGGTAACACCTGTGCTGGAATCCGCGTATCTGTCCGCAACAGAGGTTGCACAGGTCGTTCTTATGTCATGACCTTTGTTACAAAAGTGGACCCCCTTGATCAAGCATGTTCTGTTGGAAAGCACACAATATTTATCGACCCCAAGGCACTTATGTTTTTAATAGGAACAACCCTCGACTACGAAAAAAAAGACACCTCTGAAGGATTTGTTTTTAAAAACCCCAATGAAAAAGGACGATGCGGCTGTGGAGACTCTTTTTACACTTAAATGCACCCAATGTTTACATACTTTTGATCAAGTCATCATATTTTGTCCTGCGTGCAAGACCCCCAACCAAGAAGCGCTGCTCCTTAATGACTTTCAAATTCTTGGCATTCAGCCTCACACGATATTAGATAAAAAGAATCTCAAATCCTTCTATGTACAAGCACAAAAAAACGCCCACCCTAACACATGCTTAAAGGATCCTGCTTTATTTGCTCTTTTCACTCAGCTTTCTTCGCGTATTAACTCTGCCTTCCAGAACCTCTCTTGCCCCTTTAAACGATCCCTCTCATTTTTACAAGCTAATGGCATCAACGACCCATTACCCAAAAATCACCCCCCCGCAACCTTTGAGTCTCTCTTGGATCTCCGAGCAAAAGTTTCCGACTTAGAAACACCTGAGGCAACTTTCTCATTACTGGGAGAGGTAAATAAAAGTATTTATGATCTATTAAAACAAGTTGTTACCTCTGTCAACAAAGGTGATAGCACCGACGCGCTTTTACACACCGCGCATATTAACTATTTACTGCGTATAAAAAAAGATATCAAAAAACAAACCCGCGTCGCCCAAAATAAGTAGCAAAGCCATCACTCTTCTGGGAAAGACAGCCACTCTTCCAAAATCCCCAGCCTACTCTGTAGCCTCCGACCGCAGCGCCAGCACTTCCTGTTGCAGTGTCTGTTTTTTCCCTAAAAGCTCATTCTTTTTATTAAGCCGCTCTTCCAAAACCCCCAGCCTATTCTCTAACTCCAACCGCAGCGCCCTCACTTCCTGTCGCAGTATCTGTTTTTTCCCTAAAAGCTCATTCTTTTTATTAGCAAGCCGAATCTCCTCCGTCACCTCACGCAAAGAGTCCACAACTTTGCCTAAAACACGATCACTCCTCTCGCCCTCTTGAATTTTCTGCAAAGAAATCGCAACCTTTTTATCAAACTCCACAGCACTTTTGTCCCACTCTGAAGCCACCAACTGACTTAACGCTACAAGTAGCCCGATTATTAAAACCATATATTCACCCCCCTGCACACAATAACTTAATCATTATACTATACAAACAAAACACCGTCAACATTTCAAAATCTGAGCATTACCTCCCGTGTGCCAAACACACCAAAGACCTGCATAATCAATCCACCACTTACTCTGTATAGAGTAAGCAGCCCTAAACCACTCACAGCAAGACACACTCTGATTTGCGGTTTTACTCTATTCAATATATAATATCTTGTTATTTTATCCCTTTTGGCGACACACAACCCCTAAGCGTCCGCTTTTAGAAAACATACCCCAATCTGCTCCTATGCCTATTACATTTATTAATGACCCCTCTTCTTCCGGCCCCATTCTTTGTATTGATTTTGGAACAACCCACTCTATTGTTGCAAGCACAAATGCTAATGAACCTTATATTCTAGAAGACGCAGAAGGCCCTTTTGACGTCCCAACTACAGTCTCTTACACCAATAAAGCCCAATCAAAAGACCACTGCGTTTACAGCATTAAGCGACTCATTGGACAAAGTGCAACCAAAGCTCAGCAGCTTGGTTTTAACGCAACTGTCACCGAAAACGGACAAGTCGGCATTATCACAGAGTCTGGCACTCACACAGTTTTTTCTATCGTTCTGAAATTTTTCCAGCAACTATATACGCGAACCTCCAAAAAGCTTCAGGAAAACTTTTCACCTCAAGTCGTTATCACAGTGCCAGCATACTTCACCCAAAACTCCAAAAATGAGATTCGCCTCGCCGCCACACAAGCAGGTTGGGAGCCTGTTAGGCTACTTTCTGAACCAACAGCCGCAGCTTTTGAAGCAAACCTACAAAATCAGAATGGCTTATTTTTAGTGTATGACTGGGGTGGAGGCACTTTTGATATTTCTTTAGTTGAAAGTCAGGATGGCCTCCTTCTTGTGCAGGCCCTTGCTGGAGACCCACTCTTAGGCGGTGACGACTTTGACATGCTGCTCGCACAACACTGCACAAAGCAACAAGGCCCTTCGCAAGAAGACATCATACAAGCAAAAAAGTATAAACATAAGCTCTGTGCCAGTGAAACTATTTCCTTTGCAGGAACTACAGTGACTCCAGAAAATTTCTTTGACATCGTCTCTCCATTAATTAATAAAACTTTACAGCTTTGTGACCAAGTTCTCCATGATGCAAACATCAGCTATGCTGACATCAGTAGTATCCTCTGTGTTGGCGGAACTTCTAAGTACCAAAAAATCTCTGAAAAGCTCAAGCAGCACACTCAATGCCAGGTCAACACCCCGTCCCGCCCAGAACACTCCGTCGTACTGGGCGGAGCAGTATACGCCAACCTTCTAGCAAAGGGCCAAACCCCCACATTAATAGATGCACTACCGCTGTCCATCGGCATGGAAATCGGTCAAGGGCTTATGGAAGTCATGATTCCTCGCAACACTCCTGTTCCCTACAATACGACTCAGAAATTCACCACCAGTGTTAATCAGCAAAAATATATCGCCATTAACATATTTCAAGGTGAGCGCGACCTAACAAAATACTGCACACTCATTGGAACCTGCTCTTTAGGCCCTATTCCGCCTATGCCTGCAGGATACCCACAGGTCGAAGTATCTTTTAGCGTAGACGCAGAAGGCCTTCTCCATATTATGGCTATTGAAAAAATATCAGAAACGACTATTTCCACCACTCTCACGCACTCCTGGAGCGTCAATAACAAAGAGGATATTATCAAACAAAGTGCGCAATTTGCCCTTGAAGATGCGCAAGAGTATCACTTTGCTCTTTTAGTACAAAAAGCAACTTTTTTAACAAACGGCATACAGCACGCTTATGCCAAAACCACCCCTGTGTACTTAAAATCAGCATGGCTCCAGCAAAACATACACTCCCTCACCTCTGAAGAAATATCAAGTAAAATAGAGGAGTTAGAATCCCTCATAAAAGAGTAATATCGAAAAAATAAATAGCTAAAGAGAGGTGCACATCGTCTGCGACTTACTTCAAGAAGATGGCTTTTCTTCTTGGAGCGGGAGAAGGGGATCGAACCCTCGACCTCAACCTTGGCAAGGTTGCGCTCTACCGCTAAGCTACTCCCGCTTAACAACATATTCTATCAAATTTAACAGAATATGCCAAGACCTCGCTCTTCTTTACTCGGCAAGGTCTGGGTCACCTTTATACCCCAAAGCCACAACAAAAACCTCTCTCGACCCTTTTTGGGAAGAAGGTGGTTTAATGTGGTGCACCTTGTTAAAGCACTTTCTTAGCTCTGCAACAAAAAGCCCCCAGTCATTCCCCTGCCATCCTTTGCATACAAAGTTCCCACCTTGCTTTAAAAGACTCTGCGCACAACCCCACACAGATTCCACGATAGCCATCAGCCGCAAATGATCTGTTGAAGGATGGCCTATTGTATTTGGTGCGGCATCCGACACCACTGCATCTACCTTTTCCGACCCAACGGTTTTCTGTATCAACTCAAAACACTCAAGTGTTTCTATATCCCCCTGTAAAATAGTCACGCCCTGTATAGGCGCCATTTCCAGACGGTCCAAGGCTACAATGCAGCTTTCTGGTGCCACCTGTATGATCGCCTCCGTCCAACCACCAGGAGCAGCCCCTATCTCCAAAATTGACCCCTTTGGTTTGAAAATATTGTATTTTTCATTTATTTCAATAATTTTATAGGCAGATCTTGCACGAAATCCTTCCTGCTTCGCTTTTTTCACATAAGGATCCTGATGCCAACGCTTTAGCCAGTTTTGAGAAGATACAGTGCGCTTCTTGGTCATCAGCCTACTCTTTCTATATCAACGCCACAGCCCTGAAGGTCTTTTTCCATTGCAACATACCCTCGGTCAATATGCTCCACTTCATTCACAGTCACCTCCCCCTCTGCGCCCAGTGCAGCCAGCACAAGACCAGCACCACCTCTTAAATCAGCGCACACCACATCAGCCCCCCTTATAGGAGCTGGTTTGATTGTTGCCTCTTTATCGTGCACTACAATATTAGCCCCCATACGGATCATCTCCATCGTATGCATAAATCTATTGCTAAAAATTGTTTCTGTTATTTGAGACGGCGTCTTACAAAAGAGCGCAAGGGCCATTAGAATGCTTTGAATATCTGTAGGCATTCCAGGATAAGGCTGAGTAACAAACTCAAAGCCCTTACAGGTTTGCGCCTTTGTAACCACCAATGTGGTATCATCCTCCCACACAACATCCGCCCCTATATCGCTTAATAAATCTAATGGGCCATCGATTATCCCTTGCTGACAGCCTTCTAAACGCACGTGTCCTCCAGCAATTAATGGGGCAACTCCATAGGTCATCATTACCACCCGATCCGCCATAAGAGTGTATGACTCAGGGTACTTCAAATCTGGGTTGCCCTCAACTCTTAAACACGATGTACCAACACCTTCTATTTTCACACCAGATTCCTGCAAAAATCTACAGATGTTTTGAACCTCTGGCTCACAAGCCACGCCATTTATTACGGTCTCACCCTCAGCCACCATAGCTAAACTTAAAATATTCTGTGTAGCACCAACACTGGGAAAAGGCAAATCAATTTCAGCCCCCACGGCTTTTGGGACGAATCCAATCACGACTCCTCCTTCAACAGTAAATTTAGTGCCCAGCTTTTCTAAGCCCATAAGGTGCCACTGCACTGGCCTTGCCCCAATAGCGCACCCCCCCGGCAAAGGCACACGCGCCTCTCCAAAGCGAGCCAAAAGGGAGCCGAGGAACAAAAAGGAGGCGCGCATTTTACGAACCTGATCCTCTGGAAGCTGCGCTGACACAAGGTTAGTGCTATCCAGCATTAAACTCTCCCCCTTAAGCTCCGCCTTGCCCCCTAGAAAATCAAACAAGTCTTTCATAATTACCGTGTCTCGTAAGCTTGGCGCCCTTTTGATCTCTACTTTTCCAGGTCGCGCAAGGACACTTGCCATTATGGGCAAAAGAGCATTCTTCGCCCCTTGCACTTTTATTGTGCCACTCAGAGGGCGGCCTCCTCTGATTTTGAATTTACTCATCTTTTTTCACATATGGCAAAGTTACCTCTGCACTCTGGCCTTGATAACGGCCTTTTCGGTCCTTGTAAGAAGTTTCACAAGCCTCACTACCCTTGAAAAACAAAAACTGACTAATTCCTTCATTGGCGTACACCCGCAAAGGTAACGACGTTGTATTAGAAAACTCAAGAGTTACGTACCCCTCCCACTCCGGCTCAAGAGGTGTAACATTTACTATCAACCCACACCGTGCATATGTTGACTTTCCTAAACAAACAATCAAGACGTCACGTGGCACTGATATTTTTTCAACTGTATGCCCTAACATAAACCCATTTGGTGGAATATCACAATAAGGCCCCTTTTTTTCCACTAAAGTTGTTCTCTGAAAGTTTTTAGGGTCTATGAGGTTTGAGTCTATGTTCGAAAAAACCTTATACTCATCCGCAAGGCGTACATCATACCCATAAGAAGATAAGCCATATGATAAACAACCATCTTGCTTCAAGCCCTCACAAAAAGGAGTAATCATCCCCTTTTCTAAAGCCTGCTTACGAATCCACTTGTCTGGCATTATTCCCATTTTTCCTCCTTTAAGCCTCTGGTATGCTTTTCTTTGGCGCAAGTTTTGCCTTAATGACTCTGCATACTTTGCAAAGTGTTCATCCTGATATGTTTTACTGATTTTCGGCATTTTTTAAAACATCACACAGTTTACGTATTAAGCTTTTCGCCTCTGGCTCGCACCTTTTAAATATATTTTGCCCCATCATAACGCCATACCCTCCACCTTTTACTATATCTTCCATATCTTGGCATAACATTTCATCAGAGCGTTGTTTCCCGCCAGAAAACAATACCATACGCCTGCCCGAAAAAGAAGCTTGCACAATTTTTGTTATATAGTCCACCTGACTCAACTGATTTTGTTCAGAGGGAAGTTTAACCTTTATGATATGAGCACCCAAAAGCACTCCTATGTGTGCTGCATATGCGTTCACCTCTATATCTGTTTCCTGCCCATGCAGCTCTGGACCGCGTGGGTAGCACCAAACAATTGTAAAAAGACCCGCGTCACGGGCTTGACGAATTATATTTCCCGCATTTTCAAGCATAGCAAGAGTGTTGGGAGCTCCTGGATAAATTGTCACCCCAACTCCCACACATTTAAGACGCAGCGCATCCTCTATGGTTCCAAGGTTTGCTTGCCCCCACGCCCCCTTGGGCAAAAGCTTCGTGCTACTGTTAACTTTTAATATTAGTGGTAGCTGGCTAGCATACTGGCTAGCACACACATTCAAAAAACCCACAGGAGCTGCCAACGCAGACATCCCAGACTCCAGCGCCAGTCGAAAATGGTACTCCGGGTCATAAGAAGGTGGATTTATATCAAAACTCTTTATCGGCCCATGCTCAAATCCGTGGTCAACCGGCAAAATAGCAACATACTTTGATGCACTTAAAGCCCCTTGCTGAAACATTCTTTGCAAGTTTTCTTGAACTAAAAGCGGCTCCCCCTTATACATCTCCATACACTATACGTCCTCCGTACCATTTGATTTTTCACACGGCAAATAACGCCAACCCAATAACAGCACCAGCAAGGAAAGCAAAGCCCCACCTAAAAACATCGCTGTATCACCCCAGGTTTCAAAAACAAGTTTAGCCCAGTTGCTCGCCACGATTAAAGCCACTCCCCACGTTACATACAGCGTGCCAAAAGCCATACCCAAAAGACGCTTAGGAACCAAATGTGTTAGCAATGCGCTAAACAAGCTTTGTGCTGCATATATTTGCACACCCCAAAATATCACACCTAAGAAAAATATTGGAATGCTGTGGGATAAAAATAAAAAATTGCTTAACATCGTTACTGTAAAAACAACTATCAAAGCCTTTTTCACACCGATCCAGTCTCCCATGAGCCCTATAGGGTAAAGCATAGCTGCCGCACCTAAGTTCCAGACAACCTGGCAAAGGGGAGCATAAGCTTTAGGGACACCACAAACCATCGCCTGAAAAAACAAGAAAGTTTCAGAAAAGTGCACCGCATGAAAAAGGCCAGAAACTCCCCACAATGCCCAAAAAGGCTGAGGAAGATCACGCAAGCGCACCCAGACGTTTTTTGACGTCTTTCCAGATGCAGGCGTCTTTACAACTGTTTCCTTAAAAAACAGCGAAAAACACAGGACAGCTACACCCGTAAAGCAAGCAGCAAACAGAACACTTTTTGAGAAGTAGTTGCCGTTCTTTAAAAACATAGCTGCCCCTAAAGCCCCACAAACCGAACCCACAACTTTAAGGGTTCGCTGAATGGCAAACCCTCGTGCTTTATACCGAGCAGGCAGCAAAGCCCCTACCATTACATCTCGCGGAACAGCCGCAATGCCACTGCTAAATCGCTGAATACAACGCAAGACCAAAACTCCGGCCAAGCCATTAAAAATTAAAAATCCCCCCTGAGAAACCAAAAGCAACAAAAGCGCGACCACAAAGATCGGTTTTTTACGCGGAACTGAATCCGCCAACGCACCCACCAACACTCGAGAGGCATAAGATAACATCTCAATGGCTGCATCCATTTGAGCAATCACACCCACAGAGACGCCGCTGTCCCTCATAAAGAGAGGCAGAACCCCAAATAAGCATGTCGTTGCTACGTTTAAGAGCAGACCCACCACCCCCATTACCCAAAAGGACCGAGTTGGCTTGTGCTTTGTTCCCATGTAGAATTATAGCGCCTTTATAGAATTATGTCAATTTTATTGATTTTCGATTTCGTTTGTTGTTATAATTTATGAGTTGTTACGGAGGTCTTAATAATGATAGTCTTTTTTTTAGCCATTTCTTCTTTGTTTGCAAGCAGTGAGTTCAGCTCTTTCTTTATGCAAAGTGACTCAGACTCTGCTTTTACTTCTGGTGATTTTTCTTGCGAAAACAACAAAATATCTTTACAGCTTTGTTTGCCAGGATACAGCAAAGACTTAATTAATGTATTTTACACAGATGACAGCCAACTTGTGGTTGAGGTAGAGCCTAAGGAGCAAGATAAAAAAAATGAATGCTCCAAAGAAAAGGCAGTTAAAAAGCCTATAACTGTTTTCAAAAGGAGCATCAGTCGCCTTACTCCAAAAACTATAAAGAAGGCCTCTGCCAAAGCAAAAGATGGCGTTCTTCACATATCTATAGAGCTTAAAGACGTGGAGCGTCATAAAATTCAGGTAGAAAGTTAATGTTCATCCTTTTCCTTATCATTTGTGCAGCCTTACCCGCTAAAATAAACCGTGGCCCCCAAGACTTTGTCTACATTGGAGGAGCTTTAGCAGGGCATTGGATGCACGGATGGTGTAAAAGCCTACTCCCCGACCTTAACATTAGTGGAACTCGCTGCAGTAAGTTTGGAGGAAACTGGCTTGTTTACGCGGGAGGAACAGGTCGGGTTGGAAAGTCCGAAAAAATTTCCTGCGGACTTCAAATAGTGGCCTCTGGGCCAGCTGAAACAGTTGGTCATCTAGAGTACAAAAGTGTTCAAGACTCCAGCTTTTTACAGTATACCATTCACGCCTGTGTTGGGGTTGGAGCGGGCATTGCTCTAGGCATTGTGCATAAGTCTTACGATGTTGTGCGGCTATACGCTGGAGTTGAAAGACGCCCTTTTTCCGTATCCACTTTGTTAGGAGGATTTTCCAACAAAGCCGAGCTCGACACTTTTGCTTGGAGGGGTATGGTAACATTTAGACACAAACTACCGTGCCGCTTTCCTATGTCAATTGTATTGGGTTACACGGTAATGGGGTATCGCAAGCCTTACAAGCTAACAAAAGGACTGATGGATATCACCCTGGGAGTTAGATCAAATCTTCCTCTAGGTGGTGTGCAAGTTTTCGCTGTTGATCAAAGCCTGTTTTTAGGCCTTGAATATTCATTTTAATGGGGGGTAGTTTAGTGGTAAAACTCTCGACTCTGACTCGAGCATCCGAGGTTCGAATCCTCGCCCCCCAGAAACCTTTTAGTGGTGGAGCTAAGCGGGATCGAACCGCTGACCTCTACAATGCCATTGTAGCGCTCTCCCAGCTGAGCTATAGCCCCTTTCCTTTATTTTAAAACAAAATTTGAACAAAATCTATCATGCTCCTGATCTTTTTACTGTTTTTTTCACTATGTGTCGCTAAACCCATCCCTATTTTTATCGACACAGAAGTTGCCTTTATTCTTAAAGAACTGATCAGTGAAGGCAATAAACCTTTAGCGCGCGACCCACTTATTCTCAAAATGGAGCACATAAATGCTTTCGCCACCCTTGGAGATCTTGTGGCTGTTTATTCTGGCCTAATATGCGCCAACAGTATAGAAAGCACCCTTTCTGCCCTTATGCACGAATTAGGGCACTTACATCACCGGCACATTACTACTCCCTGGAAAGTCACCCCCCTCTCCATCCTTAGCCTTCCCCTGCTCTTTTTGCCAGGCGGCATTCTAGCCTTTACCGCCGCACAAAGCCTTGAAATCACCTCCATGCTAGCCCACTCCCGGCGGGCTGAATATCAAGCCGATCAATTTTCGGTTTTGCAGTTTTATCGAAACAACTGGCCTTTACAAGACACCTTAGCCTTCTTCGGTCAAGAAAGCGACCGCGACCGGTTCGCAAACCCCTACCTGCGCACACACCCTGTATCGCACCAGCGGTTAAACAGCCTCAAGGCGTTTGTCCGCACAATTTGCGCTCAACATAATACGACCTGCTTTCAAAAACTCCTTACCAGAATTAACGACGAACTTACAGCAGCCGAAGCCCAAAACCTCCCGCTTAACATAGCCCAAACAAAGGTGCTTTCTATCATTGTTGAGTTTGAAGATGGCCAGTACTTTCTCAAAGAAGAGGAGAAGACCTTTCTCATAAAAAACACCTCCTCTAGCGACCCTACTTCCTTTGAGCAACTCCGATCTACACTACGCTTGCTTTGCGAAAACCTTCAAGAAAAACGCCTGGCCCCTAATGAAATTAGCCAAATGGCAAGTTTTGTTCAAAAAAACGCCCATTATTCAGACCGCCTCCACAGGCTCTATAAAATACTCCAAGAAAAAATACAAGCATTTCTCGCACCGCAGTTGTTTTTGGAAAGCACAGAACACGCCACCGACACCGCCACCCTGTATGTGCGAGCTTGGGCTTTTTATGAAGTTGGCATGCCTACAGAAAGCCTGCAGGTTATAGCGTCTATTAAAGAAACTCCCCTTTTTGAAGATACAATACAACGGTCTTTTTTGATGCAGCTCAGCGCAGACGCACACCAATTACTGGGCAATACACAAGAGGCATTTACCTACGCACAAAAAGCTTATGACCTAGGGCCTAAAAGTCTTTTGTCCTCAATACACTGGGCCTCCTTTGCACTTAAAAACTCTCCCTCCTCTCAGCAGATCCAACAAGTTATAAACCTACTGGACCGTTTAGATAACAAATCTATGCCCGAAATTAGCCCTATCATTTGGGAGCTGAAAGCCAAGGCCTTTGCTTTACTTAAGAAGGACGTCATGTCTCGATACTGCTTACTGGAAAAAGCTTATGCCACCAAAAGTCGCGACGTTTTTCCACTCCTCCAATTTTTTGAAAACAACAAAGATCTCCCTGAAGTCCAAGAGATCGAAGTAGCGATTGAAGATATTTTAATAGCAGTTAAGAAGCACCGATCTCACTATGCCTAAACTACGCACCACCTTAACTCACGCCTTTCTTGGCATTCAGCCGTACCCTTCCCTGCGTCAATCAGAAACCACAGAGTTCTCTGAGAAAAAACCAAACCGCTCAACTCAACCAACCCCTTTGAAAAAGTTGAGTCCGCCTTCTCAAGAAAGCCCCACAACCACCACACCTACTAAGCCCACACCAAAGCCAGACACACCCCCTAAAGCCAAAACGCTGGAAAGCTTGCGCACACAGCTTCTACAGCTCGAATCACCCCTCAACACACCTCTTACCAAATGCATTTTTGCAGATGGTAGTCCAGGAAATATTTTAGTGCTCGGGGAGGCTCCAGGTGCACAAGAAGAAATAGAGGGGAAGCCTTTTGTCGGACAAAGTGGTAAACTACTCATGAAAATGTTTGAGCAAATTGGACTAACCCGAGAAAAACTGTATATCACCAACATATCGCCATGGCGCCCCCCTGGTAACAGAACACCCACCTCTCAAGAGATAGCAACCCTACGTCCTTTCGTGCATCAGCACATCAAACTCTCTAACCCACCCGCGGTTATTGCAGTTGGAGCCACGCCCTTGCAGGCTTTATTTGGGAATAATATTGGTGGCATTAGTAAAGTTCGCGGTTCTTGGCAAAAATTCTCCATAGACGGAAAGAGCTTTCCCACAATTGCCCTTTTTCACCCAGCCTACCTACTACGCAACCCTGCCAAGAAAAAAGAAGCATGGTTTGACTTGATAACCATTGAAAGGTTTTTAAATGAAAATTAAATTAATCCAAATATTATCCGTACTCTTTTCTTTTTGCTCTCTAGCAAACGATGAAACCACAAACATAGCTATTCTTATAAATAAGGATAAAACCCCTAGAGAGGTCGTTCATGCACTAGAAGTTGCCTGCATTTTGCACACTACTCCGAACATTAACTGCCTGTTCTTTGATACACAAGAAGTGCTTTCTGACCCCAATAACTTTCGGAACCAACTCCAACAATGCCCTATTTGGGTAGGCCCAATTCATGCCCATGAAGCCGAAAGTTTAATAAACTCACTTGTTCTTCCACCAGAATACTTTTTGTCTTTTTCAAACAACATATCCCTTATTCAAAAAGGAATTTTTCCTATGGGGCCTTCTCCTGTTTTAGAACTTGCTCCAATATTTCGAGATATCCGCCAACACTGTATTTGCCGTATTCTGGTCCTCATCCCTTCTTCATGGTGCAGCCAAGTAATCCCATTCTTCCTGAAAGAAAGTTTGCCAGCTAACATTATGTTCTTTTCTTACGATCAAGAAAACTTTGCTCATAAGAAAGAGTCTCTGCAACAAACTCTATCCAATTTTAGTCCAGACGCTATTATCGCCCCCTTTGGTGATGAGCTTTCTTTTGAAGTGCTTTTAGAGGCTATCGGCCTTATCTCAGCCGCCACAGGAATGTCTCCTTATATAGCAGGAACCTCTCTATGGCGCAAAGAATTTCATGCCGAAACCTCTTTAATAAACGCCTTTAAGGTTCGCTACCCCTCCAGCCGTAAATTGCTCTCCCTTCAAAAAACTTTTCAAGAACACTTTGGTCAACCTATGTCGAACTTAGCCCTTACTGCCTACGACACCCTTTCCGTCGCTTTAGAGCTTGCGCAAAACCCTACGCAACAAACTTTCGATACGTGTCGTGGCACAATAACACTCACACAACCGTTTCAGGGGTATATACTCTAGATTGCATTCTAATTTCATGTTAGTGTATCTTATCTACTTGTGTTAACGAGGTTGCCTTACTAAAAAGTGGAGTAGTGCGGAATGTCATTGGAAAATTTTTTATCCTTAGAAGTTAGCTCCTTTAAGTCTCTAACCCCCAAAACTGTACCGCTCATTCAGAGGCATGTCGGTCATCGTCTGATTGATGTTTTATTTTATTTCCCAACACGTATTCGAGTTTTTCACTTTGTAACCACACTTACACCAGCCCTTGAAGGGAAACACGTTATTATCAAAGGAATGATTATCTCTCACTCAGTGCCAAAACAGCCTCAGCGTCCCTGTCAGATTGTTTGCGCACTAGGGGCACAAAAGGTCACCTTAACCTTTTTTCAAGGGCACCACAGCGTATATACACGCCTCTACCCTATTCATAAAGAAGTAACCCTCTCTGGGCTCCTAAACTGGAGAAATCAATGGCAAATCGTACACCCCACTCTCCTTTCTACGATAAACCCTCGATCCACTGTGCAGCCTCTTTACCCTCTTACTGAAGGAATCAACGCCCAAAGATATAAGGCAGTTATTGGGGAGGCACTAACTAAAGTTCCACATTTACAAGAATGGATACCAAGTGCTATTAAAAGTAAGTATAACTGGCCTAGCTGGAAAGAGGCTATTCTTGGGATCCACCACCCTAAAAGTGAAGAGTGCCTGCTTCCGCAAAACCATTTTAGACAGCGTTTTGCTTTTGATGAGCTTCTTGCTCACAGCCTGTCCATTGGCCTGCTCACACACCACCAGCAAAAAAGTCGGTCTGCTGTGGCATGCCCAACAAACTCTTCTTTTTTTGAGGCATTCCAAGAGGCCCTCCCGTTTAAACTAACGTCATGCCAACACACAGCCTGTTTAACTATTAGCGAAGATGTTGCTCACACTCAGCCAATGCTGCGTTTACTCCAAGGAGACGTAGGGAGTGGTAAAACTGCTGTAGCAATGTATGCGCTGCTACTGATGGCACAACAAAAATTTCAATCAGTTTTGCTTAGTCCTACAGAAATTCTAGCACAGCAGCAGTTTGCATCCATGCAGCCTATTGCCGCACAGCTTAACGCTTCTTGCCGATTGCTAACATCAAGCACCTCAAAAAAAGAACGCAAAGAAATTCTAAGCCTTTTAGAGCATGGAGAGCTCGACATTTTAATAGGAACGCATGCCGTCCTCGAAAAAGATGTGGTTTTCAAATCGCTTAATATGGTGGTCATAGACGAGCAGCACCGTTTTGGTGTACAGCAAAGGCTTTCTCTTGTAGAAAAAGGGTTTGCCCCTCACACTCTTATCATGAGTGCCACCCCTATTCCTCGCTCATTAACATTAACCTTCTTCGGAAGCGTGGGTATTTTACGCCTTAAGGCGCGCCCTCGCCCCTTCGAGGTTCAAACTCAAGTTTTAAGCATCAAACAAGCTGATCAAGCTTACGAAAATATTGAGCACTTTGTGACCGCGAAAGAACGCGTATTTTGGGTGTGCCCTCTTATAACACCCTCCGAGAAAATGCCACTAGCCTCTGCCACTGAAAGACTGGAGATCTTAAAAGAACGTTTTCCTAACTACAATATCGGCATAGTACACGGAAAAATGACCCCCCAAGAAAAGCAAAAAGTTATTGCAGAGTTTCGTGCTGGTAACCTTAACCTTCTGGTGGCAACAACTGTTATTGAGGTAGGTGTAGACATTCCACAGTGTAGCCTTATGATAATAGAAGACGCTCAGTTTTTTGGTCTCGCACAGCTCCACCAGTTACGTGGACGTGTGGGAAGACAAGGACAAAAAGCCAAATGCCTTCTGTTACACGCAGAAAGCATCACTGAAACAGGGTCTAAACGTTTAGCAACTATCGAGCTAGAGCAAGATGGTTTTGCCCTAGCAGAAAAAGACTTAATGCTGCGGGGTGCTGGTGATATTTTAGGGATCAAACAAAGTGGTCTACCCCCCTTTTTGGTAGCCGATTTTGCAGAACACACAGATCTAAATACAGAAGCACAAAATCTTGCACGCAATATCATTGAAACAAACCCAAACCTCGAAGGCCTACAAGGAGAAAACTTACGCACACTTATTCGCATACTTCGCAACGACCCTCTGAGCTACCTTCTTTCAGGATAAAGCGCTCATGCTATACTGGGGAAACTAACTATGATTTTTTTGCTGCTCTTTCTGATCGCACCCTGCACTACCGAGGCATACATTATGTCCAAAGCAAAGCCAGTAGAAAGACGTCCTCAGAAAGCTTCTTCTGATTTTGACATTTTTTTTTACGGCATAGATAAACTTGATCCAGAAATTACGGAAGTCTTAGAACAAGAAATCACTTTCCCAGAAAAAGGTGTTGGGTCCGTCAAAAATGTTCACATGTGGTCTTTGTCTCGTATTCCCGCCATTGAAACTATAATGGCCTCATTTGGATACTTTGAATCTCATGTCGACTTTTTTGTAGACGTGCGATCAAGCCCGCAAATTATATACTACAATATTCAGCCAGGACCTCTTTATACCCTTGGTGCTTTTTCCCTCAAATCTGACCCACCACACCACGGGCCCGTAACAATTTTGAAAAACAACCTTAAAAAATTTGGGATAAAGCTTGGTATGCCTGCCAATAAGTACGCTCTTCAAGACTCCAAAAAAGCCATTCTTGAGCACTTGGGTGCGGCTGGACACCCCTTTGCCGTAATAGTTGGTGAAAGAATTGTAACCAACCGAACCAAGAAAACTATGCTTGTCTCTTTCAAAATACGCGCTAACAAACTTGTGCGCTATGGAGATGTCATTTTAGAAGGGGGGGGAGTCACCGGAGAATTTCTAAAGCCTTTTCTTAACTGGAATAAAGGAGATATTTTCAATAAGTCTGCGGTCGATGAAACCGCACAGCTCCTTATGAATACAGGTATTTTTAAATCTGTAACCATTCGGCTATGTGAAGAAGGACAAACAATGGCTGATTTAACGCCAGAAGAAGTGGCAAATGAATCTGATGCCCCTGTTGTCATGGTGGACATTCACTGTCACCTTGTCCCGAAAAAAGCAACAATGGTGCAAATGCAAGGTGCTCTTAATAGTTTTGGTGGAGGGTTTGGTTTTGAAGGTCTCCGGCATAACCGCTTACAGTCTGGTGAAACTTTTTACCTGGACTGCTTTTTTGGTTCTACACATAACTATATCTCTCCAGGGTTCTTGCTTACGGATATCTTTTACGTTATAGGCCTGCAAAGTCTATCTACCCTCAATATTATGGTAGACAGATTTCCTGGGTTTACATCTGCACGTGCTAATATCCGGCAAGCCTTTGACTTTGCCGCTACAAAAAACGTAGGTATTTCTCTTGGTGTAGCCGCTGAGTACTACACTTACCCTGAATTTTACCCACGCGCACAAAAAGAGCTCAGTGGTGGTGCTATAGAAGTTTTTGCGGGGGTTGTAGGCAATTTCTTAGATGAACCCGCACGACCCACCCGTGGGTGGCTCCTAAAGATCCTTGGAACTGGATCAATCGGCGCCTTAGGAGACTACCGCTCCTCACAAATCAAAGCACGATTTGAGCACTTTACACCCATCGGAAAGCGCAGCCGCATCACTTGGAAAAATTGGATTGACCTCTCCAGCACACCAACCCACTTTTCAACAGATTCAGACCCTGTCTACTTTGACATACCTCCCCACAAGCTTATGTTCCTTGGAGGGCCAGGTGGGTTAAGAGGATTTGGCCGCCAACCTTTTGCCTATGTCCCTGAAAACTTTGAAATGCAGCCCCACTACTCATCTATTTTGTTTGGAACGCAAGTAAACTACAATATTAACAAAAACCTATCTATTGGTGCCTTTTTGGACGTTGGGGAGACCTTTGAGACACACTTCCCAACTATAACCTGGCCCATGCACTACGCAATTGGTGGTTCCGCTGAGTTTTACACACGATTTGGAGCCTTTAACTTTACAATCGCTGCCCCTATGCGTGAAGAAGAGTTTACTCACCCATTTGAGTTTTCTATCTCCTTTAAGCCACTACTGGCTTTAGAGTAAGCTTACTTGGAACGACGATCCATCGACAAAGCATTCTTTTTGCTCTGCGAAAGATCGCTCTGCAAAGCTTTATAAAAAGATTGAAGGGCAAAATTTTGACGAAACTGTTCTTTTCTTTTTTTTAGGGCTAAATCTGTATAAACTTTTTTATTAGCTAAGGTATGTTCTTTTTCAAGAATTGTCTTTTCTGCAGCCTCTTTGATAGACTGACACTCTGCCTCTGCGCTTTCACGAACTTCAGAAGCCCAAGTATCAAAACCATCAACCTCTTTTTGTATTTTTTTTAAATTTAAAGTAGCTTCACGCTCTTGTTGAACAACAAGATCTTGTCGCT
The DNA here is from genome assembly GCA_965261615.1 of Alphaproteobacteria bacterium. Taxonomy (GTDB): domain Bacteria; phylum Pseudomonadota; class Alphaproteobacteria; order Bin98; family Bin98. The sequence continues at coordinate 157,109 of OZ253461.1, forward strand.
TCTTAACCTCTTCCGATTTTTCATGAATTAAGCTATTAATAATAGGTATTATCTTACGCCACAAGACAAAAGCAAAGAGCGCAAAAGAGGCTAAAATACTCCAAGAAAACATTACTCTAGCTCCTTAATAAATCCACTAATAGCGTCTTTCCAGTCATGATCTTGCAAGGCCTTCTCTTCTTTTTCTGTAAAAGTTATATAGGTACTTTCTGATTTTTGCTTGTACGCTACCGACTGTTTATCAAGCTCTGCAGATATTTTCTGCACATGTTCCATCATGTTTTTTCTTTCTGCGCTAATTTTTTTAAAAGCATCCCTCTCGGCTTTATGCTTTTTATCATAAAGCTCTTGCTGCAAGCTTTCGGTCATTTGTCGTGTTTTTTGAATAGACAGTTCCTTTTTGCGGTGCCAGCTTTCTCGATCACCCTGGACTTTTAAAAACCACGGAACTACACATTTTTTAAAAAACGCAAAAAGGAACGTCCAGCAAAGAAGAAGCCAAAATATTTGCGTAAACCAATGTTTTAAAAAAGGATCAATCATCTAAAGAGAATTAAAAAGGATACTAGAAGAGCTATTAATGCCACTGCTTCTGTTAGGGCAAAACCTAAAATTGCCATAGGGAATACACTTTTTTGAACCTCTGGGTTGCGGGCTATCGATTTAATAAGCGTCGCAAAAATATTTCCAATCCCAATACCTACACCTAATAACGGAATAACAGCGATACCCGCCGCTATTAATTTTGCACTTTCTACTTCCATAGTTCCTCCTGATGTATATTAACACTATTGTGCCAATTAATTAAACTTCATGCAGCCCTTCTTTTAAATATAAGCTACTTAATATCGCAAACACGTAAGCCTGTATTATCGCCACACCAAACTCTAACACAAAAAGTACTGTATTTAGAATACCTACGGCAATACTTACAACCCCAAAACTCACAGCAAAGGATGCAAACACGGCAACAATTGAATGGCCTGCAACCATATTTACAAAAAGTCGCAAACCCAAACTAATCGGTCGTGTAAAAAAAGATATTACCTCTATTGGAATGAGTAAAGGGTAAAGCCAAACAGAGCACCCTTTGGGAATAAAGTGTTTAAAAAAAGCAACGCCTTGCGTTTGCAATCCCCATATAATGGAAAGAGCAAATATTACCAAGGACAAGGTTCCTGTGACTATAATTTGACTCGTAAACGTGTAGGATCCAGGGACCAGGCCCACCAAGTTTCCAAACATTACCACTAAAAAAAGCGAAGCGACTACTGGTAAAATGCGCTGAGTGTTTTTTTGCTTTTTACAGCCAATCATCTCCCAAAGCAAAAGGATCGTTTGCTCCACCAAAGTTTGCCAATATCCAGGCCTCAACTCACGCTTACGAAGGCCCCAGCAAAAAAACACTACCAACACAGTACTTAAAAGCATAAAAAGCACCCCTGTTGTAATGCTGATGTCATACCCCCAAACCTTAATTGGAAAAATCACACCTTGGAAAAATTGCAGCATCGGATTATTCATAACGTGCGTACCTTCTTAATCGACGATAAATAGAAACAAGAGCAATCATCACACCAAGAATCGCTCCGCTACAAAACCCAAGCAAAGTATCGCGGCCTATTATCCACATTACAAAATAGCCTAAACCACCTAAAACCCCTGCAAACACTAGCATTTCAATGGTTACAGACTTTAGCAGTGTTGTAAACTCTTTTTTGTCCACCTTTTGCCCCTCTTCTGATTGTACACATTCTTCTCTAAAAACTCGACTAGGTTTTCAAACGTGTCACAAATGATCAAATCATCCCGTTGCCTATCTATAACAAAAAAGAAAGGAAGCGCCTCTATATGCCCTATAGCTTCTAAGCTTTGGCGTTGTAACACTTCGGCCTTATTTTGAGCATCCCACTGAGTGGGGGTTGGCACAGTCAGACCACTGTTTTTCTGAGCCGCAAGATCTTTTAAAGAGTCGTACACTGACGTGGTTTCAGAAAACCATAAATGCTGACCTTTCATTAACAAAGCCCACGCTCTTTTTTGCTTTTCAGGCTCCAAGCAGCGCACAAAAGCCATCGCACGCACATCTTTTTTTGTTAAAAAGTAATCCACTAGCCGCATAGCGACTCCATGTTTTTTCAGATTTTTGATGAGTTTAGCCTTTTGACCTTTAGAAAAAACAGCACAGCCCGGGCACCCTAAAGACGACAACATAATGACAACAAAACGTGCATCTTCTTGCTCCAACTCCCAGTGGCCATAATATCCCTCAAAGCGCTCACCTATTCCCTTTTCATGTTTGACTGTAGTAGACGTTGCACCTACGACTAAAGACATCAAAAGAAAAAGAAATGACAACCTCACGCAATCACCCTCACTGAAACTAATATCTCTTGCTTAAAAAACAGGTTCACTGCTTGCACTATCCTCAAAGACTCATGCTGCAAAACAAGTGCAGCACCCTTTGAGAGGGCTCGTACAGTTAAAGTTCCCTCTTGGCAAAACAAAGGTCGTCGGAACCAAACACGTTCAGGCACCAGCTGCCCACTTAATGCCGAATTCACAATTCTCGGCCAATACGCAACAATTGTATCAAGCCACTCACTGGCTTTTAAAGGCTTCAGTCGGCTTAAAAAAGACCCTGCACAGTCTTCTATCTTGCGAAAGGACTCAGTCATTATGCAGAAACTGAAAGTAACCGTTTCTTCAAAAGGCGTAGTTTTGGATGTAGGTTTTGCTCTTTTTGAGCTAAAACAAAACTTTCAATTCCACCACTTTTTTCAACTGTACGCAAAGCTTTCGGTGTAATTTTAACACGAACTTTTATGCCAACACTTGTTGAAAAGGTTACATTGCGTAAATTAATATTAAAAGCCCTTTTGGTGCAGTTATGAGCGTGACTCACTCTATTTCCTCGACCAGCGCGCCTTTTCGTAATTTGACAAACTCTTGCCATATAAAAACTCCTCAGCGATATTATCCCACAAAATGCAGTTCAAATCAAACCACAGATTCAACTAGCAAAAGCATCCTCTAATCCTTTCTCTCGAAAAGCCCTTCTTTTTGAAAGTTTTTATACTTCACACGATGATAGCGTGTTATCCCAAACCTCTCAATAGCACTACTGTGTGCAGCCGTTCCATAGCCTTTATTTCTAGGCCACATGTACTCTGGGTAAACTAAACCCAAACAGTCCATATAATGATCCCGCCAAACTTTTGCAAAAATAGACGCCGCCCCTATAGTCTGCCGCTCCCTGTCTCCCTTCACAAGAGCAAAGGCTTTACCTTCAAGTCCGCGTGGCACGAGCCGGCCATCAATATAACAGTTTTGTCGGATATGACAGGGCGCCTGAGAGTACACTCGCTCCATACACTGATGCGTAACTACCAATATATTTTGGCTATTAATTTCACGTACCGCCCCCACAGCTATAAATATATATGCCTCCTTTTTGCGCCACATATTAATAAGCTGCAAAAACAGCGCCTCTCTACGGCTGGCGCTGATGAGCTTTGAGTCACAAAAAGAACCCTCAGAATGGGCCTCTAAACCAACCCCACACACAACAACAGGGCCGGCCCAGCAACCATACCCCACCTCATCTATCCCAAACTCCCACATAACCTTACCTACTCATTTGTACCAGCATCATTCGGTATGCTATAATTCTCCATGTTTTATCAAATCATTACTATTTTATCACTCATTTACTCACCTGCTGTCTTATTTGCTGCGAGAGACCCCAGTCACTACACTTCCTGCATATTCATCACAACTATAGGCGAGCAAACGTACTATGTAACTTCTGCGCTCGAAAAAGATACGCCACCACAAACTACGGCATTGCCTTTTGCGCCCTCAATCACCGGAGGAACACAGCCCATAGAAGTTTACAAGGAACACTTGACCCTCTCTCTAAAAAACAATGTTTTTTCTTGCCAGTCACCTTCCAAAAAAGATCAACTATTCCTGACTCTTTTCAGCACCCTGCCACAAACACAAAACCATCTTACTTTTCAAGGGTCCACTGAAACGGTAATGGAGTACAAAGCCCCTGGATTAGCAAAACCTATTCTTTTTTTGCAATACCATTGCGTACAAAATTTTCAAACAGCCTCGTTGGTTGCTATTCTGCCGCCTGAAGATATATTTATAGGAAAAAAAGCCGCCGCGAAGATGCTTGCCGCCCAACACCTAACCCCTGCAAGAAAGAAAGCAGCATCCATTACTATTTTAGCAACTGCATCAAACAGCTAAGATATCTTTCCGTGGCAGTGCTTATACTTTTTGTCAGACCCACAAGGGCAAGGGTCATTGCGAGAAACCGTAGAACGGTCACTACGCTTTTCTATAGACGGAGCTGGCGCCTCTTCTTGTGAAGATTCCGCAGAGCGCTCTGCGGGCTGCTTTTGGTGAATCAAAAAAGCTACTGAGTCCAAAAGCACTTCTTCTAGCATATGCAAGAATAAGTCATACGCTTCTTTTTTAAACTCAACAATTGGGCTTCTTTGCGCATATGACCGCAAATTGACCCCCTGCTTCAAGGAGTCAACCTTTCCTAGGTGCGCACGCCACTTCATATCCTGAATCATCAAAAGCAAGTAAGCTAACTGAGGGTTTACAAAGCTATCCTCAGCTTCAAACCATAGCTTCAGTTTTTCAAAAAACATATCTTCCAAAAACTTCTGATATTCTGCTAACGTATCAAAAGTCTTGTTTTCAACACCCTCTCCAACAATTCGCTGTACTTTTGCACTCAGCGCAGATACCCCTTCCGCGCTAACTTCGCCAGTAGGAAATGCAGCCTGACAAAGGTTGTTAGCGACCTTTCCTACATCTGCGCGCAAAAGATCTTTGACTCCATCAACGCCCTCAATGATTTCTCGCCTTAGCCCGTAAACCATTTCCCTTTGGTTGTTAATAACATCATCAAATTTCAGCAAGTGCTTTCTTACCTCATAGTTCTGAGCTTCCACTCTCATTTGGGCCTTTTCAACAGAGCGGGTAATTACCGCATGCTCTATTGGCTCACCCTTTTGCTTCTTCATGCGCCCCATTAAAAACTGAAGCTTATCTCCTGCAAAAATCCGCATCAAGTCATCTTCTAAACAAAGGAAAAACACCGTTTCACCTGGGTCTCCCTGACGTCCTGAACGCCCTCTTAGCTGATTGTCGATACGACGGCTTTCATGGCGCTCAGTTCCAACAACACACAAACCTCCAGCCTCTATAACTTGTTGTTTTTGCCTCTCAAACCTTTCGGTGTCCTCTCCTTTTGCATCCAAAATTTCAGCATTTCCACCAAGCTTAATGTCTGTTCCCCGACCAGCCATGTTTGTGGCAATAGTAACCGCGCCTGGTTCTCCTGCAGAAGCAATAATTTGCGCTTCTTTTTTGTGGTTTTTAGCGTTTAAAACATTGTGCGGTATTTTTTTAGCCCGTAATGCTTGCGAAAAAACTTCAGATTTTTCTACACTCACAGTTCCGATTAAAACTGGCTGTTTTCTTTTATGGCAGTCCTCTATTTTTTGCACTACTGCATTAAGCTTTTCTTCAAATGTTGCATAAAGCAAATCTTGCCTGTCCACTCTTGTCGCTTTTTTATTTGTAGGCAACCCAATACACTCAAGCTTATATATATCAAAAAATTCCACGCTCTCAGTAACAGCAGTTCCACTCATACCCGAAAGGTCTTTGTATTTTCTAAAGAGGTTTTGGTAGGTAACTGAGGCTAAGGTTTGGTTTTCTCGCAAAATGGGCAAACCTTCCTTCGCCTCCAAAACCTGGTGAAGGTTGTCAGAAAACCGCCTGCCCTCCATAATGCGCCCTGTAAACTCATCCACAATCATTAGGCGGTTATTACGAATTATGTAATCTTTGTTTCTTGCAAACAGATGATAGGCCTTTAAGGATTGAGTAATAAAGTGCAAGATTGATGCATGCTCCACGCTATATAGAGATTCTCCCTCTTGAATTATGCCCTGCCCCTTAAGGTGTTTTTCTATAAACTCCACACCTTCTTCTGCAAGTGTCACGCCTTTACTTTTTTCATCAATCTCATAATGAGAGGGTTTAAGCACTTTCACTATACTATTACTTAACTCACACAAGTGCTTCTTATCTTCTGCAAGACCAGAGATAATAAGCGGTGTCCGAGCCTCATCTATTAAGATACTGTCAACCTCATCGACTATGGCAAAGTGTAACGGCCGCAATGAAGGAAGTTCCCCCAAACCACGCATGTTGTCTCTTAAGTAGTCAAAACCAAGCTCGTTATTTGTAACATAAGTGATATCACACAGATAAGCAGCCCGCCTATCTTCTGGTGAAGACTCTGCTGTCACCACTCCTACACTTAAATCCAGGTCCTCATAAACAGGACGCATCCACTCTGCGTCTCTCTGAGCCAAGAAGTCATTCACCGTTACAACATGAACCCCCTTCCCCTCTAACGCAATCAACGATGCTGCTAAAGTCGCCACCAGTGTTTTTCCTTCACCCGTTGCCATTTCAGAGATTTTACCATCCACAAGGACAATACCCCCCATAATCTGGACGTCAAAGTGCCTCATATTTAAACGACGGCGTGCAACCTCTCGCGCAAGAGCAAAAACTTCTGGCAAAACATTTTTTCGAGACTCTCCCTGCGCAAGCCTACTTTTAATCGCCGCCAACTTTGCCTTCACCTCTTCTGAGGTTAACTTTTCGGTTTCTGGCTCGAGTGCGTTTACTTTTTTTACAATCTTACGCAGCTCTTTCAAAAATCTATCATTTTTCGTCGGAAAAATTTTTCGTAAAAAATTCATATGCTAAACCCTTTTTTTCATTATAGCATAACGAAAATAGCATTTTTTAGACTTTTTGCGATTTATTTGTTAGAATGTGGAGTGGAGTTTCCACAAAGAACCGCCCGCTTGGTGGAATTGGTAGACACTACGGACTTAAAATCCGTTGGCTTTTTGCCGTGCCGGTTCGAGTCCGGCAGCGGGTATATTTTAGAAGGGCGCTTAGCTCAGTTGGTAGAGCAGCTGACTTTTAATCAGTTGGTCATAGGTTCGAACCCTATAGCGCCCACCACACACAATGACATATGTTGTTACTGAAAAATGCATAAAATGTAAGTTCACTGACTGCGTCGAGGTTTGTCCCGTAGACTGCTTCGTTGAATTAGATCTCATGCTTGTAATTGACCCAAACCTCTGCATCGACTGCGGCGTGTGTGTGCAAGAGTGCCCAGTTAACGCTATAGTTGATGATTTAAGCCCAGAGGCGCAAGCCTGGACGTTATTTAACAAACAACAGTCTGAGTCACAAAACTACCTTACAGAAAAAAAGCAACCGTTGCCTGAAGCAGAGGCCTTCTCCAAGGTCACTGACAAAAAAAACTTTCTCTCCAAAAAATAAGAAGCTTTACCTGAAATCTATTGCTTTTTTCAGCAGGACCTAAAACAGCAATGCGCTGCCTTTCGGATCTAATATTGTTTGATCAGGCTCACACAATAGCTCCGCTAGACCCTCCAGTCGATTAAGACTTGTTTGCATAATATGCCCATCACCACACAAGTCACGCGGCTCTAAAGAATCCAACTTAATCACATGGCACACCAACCCACCTACTTTTTCTTCTGCCAAACTACCTGCAGACTCAGACCGGAAAAGAGACCTACTGCTTTCGCGACTCGTTATGTTTACCATTTCCGAAAACTGTCGCACTTTAGACTTATGCGACCTTACTTTCAACTTCATTGGCATTTTCTGCAAATTCACGACCTCTTTTTTCTCGCTTCCATCCACTCCAAAAAATCTGTCAGAAAACGTTCTTTGCGCCTCCTCAAAGAATGGCCTGCCACGCTCAAAAAACTCACGACTACTACGAAAAAGTTCAAACATTTGCAAAGCAAAAGTGTCCCACTCACTGCCAAAGCCTTTGTCAAACCAAATTTCACACACAGAGCTCATTATCATGTCCATCTGCAGAAATTTAACAGCCAGCTCACCGCAAAAAAACTGCACGCCTGCAAGACCTGTTAAGCCAAAGCCACTACTGTCCTCACTTTTCTTCGCCCCTTCCTTTTTTTCAGCCTTCACACCAGGCTCCACTAAACACAAATCCGCCCCCACAGCGTACCCACACACCTGGCAAACCCCAAGCATACCGTCTAGATGTTTTTTTGCGCTTGTCCACTCAACTCCTAACTCCTCTTCATCCGCCGCAGCAGCCACTAAGTTAATGTTAAGAAACTCTTCTAGATGTCCCAAAAAACCCGAAAGGTAGTTAAAGAATGACTGACATCTCTTAACGGACGGCGTACACTCTATAGAGAAGTAATCCTTATAAGGGGTCAGGCCGCTAATCACTTTATAAAAGGTCACATTAGGGTCTTCATACGCCCCCCCGGAGAGGCACTGTAAAGAGTCCTCTGTTATAAAAAGAGCGCGCCTACCCTCTTTGCTGGCTCCTTTTTTAAGATCAGCCCACACCCCATCATACAATGGAAGAACTTCCAAAGCGCAATACAAGGGCCAGCTCATCCGATAAAAACTCTTTAAGACTTTATCTGAGGGCAAACACTCAATTGAATCACTCCCCTTTTCTTTATGTCTCACACGAAAAAAAATCGTCGGTTTCACGGAGTTACTTATGTGCACTCTTGCCAACTCAAGGCTTTCCAAGTTTTGCTGCAAGACAAACGCTTCTCGCGCGCTCACTACCTTCACCCACAAAAGAGGCCCCACAAACAGTCGCCTCCTTTCTACATCACTCCAAGGATGCTCTTTAGCAGTTAAAAACTCACAGCCCTCTCCTAAGCCCCTAACTCCCTTTAGCGGAACTTGAGCGACCAACACGCCTTTTTGCAAAAGCTTAGCTGCTAAAGATCTTTCTTGTTTTAGTTCTTCAATCTTCTCTTCTTCTAAAGCGGCACAGTTCGCAGCCCCTCCACAAAAAGCCCCCCATAGGATAAGTATTACGATAGCCTTCATGTCCAAATTATAGCACCACACCCAACCCGCTGCCAACTGCATACAACTTCTATTTGTTGCTTTTTCTCTAAAAGGGTTATATAATTAACCAATCCCAAATATTATGAGTGAAAAAATAGTCGACGTTACGTCTTTACGCGGTCTCTCTCCGGAAGAACTTTTTGCGTATGCTGTAGAGCTTGGCATCAGCCACCCTGCTGCACTAAAAAAATCAGATGTTATTTTTGCCATCATGAAAATTTTGTCACAATCAGGACAAAAGCTTCAAACAAAAGGTGTCATTGAAACAACACAAGATGGCTTTGGTTTTCTGCGCTTTCAAGAAAACAACTTTTTGCCCGGGCCAGACGATATCTACGTTCCTCCTTCTGTGATAAGAGGAAAAGGCTTAAAGACTGGGGTGGAGATTACGGTGTCTATCCGAAAGCCCAAAAACAACGAGCGCTTTTTCTCTGTGGACAAAGTCCTGAAACTAGAGGGTGATCAAGACCAAAAGAAAAGGATGATATCCTTTGACAACTGCACCCCCTTGTATCCAGACTCACCACTTACCTTAGAAGTTCCCAACTCTCCACCAAAGTCAGCAGCAAACTCCAGCATGCGTGTAATAGACATAGTAACCCCTATAGGAAAGGGGCAGCGGGCACTAATCGTAGCCCCCCCTCGCTCTGGTAAAACAGTACTTCTTCAAAACATCGCTCAATCCATAGAGCACAACCACCCTGACGTTCACTTAATGATTCTTCTAATAGATGAGCGCCCTGAGGAAGTCACCGACATGGCGCGCACTGTAAAGAGCCCTGTCATCAGCTCCACATTTGACGAACCAGCACAACGCCATACATATATTGCGGAAATGGTTATAGAAAGAGCAAAACGCATGGCCGAACAAAAAAAAGATGTAGTCATTCTTTTAGACTCAATCACAAGATTAGCCCGAGCTTACAACACTGTCACCCCCTCTTCCGGAAAAGTTTTAACAGGAGGGTTGGACGCCAACGCTCTTCAGAAGCCAAAGCGTTTTTTGGGCGCAGCGCGTAACATAGAAAACGGTGGATCCTTAACCATCATAGCGACCGCACTTCTGGAAACAGGGTCTAAAGCAGACGATGTTATATTTGAGGAGTTCAAAGGAACTGGAAACTCAGAAATATGCTTAGACAGACGTTTAGCACAAAAAGGGATTTACCCAGCCATAGACGTCGCACGCTCTGGAACCAGAAAAGACAACCTTCTTGTCTCTCCTGAAAACCACACTAAAAACACAATTCTGCGCCGCATTTTGCTCAACATGGGGGCAGCAGAAGGAATGGAGTTCTTGCTTCAAAAGGTGCAAGGAACCAAAGACAACTCTGAGTTTTATCGAACAATGAACTCTTAGATCGCACACATCAAAAAAATAAATCCTGTTTCACGTGAAACGAGATGATTTAACCCTCATCACGTGCTAACCTTATACTGCCTTATGAAAATCATTAGCTTTTGCAATCAAAAGGGTGGTGTTGGGAAAACAACATCCACCGTAAACCTAGCAACGGCAATTGCCACAACTGGACGCCGTGTTTTGCTTATAGATCTAGACCCACAAGGAAACGCGGGCGCAAGCCTAGGCATTCGCTCATCCAAAGGGTCCTACGAACTCCTTATAGGAAAGGCTCGGCTCGAAGACGTTGTTCTAGCCACAAAAATACCTCACCTTTTTGTGGCCCCCTCCTCCCAAAACCTAGTGGGAGCTGAGGTAGAGCTGGTCTCCAAAAAAGGTCGCGAGTCCTTTCTAAAAGACCGTCTAAAAGATGTCTCTTTTGACTATATCTTTATTGACACCCCACCTTCCCTCGGGTTTCTAACACTAAACGCCCTTACGGCATCAAACGGCCTTATCATTCCGCTGCAGTGCGACTTTTTCTCGCTAGAGGGTCTAGCCCACATTATACAGACTTTTCGTCTCGTAAAGCAAGAATTCAACCCGTCCTTAGAACTGGAAGGCCTTCTTTTAACCATGTACGATGGACGCACACGCCTTAGCACACACATGGCAAAAGAAGTTAGAAGCCACTTTAAGGACAAGGTTTTTCAAACCGTCATCCCACGCAATATAAAAATAGCCGAAGCACCATCTCACGGAGTTCCTGGAGTAATCTTTGACCTCCACAGCGTCGGCTCCAAAGCATACATTCAACTCGGAAAAGAATTTTTGAAAAAGGAAGAAACTCATGACAAAAGACTATGACCTAGGAAAAGGCATCGCCGCACTCTTTGACAACATCAAAACCTCAGAAATGGAAGCAGAAGGCTCCCGACCACCACACCTTATACCCTTAAGAAACCTACAACCAAACCCCAACCAACCTCGAAAAACCTTTGCAGACGAGGACTTAAGCGACCTAAAAAAATCCATAAAAGAGCATGGCGTTTTACAACCAATATTAGTAAGAGAGGTTGGGGATAAGTACGAAATCATCGCCGGAGAAAGACGCTTTAGAGCTGCACAAGCATTAGATCTAATTGAGATACCCGCTGTGGTGAAAAACATGTCTGATGCAGACTCTATGCTAATTGCCCTTATTGAAAACATTCAAAGAGCAAACCTATCCCCTATAGAAGAAGCTGAATCTTTACAACAAATTCTAACCAGCAGGAGCTGCACCCAGGAAGAGCTTGCAAAACTTATAGGGAAAGGCCGCTCTTATATCGCCAACACACTTCGACTCCTAACCCTCCCATCAGAGGTTCAAGAGATGGTAAAAAGCGGGAAACTATCGGCAGGACACGCACGAACACTTGTTGGCAAAAAAGAGGCCACTGAACTCGCAAAAAAAGCCGCAGAAACCAAAATGTCAGTTCGCGAGTTAGAAAAAACAGTTAAAGACGAATCCACTAGCATTGACATTAAAAATATTGAGTCTGCCATTATGAAAGAGGTCTGTCTTCCCACAAAAGTCTTTTTATCACCCAAGGGCGGTCGCATCGAGATATCTTTCAAAAACCTAGAGGAGTTGGAAACCTTTATTGAAAAACTTTACAAGCAGTAGCATGTTTCGCGTTACTAAAAACCACCTGAAGAAGTGGGCCACACCAATAGTGGGCTTTGGATTCACTATTGGCGTAGGGTACAACACTTTTATTCGCTCTGCCTCTTACATTATGATAGACGACAACGCACCTTTATGGTGCGTTGGGCTCGCAAATATTTTGAGCGCACCTTTTATCATCAGAACGTTTGCCCTTCCCATAAAAAGAATATCTCCCAAAAACGCTTTTGCCCTACTTTGCATAGGCATAACCCTTTGCTCTCTCCACAAAACCCACATGATGTTTTTAATAGCAGGCTCTCTTTTAGGCTGCTGGGGGACATCCATTATAGAAACCTTATCAGGCCATCACTGCTTAAAAAAAGCAATGAACAAAAAAGAAAAAAGCCTCTTTAAAGGCAGAGTAGCTTTAGGATATCGGATGGGCTCTATTACATCAAAAACCCTGCTCCTATTGATCGCAAACTCTTTTGGGTGGGCCCTATCTTTTCTTTTTGTGTTTTTTCCTCTACTCCTTTCAAAAATAAGCTTTTCTCAAAAAAACTGGGAGGAAACAGCACACCTTTCAAAAACAAATCACCCCCTTAAAATACTAAAGAGCAAAAAAAACTTTTGCTTTTTTGCTTTGTTATTTCTAACACCAAATTACATGTATGAAGCAATGATCATTCCATTCATCAAAAGCCAAGGATTTTCTTGGACAGACATTGCTTTATGCAAAGGTAGCGTTGGTGTAGTAGCCGCTCTTTTAGGAACAAAAGCAGCCATGTATATCTGCCAATCTAAACACACAATCAAAGGGACCTTCTTTTCTTTATTCGGATGCGGAGCGTCTCACATTCTGGCTGTTCTTCTTACAGGTGGAACAAAAAGCCTTTTGTTTTTAAACACTCTATTTTTTCTTGCAAACTTCTTCCATGGGTGCAACATGGGCCTGTTTTTAATTCTCAGCGTAATGTTCTCAGAAAACTACAAAAACTACGATGTTTTTATGTCAATTAGTTATATTGCATTTTCTTTAGGGGGCGCCCTAGGTGGGTTCTGCGCGAACTCTCTTTCCTGGAGGGCTTTCTTTTTGCTTTCAGGCGCCCTTCCTATATTGTGCGGATTTATTTTAAAGCACAACTCGTTTCACGTGAAACATTTTATTTCTGAAGAAGATTAACTACAAACTCTGTTATTTCTTTGAGAGTGGAAACTCGCCCCCCACCACATTGCGCAAAATCATCTCGCCCTCCTCCGTGGGACTTTCCAGAAAGAATCTCCCCCAAAGGCTTTATTTGAACTTTAGCGGAAAAGGTTTTCTCCAAGTCCGGAGAAACTGCTAAACCTAAAGTAACCTTTTTATCAAAAGCATTCATCCAGAACAAAGCCACTGTGTTTTTTAAACCTTTGACCCCATCTGCATCCTTTCTAACTTTTGCGAAATCACCCCCCTTATAGGATCGCACAAGAAGAGTGTTGGCACCCAAGGCTATTTTTTCTTCTTTTTCAAACACAACACCTTCCTCATCTTTTTGAGTTTTGGAAAGCTTTTCTTCCAATATTTCTAAAAGGTTTTCTTCTTTTGCTGAAAGTCTTTGTTTGATTTTTGTCAAAACAAGAAGCATATCTTGAGTATGTCTTAAGGCATTCATACCTGTTAAAGCTTGAATTCTTTTTGTGTCTGCTCCCACACTCTGCACATTAACAACCTTAAAGAAACCAATTGAACCAGTTTGTGGAACGTGACATCCTCCACAAAATTCTTTAGAAACATCTTCACCCACACACACAACACGAACTGTATCTGCGTATTTTTCACCAAAAAGCGCAATCGCCCCCAAGCTTTTCGCTTGATCAATGGAGCACTCTTTTGTTTCTACTAAAGCATTTTCTAAAATGTTAGCATTAACGATTTCTTCCACTTTTTTCAAATCATCATCCGAAACAGAGCCGACCAAGCGAAAGTCAAAACGCAAACCTTTTTCATTAACTAAAGACCCTTTTTGCACAACAGAATCTGAAAAAACGGATCTTAAAGCCCCATGTAAAAGGTGAGTTGCTGTGTGATTAGCCTGAATTCGAGACCTACGATCAACATCTATGCTTAAGTTTAAAGCAGTGCCAACCAGTACCTCTCCTTCTTTTACTTGAACTTTGTGAAAAAACACGCCTTCTTTTTTTTGGGTGTCTTCTATAGCTATCTGTATGCCGTCTCCAAAGGCTTCTCCTGTATCCCCTACTTGTCCTCCTGACTCAGCATAAAAAGGTGTCGTGTCCGTTACAACAAAACCAACCTCTCCCTTTCTTACACATTGAACCGTTTGTCCTTTCTCATCAAAAACAGCTAAAACTCTACCTTCTGCTTTTGAGCAAACATATCCCACAAAGTTAGTTTCAGCTACCCCCTTTAACAAAAAGCTGGTGCCTTCTGGGCCTTGAAGCTTATTTGAAGCCTTCGAGCGCTCTTTTTGATCTTCAAGAAGCATTTCCACCTTTTTTCTGTCTATGGTTAATGACGCCCCTAAAATCAACTCGTAGGACAACTCTAAAGGAAAACCATAAGTGTCATAAAGTTCAAAGCAAACTTTTTCAGAAAAGGCTTTGCCAGTCATTCTGCTTTTCTCCTCCGAAAATACTTTCAACCCTTGATGTAAAATTTCACTAAACTTTTCTTCCTCTTGCTGTATGGTTTGCATGATTAATTTTTCATGTTGACTAACCTCTGCATACACATCCCCTATTAAGTTGCTTAGTATAGGAACACAAGAATGTAGACCTTTACTTTTCACATCCAGCGTTCGCATGTAACGCATCGCACGCCTTAGAATTTTTCTTAAGACATACCCTCGACCTGTATTTTCAGGAAAAACACCGTCTCCTACCAAAAAACTCGCACACCTTAAATGATCCGCAAGTACATTAAATGCCGTATTGTTATCTTTCGTTATTGGACAAGAAAACTCCTCTGACATACCAAGCTTAAGTCCTTTTAAAATATCCGTTTCATAGTTGTCTGTTACCCCTTGTAAAATACAAGCTAAACGCTCTAACCCAACACCTGTATCCACACATGGAATGTCTAGCGGAACTTTCTCTGTGGCAGATACTGCATTATATTGCATGAAAACAAGGTTCCAGATTTCAACTATACGATCTTCCTCAGAGGCATTTTTATCTTGTATCATATCTGAAAAGTCATAAAATATTTCAGTACAAGGACCACACGGTCCTGTGTCCCCCATAGACCAAAAGTTATCATCTGTATCTATGCTCTGAATTTTGCTTTCTGGTAAATAACGCCCCCACAGCTTTTTTGTTTCTAAGTCTGTATGAAAATAAGTCACAGAAAGTTTCTCTGCTTTAAGGCCTAGCTCTTTTGTTAAAAAACTCCAGGCGTAGTCTATAGCTTCTTCTTTAAAATACTTCCCAAAAGAAAAGTTTCCTAACATCTCAAAAAAAGTATTGTGTCGCTTTGTATAACCAACGTTTTCAAAGTCATTATGCTTTCCACCCGCTCTCACACATTTTTGAGCAGACACCAAAGAGTGGTGTGGTGGCTCCATCGTTTGAAGAAAGTAGTTTTTAAAAGGAACCATGCCTGCTGCTGTAAACAAAAGAGATGGATCCGACTCAGGAACTATAGGTGCTGAGCGTATTATCTTGTGATCATTATCCTCAAAAAAGGATAAGAAACTTTTTCTTATATCTTTTATTATCATAACTTTTACTCCACTGTAACGGATTTTGCTAAATTTCTAGGTCGGTCTATATTGTTGCTAAGTTGAAGGCCTGCGGTAAATGAAATAAGCTGTAAAATAACTGTAGCAAGAAAGGGAAACATTTGATTTGTTGTGGCTTCAACAGGAAGATGACAAACCTCTTCAGGAAACACCGCATCTTCCGGAGCAATGACAAACACAGGGCTATTAAAGGCTAATGCATGCTCTACTATAGACTGAGCAACAGAAAGATCACTCTCTCCAGCTAAAATAACCACAGCTCGCTCCTTATCTAAATGAGGCAGTGTTTCAAAAAAGCTAAAAGTAATGCTCTCTTTATAAGATATTTCTTTTATCTTTAAACAGCCCTCTAAGGCTATAGGAAGGTTTCTTTCTGAGGCTACAATAACATAACCATCTATCAGAGAAAGATCCTGGCTTTGCAAGATTTCAGGAACTCTTTGCAAAACTTTATCTATTAGCCCTGGAAGACGCTCTATAGTTTGCCAACGCGCAGGACTAACCTTTCCAGCAGCAAAGCTTAAAATTAAAAAGTAGAACATTTGTCCCAGAAAGGCCTTAGTAGACGCAACACTTATTTCTGGTCCAGCTAAAAGAGGAATAGTAAAGCTTGTAAGGCGCTCTAATGACGAATGGGGTGTGTTTATTAAGCTTAGTGTGTTTTTCAACGATACGCCATCTATTTTATGGGTAATATCAGCTGTTTCTCCTGACTGGGATATGAAAAAACAAAGCATATCGTCCGTTACTACCTCAGGGCGAAAGCGATCTGCGCTTATAACAAACACCTCTTTTTTAGAAAAAGACCGCAACCATATAGCCCCCATTTCTGCAGCATAACAAGAGGATCCCGAGGCAATTAGCAAAATAATACTACAAGGGCTTTCTTGAAAGCGTTTTACCCATAGAGAGAAATCCAGCTCTTTTTTATCTAAGAGGTTATTTTCAAGTATTGAAGCAATGACAGAAGGTTGCTGAAATATTTCTTTTAGCATATACGTAGAAAAGCCTTCTATGTCTGTTCCACATAAGTTTTGAGAAAAAGAAACAGCTTCTCTTGCCACTTCTTTATGATCATTAAAAACAACCCAAACCTTTTGGTTTATAAAACCATAGTCTCCGTTTTTTAAATAAACAACCTCTTTAACCGTTTCTGGAAAACTTAATGTGTCTGAAGCGATATAGCTTCCCTCCTCTGCTACCCCGATAATAAGTGGTGACTTATTTCGTGCAAACAATATTGATGTCGGGTTTTCTTGGCATAAAGCTAAAAAACCCCAACTACCCTTTAAGAGACTAATTGTTTTTTCAAAAGCAAAAAAAGAAGACTTCTCTTTTGTGAAAAACTGATCCAATAGAGCAAGCACTTGTTCTGTGTCCGTTTGGCCTTCTAGCTTTGTCTTTGATAAATACTTCTCCCGCAAGTCATCTATGTTTTCAATTGTCCCATTATGAGCTAACGCTAAAGACCCTCGGACAAATGGGTGCGTGTTGTTTATAGTAACAGGACCATGTGTAGCCCAACGCGTATGCCCTATTCCAACAAAACTAGACTCCTCCTCTAAAGGGCCTTCTATTTCTTGTGATTTCAATGAACGCGTTTGTTTTATATTTGTTTCTTGTAAAACAGCATACCCAAAAGAGTCATACCCCCTATACTCTACCGATTTCACCCCTTTTACAAGAACTGGTGTTACTTGATTTTTTTCACAAAAACTAACTCCAAACAAACCACACATTTCTACCGCCTAAGCTCTTCAAGTATTGCACAAAAAACTCGCCAAACATTATAAAAAAAGAAACCCTCTACAATTACAAAGGGAACTGAAGCCTTTTCTAAAAGATCAGCACCCTGCTTCTCTGAAAGTACAAGAACCTTTGAACCTCTTGCTATAACCTCTTTTAAGCTAACTATGTTTTTTGAAAACTTTTCTGTATATGGAATAAAAGAAACCACCATAACATCTTTATCAATAGTAGCAAGCGGACCATGTTTTAGCTCCCCTAAGGAGTACGCCATAGCAAGACTTCCTTGCAAAACTCGATCTGTATATGAAGCTAAGCATGCTATAGGGTAAGCCTCTTCAAACCCAAGGTACACTCTCTTTTTTAAAAACTCAAACTGAACTTGTGAAGAAAGGTTCGCTGGCAGTTTTATACTTTCTACCTCCGGCTTTGCTAAACCAAAAAAGAATAAAACCTCATTTAAAAGCGCAGTATAATATTGAGATCTTACTTGGTTATCTTCTGGAATATCAGGGCATAAAAGAACCGTATCATCTCTTAATGTAGGAACAACCTCCCCAAAGTAGCGAAGATATACTGCGTTTTCTGTAGCCTGTTTTTTATAAAAGTTTGCGTTGATGACAGGGATTTTTTGGCCTGTTTTTTTTTCAATATAACTTTGAGCGGCATATGCAACCATTAAAGCAGGCCCTTGCGCAAACAAGCACTGCCTTTTAAGTGGTGTGCTAATATCTCTAAGTTTTATAGAGGGAAAACTTGAAGTTTTTAAAAGATTTACACCTTTGGTTTCATCAAAATCTTCCCCTAGCCTCACTACTTTTTTTTCCTCACAAATGCAATCTTTCTGTAAAACCCCCTCTTGAGAACTAAGCCCTGTTTTATTTGCAAAAAAAGTTTTTCCAACGGAAAAAGCCCAAGAAAGTTTAGAGTCTGCTTTGTTAGCAAAAACAACCATATATTTTCCATAAAAGGCTTTACTAACTGCTTTTATTATCTCATTAGGGCTTAAGTTCTCTAAACTTTTTAAATGGTTGACTAAGCGTTTCTTTGGAAATGCTCTGCAGCTATCCTCTTCTGGATAGCCTTCACAAAAGAAGGTGTTATTTCTTCCTTCAAAAAACAACACATCTTTACTAAAAAAGATAAATGTATCCCCTATTTTTTTTTTTTCGACAAACCTTACGTTTATATCATTGCTACTTGTAGAAACAAAAAGCATTTTACTAAAAGCTCTCCTTAGCTTTTTTACCAAAACTTGTTTGTTTTGCTCCATTGATTTTATTAACTTGAGGTGGCCGACCAAAAGCTAGAGAAAAGTCCTCTACTGACTTGGTTATCGTTGAACCTCCAGCTATAACAACCCCTTTTCCTACCTCTAACGGTGCAATGATAGTGCTGTTCGCTCCTATGAAGGTTTCTTTTCCAACCAAAGTTTCATGCTTGTTTAAACCATCATAATTTGCAAAAACAACCCCCCCACCTATATTCACTTCTTCTTTAATAGTTACGTTTCCTAAGTAAGACATGTGTTTTGCCTTTACTTTTTCAGAAGTTTTTGCCTTTGTAACTTCTACAAAGTTTCCTATTTTGTTTTCAGCCCCAACTTCTGAGTTGTTGTGTATATGGGCAAAAGGCCCTATTAAGCAGTTTTTTCCTATAGTTGACTCAGAAATATGAGAGTGAGAAAGTACTCGGGTTCCCTCCCCTACTGAGACTTGTGGGCCAAAGGTAACAAAGCTTTCAACAACCACTCCCTTTTCAAGCTGAGTATCATGGTGAAGATTTGTAAACTCACTTACTAAAGCTCCTTTATTAAACCAATGTTCCCGTAACTGAAGTTGGTATATCTTTTCTAGCTTAACCCAGTCACTCCACGTATTTAAACCTTGAGCCTCATCTTCTGATATAGAAATATGTTTAACTTGTAGACCGACTTTTTGAGCAATGCAAACTATATCTGTAGCATAGTATTCTTGTTGCTGATTAGTTGGCTGAATTTTTTTTATAGCGTCCCATAAAAAAGCACCCTTTACGATCATAATTCCACTATGTGCAAGCATGTTTCCAAAAACTGGCCTCTCATCATCGCGAGAGTCGAGGATTTTTTGAACTAGACCACTTTTTTCTACAATTCGACCATATCCGTTTGGCAAAGGTGTGTTAAAAGATAAAAGAGTAATTGCTTGGTTGTTTGAGACGTGCTGATTTATTAAGTTAGTTATAGTTTCTTTTTTTATTAAAGGAACATCTGCATAAAGTATTAAAACTTGATCTGGTATTTCTTGCTTCCAAGATTCGCAAGCCACTTTTATTGCATGCCCTGTACCTAAAGCTTCCTCTTGAATAACATGACAGTTTTGAACTGTTTGAAAGTAAGGAGACCCAACTATGTATGGGGAAACCTCTTCTAGCTCTTTAACTGTATTTAGAAGAATTTTATAGCAAGGAACTCCGGCTATAGGAAGCTCTATTTTTGAAATAGGACCTGTAACTCGAGACCCTTTACCACCAGCTAGTATAAATGCAGATATCATATTTATCGCTTAAAAAGCTTACGCCAAAATTTAGTTAACCCAAAAACAAAGCAGCAAAGAAAATAGAGAATTACTGCCATTGTTACTAGAGTTACTGTTTGAAAAAACCTGTTATCAATTTGAGACAAAGCGATTAAAAACCAACTCTTCCACGTCCACAGTATAGCAAAGAAAAGACAGTTTGCGAACAGAATTGGAACAATTTTAGCGCCTGTGATTTCTTTTAATGGTATTAGCCTTTTCTTTATGTTTACGATGAAAAGAATTATTAAATTAGCATAAGCTCCTAAGCTAGTTGCCAG
The DNA here is from genome assembly GCA_965261615.1 of Alphaproteobacteria bacterium. Classification (GTDB taxonomy): domain Bacteria; phylum Pseudomonadota; class Alphaproteobacteria; order Bin98; family Bin98. The sequence continues at coordinate 177,433 of OZ253461.1, forward strand.
GGTTAAACCAAGGTGCTGAAGCTTGTGGACTAAACAAAAGGAACTAATCAAACAGACAACTACTGCAATAAAAGTGGCCATGGATGGAGACCTTGTGTCTTTGTTTGCAAAAAACACAGTAGCAAACACTTTGACCAAAAAGAAAGCGGGCAGCCCTATAGCAAACCCTTGTAAAGCCTCAGCTGTCGGGTTGATATGCTCCACTTTAAAAGCACCGTAGTTATACATAAAAGCTACTAAAGTTTTGCCAAACAAGAAAAAAGCAACTACTGCTGGAGTCGCTATTAGAAAGCAAATATGCAGAGAGGTTCTTAGGAGAGAGTTTACCTCGTTAAGGTTTTTTTCTTTTATGGCACTGGAAAGGGCAGGCAGCAATGTTGTGCTTAAGGACGTGCTAACTATCCCAATTAGTAGCTGAACGGCCCGATCTGCATAAGCAATATACGATGCACCGCCAACACCAAGAAAAGTTAAAAAGGCAGTTTCTATTAAAATGTTTATTTGCGTGCTTGCACTTCCTATGACACCAGGTAAAAAGTTTTTTAAAAAGTCTCGAAAAGGCCTTTCTTTAAAAGCTAAAGTAGCACGCCCTTCTTTGGGTAAAAGCTTTAGAGCTGGATAAACTAAGATAAAAAGCTGAACCACTCCACACAAAAAGGCAGAAACAACGATAGCTTTTGCTGTGGGTAAAGCCTCTTTTTTTATCAAAAAGTAGGCTGAAATTATGATTGTAGCATTCCCCCAAAAAGGCCCTGAAGCGACTAACTTAAACTTTTGGTATGCTTGAAGTACAGATCCCATTAGTGTTGCTATGCTTATAAAAAAGATAAAGGGGAAAGTTATTTTAGTGAAAGAAACTACATGTTTTAGCTTTTCTGGATCATCCTGAAGTTTTGGAAGTAGTGTTGATATTATTTCTTCTGTCCAAACCTCAGAAACAAACAGAAGAGGTAACAAAATACTGCATAAAAATACTAAAGAGGTTAGAAAAAAAGATTTTCTCTTATTGCTAGCTAATTGAGAAAAAACAGGTAAAAAAGATGAAGAAAAAGCACCTTCTGCTAAAATTCTACGAAAAAAACTGGGAAGTTTTAGAGCTATGCTTATACAATCAGTTAGCATGCTTACGCCAAGGTAGTATGCAAGCATACGTTCACGGACATAGCCTAAAGCACGACTTAGTACAGTAAAAAAACCAATCCAGAAAGTGTTTTTTAAAAAGTGTTTGTTTTGCATATGCTATATGCTATGCGAAAAAAGAGGTTTTAGCAAACTAAAGCTTCGTGATTTCTTTGTTAATAAAAAAAGTTGTTCACAGTTTTGTGACTTATTTGAAGCGTAAAAGTTAAGTAAGTAAAGGTTTGTTTTAAGTTAATCACATATTCACAGCACTAAGTAATAAGTTTATTATTATATTAATACTGTGAATAACTTTTGTACTTGGCATTATACCCGTTACAAAAGGGTTACTCTACTGCACTGGACTGTGTAATGGTTTTGCTCAAAATAAAGAAAAGCCGCACTTGTTGTAGTAGTATGCAGAAAATGAAAAAACTGCTTTTAACTATGGTACTTTCGCAGGTGATCTCGCTGTATTCAGGTGCAGCAGAAACAGAAGAAGACGGAAGAACTTTCATTTCTTTAGGTTTACCCAATCAGGTTGCTCTAAAAAGTCATGTGGTTAAAGTCATCTCAGATCGCGGGGTTTCTGGAGTTTCTGTGGAGATGTCTTTTCGGGTTTTGTTAAACAGTAAACTTATGCATAAAGAAAACAAGCGCTTTTGGAGGCCCTTTAGGCAAGTATGTGAGGCTGGGTTACGAACAATTCGTGCTATGTCTAGTTTAGGAATAAAAATTTATTACACACCTGAGGCTCCTTTAGATAATTTTTCCTCATGTGTTTTGAAAATGCTGAAAGGCGGGAAGGTTGCTGTTACACAAGATACGTATGACAAAACAAAAGATGTAACCAATCTTCTCCAAGATGTTCAAAGCGGAAGAGTGAAGCTAGAGCCGCCACCTAAGCCAAAGGCCACCGCAATCGCCCTGCGAAGATCTTCGACACCAGTAAGTTTGAAAAAAACAGGAATAGTGCAGGTGATTTCACCGCTTGTGGAAGGTTGTCAAACCAAGCAAACAGGAGGCTTTAGCCCTCTTCTAAGAGAAGGGGCCAAATACGACCCTGCACCAAAAGTAAAAGAGAGCGTGTCCATACCAGTTACGTTACCACTAGAAAAAGAACCTTCCTCCCAACAGAAAGAGACAGTTAACCGTAGTTTGGCAGCAAAGGCACAGATTAATCAAGCTTTTAAAATAGCGGGATATACTGAGGACTCAACAATAAAAGATGCTCTTTTTCAAGGTGTGAATGGGAGGTTTGATGCAAGTGCTAATGAGGCTGTTTTGGACGAGGTGCAAGAAATAGTAGAAAAAGCAGAGGCTGCAGCAGAAGGAAAAGCAGATTTTGATGGTTTTATGCAAGAGAAGGCCTCTTACTACAAATCCCCTGTTTGGTTTGTAAGAAAATACCGCAAAATCTTTTTTAAAAAAGCCGTTAGCAAACACAGCAGCTTTTTTACAGAGGAAAACTATTTAGGGACTTCGCAAAGAGCCGTAATAGACTGCCTTCTCTCTCTAATGAGGCTGAGTGTGCCAAGGGTCGTTTTGCAACAAGAAAAAGAGGTTCCCTCTTGTCTTTGGCTTAATTTAGTAATGCAGTGGCCTATTAAGGAAAGGTTTGATGCAGTAGCAACTGTTGCGCGTTTTTTTCTAAAACAACCTATTTTCTTACAGGTTTATGACCTCATTTCTTCAGTTTATGAAATCAGCTCTCCACTCGAGCTAAAGAACCTGCCACAGTTTAACGCAGCATCAGAAAATGCATCAGAAAAGCTTACTAGCATGGGTTGGTTTGAGGCTGAAGATACACATTTAGTGGACGCTGCTGTAGTGCAGTGGGTGCAAGTAGCTAAGGATATTTTAAACGCCCAAGGAAGCCAGGAAGAATCAACACAAGCACTGGTAGAAGAAACGAAAAATTTATTGCGGGCTTTTGCTGGAGTGGGGGCTAATTTAAAGTCGTTTTTCCCATTTTTGCGTGCAACATATACTCGTAAATTTTTATCCCTTGAGGGCGCTATTCTGCAACAAGCATCAACGAATGACTTCGCTTCAGTGGAGCCTTTAGAGTTAGAGGCAAAGAAAAAACTGTCTTGTGAAAGTAAGGCAGAGCAACTTCGCAAACGTAAGGCTTTAGCCGCGGTAGTAAAAAATGGATTTGATTTGACTCTTTTGACTGTGGATGTTCCCAAAAGGCTTTCTGCAGATGAAGCAAAGAGTATTTTTTTGGATTATGTAATAGCATAATGCTTTTTCTTTTCATTTTTTAAGTGAGTTGCCTCCCTTGATCTTGGTCTGTTAGGCATATTGTGTTAATATGAACATCATGAAAAAAGACCTGAAAGAATCAATTTCGCACTTGTCAGACCTTGCAAGAGAAAACGGCCTGTGTGAGCTAGAGGTAGAAGAGGGTGGGCGTCGCATCCGTGTTGTTGTTGGTGGAGGAGGTAGTGTGGCCCCCACCCCTCAAGTAACACAGCCCTCACCCGCCCCTGAAGCGGTGGAAGAAGAGGCTGGGTCTTGGGAGGTTTCGCCTATGGTAGGAACCGTATATTTGTCTCCCTCACCGGGTTCAGACCACTTTATTTCTGTAGGAAAGCAGGTTAAGAAGGGGGATACACTGCTAATAGTAGAAGCTATGAAAATAATGAATCCTGTTGTAGCCTCTCAAGATGGAGTTGTTAAAAAAATATTAGTTCAAAATGAGCAAGCTGTAGAGTTTGGGCAAAAAATGGTACTTATAGATGCTTAAAAAGGTTTTAATCGCAAACAGAGGTGAAATCGCCGTGCGCATTATGAGGGCTTGCGCAGATCTTGGTGTGCCCACAGTGGCTGTATATTCAGAGGCGGATAAAAATGCCATGCATGTAAAGCTTGCTGATGAAAGTGTTTGTATAGGGCCCGCTTTGTCTAAAAATAGCTACTTAAATATATCTTCTATTTTGGCAGCCGCCGAAATATCTGGCGCAGACGCCATTCATCCAGGGTATGGTTTCCTCTCTGAGAGCGCTGATTTTGTAAAAGCTGTAGAGAATGAAGGTTTGGTATTTATAGGACCCAGCAAAGAAATAATAGAGGTTATGGGGGATAAAGGCCGAGCAAAAGAAATGATGAAAAAAGTAGGGATACCAGTTGTTCCAGGAGACAACTCCCCTACGCATACAGTTGAAGAAGCCATAACTCGCGCTCAAGCCTGCGGATATCCTGCTATTATTAAAGCAGCAGCTGGTGGTGGTGGCCGTGGTATGGCTGTTGTTCGCAGTGAGGAAGAGGTTGCGAAGGTCTTCCCTATTTTGCAGCAGGAGGCTGAAAATGCTTTTAAGTCAGGAGTGATGATCGTCGAGCGTTTTATTGAAAACCCACGGCATATAGAGATTCAGTTTTTAGGGGATAGCCATGGTGGTGGGGTTTGCCTGTGGGAAAGAGAGTGCTCTTTGCAAAGAAGAAACCAAAAAGTTCTAGAGGAAGCTCCGTCTTCCGCCCTTTCTCCGTCTGAGCGTGAACAAATAATAGAAACAACCCGGAAGTCTCTTGTAGACCTTGGTTATGTTAATGCAGGAACTGTTGAGTACCTTTATAAAGATTCTCAGTTTTATTTCATAGAAATGAATACACGACTTCAGGTAGAGCATCCGGTAACTGAAGCCATAACGGGAATTGATATAGTAAAGCAGCAAATTTTAATAGCAAGTGGCCATCCACTTCCTTTTGAGCAAAAAGAAATAGAGCTCAAAGGAGTCGCATTTGAAGCTCGTATTAACGCCGAACATCCAAGGAGCTTTTACCCTACACCGGGTCAAGTGGAAAGTTATCATGCGCCAGGTGGCTATGGTGTGCGCATGGATTCTTTTTTATATAGTGGCTGTGAAATACCGAAGTATTATGATAGTATGGTTGCTAAGGTGATAGTACATGCGCCTAATCGAAAGGAAGCGGTACTGCGCTTGAGGCGGGCATTAAAAGAGTGTGTCATTGATGGACCAGGTGTTCTCACTAACATTCCTTTACATTTAGACCTTTTGGATCAGCCTGAGGTGCAAGAAGGGGACTATCACATTAACTGGTTAGAAAACTACTTAAAGAAGGATGTGTCATGATTATTTTTATATTACTTGCCTTATTTGTGGGTCTTGGTGCTGCTGATCTAGAAGAGTATAGAACTAGAACCCAAAGCAGCTTGCAACCGAAGGTGCTGTTTTCTACGCAAAAAAACAGCAGACAAGTGGTTTACCAACAAGATGTCACTCAATTAGAGGCAAAGGGAATTAATCCAGACTTTATACGCCATCAAGTGGTTGAATCTCCTAGAAAAATAGATGCAGAGTTTGTGCTAAGGGCTGGTTTTTTTGCTTATGCTTTATACAGTCTTTATGCCTTTGGTGTGACAGACGTAGTTTATATAGCGGCGCTTTATGCTGGGGTGCGATCGATTTTATTTTAGAGATAAGGAGGCCAGACTTCTTAGACCTGTTAGAGTGAGCTATTACACAGGAAGGGGTGTGTCATGATCATTTTTATATTACTTGCCTTATTTGTGGGTCTTGGTGCTGCTGGTTTAGAAGAGGATGATTGCAGTAGGGAAGCGGCAGGTTCTCAAAACAGTTCGCGACCGAAGATTACTTTTTCTACACCTAAAAGCAGTGCTCGAGCAATGTATCAGCAGGAGGGCATTCAACTAGGGGAAAACGTTGTTAACTCAGAAATTATGCGACGCCAAATGGCTGCACCCTTTGGTACTTTTGATGTTGGTATAGTGCTTAGCACGAGTGTTTTTGTCTGTGCTTTATACTGCCTTTATGCTTTTGGTGTGACAGATGCAGCGTATGTGGCTGCACTTTATGTTGGAGCGCGCTCGTATTGATTCTACAGAAACCAATACCGACATTAGGGTTCTTAGTGGCTCAGTGACTGAAAGCGGGGGGCAAAGGATATAGTATCTTTTTATTAGTGGCTGTAAAATGCTGAGGTTTTATGATATTATGATGGCTAAGGTGATAGTTCTTGCCCTTAAAGGGAAGGGAAGCCAGACTTCTTAGATCCGTTAGAGTAGGCTATCACATTAGAAAATTAAAAAAGGATGTGTCATGATTATTTTTATATTACTTTCATTTTTTGTGGGTCTTGGTGCTGCTGACCTAACGACTCTCTCTGGTGATGAAGGGCCGGGTAATAGCGCGGTAGAGGCCCAAACATCGTATTCCCTGAGGCTGAGTGCTGTCGCTAACTTAAATGCTCCTTCTGATGAGGATGGGGAGGGCAGCAGCGCAGAAAAGGCTAAACTACTGTGCGAGCAACCGTTGAATGTTGAGTGTTCTGATCAAAAAACTCAAGCTCAAGCTTTATTCCATAAAAGCGCTGCAAAAAAAGAGGAAAAGAAGGCGACCCCAGAGAACATTCGGGGTCAAATGGCCGGTGGGCTAGGTGATGTAGGGGTTGTGCTAAGTGCGGGTGTCTTTGCTTATGCATTGTACTGTTTCTACGCTTTTGGCGCAGCAGATGCTGCGTATGTAGCTGCATATTACTTTGGGGTGTTTGCTCTCATTGCACTTAACTGATCTCTGATTTTATCAGAACTATAAAGTAGATAGAAGAAAATAAAGGCCTACAAACTAAAGGGGTTACGCAAGAAAGTCTTCAGTGTAAGTTAAGCCTTGATAGTAGGTTAAAAAATAGGAAAAAAGTGATTTATTTATTTATATTAAGTTTAGTGGGCGTTCTTTGTGCTGCAGAAAATGAACCTGGTTTTTTGAAGGAACCTTCTTCAGAGGTCAGGCGCCTTATGCCTGAATCACCACACAGAGTTTCGGCATGTATAGATCAAACAGAACCTCACCTCATTAACGAGGCTTTGAAAGTAGCAACGTGTGTGGGTATGGTTGGCGTAGCGGCTGTGACTGTGTATACGTGTGGGGTGTCAAGCGGGGTTTTGACCTCTATATGGCTTGGGAGCCTTTTATACTTGGCATACTCTTCCTAAGGGGGATTTGTGTGGTGTTTTGCATTAACCTTGTGCACGCAAACCTTGTTTATTTGGCTTGACTGAAAAATTTTTTAGTGCTAACTTCACAATAGGAGAAAAAAGTGATTTATCTATTTATATTAGGTTTAGTAAGTGTGCTCTGTGGGGCGGAAGTAGAGCCTAATCCTCACCTGGATAGACATGTGCAAGGGATAAGGGTTGTAGGCTCTATCCAGGTCATACAATCTATCCAGGTCATACAACAAGAAGCCCCAGAAGAGGGTGATTCTTATAAGCTTTATAAGCAAGTAATATTAGCTGGAACAGTGGTAGGGTTTGGTGTTGTTACTTCATATGTGTATGGGGTAAGTGGGGTTGCGTCCACTTTGTGGCTTGTGAGTGCTTTGGGCTTGGCATATGCTGGCCGAGTGAGGCTAACCTAGAGGGTTGTTTCTAGTAAAACAGGAGAAAAATGACTTATTTAATAGTATTAAGCTTAGTGAGTGCGCTTTGTGCGACAGAAGTAATCCTGCACGGCACACCTGAAGAAGGGCAGCCAGAGGTGAGGTGCAGGATGGTAGGGTCTACCTCTGCTTTGCAAAGAGCTTCTGAGCGTAGAGCAGAAGCGCCAGTTGCTGTGACTAGGCCGTGGAAAATGACGGACGTATTGGGGTGCGTGGGTTTGCTGGGCTTGGTAGCGTACATGGTGTATCAATTTGGCTTTGCTGAGGGAGACTGTTTGGTTTGTGCGGCCATTAACCAGTAGGGTTCCTGTGGGTCTGCTAGGCCGCAAATTCTTTTAACAATCAAGGATAGGGGAAATAATGATTTATTTAATAATGTTAAGCTTAGTGAGTGCACTTTGTGCGACAGAAGTCACTACCTTTTTGAAGGGCACACCTGAAGAAGAGCAGCAAGCAGTGAGACAAAGGGTGGTAGGATCTATTCCTGCATTGTCACAAAGTGCTTTTGATCTACCGCCCGCTACTGCGGCTAGGCTGTGGAAAGTGGCCCAAGTAGTGTCGTATGCGGGTTTGGTCGGCCTGGCAGGGAACATGATGCATCGATATGGATTCTTGGCTGGGGGCGTTTCGGCTGTTTGGTTTGCTTTAATTGTTAAAGTCGAGTCACAAAGTGCTTTTGATCTAGCGCCAGCTACTGTGGCTAGGTGGTGGAAAGTGGCCCAAGTAGTGTCGTGCGCGGGTTTGGTCGCGTACATAACGCATCGATGTGGACTCTTAGCTGGGGGCGTTTCGGCTGTTTGGTTTGCTTCACTTATTGGCGACGAGTGTTAAGAGCCTTGGCTTTAGGGAGGGCTGTTGTACAAAACTGTCCTCTTTAAAACTCGATGCTATGAGTTTTTCTTGTGTGAGGGTTTGTAGGTCGATTTTTAACACTTGTTTGCTAAAAATATTGCATATGATAAAATTATGTAAAGGGAGAGTTTGTGCACAACTAAGCTCCTCCCTTATTAAGTATTTGGGCAGTAAGAGCCAAATACTTTAAACAATCAAGAAGGAGCAAAAATGATTTATTTATTTATATTAAGTTTAGTAAGTGTGCTTTGTGCGACAGAAGTAACTCCCACCTTTGCGCAGGAAGCATTTGCAGAAAAGGAGCAAACAGTGAGAAAAAGGGTGGTAGGATCTACTGCTGCTTTGTCACAAAGTGCTTCTGATTATAAAGAAGAGGCGCCAGCTACTGCGGTGAGGCCGTGGAGTAAGGTGCAAGTAGTGTCAAGCGTGGGTATGGCGGGTCTGGTAGCGTACATAATGTATCAATATGGACCTTTGGCTGGAGGGCTGTCTGCTATTTGGCTCGCAGCACTTCTCAGCAGACGTTAGTGCCAGGTGCTTCAACGCTGTGATTGGCAGTATACGGTTTGGCAGTTTAGGTCTTTTCTTAGGTAGGGGGCTTTACACAGCTATCCTCTTTAATACTTATTTGGGAAGCCTTAATATAAAAGCTCGATGCTATAAACTTTTCTTATGTGAGAGTTTGTAGGTCGAGCTTTTTTAATATTTGTTTACTGCAAACATTTCATATGATAAAATCATGCAAATAGAAAAAAGGAGAAAAATGATTTATTTATTTATATTAAGTTTAGTAAGTGTGCTTTGTGCGACAGAAGTAACTCCCACCTTTGCGCAGGAAGCATTTGCAGAAAAGGAGCAAACAGTGAGAAAAAGGGTGGTAGGATCTACTGCTGCTTTGTCACAAAGTGCTTCTGATTATAAAGAAGAGGCGCCAGCTACTGCGGTGAGGCCGTGGAGTAAGGTGCAAGTAGTGTCAAACGTGGGTATGGCGGGTCTGGTAGCGTACACAATGTATCAATATGGACCTTTGGCTGGAGGGCTGTCTGCTATTTGGTTCGCAGCACTTCTCAGCAGACGTTAGTGCCAGGTGCTTCAACGCTGTGATTGGCAGTATACGGTTTGGCAGTTTAGGTCTTTTCTTAGGTAGGGGGCTTTACACAGCTATCCTCTTTAATACTTATTTGGGAAGCCTTAATATAAAAGCTCGATGCTATAAACTTTTCTTATGTGAGAGTTTGTAGGTCGAGCTTTTTTAATATTTGTTTACTGCAAACATTTCATATGATAAAATCATGCAAATAGAAAAAAGGAGAAAAATGATTTATTTATTTATATTAAGTTTAGTAAGTGTGCTTTGCGCGACAGAAGCAGAGCCTACATTTTATCAGGATTCGTCTTTAGAAGTGACGCAAAAGATAGTAAGGCCTGCTTCTACGTTGTCTCCGAGTTCTTCGGACTTTAGGGCAAAAGCGCCAGTCACTATGAACGGGGATCCTAACCTGGTTCGAGTATTAGGGTACGCGAGTCTTACGAGCCTTATGCTGGTTGTTTGGGCCGCGGCAATTATTTATAGATCCTAGCGACAGAAGTCACTTCCCGCTTTGCGCAGGACACATCTTTTGAGGTGATGCAAAGAGCTGTAAGATTTAATCCTGTGTTGCCAACAATCTCTACTGAGGTTAAGGTAAAAGCACCACCCGCTGAGAACAAAGCTCCGATCCTGGTGCGGGAGTGGCATACGCGACCTGGGCCAGCCCTGTTGTCGTATGTTCTTTGACTGGGGCGGTGGGGTCTGTCAGTACAGCCCCACTTATAGAGCTATAAAGAGGGATGGTTTTACAAAACCATCCTTTTTAAGTTTTGATCTGGAAGCCCTTAATATTTTCAAACTCGATGCTATGAACTTTTCTTATGTGAGAGTTTGTAGGTCGAGTTTTTTTAACATTTGTTTGCTAAAAATATTTTTTGATGATAAAATCGTGCAAGGAGCAAAAATGATTTATTTATTTATATTAAGTTTAGTAAGTGCACTTTGTGCGACAGGGGTTAATTCTTTGCAAGATATTTCTGAAAAAGAGAGGCAAGAAGTGCGACAAGGGATGGTAAGGCCTCAACAAAGCCTTTCTGAGGGCAAGATTGAAGCAAAGGAGGATAGCGTTATAAACTCACGACCTATGTTGGTGGCGATAAGGCTATCATATGTGGGGTTGGCTTCCATAATAGCAATTCAAACTTATACAAATGGTTTGACAGGAGGGATTTTGTCCGCTGCGTGGTTTGCTGGTCTTATATACTACAGGGAAACATCCCAATAGAGGTAAAATTTCTGAAAGAGAGATGTTGGCGTAGGTATATGATAAAATTATGTGAGGAAAAAAATGATTTATTTATTTATATTAAGTTTAATGAGTGCTTTGTGTGCGGCGGGTGTTGATATTAACCCTTATCAGGCTGATAATTTGGGTGAGTCAAGGAAAAGGATAGTGATCTCTTTTCATGATTCACAACAAAGTTCTGTTTTTCAATACAGAAAAAAACAACCGGTGAGTAGTTATTGTGATGTAAAGAGGATAGCGCTATATGGAGGTATGAGTTGCTTCGTTGGCGTGAGCATTATAATTGGAGGAGTTCCAGGGGCTTTGATTGCTTTGTGGGCTACTGGAGTTGTAGGTTGTGTGGATTATGGGGGAGGTCTCTTTAGCGATCCTAGCGTCCTTCATTATAATATGAGAGATGCTGCTTAGCTTTGCTGAACTTGTCTTAAAGTGATTCTTTACCTGCCTGTGTGTGACTGAAGTTGCGCTGGATATGGGCGATTTTATTGACTCACCCTCAAGGGTGAGTCGTGCTAGTGTGAACGCGTCGGCACTATTTTTGCTCTAGGAGGGGGGGGGCCTCCTCTTCCACGTCGGGTGTGAGTTTTTTGTCGGGCACAGGATCATTAATGTCTGCATCATTCTCCGTAAGTAGCCTGCCTGATTCACCTTAGCTATAAGGAAGCTTCTAGGCTCTATGGTCTCTTATATGGGCATGCTCGGAGCAACCTGTGCGTTTTTGTATGTTAATGGTTTTGTGAGTGGGGCTATGGCCACCGGGAGGGTATTGGCGGGTGGATTGTCATCTGCTGCGGCTTTGATAGCTTCGTAGAGCATCAAAGGCAAAACCCAAAAGGGAGTAGCTCACCTAACCTAATCTGTTTTGGGGGTGTTTGTCTTTAGTTTGACATTGCGTTGACATGAAAAAAATAGAAGATATAATTAAACATATGTTTTTGCCTTTTTTGTTTATTTTTTGTTTAGTGAAGTCTGTTTGCGCGACAGGTGTGGACCTTGATAGTCCGCTAACAGGTGTTGACTTTGATTACTCTTTTACGCAACCTTCTGCAAAAAGACTTCAAAAAGATGATGTTTTGTTGCATCAACCCCTGTCTGAACTCAAGGCTAAAAAACGGGAGATGGTTGCGCCGAGGGTTGCCGTTAGAGCAGTGCCTCACGTAGGGGTGCGGGCACTGCCATACGTGGGGGCAGCAGGAGCCATTGCTTTAGCTACACACACGTTAGGGATCGTAAAGGGGGCTATATTGACTGTTTGGTTTATTAGCTTTAAGTTCATAAGCGGTATATAGCCTCATTTTTAGGGAACCCTTTCGTTACCCTATTCGCTGTAAGGGGCTAAATGTCGTTTTGGGTGGCGTGGTGAGAGAGAATATGTGCGTGAAGGTGCATGACCTCTTGTCCTGCGTCAGGGCCTACGTTTATGTGGACTTTAAACCCCTTGTCGCCTAAAACTTTTTGAGCCACATGCGTTACTTTTTTGAAAAAATTCCCCACCTCTGTACTGGATGCAGTTGAACAAAAGTCTTTAAGGTCCTGTGTGTTTTTTTTGGGAATTACTAGGATGTGCGTTTTGCTTTGAGGTGCGATGTCCTTAAAGGCCAGTACTTCGTCGTCTTCGAAAACTTTGGAGCATGGTATTTCTTTCTGAAGAATTTTAAAAAACACGTTGTTTTGATCGTATGCCATAAAACATCATACTAAAAATTAGTAATAAAATAAGCATCATTTGTACATAGAACACTATGTAAAAAAAAAAGACGTACAAATAGAACATTCATTTTAAATTGCCGACATTTGGTTTATACTATGTTGCGTGAGAATCTTTTTTGCAAAAGGCTTGACGCATGTTATTGTGGATAAAGAGAAGCCATAGGTCAGAGTATAATTATCTCATTTGAGCAGAAGTGTTTACTCTTTCGCTAAAATAGTAGATAATTGGCTTATAAGGGTGGGACATGTTTTTTATAGTTTTTTTGTTTTTGTTAGTAGGTTGTCAAACAAGGATTGAGGACCGTTCTTTTATAAGACTGTGGGGATCCTCTACAGAGATTAAACAAGTGATGCCAAAACCGCCAGTGGTAGAGGTTGAAGAAGAAGTTGAAGAGGAAATCTATGTAGAGCCAGCTCCAAGGCCGGCTCCACGACCGGAGCCGCGGCCAAAGCCGGAGCCAGAGCCATTTATTGTGGAGGAAGAACAAGCTCCAATAGGCGATAGAGTGTTTTTCGGATATGACAAATATGACACGACCGGTATGGATGTGGACTTTTCAGCGCGCTTTAGAGAGCACTGGGTAGAGCAGGGATCTCCTCAGCTTATGATTGATGGTCACTGTGACGAAAGAGGTGAGCGCGTTTATAACATTGGATTAGGTATGCGCCGTGCGAGTGCCGTTAAGAAAGCGCTAGTAGCAGTTGGTATTCCTGAGAGCAAGATCTCCTTGCGTTCGTATGGTAATGAAAGGCCAATTGTTTTGGGATCTGATGAGGCCGCTTGGGCTCAAAACCGAGTAGCAATTATAAGGCTGGTTGATTAATGATGCTTTTGCTCTTTGTGCTGCTGGGTGTAACCTCCTGGGCAAAACCTTCTGTGCAGCAGCTTTTGGATAAGCTAAGCCTTATGCGGGAGAGCCTTCAGCAGCTAGAGGAGGAGGTTAAGCTTTTAGCCGATTCTCCCTCAGCTGCAACAGAGCCTGAACTAAAGGATACGGCTTCTTTGGAGGCGTCATATAGTGCGGCAGGCTTTGATCCGAAGTCTCAAGAAACTGTTTCTGATATTCTTTCTCTTTCCTCCCCATCAAAGGAAGGGGTTGATTTTAACCGTCAGTACCTTGAAAAAATATTAGAATCACTTTTGTATGACCCACTAAACAAAAAAGATCGCCGTACTCTAAAATATTTTATTCGTGAAGCGCAGGACGATAAGCTGCGAGCAGAAGCACTATTTTTCTTGGGAGAGGTGTACTTACTCCGTAAAACGAAACAAACTGACCCAGAAAGGGCAAAAAAAGACGTTCACAAGGCGATAGGAAGCTTTTCTAAAAGTTATAACCTTGATCCACATAGTGTACGCACCCCTAAGGCGCTATTAAATGTTGCTAAGTGCTGGTGGTCTGAAAATGATATGAAAAAGGTCCGCCCTCTTGTGAAAAAAATATCAGAAGAGTTTAAGAATGGATTAAACCATAATGACCTGCAAGAGCTCGACTTTCTTGCGAAAAACAGCTCCTCTTCTTCGTGATCTTAAATTCTCCTGGCCCTAAAATTTAAGGCTGTGGGGGTTCCACTCTTTTTTGAAGTTAAAGTGCCAGAAAACATTAGGAAGGGACGGTATTTTATGGCACAAAATACTGGCCACATCGGGTGTAAGTGCGGCCGACCCTTTCTTCACAATAGGGGCGGGCTCTAAGTGACCTGGGAGCCTTAAAAACCCTTCTTTTAAGTTAATAACACCATTGAGAACGATCAAAGAAAGGTCATCGCTGCTTAGTGATAAAGATTGCAGTTTAGCTACTGAATCAGCAAAGCTACCCTGCACATGGCCTTGGTTAAAGACAAGGGAGGTCTTTCCTTTTGTTAGCGATGATGGCGGGATCTGGTTAAGAGTTACAGTTGTTGCGTCCAACAAGATGTCCATAGAATCATCTTCTGACATTTTTCCTGTGACGGCAAAGCTCTCAGTTTCGCACGGAAAGTCTACTCCCAGTATGTCAGAGAGGGCAAAGAGGTTCTTTCCTTTTAGGGTAAACTGCTCTAAAGAAAGGTTGTGCAGTTTTGACGAGAACGCGTAAGAGCTTCCCTTTAAGTCAAATGATCCGCTAAAGGTGATCCTGTTTTGATGTTGGTTAAGGTGACATTTTAGCTGTGAAGCAGTGGATTTGTTTTTGCTCACCTGTTGTACTGTTAAAAACCCACGCGTAATATTACTGGGGCTTCGCTCTTCCCACCTTTGTATAAAGGGCCAGTCCACGCTTTTGGCTGTTAAGTGAAACTCTGTTTGGTTTTTTGAAACATCCACTAAGCCGCTTATATTCTTAGACTCCCAAAAGGATACATTTGATAAGGATAGCGTAAGGTTTGGCTCGTTAAAAGATCCTTTAAGGTTACCAGCAACATCAGGGCCTTGTATTTTTAGTGAAAGAATTTGAGTGGGGCCCTTTTCTGGAAATAATAGGTCCGTGTTGGCCTGTTGAATAAGTATTGGTTGCACAAAAATTGGTAACTTATACTCTATTTTGTCGGAGACTAATTTTCCGACCAAACTGATATTTTGTGCTTCGAATGGGACAGAAATAGTAGCTTCTATATCACATGTCCCCTTTCCCCAGTTAGGTAATGCATCTTGCATTAAAAAGCGAAGATGCTGTTGGTCGAACCCGGACCCTTGGACTTTAATGTGCCACTCAGGGGCGGACTTATCCCATGTTATATTAATGTTTGCAGGGCTTTCTCCCCACAAACTTTGTCCATGCACAAGGACTACGCTTTGTGCAACAGAGGCGTTAATTGTAGAGGGTGAAAGTAAAATTGGCTGTCGAAAAAATGGGAGGTGTATAGCAACATTGCCACCTTGAGATTTGACTTGCCCTTCTATAGAGTGTGTCCAGTTGTTCGAAGGGGTGGTGGAAAACTTAATGACCCCCTGAGTAGTGGCCTGCTTGATTGTAAGAAGGCTTTTAGGGATAAGGTTAAGTTTTTCTAAAATAGAGTTAAATACATCGGAGCCACAGTCAAAGTGAAGGTGTGCGCCTTTGTATGAAATATTTCCAGTAATATTTATTCCGTTGGCTGTGGATGCTTTTTTAACGTTTACGTGCCAGAGCTTTTTGTTTTTTAATGAGAAGTGGCCTTCTATGTTGTCTGTTTGTAAAACATTTTTCACAAATACAATTCCATTTTTAAGCTTTGACTCTATTTGTAGTGAGTCCTCGTCAACTGACCAACTTGGAGAGATCATAACCGCCAGGGAGGTGTCATAAAGAACCACATCTTTTAGGGACCAGTTGCTCCATACTGTAAACTTGTGAATTGTGTTTTTGCTTAAAAAATTTGCCTCACTGAGCAAAAGGTGTGGGAATGAGAGCGTAATAGGGCGTCCGTGTGTCCAGCGCAAATTGCCTTTTATTGGCTTAGGCGTTTTAATAGTAAAGCTCGAAGAGAACTTTGGATTTTCAGGGGATAAAATTAGCTTTCCCACACCTTCTATTGCGTTGAGCTTGTTAATTTCATGCACATAGGGGATTTTATTGGCTAGCTTATTATCAGCGCACAAATTCCATGTAATTAAGGTTTCTAAATGATGAAAGGGCTTTTTATGTATTTCAAAGCTGAGGTTTAAGCCTTGCGTGTCTATTTGACCGTGACACTGTAAAAAAGGAAAGGACGCAAATTTTAAGTTTTTAAGGTGTATATGGTGCCCCTCAGGTAAGGTAAGGTCACAAGATCCTATGGATAGCGACGTTGGTGTTGAAAGACCTGAGGTGTTCGAAGAGAATAAGCTGAGCGTGTCTTCAAGGGAGCTCTCGTATCGGGCCGCCATTTTATCTATTTCGATAGTTGCAAAACCACCCTCACTTGGAAAAAGTATTTTATGTATTTGTAAAGTGTGGGTAAGTTTGTTAATAGTAATATGGTGCTGTTTTGAATAAAGGTCAAAAATCTGTATAGTTATTTTTCCGTTTTTGTAAGAAGGTAAGACTTTTTTAAAAGAAATGTTTGTTTGAAACATAAAAATCTTTTTATCTTGAAATATATGCGCACATACGACGCAAAATCCCCCCAGCAAGCAAAAGGCAAACCAAAAAACAGAAAAAAGAATCATTAAAGACTTAGGCATGTGTTAGGGTTTTAAATATTTTTTGAATAATAGGTTGAGGTGGAGACATGTCGTGTACAATTTCAAAAGTGGCCTGTGCAAGGGGCATGTTTTGAAAGCCGTTTATGTTATTCAAAGAAAACACTGTGTGAAATCCTTCTACTGTTCCAACGGCGTTGAGCGCTTCTGTCGGTGATGTGCCTTGTCCGATGAGTAGACCAAACCGGTGATTGCGTGAGTGTGGGCTTAGTGCTGTTAGAATTAAATCGCCAACTCCAGCAAAAGAGTTTACTGAAGGGCTGCTGATACCTTTAAACTTAGCAAACTCTTTGATTTCCAGTAAAGATGCTGTTAATAAAGAAGCAGTAGAGCTTAAGCTGTACTCTAGCCCAGAGGCGACGCCTGTTAAGATTGCAAAAACATTTTTGAGTGCCCCACCAACTTGTACAGTGATGATATCTTCCGTAAAGCTCACATGAAAGGATGGAGTGGATAAGGTAGATCGCAGGAGGGGTTGTAGGCGTTGAGGGCATGCTATAGATGTTGCAGCAGGCATGTTTTTGACGATATCTTGTGCTAAGTTTGGACCGGATAGAATAGCAACAGGAGTTTCTGACCCAAGCGTTTCTGTAATAATTTCTGAAACAAAAAGTCCTGTAATTTGCTCGATACCTTTTGAGGCAGATACAAGGACCTTTCCTTTTAAAAGAGCAGCATGTTCTGACAGTACGCTCCTAATATGGGGCACGGGAATAGCTATTACGATGAACTCAGCCTCTTCAACAGCTTCAGTTATGTCGTCGGTTAGTACGATGCTACTGTCAAAGGAGACGTGGGGAAAGCATGGGTGCTCTTGTTTTTGGTTGAAAAGGTCAATCACTTCTTGTTCGATCGACCAAACATAAACTGAGTGGGCGTTTTCTTGCAGAACGTGTGCTAACCCCATGCCCCACGCACCGCTTCCTAAAACTGTTACTTTCATAAAATCTCCTTTGCTACATCACAGAGTCTGTTCGCAAACCCCCACTCGTTATCGTACCAACCAAAAACTTTAATAAGTGTACCGCCAATTACCTTGGTTGATAAGCTATCAATGATAACACTTTGAGGAGAGCCGCAAAAGTCTTTAGAAACCAGAGGCTCTGTGCAAAACCCCATTACGTGATGAAGGCTGCTTTCGGGCGTGGGGTTTAGGAGCTCGTTAACGTATGCCTCTGTCGTTGGTGTTTTTAAAACGATGGAAAGGTCCACTAATGAAACATTTGCGCAAGGAACGCGTAAGGCAATGCCATCCACTTTTCCTGTAAGGTTTGGAAAGAGAAGCGCAAGTGCTTTTGCGGCCCCAGTGGATGTTGGGATAATAGATTCAGCTGCCGCGCGAGCACGCCGCAAGTCGCTGTGGTAGCTGTCGACCAATTTTTGATCGGCGGTATACGCATGGGTCGTTGTAACATAGGCGTGCTGAATAGAAAGAGACTCTAGCGCTAAAAAGATAGGGGCTAAAGCGTTTGTTGTGCAGGAAGCATTTGAAATCAAAGTGTCTTCCTTTTGCAGGGTGTGGTGGTTTACGCCATATACTACTGTTTTTCCGTTGCCGGAGCAAGGGGCTGAAACGAGCACTTTTGGAGCACCTTGCTGGATGTGCTGGGCGGCTCCTTCGAAGGATTTTTGGATTCCAGAACACTCCACAAGCAGATCTGTTTTGTGTTGGGCCCAGTTTAGCTTTTCTGTGTCACGCACTTGTGTGTAAGGTATGGTATACCCATTTACAGTGATAGAGTGTGCGTCATGAGAGACCCCCTCCAGTGAGCCGTGTACTGAGTCATACTTTAGAAGATGAGCCGCGCTTTCAACTGGCATCAAGTCGTTAATGCAGGAAAAAGAAAAGGGCATTTTGTTTTTTAAAGCGGCGCGTAAAAAAAGTCGGCCTATTCGGCCAAATCCATTAATTGAAACTTTCACAATAAAATTCTAACACTTATTTTAGATCAAGGTAATATAGTATCCGTAAATAGAACAAAGGCCTCTAGGAGTACTGTGTGAAAAACAAACATCAGACATTGTGGGCCAAAAAAGAATGTTGACATTTTTTGCTTTTGAAAATACAATAAATTAGCGCTCAGGTAGTAAGAGTGCTAAGGATGGTTTGAACATGGATATAAAAAAAATTTCACCTTTGTATGACAGAGTGGTGGTGCGGCGCATTACGGCGGAAACAACAAGTGCTGGTGGCATTGTTATTCCAGACACAGCGCAAGAAAAGCCACAAAAAGGAGAGGTTGTGTCAGTAGGTTCTGGGGCGGTAAAAGACAACGGGACAGTTGTGCCTTTGAGTGTTAAAGAAAATGACACAGTTCTTTTTGCTAAATGGTCTGGAACAGAAGTGACGGTATCTGGTGAGGAGCTGTTGATAATGAAAGAGTCTGACATTTTAGCGGTAATTAAGTAGTTTTATAAGAGGTGATTTATGAGTAAAGTAATAAGTTTTTCGGATGCCGCGAGGGCATCGTTGCTAAAAGGGGTGGAGGCAATAGCAAAAGCTGTGATGACCACTCTAGGGCCAAAGGGAAGAAATGTTCTTTTGGAGAAGTCCTTTGGGGCTCCAAGGATCACAAAGGATGGAGTTTCTGTGGCCAAAGAAATAGAGCTAGAAGATCGGTTTGAAAATGCAGGTGCGCAGCTTATTAAAGATGTTGCGGATAAGACGAACTCGTTGGCGGGTGATGGAACAACAACATCTGTTGTGTTGGCTTATGCCTTAGTGCGTGAGGGAATTAAGTATGTTACTGCCGGTATGAACCCCATGGATGTTCAGCGTGGAATGCGTGAGGCTGTGGATAAAGTGGTGGAGTTTATTAAATCTAGCTCTCGTCCAGTAAGCGGAGAAGAGGAAGTGGCTCAAGTTGCAACAATTTCGGCTAATGGTGACCAAGCTATTGGTGCCATGATTTCTTCAGCTATGCAAAAAGTTGGAAAAAATGGTGTGATCACTATAGAAGAGGCTAAGTCTTTTGAGTCAGAAGTGGAGGTAGTAGAGGGTATGCAGTTTGACCGTGGATACATCTCTCCTTACTTTGTTACCTCTCAAGAAAAGATGCTGGCGGAACTTGACTCGCCAATGATCTTGATTTTTGATAAAAAGATCTCTAGCTTACAAAGCTTGTTGCCTCTTTTGGAAAAGGTTGCGCAAAGCGGTAAGCCGTTACTAATTATATCCGAAGATATAGAAGGAGAGGCGCTTGCGACTCTTGTCGTGAATAAGATGCGTGGAACTATTAAAGTTTGTGCTGTTAAAGCACCTGGCTTTGGAGACCGTAGAAAGGCTATGTTGCAAGATATTGCTATTTTGACAGGTGGGCGCCTTATTTCTGAAGAATTTGGGGATAAGCTAGAGAATGTTACAGTTGATATGCTTGGGTCTTGTAAAAAGGCTAAAATTGATAAAGAAAACACAACTCTTGTAGATGGGTGTGGTTCTGCAGATGATATCAAGGGGCGCTGTGCTCAAATCGAAGCTGAGATCGAAAATGCTACATCTGACTATGATAAAGAAAAGCTGCAAGAAAGGCTAGGAAAGCTTTCTGGTGGAGTTGCAATTCTTCGCGTAGGTGGAGCAACAGAAACTGAGCTGAAAGAGCGTAGGGATCGTGTGGAAGACGCGTTGCATGCTACTAGGGCTGCTGTCGAAGAAGGAGTGATTCCTGGTGGAGGAAGTGTGCTGCTTCGTGCCACACATGAGCTGAAGGGCTTAAGCGGCGCAAACGATGACCAAAAAGCGGGTATTCGTTTGGTTGAACGGGCGTTGGAAGAGCCGCTACGCCAAATAGTAGCGAATGCAGGAAAAGACTCTTCAATCGTTGTTGGACGTGTTCTGGCAGAAAAAGGGGTTTCTTTTGGCTACAATGCTCAGACAGATGAGTATGGAGATCTATGGAAGTTTGGAGTGATAGATCCAGCAAAAGTTGTGCGCTGTGCGATACTGGATGCAGCATCTGCTGCAGGAATGTTGCTAACAACTGAATGTATAGTTGTTGACAAGCCAGAGAAAAAAGATGGCCCTTCAGCGGGGCCTATGGGTGGTGAAATGCCTGGTATGGGCGGATTCTAGCGCCTAACAAAAGGGGGGGAGATTCCCCCCTTTTTTTGTTGTGCAACTGAACTTGGGTCGCTTTTTCTATGGCAGAAAAGCGATTTTATGCGTTGTGGGCCTCTAGGTAAAGTCAAAAGAAGGGGCTTTTGTTGCAATATTGTTTGTTTATTAGGATTGTTTTGATAGCTTTGTAAAAAATCGTCGACTTTTTAAGCTGCCTTCATGTATAATCCGAATTGGAGGGTGTATGCTTCGTTTTTTGTTTTTGTTTTTGTTTTTTTCTTTTTTCCAAGGTGCAGATGCGCGGATATTGCTGTCGCCAGCTTTGCGAATTTCTGCTAGCTCTAAATTGTTTGTTCGTGACTACCCAACGTCATACCTTTCGTTGGTGGAAACAGTGAGCTCAGTAAGTCAAAGTGTTACGTGTGCTGCTTTAGACCGTCATGAAGCTTTGGGTGCCTTTACTTTTGTTGGGTCGTTGTTTGTGCAGTACGGTTTCATAAGGGCCTCTCTAGAGGCTAGTTTGGCAGATGCGCTTCAGCGCCTCAACTTAAAGGCTAATGCTCGTACAAAAGATTCGGACAAGCCACTAGAAGTGGTAGGGGACACGCCGTTTATAGATGGACACATTTGGGCGGCCGCCTTTTCAGGATACCACAGGGGTGTGGAAGCTTCACCAGAGGCTTTTGAAACTTTCCCAAGTGTTCTTAAAGAAAGCACCGCGGAGATGATAACAGATCTTTCCGATAGAGATTACCGTTTGCTTGCAAGTTATATAGCCCTCATTGATGAAACAATTAATGAAAACGGGTTTTTTGACCGTGATCGCAGCGTAAAAGCCTTTAGAAATCAATCCGGGCTGAATGGTGACATTGAGAGTGCGGGGCGTATGGCTTCTGAGGTGGTGCGTCGCGGTGGTGAGGCTCACATGAATTTTGTGGATGCAACAACATTTGTCCCTATGAATATCGGGGCCGCTTATGCAGAGGGCCTTGGTGAGGCCGCTGTCGGAGGTGACCGTAAAGATCTTGTGTCGTACTGGTTTGCTCGATTGAATTTTTTGAAATATAGCTCATCTTCTAAAAATCAAGTGAAAAAGCGACTTGATAACTATGGATGGGAGCTAGGCCGTGTGCACTCTTTGTACAATAAATATGCGGCAAGCAGCGTGATTGCCACTGTTTTGAGTCGTACAACGATTAATGGGCTTTTGGGGCATGACCTTTACATTGGTGGCTTTGTTGGTCTTCCTGAATTTAATGTTTGGGTGTCTCGATGGGGTCTGTCCGGGTCTGTTGTAGCTGACTTTAATGTTGGTCGTGGATTTTTCCTAACCCTAGGGTATGAGGGGCTGTTGGAGTCATTTATTGATATGGCCGACCTTCCTTATGGAAATGCGGAGTTTGTGGTTTCTGGTTTGGAGAAAGAACTTACATCAGAATATGGATCTGCGCCTAGAGGAGCGGCAGCTTTTGATTCGTTTGTGGGGCAATATGGTTTAGGGTATGGTTCTGTTAATGGAAAACTATGCTTGCACTCAACAGCGATTCTTTTGGGGCGCAGTGTGCAGAAGTTTTTGGCTGACAATAACGTTGTCAAGTACTCTAAAAAACATGAAGTGCTGCTGGGAGCTGGGGTGCGATTTGCGCGCGGATACCTGAAAGGTGCTTGTATTCTGACAACGGAAAAAACGCCAGTTGGTGTTTCTGCATCTGGTGGTGTAAGTGTTTCCGATAAATTCTCAATTGCTGTTGGAGTAGATAGCCTCTCTCGGGACTCTTTCAGAGGTTCCAGGGCTTTCTTCCCTCCAAAGGCAAAGAAGAGTGACTCCGCTAAGGATAACGATGAGGATGAGTCATCTAGCCGCCAGACACATTTCTGGCTTTCTGTGACAATTGGACTGTAAAATGCATCAGTATCGCACGTATGACTGCGGAAAAATAGCGCCTACAAACGTTGGTGAGCAGGTGCGCCTTTCTGGCTGGGTGTCAAGGCGTCGCGATCATGGTGGCGTTTTGTTTGTGGACCTTAGAGATCACTATGGGGTGACTCAATGTGTTTTCCGCCCTCACCTTCCATTTTTTGAAGCAGTGGAGCGGTTGACTTACGAAAGTGTAGTCACGGTGACTGGCCAGGTTGTTTTGCGAAGCGAAGAAACCATTAACCCTAACCTAAAGACAGGGAAAGTGGAGCTAGTCGTGGAGAACCTGTCTGTTCAAAGTGAAGCCGATCAAATACCCTTTCCTATAGGAGATGAATACGAAGAGGCAGGCGAGTCTCATCGTATGAGGTATCGGTTTTTAGACTTGCGTCGTTCAAAAATGCAAAGCAACATTAAGATGCGTGCTGCTGTTATAAAGAAAATGCGAGAATGCATGGAAGACCAAGGCTTTCTCGAGGTGCAAACCCCCATTTTAACAGCTAGCTCTCCAGAGGGAGCTCGCGATTTTTTGGTGCCGAGCCGACTTCACCCTGGAAAGTTTTATGCGTTGCCGCAGGCTCCGCAAATTTACAAGCAAATTTTAATGGTTTCTGGGTTTGATAAATACTATCAAATAGCGCCTTGCTTTAGAGATGAAGATGCGCGAGCTGACAGAGCTCCAGGGGAGTTCTATCAGCTCGACTTGGAGATGGCTTTTGTTGAGCAGCAGGATGTTCTTAAAGCGGTTGAGCAAGTGATTGGCCCTGTATTTCAGGATTTCGCTCCTTTTCCTTCTACGCCAGCTCCTTTTCCTCATATTTCTTATAAGGATGCGCTTAATATTTATGGTTCTGATAAACCTGACTTACGAAATCCACTAAAGATAAAGGACTTAACAGAAAGCTTCCGTAACTCCTCTTTTAAAATATTTGCAAACACCGTCCAAAAAGGTGGGACTGTTCGAGCTATTCCAGTTTCTAATGTGGCAGATCGGCCGCGTTCTTTTTTTGACAAATTAAACTCTTGGGCCCAAGAGCGAGGGGCTCCCGGTCTAGGTTACATTGTTTATGCGGATACTTTAAAGGGGCCCATAGCAAAGGTTTTGACCGAAGATGAGCAAAAAGACATTGTCCAAAAATGCGAAATGCAGCAAGGAGATGCTGTGTTTTTTGTTTGCTCAGAAAACATAAAATACGCTCAAAACTTTGCCGGGGAAGCTCGTAATGCAATAGCTGAAGCTGCCGGATGTGTGAAAAAAGACTCTTTCGAAATTTGCTGGGTAACAGAGTTTCCACTTTTTGAAAAAGATGATAAAACAGGAGCACTACATTTTTCTCACAACCCTTTTTCACGTCCTTTGTGCTCAGTTGATGAAATCGACTCAATAGACCCTTTAAGCATTCAGTCAGAGCAGTACGATCTAGTGTGTAATGGGATTGAGATTGGGTCAGGTGCGATTAGAAACCATAACCCAGAGCTTCTGAAAAAGATTTTTATGCTTGCTGGACATACCAAAGAACAAGTGGAGAAAGACTTTGCCGGCATGCTTAATGCTTTTGCTTACGGTCCGCCTCCACACGGAGGGTGTGCTCCTGGGGTTGATCGAATAATCATGCTTTTAGCTCAAGAGGAAAACATTAGAGAAGTGGTCGCCTTTCCAAAAAATCAGCTTGCTGTGGATCTTTTACTGCAAGCCCCAAGTTTTGTGGAAAAGCATCAATTAGATACGGTCCACTTGAAAACAAAGCAGAGGGAGGGTGATACAAATGCAGAGTAGTAGGCTTCAAGGAATTGCTTCGGCATTTTTGGGAAATGTGCTAGAGTTTTACGGCCTTACTCTTTACGCTGGTTTTATGACAGAGATCACCAGGGAGTTTTTGCCAAGCGGGGAAAACTGGTTTTTGGGTATGTTTTTGTTTTGTGCCAGCTTTGTAGTGCGTCCTCTAGGTGGTGCAATTTTAGGTCGGATAGCAGACATTAAGGGGCGAAAATTTGTATTGATTTTTTCTGTTCTAGGCATGGGTATAAGCAGTATGGTTTTAGCTGTGCTTCCCTCGTATCAAACAGTAGGTGTTTTTTCCCTGGTAGTTCTTGTGATTATCAGAATTCTTCAAGGATTTTTTGTTTCCGCAGAGTTTTCGGGAGGCTTAACCTATGTCTTAGAGCAGTCTAGCTCTAAGATGCGTCCTCTTCTGGGTGGCCTTGTAAGCATGTCATCTTGGGTTGGGATGTCTTTGGCCTTTGCTTTTGTAAAATTAGCTGTATTTTTGCCAGAGTGGGGATGGAGGCTCGGTTTTTTAATAGATGGGTTAGCTACAGTTCTGGCTCTGATTATGCGTAGAACCACCCCAGAAACAGATGAGTTTTTAGAGAAAAAAAGTCTAAAATACAAAGTAGACAAGAAAGAAGTCACCAAATTAACTTGGCATGTTATTTTAATAACCCTAACTAACTCTACTGGCGCTTACATTTTAACTGGGTTTTCTTTTTTATACTGTGTAAAGTTTTTGCATCTTGATGTAATAGTCACCAAGAACTTGACAGCGTTTTTTATGCCATTTACAATTGTAATGCCGTTTATTGGAGGTGTTTTAGTGTACTTCTTTAACCCTATGCGAGTGTGGCGTTCTTTTTTGGTTATAGGTGCAGCTGTAGCAGTTTCTGTGTTTGTCTGGGTAAGTTATACGGAGAGCCTTGTATCCATTAAAGCAATGTTTTTAACAGTAAGTGCAATGTGTGGTCTTTCTGGTGGCATTACGCCAATCATTTTGTATAAACTTTTGCCAGTTAAATGGAGAATGACTACCATGTCTTTGGGAGTGAATATTAGCGTAAGTGTTGGTGGGGGTGTTTTTCCTCTAATTTATACATTTCTGCTTGAACAAAGTCATATAAACTATATTCCTGGCCTGTTTGCTGGCTTTGTGATGATGATTTCGCTAGCGTCTACTTTTTGGGTGGAACGTAAAATGCTTTTAGATAAGAAACCAGGTGCTCTGTGAATTTAAAGCTGATAGTAGGGGCCTCTTTAGGGAATGCAATAGAATTTTTAAGCCTTACTTTGTACAGTGGCTTTGGAACTTACATAGTAAAAGAGTTTTTTCCAAATGCTAAGGCGTTAGCTATTATAAGCATAGGAATTTTTTGCATTAGTTATATTGCACGTCCTCTTGGTGCTTGGCTTCTTGGAAAGTGGGGAGACCGTAAAGGACGTAACCTTTTATTAAACTTCACCATATGGGGAGTTGGCCTGGCTAACATAGGGATAGCTTGTTTGCCAAGTTATTATAGCTGGGGTTATGCTTCTGTGTTTTTGCTGCTTTTTTTTAGGTTAGTGCAAGGATTTTGTGTGGGGGCAGAGTATAGTGGGGCCTTTATTTATGTATTAGAGACAGTGCAAGGTAACAAAAAAGGGGTTGCCGGCGGGTGTGTAGGAGCCTCCTGTTTTTGGGGTATGGGCCTTGGTCTTCTTTGTGTGAATGTGCTTCCTGAAGGAAGTTGGCGGCCTTGTTTTTTCTTTGTAGGGCTTCTAGCCTTTGTTGCAGTGTTGATGCGCTATAAAAACCCAGAAAGTCAGGAGTTTTTAAACAGTAAATCTAAAGAAGGATTAACACGTAGTTGGAGCAAGCTTTGGAAAGTGTTTTTACTTGCGTGTTGTGATGGCTTAGGCACATACTTGTTGTGTGGTTTTTCTTTGGTTTTTATGCACTATTTTGTTGACCTTCCCACCTTCTTAGTAACACAGTTAAGTTTTGTTGGAGTAGCTGTCGCCGCTGTTATGTCTATGGTAAGCGGTCACTTTGCTGATAAGTTCTGCCCATTGGGCTTGCTCAAAAAAGGATTGTTAGCAGGGAGCGTTGTGTACCCTTTGATCTTTTCAGTTCTTGCCTCTTATAATAATTTGTTTGTGTATATTGCGTATTTTATGGTGCTTGCTTCCTTGGCTGGCTGGTTTGTTGGGCTGCAGCCAATCTTAGGCTATCGCTTGGTTGAAACACATGAGCGACTGCAGGTTTTAGCTACAGGGTATAATGGGGCTATGGCCGTTTTTGGAGGGCTTTTCCCAACTTTGTTGACATGTGTTTTGAGCTTGTATAACAGCGCATATATACCAGGGGTTGCTCTGAGCGTGGTTAGTTTGTGTCTTTTTGGCGCTGTGCGTGCGAGTGTGAAGGCGTTGCCTAAAAATCACGACAGTAAATAAGAACTGCAAGCGCCTGTGAAAGCGGGTTGAGTTCTTCAGTGGATGTGAACATAATTTATAGTGGGAAATAATTGGTTTAGAAGTAGTGCTGTATCGGCTGCCGTGGGTGGCGTATTAGCAGTGTATGGGTGCGCTTGGCTTTATGAGGGAGCAAGCCTTTTTTCAAGTATATTTTTAACATTGATGAAGATGATAAGCGTTCCAATCATCTTCTTTGCGCTATTTACAGCAGTGCAGCATGTGGTCGATTTGCCGTATAAGCAAAAGCTGGTACGGGCAACTGTAGGTTATATCCTTATAACAACAGGACTTGCAAGCAGTGTTGCGCTTATTACATGCTTGTTTTTTGGCAGGCCTGTGGTTACAGATATTATGGCAAAGTCTCTGGAAAAAAAAACCTGGAGTATCCAGTCTTTTATTAATGATATTATTCCCGAAAATGTCTTAGGAATTATTGGAAATAATAACGTTTTGACCTGCGTTATCTTTGCAATTCTTCTGGCTTTTTGCACGGCACAGCTTCCAGAAAAAGAAAGAAACCTTCTCAATAAAGCAGGACAAGCGTTAAACTCTCTCTTTTTGAACCTTGCGACGATTTGCATAAAGTATATGCCCTTTTTTATATGGGCCTTTGCCTTAGTGTTTGTGTATGACTTGTATCACGGCCAGGCTAGCTTTTCTCAAGTACAGAACTTTATCTTACTTGTGGGTGTGGCCTTTTTTCTTCATGCTGTAATTTTGATGCCGCTTATCGTTTATATAAAAACGAAACTTAATCCCTGGAACGTTTTTTGCCAAAGCTTACCTTCCGTTAATTTAGCTTTTTGGACCCAATCTTCCAGTGTTACGGTGCCCACTAGCCTGGAAATTGTGACAAACAAATTTGGACTTCCAAAAAAAGAAGCGCAATTTTTGGCCCCCATTTGTGCAGCTATTAACATGAACGGTAGTGCCATTAGCATTTATGTCACTGTATATAGCGTTATGACAGCAGCTGGCATACAGCCAACTCTTGGCTACAGTATAGGAGGGGTGTTTCTTGTAGCTTTGGCCGCTATGGGTAACGCAGGAGTGCCAATGGGTGCTTACTTTATGAGTACAGCTATTTTATCATCAACAGATGTCTCAATGAGTGCTTTGGGGGCAATTTTTCCTGTAATGATAATAGTCGATAAAGTTGAAACTTCCGCCAACATATGGGTTGATCTATGTATTATGAGAATGATCTCTTCTAAGCTTAAAAATCGTAGCAAGGATACTGGTTCAGGAGATAAGCCTCCCAAACAGGTCATAAATATTGACAAAACATAGTGAAAAAGTAGAATGTCGATATATGCGCTTCTGCCAGTGAGGAAAAAATGAAAGATCAAAAAAAAGACTCTTTAGACGCAGTACTAAAGAAAATAGAAAGAGAGTTTGGGAAAGAGGCTTTTGTTAGCTTAGACAAAGGCTCTACGCTGGAAAGCATTCCTGTTATCCCAACTGGGTCACTAGCTTTGGATATTGCAACTGGGGTTTTTGGAGTTCCTAAAGGCCGTATAATTGAGGTGTTTGGCCCAGAAAGCTCGGGTAAAACAACATTATGTTTGCATATGGTCGCTGAATGTCAAAAGCAGGGCGGAAAAGCTGCTTTTATAGATGCAGAGCATGCTTTAAGCCCTAAATATGCTCAGCAAATCGGAGTTTCTTTGGATGACCTTTTGTTCTCTCAGCCAGATTCAGGAGAGCAGGCTTTGGAAATGGCAAACTTGCTAGTGCAATCAAATGCAGTAGAGCTCGTAGTAATTGATAGTGTCGCAGCGTTAACGCCAAAATCAGAAATTGCTGGAGAAATGGGGGAGGCGCAAGTAGGAGTTCAAGCGCGGTTGATGAGCCATGCGCTGCGAAAGCTTACGGGTGCCGTTCAAAAATCAGGAGCGATTGTAATTTTCATTAACCAGATACGTTATAAAATTGGTGTGATGTTTGGAAATCCTGAAACAACAACAGGAGGAAACGCTCTGAAGTTTTACGCAACAATGCGCTTTGACATTCGTAAGGCCGCCTCTCTTAAGGAAAAAGGAGACGAAGTTGTCGGAAACACAGCGCGGGTGAAGGTGGTTAAGAATAAAGTAGCGCCTCCGTTTAAAACAGTTGAGTTTGATATAATATACGGAAAAGGTATTTGTCGTCAAACAGAGATAATAAATATGGGTATAGAGATTGGCCTTATTGAGAAGGCAGGGTCGTGGTATTCGTATAACGGTAAGCAACTTGGACAAGGGAAGGAAGCCGTGCGCTCCTTCTTAAAATCCTCGCCGGAAGTTCAAGAAGAGTTAGAAAAGACAATCATTGCAAAATATGTCCCAGAAGTTGATTAGCCACTATATCGGCATTCAAGGGCTTTACCCCCCCTTTAGCATTGCGTATAAAGGAACGGGCGGGGAGTTTTACTTGGAGTCAAAAGAGCTCAAAGATAAGGCTTCGGCCCTTGAGTTCTTATTAAAGGATCTTGCCAGATCAGTTCCTTTAGACTTGAATGCAGAGGGGATTGGCTTGATCTTTCCTTCAGGGCCGGCTCCATTTACTGGGCTAAGAGTTGTGGCCTCTTTTATTCATGGTGTGCAGACGGCTTTTCCGAAACTGTTGATGTGTACCCCAAATTTGTTTGAGGTGTTGTTCCATAAGGAAGGCACTGACGCAAAAGAGTTTGTGATGTTCGTGACGCACCATAAGAACGCTGTGTTTATGGCAAAGTGTTTGCAAAAAGATGGTGGCCTTGTGCTAGAGAGCACTTCAGAAGAACCCGTACAGGCAGTAGACCAGCCTCTAGCTGTGCCGAAGTTTGTATATGGCGTTCGTGAGCCGATAGCACTGAGCGCTCAAGATTATGTAAACTTTGGTGTACGTAAAGGGCACTTTACGAAGGAACTTTCAATTCTTTGGGGTGATCGCTAATGGTAAAGCGCTAAATGAAAGGTTAGAGACATTTGTGTTGGAGGCAAAAGTAAAGTTTGCAAATAAAGAAAGAATGTTTTGGCTGGGAGATGAGCTTTGAAAACTATTTTCTAGAATAATTATTTGATTGTCGCGACAGCGTAAATTTCTGCGAACTACTTTATCTTTAAAAGAGGGGTGTGTGTTTTGCATCATTTGTATTAGCTCCGTGAACATACCTAGGCTTTCTTGTGTGGGGGGTAAGGTTATTCTAAAAGGAACGGACGCAGCTCCTTCAGATCTTCTGCCCTCTAAGGAGGTGATTTTTCCGTAAATGTTACCTTCTACGACGCCTTCGTCTTCATCCACAAGGAAGCGGACTAGTTTCTTTGTTTGTAGCGCTTCTATTAAGCGGGAAGTGGGTAATTGTAAGCTGATTTGTGCGGGGGTTATTCGTGAGAGTGCAGGTTGTGTGGTGAAGTTTTCAAAGGGCCCCTTTTCTTTTTCTGTTCCTAGAATCAGGTGTATTAGGCCATGTTGCGTTGTGGGGTTAGGCGTCTTCGGGTTCTCTCGAGGTAGGGGGGGCCTGGCGCGGGGGGCGAAACCCTGGGTATGCAACTGTATAAATTTTTTTTTAATTTTTTGTCTAAACCCGATGGAATCATTTTTTTGAGAGGATGGCTCATTTGAGAGCTCACTGTCGCTACTGCTTGTGCTGCTCGCTCGACTGCGTGGATGTTTTGGCAGAGAGGCTGCACTAGCCTGGGCGCCGCTGGGGGTGGCACTGTCTGTTTGCTCATCAAATTTTGTGTGTGTTTTGAGGATGGATCTTTTTGGCATAACAGGAGTGGGGGCAAAGCGCACCCCTCTTTTAGGTTTTGGGGGAGAATTAGGGGGTGTTTCTTCGGCTATAGTTGTAATGCTGGGCGAAAACTGAAGAGAGGGGGGGTAGGTAGATAAAGGAAAGTCCTCTAAAGCATCAGCGCAGTGAGAGGAAATTGTAGAGTAGAGGTAAAGAAGTAAATACAGAAGGATCATAAGAATCTATAACCCAAGAAAATTTTGCAGTCAACGTCGCTTTCCAAAGGTGATGGCTGGGTAATTGTGGTAACATATATGCATGGTAGTAACAATTGATGGTGTGGCTGGTTCGGGAAAGACGACGTTGGCTGTGTTCTTAGCGAATGCCCTTCAGGGGACTCACTTTTCTTCAGGGGTTGTTTTTCGTCGTTTGGCACAGAAAGCGAATCAGCTTGGATGTGATAATACAGATCCCCAGATTTTAGAGTGGGACTCTTTTTTGTGTGAGGGCTCCCCAGAGCTTTCAACAGAGAAGACAGCACAGCGTGCGTCACAGTTGGCGGCTTTGCCGGATGTGCGGAGATTTGCCTTGGAGGTCCAGCAAACTCACATTAAAAATTTGTTAAAACTATTTGCATCTGTGGTTGTAGATGGCCGGGATGCTGGCTCTCAAATATGGCCTAAAGCAGAAGTGAAGTTTTACTTACAGGCGGATGCACATGTGCGAGCACAACGACGTGTTCTAGAAACTAAGGAAGCAACAGGTGAGGTTTTGTCGGTTATCCAGGAGCGAGATGCTCGTGACGCTAGCCGTAAAAGTAGCCCGTTGCGAAAACCAGAGGGCGCTATTGTTATTGATAGTTCGACCTTAACTATTGATGAAATGTGTCAATCTGCGCTTAAATGTTGTTTTAAAGTGAACGGAGTGTTATAATACGAAGATGATGAAGACTAGAGAATTGATAAAGGCGGAGGAAGTTACGCTAACCGAAGATTTTGAAGCTGAATTCAAAAAAGCGGTGGATGGAATTGAGTCAGTGAAAGACTCCCTTTGCAAAGCAGTCGTTCGTGAAATCGGAAAGGATACTGTGATTTTAGATGTTGGTTTAAAGTCAGAGGTTGCCCTTTCTACTCAGGAATTTGGAGAAGACCTTGAAGGCCTTACAGTAGGTGGTGTCGTTGAGGTTTATGTAGAAAGTGTTGGAGGGCGCGATGGTGGTACAGTTGCAAGCTACGCGCGTGCTCGATGCGAAAGAACGTTAAATGAAATGGAAGACAGCGTGCAAAAGGACGTTGTGTTTGATGGGGTGATATATAGCCGTGTTCGTGGTGGATTTGTGGTGAACCTGAAGGGTATTGCTGCATTTTTGCCATTTACGCAAGTTGATAGATCTCATGGAAACCCCAGTGCTTTGATCGGGAAAACAGTGCCATGCCGCATTGTTAGCATTGATCGTGCGCGTGGAAACATTGTGGTTGCTTACCGGAAGGAAGGGCAGGCTGCGGTTTCTGGAGAGCTTGCAGAGGGCGCGGTGGTTGAAGGTGTTGTTAAAAACATTACAGACTACGGAGCTTTTGTGGATGTAGGTGGTGTTGACGGGCTTTTGCACGTTACTGACATTTCCTGGGGTCATGTGCAAGCGCCGAGTGATGTGTATAATGTTGGTGATAAGATTCAAGTTAAAATCTTAAAGATCACTAAAGAAACAGGACGCATTTCTTTGGGTGTGAAGCAGCTTAAGCAAGATCCGTGGGAAGATGTTGAGAAAAGGATTTTCATTGGAGATATACGTCACGTTAAGGTTATTCACGTGCAAGAGTATGGTGTGTTTGTGGAAATCGAAGAGAACGTAGAAGGGTTTATTCACGTGAAAGAACTTTCTTGGTATCTTGGTAAGCCTGTGAGCGCTGCAGATCTTGTGGGTGTTGGAGACTCTTTTGACGCTCGTGTTTTGGATCTTGACAGGGGCAAGAGGCGTTTTTCTTTGAGTAAAAGACAAGTGGAAGAGAACCCTTGGAGGGTGTTCTTGGAAAACCACCCAGTTGGTTCAGTGGTAGACGTTACACTTGTTGAAGTAAAGGGCAATACAGTGGTTGTTAAGGGTCCTGGAGACACTTATGGCTTTGTGCATGCCGCTGAAATTAAGTGGGGGGTTTCTGAGGAAGAAGCTCTAGAATCCATTAAGGTTGGTGAGGTGATGCAGGCTCGTGTGATGAATGTGGACCTTTACGGTGATGGTGTCACTTACAGCATTAAGATGTCCACTTCCAGCCCAGCTCAGGATGTTGCCAAGAAATACCGTAAAGGTGATGTGGTTACTTGTACAGTTGTGGAAGTCCGTGACGCGGGTATTTTGGTGCAAACCAAAGAGGGAGTTGAAGGCTTTGTTCGTAGAGAAGACTTGGCTAAGGACCGTGGCATCAACAACATTAAGCGTTACGCAGAAGGTGAGCGTGTGGATGCTAGCTTTGTTGGATACAACAAGCGTTCAGATATGCTAATGCTTTCCATTAGGCAAAGAGAAATTCTTGAAGAAAAAGAGGTTATGGAGCAATACGGATCTGTTAGCAGCGGAGCAAGCTTGCGGGAAATCCTAGGTGTGGACCTTTCTGAAATCAAGGATGAAGAAGATAAGAAATAAGTTTTGAATGCGAGGTTTAAGATGATTAAGAAACGTTATATTTTTAGTGCTATGCTAGCGAGTCTTTTGCTGACGCTTGTGTTTGTTGCAGGGTGTGATAAGCGTGGGGGTGGCCAAAATCGTTTGATAGTCGGGCAAGATATTGGGGCTGTGATGTCCCTTGACCCAGGAGAGCTTTACGAGCTAGTGGGTTCTGAGCTTGTTTTTAACGTGTACGATCGTCCTTTTGTTCGTGAAAACGATCAACTAAAGCCCAGCCTTGTTTCGGACTTTTCTTATGATGAAAAAAGGCGTGTTGTGCGCTGCGAAATACACAAAAACCGCGTCTTTTCCTCAGGAAATCCTGTAACAGCAGAAGATGTTGTGTTTTCGTTGCAGCGTGTTTTCCTTATGGGGAAAACAGCGGTGTGTATGTTAAACCCTTTGGGTATTACACGAGAAACAGCACGTCAAAGCATTCGGTATGTTAACACATATACGTTTGAGATGGAGCTTTCAAAACATCTAAACATGGATTTGATAAAGAGTTGTTTGGCTAGCTCTGCTGCATCAGTCGTGGACTCAAAACTTGCTAAATCTCATGCGCAAGGTGATGATTTAGGAAACACTTGGTTGCGTAGCAACTGCGCAGGAGGAGGGCCGCTCATGCTTGGTGAGTGGAGACCAGGTGAGTTTTTCACTTTGAAGAAAAATCTAAACTACACAGGAAGCAGTGTAGTGAAGTTTACATCTGTTGTGGTAAGGCATATTTCTGATGTTTCTGCACAGATGATTATGTTGCGTAAAGGTGAGATAGACTTAGCTAGAAACCTGTCAGCAGATTACTTGAAAGAGCTTGATCCAAAGCAATATAACATTGAAACTGTGGATGCAGGTGCTGTGTACTACCTTAACTTGAACCAGAGGAATGAAATTTTGAAAAGACCAAAGGTTGTAAAAGCTTTGCGGCACTTGATAGACAGAGAAGCTATCTGTATTGCCTTAGGTCGAATTACGCATGAACCCCTCTCAACCATTTTACCGCCTTGCTTCTTTGGGGCTGCCTCTCTCCAAGATTGTCCATTTGATCCGAAAAAAGCGAAAGCTTTAATTGAGGAGGAGCTTGGAAAGGATGCAGAAGTGGAGCTGGATATAGAGGTGGAAAACCTTGCTGTAGCACAAATTCTACAAACAAACTTTGCTTTGGCTGGGGTGAAACTGAAATTCATTACTATGATGGTAAGCGAATTATTACACGATTGCGTGCTGGGCAACACACTATTACGCCGGTTAAAATTTACCCAGACTATGGTGACCCTCAAACATTAGCTGTTTACTTCGGTTGTGATGACCCTGCAGCAGTTTGTTATCCATTCAGAAATGGATACAAAGACCCAGAAATGCAAGAACTACTAGCACAGAATGTTTGTGAGCAGTCTGAAGAAAGAAAGAAAACTCTTTTAGAAATGCAGAAAAAATTCTTAGAGCGTCCTGTCATTATTTTAGCTTCTTCAAAACTAGCCGTTGCAGCTAATGCAAACATTCAAGGGCTTGGTCTGTTCGATACATCATGCCTAATGTATGGACCGATTTCTAAGGGTTAGTATGTTATTGAAAGAGGCTGTAAGAGGTATATGGTGGTTTTCGGCATCCCTTTTGATTCTTGTTGCAGCTACATTTTTTTTGGATTCATGGAATCCAATAGATGTGGTGTTGGTGCGAGTAGGAGAAAGAGCTTCAGCTGATGTCTATGAAGCCGCTCGTTCCGCTCTGGATTTAGATAGACCTCTTTTGTATAGGTTTGCGTTTTATATAAAACATTGTTTCCTGGGGAACTTTGGCGAATCTGTAATGACAGGAAACTTGGTTCTTGATGACTTGAAGCGCTTTTTTCCTGTAACATTAAATCTGGCTACGTTAGCTTTGATCTTTTCATTTATATTAGGGGGGCCAGCTGGAGCAGCTTCTGCTTTTTTGCGAAAAAGTATTATTGAAAAAATCATCCGATCCTTTATTGTCTTCGGACATAGTGTTCCTGGGTTTTTAATAGCCTACGGAGTTCTTACCCTTTTTTTAACAGCTGGTATTATAAACAAGACTTTTATGGAGGATGGTCCCTATTTGTTTTACTATTTGTTTGTAGGGGAATTTGCCCTTGCAAGAGATTCTTGGGTCGCTCTTTTTCCGGCCTCTTTAGTTTTAGGAATAATAGGAGCCTCGTATATAGCAAGGATGACGCGGAACTTTGTGATAGGAGAGCTGAACACTCACTATGTAATAACCGCACGCATCAAACGCTTAGGAACCTACACTATTTTGCTGAAGCATATATGGCCAAATATTAGTGGTCGCCTTGTCTGTACAGTGCTATTAGCTTACACACAGCTAATAGAGGGATCTGTTATTACGGAAACAATTTTTGCCCTTCCAGGCTGCGGATCATATATTACTCGTGCTATTTTAGCGCATGATATACCTGTAATACTTGGGACAACTTTGACAGTGGGCGCTGCAATTATTGCTCTTAATACAATTTTAGATGTTACAAGAAGGTATTTAGGCGTGAAAAAAACAAGGGCGGAAAAGTGAAAAAAAGATATTTGTTAATTTTTCAAAGTATGCAGAATGTTTTTTGTAGCTTGGTGTTGGTTGCGTTTATGGTTATGGCTATTTGTCCGAAATGCCTGACCTCTTATGACCCAAATGCTATTGATATGGAAAATCGCCTGCAGCCTATGACCGCACAGCATATTTTAGGCACAGATGATGTCGGGCGTGATCTTTGGTCAAGGGTTGTGCATGGAGCAGCGGCTAGTTTAGTGCTAATGCTGTGCGTCTTAGCTGTTTCAGTGCCATGTGGTGTGGTTTTAGGTGTGCTAGCCGGACTTTCTCCAGGATTGGTGCAAGTTGGAATAATGCGTTTAACAGATATATGGGTTTCTTTACCCAGACTTGTTTTTGCTATGATGCTGCCAGGGCTGTTAGGGGTAAATGGATGGGTCGTTAGTGTTTTGGCAATAGGGGTAACTTCTTGGCCTGTTTATACACGTTTGGCGTGTGTTGAAACAGAGCGTGTTTCTCAACTGATGTATGTACACATAGCGCGTTTGCAGGGTGCCAGTTCGTTTTATATAATGCGGAAACACATTTTACCTATGGTTATCCCTTCGGTTGTAATACGCATGTCTTTGGATGGCTCTAGTATTTTGCTTATATCTGCCGCACTGGCTTTTTTAGGACTGGGAATATCTCCTACAGTAATTGAGTGGGGCTCTATGGCCTCACAGGGAAGTGCGTTTCTTTTGGGAAGCCCATTAGTCGCGGTTATACCGGCTTGTGCAATTGCCTTGTGCAGTTATGCCCTTAACATATTAGGTGATGTCATAAGGGATGTGCTAGATCCCGCACAGGAGATATAAGATGCTATTAGAAGTCAAAAATCTTTCCCTTACACTTAGTGATAAGTTTCAAAAAAAGACTTTACTTAAAAGCACCAACCTTGTCCTCGAGGAAGAATCGAAGACGGCCATTGTTGGGATGTCTGGGTCTGGAAAGACGCTGTTTGTACGAGCGCTACTGGGCTTACTTCCATATAATATTGTGATGAACGCAGAGACAGAAATACGTCTTCGTGGAGAGGCAATACTGCAAAACTTACAGTATACTCCCTCCCAAAAGCATAAAATGTCTTTGATCTTACAGGACCCTCACAGCTCTTTAAACCCAAAGCTGACAGTAGGAGAGCAACTAAAAGAAGTTTTACCTCCTAAAACTACCGTCTCGGAAGAAAAGAAAGCGCTGCAAGATATGATGAGTGCGATGCATATGACTGAAGGAGTTTTGCGCAAATATCCGCATGAGCTTTCTGGAGGAATGGCGCAACGAGTCATGGTGTGCATGATGACTTGGTTAGAGCCTTGTCTATTAGTAGCGGACGAACCCACGTCTTCCCTTGACGCGCCTATCGGTGTCAGCGTAATGGAGTTGATGATTAAAAAAACGGCAGAAAAACAATCTTCTTTGCTTCTGATTAGTCATGATATTAATATGGTTCGTAGGTTTTGCGACCGAATTATTGTTTTTTATCAAGGGGAGCTCGTGGAAGACTTGAAAAAAGATGAGTTACATACTGCTAAGCACTTTCATACAAAAAGCCTTTTAAATGCCCTTTGTCCGTCAGGAGATGAAAATGAGTGAGGCTAGGCTGCAAGTAAAAGATGTTTCTGTGCACTTAAAAGGGCTGGATATCCTAAAAAATGTTTCCTTTGATGTGATGGATGGAGAGACCTTTGGAATTCTCGGAGAGTCTGGTGCTGGTAAGAGTTTTTTAATACGCCTTCTCCTGGGGCATAGCCAACCAAACTCTGGATCAATACAGGTTAATGGCCGTTGCCATATCGTTTCGCAAGATCCTGTCTTGGCACTGCACCCGCGCCATACCATTCAGTTTATACTTGAAGAAGCCGTCCATTTTTCTGGAAATGTGGCAAATAAAGAGAAAAAAATACTAAATATTTTGCAAGATGTACAAATGGAAAGTAGCTGCTTGTCTAAGTATCCACATGAGTTGTCTGGAGGACAGCGCCAAAGAATTAGTATAGCAAGGGCCCTTGTGTGGGAGCCACGTATTTTACTCTTAGATGAGCCGACTTCTGCGCTTGATTCTAATATTCAAGGGGTAATTCTTAATCTTTTAAAAACAATTCGTAAGGAGTACTCTTTGACATTTTTGTTCGTAGCCCACTCGCTTAATGCAGTTGAGTTTTTATCCGACCGGGTTGCAATCATGAAAAAGGGTGAAATTCTTGAAACGATAACCAAGTCAGATTTGAAAAAAGATAATGTTAAGCATGAGTACTCAGTAGAGCTTCTCAGAGCCTATAGAGCGTTAGCTGGTTTGTAAAATGACAGAGTTTATAAAAGTTAGAGGTGCGCGTGAGCATAACTTAAAGGATATTTCCGTGGATATTCCCACTCGACAGCTCGTTGTGGTGACCGGGCTTAGTGGATCGGGAAAGTCGTCTCTTATGTTTGGGACAGTGTATGCAGAAGGACAACGAAGGTATGTAGAAAGCCTTTCTGCTTACGCGCGTCAGTTTTTGAAAACCGAAAAAAAACCAGAAGTTGATAAAATAGAAGGGCTAATGCCATCTATTGCTGTGGATCAAAAAACTGTTTCTAAAAACCCTCGATCTACAGTTGGAACAGTCACAGAGGTGTATGATTATATGCGGCTTTTGTTTGCTCGAATTGGTGTGCCAACGTCTCCCACAACAGGACTACCTATTACAAAGCAAAGCGCAACCGATATAGTTGATATCCTTTGCTCTCAGCATGTGGGGCGGTATTGTAAGATTCTTTTTACCTTATGTCGTGAACGTAAGGGTGAGTTTGTGGAAGAAATAAATGAGGCTAAAAGGCTGGGCTTTTATGACTTTCTTGTAAATGGCACAGAGTATACAGCCGATGCCATTCCTCCTTTGGTTAAAAGCAATAAACATACTATTTGGGTGGTTGCGGATGAGCTAACAGTTTCCGTGGAGGAGCGTGAGCGCGTTGCAATAGCAGTGGAAAATGCTTTGCGATTTGGGAAAGAGAGCTTAGTTGGTCTTCTTGTGGAAGATCAGGATGAGGTGCTGCTTTTCTCTACTAAGTTTTCGTGCCCGGAGAGTGGCTTTTCGCTACCGGCCTTAGAGCCTAGAATGTTCTCTTTTAACAGTAGTTTTGGGGCTTGTGAGCGTTGTTTGGGGCTAGGAGTGACGCAAGATGTGGATTTAATGAAGGTGGTGGTAGATCCTAAAAAATCTATAGCGACAGGGGCCATTTTCTTATCTGCGTATAAAGATTGGGCCGATTTTTTGAGTGAAGTGTGCAAAACACTTGGCTTGGATGCGTATAAGGCCCTTGAGCTGTGGAGCGAGGAAGAAAAGGGGAGGTTCTTTGATGGCTGTACCTTGGACTCAAGCAATGATTTCCTTGCTTTAGAGGCTTTTAAAATCGTCAAGAATGATTATTATATCGGTTTAAAGGAATGGATTTATAAGAGTTGGGAATCCGCTTCTTTACGTCGGAAAAACTTTTGGGCTGCCATGATGGGCATGATGAACTGCTCCAAATGCCAAGGAGCCAGGCTAAACTATAAGGCCCTTCTTGTGAGAATAAATGGAAAAAACATTCATGAACTTTGCTCTTTGCCCATATCTGAACTAGAAACATGGATACAAAATATAGAGCTTTCTGAGCAAGAAACAGGAATAGCCGGTCTTGTTTTAGCTGAAGTAAACAAGCGATTAAAGTTTTTAACAACAATTGGCCTAGGCTACCTTAATCTAGCTCGTGAGGCACGTACGCTCTCGGGAGGAGAGTCTCAACGTATCCGTTTAGCGGCTCACTTAGGCTCAGCCTTAACAAATGTGCTGTATGTTTTGGATGAGCCTTCCATAGGGCTGCACCCGCGTGATACAGACCGTTTATTAGGCTCGCTGCAAACTCTTAAGTCGCTACCAAATACCATAGTCGTGGTTGAGCATGATGTGGCCTTTATGGAAGCAGCAGACCATATCATAGATATTGGTCCCTTAGCTGGTGTTCATGGTGGAGAGGTTGTTGCGCAGGGTAGCTTTGAAGAGATCAAACAAGCTAAAAGTTTAACGGGAGAGTTTTTACGTGGAGAGCGTAAAATAGAAATACCGAATAGGCGTGTTGTCGACAAGACAACAGATTCAATTACAGTTATTGGAGCGAAAAAAAATAACCTCAAAAACGTAGATGTGCAAATACCGCTGGGACGATTTGTTGGTGTTTCTGGTGTTTCTGGTGGAGGAAAATCTTCTTTAATCAAAGAAACATTATTTAGTGACGGAATAGCGATGCTTAATAAAGAGCATCTCAAAAACTGTAAAGATATACAGGGCCTTGAAGTAGTAACCCAAATGACCCTTGTTTCACAAGAACCCATTGGGCGTACGCCACGGTCCAACCCTGCGACATATTGCGGGTTTTTTACAGAAATTCGTAACATTTTTGCACAAACACCAGAGGGGAAGAGGAGAGGGTATACTTCAGGGCGCTTTTCTTTCAACGTTCCAGGGGGGCGCTGTGAGTTTTGTGAGGGCGCAGGCACTGTTCTTGTGTCCATGAGCTTTTTGCCTGATGTGAACGTTGTTTGTGAGCGTTGCAATGGTCAACGTTTTAATACAGAAACCCTACAAATTCGTTGGAAAGGAAACACCATCGCGGATGTGCTACAGCTTCCTGTGGAAGAGGCGATCGAACTCTTTGATGGGTATCGCTCTATTAAAAGAAGCCTAGACTGCTTGCAGCGTGTTGGCCTTGGGTATATCAAGCTAGGGCAAAGTGCAACCACACTTTCTGGAGGGGAGGCCCAGCGTATCAAGCTGGCAAAAGAGCTTTCTCGCCCAAAGGGTATGGGTCGTGTCTACATTTTAGACGAGCCAACTACAGGGCTGCATATCTATGATACTTTTCTTTTAATTCAAATCTTACAGTCTCTTGTGGATCAAGGTAATACTGTAATCGTGATCGAACACAACCTGGAGGTTTTAAAAACCGTGGACTGGTTGATTGACTTGGGGCCCGAGGGGGGCTCTAAGGGTGGATTAGTAGTTGCTTCTGGGACGCCTGAGGTGGTTTCAGAGACGGAAGGGTCACCCACAGGATCGTTTTTGCGCGGTCTTGTCAGTGGTGCGTAATATATTATTCCAGTGATGCAATATACCTATTGCGCTGGCGATTTTTTGAGGTGGATCGTTGTTTTTTTGTCCTTTAGTTACTGTTTTAATGGCGTAGTGCATTCTGGAAGGGCAGGCAATGTAGTAACGATCATCAAAATTGTGTATTTTTAGAGGAAAGAAGTATTCTTTGCCTCTAACTAAAATAGAAAAACCATTTTTAAGGACCTTCAATTTATCGTGAGGGTGAAGGACAGACGACCGAACTACTTCGTCTATCAGCATAAAAAGATCAAACAGCTCAGTAAAGTTTAAGTTTTTCTGCTCTGAAAAGCACTCAGATAAGGTGGACTCGATGTTTTTTGTATCTTGGCTAAAGTCAGTAAAGGTTTGCAGTTCGGGGTGCGACAGTTGCCAGGCGCACCCCCAAGACATAACGGGAAGAATTATCGCAAAAAACATTAACGAGAGCATGAGGCAGACTCCAGTTGATTAAGAGCTTGTAACAATATCTGTGAGAAGGTTGTCCTGTCACAGTGTTGTTGAATGAAAAAAGCCAGAATGTAACAGTTGTGTTCTGTTGCAGCGTGTAAGATGGCGTTGGAGTAGTGCTCTACGGGACATACCCATACATAAACGGGAACTGCCTTCTTTTTCTTAATTTTAAAGGGGGACTTTTTACTATATGATTTCTGTAAAAGGTCCGAGATAGAGTCCACCATGGCTGCAAGGGTGGACTCATTAACTGGATCCAACCCTGGTGCTTGAGAAGCGATAGAGCATCGGCTGATTCTTGATCCCTCTCTGAGGGATTTTAGTGTCTCTCTGCAAATGGTATCAGGATCGGACGTGGGACATGGAGTGTCTTCGGCTAAAACCCACTTCGAGAGATATCGCAGCCATATATGTGAGTCAACTGTGACATACTTACTAAGTGGGTTTTGAGGACAGCCTGACATAACAGCTAGTGCCTCAAGCGGCGTTAGCTTCGGCAGGGCTGACTTTATGTCTTTTGCAACTTTGATCCATCCTGCGCTGTATGACTCTATCCCGTTTTTGGGTAGTTTGACGTCTATGAATTTAGAGGTGAAAAACCTCTGAGGTTGCCTGTTAATTGTTGCAATATGGCGACTGAAATGCTTGTAAGCCTCAGACTCTTTTGCAGCACTAACTCTGGCTAAGGATTCAGTTGTGCCGGCAGATAAAACAGGCTCTTCGTGATCATCGAGCTCGTCTATGCTTTGCAGGGTGTAATCCGTGGGCAGTGACTTATCGACCTCAGTGACGTCACAGACGCTGAAAGCATAGGCTTGAGCTAATGGCCCCTGGTCCTGTATCAAGGTCTCGATTGGATTTTCATATGGCTTGACTTGCTCTTGTGGTAACCGCAGAATTTTCTCTTTTTTGAAGTTTTCCGTAATGTCGAACCAGGAGTTGTCTACTATGCTAAGTTTAATTTTTGTCCCTTGGACCGCTATGAAAAACTGTCCGGAATCTATGGAAAAGCTTAAACGGTCTGGGGCAAATGTTTGCAAAATATAAGGAGTATTTCCGTGGGCGGCAAAACCTTCGAAAACCTTGTCAATACAGCGGAATAGTGTAATTTGGCGCCAAGCATCTTGAGGTGTGATGATGTGCCCTGCTGCATTTGAAAAAATAAGTTTTTTGAGCAGCTTGCGCACTGCAGGGGGGTTAAGGCTGTCTGGGCTCCAGCTTCCTAATGTCATGCGCACAGGAATGAGAGTTGATTTCTTTCGGACCCACGCTTGGATTGTGTCGTGAGTCGTAATGGATGGTGCGGATCGGGACATATCAAACATATCGCCAATACTTATGCCATGCATCAAAGCTTTTATCTCTGGGCGGTTAAACACACTTGATATAGGGTAGGGATTTTTACTTGTGATTGAGATGGCGCCGGCGGATAAGTTAACTTCTGTGGAACGGTTTAACGTGTATCCTGTAGGCGTACGAAGGTGGGCGTCCGATGAGTGGGTTGGGATAAGGGAGGCTGTGTCCAGTCCTCCTATGTATGTGCAAAGAAATCCAGTAAAATCTAAACATACGGCAGGCAGTACCACGCTTCCTGTAGGCCCTGTCGCACACCAGGACAGTATGTGCGACAATGCTTTCATGGCTTTATCCGGGTGACGTGAGTTAAGGTGTGTTAGTTGGTTTGCGTCCTCTTCTGTTGCTGTGCTTAAAAATGCACCAAAGACAGGATATAGTCGTAGCAAGACTTCGATGGCAGCAATTTGCAAGGAGGCCGGAAATTGCCTTATGGCTGTGGGAAGTTTTGCAGTATAACGTGGAGAAACCGTATCTGACAAAAGTGGGTGAACGCTTTTTAAAAGTATATCGTGAAATGTGCGGGGAGTTTCGTTAAATACTGCGCGGAGGGCATGCGCTGGGCAGGCTTCGCTGGCATTCAGGGTGCTAGGGATCTCAAGAGGAAGGCCATTGGTGGCAGCTGATAACACATAAGAGAAAAGAAAAAGGAAATATAATGTTTTCATGACCGATTGTCCTATAGCCGCAGAAGATAACGGGAAATATTTGCTCATGAAACCTACAAAAAAGGTGCATGTGTTACAAAAGAGAAACACTAAGCGTGGCGACGATTAGCTCTTTATTTGATGGTGTTTTTGAAATAGTTGGATGGAAATTTTATAATGCTCAGTGGTTTGGCTAGTAATATGGCCTTGATTTGTATTATAATGGGCAAGTTGTGTGTTATGAAGGGGTTGGATGGCAAAGAAAAATTATGTACCAAAGCCAATACAGTGGTCTGAAGGGCTTTTGCTTTATCCGCAGCACTTTCAGCAAAATAGGCGGTTTTGGCAGCAATCTTTGCAGTATTACATGGAAGGCGCCAATCCGTTTTTTTGGGGGGTGCACCACTGTGTTTTTGACCACTCTGGGTTAAGCTCTTTTACAGTTACTGTTTCCGAAATACAGGCAGTTATGCCGGATGGAACGATTGTTGAAGTGACAGAGCAATCTCCTCTTTCCCTTAATTTGGAGGAGAGTAAAGACCTTTTGTTTGAACCAACAAAAATTTATATTTGTACCCCACGTGAGCACGAAGCCTCCGCCAATCCTAAGGATGAAGTGCCGCGTTATGATGTGTTGCTGGGGGATCGCCATTATCATGTGGATGAAAACACTGGTGAAAATGCTGTTCTTGTTCCTAAAATGGCGCCTATATTAAGCCTCTATGTGGGTGAAAATGCCATTCCTGCGCGGTACGCAAGTTTGCCTTTGTGTGAGGTTGTCATAAAAGATGGAGTTTTAAGCTTTACTGATTTCCATTACCCTACAAGCTCTCTGACGCCAGAAATAGTTAATGTAGTGCGCAAAGAAATTATGGAGATTCGCCGTTACGCTGTTTACTTTGTAGAGCGGCTAAGGTCTCCTCTTGCTTTTGAAGGAAATGCTCTGCTTGATCGATACCGTAAGATATATGAGGCTTTGGTCTCACCCTTGTATCTTTTAGAAGGCTTGATCCAAAATATGGCTACACATCCTTATGAACTCTACAAGGGCCTTTGTCAGGCTGTGGGCCTTTTAATGAGCGTGGGTGAGCCGCAAATGCCACCTCGGGCGGAGGTGTACCTGCATGAGGATATAGCGGGCACTTTGTCGGGAGTGTTAGAACGCATTCGTGAGCGGCTGGGTAGCTTGGAAAAGCCATCAATGACAATCCCGTTTTTCTTGGAATCTGGTGTATTTTTTCTCAAGCTGGAAGACCGTTGGCTTGAAAGCGGCTCTTTTGTTCTTAGCATATACCCAGATCGTAGTGAGGAAGAAGATGCCGTTCGGTCGTGGCTGGAGGGAGCTTTAATTATATCTAAATCTCAAGTGCCTCAGTCACAAATGCGCAGGGTTCTAGGAGCTAAAAGAGAGTTTATAGAACAGGATGAGTCTTTGGGACTTGTGTATTTGCCGGGGCGCATACTCATGCGGGTTTTTGTAGATTCACACTGTGTGCAGGCATCAGAGGAGCTTTGTATTGTAAACCTGTCCCGTGTGCATACGCCGCCACATAACATATATATATGCCTAAGAGAGTAGTTTAAGTGATACAGACACAAAGTTCTTTGCTAA
This sequence comes from Alphaproteobacteria bacterium, assembly GCA_965261615.1. Classification (GTDB taxonomy): domain Bacteria; phylum Pseudomonadota; class Alphaproteobacteria; order Bin98; family Bin98. Next base: position 222,326 of record OZ253461.1, read on the forward strand.
TAAAACATTTTTGTGCCTTCTATACGGAAGTGGTGCGCCTTAAAGGGTATGCGCTTACGGTATCGCTTTTGAAGGAAGATGACTCTGATGTTAAAAGCGTTGTAGAAAGCATCGGAAATAAAATAGCAGAGATACTTCAAACAAACTTCGAATCTGCAACGAAAGGGCAAAGCCAGTCGGTAATGGCGTATTATAGTGAGGCGCTTTTTATAATGGTAGTCTTGGCTGACGAAACGTTTTTGACTTTAAAGTGGCCAGGGCGTGAATCGTGGAGAGAAAACTTGCTTGAAGTGAAGTTTTTTAATACACATCACGCAGGAGAACATTTTTTTCAAAAGCTGAAAGACTTTTTGGGTAAAGCAGAAAGCGTGCACAAAGATATAGCGGTGCTTTATCTGTGGGCTTTAGGTTTAGGGTTTTCGGATGGCGTGTGGCTCGAGCAAGAACAAGAAATACAAGAGCTTAAGAAAAAACTGTATGCCTTGGTCAAAGAAGGAAACGCAGATGCTCCCGTAGTATGGGGAGATACTCTTGTATGTCCGCAAGTGTATGACAATACAATGCAAGGATCGCGCGCATCTTCGGTGCCTTCAATTCAGGCTTGGTATAAAATGCTTTATATAACAGTGGGTGTTGGGCTGATTCTTTCCTCGGTGGTGTGGTTTTGGGATACAGCAGCGATTTCTAAGCTGCTCAACAATTTGGTGCTAACAGACGGGCGGTTGCGATGAACTTTATTTTTTGGATAACATGTTTGTTTGGGGGTGGTTGGGCGCTATTTTTTTTCATAAGCCTTTTATTGTCGCGCTCTGGTTCTAGTCAGAAAAAAACACAAACGGAAGCACCAGAGAGCCAAGAAACCTCTTCTTTTGGGGTAAGAAAAGCACTTAAAGGTTGTGTTTTTTATGTCCTTCTGAAAATGCGTGTCGCGCCAATTGGGCCCTGCTATTTGGCTTTTCGTAAGGTCTTGCGTATGTTAAAGGCCCAGTTCTTAAAAAGTAATGTAAAATATGAGCTTCCTTGGACTTTAGTTTTAGGGGACCGCTTAAGCGGAAAAGATGAAGTTCTGCAGTATGTGGGCTTGAACCAACCAATACGTAGCGGTGAGGCCAACCAGGAAGGCTTGCTAAGCTGGCACTTTTTTGATCAAGGACTGGTCATTAATGTGGACAGCCAGTGCTTGCTATCCCAGGGAGGCCAAGAAACGAGTTGGGATGTTTTGGTTCGTAATTTGCAATACTGGCGTCCACGAGTGCCGATAGACAGTGTTGTCCTTAATATTTCCTTAGAGGAGCTTCTAGCGATGCGTGCTGAGGACTTGGAAAGTGAAGCAAAAAAAATAGCAGAACCATTATGCTTGCTTGAAGAAAAAATTGGCATGAGTTTGCCTCTTTACCTGATGATAACAAAGGTGGATATACTTCCAGGCTTTCAAGGGTTAGTGGAGCTTACAGAGGGAGACCGGAAGCAGATGCTGGGGTGGTCCAATCCTTATGATATGGACAAGCGCTTTACAAAAGATACAGTACAGGAAGCCGTGAGCTCTGTTCAGCAGCAAATATACCAATGGTCTTTGCGTGCCTTTGTGGATACGCAGAAAAGGCAATACCGTGATGACGTTATGGTTTTTGCCGAACGGCTTGCTGGGATTACGCAACCCCTACAGCAGTATATTTCAGCACTTTTAAAGATGGGCAGCTATCGAGACTATTTTTGTGTACGTAATGTGACTTTCTCTGGCCGGGATGAGCGCTCAGGGGAAGTGGCGTTTGTTGATGATGTGTTCTCGAAAAAAGTGTTTATTGAACGTGGTGTTGCCCAGCCGATAAAGAGAGTCTACCAAAGCACGAACGCTATTATTGGTTGGCTAAGAACGGCTATTATAGGAATTGCTCTTGTGTGGGGCCCGAGCTTAATTTATGAGCATGTGCGTTTGCGCAATACAGCGCATGAGCTACAGCACCTTTTGACAGAAACAGCCCACTTTTTCTATAAGCGTGGTGTACACGAAATGACCGAAGACCTTTTGCACGTTGAGGGGACTCAAAAACATACGGAAAACACCTTGAAACTACTTGATCAAAGTGCAAAATATGCTCTGTTCTCTTGGGCTGTTCCTCTTTCTTGGCTTAGCTCTCTTGAGAAAAACTTTGATCAATATGTGTTTAAGCTTTATGACTATATAGTGGCGCGGCCAATGTACCGGAGTTTCGAAAAGCGAACAGAAGCAATCGTGATAGATTCGCTAGACAATATAGAAGGACAGGGTAGCTCTTTATCGATGGAGGGTACAGAGGCATTTCGCTCTGTAAATCGCTTTGTGCAAGATTTAGAAACATTAGAGGATAAAGTCAGCCTTTATAATGCTTTGCCGAGCACTCAAAACATACATCACTTTAGAGAGGTGGTGAGCTATTTGTATAACTTTCATCTTACAGAGGAGTTTATAACTGAGCGCTCGTTCTTACAAGATCGCGTGCTAAAGAACGCGGTCTATCGACCGTTCTTTTTGAAGGATTATGCGCAACAATCGCGGGAGCGCTTTTCTGTACTCTTTAATGCCTTTTTGCTAGAATCCTTTAACCCAGAGCGCTTATTTGACACCCCGCGAGCTCTTCAAGATTTATTAGAGCAAATAGATCGAGTGGGCATTAAGTCTATTCTAGAAATATATACCTTGCTGGAAGCCATTGATAAAACATTGCTTTTGTTTAAAGGTGATGGGGCCTGGTTGTGTTGTAAAAAGTTTGTACCGTCAGCAGCGGCAGAGTCGTTTTTAACGACTGTGAAAAAAACCTCATTTTTTGGTGAGACTTTAGCTAAAAATTGCCTGGAGTCTATGGAGAAGGTTTTTGAAAGGTCCGTTGGGTTTTTGGAAAGCTTTGGCAGTGTTATGACAGGGCACTTTTTTGCACGCTCAGAAGAAACCGGGTTTTTAATGCCTTCCATTAGCTTAGTTGCGCTAAGAAAGGCTTTAATACTAGCTCTAAAACAAGGGTTTATGCAACCCTCAAGCCATGAAACAATTGTAGAGACAGTTGAGGATGACCAAATTATACATTGGGATAAACAGCTTATTAATAAAGCTTACATGTTACTTCAGAGTTTTGAAACCTTTTTGGAAGAAGACCTGCAGTCTTTTCCGGCCGAAATTCAAGAAACGATTAAATTGATTGCTCGGCAGCAGTTGGAACTTAATGTGGAGGCGCTGCTTTCACGAGCCCAAACCTTTTTCAAAATGCCACCAGCGCGTTGGCTGAATCGTACTGAGGAAATTTCTCGAGCATACGCCGATAATTTGCGAGAGGTTTCTGGTCTTTTTGAGAAAATAATAGAAGGGCTGGAGTCAGCAGGAGCGCATGCGCTGTTTATTAAGCTGCGTGATGTATTGTTTCGGCAGATGTATAAGCACTTAAATCAGCTTGAAAGTTTAGTTAAAAATGGCGCTTTCTTTTACCCTCAGGCACAAAGCTTACGTTGGTGGAATGGTTCTGGGCATGCCATGTTTGAAATCTATGGTGCTGATGATCGTTTGGAGATGCGGACTGTGTGGGGCGGGCACATGAAGCGCTTTAAAGAAATGATGGGGCTACATGTTGCTCCAGTTTTGGAGCTGCTTTGCTCACCATATATGCAGGCGGAATCTAAAAAAGAAAAGGTCATACAAAGGTGGGTGCGTGTCAGTGAGCAGCTTGAGGCGTATGAAGCGGGTCAAGAGTCTTCGCTCAAAATGTTAGAAAATTTTGTGATGGAAGAGGGGAACAAAATTACATTTGCTAACCATAGAGAGTTTATTCATGCCAGTGTTGTTGAAAAAAAGTCTAGTGACTTATTTATAGATGTCCTGCTGGCCGTTAAGCGCGCGATATATGTGCGATGTCAGCATATGACTGCTGAGCAGGCTACGCTAGAGTATACTAGCTTAGCTAAGTTTTTCAATACGCATATTGCGGGGGTTTATCCGTTTACGCATGAGGTTCCTGTACTTTCTCGTTTAGACTCAGAGTTAAACCCCGATACGCTTCAAGAGTTTTACAAAAAAATGAGCTCGCTTTCTGTGGAAAAAATCAATTCTCTAGTTGCTAACAAAGGCTTTTCTAAATCTATGCAAGAAGTTCAGGCTTTCTTAAAGAAAATGCTGAAAATTAAAGAGTTTTTAGCGAACTACTTTGCTCCCACGAAAGAGGGCCAACCACCATCAGTGCAGTTTTCAGTAGAGTATCGTGCCCAAAAAGATAAAGATCATTTGGGCGATCATATTTTGGACTGGGCGATCATTAATGGAGATAAATCTATTAGTATGCAGCAAGGTGGGGTTCGTGGTTCGTGGTCTTTTGGCGATAACTTGACTGTTGGGATTGAGTTTGTGCCAGATTCCCCTCTAATGCCTGCGACAAACGGAAAACAGCCTTATTTGTCTGTTTTGGGGACAAGGGCGCTTTTTGTGTTGGAGGGTTTTTGGAGCTGGCTACGTTTTATGCAGCTGCATCAAGCAACTGAAAAACAAGGTAAAACTGGAGGGCAAACTCTTTTGTCCTTCAATATCCCTATGATGGCTCGCACAACTGGTGTGATTTCTGATGCAGCGCAAGTATTTTTAAAGGTCATTCCGGTGACTGTGTCAGGGCAGTCCGCTTGGAACTTTACAATCCCTGAGTTTCCAGATCATGCTCCGTATTTTTTGGCAGATGAATATATGACCGCCTCTTAAGAGGCTCATATTCTTTGACATGCTTCGTTGTGCATGATAGCCTGGAATCAGCGGATAGTGCTGGGGAGGACTGATGCAAGAGATCGAAGAGCTGTTGCAGCCAATATCACAGGAAGAACCAACTGGTAAATTTTTACAGTATGAAGATTTGTATATGCAAATCGAGGAAGCAGCGCGGGCTGATGACGGGCTCCCAAAAGGTGTATGGGAGTTTGAAGAAAAAAAGGCAGACTGGAAGCGAGTTGAGGATCTTTGCCGAAAAGGGTTAGTTGAACAGACTAAAGACCTTAAAATCGCTGGCTGGCTTACACAAGCGTGGTTACATAATGAAGGTTTGAATGGTTGCGCGCGTGGAATTTCTTTGTTGAAAGGGTTAAGTGAGCGCTACTGGGAGAACGTTTACCCTTCATTGGAGGATGGTGCCGCCTTTCGAGCCAGTTGTATTGAGTGGCTTATAAAAAAGCTTGTGGCGTCTTTTCGTGTGACCCCTTTGTTTTTTTCTAAAAATGATAGAGGCATTGGTTTGAGTTTGTATCACTATCGCGTAGTCAATCATTTGATGCAGCACTCAGCAGAAGTGTTGCCAGAGCATGAGGAAATTCGGACGAATTGGGAAGAAGGTGCACGTGCGTCAGGGGCTGATCTGCCTAACCAAGTGGAAGCCCAGCTGAATATAGTAGGGCAAAGAATCCAAGAGCTGGATAATGTTCTCACAGGATTTATGCAAATGGAAGCTGTCTCTTGGACCCCTCTCTTAAAAGAGTTGGATTTTGGGCGAAACGCAGTTTCAAGTATTAAGCAAATCAAAAAAGAGGTGCAAGCACAAATGGAGGAAAAGGCTTCTAAAGAGGAGGGGGCTGAGGCGGCTGTAGAGGCGGCTCCTAAACCTCAAGAGGAACCTCAAGAGGAACCTCAGGCCATAAAGGAAGAGGAGCAAGAAGAGGCGGCTCAAGAGGCAGAATCCATACCGGAGGCTGCTACAGCAAAGGCTGCACCGACCGCTGCGCCGGCACATCCTGCTGGGGAGGTGGTTACTAGCGTGCAGATGTATGCGAAAATTCAAGAGCTTGTACAAACCTTGCAAGACGTGGAGCCACATAGCCCGATAGCCGGACTGCTAGGGCAAATATTGGCCTACCATAAACTCCCTTTTCAGGACTTGATCAAAAAGTATTCGGCCAAAGGCGCTTTGACGCGTATTCAAAACATTTTAGAGCAAGATGCGGTAAACCTATAAGGGAGAAAATGAGCATTTGGCCTTGTATACAAGGCGCATATCGTATCTTAGCTAACAGAAGCCCTTTTCCTGATAGTGGAAAGTTCATAAGAGCATTAAAAATTATATTTTCAATCTTCTTGACTGGAGGCCTTTTTCCATGTATGATCTTTTCAAATGAACCAATCGTTGATGTTATTTTATATATTTTTTGCAGTGAGCCTTTTTGCAGTAGCCTCAGAGCACTATGTAGCCTTTTGGGAAAAGGAGTACTCCGCCTTGACTTGTGTGAATGATTTTCTTGACTTGTGTTAGGACCTGGTCTAAAATGAGCGTGTTATGAAAGCTACCTTATTTTTAATTTATATTTTTACAGGGGCGAGTCTTTTGGCGGCAGCTCCAGACGATCCAGTTTTAAGTGAGTTGTTTCGTCAGGCTCGCCAGCTGAGTGAAGAGATCCTGAGCATAAGCAAAACTGACATCTTGGAAACGGCTCGAGAGTTAGGTCAGGATTCCGACACTTTTTTTGTGAGGGCTTTACTGAAAGGCGCGCATAATTGGCTTGTTTCTGAGCGTGTACGAAAGCAGTTAGAGAGAAAGCTTGCTGCAGGAGATCACAAGGACTATCCTGCCTTGAAGGGATCTGTAAAACTAGCGGAGAAGCACCTGGTTAGTCTTACAGGGGGCCTTGACCATATAAAAAGTATGTTGGCGGATGCTCCCAATAAAGAGCTTTTGTTTTGCGAGGGCTTTGCTCAGCTTTATAAGATGCAGAAGGACAGTTCGCTGACGCAGAACGAACTTATGTATGACTTGCCAAGAGAGCTTCTTCTGGTGGCAGTTTTGGTTTTTGATGGATATGTCGATATAGCCTATAATCGTTCAGCATTGTTTACGCAAGCTACGCCAGGAGGTGTGGATGCTATGAATATGCTGACAGGGTTTCGTTTCACATACGACCAATTAATGCGTTGTGGTACTTTATTGGGCTATAGTTTTTCTCCAGTAGAGCTAGTAAAGGGCGGAGCATTTGGGGATGTAATGCTCGATGCTTATAATGGATTTAAGCGAATATCTACAGCTGTACACATGGAGGCGCCAGAGCGGCCTAGAGTGAACAGGTTTACAATGCCTACACCGACGACAAAAGACCCGAATGCCTTCTGGAGAAGTATCGTATCTAGCGTTCAGAGTATGCAATTTTCAGTGCCTTGCTATCAGCACGATATTGATAGCGCATTTTGGTATTGGGGCCCTGTGGCAGAGAAGAGCCAAGTTCCTACATGTACGGATCTGTGTACACTATCGCGAGTATTGACTGCGGTGAGCAACTCTCCTGTGCATCGTGCTGCGCTGAAAAAAGCATTTGGTTCGGTTGAATGCTTTATAAAGGGCATTTCTTATTTTGGAAGCGAAAGTTTAGAAGATGGTGTTTTGCAGTCACTTGTTAGTTGGGATGAACCAATCGATATTGATCCCATTGTAGTAGAAAAAACAGGCTTGAAATATCGAGGGAGTCAGGAGCTTCCTGCTGCGAAAGAGGGTAGCACTGAGGAAAAAGTCTTAAAGTTTTTGGATAGTAAGGCGCATAGTACCGTTGATACCCCTTAGGTTTGCTTTTTTACAAACTTTTTGTAAGAGGATCTAAACATAGGGGGGGTCTAGAAAGGACCTTGTGCTAGCGAATGGGTAGGGTCAGCCTTGAAGGGGGCTGGCCCTTTTTTATTATAAAAAGACTGCCTTTTTCGGGAAAGCGTACGGATTTGACTGGTTGACAGGACTAGAAGACGGCGAGACTCAGTGGTGGACGATTGGTGGTTTAAAAAAAGATATTTTTGTGATAAAATATAGGGTAAGTTATGAAAATATTTGTTATAAGGTTGATGTGCCTTAGCCTTTGGGTTGGGTTTTTTATGGTTTTTGGTGCGCAGGCTGTGTTAGATGTTGGTGTACAGGAAGTCTCTTCTAGAGTAAAGGAGGTCTCCTTTAAAGGGCGGGAAGCCTTAGAAGAGAGGGTGGGGCCTCTTGTTCCGGTGCGCCGGATAAAAAGCCGTGTGTTTTCGCACTGTCGTGGGTTAGCGATCACCCAGGACCTTCATGTTGTAGAAAAAAGTATAGAGTTTGTGGTGCCTCGAGTAATTGATAGGTATGGCCCGAATGTTTTGCACACAATAATTCACAACCCTTGTGGACGATCTGAGAAGGGTCTTTCTTTGAAGCCGGGTATCCCTACTAGAATAAGTCAGGAGCGGTTTTGTTTGTTTACAGAACAACCGACTAGGGAAATGGCGCAAGCGTATGAGCTTTTCGATATGAGTGAAAAAAACAAAAAAGAGATAGTGCATTCCTTAGAAAAGATCAATGAGAAGATTCGTAATACAGAAGAGGCGTGTGAGCTGATATGTTTACAGCAGCACAAAGAAATTTGTTTGCAGACACTACAGCAAGCTGAGTTTGGTATGGAGCAGGCTGATAAGGCTGTGGAGGCTTATGCTCTTGCGCAAAAAAACCAAAAAGGACCTTCGCCAGTTTTGCGCCAGAGGTCGAGCAGCCTGCGCTTGCAGCCAAATGTAGGTTTAGCAGACTACGCATTACGGCTGTATACTAATAAGCTTCGTGAGATTTTGCAAAGTGAATGTCATCGCGGTCTTGAATTTGAGGCTTCGCAAATTTGTGATTTATGGGGTAAATGTGAAGCAGAAGGAGCGACCGGAAGCCAGTTTTTGGAAGAGTTAGAGGCGTGTGATTTGGGTAACGGGGTTGATGCGGTTGTCCGGGAGATACGGCAAGCACCTCACCTTGATATGTCAAAAAAGATTGAGGACAGTCAAATGCGACAGTTGATGTGCGCAATGCATGGCGTGGTGTTTGAACATACTAAGGGAGAAGGTAAGAAAGAGGCTTTAATCCGGGTGAGTGACTATGTGATACGCCATGGGGGCTTACATGAAGACATATTGCAGAGTATGGCCGTTATTGTGGGAGGTTCTAGTATATATGTTTATGCATCGGATGTAATGAAAAAGTATAGTGATCAGGCTCAGAAGGGCTTAAGGTGTGAAAATCTTAGCAGTGAACGTCAGGCTCTAGAGCGAGTGACTATGTCTGGGTCTCGAGAATGTTATGACTTTTACGAGGGCATAGCTTTGCTGTATGGAAAAGTGCTTAGAGTTATATTGATGAAGCGTCATCCGGATGCAAGCAATCGAGAGAAGTGCTTGTTAATTGGGGAGAATTTTGAGAGCTTTATGAGTGAGCGTATGAGTGGCCAGAGTTTATTGGACAGTTTAGAGCACTGCGATCCAGCAGTCGTAAGGTTTATGAAGACAAAAAGTGCAGAAGGGGCGATGGTTATTCCCCGAAAGCACATGCGATTTGCGCCAAATTTGAGGTTGACCCAAATACACAAGGGCCTTTTTGATCCTGACAACACAGAGCAGGCAATACAGGCTTTACATACTTTAAATAAGCTCGCTTGCTCATACAGTAAGATAGGGCTTAACTCTTTAGTGCGCTTGGCAACAGTGTATTCGCTAGCGCATACAGAAGGGCTGTTGAGCTTACTTGCTTAAGGAAGAGGGCGTTTAGCCCTCTTCAGGAAATACTTTTTAGTCATGAAGTCGTCCCTAAACTGGCAAGTCCTGAGACATGTTGGGGCATTTTGCGCTGCATTAAGCGGAAGATATGGTGGTTTTGGACAAAACTAAATAGACTGTCAGTGATAATATACTTAAAGAAACGAACACAGAATTGCCCTATTTGTTAAAAAAGCGCTAAATCTTTAAAGGTTTTCTTTGATGTTTAAACAGTTCAGTGGCTTTTGTTTTAAAGGTAAAGGGAGCGTTTACACTCTTTAGTAGTAAAGTCGCTGAAAGGGTTTGTTTCTTGACAGGTACATACAATATTACTCAACCTTCCAGGAAGGCTTGTGGTGGGACATGAAGTGCTCCTTGGCTTTACTAAGCTGATGGCGTGCTGTGCATGCCCGGAGAAGTTAAGTAGAGAATAATCGTGGTAAATATGCTCGGGGCAGCAGTAATGGGTGAGATCATCAGTTAAGAAAAAATGTAAAGCGGAAAGCCTTAGTAAATGATAAGGGTTTTGGGCTTTAGTTAGGGCGGGGGAGCATATTAAGATTTTTTTGTGGTAAGCGTCACAACTTATGTATGTAAAAGGTGTTTGGCCGGCAGAAAAATAAATCGTGTATGGGTGTGGTGGTTGTGTGGGTAGGTAGTCCTGGCATACCAACTGACTTTGTACTGCATAAGAACCATGAAGAGCGGGGTCTTCTTGATGCATTGAGGCTGGGAGTAGGCTTGTGGTAATTTCCTTAAATTCACGGGACGGTGGAAGTATATCCTGTAGATTATTAGGTTCTGGGAGGCGTACGGCGAGGTCTAAAGCCCTGATAAATGCACGCTCGGAGTTACTGCGCACTTGGTTGAGGCTTAAGGCTGTGGGGCAGGCAAGAGCAGGGTCTTCTTGTGGGGGCGGTGCTGTGTTGTATTTAGCCTCATAAAACTCACGTAAAGAAAGTGTATTGCTGCTGCCGTAAAGGTGCGAAAAGTTAAACTCTTTTTGAGAAGAAGGTTTTTTGCCCAATGCTAAAAAGCCTGTCTCTAAACTTCCGGTGGAGGGTAAGTGTGTGAAGGGGTTGATCTTTTGGTTTTTATGTAAAAAAGTTTGTTCATACACTGACTGTTTTGTGAGGATGCACTGGAAACCAGAACTTTTAGAGGCTTTGGGAAGAAGAGGGTAGATTTGGCTGCTGCTAAAAATATGTTTTTCCTCATATTTTTTGTATTTGAAGTGTGGTGCTAGGTGAGTGGCTAATTTTTCTGCACAGTTGCTCCACTCTACGCTGGGTGGTTTTTGAAAGGCATATTGGAAGGTGCTCTCTATGGTGGTGATCATGTTTGCAAAGTCTGCGTCAGTCAAGGTGAGCGTGGCCCAAATTTGCTGTAAAGTGCTCTTAACAGAGCAGCCAAAAGTCGGTGGGTTTGAGCACTCATGCAAACAGGAAAAACACTGATACCAATTAAAGAGACTGTAAAGCGCAGGGCGAGTATCGTTGTCGAGCCAGTTTTCTTCTATATAATCCAATACTTTTTCTGTCATTAAACAAAGAGTGCTTTGCTCTGTAGGGATAACGGGCTCTAAGGCGCTCTCCAGTATGCCGTGATAGTAATCTCGATCTATAAAATGGGAAAAGTCATGAGCGTGGATTGCTGCAAGGCCGAAATACTCTTGGTGTGCAGCTTTGGCATAGCACTGCTCTGGGATAGAGGTGTGTAGAGAAAGCAGGTTGATATTTTGCGCTAAAGCCATTGAGTCGTCAGATATGTAAAAGAAGCCGCTTTCGGAGAAGGTGTATTTACAAGTTATAGGGCTGACTGCCTCTACAGCGCACGCAAGCCATGTACTGTGAACTGTGGCTTCAAGCTTAGGAGCAATTCGTTGAGTGGCTCCTTGAAAAAGAGCTTTTGCGTTTTCGTCTTCTAAAAAAAGAGGGTCCTGTGAAAAGCTTAAATCTTGAAAAGCTGCAGGTTTAGAGAGTATAGGCCCAGGGAATTGCATTAGGTATGTTTTTAGGTCTTGCTGCGATTGAATGTGCAGAATTGTAGGGATAGAGGATAATGCAGTAGCGGACTGAATTGATTTGTAAATGAGTTGTTTTTTAGGGTGGTTGTATAAGTCTTTAGAGAACATAAAGTCGTCTATGACAGTTAAAATGATATTAATGCAAAAGTGTGCGTGAGCTTGTGCATTGCGAAGGGTATGGCGTGTGGCAGTGCAGCAAAAGACATTATCTTCATTGACAGGGTCATCAAGAAAAGAAGTTAAGGTCTTAACTATATCAGAGCTAACTTGTGTAAGATTTAAGATATAGGGGTTAGCCAAGTGATGATCCGCTGAGCATTGGTCGAGGGCAGCTTGACCAATGGAAATGGTTTTTTGAAGCGCCTCTTCAGCCGTTAATAGAGACTCCGTGAATGTTTGTCGCCTATGCTGGAATTCAGCGCGAGTGGGCCTTTGCCCGTTGGGCCACAATGCTTCTGCGACAGGATGAGAGCAGAAGGAAGCTATACTAAAAGTTAGGACTAAAAAAATCATACACTACATTTTACCACTTTTATTAAGATATGGCAACTTGAATGTCTGAGTTTCAGCACCTGTGTTTTTGTGATAAAATATCCGCATGAAGATATTTTTTGTGATGCTTTTATGGTCTGTTTGTGGATCTTGCGCGGCTGCAAAGTTTGACACCTCGGAGTTTCAGGATGTTTTAGAGGTGATTCGGCAGTACAGCTGTTCAATTGGAACTTCTGAATTGAACCAGCAGTTTTGTTTGCTAGCAGAACAGTTGCAGGAGGCCTTGCAGGAATGCGAAAAGCTGATATCACAGCTACCACCAGAGCCAAATCTTAAGACTTATTTTTCCTCAACTCACTTTCAACAGATGTGCAGGGCGGTTGAGCACATGCAACAGTTGGCTTCATGTTGGGCCACAACGCTTCTGCAAGAGGGTGAGCGCAGAAGACGATATAGGACAAATGTCTAATTTAGTGCCTGTGCTTTTGTGCGCGAAAACATCTAACCGTAGTTGCGGGATCGCAACGCAAAAAAGGGTTGTGTTTTTAGGGAAAAAATAAGCTATACTTTTGTGTGTTTTTGAGGTATGATTTCTCCATGAAAAACATTTTGATATTATTTTTATGGTGGGTTTGTGGATCTTACGCTACCTCAACGTTTGTTGATTCATCAGAGTTGCAGGGCGCTTTAGATGTGGTTCGGAAGTATCACTATTCAATTGGAACTGATGCATTGAACAAGACATTTGCTGCGGCAGCAGAGCATTTGCTAGATCTGGTTCACACACTACACCGTACAGGAGGCGACGTTATGCTTGAATGGCATATACCGCAGAGTTTGAAGCGAGATAGCTCGAAGTATATCTCTGTGCAAGAAAGGTTGGGCAAGGCATTGATGGAAAACGAAAAATTGACATCGCAGTTACCATTAGTGCCAAACCTTGAGCTTTACTCTGGTTTAACTTACTTTAAGGCGGTGTGCAGGGCTATTGAGAACATGCAGGATTTTGCTAAAATGCGTGCAGAAAACAGCATATGGAAGGGGATGCTTCCAGATTTTGAAGAGGGTTTTAAGGAGCATATGCTTGCAATCACAAAAACCCAGGTGATAACTAACTTTATCCAATATGTACGTGATAATAAAAACAACAAAGACTTTATACATAAAGGGCTGGGAAAGCACATAGGTGGACGTACCCCGGGCACTCTCATGACGACAATAGAAGATCTATATGAGACCTCAGAGCTGGTATCTTTAGATAGTGTGGCGGCAAATGCGGACTTTAAAAGTTTTATTCAGGAAATTCGTCAGCTTTGGTGGGAGACTCTGTGTTCTAGGTTTTGGGCATATGAGGAAGCGAACAAGCTGTGCCCAGGTCTTGTTGATTATTGGCAGGTGTCCTGCAAACATGATCCGGTACGCATAGCTGATGCTGCGATCGATTCTGCGGCAAGGCGAGCTCTTGTGCCGCATAGAGGTGATTGGAAAGAGCATAGCTTTGATAAGGCTGGCTCTTTGCGCGATCACGGGGTGAAGTGGGGTACTGTGTTGCATGTAATGGATGAACTTACGAAAGTTTACATCAAAGAGAATGATGAAACCCAAGAGCAAGTTCTTCATTTTTTGGCAATGGATGCGGCTTCGAAGGCTTCTCAGATAGGTGAGCGTGATTTTATGAGTGCAGAATTTCCAAAATTGATTCGTATAATGGAGGAGTTTAAGTGTCTGGATATAACAAAAAGAAAGCGGATTTTGTTGATCTGTTCGGCTCCATATTTGGCTAAGCGTACTGTGGTAAGTCCACAGATTGCAGAAACGGTGCGTGGCACAGATCTAAACTTTTTAGACCCTGCGTTTTTGAGTGATGATGCGTCAGAAATTCTAAGGTCATTGCACCTTTTAGAACTGAAAGACCGTTGTGTAGGGCAGGTTGTGGCGATTTCTAAATACATATGTAGTAATGCTGCTGCTAATTGGGATAAGACTGTGTATGAGGTTGTAAAGGGCCTTAAATGTGGATCCGAAACGAACTCTTTTTTGATAAAGATGAAAGATATTATTAAAAGATACTGTAGTAATGCTCAAGGTTTTTGGACGAAGGTGTGTAAAGAGGGCGGTTTGAACGAGAGCAAGATATCGGAACTGCACAAGTATATTGTTTTCTAAAGTATCGGTTTGACTTTTAGGACTGTCTGCGAAACAAGCTTCTTGGGCTGTGTTTTGCTGTAGTCGTGACTGGTGTAAGAGGTGATTGCTCTGAGATTTTGAAACTCTTGGAGGAGTCACCTCTTTTTTGTGATAAAATCCGATATGAATAACATTTTTAAAGTACTTTTGTGGTGTGTGTGTAGTGTGCATGCTGCTGATTTTGTGGATATTGCCGACACCCTGGAATTGAAGAGGGCTCTAGCAGTGCTCGCTAAATATCATGATGCAATTGGACCCTACGGGCTAAATTTGCAAATTTGTGATTTACAGAGGAGCTTGACTAATGAGGTTGATAGTATGAGCCATAAATCTGGGGCACCCTTGCTGCAGCCGCAGGTTCCACAAAGCTTGTCTCAGGCGATCAACCGACGAGTCACAATTTGACGCTGTCGCAGCTGCCAACGCTAGAGTCTGAAGTTCTTTCTGCCTTGGCGCGCTTTAAAAAGGCATGTTGTTTGGTGGAGCGTACGCAAAAATTTGCTAAAGAGCGTGAAGCAAATCGTATATTGAAAGATCGACTGTGCTTTTTTGAGGAAGGTTTTAAGGAGCATATTCTGAAAGTCACGCAAACAAGTGATGTTGCCTATTTAAGGGGCTATATTCGTAGCCACAAGGATAGCCTAGAGTTATTGCAGCAAAAGCCGGGAGCACACATGGGTGGAGGCGCTGAGTGGAAAAAAACTAAACTTTTTAGACCCTATATTTTTGTGTTTTGAGGCGTCAAAAGTTCTAAAAGACTTGCATTTGTTAGAGATGATGGGTATGTGCTCTGGACAGGTTGTGGCAATTTCCTCACACATACAAAAGTTAGATTGTCAATTTTCAGTTCACTGGACTTCGGGCGCGGATGATGAGGTCTGCTGTGGCCAACCTTTAGTAAGCATTACAGGGTTTGGTGGGCAGCCTGCTGTTGACTGGAATCATGTTGTGTATGGAGTTGTGTTGGGGCTTAGCTCTGGAGAGCAAACGCAACATTTTTTGGTGAAGATGAAAGGCATTATTAAAAAGTACTGTAGTGATACTCACGGCTTTTGGACTAAGATGTGTGCAAAAGATGATTTGCGTGAGGAGCAAAAACAGAACCTGAAGTGGTATATTTCTTTGAACACAGATGGGCGCCAACCGGGGCTATAGGATGTTGTTAAAGAGCGGCGGGTAAGAGTAGACGTTTGGCACACAAGGAGAGCGATAAATCTGTGCGCCGCAGAGGGGTTCTAGGTAGCCAAAACAAGAGAAAATTACGCTTGTTTTTCGTCTGTGGAGGTGCTAAAATTCCCTCATGAACAAGATAATAGCTATAATTTTTTTATGTGCTTCTGCGAGTGCTGCTATGCAGTCGCAGCGTGACGAGCTTTTGGGCAAAGATGCAGTGCTAAGAATAGAGGAATCTTTGAAAGCTTTAGCCTATAACTCTGCGTCTTTGGGCTCAGATGATCTTAATTATCAGGTGGCTAAGGCTGCGGATCAGTTAGTGCGATTGATGCGTTTATTGAAGTCATCGGGGGCGTCTAGTTATAATATTCCGTATACTTTGGATTCAGAGTCGCGTATATATTGCGTAACTACACGTCTGCAAAGTGCTCTTCTAGAGAACCAAACTCTTTTTACGCCTACACCTGGAGTGACGGGGCTTGGGTTTCTGACCGCTCTAGGGCGATTTGAGAGAGTGTGTGACCTGCTGTCTAAAATGCAGTTGTGTTGCAGAGAGTTTAAGCGTGATTATAACAGCGACCTTTTGATGGAGATGCTTCCTGGATTTGACAAAAAGATACAGGAGAATATTAGCAAAATAGAACAACTGGAGGTTATTCGCTATTTATCCGATAAAATCAACAGAAATGATTTGGGGGATCACTTGGTAGTGGCGGAGCTTTACCGTCGGTCAGAGAATTTATCCATAAGTTTTCTTGAAAATCACCCTACTTTATGTGGGTTGATAAAAGGTATTCGTGCGGCACATGAAAACTCTTCTAATGCGGGCGAGACTGGAGCGAGTTGTTTGAGCCAAGAGTCAGCATCTCTGGTAAGTGAGGCTCTTGGCAGTTTGTCTTGGTATAGTGGATCAGTGGCAACCGATGAATTTAATGTGAAGGTTGCGACAGTGGTGAGCGAACTTGTGAGTATGAGGCATGTTCTCATGGGTGCTAGACGTTACTGCCGAACCCCTCGCTGTTTTGATGGGTGTTGGGATGAAAAGCTTTGTAAAAATTTGCAACAGGCTGTAGTGGATAATCAAACTCTTTTCGAGAGCTTTATTCCTATTAAGAGGTTTGAGGTGTTGACGGCTGTTTCGAAGTTTTTTCACGTGTGTAAGGCATTTTATGCTATGAATGATTTGCACTCCCGCCTGAAGAGTTCACAGATTTTGCAAGAGATGCTTCCAGACTTTGAAGGGGAAATGCGTGATTATATAGCTAAAATTGGCAAATTAGAGGCCATTAGCTTTTTAAAAGCGAAACTGGAGGAGGATCCTCAAGGTGGTTTGTCGCGTGATGTCGTGCAGGCTCTTTATCAGGGATCGTACAGCATTCTCTTATCTGAAGTTTCAGACCTCCAAGATTTGCATGACTTAATAAAAAGCATTCGCGCTAAGCATGCGCACAATGCTGTTGCTACTCAAGAGTGTTTTGGAGCGCCGCTTGTGGGTGTGGGTGGTGCAAAGGAGCTAAGCGACGCCCTTTTTACTCTAAGATGTTGGACATCATCAGTGGGCACAGATGAAGTGAATAGGCAAATTGCTAAAGTGATGCGCCAGTTGATGTGTATGCAGAGCTGTGTGTCCGGACATGGCAGCCACCTTACCCTGTCTCAGACCCCTGATACAATACTGCAGAAGGCCTTGAAAGAGAACCAAATGCTTTTTGATCCGCAAATAGCAAAGGGCTTTGAAGAGCTGATCGCTATTGATAAGTTTACACTTATCTGTGCAAAAATTCGGGATGTCCAATATTTTCTTAGAGAATATAATACATCACCCCTTTTGCAAGAAATGCTGCCCGGTTTTGAGGAAAAGGCACAACTTTACATTAAGGAACTAGGGCAATTAGAAGCCATAGTTTATTTACGTGATAGAGAGAACCCTACCACCGCCGAAGGTGGTTTGTCGGATCGGGTGAGGAATCTCCTGATTGATAAATCAGAGCAAGTTTGTCAGGCAACTGTTGCTAACTGCCCAGTGTTAAGCGCGCTGATGAGTAGCCTTCATGCGAAGTCATGTCAGCGTGTGCAGGCATATGTAACAGTGGACTCTCTTTGCCCTGGTATTGGATACCTGTGGAGGAGCAAGTACCCGGATGTGAAGGCAGCAGAGAACGCATACATAGCCTATCAAATGTATGCCGGCGTCAAGACGTGTGGGTTTGTAGAGCGATCAGGCTTGAAGATTTCTTGGACTAAGGCTGTTAATTTGATTAAGACAGTTGGGTCCTTGAATCGGGATCAAGGCCAGAGTTGTGCTCAAGTATTATATTACTTGGCGTTAGAGATGCGGGAAGAGATTGCAGAAATGCGTAGACAAGACTTTTTGCAATGTTTGCCGTCTATTATAGAAGCAATAAGCGATAGTATCGCTTTGGGTGCAAATCAGAAGAAAAATATTATCTTCGTGTTGTTGGCGCCACATTTGTCTTGTCGTGGTGCTATGAGTCAAGATGTAATGGCGGCAGTACAAGGTACAGCGGTGGATATTTTTGCACACGATAGTTCTGTTGGTTTAGTAGGGTCTAACTTTTTCGTTAATAATGCGGTTTATGTTTTAAAAGAACTTCACTTTTGGGAAATGCAAGGACGTTGCTCTGCTCAGATGCAAAACTGTGCACGATATATAAAAAAGACAGTGGATCAAGCAGGCTATCTTTCTGGCCAGGAATTTAACTGGAATCAAGTGGTGTTTGACGTTCTCCGCTCCCTTTCTGGAAAGAAACTTAAACAATCTTTGCAAGAGAGATCGGATTCTTTTCTGATAAAGATGAAGCCAGTGATTCAAGAGTCCTGTCGCAAAGATTTAGGCTTTTGGAAAGCTAAGCTAGAGGGTAGTGAACTTAAAGAAGAACAAAAGACGGCAGTAAAACGCTATATTTTGTAAGGGTAGCACTAGCCCTATAAGACCTAATAGGTGCACTTTTTTATGGGGTCCTGTGCATTTTCTTCGGTGTGAAGTTCAGTGTGGGTGGCGTTTTGGCCGTTTGGCCACAATGCGTCTGTGAACGTCTGTGTGTAGAAGGCTGCTTAGCTTAAATTTAGGTAAATCAACCAGCATTAATTACTCCACTTTTTTGAACATTTGCAATGTGTTTTTGCTGTTTGTTGGAAATTTGTAATTTTTGCCTGAGAGAAAAATTTTGTGGTATAATTGTTTGGTGTCTAGGTTTGCAATGTTATTTCTGGGATTGATTTTTTGTGGCTCTGTGTTTGCTTTCGAGCAGGGCGCTATTTTGCGAATAGCTGTTGATTCGAAAGAAAAGCCGCAGGTGCGTAGATCCGTACACTCAAAGGGCGTGAGTGCTGATGACCTTTCAGGAAAAAAGCAGCCTTCTGCTGGGGCAAGGGGGCGGAGTCGTTCTCTTAACAAAAAGGATTTTGCACAGCTAGCATATAGCTCTCAAGATTTGCTTCAATCTTATGGTGACACACTAAAAAGCTCCGTGCTTACGAGTACGTTGTCTGAACTCGATAACGAGCTTTGGGCTGAATCGCTTTTTTGTTTTAGCTCCAGTCCCAAAACACTTCGCATCCTTCAGAAAAACGAGCCCATTCGCCCAGCTGCACTAGCGCAAGCCTTGCAGGAGTCACCGATCAAGACGCTGGTTAAAACACAAATGTCGAGCTTGCAATACACAGAGCTTGTTTTGGAAGTTTTGGCACAGGATGTTTTGCTAGAGGTGAAAGAGAGCTCTGCGGCTAAAATGTGGACAAAATTTTTAGATATCTATAAGGTTGAAAAAAAGTTGGTGAGTGCAGAAATAGAGGGATCAAAAGTGGGATCTCCTGAAATGGTATCTTGCTTAGAGTGTGCGCGCGCTGTTCAGTCTGCACTGACTGCGCTTTACTCAGCAGAAATATCGGCTGAAGTTTCCAAAGAAGAGCTGAAGTTTGCAGAAACCTTCATGGATTTTTTAGAATATTATGACAGGCTGTTGCAGTGTGACGTTGTTTCTTCGTGCTCTGAAGTTTTAAGTGGATACTCTCAGTGCTGTAGAGAGCTTGTGCATTATTATCAGAAAAAGAATTTAGAGGTCCCTTTTGTTTTAGAGCGTTTAATTGTGGGAATGTCCCTTACGTATCACTATGCTTTAGCACTAACGTGCCAGGATTAGTTTAAAGTTTTGTGGTAAAACCATAGCATTGTGGGCTTTTATTCCTGGCTTGTGGGTTCCTGTAAGGCGCTGAAGATAGCTGGCTCTAGTAAACTGCATAACTTCTGTAGATCGTCGATCTTTTTACGACAGTGAGCAAGCTGTGGCTCTTGATATCGGAGGGAGCTTGCTGCAATTAGCAGATGGTCTATGGTTCGGGTGCTCGTGTTGTAATGCTCCTTCATGTATTGATTTAGGGCTTGAGCTTGTTGGCAGAGCGAGTGTATGTCTTGATTAGTGTTGGTAACATATGCTATGAATGCGTGAGCGAAGTTACGAGTAAGCAGAAGGTGGGGATTACTGGCACCGAATTGTTGGGCAGACCATTGAGTGGTTTCTATTAAGAAGTTGAAGCGAGGTAAGGTGCTGTAGCTATTGTTCGGGCGCAATACGTTGAGCTTTTCTCTGATTTTGTAAGCGTTGAGCACTTCTGTTGTGTTCGTGAGATCAGTAAGTGATTGGCACAGTTCTCCAAAAGAAGCGAGGTCTAATTGTCCGTTGTGCATAGCGTGAAGAATTGAGAGAAGTTTGTGAATGAGGTCTACCTCAGGCGTGGGGTCATCCTTTTGCTGATAAAAGGGGACGTCAGGGTTGTTTTGAAAAATCGGAATAATTGGCAGCTCCCCAGAGGAGTATAGAGTTTCAGTGTGGCGCCATGTTGTGTTAAGTTCGTTAATAGGGAAGAGCCAGCACCCAGCTATTGTGCGCTTAAGCTTAACCACATGCTGTGTGACATGTTCTTCGATGAGCTCTTCTGGGATGCGTGATCCAAGGAGTTGGCTCCAAAATAGATCTTGCTCTGTTTGATAAAGGGTATCAGATAACTGGTTTTCTGCGTACAGGCTTTTGCGGTGTTCGGCCAGATCTTTCATGGTTTTTTTTGTGTGTGAGGATATAAAAGCTTGTGCCTTTGTGATAAAGAGTATAAGCGTTGTACCTAGGGTCTGCAAATTTAAAGGCTCTTCGGTGTCAGGAGTGAGCTCATCTTCTGTGCAAAGGTCGGATTTAAAGACAAAACTATTAAGTATAGAGCTAAGGTCAAGTAATAAACGGTGGTTTAGTTTTTGCAGGCTGTTTGTGGTCAGGACCCCCTGCAGTAAGTTGCGTGCTTGTGCGAATAAAGTGTTTTGCACCTTCTGTAATGAAGAGAGTGGGTCATGCTGTGAGATAGTTGCATCCTTGTCGGATACAGTCAAGCATACAGCTTCTATATGGCGGACTATTTCGTCTTGGGGAAAGTCTGTAAAAAACTTGTTGAGTAGGTCAACCGGGGTGGCCCACTCATGCTCACAAGAGAGGCGGCTGACTTCACCGGTATAGGTGCGGTGAAATTGTGTTAGGGCGTTGATTAGAAGTGGTGGAGGGAGGACGGTTTTTGAGGGGGCTGTGTCAAATGCGCCCTCTATAAAAGAGAGAATGTCTGAGACAGGTGCTGTAATGTTATAAGTTGTAAGCAAGGATAACACTCCGGATATGCTCAAAAGCCACGGTGCATGTGCTTCTGAGTTAGGGGAGAGAGTCAGTATGTTCTGTAAGATAATGTGTTCGAGTATAGGTGCCCGATGAAAAGAGGCAATAGACCTTTCAGTGATTAAACTGTCGAGAGTAATCAAAAGGCTGCCTGTAAAATCGTCTAGCGTGTTAGATTCATCCGTTATTAGTTGTAGAAAGGAGAAGGAGCCATATGACTCCGGGATGTAGAAGCATTGTTGCCATATGTTGTAGAAATCAGAGGCTAATTGCCAGTTGATCTGTAAATGAAAGCCGCTTTTTGCCACAAGGATTGGCGCATTTTTGATTGTGCAGCGTACAATATTGAAGAGGCAGTGCGCAAAGAGGTCGTAAGAGAGCAGGTTTGCAACATTTTGTTGAGAAAGAAAGCTTTCTGGAAACAAGAGGCCCTTGTAAAACGTTTCTGAAGTAAGGGGAGGGTGAGCCTCTTCGGGTGAGAATCGACAAAGTAACCGTCCATTTATGGGTGTGGGCAAGAGATAGAGGTCCTGGAAGAGGGGTGTACATGTTTTTTGATCCACAATGACCTCTGGCTTAATCCTGAGTAGAAAGCTGTGGTCAAAATCTTTTTGGGCACTTTGAGGGTTTGCAATAAGCTCTTTGGCCTTTTCCAGCAGTATCTGAGTGTTTGTTTGCAAGTGCTCTGCGATCAGGGTTTGTGTAACTTCTAAGAGGTGGGCGCTAAGATTGTTGGGCATAATGCTGGGGTTTTGGATGTAAATGCGATAAGCGTCAGAAGTTTCTTCTAGGATGCCGATACCGATGGGTGTGAGGAGTTCTTGTGCGTGAGCAAGAGGTGTAGGTGTGTTGTCGTCCAAGCTCCACATAGATGGTGTGACCGTTGGTGTGTAAAAGTCGTCGGCACTGCACGTCGATAGGCTATCAAGATCTTCAGTAGTACTGGCGTATGGAGTGGGCATTTGATGGTCTGAAGTAAGCACTGAGTGGCTTAAAGGAGGCTCGCTTGCGTTTCCGCTAAGGGATAAGATTGTGACGAGAATTGCAACTGATAATAACATGACCTATTTTGCCTTTATTTTATTCAAAGGTCAATATGGGGGAGGTGTGTGAATTTGATTCGCAGCCTAATTTGAGTTCCTATATGTGGTGCTAGTGATTGCGTCGGAGTGTTTTTTTTGTGCTAAAATTCCTCTATGTTGAATATGATTTTTTATTTTGTTTGTGTTTTTGCTAATGTGTTATTTGCAAATGAGCGATTTGTGTCAGTGGACGAGGCTAGAAGTCATTTACGTAACCAAGTGCAATACTTTTGTGAGTCGGATATTGTAATGCAGCTGGCGGGGCGACTTTATCAGTTGGAGCTCTCTAATATGACACCGGGCCAAAAGGAAATGGCGAGAGAGTCCATAAAAAGTGATTTTTGGGCTGTCCGAAAAGAGGGTGGTAAGGATTTTTCACCTGAGTTTGAAAAGAAAGCCCAGGATGTTGGTCCGAAAGATATTTTAGAAACAGGTTTGGCTAAGGCAATGGTGGGTTGGGAGGACGCACTACAGCATGCAGCCTGCGTTGCGGACTGCCCGTCTTCAGATCAACCTGCCCTAGAAGAAGCCTACACGCGACTGTTGCTGGTAAAACAAGATTTTGAAAAAAAAGAACAAGAGCCAGAGCACTTTGCGTTGCCGATAAATGTTGATGAGAATGGACAGTGGGAATATGAGGAGGTGTGTAAAGACCTGCGCTTTCTCTTCGGACAAAACTTTTATACAGAAGATGCCGTGCTTTTACTCGCGTCTTTTCGTCCACTGGAGCTGGTTTTAGAGGCTCATAAATTGATACAAAGTCAGGATTTGACAGCGGCACAGCTTGTTGAGTTTGGAGCAAACAAAATTCAGCCGCTTAATCGCTCTATTTGTAGCGCTTACGAGATTTGGGGTGCGCTGGAGTGCGCTTTGCGCGACTGGACTCTTAAGGAGGAGGTCATAAGGAAAGTAGAGGGTGCCTTTGACGGCGAATACCCGTGGCAAGCAGAGATTGATGCAGCAAATGGGCTAAAGAATAAATACCGAGCTTATGAGGTTAAGAATAATGAGGTGCCGGCAGAAAGGTGTGCTGATATTCTTCGTTCTTGTGTGAATAGCGTAGCTAGGTCATGCAGGTGAAGGCTGAGTCTCTAAGTTATTGTAAATAGCGTTTGCGTGTGTTACAATCCAAAGTGCTGAATGTTTTATATAGTTGTGTGTTACTATTACTGTGTTCTTTGGGGTACAGCTGTGATCATCGTGAAATAAGGGATAGCTTGCGAGCGGATTTGGAATGTTTGTGTGAACAGTCTGTAGTGTGTTTGATTGAGGTGCAGTTAGCTGTACTGGGGCCCTCGCAGGAAGGGGCTGTAAAAAGCAGTGCTCTTCGTGCGTTAGAAGAGGGCGCAGCTTCTGATCGCCTTAAGAGCGCGGTGACTTCCGCGAGGGCCCGATGTTTTTTTTGAAGCTCTTTCACAAAAGGCTAGACTAAACTTTGAGCCAGTACTAGAAGAGGCGGCCAGGCTTGTGGATGCACAAAAGGCCACTCGATCCGACCTTTTGCGTGTGCAGCAAAAGGTGAGAACGCTTTTGTGTACACTTGAGCCAAACACGGAAGTAGAACAAAGATCTATATCAGGCTTGAGTATAGAATTGAAAGAAGCATACAGATCCTTATCTGGCAACGTGATTTTGCTTGTTTCCTTTTTTACTTTTGTGTATAAATGGGAGGAGGTTGTTTTGCTGGCTTCTTTCCGTCCGTTTGAACTTGTTGAGCAAGCGTACAACATAATGAAAGACAAAGATGTTACCGTTGAAAAGGTTTTAAAATTTCAGGAAAAGGCCTTAAGACCTACGGCGGATCGGCTGCAAGAAGCGATGGGTTTGCTGAAAAAGCGTGAAGCTTTAACAAGCTATGCGAGCAACCCGCAGGCTGTGGCAAAATGCGCTTTGTTGAAGCAGATGTTTGAGGGTGTGACCAAAGACCCTCTTCCTTCCTGTGAGGCGAAGGATCGACTAGAGGTTCTGCAAAAAGAGGTGGATGAATTAATGTCTGTGCAAAGAACGGTAGATCGTATCTTGGGGAGTTTAGATAAATGGCCTTTTACTCTTGTGTAGCAGCTTTTTTATTGTGAAGGCTTCCCTTTGCAAGAGCATTGAAGCTGTGATCCTGCAAAGGAGAGTGGCGTTAAACACCTTTGTCTTTGGAAGATCGGTGTGCTACAATAAGGGCATGTTACATATAATTTGTTATTTTGCGTTTTTTGCTAAGGCCTCAACTGGCTTGTATTGTGAGTCTGTGGATAAGGCTAGAGAGCATTTAGCACAAAGTGTGAAAAGTGGATATGAACTTGATCTTGTGATGCAGCTTGGTGGGCAGCTGCATAAAACTGATCTGGCGGGGTTGAACCTTAGGCAAAAGCAGCAGCGCACCCAAGAAGTCAAAGATTCTTTTTATAAAGAGCTGAAAGGGGAGGGAATGACACTTTCAGCGGATAGTTATGGCGTGGCTCAAAAAATAGAAGCGCTCGACTTATTAGACGTGGGAGTTATTAAGGGACTATCTGGATGGGAGGAGACTTTAGAGAAAGCCGTTCGTCTGTTGGATGACGAATATGCCAGTCAGAAAAGTATAGAGCAAGCGAACACGAAGCTTATGGAAGCTCATCACACTTTGGTAAAGTGGGTGTCGCAGTCAACATTTCATTTTTTTGTGCCGCAGAATTTGAATGAAGATGAACAACGAGCCTATGCGCGTCTTTGTAAAGACCTGCGTGACCTCTTGGAGTATAATGACTACCGTGAAGAAGTTGTGCGTTTGAGATTGTCTTTTAATGTGCCTGGCGTAGTTCTAATCGCTAATCACCTAGTGCAGAAATCAGGGTCAATCTTTCGTATGCTGGATAAATTTCATAAGGAAAAGGTTCTGCCGCTTAGAGAGTTGTTAAATTCTGCGTATTGCTCTTGGGTGCAAAGGGAAGATGGTGTGGCTGCGCTTGTTAAAGAGTATGCAGGCTGTGATAGGCGAAATGAACTGTGTGAAGAAGGGGCATATGCGGCTGGAAAGGCTTAAAGAAAGTGTGGTTCCTGTCTATGACTTTAAGGCGAATATGGCAAAGGTGCAGTCAGAGTTAGACTTTGTGGATGCAGAGAAAAGGCAGCTCATTTTTGCTAAAACAAACATTATGACAGGGCAGATGATAAGTGCAGGTGTAGCATTAAACTAACTGGCTTTTACAATACAAAGGTTCCACGATAGTAGATCCTTTTGCTGGCAGAGTGTGTTGCTAATGTTTTAATGGCCTGCTCTTGTGCTGAGGCTGGGAGTGTGCTAACATCCTAATTATGTTACATATGATTTTTTATTTAATTTTTACATTTTTTTTGGAGGCCTCAACTGGCTTGTGTTTTGAGTCTGTGGATAAGGCTAGAGAGCATTTAGCACAAAGTGTAAACATCGGGTGTGAACTTGATTGTGTCGTGCAGCTTGGTGGGCAGCTGCATAAAACGGATCTGGCGGGGTTGAACCTTGGGCAAAAGCAGCAGCACATCCAAGAGATTAAAACTGCATTTTTCGACAAAATGAACCGGGCAGGTAAGGCGCTTTTTAAGGGCAATTATGATTTGGTTCAAAAGTTACAAAAAATCGATTTATTAGATGTGGAAATGGCCAAAGGTATGGGCGGATGGGATGATGCGCTAGAGCAAGCCGTGCGTACTTTGGATAGTAAATGTGCGAGCCAAAAGGAGATAGAGCAGGCAAGTGCGAATCTTAGGAGCGCGAATCAAACTCTGCAGAAGTGGCTGGCGAGGTCAAGCTTTAGCTTTTTTGTGCCGCAGAATTTGAATGAAGATGAACAACGAGCCTATGAGAGCCTTTGTAAAGACTTGCGTGATCTCTTGGAGTACACAGACTATCGTAAGGAGGTGACGATTTTGAGGGTGTCTTTTAAATTGTATAAGTTAGTAATCGGTGCTAACCGACTTGTGAGGACGACAGGGTGGACTTGTGAAATGTTGGCTGAATTTCAGGAGGAAAAAATTCGCCCTTGCAGGGAGTTGTTAGATACTGCGTATCATTCCTGGGAGAAGGTGGAAGCTGGTACAATTAAGCTAGATCAAGAACTGGCGCGTTTGAGTGAGGGGATGCCGGAGGGCTTTTGTTTGCAAATGTTACAGGATGGAGTTAGGCAGTTTGAAGGATTCATGGAAAATAGATTCGTGCCTATGATTTTAAGGATAATATGAAAAAAGTTAAGTCGGATTTAGACTTTGTGGAGGCAGAGTACAACTGGATTAGCAAGCACTTTGCCCAGGGGAAGCTGGCGGCATCAAACTAACTGCCTTCTTTAACGATAAAAGGCGCTACAAGGGTGGCGCCTTTTTTGTTGGAGCGAGTGTAGCGATTAATTTTTGCAAACAGTATGTGTTTGAGCGGTGTTTGGTTGTGTGCTAGAATAAATTCATGTTAAATTTAATTAGTTATTTTATAGTTACGTTTTCGGCTGTGGCTGCTATGTCTGTGGAGTTTGAATCTGAGGTGCAAGCTAGAGAGCATTTGTCACAAAAACTTGGAGATTGCTGCGACTTGGAAGCGGTGATGCAGCTTGCTGGGAAGATGCGCTGCTTAGAAAGTGCGGATCTTGAGGTTATGCAGAAGAACCAACAAGGAGCGAAAGATGCTTTTTGGAAAACTATACAGCAGAAAGGGAAGGTGCTTTCTGCCGAGAATAAGCAAAGGGCTGAGAACATTGAGCCGACAGATTTATTAACCTTGGGTTTGCGGAAGGCTCTTGCAGGGTGGGAAGAGGCGCTAGAGCATGCTGCGCGTACTTTGGCCAATCAATCCTTGAGTCAAGCTGAGGTAGAAAGTGCTTATGCACAGCTTATACGGGCAGAAGAGAGTCTCGTTAGCCAGAGTGATTTGCACTTTGATAGGCCGCAGGGTCTGAGCGATTGTGGACTGACGAATTTTTTACATATTTGTCACGACCTACGTTTTCTTTTGCTGTGTGGTTCTGACGTAGACGAAACCCTTTTGCACGCATCTTTGCGGCACTCGGCGCTAGTTCTAGAATTTCATGAGTTTGCACAAACACAACATTTAGACGAGGAGTGGTTAGATTTTAGAGCCAGCAAGGTACGGCCAGCTCTTCATGATTTAAATGCAGTTTATGTAGCTTGGTTCACGCAGGAGATCGAGCTTAAGGGTTTGGATGATGCTTTGCGGAAGTTGAAGTCAGCAGCAGCTCCTGTATTTGTGAGTGAAAAAGAGGCGATTGAGGATAGCAGCGATCAAAAACTTTTAGAGGCTGTTGAGAGTGGGCGTGCTATTGTGGATGCTTGCAAACAAAGGGCTTTTTGTGCTTACGATGTAAAGGGAAATGTGCTGGCTATGCAAGAGAATGTGCGTTTTTGGGGGAAAGAGCACGTTCGCCTGTATGAGTTGCTAAAGAATAACAGAGGTGTTTTTGGTGCGAACTACTCATTTGACGTGGACACTTCTTACTAGTGGGTAAAAAACACTTCTGTTTGACATAAAAAGCGCTGCAATTGTAGCGCTTTTTTTTGTTGATATGGTGTTGCACTGTGTTAAAATCAAGTATGTTAGGTTTAGCTTGTTGTTTTCTTTTGTTCTTGAGTATAATGTCGCATGGTGCTACGCAGCATACAGCTCCTGATAGTATGCAGAATGAGATATTATCTGAGGAGTTGCTGTTATCTAAGGTGCTTTGTGCTTTTTGTCGTACAGACTCTTTGTCGTATCTTATGGGACACTTTGCTCGTGTAGAGGAGAAGGTAGGTGCGTTTGGAGATAAGGTCAAGATAAAGGATGCACAATTACGCACATTTTTGTTCCGGCGCGGTTCGAGTGAAAGCGAGTTATCAGAGCTCGCTCAAATGAAGCTACGTTGGAGTCCAGGGAAAAACATTTTAGATATTAGTGTGAATAAGGCCCTTGCTGGATGGGATGAAGGGGTTATAAGAGCGGTACACCTTCTTGACGCAAAGAGCAAAACCCCACAGGATTTGACGCGTGCGCGGTTTGGGCTGTTGGAGGCACAGCAAGCATTTTTTCAGCTTTCTGAAGAGTTTCCGGCTGAATCAAGTTTGGCGGAGGGTTTGCAGCCTGCCTATATAGAGTTGGTGGAAGCGTTGAATAACATGCTTTTGGGGAGTGATGTTTGTACAAATGACGATGTCATACTGTGCTCTTTGAACAAAACGTCTCAATTGGTTTTGGATGCAAAGAAATTATTGCTATCAGAGGGTGTGACAGCGACAGTTGTTCAGCATTTTATTGCAGAGAAAGTGAATCCGCTAAGCGAGAGTTTGCACAGAGGGTTGGAGAAAATTTCCAGCAAACTTGCCCTGTAAGTGCATGTTTTGGAGGGGGGGGGCTAAGCTTTTGTGGTATAATACGGCATGTTAAGTTTAGCTTGTTATTTTTGTGTAAGTTGCTGTGTGCTGGCCGGCGCTACTGCGAAGTTGGAGAACTTAGATTTGGAGAAAGCGTATCACGCTATGCTGCAGAAAGAGGAGCAAATACGGTATGCAGGATCGTATGAGGCTTTGAGGTTAGATCTTCTAAAGTATGTGACGCGTATGTGCGTTGAGCGTGGTGTGGATGATGGTGATGACGGTAACACACCAAGTGCCCCACGTGCTGTGTCTGAACTGATGGTAAAAGTAGAGCATACCAGCCGTTATTGGGGGGAGTGTGGTGCTACCGGATGGTCGAGGGTCTTGCGGGAGGCCTCTTTCTGGATGCAGCCTCGAATTTTAGAGGTCTTAAATGGGGTTGGTGATTTTAGGGAGCAGGACATACAAAATATAGCGCGTGCCTTCTGCAAAATAGTGCTTTTGCAGAAGTCCTACCTTGAGCGTAGGACTTTGGACAGGGAGGTGTGTTTAGACCCATATCCTGGAAAAACGGCCCTTGACTTGGCTGTGACACAAGGAAAACTAGGGTGGGATGTCCTCTTAACAAAAGTTTACACGCTGCACACTCGGGGGTGCGAAAGCGTGGAGCAAGAGAAGGCGGTTGTTCGGGAGGTGGTTGATTGTCTAGACCGGTTTGACCGGGTAGCGTTAGAAACGAAATTTGTGGCTAATGAACAGATGATAGTTGTCTCCTCCCAGTTAGCAGGTGCTTTTAAAGAAATGTGTTTTTCTTTGACCGGTTTGGTAGGCGCGCACTTTGCGTATTCGGGGCAAGCAACTCTTAACGCGGTTAATGGTGTAAGTGATTTTGTTTGGCAGGTGTCTCAAAACCTGAATGCTTCAGCGACACAGGCACAAGTGCGGCAAGAGATAAGCAGTCTGTTTGCAAAAAAATCCACTATTCTCACTTTTTATGCAGCATACGTGGACAGGCGGGCAGCCATCCAGAGGGTGCAAGATTATGTTAAAGCTCACGAGCAGACGATTCAAGATCCAGCTTATAGTGGTGCAACGAAAATAGTGGATGCGTATTTGGCCCCTGTTTTGGACATGAGGCCTGTTGGGTCAGACTGGGCCTTGCTGTCCATTGAGGATTTCAGAAAAGAAACGAAGGTTGCTGAAAAAGCTTTTCAGAATATTAAACGGATTGTGCAGTTCATTTGTCGGTTAAAGGCTTCATAGGGGATAGTTCAGTGGCTTTACGTCTTTGAGAATATTTGAGGATGCTTGAGTTTAGTTAAAGAAAGGGTATAATATACTATGTTTTTTGTGACGTTGGTTATTATGGTCACTAGCTTGTGGGCTGGTGGTCCTATTCATCCGGATATTATACTAAAGGAGCCTGATCGAGCGGATATACTAGAACGCGTGTTGAAACTCTACAATTGTGTAAGCCAAAATGATCGTCTTGAGGACGGTCAGCTGCCCTCTGGAGGGCATGAGTTCCTGACAGAATACAACGGCTGGGTTAAGTTAAAACAAAATTGTTTGGGCAAGAATGCGTTCTTATCCGCGATGGAGTTAGATTATTTTGGGCCTGTGTTTGTGGAGATGGCAAAAGGCATGTCTTTGGCGCAAGGAGAGTACTTACATGCTGCTCTAGGGCACTGTGTGGGGATAGATCTACGGGTGTTTCCGGAAAAAGAGAGCAGACAAAAGCTTAAAGGACGTAATCCTTCGCCACACCGCCAGCGTGTTTGGACTGTGGCAGAGCGGGTGGGGCACAATAGGCCGGAAAGGGGTATGATGCTTGTAGGCTGGCTTTCGGCATACTGCCCTCGTGGTGACACTTGGTGGGAACACCTTGAATCATGGACGCACGATTGTCCATTTTCACAGGGCTATCTTGTGGTGTGTTACTGTCACAATTATGGTTCTGCATCTACCGCTGTAAACTTTGTGGGCTATAACAGTGAAACGTTATACCACATACACCGTCTGTTAAGTGAACAAAAACCGCAGGCGTTTTTTGCCCTTGAAGGTAATTGTGTAGAGATAGCAAATGATCGTGTAGAGGATGTGAAGGAGCGATTAGAGCAGCTAGCTCGTAATAAAGTTGACGGATATTTGGATTTTATGTGTGATGAAAAGAAGCATAGCTCTAGTTGGAGTAGGGTTGGTGCAAAATTGGCGATGGAAATCCATGATCTCTACTACGAGGCGTTGCAGGCGGAAGCGCAGAGCAAGCACAAGAGAAGGCTAGCTACAGATTTGTCACCGGTATAATGAATGCAAGGCGTAAGGCGTGCTGTGCTATAAGTGAATTGATCAAAGTGGCAGGGATATGCTATAAGTGAATTGATCAAAGTGGCAAAGTTCTATGCAAATGGTTGGAGTTTCTGTTGCTTCTGGAGGGACATTGAAGAGCATTCTATCTGTTTTATTTTGCACAATTTTTTGTTGGGAAGGACATAGCGTTGGGGATCTGGCCAGTAAAGAGGTCAGCACACTGATGCTTGGGGCATATCGTGATACGCCTGAGACTGAGGAGTTGCAGCAAGCATGGATAGAGTTGCGGAATCTTCTTGTGCTGGAACCAGAGCGCAAATCTCCGGCTCCTGGATTGGCCGTGAAAAAGCTGAAAGAATTGGCGGTTTGTGATTTGGTGGATAGTTCTGACAGAGAGTGGGTGCATTTGTTAGGGCACATGCATCACATGCCTCTCGTATATCGTGCGCGAACCAAGATCGACTCCCTTCGTGAAATGATTAAAGAGAGGGAGAATCAAATGGACTCTATGCGGTACGAGCAAATTATGGAGGCTTTAGGTATACTGCAAAGCCATATGGATCCTTTGGGAGACTTGTCTAAGTCGATAGATGGTGTGATAGCGCGCATAGAAGAGTCCGCGCAAAAAGACTCAATTGTTTCTGTCTTGTTTAAGGAAGTCAGTCTGATATTACGTCAACGTGCAGAAGTGCAGAGTCTGCTGCAGACGCCAGCGGCTGCTAAGCTACTCACCTTCTTAGTGTCGGAGTATAATGGCCTGGTTCAGAAGCAGCTTATGCAAGCGCTAAAGGTGGCACGCGTTGTGGGGTGGGGAACTGTTCACGTACTGCAGCCGTTTTATGATGAGTTGGCCTATGTTAACGCGCTGGGTAAGCATGTAGATTTGAGTTGGCCAATTCACCGGGAAGTCATCGGAGGCCGACCGTTAAGTTGGGAAAACGTCGCGCAAGCTTTAGAGACTTTTGCTGATGAGTGTGAAGAGCCGTATCATCCAGCACTTCTTGCGATGCTTTTGAACCTCAAAGGTGCTTTGCTAGATGCGATTAAGGCCGGCGTATTGAGCCGCTGTGAAGATGAGCGTATTTTTATTCGTATGGTCAAGGCGGTGCAAGCCTGTCCACTTTTGCAGCACTATTGGCTTATAGAGGATGAAATCTGGGGTTCTTTTATGGAGGGTCTGTTATCTGAACCTTTGATAGGTTTGCGAAATGAACTTTGTCAGGGTGAGCTGCAAACAAGCCCACCTTTGTGGGCCGCAAGTGTTTTGGTTCCTGTGAACACAGGTATTTCGAAGGCGGTGGGACAGTATGTTGATATGGCCCGCACAGTTTCTGAAATAGGCTCTAATGCTGTAGAAAATGTCTATAATGCAGGTGTTAGGGCGCTGAAACCAGCCTTTCCTCGCTTGAAGTATGCCTTTCGGGGGCTAGACAGAGTAAGTGTGTGGGTAGATCCTCAGCTAGGCGTAGAAAGTATGTGTGTCTTGACGAAAATGGTGCACTTAGCCGGTTGTTTGTCTATGAGCACGAAGTATCCACTCTTTCACCGAATTAAGCCCGTTTGCGTAGCTGAAATACTCCAACATTTGCAAAATCTGAGTCTTGAGAACGTGGAGCTCACCAGCCTATCAGAAAATTCAGCGCACAAATTATTGGATGAAATCGAAATTGTTATGAGACAGAATTTAGAGGGCTTTTGTTGTTTAGCCCGTCAATTTTCGGACTTTCGTGAGTTTTGTGTGCGCCTGAAAAACCTTGACAAGAGTCTGCCTGATCGACACTCAGAGGAGGAGCATCAGAGGATATGGGATGAGACTGTTTTGAATATGCAGCGCGGCCAGTAACACTATTTTGTAATATATTGCCAAACTGAGGCTTACGTGATAAAATTTACCCATGAAAATATTGTGTACATTTTATGCACTGGTGTTATGGAGTGTGTGCGCGCAGAGCGCATTTTTGTCCGAAATAGAGAAAATTAACGCTCCGCAGACGCAGAGGTTTTGTGATGCCTTGCGTAATGTACGATCATTACTTGAGGCAGAGGGGGTGCAGCAGGCGCCTGTCCTTAAGCGCAGTCAGGCACATTTAAAAGTAGCTTTTTCTAGCCCATATATTGCAGATGGGGATAGAGATCTAGTCTTTGTGTTGGGCCTTATTAACAATATATCTACGGCGACTTTAGCGGCACGACGAGCAGAGGATCTAATGGTCCAGGCGAACTCTTCTCATTTATATGCGAGGGTACAAAATGGTGGCTTATTGCGCCAAGGTATTAGTGATTTGTATCAGAGTGTAGATCCACTTGGTTTGCTGCAAGACTGTGTCGCAGGTGGATTGGGTGGGTTTATAGCGCGTACAGAGTGTGCGGAGAATAAGCGAGCTATCCTTTGCAGTGTTTTTCATGCGTTGAAACAAGAAATGCGAGATCTGGACCAAAAACATGCCTCTCTCTTTAATGGTGTTACTGCGGAATTTGTACTGTATGTCTTGCAGGCGTACTATAGTGTTTTGCAGCAAGATTGGCAGAGTGCGGAGTATCACCCTCTTCCCGCTGTGCGGCAAAGCCTGCACCATGAGATGGAGCAGGTGAATAAGTTGGGGTGTTTTTGGGGTTGGAGTCAAGAGTTGCCTCCTATAAAAAGCGATTCTGGTGCTACAAAAAATATTATGCCAACAGTTCCGCAGAGCGAACTGTTTGATGCGCTGCGAATTTTTATAGGTATGCATGAGCTCGTTAACAAAACGAGGTGCATGGATGTTATTGAAGAGTATAATTTGCGAGTGCGCGATTTAGAGAGCGCTTTTCCCCAGTTGCAAATCGCAGAAAGTTTGCCTGAAGACATTGTGAGAGTAATTATTAAAACTCATAGTGTGGGTATAGGAGATCATCAATGTATGCGCTCATTTCTGGCGGTTTCTTCTTGTCTATCTATGGTTAGCCAGTACCCAATGTTTAACGGTCTTCAGCAAACTCTGGGAACCCATTTTCATCGTTTGCTTAATGAGTTACAGCTTGATGCGGATCTCTTGTGTAGTGTGCATGACCCTGAGGCAAAAGGGCTTCGCTTTATTGTGAATATGCTGAATCATTACAGGTCGGGATTTTGCTATGCGGTACAGCAAGCTCCGAGTTTTTTTAGTTTTTGCAAAAAGTTGCAAATTTTTCAGGCATCAGATCCAGAGTTGCGCATGCAGTGGGAAGGCATAGTAGGTCGGTTATCTGAGTAGCGATAGGTAGTGCGCCATCGCAGGGTGGGTCTTGCGTTTGGTGGCGAATGTGTTAGAATGATTTATGTTTATATCCTTTTGTTTTCTTGTACTAACTTCACTCTTGTCGTATGCGAGTATGGGCCCGCTTCCTTATGATATTGATTTAGTGACTCCAAGAGTCAGTGACTTGAAGAGTCAGGTGAGCCAATATTATGGTGGTGAAGGAGTGGGTGACGAAACGGATATTGTTCTGCCCTATAAGTCTGGCCCATTTTTTTCGTTGTTGTATAAATATTTTCAGTTGCGTAAAGTGGTGTGGGGACAGTATGCATTTTTGGGAACAACTGAGCTGCATTATTTTGGGGATGGATTTAAAAAGATAGCGCCACACTGTTCAGAAGGGGTAGCAAGGAGCATTGATGATGTGCTCACCCTAGATATTAACCTTCCTGAAGCTATTTCAAGTGCACAATGTACAGGAGAGGTCTTTTTGCCTTTTAATCAGGGTTTTGTATGGGGTGTTTTTGATCATATATCAAAATCAAGTGTAGGCAGGCAGTCAGCGCATGGATTTATGTTGGTTGGCTGGATTCCAGAAAAAGAACATGGTGCGATTAATTGGTGGGAAAAGCTGCAGCCGTGGGTCGATGACTGTCCGTTCTCTCCAGGATACTTAGTTGTGTGCTATTACCAAAGATCCCTAAGGGAAGAGATTCCGCTTACGTTTGTGGGGTATAGCATGAGCAAACTGTATGAAGTCTACCGCAGTGTAGGTGTTGCCGATCGTGGATTTTTAGACGGCGTAACGTTTTGTGCGAAGCGACTGCGTGATGCACTGGCTGGGCGCAGTGTACAGACCTGTGGGCGACAGCTCGCTTTTAGAGGGGACGATACACCGGACGTAAAGCGATCTTGGAATGGTTTGGGGGCTGTTTTGATGGATGCTATTTATACGCAGTATGCTGAAGCACAGGAGCGGCACCCAGAAAAACATTTCGTTGGTAGCCAAAAAAATCCTGCCCAGGATAGTGCAGATTGTGGCTCTATGGACAGTGTGTCAGAGCGATCTTTATCGGATGTTCTGTCTTGATTGATGTATATCTTTAAAAACATAGCCTTTCTGTTATGTGCTTGTGCGTTGGGTGGGGGTGTGCTACAATGAATCCATGTTAAATATAATTAGTTATTTTGTCGTTACGCTTTCAGCTGTGGCTGCTTTGGAGTTTGGGTCTGAGAGGGAAGCTAGAGATCACTTGTCACAAAAGCTAGAGGACTGTTATGGTTTGGAGGCATTGATGCAGCTTGCCGGGCGGGCCCACCTGGATTTGGCGATGCATTCTGATGTTAAGCAGGGGGTAGAACAAGTAGCGATTGATAATCTTTGGAAAGATCTACAGGTGCAAAATGTGGTGATTTCTGCGGCTACTAAGAAAAGGGCGGAGAACATCGGTGCGATAGATTTATTAACCGTGGGTATGCAGAAGGCGCTCTCAGGGTGGGAGGGGGCTTTAGTGACGGCTGCTCGTGCTTTGGCCAATCCGTCCTTGAATCAAGCGAAAATAGAACAGGTGTATCAACGGCTTATAAGGTCTGAGAAGCGGCTTATACTTTCAGACGAGGGCCTGGATGTCCGGGGTGATTGGGACTTTGCGGAGCCGCGGAGTCTGGGAGTGTCCGGAAAAAAAATGTTCTCGGATATTTGTCAAGACCTACGCTATATCCTTCAGTGCGACTACAGTAGAGTAAGAGATATTCTCCTGATGACGTCTCTTCGGCCCGCGGAACTAGTGCGAAATTTTTATAAGGTAACACAACAAAAAGATGTGACAGATGATATGTTGAAAAGGTTTAGAGTGCAAGAGGTGATGCCGTTTCTTAAGCATGTATATCTCATGCAATCAGGAGTAGGTTCTGAAGATGATGAGTCGCTTTTTACAGCAGTGGAAAGGGCTGAAGAAAACAGGATCTCATAGTTGGCCAGAGGCCTTTAAGACTGGGAGTAAGATTGTGGATTTCTGCAAAAAAGGCTTTCAGCGTTGATGATATAAAGGAAGATTTGACGGATATGCTAGCGTGTTTGGACTGTATTGAAAAAGAACACAGTCTCATCTGCAAGAACAATAAGTGACGCCTTTTCCTTCCACGAGGAGTGCGAATGGGCAAGAGGAGGGGCGCATGTGCGCCCCTCCTCTTTAATTATTCTTTCTATGATTTAAAGCTCAGGGTGGAAAGGAGGGAGATCTTCTAAGGGCTCTTTTTCGGTGAGAGTCCCCTGTTTAGGTGGCTGAAGTTTTTGTGCTTTTTGAATGAAAATCTTAGCGTCTTCTATAAGGTCCTTGAAGTGCGAGAATGTTCTTTGTTCGACAGTACACCCTTCCTCAAAGCTCTGTGTGAGGGTTCTCATAATGTCTAGCACGGCATCGTGGTCTACTGAGGCGACTGCTAGCATTTGATCGAGGAGACAGTTGTCGTCATCACACCACTCTGGGGCAAAAATGGGTGCGCGACAGTTAAGGGCGCGCGTTATGTGAGCCTGCCAAAAAATGGGAAAATACTCTTGAATTCGAAATGATAGCAATGCTGTGTGTGCTTTTGTTGCGCTGGGGTTTTTGGCTTGCTTGTAAAAGGCGGGCTCATAGTTGGTTTTCGTTTCTAGGGCCTTCCCGATAAAGTGTACGCCCATGTGTATCTGCGCTGTTTGGATAAAGTACGTCCATGATGGCCTTGTTTCGTTAGGGTTAAATATAAAAATCTTATTTTTTGGGGCGGGGATGTCTTTAATAACGCCTTTAGTTTCTTTAATTAAGGCGGCGAACTTTGATCTTTGGGTGAGAATGTTTTGCTCGACTTCTTCAGAGAGGGATAAAGCAACCATTTGACTCATCAGGTGTACACACAAGAGTTTTTGAAGTTGGCGGTACATGCCGCGAGGTATGACAGGGGGTGAGTCGGGAGCTTCTAAAGAGTTTTGTGTAATAAAAGACCATATCCTTTCTCTCTCTTGGTCAAGAAACAATACATAATGGGCGTACATTTCTTGGACTTCTTTAGCTGAGTTTTGAGCCCATGGAGAGGTAAGAATTGTAGGAATAAGGGCGCATGGGTTGAAAAGGTCTTGCGCATTAGGCTTCAAGGTCTTTACTCTGTAAGCTTTGCTCACTGCATGCATAGGATCGGGTGATTCTTTTTCAAGAATAGCGCAGCACACCCCTGCAATTTGAGAAGGTGTGTATGTATCTTCTGGGATGATAGTATCTGCTGCTGGGAGTTGGAGAGGGGGCGTGAAAGTGATTTCTGGATTGGGCGTGCGCGCAAGGTCGCAGTGTGGTGCTGGGAGAGAAAACAGAATGGGCTGCGCGTCACCTTCTACATAGAAGTAAGAGGGCTCGGCAGCGTGCGTGGCTATTTGTATAGCAATGGCAAAAAACAAAGGGATCATGTAGCCTTATTTTACCATGGAGCTAAAAAAAAAGCAAACTTTAGACGCATATTTGGTTTGTGGGTTGTTTTTTGCCGGGGCTAAATGGCTGTGAGCTTTTTTTATGTGAGCATTTGAGAGATTGTCTTAATTGTGAGGTGCTTTCGTCGAGCTTTTGGCGATTGAGCATAAAGCCTTTGATGCTTACAGCACTGTGAATATCGTAGTAGTGCTGAGGGCAACAGTATGCCCCATAGCTTTCGCACAGTATATGCGCGAGGGACTCTAAAAAATCCAGATGAAAAGAGCTTTGTGCTTCAGTCAAAGAGGGTGTGCTTACAAAAAGTGTTGTGCACCGAGGGTCATAGGTCATGCAGCTAAAAGGAGAGGCGCTTTTTACGTAGTATATGGTGTAAGGTTGTGGGGGCGTAATGGTAACTTTACACGCAGTGCTGCGAGTGCTGAAGGAAAAGGGAACGCTGTCGTTTGGTGTGCTCGGTTGTGCGTAAAAGGGGCGAGGAAACGAGAATGCGCCCTCTTCAAAGGTTCTGACTTCTTTTTTTGAGGTCTGATCTTGTTGTTTTTCGGGCTGATATGTTTCTAAATTAAGGGCGAGAACACGAAGTCGTGATTCGCGATTGCCCTCTATGTATTGCATGATAGCGTCCGTTTTTTTGAGAGGGCGCAGGTCATATTTGTAGGAGCAAAATTGCTTAAAGCTTAATGGGTTTTTGGCCTGAGTGTCGTGTATGAACTTATAGTCAGTAAGGGGGGCGGCCTCAGGATTGGTAGGAAAGTGTATGGCTAAAATTCCAGTGGAGGGGCGATGTGATAAGGAAAGGCCGTTTTGTGCAAGGTGAGAAAAGGTATGAACAGTAAAGCGTCCAAAGGTGACGATTGGTTTTGTTAAGGCTCCTGTGTCGGCAAGGGGGGCTTCATATTCCTGGGGCGTTGCGTCTGGAGGGAGCGCTGCTAAGACACCCTGACTGGAAAGTGGTTCGGTGTGTTCTTGAAATTGAAAATTTGGAGTGAGATAATCCGAAAATAACTGAGCAAAACCTTTCCAGGCATCCTCTGCTGAAAAACCAGGGATTTCTTGGGCAAGCTTATCTTCGCATTGTGTTAGAAGGTCGTGTATATTACCGTTGAAAAATCTGCGGTAAGCCCAAATTTTCTGTAAAGATCGTTGTAGCGTTTGTGGTCGAGTTGGAAGGCCTCTGACGCTGCACATAATATTGAAAATTTGGAGGAGGTCGCGGGAGTCTTGGGGGGAGGTTTCCGTGCTATTTGTGAGTAAATGACTTTCTATGTAGTCAAGAGCCTTGGTGGCCATAACGCAAAGAGCGCTTTGAGTTGTTTGTATTGTGGGCACAAGGATAAGATCAAGTGTGGTGCTAAAAGCCATGTGATTTGCGTAGTCAAAAAGTGCCAGAGCGTGTTGCTTGTGTAGGCCGTAAATTGATCCATGAAGACACTGGTTGTAGCACTGCGGATCTATAGAGGGGGGTAATGGAATGGGATGTCTGCGGGCGATTAAAGAGATGAGTTGGTTTATGAGGGGGGGCTGAGGGCTTGCTGAAATAGTGTATGTAATGGGGTCGCGTGGTGTTTCGGTAGCGCAAAACAGCCAGCAGGTGGCCAGACTGAGGTCGGATGGTTGTGCGATGTGAGCTTTGACGATTGTAAGGAATTTTAAAACTTCAGGACTGGAGGCTTCGTGACTGTTCTGCTGCAACCATAGAGAGAGAGACGGCTCTTTTTTGATGTGGTCTCCAGGCTTGCCTAGAGACCGGAGGTAGGCCTCTAGGGATACTTTTGAGTTTATTTGTAAGAAAGAGGGTGTAAGTTTTGGTATATCGCACAGCTCTAGAACTTCTTGTATTTCTTTTCTTTTGGGGTGTTTATGTAAGGCTTTAAATAGGAGTGCCTCATTGATAATGCGTAAAAGAAATTGGATAGAGAAGTGACAAATAGCGTTGGGGGAGGTTAAGGCACTTTTTGTGGTGCGACATAACAAGGCGTGATTATCATCAGGCTCTTCATCACTAAAGGAGCGAATGATTTTGGCCAGGTGTTTGCTGACAGTTGGAAAATTTACAATGTAAGGCGTGGCCAATTGGAGACCTTTAAGCTGTTTTTTTAGTGTTTGGGTGCCTTCCGTAATAATATGTTCTAGGGCGTTTTCGGGCATAATCTGGTTGTATATAAAATCACTGTGGATTCTTTTAAACTCGTCTTTTGTTGGTGGGGTGTCTTGCCCCCAAATTGTTTGTAAGCAGTGTGTGGCGTTGAGTTGCTGGCCCATGAGTGCTGTTGCTAAAAAGAATAGAGTTTGTAAAGTTTGCGTCATGCAAAAGAATATCACCATTTAAATTGATTGGCTAAAACTTTTTCAAATGGAGTATAAGGGCACAGGCAGTGATGCGCAAGCCGGCAACAGTTATTATAAATATGTTTGGTTTTGCGTGTGAGCAAAAATGGCTGTTGTTATATAGATGGCTGTTTTGGGGAGACAGGCCTGCTTACGCCAAGAGGGAGCCTCCAAAGCAGCCACCTGACTTTCTAAACGGTTTTCTAGTGGGACACGTGCAGGTGATGTCGCAAAAGGCTGTTTGTAAGTGTGGGGTAGTGCAAAATTTAGGAGATGACTGAGTGGGCAGTAAAGGCTGGAGGTGGTAAAGGTCGAATGCGAAGGCATATGCATAGTTGGTGCTGTATACCTGATAGTACTGCTGGGGGCAGCAATACTCTTTGAGGTCTTCACCTAAAATATGTGCCAAAACTTCCAAAAAATGTTGGTGATGTGTGCCGTTTACTTCAGAAAGAGACGGGGAGCAAAGAACTAGTGTTTTATGCAAACCGTCTTGCACTAAGTAGCTAAAGGGGGTCTTGCTTTTTTCAAAATAAACCGTAAAGGGGGTGGGCGATATTGTGGCTGGCAAGGAGGTGGGCTTGCCTGCAGGTGTTTTGCCTAAATATTTATGGGTGTTGTGCAGGGTGGTCTTGGGTAAAGATTGCAAAACATCTGGTCCAGAAAGGGCCGTTTTTTCTGATAATGTTTTAAACTTAAAGTGAGGGGCAAGAAAATGCGCTAAACTATTGCCCTCTTCACTCCAGATTTTAGTTAACGAAAGCATGGGTGTGTGTTGGTCTAACTTTTGTAGGGCTAAGTTTACTAAGCCTTGAAAGTCTGGGTCAGGCAGAGTCCAGTGCAGGCACATTTTTTGGAGTGATTTCAGAACGGAGCACATGAGAGTAGGCATGCCGTGGGATTCGTGACTTACGCTAAATATGTAAAACATTTTTAAAATGTGTAAATCATGTAGCATACTTGTGTCAGTAAGGATGACGCCTTCAACATAGTCTAAGATTTTTTGTGAAAGAAGAGATGAGGCTTTTTGATTTGGTTGACTTGTGGGTTCAAAAATCATATCAAACGTTGAAAAAAAACCGTGGCGAATTGCAAAGTGTACATAGTCGTGTATGTGTCGAGAGGCTAAACCAGTTGCTGTTTGGTGGGTCCATAGTGCGTATGACGTAGCAGAAATCGTCGTTGGTAGGGATATAAGGTGAGCGTCATTTTCCACAGCAACGGGATCACTGATCATGGAAAAAAGTCCGTTGTTAGTGAAGATGTAGCGCATTGATAGGTGAGAGTGATGGGCAAGTGCGCAAGATAGGGCTAGTTGATGGGGGTGCACATCTGGGGAGGGTTCGAATTCATTCATAAATCCGAAGAGAACATTGAACTGGTCTGGTGGGCATACGGGTGAGGTTAAAAAGTTGCGCCCTTGATTATTTTGGAGGGTTGGTTTGGTTATTGTTAATAAAAAATGTTTGAGGTCTTCTTTAGAGTTTACCTGTAGAATTTTGGAGGGAGTGCTAGAGTATCCCAATCTTTTAAGAGTTTGGTTAATCTGATTTGTTTGAGGGTGTTCTAAGAAGGCTTTGTAGAGAAAAAACATATCAGTAGTGTATAAAACTATATGTATTCCAAAGATGCTTGCAAAGTCTGGAGAAAGAAGGGCGTCCTGATATTCTTCTTGAAGTAAAGAGTAGTCTTTATTGCGGTCAAGACGGGCTATTTCGGAAAAAAGGCTTGATATATCTTGGCAGACTTGACCTAAGTTTTGCATGTAGGGGGAAAGTCGAGCAATATCCGCATGGTATTCGCTTAAAGCTGCTTTTGCTATGCGAATAACTTTAGTAAGAGCCTCTTGTGGCGTTAGTAGAGATTGTGAAAAGTTTTGCCGAAAGAGCTGAAGTTGTTGTTGTGAAGGTGCTTGTGTGTTGCCCCAGATTATATCAAGTAGGTAGGGTGAGGTTAAATCAGCGGCAAACAAGGCCCATGACAGCAAAGAGGCTAGGGCTAACATAACTGTTGGTTCCGTTGTTTTAGCCCCGGTGTGTTGGCCGGGGCGGTCTTTTTTAGAGGCGTTGTGTTACGTCTTCCAAGGACAGTTTGAGCGCTGGGAGTTCAGCCTGCATGGTTGCTAGAGTTCCCACAATTTTCTGGAGAGCTTGTGGCGACTGATCCTCTAAGTGAGGCAGTGCTTGGGCTACTAATGTACTTATGTACGTTCCTAGCGTTTCAGGAGTGCATGGCATGAGAGCGTTTGGGGTAAGCATCTCTATAGCGAACAGGAGGTCTGGTGTTTTTACTGTAGTATGGCCCGCCTGAGGCAAAGACAAGAGAGGGGTTACCGGTAGTTTTGTAAGAGTTGTGTAAGTTTGCGCAATTGGGCTGTTTTCTGGAAGGCTAAGGTGGAGTTCTCGTAGTCTGGCAGTAAGGGGACGTGCCTGCTCTTTTACCAGTGTATTGCAGGCAGTGCACATTAATTTAAAGCAGTGGTTTAAAAGAGGGAAGTGACTTTCTAGCATGTTGGCAGCTTTAGTAATGTCGTCCTGAGAGTTGTTGTTTGCGAACTGGAGAATTGAGGTCTGTACTAGCTGTGCTATTTGCGGTTTAGCTAAGACAGTGCCCGCAGAAATGAACAGGAGCACTTGAGGATTAACATCGGAACAGTTGAGGGTCTGGTGGGTAAAGGCTTCTTGCAGTTCTTCGTTTACACTGGCCTGCATGAGGTTTTTACAGAAACCCTTGGATTGGAGTGCCGCTGCAAAGGATGCTATAGGGCGCATAAGTGGGGAAAACTCTGCGTTACAATCTTCTAGGCTTTTTTGAGGTGAAGCAGCTAGACAAATGTTTGGTAGTATTGCAATAAAAAGAAGAATAAACAACATGATAAATTTTAACATATCTATGATATCGATGCAATATGCTCAAAAGAGGGGTTTTTTAAGCAAAAAGAGATCCTCCCGAACAGTCGTCTGATTGATTAAAGGTTGGTTTAGAACAGTTACATGTGAGGTTGAAAAAGATGCCTTTGTACTCAGGGTCAGCACAAAATTGATAGAGGTCTAGCAATGGAGGTAGCACT
This sequence comes from Alphaproteobacteria bacterium, assembly GCA_965261615.1. GTDB lineage: Bacteria > Pseudomonadota > Alphaproteobacteria > Bin98 > Bin98. Next base: position 265,144 of record OZ253461.1, read on the forward strand.
GACTGTAGACGCTGTAAGTTGGGTGCGTAAGAGTATATAAAGTTGGTGCTGTGTACCTGATAATATTGCTGAAGGCAGCAGTATTGTGTAAGATCGTCCCCTAAAATGCATGCCAGCACCTCTAAGAACTGTCGGTGATGCACCCCGTGTATTTGAGAGAGAGAGGGGGTTCTAATGATTAGTGTTTTATGCACTACGTCGTGCGTGAAAGAGCTAAAGGGATCACTGCTTTTTTCAAAAAATACAGTAAAAGGTAGGGGTGTTTTTCTCTTTTGTGTTGAGTAAGGGTAAGTCTTTGGTTTGTTCTTAAAATAGTATGCATTGGGCTCGAAGGAGCTTAGATGAGGGACATGGCTCGGTTTGTGGTTTTGGATAAAGACTCTATGCACGCCATAAGGGGTGGCGAAAGGAACATTCATGTCCAGGGCTTTCTGGAGAAGGCTTTGCGTTTTTGGAGTTGGGCGTGTGTCGTATTGACGCTGTAAGAACTTTGTAAGGGAAAGAGCCTCATCTGAGTGCGTTTTTTTTGCGTCGGGAAGGGTTATAAGGGTTATGTGGAAGTGCTTCTTTAAAGAGGAGGGCGGTGGAGCTCCTAGCGGTGCAAAGCTTGTTTCTAAAGCACCAGCGTTTGGGCTGTGAGTAAAGGGATTGGGCTGTTGCACGACGTGACTAAAATAGAATTGGTCTAACCTTTCTTCATGCTCATACGTGTGCTCTGATTGTAGGGTCGATTCAGGGAGCGCGTTAAAAACTTCTGTGCTAGAGGTTTTTTGCAACTCTGAAAGGTCTTTAAATTTAAAGTGAGGGGCCAAAAAATTTGCGAGTTCTTTTCCTTCGCTCCCCCATGCTTGAGCAAAATTAAAGTCGGGGTTTTCTTTTAGAAGCTCTGTTTTTGCAAAAGTAATGAGCTCTATTAGGTCTGGGTCTGATTTGACCCAGGTGGAGAGCATTTTTTCCAGAGACTTTTGGACAGAGCACATGCGGGTTGGTATACCGCGAGTTTCGTGTTCTTCGTTAAATAAGTAGAGCATCTTAAAAGTGTGTAAAGTAAGTGGCATGTTTGTCTTCGTAAGTATAACGTGCTCAACATAGTCCATACATTTTCTAGAGAAAAGAGAGGAAGCTTGCTCTTGGGATTGTTCTGCAGGTTCAAAAACCATATCAAACACTTCGAAGAAACCATGGCGGACTAAAAGGTGAACATAGTCGTGTGTGTGACGATGAGCGAGTCCACAGACTGCTTGGTGGGCCTGTAAGGTATATGAGGTAGAGGAAATTTTTGTCGGTAGAGATATTAGGTGGGAGTGTCCTTCAACAGCAACAGGGTCGCTTATCATGGGAAAGAGTCCATTGTCGGTAAAGATATAGCGTGGGGATATATTTGAGTAATGGGCTCTTGCACAAGACAGTGCTAATTGATAAGGATAAATGTCAGCAGAGGGTTCAAACTCATTTATAAAACCAAACAGCACGTTAAACTGATTTGGGGGACACTCTGGCTTTTTTGTAAAGAGACGTCCTATGAATTGGGGGTCTTTATTACGCTTTATGTTTAATAAAAACTGTTTCAAGTCTTCTTTAGAATGTATGTTTAGGAGAGGGAGGTTGCTGGTGTACTCGAATGTGTTGAGGGTTTCGTTGATTTGATCCTTTTCAGGATGCTCTAAGAAGGCTTTGTAAAGGAAAAACATGTCTGTGGTATGTAAAACCATATGAATGCCGAATATATCGGCAAAGTTAGGAGAATAAAGGGCGTCTTGATATTCCGTCTGAAGGAAGGCGGGGTCGTCATTGCGTGCCATTTGGGCTATTTCTGGAAGGATTTCTGCGACATCAAGGCAAACTTGCTCTAAGTTTTGCATGTAGGAGGGGAGTAGGTGAATGTCGTTAGGGTATTCGTTTAAAGCATCTTTTGCGATGGGTATAATTTTAGCAAGTGCTTGCTGAGGGGTAAGGAGGGTGCTTGGAAATCGTTGTCGCAATTCTTGAAATTGCTGAGGGGAGGGGGGTGTCGTGCTGTCCCAAATAATTTCAAGAAGGGATTCTTGAGTTAAATCCGCAGAAAAAAGAGAAAGAGCAAAAAGGAAAATAACGACAATCATGATTGCTCATTTTATCACGCATGGACAGTTATGACAATGGTTGGTTCGGTTTTTGATTTATGCAAAAAGAGACCCTCCTGTGCAGTTGTCTGCTCGGTGAAATGTCGGCTTAGGGCAGCTACATGTGAGGTTTAAAAAGGCTCCTTTGTAAAGAGGGGTGGCACAGCCCCCATGGAGCTTAGTGGTGCTAATCGCCTCAGTTAGGCGATGAAGTTCGTATGCGAAAGCATACGGAAAGTTCGCGCTGTAACTTTGATAGTACTGTTGAATACAGCAGTACTCTGTCAGGTTCTCTGTTAAAATGTGAGCAAGCACCCTCAGGAACTCATGATGATGGAGCCCGCCTATTCGTGAGAGAGAAGGGGTTCTAAGGACTAACGTTTTATGTACTATGTCCTGTACTACGTAACTAAAGGGTGTATCGCTTTTTTCAAGATATACAGTAAAAGAAAGCGGTTCTTTTTTCTGTTCAGTGGTTGTATGGTGTATATATTTGTGATGTGAAAATTGATAATCTAAAGCATTATGTGGAGCTCTTGGTTGTTTAAGAGGGGTTGTTTCCGTTGGTTTTGGGTAGCGTACCCATTTGGGAATGTGGAAGTTAGAAAGGTAGTAAAAAGTTCTTTCCTTGGGGTGTAGTGGCTCGATCGTGGAAAAAAGAATGCCCGCCTGTCTGTTTACAGACGTTTTAGAAGGTGCGCTGACTTTATTGTTATACATGACTTTCAAAAGGGTTTGCGGAGACGCCGAACCATTGTTTTTTAAAGAGAAATCATTGGGTGCTGTTGGTATGTGTAAATTTTCGGGATCGTCGTCATATGTATAAAAAACCGTAGTTAAATCCTCTGGAAGGGGTGGTTGAGCGATGGGGTCAAGGCTGCTGTGAAGAGCGCCGGCGCCGATGCAGTGTGAAAAAGAGAGAGGGTGGTTAACGGTATGTGTAAAGAAATTGAGGCCACTGCCGCAGTTTCCTGACATAAATAACGGGCAGTCGCTGTGTGTTTTTTGTGGGTGCGTTGCTGTTGTTTTTTGCGATCGCTTTAATGACACGGAGGCTAGGGGGAGGGTGTCCTTGGAACTTAACTCTTGATTGAAAATCCTTACAGATCTGCCGATTTTTGCGATCGTTTTAATGACACGGAGGCTAGGGAGGTGTGTATCCTTGGAACTTAGCTCTTGATTAAAAGTCCTTACAGAGCCTTCAGGGACGGAGAAAGGAACGTTCATATCAAGAGCTTCTTCGAGGGAGCTTTGTGTTTTTGGTGTTGGACGTGTATCATATTTCGCCCGGAAAAACCGTGTAAGGCAAAGAGAGCGATCTTTGTGAGTTTTTTTTGCCTGGGGGACAGTTATCGTAAAGTTATGGATGATTGGGGTGGGAGGATACCCTAAAGAAGAAAAGCTTGTTTCTAAAGCGCCTGCATTGGGAGTGTGGGTAAAGGGGTTGGACGATTGTGTGGTATGAGTAAACGTATGCCTATCTAAGGCCTCTTGAGTTTCTTGGGGTGGATTCGTGTGATTTGCGTAAAGGACAGAATTTGGAAGTGAATCAAAAACAACTGTACTCGAAGCGGTATTTTCCTTTGGGTGTTCTTTAAATTTAAAATGAGGAGACAGATATTCTGCAAGGTCTTGACCGTTTTTTGCCCATGTTTGAACGAAATCAAAAGCAGGGTTTGATGTCTGGAGTTCTTTCACCGCAAAGGTCACGAGTGCTTCAAAATCAGGGTCTACTGGGGCCCAATGTGAGCATATTTTTTGCAGAGCCATTTGTACGGAGCACATGAGGGTGGGCATGCCACGCGTTTCATGCTCTGCGCTAAACATGTAGAGCATTTTGAGAGTGTGCAAAGGAATAGGTGTGTTTTTATCAGAAAGTATGACATTTTCGATATAGTCCATACATTTTTTAGAAAAAAGAGAAGATGCGTTTTCTTGAGACGGTTGCGCAGGTTCAAAGACCATATCAAATGTTGTGAGAAAGCCATTGCGGACTAAAAAGTGTGTATAGTCGTGCATGTGACGGTGAGCGAGCCCGCATACCCCTTGGTGAGCCTGTAAAGTGTATGAAGTAGAGGAGATTTTTGTCGGTAGAGATATAAGGTGAGCATTGCTTTCAATAGCTGCGGGGTCGCTTACCATGGAAAAGAGGCCGCTATTGGTAAAGATATAGCGTGCGCGTGTGTGTGTATAATGGGCCTGTACGCAAGACAGCACGAATTGATGAAGGCTAATGTCGGAGGAAGGTTCATATTCATTGAAGAAACCAAAGAGAACGTCGATTTGATCTGGAGGACATTCTGTCGTTTTTGTAAAGAGACGCCCGCTGTGATTGAAGAATTTATTGCGCTTTATGTTTAATAAAAAATGTTTCAGGTCTTCTTTAGAATGTATGTTTAGGAGAGGGAGGTTGCTGGTGTACCCGAATGAGTTGAGGGTTTGGTTGATTTGATCTTTTTCAGGATGCTCTAAGAAGGCTTTGTAAAGGAAAAACATGTCTGTGGTATGTAAAACCATATGAATACCGTATATATGGGCAAAGTTAGGAGAATAAAGGGCGTCTTGATATTCCTTTTGAAGGAAGGTGAAGTCGTCATTGCGTGCCATTTGGGCTATTTCTGGAAGGATTTCTGCGACATCAAGGCAAACTTGCTCTAAGTTTTGCATGTAGGAAGGGAGCAGGTGAATGTCGTTAGGGTATTCGTTTAAAGCATCTTTTGCGATGGGTATAATTTTAGCAAGTGCTTGCTGTGGAGTAAGGAGGGTTCTTGGAAATCGTTGTCGAAATTCTTGAAACTGCTGAGGGGAGGGGATTGTCGTGCTGTCCCAAATAATTTCAAGAAGGGATTCTTGAGTTAAGTCCGCAGAAAAAAGAGAAAGAGCAAAAAGGAAAATAACGACAATCATGACTGTTAATTTTATCACGCATGGACAGTTATGACAACTGTTGGTTCGGTTCTTGATTTAAGCAAAAAGAGACCCTCCCGTGCATTTGTTTGCGTGGCGAAGTGCCAGCTTAGGGCAGCTGCATGAGAGGTTTAAAAACAGATTTTTGTAGAGCGGGGAGGTGCAATAAGTATTGCATGTGCGAGAGACCCAACTTATATAAAACATGTTGTAATGGAAGCTATATGCAAACCTGGCGCTTTGTACTTGATAGCACTGTTGGAAGCAGCAGTACTCTCTTAGGTCTTCTGTTAAAATGTGTGCTAGTGCCTCTAGAAACTCTTGGTGCATTATACCACCTATTTGAGAGAGAGAGGGGGTGCTAAGGACTAGGGTTCCATGTGCTGCATCGGGCATGGCGTAGCTAAAGGGAGTCGTGCTTTTTTCAAAATAGACAGTAAACGGTTGAGGTGTGACGCGCTTTCTAACGATGAAAAAGGCGTGATTTTTTTTGTGTGCTAGCCGATAATATTCAGAGGCTTTATTTGAGTCTGATTGACAGCTGATCTCTTCTTCATCTGTGAGGGTGTCGCTGCATTGGAGAACAGGGTGGTCGCACTTGATTTTTTGGTTAAATGTTCTAACTGCTCCATACGGGAAGGCGAAAGGAACATTCATGTCCAAGGCTTTTTGGAGAAGGCTTTGCGTTTCGGGAGTTGGGCGTGTGTCATATTGTTGTTGGAAAAAGTTTGTAAGAGAAAAAGCGTCATTTTTGTGTGTGTTTTTTGCTTCGGGGACGGTTATGTGGAAATTCGCTTCTAAAGAAGGGTTGGGCGGAGTCCCTAGCGATGAAAAGCTGGTTTCTAAAGCGCCTGCATGTTGATTGTGGGTAAAAGGGTTGGGTGATTGTGTGGCGCGAGCACAAGTGATTAGGTCTAAAGGCTCTACGCAGGAGTACGAGTGCCATGATCGCAGAACAGAGTCCGGAAGAGCGTTGAAAACATCGGAGCTAGAAAGCACGCTTCTTTTGGATGAAGTTTTAAACTTGAAGGTTGGAGCAAGGTATTCGGCCAATTCTTTGCCCTCACAGCCCCATGCTTGAGCTAAAGTAAATTCGGGGTTGGACTCCTGGATTTGTTTTTCGGTAAAGGCAATGAGCCCTGCAAGATCGGGGTCTGATGGCCTCCAATGAGAGCATATTTTTTGCAAAGACTGTTGTACAGAGCACGTAAGGGTGGGTATGCCGCGAGTTTCATGTCCTGTGCTAAACATGTAGAGCATTTTAAAAATGTGTAAAGCAAGAGGCTTGTTTGTCTGTGTAAGAATGACGTCTTCAATGTAGTCTACAAATTTTTTAGCAAAAAGAGAGGATGCTTGCTCTTGAGACGGGATTGCTGGTTCAAACATCATATCAAAAGCTGTCCAAAAGCTTTGGCGGCCTGCAAAATGTGTATAGTCGTGAATGTGGCAGGAGGCTAACCCAGAGGCCGTTTGGTGTGTCCGTACAGAATATGAAGTTGAGGATATTTTTGTGGGTAAAGAGATAAGGTGAGCTCTGTTTTCAGTAGCAACGGGGTCGCTTATCATGGAAAAGAGGCCGCTATCAGTAAATATATAGAGTGTGGATAGGTGTGAGTGATGAGCGATTGAGCAGTACTGCACAAATTTATGCATGTGTAAATCTATTGTGGAGGGCGCGGATTCGTTGAGCATTCCAGCGAGAACATCGAATTGACTAGGAGGGCATATAGACTTGTCTTTTAATATAATCTGTGAATTTTTTTGTATGGTTTTACGTTCTATAGTTAATAAAAATTTCTTCAGGCCTTCTTTGGATTGTATGTTTAGGAGGGGGAGGTTGCTGGTGTGCCCGAATTTTGTGAGTGTTTGATTAATTTGGTCTTTTTGAGGATGTTCTAAGAAGGCCTTGTAAAGGAAAAACATATCTGTAGTATGTAAAACCATATGAATGCCAAAGATATAAGCAAAGTTGGGAAAGAAGAGGGATTCTTGATACTCTTTTTGAAGGAAGGCGAAGTCGTCATTGCGTTCCATTTGGGCTATTTCTGGAAGGATTTCTGCGACATCCAGGCAGACTTGCTCTAAGTTTTGCATGTAGGGTGAGAGCAGATGAATGTCTTCAGGATATTCGTTTAAGGCATCTTGTGCGATGGACGTAATTTTAGCAAGAGCTTGCTGTGGAGTAAGGAACGATTGTGGAAATTGTTGTCGAAATTCCTGAAACTGCTGAGGGGAGGGAATTTTTCTGCTGCCCCAAATAATCTCAAGAAGAGCGTCGGTTGTTATATCGGCAGCACAGAGGGACAGAACTTGTAAAAACAAAAAAAACATAAATCATTATAACATGATTTTTTTGTGCACAACAGCGTTGTTGAAACGGGGCGCGCTGTGAGATAGTATAAAAGGAGAAGAGGTAGTTCGGTAATGGTAGTTTTTTTGATATGTGTGGTGTGCTGTGTATGGGCATCCAATAATGATAATACATGGAAAGAAGAATATCTTTTTTCGGATGAGGTGCATGATGTATGGGATAAAAAGGTAGAGCTTAATAGCAAAGCGCGTAAGTTGCAGACAAGGGTGATAAACCAATTGATGGAAGCTCCTTGTAATCTTTTGCAAGCGCAGATGCACCTGAAACTTGATCAGACATTTTTTGATAAAGTACGTTGTCAGTTGGATGGCTATATTTCCGAAAAACTATATATACTCCAGGGAAAAGCCAAGCAAAAGATTGCTGATCTTGGCCAACCTCGTATCGGAAAGGATTCTGTGTATGATCAAGAGGGGAAGCTTGCAATAGATCGAGATGTTTTTATTGATTTGCAGCAAAAAGCTCAACGACTTCTGCATGTAGGTGCTCCTTATGTTGGCTTGTCCGGTGTTTGGAGTTCAAAGGAAGCAAAGTTTGGCCTTGCTGCGAAAGAGGCCCGCGGATTTTTCTGGCCTGGCTATGAGTGGGTGTGGGGTGCAATGCCAATAGATAATGAAACGCTAATTGGCGATACTTTCAAAGAGCAGGTGTGTTTTGCTACTTTGCGTGAAATTAGGCGATTTTATGAGCTATATAGGAATTTTGTAAAGGACGTTGAGGATGCTCCTGAGGACGCTTTGGTGCAATCAAGGGACGCGGAGAAGGCTCGTTTGCAAGAGCGGATATACTATTTTCTAAAAGATTTTGGCCCTTATATTGATGAATCTTATATCCAAAAAGGGTTGGCGGCAATAGAGGAAAGTTTTTGGAGTGAGCGCGAGGATTTTGTGCCTATGAGTATGGATGAATTTTGGCTTTTAGGAGAGGTTAATGCTGAGCAAAAACTTCACTTTAAGGATAAAGTTAAAGAGCCGTTTAAAGACCCAGATATTTCTCAAATAATGGCGACGGTGAGAAAGCTGCCGTGGCAAGAGTGGCAAGTGTGTCTACATGAGAGGGCTTTGGTCGTGCGCGATTTTGCTGCACGATGTAAAACAAGTGAAGAGTGGGCGCGCTTGTGTCGGGCAGACGGTCATAAATTTTTAAGTGCTTTGCGCGATTTGTGCATAAAGCACCCTGACCTTAATTTGAAGTCTGTAGAGGACGCCTGCGCTTTAGAGCGTGGGGAGGTGCCGGCAATGTATGCCGATGATAAGAGTTTGCAGGACTTTTTGAATACGCCCTTTGATGGTCAAGTGAAATTAGCTTTAGAGGACATAGAGCATTTGATAGTTTTATCGGATCGATACAGACGATCTTCTATGAGGTCTGTTTGAACCAGCGCGTTAGGATGAAACTTGTGGATGCGCTGCCAGAAAGGTTTTGTGACAAACGTGGGTAGAGTGGGTTGGCTGGTAAGAGTTTTTCTCTGGATAGCAGGGGAGTTTTGTTTGCAGTAGCGCTACTGAAAAGGGGCGCGTTGTGAGCTAGCATGAAAGGAGAAGAGGGGTGCGGTAATGGCAATTTTTTTGATATGTGTGGTGTGCTGTGTATGGGCGGCCGATAATGTTTCGTGGGAAGAAGAACATCGCTTTTCTGATGAGATGCACGATTTGTGGGATAAAAAGCGCGCGAGTAGATCCAAAGAGCTTGAGCTGAAGAATAGGGTGATAGACCACTTACTGGCAGTGCCTTGCAACCTTTTGCAAGTGCAGGTGCATTTGAAGCTTGATCCTAAATTTTTCAAGGAAGTGCGTGATGAAGTGGAGGATATTGTTAACAAAAAATTAGGCGCCTTATATAGGCAAGCAAGAGGCCAGATTGCGGCTCTTGGCCAGCCTCGTATTGGTATGGATTGTGTGTATGATCAAGAGGGAAGGCTTGTAATAGACCAGGGTATTTTTCTTAAGTTTCAGAAAAGCGCTCAAAGTTTTATGCATATAGGTGTGCCTTACGTTAGCATGTCTTCTGTTTGGCCTTCAAGTCAGGGAAAGTTTAATCTTTCTGCGAAAGAAGCTCGCGGATTTTTTTTGCCTGGATATGAGTGGCTGTGGGGTGTGTGGGGTATAGAAGATAGTTCTTTAATAGGCGATTCTTTTAAAGAGATTATGTGTGTTGCTACTTTGCGTGCCATTAGGTCCTTGTACGCTGAATATAATGACGCGGAGGAGGCGCAAGAAAAGTCCGAGAATAAGGCGTGTTTACAAGAGCGAATATATTATTTTCTAAAAGACTTTGGTTCCTATATTGATGAAGCCTACATTCAAAAAAGACTGGCGGAAATAGAAGAGGATTTTTGGACGTGGTTCGAAGACTTTTCGCCTATGGGTATAGAGAATTTTTGGCTTTTAGGAGAGGTTAATGCTGAGCAAAAACTTCATTTTAAGAGTAAGGCCAAAGAACCATTTAAAGATCCTGATATTTCCCAAGTAATGGAGACTGTAAAAAAGCTGCCGTGGCAGGAGTGGAAAACGTGTCAAGAGGAGAGGGTGTCTGTTGATCGCGATTTTGCAATACGGAGTAGAGTAGAGGGAGTGTGGAAGCGCTTGTTGCGGGCAGATGCGCACAAATTTTTATGTGCTTTGCGTGATTTGTGCGCAAAGCACCCTGGGCTTAATTTGGACTCTGTTGAGAAGGAGTGCTCTTTAAGCCGTGAGGATTTTTCGCTGGATCAGTATGCCGAGGATAGGAGTTTGCAAAGCTTTATGCAGGCATCATTTGATGGCCAAGCGCAATTAGCGCCAAAGGACATAGAGCCTTTGTTGGTTTTGGCGGATCGATACAGAAGGTCTGCGCAGGGCTGTGCAGAGCAGCGTACAAGAAGGCGTTAAAAAGAACGTCGATGAAATTTGTGGAATAATATTTTTGAAGTGCTGCTGAAGGTGCTTTGGCTGGTATAACCAAAGCGCCTTATACGAAAGGCGCTTTGGTGGTGGGGGTTAAGCAAGCTCTATGAGTGAGCATAAAGCGTTTTCCCAGTATGAGCTAGTGTGCGTGGCACGTTGTAGTAAATGAAATACTCCAGCTGGTGCAACATCCACTGCTTGATTCACTAGCGGTTTAAGTTCAGGGCTTGTGTGCATTAACCACTGTAAAGCCCAGACGCTCTGGATGGCTTGTAGTGAGCTGCTAAGGCTGAATAGTGATCCGCTTGCTTGTTCAGAGGTTGGCGCGTGGTTGCGGACTCCAATTCTGGTGGAGCCGTTCGTGAGAGTGTGTGCTATAATGCGCGGAGCCCAAGTTGACGGTATCTCTTCTTCCGTCTTGACGCTTAATGGCGAAGGAAGTGGTGCGGGGGATAAATGCGTGAGGTACGTCCACTCGTGTGGAAAAAGTTCTCTTCCTTTTTCAGCAGCAAGTTCTTGGTGTGCTTGGGTAAGGCTAGTGACAAACGTAAGAAGACTGGATTTGCTGGCAAGCGTTTTTTCGCCGGAGATTGTGTCTTGTACTGCAGTGCAAAACATCAAGGCGAAAGGTGTAAGAAGTTCTTTTGTGGGCTCAGAACCAGTGTGTGCTGCGTGTATGAGCTCTTGCATCGTCTTTTGTATGTTAGCGGGGACGTCAGAGGACATCTCTGAAACTATGGCCTTCTGAGCGCGTAGGGCTGGTAATGCTCCATAAAATGATCTTCTTTCAGGGTTAGCTGAGTGCGTGAATGTAGCAAAGGGGCTTTTGTGCAAAATTGCGTTTGCGATAGTGCTAAAGTGCTTCCCTGCTTCTTGTGTGTTTGTTGCAGATGGGCTGTAAAACGACTGCAGAGCTTGAGCCAGCTTTCCGGCGCTGTGTATGTTAAGCACGGGGACTTCAAATTGTGGAGAGTATTGCTCTGTAACCAGTTGGTTAAACAGGAGCCACAACTCTTTAGCTGCATGGGGGGACATGCCGTATTCTGTTGTTGCAAACCTTTTGAATTTTCCAAAAAGATCAGAGTTTTTTTCATGGGCGTTCGCAACTTCAAATTGCGGTAAACTTGATTTGTGGTGAAGGAAAAAGTTTGTCAGGATTTCTGCGCTACGAAGAGGCAGTCCACTCAGGTGGTGCGGAAGGTCTTCAAGTGCGTTAAGCATGGCGCTATAGACGGGCTCTTTATGTGAGCTGGGTTGCCATAGCTCACCTGGTGTGGAATTTTGTGGGAGGTTCAGCATGACCTTGGTAAGTTTATCAGCTGTTTCGTTGTGGCTATTTAATATTTGAGTGTGACTCTTGGTAATGGCTAGTGATGGGTAAAGAATCGACCGTGTTGCCGTACTATTACAGTAGCGGTAGGCTGCATGGAGGTTGCCTTCTTGCCCTGAGTAGGGTGTTTTTTTGGATAAGGCATAGGACTGAGTTATGGCTTGGACTCTTGCGTGAGGCGGTAATGTGACTTCAGTTGGTGTGTGGAGAAGGATTTGGCGGAGATTTGAGAGTCTGGCCGCAGAGTGTAAAAAGCTAAAGCTTAAACAAAACAATAAAAACAACATGCTGAGATTTTATCTTTTGCACGGAGGGCTGTCAAGCGAGAGGTGTTAGGGGGGCTTTAAGCTAAAATAATGTGGTATGTAAGCAACTTTCGGGGGTGTGTGGAATTTAGTGCTACCATGTATTATGAACCGACAGGCGGTGGGATTGCATGAAGATTGGATTTTATGTGTGGCGCAGGCTATAAGACGTCATCAGCCAACTGTTGTTATTGTGGGGTCGCGCAATGAAGAGATTTTATTGCGGCAGCGCTATGGGGACCTTCTACCTTATGACCGTACGATTTGGGTGTTAACGCAGCTCTGTGCTCAAGATGTGTTTGCTGTGGTGGGTGGTTTTGAGGAAAGGTTGTCTCTCTTGACCCACGAAAGCGTGGGACGCTGCGCCTTGTTGACTTGGACGCAAGCGTATATTTATGCACAAACAGGAGTAGAATGGTCTGCTGAAAAGGCGCTTAAAGTGGTGGACTGCTTTTTAGATTTGTACAAAAATGCACCGAGCCTTGAGAGTATTTATAGCTTATCGCCGGGGAGCTCTGCTTGTCATGATCTTCTCAAAGGGGTTTTTCTGCATCTTATGCAGAAAGTGGAAAAGGAGACGGGAAACTTTCGCATTGAGGAAAAGTATTTATATGGTCTGGTAGAAAATTACTGTTTGGACCATAAAGTTTTAGTAGCTATTAGTGGGTGGATTTCTGATGTGCAGGCGGATTTCATTGATCGCATTGTGCAAAATAATTCGGCGTATTTGATGGTGGCAGATGGATGTAATATTCAAGACGTGCGCGAACCTTTTTATTTTGCACGCAAGCTTCTAGGCGACTCGGTGCGGGAGGAGGTAAAGCTTGTTTCTTCCGTAGAGGTCCTGTCGGCGAATGCGCAATATGAAGAGGAGCAAGAGTTAATAGCCCGGTTCCAAAAGGCACTGCAACAAAACAAAAGGGTTTTAGTGGCTTCTAACAACCTTTTAGCATTGCGGTCACTCATGCAGTCCTTAGCTGTGCAGGGAGTTGAGTTCTGGAATGGTGTGGGTGATTTTGTGTGGGATACAGAGGATGGGCAGTGGATCTTGGTTTGTGCTCGTATTTTGGAGGAGGGAGTTACCCCTGTTTTGCTGTATGAGTTTTTAACATTTTGTGTCCAAGAGGATGTGTTAGCGGCGGTGACAAATGCTCATTTACGACAAGGTTTTGTACGTTTGGAAGAGGTAGCGTGTTTTGACTCCTCCGAGGTAAGGGAGATCATTGAGCGAGTGATTGACTTTAGAAAACGCATTGCTCAGGCGCGATACAGAGCAGAGATATTGCGAGATTTTGTTAATAGTCGTACATTTGGCTCCATGGAGGTGCAGGACTTATGGGGGGCATGGGTTGACTCCTGGCGTTTAGCAAGGGGTCGGCTTACCCCTCTTTTGAAAAGCACAATAGTGGCTACGATTGTTCCTCCAAAAAAACAGGAAAAAATTTGGTTTGTGCATATGAGTGATGTGCGGATTTTGCCTGCTGACATGGTGTTTTTGGTTGGGTTTACGGACTATAGTGGAAATAAAATCCTTGAGGCAGATATGATTGCGGAAAGCCCTTCGCTTTTGAAAAATAAATATCAAGGCTCTATGGAGGTGATGAATATTTTGGGAGTGTTAACGTGTCCTAGTGTTGTGATTTCCTATTATAAGTTTTCTGGTGGACGTGCTGTTGCTCCGCATAAGCTAATGCATTTAGTAATGAATAACGTAGAGGTTCGCTTTCAACATGTGAGGTCGCCGCTTCCGTGTATTCTTCCATTGCCAAAATCACGTGAGGAGTTTAGTTCACACAGTGATCAAATGCCAGTTCAAATTGGTGCTACAGGGATAGTAGAGCTTTTAGATAATCCACGAGATTTTTACATAAAGTATGTGTTGGGGCTGCGTTCACAAAGTGCGCTTGGTGAACGTGTTGATCAGAGAGATTTTGGTATTTTAATTCACGAGGTGATGGCAGAGGTGAATTTAAGTCTTAAAGGCAAATTACGCTTAGCTCAACGTAAGTACAGCGCGCAGTGGGGGGCGAATCGCTGGCTTTGGCCGCGGCTAGCTAAGGCGGTTTTTGATTTAGATCATGCTATAGGGTATAGGGAAAATGCATGTACGGAGCAGAGCCATAAGTGGTGTGTTATGGTCCAAGGACAGCAGGTGGACATTAACATGCGAGTGGACTATGAGTCTGGGTCACATGACTCTCGGTCTTGGTTTGTGGGCGATATAAAGACAGGGAGTCGAGATAAAATTCGTCGATTGTGCCAGGATGTGCGTTGTGGTTGGCAGTTGGCGTTGGCGGGGTGCGAGGCTTTAACTCGTGTATCTGCAGAAACTATAGAAATGCATTTATGGTTGGTAAATACAGGGCGGTGTGAAACGTTTAAAACGTCCTTTACACAAAATGAGCTGAAAGAGGTGGCCTTGCAACTGCAAGAGCGTTTGGGCGAGTATTATGGAGGCCGAGAAATTGTGTTTAAGTCTTTGGATCAGAAAACGTGTCACAGTCAATGGGTTGTGATGGAAGACTATGGTTAGGGGGCTATAGTTTTTGATGATGGGGATGGTTGTGATGATTTTTTTATTTTTTATAAAAATTTTTAATATGTTCGCGCCTCAGGTGGACAATCGTGTTTTTTGTCCATATAATAGATAGATGTATATATGCCTTTTGTTATGTTTATTTAGTATAGGGCGTCTCTTTGCCGATGAGGGGACGTGTGTTGCCGTGTCTAAGTCAGATAAAGCGGTTGTGTTAAAAGTTGTGGAGTTCACGCGAAAGCTGCACCAGCCTGCTAGTGCGGCTAGTGCGGCGCGATGCTCCAACGAATCGCGTCAATTGGCGCGAGAGCTGAGCTGTTTGGGTTTGAAAATTTTGCTTATGCGGTTAGGTGAGACAGGTCTTGAGGATGATATTATAAGCGCAAAAAGTAAGCTACGTGCCCAATTGGGGTGCTGCGGCGATGAGAGGTTGCAGGAGCGTGGTCTAGGCTTGATAGAAAGTAGTAGTTTGTTCGGTGAAGGTAGCCTTGAAGGGGTGGAAAGGTGCGCTCCGTCCTTTATAGAAGCTTACAAATCAGCGGGGTGTGTTGAATGTATTCCTCCTAGGGTTGTACAGAAGTTTCTTGCGGATATGTATGATTTGTTAAGTTAGCCTTTTAGGAAAAGTGAGGCTTTCATGCAGTCGTTATGGGTGGACGCATCAGCAGGGTCCGGAAAAACGACCCTATTAGTTAGTAGAGTCATTGATGCGCTTAAAAGTGGCGTAACACCAAGCAAAATACTTGTTTTGACGTTTACGAATGTTGCTGCGCAAGAAGTGTCCGAAAGGGTGCTGGCAGCTTTGTATGCGCGCCAAAAAGACAACCCGAAAGAATGGGGAAAGATATATGCCACTTGTTGCGAAAAAGTGTCTCCGTTCTTACTCTGCATAGTTTTTGCTTTAGGCTATTAAGCCAGTTTTCAATTGAGGCCAATTTGGGGCCTGAAGTTACTTTAGGGAGTGACGAAGATCAAGCGCATATTTGGAAGGTCGCGCTCGAAAAAGCGACACACTCACAACCCGCCTGGGTGCAGAACATACTTTTTTTGCAGTTTGGCGAGTTTATGCTCCCCTCTTTAATGGATGAGCTCAAAGCTCTTAGAGATTTGTATGAGGTTGAACTAAAGGCTCCTGGGGATTTAAGGGTTCGTCAACGGCAAGAGATTTCTATTAGCCCTGCAGAAGGTTGGGCTCAGATTTCTGCCTTAGAGGGGTTAAAGACCCAAGCGGGCAAACACATATCTGCCCTAGCAAAAGCAATTCAAACAAAACACCCAGAAGCTGGAGCGCGTTTTATGGCGCTTTTGTTTACAAAATCAGGACAGCATAAGGCGCGACCGTTTCCTAAAGAGCTGGGAGCTTTTCATGAGTTCTTGCAGCAAGAGGCTGCTGGTGTGTTTGCTGTTGTAGAAGACTGGCAAAAGAGAGAAGATCTGCGCTTATCGCATGCGGTTTTTTGCTTAACAAGAGAGGCTCTTTCAACATATGAGTCGCAAAAAAAACAGCGTGGTATGCTTGATTATAATGATGTGATTATAAAAACACTAGCGCTTATGAGATCTAATTATGACTCCGTTGAGTTTTTCTTGTCCGAGAACTGTGACCACCTGTTGGTGGATGAAGCTCAGGACACAAGCATAGTGCAGTGGCGAGTGATTTTAGAAATAGTGCGTTGTATGGCTCAAGATTGGGGGCAGAAATCTATTTTTGTTGTGGGAGATACAAAACAGTCTATTTATGGGTTTCAAGGTGTGAGCCTTTCTATGACTGATTTGGTGAAAGAAAGGCTTCCGCAATATGCTCCCAACTTAACGGTGCAGTCAAGAGACTTCTGCTACCGTTGTACTGCAGAAATTTTGAATGTTGTGAATCAGATTAATGAGCGTTATGAGTACGGCTGGATTGAGCAAAAATCCGCACGTACAGATACGGGGTATGTGGGGTGTTTGCCTCTTGTGTCTGTTCAGGAGGACCCTGAAAGGTTGGCGTTTACTTTGGCGCAGGTAGTGGCAGACCTTTTGGAGAAAAAGTATTGGCTACCCAGCTGCAAGAGGGCCATACAGCCTCAGGATATACTGATTTTAACGCAGCAAAGGGACCAGACTTACCAAAAAATTCCCGAGTATTTAGCAAGGTTTGGTGTGCCATGCTTAGGTGTGGATAGTAGCCCTGCACAAAGCTCGGCATTTATATCGGCTATGATGCACTGCGCTAATGCTGTGCTTTTTCCGGATGATAGTATGGAGCTTGCCGCTTTTGTCCGTACTCCTCTTTGGGGGTTTTCGCACACGGACTTAGAGCGATGTTTAAAAGGCCGGGGATCTTTGTGGTCACAAATGCAGAACATGCAAGAGGCAGCTGTGCGGGATGTGATTGATTTTATACATGTGGCCAAACGCTGGCTCAGCCAGGGCGTTGTGTCTTTTTTTAAGTGGGTGTTGCACACGAAAAAGGATAGAGTTGCACAATACTTTTCTCAACATGAGGTTAGTGGATTTTTGTCCCTTTGCCAAGACTATGAGTTTTCGAATGACCACTTTTTGGTGGGGTTTGTGTCTTGGGTTCGTGATACAAACCCTCTTATGCGCGTTAGCACTGCTGAGGGAGGTCAGGGTGTGCGTCTTATGACTGTGCATGGGTCTAAAGGACTGGAAGCGCCCGTGGTTATTTTGGCAGATGCGCATCGAGTGCCGACACAAAATACAGTGCGATGGGAGGTGTCAGGGGACAGTGAGCTCTATGTTTCTGCAAAGGGAGATTTTTGGGAGCCTAAACGTTTTGTTTTTCAACCGAAAGAAGAAGAGCATAATCGATTAATGTATGTAGCGCTTACACGGGCAAAGGACCTGCTTTTGCTGGCGGGAAGTGAGCAGGGCAAATTGGAAGGATCTTGGTATGCTAAGGTGCGTGATTTTGTTGAGGAGTATGAGCACAACAAGGAAATAGCGTTTGTGAAAGCTTCTGGGACAAGCCCGCACAAAAAGGAGGTGTATGTATCTCCGCGTGGGCTCAGTTTAGCCAGCCCTGAGGAGAAAAACGATGGAGAGCATCGGCAATATGGTGTTTTTGTGCATTTAGCGATGATGGTTGCTGTTAAAAGTAACAGTGTTTGTGCGACTCAAAACTTGATAAGATCTTTTCCAGCCAAGTGGGTTGCAGGTATAGAAGCCACGATACAAAGGTTTTTTGCAAGTGAGTGGAGAGAAAAGCTGCAAGCTCCCAATATTTACTTAGAGAGGCCACTTACAGTGCGCGATGGCGAAGTTATGCGCGTGGGGCGAGCTGACTATATTGGTGAGTTTGAAGATGAAATTTGGGTAGTGGACTTTAAAACAACAGCGATCACAGAAGGAGTGATACCGCAGGGTATCCAAAAGCAATTACGCCAATATAAAGAAAGCCTGTGCATAGATACAAAAAAAATAGTACGCATGGGTGTTTTACAGGTTTTGGAAATGAGGATGTATTGGGTTAGTTAGACGTTTGCTCATCGTCGTCATCTTCTGCTATTTCATTAAGAAAGGACGCAAGCACGTACTTATCAAACAGTCTTAGGGCCGCGAGTGTATATTGAGAGAAGGTATCTAAAGTCGACTGCCTCAGTGAGGGCTTAAGCTTAAAGAAACTTTGTGGGTCTGTTAAAAAGGCGTGCTCTGCGAGGAAGGTACTTAGTAGGGCATTGAGTTTTCTGGCCATAGAGAAAAAGCTTTCTGGCCATTTGCCTTTTTTAAACAAAAGGATTAACTTAATTTGTGAAATCTTATCGAGGGTTGTTGCGAGGTCATGGGCGTTTGTAATGTTTGTGCACAGGCCTTTGCTGATGAACTTGGTTAAGAATGCGAGAAGGGAGAAGGTTTGTTGAGCAAGCTTTTGGGGGTCCCATGGGTGACAAAGTGTAAACATTTGATCAATAAAGTTTGGCTGTGGGAGGGCTAAAGATCGGCCTACTGTAAACAGAGCGTATGTCCAAAAGGACTCATAGTTTTCGGTAGCTACGCGTTCAAGAACTTTAGCGATTTTCCTGCCTTTATGTGGAAGTAAAGATTTTTCCAACAGGCCGTTTTGCACGCACACATGGGCGATATCAGGGTGGGTGTTGAAGAGAGCCTGGTTGAGCTCTTTGAGAGTTTCTATTGGTTGGCTGTGTACCCAAAAATCTTCAGGAGAGATAAATCCGCCTTCACTTGAGTTTTTGATATGGCTGTGTAAAAAGTCAGCATAGCTTTTGAGTTGAGGGGAAAGTTGTGGTGTAGCGCGCGCTTTGTTTACAATGCTGACGCAGAGGTGGTGTAGAGACGTGGAGCTGGTGTTTTTGCTAGGGTTGCGCCATTTAAGAGAGATGTCAAGGCCTTGTTTTTTGAGGACTTGAGCTAAGTGGTGCGCGGCACCTGTAAGAGTCGCTCCGTTAAAAGAAAGGTCGTTTGTCAGAGGGTCTATGATATAAGAGGACCAAACATCAGAACACCAAAACGCATGGGTTCGAATTCCTGGGTATATTGTGAATATTGTGGGAAAAAAGAACCGTTCAATCCAGCGGGCAATATCCCAGTTAATGATTTCAAGGCAGTTGGGGTTTATGATAGCGGCGTTGAAGGTTTTTGTGCTTATATAAGCCGCGGGACGCTTTTGGCTTTGAGAAAACACAAGGGCTTTGCGTAAAAACTCAGTGCCATAGAAGGTTTTTTTGGCTATACGGTTTTTAAGAATAAGGGCGTTTTTAAGGCAGGAAAGGCACTTTTCAGATTCTTCTGGTGTAATAAGCTTGAGCTTGAGCATGTGCGATATAGCTGCCTGCATTAGGATGAAGAATCGTGCTTCAGCTTCTATATGCTTTTCTGGTTGAATATGCTCTATATATTCTTTAATGTCGGAGGGCCCAAGGTTTTTAAAGAGATCTTGGGGGGAGCTTGCTGTAAAGAGGGATCGGATAAACTTGTGACGTGATACGACGTAAATAAAGTGGTTAAGCGCGTATACCTCGTGGTCTGAGGACAGAAGGTCACGGGTAGCAGCGGGAGTGTTTCTAAGGTGCTTTGAAAGAAATTGTGCTCTTTCAAGAGGAGGGATACTGACAAAGCTTTGGAGAAACTCAGGGCTTGATTTTGCGCGAAGGCACACTTTGTTGTATGCATTTTGGCCTAAGCGAAATGTGTCAAAAAAGTGAGACTTTTTGATTTGTGGGAGTTGGGTGGTAATAACATTGGCAATAGAGGTTTGGTCTTTTTCGGATAATTTGTCAACTTTATCCTTTATTGGTAGTAAGCTTTTCCATGCTTTGCTGAAGGCCTTGTGGATTGCCTCTCTGAGTTTTTTCAAAAACAGTACAGCAGAGGCTTCGTCAGAGACTAAAAACTCGTTATCCGGCAAAAATGTTGGAGCCTCTTCAAATAGGATAATGAGTTGATCTTTTGTTGTGTCAATTTTGAAGGCTGGAATTTTTTTTGTTACCAGGTAAGCTTCTTGAATTAAAGCAATACAGCGCTTAAAATCGTCAAAGTCCGCGACGTAGTAGGCGAGAACGGCTAGCATGCTGGGTGGAATAGGAAGCTGTCCTAAAGGCGCTGTCTTTAAAATAGACTCAGATGGAGTCTTGTCTGCGGCACAATAGTGTTTGGCAGTGGAGTGGGCGAAAAGAGAGATCAAAAGGGCAAGGAATAACATGGGTGATTGGCCTTAGGGGTCAAGAGGTGTAATTTCTGGCAAGAGTTGTGAGTGGCTTAAAGGTAAGGTGAGGCTAGCTACAAGCGCATCAAAGCAGAAGGTGATGGAGTCACTTTGTCCTGGGTAGAGTTTGATACATTGTGGAATGAAGAAGGTGTCTATCCATTGTGACAAAGTGGAGTTTAGCTTTTTCTGAAGGGAGGCGGAGGTGTAGTGTTTGATAGGAATAAGTGCAAATGGCATAGTTTTGGCTCCGCACTTGAGCATGGCTGATTTGCGGATGTGTATTGCATTAAAAGATCGTGTTGCGTGAGCGTAGATTTTACGCAAGCAGTCTTCAAAGGTTTTTTTGTAAAGAGCCGCTTCTTCTTCTGAAATAACACCACCTTCTTTCAGGACATCAAGTACGATGGATGGGAGCAATAAGAATCGTGCATTTGCGTCTAGATAGTCAGTGGGTGTCTTATAAAGCTTGTGGTTAGTAATGGCCAGGGTGTCGATAACCTCGAACATGCCTTGTGCTTTAGAAGCGTTGAAAATATTCTTAATGTGAGAGAACTTAGCAACGGCATTCATGAAGATAATGCAAGAGGTTGCTTCTTGGTCAGAGTCCACCAGTGGACGTGAGGGGCTTTCAAGGGCTTCTGTTAGCAGAACAATGCGTTGTTCTGGAGGTGCAGCAAGGAATGGGGTCAAAAAGTTAGGGCTTAGCTTGGCGCGGAGACACATTTTGTTGTAAGCGGCACAGCCGGCGATAAACGTGTCGTGCGCATGAGAGCTTTCTATAATGCGCAGGTAAGGCTCTAGACGTTTTACAATCAAGGCCTTTAGCTCGTCGGATAGCCCTGAAACTTTGTGTGCAAGCAGCGTTATTTTTTTTGAGGTGCTATCATGCTCTGAAGGGGTAAATGCAATAGTATCTAAGTATTTTTGTGCGGAGTTGGGTCCACGAACGGTGAATTCACTTGGCTGCGCGCTGTCAGCCACAGCGTTGATATCAAGTGTTTGTTTTTTAAAGTTTACGCGCAGTGGGGGGAGCGCTTTGTTTGCATGGTAATACGTGTATACTTCGGTGAGGTAGTTTCCAAAGTCGCGCTCGGAAGAGCTGTGCATGAGAAGCGTAGAAATTCCGTTAGATGAAAGAGGCAAAGATCCAGGAGCGGCATTTTTAAGTATGGTTTCGCTGGACTGGTCGCAGCTTGTTAAAAAACATATAAATACAAGAAGCACAAAGCTTGTGACGATTGACCTTAACACAACATCTCCCAGCAAATTCTCTCATGTCTACAATCGGGGGGTCAATAAAAAAGTGATAACTTTTTTGTAGTGAGGCGGAATATGTGAGGTTTATAGCAAATTCGCCACGTAGGGAGACAAATTTAGACGGAATTTTGTGGGTTCCAAGACAATGCTGAGAGAAAGCAAGCGCTGTTTAAAATTTCAAAGGTGAGGAGAAGAGAAAGGGTTTGTTTTGCGATAATCTTGTTGTGAATAAAAAAGGATAAGGTTCCTGTTACACAGACTGTGTTTTCAGAGACGCTGGTAGTTGTTTCGGGGATGAAGCTTCCGTGAATATTTTGATCGGTGTACTGAGAGTGAACTTGGCGAATAGCCTTTAAAATTTTACTTTGATTGTGTGGAGAGATAAACATTTTACAGTTATCTGTGGTATGTGGATTAGGGAAGGAGAGGAGGCTTTGTGTGAGGTAGCCAGAGAGTTTTGCGAGGTAGTTTGCGGAAAACCCTCCTTGAAAAACAAAGGGATCTTGTGAGTGCGTGGGTATGAAAATAAGCTTTTCCTGATGGGATGCGATAAAGTGGCAGAGATAAAGGTTGGATATGAGGAGTATGCCGATACCTACAGCTAAGAAAGTAGCGCCCTTTCGATATTGTTTAGTTTTGAGGAGGAAGTATAAGAGTTTCATTTTTTAAAGTGACTGACGGCTTGCAGAATGGCTTGGTCTAGGGCCACTCCTTGTTTTTGTAGATTTGCGATAAAGGCAAACTCCTGTGGTGTAGATGTGTAGAGCATTTGTGAGAAGGGGTCAAGCAGAAGCCTTGTAATAGCTTGCCCGTGTGGTCCGCAAATCATAATTTCTGCAAACTTGCCTTGTTCTGTTTTTAGTGTGTGTACTGCGTGAATGGCACTATCTGGCAGAGTGATTTTATCTTCTTTACGCAAAGAGTTAACGGATTCCACTTTTTGGGATAACAGGCAAAGCCAGTCGCTGTTTTCAAAGGCTGCACGTGCTGATGGGCTTTGAAACAGGTCATGAGCGCTTTGTGTGCCAATCACAAGAGAGCCTTTGTATTTACGCAGTCGACGCGCAGCAGTTTCGATGAAAAAGGCCGCAGAGCCTCCTTGGAGTAAGTCCCACGCCTCGTCCAAAATAATATGAGTGTGTGTGGATCGATCTCCCGCGTATAGCTGAGATGTTATGGTGATAATAATAATTTGTATTAAAACAGACTGAAGGTCACGGCGTTCCTTGAGCTCTTCCATCTCAATGACGACAAAGGGGTTGTCTTTGTTAAGGTCGTTACCTTTGTGAAAAAACTTGCCGTAAATACCGTCTATAGTATAGGAAAATAACTTTTCTGCAAGATTGTGAGATGTTGTCGTTCCCAAACTTTTTAGTGTGGAGGCAACCTCGGTAACTGTAGTGCGCTCATGTAGCTTTTTCCAGGTTAAAAAAATGGCTTTATCGAGCAGGGCACTTTCTATGTCAGTGAGGTTTCCAGAGGGTGACGCCATGGAGGAGAGGATAGGTTTTGTGAGTGAGATCAGGGCTTCGCAATCTTTCGTAAGTCCCGCAAACGGGTTAATGGAAAAGGGGTTGTCGATAGAAAATTGAATATACTGCGCTCCAAAAAGCTGCGCCATTTTTTCAAAGCTGCGCCCAACATCAATGATAAAAACAGCCCCTCCTTTGCCGAGGTTGTTAAACGCGAGCTCTTGCATAAAAACTGATTTTCCAGAACCGCTACGGCCAATCACGCAAACATTATAGTTTCCGGTGTCATTATCAAAAGGATCCCAAAATAAGACTTGTGATCGGCGTGAAAGAAGGAGCATATGAGGGGAGCGCGTTCCTTTCCAGTCACCTTGAAGAGGCATCAAACACGGCGGCTCTTGAGAAAGCGTGGTTTTTAAGTTGCCAAATCTTTTGTTATCAAGGGCCATACCGTTGCCCCATGACATGGGAAGGGCGCTTAAAAGGCTGGGCAGCATTGTGTAGCGGTTAGGCTGTAGAGAAAATCCATGGCGCTGAAAGAGTGCTAGGAGAGGCTCGTGGTTGGCGGCAACCTTTGTGGGGCAACCCCATAGGCAAACTTGCATTCTTGTTTTGATGACCTTTTGCCCTTCATGAAACTTTTGCCGAACAAAACGCCATTCCTCTACCTCTTTAGCTAAAGATGGTATCCACTTTGCTAGTGGCGAGTGGGCTTGCTTTTCTATTTGAGCGCACTTTGTCATTAGTCGTGATTTTAGCGTTTTCTCGTCGGGGGCAAAGGCGCCGTAAGATATAAAAAAGGGTGTGGATATTTGTAGGTTTGCGTGCTGTTGGCAGCCAAGAAGGAGGGACATGCTTTCGGGAGACCATTGGTCAGGAAAGCCATTTGTCGTGTAAAAAGTGCTGTGCTGTTCTGTGCTTTTGTGTTGAAACGACAGGTGGTCTTCGTTAACCTTGATAAGACATGGGGAACGAAAGGCTTGTTGGTTAAGGGGTGTGCGTTGATCCCACTGGAGCTTGGGCGCAGTGGGGGCAAAAAAAGCTTGATGGTGCAGTATATAAAAAAGGGTAAGGGGTGTGCCTGGCGTTGAGGGTGCACCGCAAGCGTGTAGTGCACTGGAGAGTGCTTGTCCAGCGCTGCAGAAAGTTTCTTTAAGTTTTGCGTTTTTGTAAAAGTGTAATGGAGCTGATAGCGATATAAATGTGTCAAAGGAACGCGTAAACAAGCCGTTGAAAAAGTTTTGGCGTTTAATGGCTAAATTTTGAAAGGCTAGATTTTTGCGACTTAAGGCCCAATGTTCGACGGTTGATTGTGTAAAGGGGGATGCAATGAGCGTTGCTTGCAAAGCACATCCTTTAGGGAGGTTGTTTTGAAAAAAAGAGGTGAGTGTGGGGTGCAAGTGCTCTACTGTTCCCACTAGAGGAGGTAAGGACCACAAGAGACCAATGCTGTTGTTGTTCACAAACAGGCCTAGCTTGTCGTCATAAAATCGATAGGGGAGCAAGTCTACAAAAGATCGGTATGCTAAGAACTCATTGAGAAACTCTGTTGTTTGGTTGCCGTCGTGTCTATAAAACATTTGGTGCTCCACAGAAACAGCACGTGGTTGCTGCAATATGCGCCCACGTGCCTTTTGGGGCGGCCTTTCCGCGTTGCCGCTCCTTATGAATATATTAACACAAAAAAGAAAATAAAAATTAAAAAATTAAAAAAAGGGTCAATTTGTGGGTTTTTAGTCGTGATGAAAAAAAAATATGGTAAAGTATTTAAGTCCACAGGACATGGCATGGTGGCCTTTCCGCGTTACTTGCTACCATGCCCCTTTTCTTTTCCCTATGTTTTTTATAATAGATATTGGCACAATGTATCCTTGAGTGCATTGATTGTGTGTGAGTTTGATGTCCGGAGCAATGATTACATGGCTTGAAGAAGGTGGGGTTACCTGATAGGCTGGACATTTTTTGTCGCAAGGATTGCACAAGGTTGTTTTAAATGTTTCGGTGTGTGTGCTGTGCATGAAGTCGAGGATATCTTGCTGAAGGATTTTGGGGGGCTTGGGAGTTAAGGTAATGTTGTTAGGTCCTTGCAAACAGGGCTGTAAAAATAAGTGATAAACAGCTTGTGCTTCATCAACGAGAAAAAAAGAGCAGGGCCGCGTTGTGGTAAGAAATAAAGAGCCAGTGTCGGGATCAAGGTGCCAAATAATAGCTTCTGGCAGGCCAATTATTTTTGTGATTGATCGACCGGCAATAGAAATTTGAGCCAATTGAGTGGCAATAGGTTGGGTGTATCCCTTAAAACAAAAGAACAACACCCAAATCAAGGAGATAAGTATCCGCATTACTTTGATGCTATTATTGCACATTTAAAAAAATATGCAACAGTTAATAAATATATATTTTTCTTTAAAAGAAGACTATGCTAACCTGAATTAGTGTTAATGAATAAGAGATTTGTGTGATGAAAATAATTTGTGTAGGAACAGTGTCCTGTGGAGTAGAGAGGATTTCTGAGATTTTGCGGGATGCATCTTTAGAGGTGGTGGACAATCCATTTGTGGGGGTAAAGGGTGACGCTTATTTTACGGGATCTGTGTACTATCAGATTATAAAAGGGATTCCATTCTCTCTTATTTTTGCAGAAGACCCTTTTGCATGGTGCCAAAAATTAGGGCGCATTAGCGGAGTGTTTCCTTGTGTAGTCGGTGGTGGTCATGTGGTGTCCTCTATAGACGCAAAGTATAACTGTTATATTATGGCGGACACTGAGTCAATAAAAGCGCAACATACAGTGATTCGTATGTTAAAAGACTGTAAGCATAAAAGTGTCGGGCGAATTGATAAGGTTATTGCTAAAGAGTGGGTTAAGCAGTTTTGGTCGTTAAACTGTATAGCGTCTGAAAGCATTGCGAGCGAAGAAGTTTGTGGGTTGCAAGGCTCTGTTTTGACAAACAAGTATGCTGAGGGGTACCCTAAGGCCCGGTATTACAGTGGGTGTGCGCTTGTGGATGAGATAGAAGAGCTAGCACAGGCTAAAGCTCAAAAACTCTTTCAATGTCAATTTGCAAACGTGCAGCCGCACTCGGGATCACAAGCAAACCAGGCGGTATTTCACGGGCTTATGAAACCTGGTGATGTGTTGCTCGGCATGGATTTGGCCCATGGAGGCCATTTAACGCATGGATTTTCTGTCAATTCTTCTGGAAAAATATACAAAGGCGTTTCTTATGTCGTGGATGCCAAAACGTGTTTGATTGACTATAGTGATGTGCGAAAAAAGGCTTTAGAGCATAGGCCGAAGGTGATTGTTGCGGGTGCGAGCGCGTATAGTCGTGTGATTGATTATAAAATGTTTCGTGAGATAGCCGATGAGGTGGGCGCATATTTGCTTGTGGATATGGCGCACATAGCGGGTCTGGTGGCTGGTGGTGTGTTGGATTCGCCGATTCCTTATGCCGATGTGGTCACAACGACAACGCATAAAACATTGAAAGGCCCGCGTGGTGGAATGATTTTATGTAATGATCAAGATATATATAAAAAAGTATGTCGTGGGGTATTCCCGGGAGTGCAGGGAGGGCCACTGATGCATGTTGTTGCGGCAAAAGCTCAGTGCTTTACAGAAGCGCTGTCACCGTCTTTTCGACGCCTTATGACACGTGTTGTTCAAGGGGCTCAAATTATGGCGGAGGTTTTGTTATCTCATGATTTGCAGGTATTAACTGGTGGTACAGATAACCATCAAATCTTGGTGGATTTGCGGAGTCAGGGTATTGGCGGGCAGTATGCTGAGGATCGTTTAAGTCAGTATAATATTTTTGTAAATAAAAATATGGTGCCTTTTGACACAGCAAAGCCCACAAACCCTTCGGGAATTCGCCTTGGATCTATGG
This sequence comes from Alphaproteobacteria bacterium, assembly GCA_965261615.1. GTDB lineage: Bacteria > Pseudomonadota > Alphaproteobacteria > Bin98 > Bin98. Next base: position 291,870 of record OZ253461.1, read on the forward strand.
CGTTGGCTTGTCGAGGGTTTAAGGATAGTGATTTCAGGAAAACAGCGGAACTCGTAGCAGACATTTTGCTTACAAAAAACAACGTAAAAAAAGTGAGTTGGCAAAAGGCGATTGCCACCTTGTGTAAAAAACACTTTGTGTAGGGTCGTGACAGACGTATGCAGGAGAGGGGTGGCTGTCAAGAGTGTTGGGCTCTGTGGCCCCAGGCAATTACGAATTGGAGTATGACTTGTATGGCTTTGAGTGGTAGATTGGTGATATTGGGGTTGGTGGTGTTATGCACCAATATCATAGCGTTAGATCGTTATCAGTATGAAGGTATGGATCGTGTGATGTCAGAGATCTATGATCAAGCTGAGCATACAAAGAGCTTTATTAGTGCGTGGAATAAAGTGCAGGATCTGTTGAAAGCAGCTGGTGGTGTTGGTGAACATAAAGAGGCAAAACCAGAAAACTTACGTCTTAGAAAAATTCTTGACTGTACAGATTTTGTGGAAGAAGAAAAGAACTTTTTGTTTATGCGTGGTTTGTTGTGCGCTGCCCCGGGCCTTTTGAAGGTGCGGGAACAGGCTGAGAAATTTTTTTTGAAGATAGCCTATAGTCATGATTGGGCTTCAGCTTTACAGCGTTTGTGGGAGGTTTGTCGTGTGCAGTTGATGAGTAGTTTAGACCCAATAGGAGTGATGCAGGACGAATTTCCAGGGGGTGTGCGTGGTTGGGTAACAGGCACGCTAAAGTCAGTACATCGTGAAGATATATTCAAAGATTTGTGTGATCTTTTTCAAAAAATCACTGAAAATTCGGTGCAAGTGGATAGTTTTTTTCGCGAAGGAGAGGCATACGCGTTGGCAAAACATATTATAAACTATTGCTATCAGAGCACTTTTCACCGATATGAGGTTCTGTGCCATTATGCTGAGATTGTGGGTGTTATGGACATTCATTTTATTAAAAATACTGTGGCGAGTTTGAGTGTGAGTCGTTCGCGAAGCTTTTGGGATCGTTGGGGCGTGTCTCAGAAGAAGGTAAACTTAGCGCCCTCTCAAAAGTTAAGTTGGTCGGGGATAGCAACAGGTTTAGAGAAGGTAATGTCTTATACAGAGCTTCAGAATGAGATTTTTGAAGTGCTTTGTGAGCTTAAGCTGCGCATAATACGCAGTATTACTGAGGGAGGTTTAGAGCGTTGCGATGACGAGGGTGTTGTAAAGCGCATTTGCTCTGTATTCCGCGAGCGGCCTGATTTTCAGAGGGTGTGGGAAGGTATGTTTAGGGATGATATGCTTTCAGAGAGCATGCAGGGGGTGTATGCTAACAGTGACATGACGCCTCTTCAGAAGAGGGAAGATCGTGCAAGTCAACAGGGCGTTGATTTCCAAGTCTTGCGCCTGGAGTGCGATTTACAATTAGCCTTTTCAAAAATAGAATCCTTTGGTAATGGTGTGGTTGTGCAGGAGTATAATCGTTGTGTTGGCATGTTGCAGGTTGCGTTTCCAGACTTATCCTGTGTAAAGAACCCTAGGAGCCAAGAGATAGACCTGATTGAGTTTATTGCCTTAGCTAGCTGCCGCAGTTTTTCAAGGCATAGAGTTTTGAGCAACCTTGATAGCCTATTGCAGGATAGCTTGAGACACAGTTGGGGTCGCATATATCGGGAGTGGGATCATATACTTCAGACTTTATCCTCTGAAAATTTAACGAACACAGGTGCGGCTGAGGTCCTGTGTGCGATGAAACAGAGGTTGAAGGAGAGAGTAGGGGGGCTTGTTTTGGTTATGGCTGCATTTCCTGAGCTGAAGGATTTGCTGAAAAAATATAAGGATATTGATATGCGCATGTGCTCAGGAACAGTTGATAGCATGTGGCGGTATCTTCGTTTGAGCTAGCTTACTTGCTTTTGATATAGCAAAACTTTTATGTTAGAGTAAGCTTATGAAAAAATGGATAATTGTGAAATTAGCTGCGACGTTACTATGCGTCAATAGTTTTGCGTTAGATCGTTATGAGCGTGAAGAGATAGATCGTGTAATGACAGAGATCTATGATCAAGCTGAGCACACAGAGCAGTTTATTGGTGCGTGGAATAAAGCACAGGATTTGTTGCAAGCTGTTGGTGGTATTGGCGGTCATAAGGAGGCAAGGCCAGAAAATTCACGTCTCAGAGCGCTTCTTGACTGTAAGGATCTGAGTGAGGCGGAGAAGGGCTTTTTGTATATGCGTGGTTTGCTGTGTGCTGCCTCGGGCCTTTTGAAGGTGCGGGAACAGGCTGAAAAACTGTCTTTGAGGATAGGTTTTGGAAGCTGTTGGGATCTGGAGGTACAGCGCTGGTGGCGGCACTGTTTGTTTCGGATTAAGAGTAGCCTTGATCCAATAGAGGTGATGCAGGATGCGTTTCCGGATGGTCGGAATGGTTGGGCAAATCGCATGCGGGATGCAGCAAAGGTAGATGTGGTGTTCTACGATTTGTGTTCGGTTTTTCAAAGGAAGGTAGCATGGGAGTCTATTCAGGTGTGCAGTTTTTTTTGTGAAGGAGAGGCGTATGAGTTGGCTAAACATATTATAGGAGAGGGCTATCAGCACAATCTTCACCGGTATGAGATGGAGTGCCATTACGCTGGCATTGTGGGTATTGAGGGCGTTGCAGGGTCTGTGCCGCGGTCGCGTGTGCAGCGTTTGAGCGACTTTTGTAATCGTTGGGGCGTGCCTCAGAGGGAAGTCAGTATCACACGAACCTCGCAGAAATTAAGTTGGCTGAGTGTTGCACAAGGTCTAGAGGGGCTAGTTCCGTATACACAGTTTGCCAGCGAGCTCTTTTTAGTTCTTAGCACGTTGCAGGATAACATAGAGAGGTGTGTTAATACTGGCGAGTTAGAGCGATGTGATGATGAAGGGGTAGTTAAGCGCATTTGTGCTGTATTTCGAGAGCGACCTGATTTTAAGAGGAGTTGGGATAGACATGTTAAGACTAATTTTTTTTCAGAGAGCATGAAGGAAGTGTATGCCAACTGTGACATGACGCCTCTTAAGCAAGGGGAGGGTCAAGACAGTGAGCAGGATGTGGACTTTCACGCTTTGAACTTGGGGGAATTGAAATCAGTCTTTACAACAATAGAGGAGTGTGGCGACAGTGTGGTGGTGGAGGAGTATAATCGATGTGCAGGCCTGCTGCAAATAGCGTTTCCAGATTTACGCTGTGTAGAGAGACCGAAAAACAAAGAGTGTGGTTTAATTGAGTTTATTGAGTTAGCGAGTTGCGAAAAACGTTTGCCAAAGCATAGGCTTTTGAACGACCTTTGCCGTGTATTACAAGAGAGCTTGCACCAAAAATGGGAAGGCGTACAGCGGACAGCATCTGCTATTTTTGATTTAAAGGGTGAGGATGCGGTTGAGGAAATGCTGGAGATGAGGAAGCTGTTGGCAGCGGGCGCAGCGTGCGCTTTGTGGGCTGTGTCTGTATTTCCTAAACTGAAGGGCTTGCTAAAAAAATATCGGGATTTTGATGTGTTCCTGCACTCAGGAGAAGTTGACGCTGTATGGGGTGTTCTTGGTTTGAGCTAGTGCTGTAAGTTTTTTTCCAAACCTTAAGGGTCCTTTGGAAAAAGATCGAGCTCGTGATGCGGCTTGCAATACAGAAGAGGGTTTCAGGTGGAGATTTCTTGATAAGAGTTGAGCAAACTGAAGCATTTGCTGAAAAATATCGGGGTTTTGATGTGTCCGTGAGCGCAAAAGAAGTTTCCAACATGTGGAGTATACTTGGTTTGAGCTAGCTTACTTGCTTTTGACATAAAAAACCTTTTATGTTAGAGTAAGCTTATGAAAAAATGGATAATTGTGAAATTAGCTGCGACGTTACTATGCGTCAATAGTTTTGCGTTAGATCGTTATGAGCGTGAAGAGATAGATCGTGTAATGACAGAGATCTATGATCAAGCTGAGCACACAGAGCAGTTTATTGGCGCGTGGAATAAAGCACAGGATTTGTTGCAAGCCTTTGGTGGCACTGGGGAGCAGAAGCATGCAAAGGCTGAAAATTTACGCCTGAGGCAGATAGTTGAGTGTCAAGATCTGAATGACGAAGAGAAGAGCTTTTTGTTTATGCGTGGTTTGTTGTGCGCTGCCCCGGGCCTTTTGAAGATGCGGGAACAGGCTGAGAAATTTTTTTTGAAGATAGCCTATAGTCATGATTGGGCTTCAGCTTTACAGCGTTTGTGGGAGGTTTGTCGTGTGCAGTTGATGAGTAGTTTAGACCCAATAGGAGTGATGCAGGACGAATTTCCAGGGGGTGTGCGTGGTTGGGTAACAGGCGTGCCAGAGTCAGTACATCGTGAAGGTATATTCGAAGATTTGTGTGATCTTTTTCAAAAAATCACTGAAAATTCGGTGCAAGTGGATAGTTTTTTTCGTGAAGGGAAAGCGTATGAGTTGGCACAATATATTATTAACGAGAGGTATCAGTACTTCTTTTGCCAATATGAGGTGAGGTGCTATTATGCAAGTGCTTTGGGGGTTGTGTGGAACGAAGACACTGCTTGGCGTGGGCCGCCAATGAAGCGTGTGCGAGATCTGTGTGACCGTTGGGGTGTGCCTCAGAGGAAATGCAGCTTTTCACTGCCTCAGGCGTTAAGCTGGCCGACAATAGCTTCGGGCTTAGAAAGTGTAGTTTGCTATACAGAGTTTGATTCTGAGCTATGTGATACCCTTTTTCGTTTGAGGGGGTGCGTAACAGATAGCCTTTGGAGGAGAAAGCTAGAGCGATGTGATGATGAAGGGGTAGTTAAGCGTATTTGCCATGTATTTCGTGTTCGACCTGACCTCAAGATTACTTTTTATGATGCGTTTAGAGATATGTTGTCGGAGAGTGTGCAGAGTGTGTATGATAGCTTGGAAATGACACCACTTGCACAGGTTGAGACCCACGCCATTCAAAGTGAGAGTGTATTCCAAACTTTGAGCGTTGGCGCGTATCTTGAAACAGCTTTTGTAGGAATAAAGGCTTTTGGAAATGATGCGGCTGTTAAGGAGTATAATCGTTGTGTTGGTGTGCTGCAGGTCGCCTTTCCAGATTTACGCTGTGTGGCTAATGGGAATGGCAAAATGTGCGATTTGTTTGATTTTATTTTTTTGGCGAGTAGGTGTGATTGTCTTGTGAGGCATAAGTTTTTGCAGAAACTTTGTGTGTTACTCCAAGATTACTTGAACCAAACTTGGGATGAGATATGTCCGGGCTTATTTGCTGAAGCATCCTTGGGCGAGATCTCTGCTATTAAGGATAAGCTGTGGTCGTGCTATGGAGATCTTGTGGGAGCTTTGCGTTTTTTTCCAAAGCTTAAGGGTCTTTTGGAAAAATATCGAGCACGTGATGCGGTTTGCAATGCAGAGAGGGATCTCCTGTGGACGGCTCTTGATAGGATTTGAGCAAACTGAAGGATTTGCTACAAAACATCAAGACTGTGATCTGTCTTTGAACCTAGGAGATGCTGACAGCATACGGGAGTATTGTAGAGAATAAAATGGCCAGTAGATTTTTTGTGTGATTATGTTAAAAAGTATCATGATAACACTTATCACTATAATACTGGCGGCAACAGGAGTATGCGTTAATAGCTTTGCCTTAGATCGAGGGTCATATGAAGCAATAGAGAGCTCTATGACAGGGATCTATGATCAAGCTGAGCACACAGAGCAGTTTATTGGTGCGTGAAATAAAGCATAGGGTTTGTTGCAAGCAGTTGGTGGTATTGGCGGTCATAAGGAGGCAAAGCCAGAAGTCACGTCTGAGCGCTTCTTGACTGTAAGGGTCTGAATGAGGAAGAGAAGTTTTTTGTATATGCGTGGTTTGCTGTGGTCTACCCCGGGACTTTTTTACGGTCCCTGTAAGTGGTGTGTTGACTTTTGTGTCAGGTTTAGTGAGTGTGTTAAAGATTGACTTTTCTGATGGATGTGTTACAGTAATTGCATGAAAAAGTTTAGAGTTTTGAAGCTAGTGTTGGTGCTGCTGAGCATTAATATTATGGCGTTAGAGCGCCATGAGTATAAGGGGATAGACTCTGCTATGTCAGATATTTATGAGAAGGCTGAGCACACAAAGAGCTTTATGAGTGCGTGGAATGGTGTGCAGGAGTTGTTAGGTGTATCTGGTCGTGGGGGGCCGAGGGAAGTTAATCCTGAAAACGTACGTTTTAGAAAGATTCTTGATTGCAAAGACCTGAGTGATGAAGAGAAGGATTTTTTCTGTGTGCGTGGTTTGCTTTATTCTACAGATAGTCTTTTGCGGACGCAAGATCTGGCTGAAAAAGTTTTGTTGAAGGTAAAGAGTAGCCGGGCCTGTTCTAAAGCTATCTATACTATTTGGAGTGAGAGTCTTTTGCTGCTTATTGATAGCCTTGATCCCATAGCGGTGCTGCAGGATGAGCTTTCCGGTGGTGTTAGTGGATGGGCTGCCCGTATGCGGGGGGCAAGCGTAGGCATATTTCACGACTTGTGTGAGATTTTTCACAAGGTAACAGAAGAATCGACTCGGGTGAAGAATTTTTTTCTTGCAGGAAAGGCGCATGAGTTTGCTCAGTATATTATAAGGCAGGGCCGTGAACACGCTTTGGCCAAGCGCCGTTATGCAAGCATTTTAGGAATGAGCTGCACTGTAAACGATGATGTTGAGACGCATTGGCAAGGCCTTTGTAATCGTTGGAGCGTGCCTTTCGGGGAGGCTAATATTACTCCTCATCAGAGATTAAGCTGGTCGGAGATAGCAGAAGGCTTAGAGCAGCTAGTGCCATATACAGAGTTTAAACATGAGCTGTATGAGAGCATTGCTTTTTTTAGGAGGCGCATAGTATGTCGTATTGAGGATGGAAGTTTAGCGCGCTGTGATGACGAAGATATTGTTAAGCGCATTTGCCATGTATTCTGCGAGCGACCTGACTTTAAGGCTCGTTGGTGTCGCTCATTTAGGAGTGACATGTTGTCCGAAAGGATGCAGAAAGTGTATGATAACTGTTATATGACGCCAACGTCGCAGATAGACGAAAGCGAAACTCAACAGGGTGTGAAGTGCTATCCTTGGCTCCTAGGTGAGCATTTGCAAGAGGTGTTTTCAACAATAGAGGAAGCTGGCAGTGAGGTGGCAGTGAAGGAGTACAATCATTGTGTTGGGTTGCTGCAAGTGGTGTTTCCAGACTTACGTTGTATAGAGGGGGTTAGGTGCCAAGATATGGCGGATCCGGAGTATGATCGTTGTGTTAGCATGCTGAAATTTATGTTTCCATGCGTGAGCTCTGTAGAGGGTGATCTGTTGGAATGTGTGTTTTTAGCGAGTGTATGTGCGACTGCTTCAAAGCATAGGATTTTGAGTAACCTTTGCAGCGCACTGTACGACAGTTTGAACCAAATTTGGGAGCAAAAACAGTCTATTCTATTTGCAGTTTTGGATTTAAGGGGGAGCGCTGCGATTGCGGCCTTGTCTAAGATAAAACAGCAGTTGTGGCTGAAAATAGGACCTGTTGGGCTAGCAGTGTCTGCATTTCCTAAACTGAAGGATTTGCTAAAAAAATATCAAGATTTTGATATGTCATTAAACCCAGGAGAAGTGGCCGAAATATGGGAGTTTCTTGAGTGAAAAAAAATGTCATGAGAAAATGGATAATTGTGAAATTAGCTGCGACGTTACTATGCGTCAATAGTTTTGCGTTAGATCGTTATGAGCGTGAAGAGATAGATCGTGTAATGACAGAGATCTATGATCAAGCTGAGCACACAGGGCAGTTTATTGGTGCGTGGAATAAAGCACAGGATTTGTTGCAAGCTGTTGGTGGTATTGGCGGTCATAAGGAGGCAAGGCCAGAAAATTCACGTCTCAGAGCGCTTCTTGACTGTAAGGATCTGAGTGAGGCGGAGAAGGGCTTTTTGTATATGCGTGGTTTGCTGTGCGCTGCCCCGGGACTTTTGAAGGTGCGGGAACAGGCTGAAAAACTGTCTTTGAGGATAGGTTTTGGAGGTGGTTGGGAACTGGAGGAACAGCGTTGGTGGCGGCACTGTTTTTTGCAGGTTAAGAATAGTTTAGATCCCGTAGGGTTGGTGCGGGGCGAGTTTTCAGGTGGTTTGTGCGGTTGGGCGATGTGCATGAAGGAGGCAGGAAGCAGTGAAGACTTATTCTGTGATTTGTTCGAACTTTTTCAACGTATAACAGAAGAGTCCCCTCAGGTGGATAGTTTTTTTCTTGCAGGAGAGGCTCATGAGTTTGCTCAATATATTATAAGGCAGGGCTGTCAACCCACTCTTGACGCATATGCGGCGGAGTGCCATTATGCCAAAATTTTGGGAATAGGGTCTATTCCACGTGGTGAATACACGCAGAAAGTGGCGCATTTGAGGGATCTCTGTAGGCGTTGGGGTATGCCTCAGAGGGAGGTCAACTCAGCGCCCCCTGAGGAACTAAGTTGGCCAAGGATAGCGATAGGTCTAGAGCAGTTAGTGCCACATACAGAGTTTAGAGCAGAGATGGCAGACGTTCTGTTCGCTTTTAAGAGGCGCATAGTGAGGAGTATTGTGAGTGGAGATTTAGAGCGGTGTGATGATGAAGGTGTTGTAAGGCGCATTTGGGCTGTATTGCGCGAGCGGCCTGACTGGAAGGCCTGTTGGGCTTATGCGTTTAGGTGTGACATGTTGTCAGAGAGTATGAAGAAAGTGTGTGCTGACTGTGGTCTGGCGCCACTTTCGAAGATAGAGGGTCGCAGAAAGCAAAAGGGTGTTTTTTCCCCACTTGCGTTCTTAGGCCGCCATTTGCAAGAATGCTTTCCAGCGATAGAGGCTTTGGGCAATGATAGGGTTGTGCAGGAGTACAATCGTTGTGTTGGCATGCTGCAGGTTGCCTTTCCAGACTTGCGCTGTGTAGAAAACCCTAGATGTCAAGGTATAGGTCTAGCTGAATTTATCACCTTAGCGAGTTGCTGCGATGCTGTTTCAAAGCACAGTTGTTTGCACGATCTTTGCCATGTATTACAAGATAGCTTGACCCAAAGCTGGGAAAACATACAAGGCTCCTTATCTGCAGTTTTTGAGTTAAAGGGGGCTGTTGCGACTGAGAGAGTGCATAATGTAGGACGGCAGCTGTATTCGCGAATTGGACGTATTGTGCCGGCTATGTCTGCATTTCCTCCACTGAGGGGGTGGCTTAACAAGTATCGGGAATTTGATGTGTCCTTAAACGCAGGAGCCTCAGACGAAATATGGGAGTTTATTGACTAGATCGCTTGCTTTTGGAATAACAAATGTGTGCGTTTTTTGTCAATTATGTTAGAATATGTCTATGAAAAATTTGATAATTGTGAAACTAGCTGTGATGGTAATAGGCATCAATAGTTTTGCTTTAGATCGCTGTGAATATAAAGAGATAGAGCATGCTATGTCACGCATTTATTCAAGTGCTGTGCACACAGAGCAGTTTATTGGCGCGTGGAATAACGTACAGGGTTTGTTGAACATATCTGGTGGGGTTGGCAAACATAAGGAAGCAAAGCAAACAAACTTGCGCTTTAAAGCATTTCTTGGCTCTAAAGATTTTTCTGAGGATGAGCAGGGTTTTTTGTATATGCGTGGGCTGCTTTGCTTTACACCGGATCTTTTAAAGGTGCGGAAACAGGCGGAGCATCTTTTTTTGCAGATAGCTTGTAGTGGTTTCTCTTCTTCTTCGGCTCAGTTGTTGTGGAGGCGTTATTTTTCTGCACTTATTGATAGTGTCGATCCAATAGGGGTGCTGAAGGATGGGTTTCCAGGTGGCGCTAGTGACTGGGCAAAACGTATGCGAGAAGCAGAAGGTAGCGAAACAATTTTTACAAACTTGAGCGAGCTTTTTCAAAAGGTAACAGGAGAATTTCCTCAGGTGGAGAGTTTTTTTCGTGCCGGGGAGGCGTATGAGTTGGCTAAACTCATTATAAAAGGGCAGTCTCAGCCCATATTTTGCAAGTATAAGGCGGCGTGTGATTATGCAGGTATGTTGGGAGTTGAGTGTGTTGTATCCCCTTCCGAGGCGAGGACAGTGAAGCGCTTGCAAGATCTTTGTGGGCGCTGGGAGGTGCCCTTTGAGGATGTCAGCACAACCTCACCCTCTCAGGGGGTAAGTTGGTCGAGGATAGCAACAGGTCTAGAGAATCTTGTTCTGCATAGAGATTTTGAGGACGAGATGTGGAGTGCCCTTTGTGACTTTAAGAGGAAGATTGAAAAGAGTATCGCTGATGGAACTTTAGAACGCTGTGATGATGAAGGTGTTGTAAAGCGCATTTGCTCTGTATTCCGCGAATGGCCTGATTTACAGGACGTTTTGAATAGCCCTTTTTGGAGTGGCGTGTTGGCAGAGAGTGTGTGGGGTGTGTATGCTAACTTGGAGCTGCCGCTTTCCTCGCAGGTGTATGCAGACAGTCAAATGAGTGGCTGTCAACAAATTGTACGTATGGTTGGTCATTTGGAAAAGGCTTTTTCAAGAATAGAGGCCTTTGGCAATAAAGCGGTTCTGAAAGAGTATAATAGCGTTGTTGATATGTTGCGGGCTGCGTTTCCAGATTTATATCGTATCGAGCAAGAGAGCGGTGAATTGCGTAATCTGTGGACAAATCTGGCTAGTGATTGCTATATGTTATCAGAGCATAGCGTTGAGCACGACTTGTGCCGCGCATTACAAGTTCTAGTTGGGTGGACAAATCTGGCTAGTGATTGCTATATGTTATCAGAGCATAGCGTTGGGCGCGACTTGTGCCGCGTATTACAAGATAGTTTGAACCAAATTTGGGAACAAATATCTCCGGAATTATTGGCGGTTTTGGCGTTAGAGGGTGATGAGGCAGTTGATGGAACGTGCAGGGTGAGAAGCTCTCTGCGTGCTGGGGCTATGAGGAATGCTATATATGTTTTTCCAAAATTTAAAGGTTTTCTGAAACAAATTCGAGATCTAGAGGTGTCCTTAACCCCAGGAAAAGCGAATAACTTTTGGCGCTTCCTTGACGTGGTTAGGTGACACAGCACGTTAGATGGCGAAACTGGGTGCTTTAATGCGTGATGATGGAGGGGAGGCAGCCCTTCTGATGTTATCGCATAGGCGTTTGTTGGCGGGGTTAATGCCCCTTTGTGTAAAAAATTTTGTTTAGATCGGTTGACAAGAATAAAAAAAAGAGATATGATCCTTTTGATATCAAGCTGCGGAAAGGCTTGTGTCGTTGTTCTGTGTGGCGCCCACCCTTAAACTTTAAAGTGGTTGCACCACTTGTGATTTTGAGGTGGAGTTATGTCCTTAATTTTTTTATTCCTTTTAGCAAAAAATATATATGCAGCTGGTAACAATGCGTTGCAGCAAGCATTACTGCCGGTTGAGCAGTTTATTACGTCAGACCTGTCTAGGATTGTTATGTTGTGTGGGTGTGGGATTTATGCTTGGCGCGCATGGAGTGAAGGTAACCCTATGGGGCTTGCTGGAGCGGGTGCCATTGCTATAGCCGCGCAAAGTCTTTTTCAGTATATTCAAGCCGCTCATCCCCTTGTGCTGTAATGTATGCTCTTCTTAATTATTTAGATGCTCCAGTTCGATTTTTGATTTTCACCATTCCAGAGGCACTGAGTTTAGTAGTGCCATTTTGTTGGGGGATTGTTTTACAAAAATTTTGGTTGGGTGCGCTGGGAGGTTTTGTTGCATTTTCGCTGGTGCGGTTAATCGCGCAGAGATTTTCGGTACAAGACTTTAGGGGCTTAGTTTATTGGTATTTTCCTACGCGACCGAAAGCCTATCAACTTCCGGTGATGTCGTATATTAGGGAGTATTTGGTGTTGCTGGCGTGCGTAAGTTTAATGGGATGCTCTGCTTCAGAGCGCTTGCTTGAGTGTCCTGCACAAAGAGTGCCACGATGCCAAAGTGTTTCTGCTGTGTATAAGGAGGTGGCTAAAGATTATGAAAAAAAGACATCGTCTGTGTTTGTGTACTCCTTGCTTGTGGACGGTGAAGTGCAAGAAGGGAGGGTGTTAATATGAGTAAAAATATAGTGCGAGAATGGGGTGTGCGTGTTAAGCAATATATTGCGTTGTGGTGTGTTGTTCTGATTATTGTGGTGGTAACCTTTGTGTTTTTTGACTTTCGCGCGGAACAAAAAGGAGCGCCCCCTCAGGCCTCTGAAGGTCCACCTCAGTTATTGTCTGCTGAAGAAGTGTGGGGTGCAAAAATTTTGGATCGTATCGAGAGAATTGTGCAGCCTCTTGAGCTTAAAATAAAAGATTTACAAAGTAAGGTAGAGGAAAGTGAAGAACGATTTATAAAAGAAACACGCGCGCTTGAAGAAGAGCTGATTGCTCTTAATATGAAAGACGAAAAATCAGAAGATCCTCTTATGGGTGCTTTAAGTGAGGCAAAGGTTACCGTTTATAAGGCAAAGGCAGGCAAGTCGAAAAAGCTTAAAGTTCCAGCTGGTGCATTTGTGGAAGCCTTGATTCTTTCTGGGGTTGATGCCAAAGCGAGTGTAGGGGCCCAAAGCGATCCTCAGCCTGTTTTATTTATGACGCGAGGGAAGATTACATTGCCAGGATTTGAGAGTCGCGGGGAAATCACACACTGTCATGTGGTGGGAAGCGCATATGGGGATCTTTCGAGTGAGCGTGTATATATGCGTCTAGAGAGCATGAGCTGCCAGCATAGCAACGGGGATTCCTCTGAGTCTAAAGTTGCGGGCTATGTGGTTGGGCAAGATGGTCGGGTGGGGATCCGAGGTCGAATGGCCATTCGCGATGTGCGGCTGTTAGCCCGTGGGGCGTGGGGCGGTGTTCTGTCAGGACTTGCCCATATGATGAGTCGCCCTGCTCCTGTATTGCTTGCGGCAAACTCTGGGGGGCATGTGGAGGGGCGAGTGTCTTATAACAATATGTTTCAACAGGGGATGAACAAATCAGGAACGAGCGCTCTAGACCGTTTGTCAAACTACTATATAGAGCGTGCTGAGCAGCTGCAGCCTGTTATTCAAATAGATAGTGGCCAATCGGTGGCATTAGTGTTCACAAAAAATACCACTTTTGGAGAGGATAAAGTTCATGAGCAAATGGATTATGAGAGAGAAAGGGCCCGGCAGGATGCCCTTAATGCCGCCATGTTTACAGGTGCTGAAAGCTTACCCCCGCCTATTGCTGATTAGCACATTTGTCGTACTTTTAAGTACAGAAACACGGCTGTATGTGGGCATGTCGCATAGTGTTCCAGGACGCTTATTTTTCGCAACATTATTTGGCGAGATAAAAAGAGGATGCTTGGTGGCTATTCAAGGAAAGGACTCTTTTAGTCATATTACGCTTATCAAGTATATAGTGGGTTTGCCAGGTGACATTGTAGAGGTGCAAGGCTCGTTTGTGGTTATCAATGGCTTTTATTTTAAGTGTTGTGATGAGCAAGAGTCCATTACGCCCAGGGTGATTCCGCCGGGGCAGTGTTTTGTTGCGGGGTGGAGTGTTGATTCATGCGATTCTCGCTATCGGCAGGTGAGCTTATTGCCGTTATCGCAGTGTAAGGGGGTCGTTCGTTTGGTATGTTTTTAATGATTTGGATAGTTATGAGTGGTGTGATGCAGGCTGATTTGAATCTAAAAGGTGTGCCGCATCTTTTACCGTCATGTACGGAAAGTTATTTTATTAATAATGAGATTTCCTCCGGAAAAGAAGGGGGTTGCCGGAGTTGGCTTGTGAGCCTTCCTTTACGTAAGATTCTCTGCATTATTGATGGAACACATAGGGAACAAGTGGATTGGGCCCTTGGTGTGTATGAGGCAAAAATTGTTATAGAAAAAGGTTTCCCTCTCCGGCTGACTAAAAAGCATCAGCGTATTTTTTACGCGGATTATGGCGGGGTGATAGCACGTTATTTTAACATAAGAAGTTTGCCGGCGATTGTGTATATAGAGAAAGGGAAATGTCATGTGTTAGAAGGACAAAGTGCGTTGGAAAGCCCTGCTTTATCCAAGGCATGAGCTTGTGGCGCGTTGTTGTGTGCTTGAAGGTATGCTACAATATTTTACATTTTTCATGAGGAGTAGAGCATGTTGTGGATAAGTTTGTGCGTTTTGGGTGGTTTTAATGTATGGGCCTCTGTATTTGGAGATATTGAGCTTCAAGTGTGGCGTCCTGAGTGGAGTCACTCTGATGTTAAAGGCGTGGTATTGCCGTGTTTGAAGGAGGTTGAAGTTTCCCCTGTGCCTTCTGTCTGCTTTTTGCAGGACTGCTGGCATTGGTCTGTGAGTGCGATAGAGGCTAAGGATGAAGCTCGTAGTGAGCAGCGTGATTTATGTTGGGATGCAATGCAAAGCGGATTAAATTTATATGATGCCTTAGAGTATGTTCGTTATGTGTGTCAGATGAGGTGTGATCCAGAGGTGAAAGATGAGGCGCTACAGGACTTTTGTAAGAGATTTTTGGCTTATTTAGAGAAGGCCCAAAAGGAGTCCATATGGCTTGCCGGTAGTGTGAAGAACTGTAATGCGGAAAATGTTGACGCAATTGTATCCCTTGTGTATCAAAAGTCTTCGAATAAAACCCAGCAAATGTATCAGTTTTTTATGTGCTGTTTGCCATCGGGTAAAAAATCAGCGCATATTCATCAGAGAGTGTGTAGTTTGGATGAGTCGATTTATAAACGGCTGGCGCAAGGCCGGTTTGTGGTAGACACATTGTGGGCGATGAGGTCAAAAGATGCAGTGTGGACAACTCTTTTGGAGAGATATTTGCACTATTTACAGGACACTTGGACCCATAGCCAGTGGTTGAAGCTGTTGTTTCAAATTGATGTGCGGCATAGCCAGTCGCCAACTGACAGTTTGAAATACAGGCTGTGGAACCCTATATGGCAAGCTGCACAAACCGAAAAACAAGCATGCAAAGAGGATATAATCGTGTTTTTGAAGCACTATATTACTGAGCAGGATCTGGATAAAGAAGCGCGAAAGGAAGGTGTTTTTCACGTATGTGCATATATAAAACAATTGGACTTTAACGCGTATGCCTTGCGTTTTATTGAAAGTGGTTGTTTGGATCGAGAAATGCACCCTGGACTAGAACTGGCGGTGCAATCTCTACAGGATGGGGTCGCAAAGAGCCCGATAAGATCTTTTCTTAGTTTTTGGGGAAGACCAAGAAAAGGTGATGGTTTCCAGAAATTGTGGTCAGAACACTATGATAAGAGTGAGTGAGCTGCATTCCAACATTGTAGGCTAACGCGTTCACGAATAACTGAAGGCCCCTTTCAGCGTGTATGAAGCTTTGTTGTGTTTTTTTTAGATGTGTGTTAAGGTTTCGTAATAGAGGCAGTAAAGAATGTGCAAAAGTATTGCTAAATTTGCGGTTACATTCAAGGGGTAAAAAAATGTTGAAAAACTGCATTTTTCCGATGTTATTGACTTTTAGCTTGTGGTCTTCTCAGAGCAACGAAATAGAAATGTGCTTGCGGCAAACGTACAGAGACGCCTCTGCAATAGAAGAAGGTATAATGGCTAGTCGCGGTACCGAGCAGGCGGTATACCGCTATTCAACAATCGATGAGGAAAGTAGGGCCAGCAAAGATGCCTGGGAGACTCAGCGCACTGAGCTCTTTGAGCGTTTGGCCAAGGAACGAGAAGAGCAAAAGAGCTTCATGAGAGGTTATGACCTTCTGATTTCTCTCAGGGCGGCTATAGAATGGGGCTCTTCTGAGGTGGTGCAAACTTATAACAGTATAGTGAACCAGTGGTGGCGTTGTGCGTGCTGCTTATGCTGGGAAAGGGAGAAAAATGAGCCTGCAATATGTCGTGAGCTGACTTTTGACACGGCAATGGGAGCGGCCCAATATATTGGGAGCAACCGCCAGGTATGGGGTTTGCTGGATGTGCTAAAGAAAGTGAAGGGCTATGTGCATGCTGGTTTAGGTAGTGGTCAAGGATTTTTAGAGTTGGCTTCTGTTATTGAAAAGCATATAAGTTGCTTTTTACGCGGAAATCGAGAGCTTGAGGCCTTGATTACCCAACAAGAGGCGGGGGAATATCCTGGAGATTTGGTGTGTGCTGTGGCCTCTCTCCCAGATCAATGTGAGCTTCTGCGTGTGTTTGATGTCGAGGCTTATGGGTTTGTGCATACCTGTCTTCAAAGATATAAAAGTCTAGCTATGCCTGTTCTCCAAAAGATATCTTGTATAGTGCCGTAAACAAAGATCATGAGTTTTGTCGCTTGGCTTCATGGGGCTGGGATACGATTACTGATACTGCCGAAAAGCCGCAAAAGGATGTAGAAGAAACAGGATTTTTGCAAGCACTGGAGGCTGTGGAATGGGTTTGTGGACCAGGGAAACAAGACGTTAATCGAATTTTTTTGCGCCAGTTTGAAAATTTGGATGTAATTTTGTTAAATTTGCAAATTTATATGAAAAACACAGTGGAGGGTCTGATGGATGTGTCTGAAAGCGCAGATTATAATAATATTGTGAGTCGGTCGGAGGTGCTCTTCTTTTCAATACCTGAGGCACGCCGCTATGTTTGTCTATTGGAATGGTTGAAGTTGCCACGGAACTTGATTGTGCGCTATTGTGTTATCTATGCTCGCAATCTTGGTCAAATATTTTCAGGTAATGCGATAAACCTGGGATCCAGAGGGGGAGGTGGTTTGTTGAGTAAGTTTTTAGAGGGTGGAGAATTTAAACATGAGTGTTTTGAGATGCTTTTGGGCTGTGCCCCGGAGCTTCTTGGGAGTTATTTAGCGTATCTTGGTGAAAAGAGCGTCCCCTCTAGTGGGGTTGGCTCGTATGTGAAGACGGTAGACCCTAGAGATCTTCTTGATGTCAACGCAGTCGTAAGGTTTATGCGTGCTTTGTTTGAGAGGAGGGAGGAGAAAGGGCTGAAGGGACTCTGCTATAAAAACTGTGTAAAGAAGGTGATGGGTCTAATTAGCTGTGATGTGAAAAACGCGGTGCTTGCCAGTGATGGGCGTTTGGATGGCTTTTTTGCAATTGGAGGGGGGCAACTGGATTTTGCGCGCGACATGATGGCAGGGGGCCGGCACATCTTTGAGGCGTACATAGAATATTTAGACCGTATGCAAGAGCCGTATGACCCTGTGGGGTTTCTTCAGATGTTGACTGCGGCTGACGGGTATATAGCGGATCATTGGCGTCCTACTGTGACAATGCTGATTGATAAACTACAGAGGACAGTGCAAATGCAGTTTAGGTGAAGAGAGGTGGTATGTTTATCGTTACTATATTAATATTGTTGGGCCTTGGCTGTTTTGGGTCAGACAGTCAAGATGATATTTCATCAGATAGTGCTCTTAAGTTGGCGGCGCCGTTGATGGCGATACAAGACGTAGAGCAAGCTATAAAATTCTGGAAATCTATACAGGGATATATTACTGTGGGCGACAAACGTGTTGTGGCTGAGTACAATCACGTGTGTAGTGCGTTAAGGGCGTTGGCAAAAGATTCACATAATACCCACTTGCTGCTCGAGGGTACTGTTTCTCAGGTGGCGGATCCGGAATCTTGTGAGTGGGTCCCAAGATGTTGGCAGGCAAAAGTATGCTTATTTAACATAACAGATAGTTTGCAAGTGCTAAAAGCGCTGGAGCCATTAAGTCAGTGTCAGATTAATGGGTTTGTGCAGAGTTGTGAGAGTTTAGCGACAACCATTAAGCAAAGCGTGCAGAACCTTTTTGAAAGTAATCCTCTACTGGGCGAGCTTGTTGCGGAGAGCCAAGATAGGGAGTGGGTGTGTGATGTGTCGTTGGCGTGCCAGATTGCCAGGTGGCCATTGGAGGTTCGCCAGCCACTGTGTTTGGTGTGCCCGCGCCTAAAAGCTTTGGTTACAAAAGGGGAACAGGAGTTCTCACGATTGGCCGCGATTTCTTTTGAGCCCGTTTTTGAGCTTCGCCCTTATATGAGCGAGGTGTGTGGGCCTTGTGCTGCAAGAGAAAGAGAGGTTAGAGCCTTTGCGTTATCGATAGCTCAGAAAGATAGCCCTGAGGAGAAAAGTATTTTGGGGTCGCAGCAAGAGGACATTAGTGTATATGGCTTTTTGCAGGCCTTGGCTTCTTTTAAGACTAAATTTGTAGATCAGGGTCATGATTTTTTCATGTTAGGGCCCTGCCCATATGATCTGGAGGGCAGATTTTTGCACGATCTATTAAGGAAAGTGGGGGAAAAAAATCTGCCCGCAATGACTCGGGATTTAGGTGAAAATGTTCTAGTACCCTTATGTGTTTGGGAGACGTTGAAGCTTATAACCAAAATAGGTTTAGATATAGGTGTTCGGCTTGAAGTGTGGCAATTTGTTGGCAGGGCTTTGAATTCTATATTGATTGGCAATGTAGAGGGAGAAGATTTGCTTCACTATCTGAGGTTTTTGCAAGAAACAAGCGGAGATCCTGACTTAAAGAGCGAGCTTATGCAAGATCTTTGCTTGCTTCTGTCAAAGAGTTTGCCTTCTCGTGCTTGTTCCGTGTGGGACACCAAGAGTAAAATAAAAAATATTAATGTAAGCATAATTAGCCAAATCGTTACACTGATAGACAGGCTTGTCATTAAAAGGTCCCAAGAAGTATGGTGTTTCTTTGTGCAGTGCTTGTGCGTGATGGGGCCGCTGTCGAGCAATGTTGCGCAACAGGCGCCGTTATATAGCGCGATGTTGGAAGAGAACACAGCATTGAGCTGCTTGGTAGAGATGGTTCCTTTAAGCTATGAGGTTGCACAGAGCTATGCACGATATTTATCAGAAAAATTTCCGGTCAGTTTTTGGTGGGACGCGCTTTTTTTAAAAGGGTATTATGTAGAGGGGGAAGAGAGTTGTTCGAGGTTGATGTGGGATGAAATTCGTATGGGGCTCTCGAGTGTAGAACGTGCTTTGCGAGCATTAAAGCGCTTTATAGTTGATGCACGCTCTTCGGATCAGTCAGTTGTAGAAGTGGTTAACATATGCGAATACCTTAAAGAGAGTAAATTAAGAGGGATAGCGTATAGTTTTGTGAGTGAGGGAAAAGCGTTTTGCCTAGCGCAGCCGGAGGCGATTGTGCATCGGCGTTGGATGGTGGCGCATGATAATCTGGTACCGTTAGTAGAGGTGAGGATGACTCTTTTTGAGTTTGTGAAGAAGACTGTGCAAAAACTGGCAACAACGGATAACTTTGCGCACCTTTGGGCTAAAGAGAGCTTCGCGTGTTAAAGCTCTCTAGAACATGTGCGTTACAATTACAGTACTTGTCTATTGTGCAATAATGACTTTATTGCGAGCTAGAGGCAATAGAGGTTTTAAGGCACTGAGTATTGCATCGCGTTGCTGCATTGTCATTTCTGAGAGTATAGGGCGAGCTTTATCCTCTATAATGCGCATACTCCACTGCTGACGTTCTTCTGTTGTTTTCGAAGGCAGTAGGGTGGTGAGGGCGTCGAGCAGCCACCTTAATTCTGGCTCTTCATGGACTAGGATCGCATAAATTAGATCATTCTTTCCTTTCGCAAACCTCGGTAGGGGAGTGCGCAAGGATTTGATATCAGACTGGAGCTGATTTAGAAGGCGCGTGGCCTCTTGGGTAGCCTCCGTATAAAGGGGGGGGGTTAGTGATTTAAGCGCTTTGAGCGCCTTTGCGTAAGTAGTGTTTTTGGGGTGACCTTGCATGCTGTACACAGAGGCGACCCCTGGGAGGCAAACCATTATTTGCAGAACGTCGTGCTGGGGGGGGGTTGGGCTTGCGCCTGCGTAAAGGTTGGGGCCGATTGAAAAGGTTAAAAAAGCAAAAGTAATAATATAGAAATGAGATGTGAACATGCTTATACATAGCATGTATGACGCACTGATTCAAGGGGCGTCGGCGCTGGAGGATAGCCGTAGGGTTCTGGTGCCGTTACCTGAGGTGAGGGTGGTTTGCGCTTCGTGCGTGTGCTAAAGCGAGTCCTGTACTTGGTGGCTGTACAATTAGAGCGCTTTTATGTCACTGAAGAACTAATCTGTATTCGTCAGCAAGAGATCGCTGCACTAGAGGCTCTAGAGCCAAGACTAGCTGGTCGTGTTGCTGTATTGTCATATTTGTGAGCACAGGGCGAGCTTTTTGCTCTATAATTGTTCGCTTCCACCATTTACGTTCTTGTTGTGCCTTTGAAGGTAGTATGGTGCGGAAAGAGTCGAGAAGCCATTTTATTTCTGGTTCTTCATGGACTAGGACAGCGTAAATTTTATCATTTCGTTCCGGGTCGGACGTCTGTAGAGGAAAGGATTGGAGGTAAGACTTGAGCTCATCCAAAAGGCTTGAGGCCTTTTGGATAGCATCTGCATACTGCTGTTTGCTTTGTGAGTTAAACTTTTCGAGCTTTTTTTTGTAATCAGCGTCTTTGGGGCGCGTTTGCATGTCAAGAACATGGTAGACCACTTCGTTTGTGATCGCAATTTGTAAAACGTCGTGTGGGATATGCTTTGTGGAAGGAAAGGACTTTGAGCTTGCGTAAATATTGGGGCTAATTGAGAGCGTTAGAAAAGCTAAAATAGCTGCATAGCAATGAGGTGTGAGCATACTTATACATAGCATGCGACGCACTGCAGCAAGAGGGATCTGATCGTTAATAGCGTTATTCAAAGAATTGAGCATGTATGCGGAATAGCGTTAATTAGCGGGGTGAGTATGTCTGCGATTTGCATGCGATGTTTTTGGGATATTGTTCTGAGAAAAGGGCGAGTTGTTTGTGCTATGGTTGCTTGACTCCATTTCTTTCGTGACTCCTGCTTTGTGGACGGCAGTATGGTGGGAAGAGCGTCGATAAGAGGTTTTACTTCGGGGGCTAAAAAGACTATGGTGGCGTAAATTTGATCATTAAGGTGCACACTAAATTTTCCCAGTCGCATTTGCGAGGTTTGGAGGTCAGTGTGGAGTTGACTGATTAAACGCTCAGTCGCTTGGATGGTTTCCTCATGCCCTTGTTTTTCGTATGTGTTAAACTTGTGGCGTATTGCTTGCAGGTCTTCCTCTGATGGATTTTGCCCGCTGAAGAGATGGTCTATTGTCCCTGCAAAAAACAAAATTTGTTGAGTGTCGTGTGTGGATGGGAGCGATTCTGAGCTTGCGTAAATGTTGGGGCCGATTGAGAAGGCTAAAAAAATACAAAGAGCTTTATACAAATGAAATTTCATAAGCGAATGTAGCATGTATTCTAACAACAAGCAAGAGGGGGAGGGGCTATATTTCTTCAATATCTAAGAGAGCTAACGGCTATCCTGAAACATCTGCTTTTGATCAAGATACAGCCTTATATTTGAAGCGCAAAAGTGCGGTTCGTGATATAATGTTTACTGGTAATGTTTAAGAAAGGTCTAGTGTTAAAGAAAGTGTTGTGTCTAGTTTTGTGTAGTATGCTGATAGCAGCGGGAGATCCTCCTATAGAGCTGCAGGAGCTACACCTTTCGTTATCGAGTAGTTCTGTCTGCCTGGTGGAGAGTGCTGTTAAGGCTGACGCAGAGGTTGTGGAGTGCTTAAGCTCCTTAAAGGAACATATTCTGTTGGGAGATAGCGCGGTTGTGAGTGCGTATAATGATGCCTGCAAAAAGGTGGGGCTCGACGCAGACTTGGGTGTGGTGGCAGGTCCTCAGAAAGGCTTGGTGCAGCCACTAGCGCTAGACTCCCCAACAGAAGTAGCCCTGTATTTATTCCATAATCAGAAAGCTTTAAACGTTTTGAATGCGTTAGAAGATACTTATAAGTGTGCTGACTTGGCTCACTTACGAGATGTTATTAAAGCGAGGGTACAGTCTTTTTTTGCAGAGCCAAAAAGCTTAAAACTCTTGATAGAGGAAAGCCAAAAGAGTGAGTGGGTCTGTCCGGAAGAGGTTGCGTTTGCGGTGGCGTATATGCCGTGGAAAAATCGTGAGCAGCTGCGTCTAGTTGACACGCGCTTGTACGCATTTGTTCATAAGAGTCATGCAAAGTATGAGGTCGGGGCTCGAGAGGCTTTGGATCCCTTTTTTCAATTGGATGCTGAGATACAAAGAGAGGATAAGCATTTTTCTCGCGCTATTGGGCCATTTTTGGAGGCTGTTCGTCACGTATGTGGGAGTTTAGAGGGCTTTGATGATGTTCACTATTATGGAGAAGAGCAAAGCGAATCGGGTGTCTTTTACTTTCGGGAGGCAAGAGACGCTTTGATGCGCTTATGCTCGAACAAAGATAAGAGAGTGCTACTTCCCATTTGCTTGGGGCAGAATAAATCAATAGAAGATATATTCCCTGCTTTATCATTAAGCATGGCCAGCCTGCAGTTGTTTGTAAAAACATCAGAAGCTCTTTCGGTCATTGAAGTTTGGCAACGTGGTGATGAGCCTTACAAAAAGCTCATGGTGTACTGTTTGCATTATGCCTACTGGCTAAAGATGTCTGCTCTCTTGCCAGAAAAGGACAGTGATAGTGCTGAGAAAAAGGTGATGTTGAGCCCCCTTTTTCAAAGAGGACTAAAAGTACAGGCTTTTTTGCAAAAGACGCTGGCTAGTAGTTGCGGCAATGTGGCTGAATACTTAAAGTGTTTTGTACAGTTTGGCTCTGTGGGTTGCTTGTGGTCTGCGTTGCACGAGGTTCTTCGTCATGAAGTTGGCTGTGCTGAGAGTGTTTGTTGTGCCGAGGCAAAAAAAGAGCTATGGTCTGAAATTACAGCTTCTAAAATAGACTGTCAACAAGTTTGGGGGCATCTGTCTTTTTTGGAACAAATGAACTGTAGTGCCGATCAGAAAAATCAGCTGGTGCATGAAGCAAGTGTTTGGCTGTCGCGCTCTATAGATCGCAAGATGTGCGCTATATGGAGCCAGGAGTGCGAGTGGGATAATCTTAGTGAAGGGGTCGTGTGTGAAATCGTTGATTGCTTGAATAGGATGAGTTGTGCAAAAAGCGAAGAGATATACCGTTTGTGTGTGCAGTGTCTGCCTATAACTATGCACCTCTCTTTCAGGAAAGGTTGTGAGCAGTCTTTCTATGTGCAGTTGTGCCGAGGAGATGAAGCGTTAGTAACGTTAGCGAGTATGGTGGCTGTTCAAGGTAGAGCGTATGGCCCCGCGCGGTCCTATCTAGGTTACCTGCAGTGTGCGCATCCTTTTTTGGACTGGTGGGCGATGCTTGGAGATAAAGAGGTCTTAGCGTGTAGCAATGATCATAAAGAGGCTTTAGCGGATCTTATTTGGCATGCGATATTTAAGAGCTCTACACCTGACTTTCAGAGGGTATTGGGTGGCGTGCAAAAACTGATTACAATAAAGGGTAAACATGTTGTGCAGGGGCGCGTTTTGCGCGAAATAAGGGCGGTTTGTCGCCACATAGTCAGTATGGGTTCAGGCGCACAAGAGAGGGTGTATTACTTTGTATGTCAGGGAAATGACTTTGTGCCTCAAGGAGGGCTTAAAAAGCGTCTTGACTGTGCGCGTAATAATTTACAGCCAGGAGGTTTAGCGGCACTAGTCCCTCGTCGTTTGCAGCAAAGAAGAAACTCTGATGACTTGCGGTTATGGGGTAGGTAAGCGAGAGCGCATAGCCGGGCTTACAGAAGGTGAGCGATTTTTAACCTAGACACCAGATCTTAGAAGTGGTAAAATTTTCCATCGATGTAGAATGAAAGAGGGATAGTAAATGATGCGCGTAGTGTTTGTGATATGGGGCTTGAGTTTGTTAGCCTCTGGTTGGTTTGAGACATCTTCTGAAGATTTAAACAGTTTTTCTCGAGTTGATCAGAGCGGTAGTGAGGGGGAAAAATTTGCCTGTATTAAGATGCAAAGTTTTAAGCGCGTGTGTCAGAATAGGCAAGACGGTGAGTCCGTGTTGGGGGGGCAAGGGCCTTTTAAATCGTACATCATAGCCGGTAATATGGAGGACTTGATTTTAAATGAGATCGAGTATATACGCCTTGCAAAAGAGGTGGTCACTCCGAGGCAGATAAAGCTGCTTATGATGCTGAAGTCAGAGTTCACCTGGGGAAATCAAATATTAAAGCAAGGTATTCTTGCAGTCCTGGCAAACGATCAGCAAAGCGAGATCAAAAGTCAGGAAGTTTTGCGGGGTGTGAATGTTGAAGGTCTCCTAGATGCATTAATTCCACAGAATCAAGCGAGCGACTTAAAGGAAAAAGAAATTTTTTTACATGTGCATTTGTTTCAAAGAGCATTGCCTACCGGTGTTCTTTCAGCGGCTAGCACCTTTCAGATTGGACTGGAGGCTCCTATGGCCAGTGCACTTTTTAAGATCATGCAAGGTGCAGGGGCAACAGAGAAGCAGCAAGTTACATTCTGCAGCAGTTACGCACAATGGCTGATGACAGCCTATTCTTCTCTTGAAGGTGTGCCAGGTATTGAGGGTGGTACGCTACTGCATGACTTTTTAAACCCTGGGGAAAAATCTCGAAATTTGTTTCAGCAAATCAGTAAACATTGTCCGCAGGGCGCCTTAGGTTATGTGCGGTATTTGGCTTGGGCCCAGAGCCGTGAAGGCCTGTGGGCTGTGCTTCCTGAAGTGCGTGCAACTCAGGGGGGAACGCTTGCAAAGATAATGTGGTCTACGCTTATCAAAGAAGCCATTGATGTAGATAAGGTGCTCGAGTATCTTCAATGTGACGTTGAAGGAGGGGCGGCAGCCAAGTGTCAAATGCTGCAAACTATGTGCTCCTACCTTGCTCAAGCAATGATACGGCAAGGCCAGCAAGCGTGGTGCAGCCCTCTTTCTGCAGCAAAGGCAGAGGAAGTGATTGAGTGCATGCATCGTGTGAATCAGAAAAAAAGTGAAGAGGTCTATAGTTTTTTTCTGCAGTGTATGCGCTTGGTTCAGGGCGAGGATATGTCTCAAGAACAGTTGAGTGGGTCTCTATGGTCCAAGCTATGCAGCGGGAATTATGCTCTTGATTTTTTAAACAAAATGAGTGAGGCGCAATTAGGCGTTTTTGGTGCAGCTTGGGAATACCGGGTCTACCTACAAGGCATAATGCCTCCATTGCGGTGGTGGGATATGCTTTTTCAAAAAGAAAGGCTACCATCGAAAAAACACGTCAAGGAATACCTGTCTCGTTTGATTTGGGAGGCTATCAATACGTCGCCCCCAAGTGTTCGGTCGGAAAAACTTTTCTGCTTAAAAGGGTTGATTAAGTTAGAGGGGAGTGACATTTGTGAGGCCACAGTGATGACCGAAATAAAGTTGGTTTGTGCGCACCTTATTCAAGAAGGTAAAGGGGAGAGAGGGATGGCGTATGCCTTTGTGTGTCAAGGAGAGGGTTTTGTGTCGGCACCCCATATGCGTGAGCGTTTGCAGAGCGCGAAGTCTTGGCTAAAGCCAGAGGGTTTTTTGCAAAAAAGGGCGTCTTTAGGGTTAAGGGTGCCTACCAGCTTATTGTGTTTATGGCAGCAGAAACAACCAGAGGAGAGTTGGTCTGTTACGGATCTTTAAAGCGGATTCGCAATTGTGCTCAGCTACGATCTGATACAGTTAAGGGGGGGGCGTATATTGTGTTGCCCTTAACGTAGGCTGTTTTGCGGTAAGGAGCCTGTGAAATCCGCAGACCGGCACGCGCTAAGAAAAGTGTGCGTCGAATTGGGGGAGAAGGGCGTGATAACAATATATAATACCTTGCTCTAAGTGGCTGCTTGTGGATGTGCAGTCAGATGGTGTGCTCCCGAGTGTTTTCGGTGCAGTACAGGATGTTGGATTGTTGCTTCATAGATAATGCTTGCCTTCAAAAGTTGACGAGCTCATTCTTTTCCGTAAGCTTAGTGATTGGTGTTTTTGATTGAAGGGTGATTATAGTTGGGGTATAATCGAAGCAAAAGATAGTTTATGTTGATGTGTGGTTTGTTAATTATTTTGAGCTTCAGTGGTGTGGTCGCAATGGACAGTGCTCTGTTAGAGCCCAGCACGAAGTCTGAGAACGTAGCCGATATTGCTCTTGCCGTATATGCGAGTTTGCAAATGCAAGCAAGTCGCATTGTGAAAGGAAGCCCTGCAGTTGTCCAGTGCTATAACGATTTGTGCTCGCAGTGGAGAATGGTTTTGAGTGCAGTGGGTGAAGCGCCACCTTTTGTTCCGCTGGTTTGCCAGGAGAGGGTAAAAGAAGCACCGATTGGGGTGCCTCTTCTTGATAAAGCGGCGTTAGATTTGTTTTTGCAATGGGATCGTCTGCAACCTCTGCGAGCTTGGGCGGATCTGAACTCTTTGGACTTGCCTACGGGCTGCTTTGACCAACTGAGAGTGGTGATATTTGACAATATTCCACACAGTGATGCTCTTCAAAAAGCTTGCAAGATGAGTCAGGAACCTGATTGGGTGTGCCCTGACATTTTAGCGTGTGCAGCGGCTACAGTCAGTGGGAGTATTCTTAAAGCCCTGATGTTGGCGGATGCCGCACTTGCAATCTTTTTACATAGGTGCCAGCAAGATTATGTTAGTAAAGCCCACGAGTGCTTGGCTTTATTTAAACCACTTGGGTTTTTTATTACGCAAAGTGATACGCGAGTTTGTAATGCTATAAAAAAAGTGCGTAGTACTGTGCGGTATCTAAAATCTACATGGAAAGAGGAGGATATAGTTTGGAACGATCTTCCGGTCATTAATGATGTTGAAGATTTTGCTGCAGGCTTGCAAGAACTAGGGGAAAATTTCAAGAAACACAAAAACGGAATGGCTTTCGTTCAGTTCTTTCAAAACTGTTGTGTCGATAATATTTGGCAAGAGCTTGTGATTTTTTCAGTTGAGAAAGCAGGTCTTATGGGAAGGATTCCAGCTATAGCGGCGGCTGTGGATGCAATGGAAGCTGTATACTTGCCGGAACCTTATATAACGAGCTACTGTCTTGAGTATGGTGTGTTTTTAAAGAGAAAGAAATGTGAAGATCTGAACGTGCAGGGTCTGGAGAACAAGACATTTGTTAGATTTTTTCAAGGGCAGAACGCTTCATTTTTTATGTATAACTTGCTAGAGTACGAAAAAGAGAGGCCACCTTTAGAGGGTGCAGACTGTAGGCAAGAAGCCTATATGCAACTGCTAGAGTGGAGTGGTGACCCTGATTGGTGGGGCGTTTTAATCGGCTTACTGCGTGGTGGGTGTGAATATGATGGAGTAGGATACAACCGATTGTGGAAAGTGTGGAACAAGATTTTGGAAAGTGATATTGACTGTTGTGGGGTACTCCAACATCTTTGTGATCTTGAGAGAGTTGTTCCGCGGTATGCGGAGAAGAGTGCTCAGAAAGTATGTTGTCAGTTGCTGGAGCGTTTAGGTCAATATAGAATATGGTGTGATAAGAGTGGTTTTAAAAATGTTAATTTAGTAGTTATGAGCGCAATAGTCGATCGATTGCATACAGCGTGTGTATCTAATAGGAAGTGCTTTTTTTCTTTTGTGAGACAATGCCTTCCTACAAAGGAGGTATGGCTGCAAAGGGGTGGAGCGCTGAGTGCTATCCCGTCCACCTCTTGGTTTAAGAAAGTTTTGACAGGAGGGGATGTTTTGGGTGTGATGACGGAAATGGCTCAAGCCGAAGGCGTGTGGGGTGGCCTTGTGTCTAGCTATGTACATCATTTAAGCTTGGACTTGGATGGTAAGCAGTGGTTGCAAATACTGCAGGAGACAAGAGGCCTTCCACAGTATGGTTCTTTGTTTTGCCGTTTTATTTGGGATGACATTAAAGCACAGGGTTGGCGAAATAAAGAGGATTTGTTCGCACACTTAAAGTTTTTAGTCTCTTTGGAAAGTGAGCATAAACATTACGCTAATAGAGAGCTTAGCGAGCTATGTGACTATATAAAAAGTGTTGGGTTACAAAAGCCAGCGTATGCGTTTTTGCAATGCGGATCTCAGTACGCTGCTTGTTTTGAAAATAAAGAACTGTATAGCAGAGCCAAAAGCCTTGTGAAACCACCGCTATGGTTTTTTGTTTCAGGGCGTGTGATGGACCAAGTAAGGGCGCAATATGCGCGCTTGTGGGAAGGCTCCTCTGAGGGAGCTGCGGTTGAGCAAAGCGAACTAGGTCATGTGCAGACTCCTCAAGGTTACGCAGTACGCGTATGAAACAGGGAACTTTGCTCTTGAGGTGTTCTGGAGTATAGTTGATAACGAGAGTGCGTGTTTTGTGTTAGCATCTTTCCAATGAAGGTGGGGTTAAAATGATTATTGGTAAACTGCTAGCGTTCTTAAGCTTGAGTTGTGTTGCAGCAGATTTGGAAGAGGGCGAAGAGGGTAGAGGCCAGTCTCTTGAGTGTGTAAGTGTTAAGCCGGAAAGGACCGGCCCCCTGGAAGATAGACCCTTCTCTTTTTCTTTAAAGGACCCCGGCGTTAATACTGATAAGATTAAAGCTGCGTGAATATGCCCAAGGGTTATTGTCGCTGCAGTGGAAGTTGGGGCGAAACTAATTGGGGGTGGTTTGCTTCAATCAACTAGCGTTAGTGTTTGTAAAATAGAGCTTTCCGTAGAGCGCTTGTTGTGATACAATCACATCACGAGGGTGAATTAATGAGTATAGGGGTTGTTTTAACACTTTTAAGTGTGTGGGGTTTTGCGGCAGACTGGGAAAAGCCTGCGTCTGAAGAGAGCGGGGAGGGGCAGTCATACTTTGTACAACTTCCAAATGTTGATTGCATTAAGCTTGAGGGGGCGTATGAGCGGTTAATTGCAGAGCGCAGTAATA
Organism: Alphaproteobacteria bacterium; assembly: GCA_965261615.1. Lineage (GTDB taxonomy): Bacteria > Pseudomonadota > Alphaproteobacteria > Bin98 > Bin98. The sequence continues at coordinate 320,516 of OZ253461.1, forward strand.
TCGCTTGTGGCAGCAAATTGGCCGTTCATCTTTATAACAGCCTGTGTGAGCAATGGGGGCTATATTTGAGCATGGTTGGTTCAAGTGCGAGATTTGAACCCGTGCGTTTTCAAGAAAAGCCTGCGGTGTGCATAGCTGAGGGGCTTCCGCAACAGTTTAAAGCGGCTCTGTGTTTGTTTCATACTGTCGGTCAATGGAAGGTAATGCGTGTTTGGGATATTTTGTGTTTGGGTGACTTTGGAGTAGGGGATGATCTTGTATCTGAACTAAAGCAGGCATTATTGTCCAGCCTACCTCAGAGTGAAGCTCTTAATAGCTGTGTTTTAGAAAGAGAAAGCGAAGAAAGTTGGCGCTGCACAGACGCTTTAGCGTGTGCAGGGGCCATAGTTTTTGATAGTTTATGTCCGTATATGCAAACTGCGCTTGCGGAAACGGATAAAAAAATGTTTGATTTTTTGAATCAATGTGCTGGGGTGTATTGCGCAAGAGCGACGGAGGCGCTAAGAGTATTTGCGCCGGTTTTTTCTTTAATTCTAGAGGGGTGCGAACCGGCGAGCTCTGCTGTGCGACGTGCCTATAATATGGTGCAAAGGTTAAGTGGTGTTTTGGGCTTGAATCAGCAGGGAATTTTCCCGATTCGCGCTACTAGTGATATAAGAAATTTGCAGCCATTGTTAGTGAGTCTGCGGCAAGAAAATCAAAAAAATAATTATGCCCACCTTGTGTTTTTGGGCCTATTCCGGGAGGTCACGATGGATTCTCTGCTTTGTGAGATTGCTGACTTGGCCGCGCAGTCAGGTGTTGGTGGAAAGAGCTGTGTGTCTCCCGACCTTGAAATCACTCCTTTTAAAAAGGACCGATGGGGTTTTGATGCTGAAAAGCTTTATGATGCGTATGACAGATTAGTGCAGGCTCGTGATTTATTTGCTGGCGGAAGTGAGAGTTTGGTTGACGCGTATAATAAGGTTTGTGGGCAATGGTGTGCAACACTGAGTGTCATAAGTGAAGTGAAGCCATTTTTCCCATTGGTTGCTGAGAACAAAGAGCTCTCAATAATAGATAGAGGTTTGTCGCAACAAGTGCGAGCGGCTCTTTTTCTCTTTCAGAATAGAGCGAGTCTAGAGCTGTTAATCTTAAGGAATACCCTTTTGGGAAGTGAAGAATTTCTTCAGTCTAGTGCTGTAGAAGTTCTGAAGAGCGAAATGGTAGCGGCCCTTCCTCTGAACAACGATGTGAAACAGTGCATGCAAGATAGCGTGGATTCAGGGTGGGTGTGTTCAGATGCATTAGCTCGGTCTGCTCAGGTGGCATTTGATATGAGAGTTTTTCAGCGAGAGCATTTTAGTGCGGTTGGTCATGAAGATTTGTATCATTTTTTTGTGTACTGTGTGCGTGCGTACTATGCAAGGGCGCAAAAAGCTTTGAGCACATTTAAGCCAATTTTTCCTATCATTTTGGGAACAGACGTTATGCCTTTCTGCACTGCAGTGCGACATACATATGAGGCCGTGCACACCTTAGCGCCGTTGCTGGAGGAGACGTTGAGCGCTGACTGGTATCAAGGCGCTGAGCCTAATACTCTACAAGAGATGAATGACCGCTTGAAGGTTGTTCAGCAATCATGCCTGCAAAATAATAATGAAGATCGCGATTTTTTGGCACTGTTTCGAGGCAGTTCTTTGAGGTCTATGTGGACAGAGGTGTTTAGGCAGACCATTAGAAGAGATTGGGATGGTATGTTTAAGGACTTTTCTGAATTTGTTTCTTTGATGGAAGGGTTGGTTCCCGAACAGTATATGGCGGCCTACTGCCTTTCTCATGCCTTTGCGATTGCAGGAAAGGGACTGTATGATTTTTCTTTGAACATGTGCGGTTGGACAGAATGTGCATCTGAAAAATCTCTTTTGGAGCAGAGGTATCAATTTTCTTATAAACTGCGATTTGGGAGTGAGAGTGCGCACCTCAATATTGTAGATGCTTGGAAAGCTGGTAAGGATGTGGAAGCAAAGAACACACTGCATAAGTTTGTATGTGGAACAGATTTGGATTATGTGATCTCTGAAGTAGGGCGGTGTACCAAATCTCACGATTCCGTGTATCATTTTATGGAGGGGCGGCATCAGTTCCTGTCGGCGGCAACAAGGATGAGGCGATCAAACACACCCTCTGTTGGATATGATTATGTGTATGCCTATGTGAGATATTTACTCTGGAAAGATGAGACCTTGAGAAAAGAAAAGGCTCTAGCTTGTGAAACAAATTGGTGGGAGTGTTTGCACACCCTGTTGCGTCATGGTGTTTCATATTTGGACAAATCTGGAGAGGAGACTTTAAACCTTGTGTGGAGAGAGCTGGGCATGAAAGTGGTCGTAGACTTTGAAGATGTTGTGCGTCATGTGGCGCTCTTTGATGCTACTGAGGGCTTAACTGCTGTGCAGCAAGAGTGTTTGGCCGCACAGAAGAATGCAAGTTTGCATAAGTTAGGCATTTTTTGCGAATCTATATATTATAATTCTGTGTGGTCTGAGGAGTTTGTGCTGAAAAATTTCAGTCACGACAAGGCGCATGAGATGATAGCGGCGTGGATGCGCTTGACTGGAAGCTTAAACCGAGATTTAGCGAGGACGTTAGCGAACATGACTAGTTTGAGTCACCATGTTGTTGGACCGACAGTTGCTGTGCTTGACCAAAGGCCGGACGGGGTGTTTAGGCAGGCTCTGTTAGGAGTGGATGCTTCCATGCTAGTGGTGGAAATGGTGCGTGTGGGAGATGATTTGTTGAGTGCGGCTAAAAACTATTTGCGCTATTTATCTACGAGGTTTTTTGCAGATAAGCTTTTTGAGGTTTTGAGGGAAGCTTTCAACCAACTAATGTTGGTGCAGAAAGGACCAGAGAGCGGGTGTGACTCAAAAACGTTTGAGAAGGTTTCTGAGAGTGTATGGCTGGTGGTTACGCAGGTAAATCCTCCCAGTGATAGAGCGTTGCTTACATACCTGCGCTTCCTGATAATGGAGGGGCACCCTCAAATGGACTGTGCAAAAAGTGAGATAGAAAAGGTGTGTGAGCACTTCAAATTACAGCGCAAGAGAAAGGTTGCTTCTCATTTTTGTGATCAAGATACAGGGCTTGCGCCAACGTTCGCACGTCAAAAGGAGTTGCTCCAATATGCGGAGCGCTTGTTGGCAAGGGGATGGGCGATTTGGCAGTAGGCGCGGATAAAGTAAAGCAAATATGGAATAAGCACTGACAGTATGTGCCATTAGCTGTATACTGTGTGGCTCTATGACAGATTTTAGACTGTAAATTAAGCATTTGCCTTTTGATATGCTGTGCAGTATAATGGTCACAATGAAAGCCAGAATGTTGGTGTAAGGGCTTTATAAGGCGATAGTAAATCGTGTGATTGGCCAAGGGCACAGAAGAGAAAAGAGCTTTACTGTGCGTGTTTATTTCTCGTAAGATTTTGAGGGCAGGTTGTTGGGTGAATGTGTTTGCTGAAAATGATTAAAAGAGGGTGCTGTGAGTGTAATTCAGTTGTTAATATTTTTAAGTGTGAGTAGTATGGCCTCCAGTTTGGAAGAGGCTGTTCCAGCAAAAGGCGCGCCGTCGCCACTTTCATTACAAGAGGCTGGTTTTGATATAGGATTGCGAAAGGAAGCTTATGATCAATTAATAGGCGAGCGCAATAATATAGCTTGTGCTAGTCCGAAGGCTATTCGCCTGTATAACAAACTGTGTGGGAATTGGAATTGCGTTTTGAAGGTGGTGGTTCCTACGGATCTGTTTCAGCCTATTCCCCTTGATGTTGAGAATACGATGGATGTGGTTGGTCCTTCGGAACAGTTTAAAGCAGCTTTGACTTTGTTTTATAATAAGGACTGTCTTAATGCGTTGAAATCACTTCCAGTATTGAAGGAGTGTGAGCTGGTTTTTTTAGATAATAGTTTAGTGGAGCTAAAAGCGGCAATTACAGACATTGTTCCGGAAGGAGCCGCTTTGCATGAGTGTATACGCAAGTTTGCAGAGAGGGATGATTGGTTCTGTACAGATGTTTTGGCCTGTGCAGCAGCGAGCATGTGCGTGGAAAATGCGCCTTTACTGAAAGGTGTGAACGTCAAGTTTTGTGAGTTTTTGGAGAGTTGCTGGAAGGTATGGCTTGCTAGATCGGAAGAAGTGCGCGCTTTATTTGCGCCACTGGAGGACTTGATCCGAGGCGTGGACACGCCTACGTGTAATGCCGTAAAAGAGATTGACAGCACTGCCAAAAGGCTGCGTGACTACTTCGGCACTTCCACACAACCTTGTGGGAGAAGCCATTGCTTGACGAGCTCTTATACGCTTTATGATGCTTTGTGCCGAGTACAAGAAGGATCACTTGTCAATAAATTGAATTTTGAGTTTGCAATGCTTCTGCGCGGTGGAAGTATGGATAGTTTTTGGACGGATATCTTCAGTTTAAAGGAGGTAAGGAGTTTGTTGTTTATACACGAGTCGTGGGCGTCGCGCAGTGTCTCTTTAATGGAGGAGGTTGCCGTTAGTGAAACCTATATCGCAGAGTTTTGTCTTGCCTTTGTCTATGCGCAACCGGCTGCGGGCTTTGTTCAAGGTTGTGCTGTAGTGGGTGTAGACACGCTTTCTCGTTTTTGGGGGAGAAAAGATGTTGATACCTTTTCTCGAAGATTAGCGGCGCTTCCAGCAGGCAAAAGTATGGAGGAAGATCCCGTGGGGATGTATCTGAACTTTTTAGAAAAAGGGGAGGGTGTTGATTGGTGGTCTGTTGTGCTGGGCGTGCTAAAAGGACGCAGTCAGCAGATTGAGGTAAGGAAAGATCCGCGTGTTGCCAAAGCATATTGGCATATTTGGCGGCGCGGAGTAGATCTGCGGGAGGCTTGTCAGTTTTTGCGTGGTGTGCACTCGCACACAACAAAAATGCAAGCCACTTCTGTTGAGGTTGATATCGCAAAGGCAAACCTGATTTGTACGGCGTGTTGCATGGCTAAGCGGGAAGGCTCTTTATGGAAAAGTGGTGGCCAATATATCAAAGAGATCAATATGTGCTTGGTGGATGAACTGCTTAATGTTCTGGATGAGATAATGCCGCAAAAAACCCGCGAGTTTTTTCGTTTTGCTGTGTTGTGCTTGCCAAATGACGATATGTTGCCTGAGCAATGTAGTGATAGTTTGCTAGGGGGGGCGATATATAGTCAATTAATTGTAGGAAAAGAGCCCTTGAACTTTATAGTGGATATGGTGCGGTCTGAGATCCATCCGGGCAACAGTACTGCAGAGGCATATTTGCGTTATTTATCAAATGAATTTTCTGTAAAGAAACTTTTTAATATTTTGTCAGATCTGCTGAATGTGTCATTGCCCATAGAGGGTGAGAAACAATGGACAAGCGCGCTGTGCCCACGAATGGATATTGCTCGGTGTGTTTGGAGTGTCATTCGAGATAATAAGTGTTATCCTGGCGCACACCTTTCATACTTAAAGGCTTTGATTGTCTCGGAACAAACTGATGGGTCGTACGTAAGACAGGAGCTTCAAGTGCTGTGCTCATATATCCAGCAGAAAGAACAGGTGGCGAGCACTTTGAGTGTCTGGCCTTGCTGGGAAGATTTCAATTCTTTGTTTGCTAGTGGAGTGTCTGAGACTTTAGCGGAGCAACGAGATCGTTACTGTTACGTTAAGGGAGAGTTGCAACAATAAGCTCGCTGGTGTACGATGTGTTTGACGTCATTGATATTTTTCAAGGAACCTGCTCTAAATTAGTTGGTTTTGTGTGTGAAAGCTTTCATGAGAGGATCGAAGCCTTGCTTTTGAGTGAAAGATTATATAAGATCTTTAGGCTAAGTTAAAGAGGTTGGTATGGTATATATTTTCGTATTAATAGCATTGGGGTGCAGCGGCTTTGATGAGGTGGATTTGGGCGAATCTCAACCACAGCTTGAGAGCTTTGTGTACTGTGATGTAGAGCGGTGCAGGTTCGCCTATGAGTCTTTAATAGATCGAATGCGGACTATGAAGCTAAAGAACTCTCATGTGGACGAGATTAAATTGAGTGAGGAACTAGCTTTTTTGGAAGAGAGTCCGACATCTTCTGGTTATGTATGCCTGCAGAAGGTGCGGCTATATCAATTAGATGATTTGATTAACAAGTTGGATAGCATGCATCAAGAAAGGTCTGCTGAGTTTTTTGAATTTATGGTGCAGTGTTTGCCGGATCGATCTCCTGGCCTTGGAGATAGTTTGCCAGATGAGTCTGTGTTTAAGCAACTAATGCAAGGAAGCGATGTGCTCTCTTTTGTTGTGCAGATGGTTAAAGCAGACTGGTGTCGTGAACAAGTGATGGAAACAAGATCTGCTGGGGCGTATTTGCAATATGTTGCACCTCAGATGAGAGAAGCGGGGTTGTTTAAGATGCTAGAGCTCGTTCCTGATGCCGCGGAATTAGCGAGGCATAGCCAATGTAAGCTGACTGTGACCTCTCTTATTTGGAAGACTTTAAAGGAAACAGGTGTGAGTGATCTAAAGCCTTTGCTTTCATACCTGAAATTTGTGATATTGGATGAAAATATTCTGCATTTTCATGCCAAGCAAGAAATCAGATATATTGCTGAGTGTGTGTCGATCCTTGGTCAAAAAAGAATTGCTTATGATTTTCTAGAGGCAGGCCGCTCTCGTTGTGCTGAGTCTGGCCAAGAGGCTTGTTATGAGGTGGCTCGAAAGACACTGAAGCCTTCTGCGTGGGACTCTGTTGTGGATGTAATTGCCACCAGTGGAGCAAGTGTTGGTGTTTTGGCAGGTAGTGGCGCGGCTAATATGGATCTGGAAACAAATTACGCATATTTGTGGGAAGATCCGAAAGAATATGATGAGGAAAAGGACGCTTACGTATATTTGTGGGAGAGGTCGAAAGATGATGATGAGGAAGGTGAGGAAAAAGATGCAGCGGTTGATGTGATTCGTTGTGATGCCATTAAAGCTAGACGTGCATATGATGCTTTAGTTCAAGAACGAGGCGCCAGGGTTCGTAATAAAGAGCAAGCCGAGAAGGTTAGTGTTGGTTTGTTTGGAAAGCAAAAGCCCATGTCCTCAGAACAAACGAAAAGCGTTTGTTTTCAAAACTTTCCTATTAGTGAAGTGGAGGTGCTGATTTCTCTTTATGATAAGGAGCCGTGGCCGGCTGAGCTTTTTGACTTTATAGTGAGCGTTTTGCCTAGTGAGGCGCCAGCGATTGGTTGTGAATCGAGTTTGAAGAGCGAGTCGCTATACTCTCAGATGTTGTTCGGAAAAAACCTTCTGCAAATACTGGATCAAATGATTCGGGCAGATTTGGAGCGCGGAAGACTGTCGGCAAAAAGCTCTACTGCGGAATATTTACACTATTTAAGACCTAAATTTTTAGAATTCTGCTGGTTTCAGATGTTAGAGGGGGCTCATAAATGGTGTTTGCAAGATACAATATTGACTCCTTTGATCTGGGAGGAGCTTAAGGCAAAAGGTGTGCGGAATGTAGGGGGGCTATTAGGTTACCTAAAGAGTGTAATACTGAACCCAACGCTAAAGTTATGTTTTGCGCTTAAGGAAGTAAAAATAACTTGTGATTTTTTAAGTGATCTTGGCAGTAAAAAAATAGCGAGAGATTTTTTGGATAAAGGTGTAGAGCGCATCGACACGCAAGACGCCTGGCAGAAATATGAGTATGCGAAGCGGTTGTTGGTCCCTTCGTCCTGGGAATCTTTAAAAGAGATGGTGACCTATAGCGCTTCAGACTATGATGAATTGTGGAATGTACGTTAATTAACAACTGGAGAGGAGTATCTTCCCCACAATGTTTGCTAAGAGTTCAAGAGAAGTGGGCAGATCTTGGGTGGTTAACAAAATTTAAGTTGTGCCCTAATAGATTTGTGTTACAATGCCTGTAACAAAGGTCATGAGGTGAAAATGGTATTGCGTTCTTTAATATTTTTAAGCTTAAACTGTATGGCGACAGCAGTAGAGGAACCTCCTTTACAAGAGGCGGCTAGCTACATATCACGGGAATGTACAGCAGCGCAGTTGCTTCAGACTGACACGCCGAATGATGACCACGGTCAGGGAGTGTATTTTGAGCGGGCAAAGGCGTTATTATGTATGCTGGAGCCTGTTTCTGAGTTGATACTGAGGATTGATCGCCCAGTGTGTAAGGCCCTTCAGGGTGTGTATTGCGAAATGCAGCGCCTAAATCACCTTAGCAGTGAGCAGCCGTTGCCTTGGAGTCCTGCCCATAAGATTAAAAACCTTGAAGAGCTAATGGCCAGCTTGGTTCAGTTAGTGAACTCTGTAGACTCCTTGAACGTGAAGATGTTTCTTATGGGCTTAGGTGAAGATGCAAAAAGCCTTGTTGCAGAGATTGTGACAGCACCTGAGGTGAGGACTCTGAAAGCTGACATGGCAGACCTTTCTTTCCTGGTGTGTTTAATGGAGGATGTGCAAGTTAGTGTGCATGATGTGACGGTGGTTTTGCTCGGATATGCTGAAAAAATTCATTTGCAGAATAACCGTAACTTTTTTTTACACTGGGGATTTATCCCTTACTCTTTTCCGGACAATATTGCCTATAAGTTTTTCTATGGGGAAAAAATTGATTTTTTCATTTGTCAGTTAATGGATGGCTGCAAGTCTTTGCAGGGAGTGTATGGGCGCCAAGTGCAAACATATCGAGCTTATTTAAATTGGCGCAACCAGGCCAATTGGTGGGATTTTAAAATTGGCTTGCTCCGTAGTGGTGTAAAAGATAGTGGTGCTGTTAGAGAGGAGTTTAGCTGGATAAAAGAAACGCTGCTGAGAGAAGGAGGTAATTTAGAAAACGCGCTTCAGTACCTTTGTAAGCTTGAGAGTCTTGTGTTGGAACCGCAGGTACGAAAAGATGCGATTCAAGAGTTAGTGGAGTGGCTGCATGTGGGTCGTGAAGGAGCCTCTGCGATATGGGGAGGTGGGCGAGTGCGCAAGGTGACAAAGCATCAACTCAATGAAGTGATCTGTAAGTTAGAGAAATTGCAGGAGAATAAGACAGAAGGCTTTTATAACTTCATAGTGCAGAGTTTGCCAAAGCAACGAGCATGGAGATTACGTGGTGTGACCCATGATTTGCCGGCGGGGCTGTATAAAGATGTGATTGAAGGGCACAATGCACTGCAGTTCATTGCGGATATGCTAGAAGCAGGCCAATCCAGCGCAAACCCAGACAGGAACCGAGAGGAAAGAGCTAGGTCTCAAAGAAATGCTAATTCGTATTTAGAATATTTGTGCACTCATTTATCTGTGAGTGCGTTGTTTGAGTTGTTAAAGCAAATAGCTCAGTTAGAAAGTATGTTTTTTTTGAGTGGTGTCATCTGGAAAGCGATTGAAAACAGGGGTTGGTGCAGTGTTAACAGTATCTTTTCTTACTTAGAGTTTGTGCAATCTTTAGAAGGGTCAGACAGCGATTATGTGGACAAAGAGGTGCAAAAGGCAGGGGATTTTTTATGCACGATGGGATATGAACGAAGTGGGCGAGTGCGTGTCAGAAGCAATCGTGTATGCCCTGGAGGTGTTGCGATGCAGAGACTGTCTGATGCACAAAAATTGGCACAAACATTAAGCGAAAATGAAGACACTGAAGGCTGTGTTTCTTAGATAACCAGAAGGTAGCAAACGTAAGGTACGTATATAGTGAGCTCTTGATTGTATAAGAGTCAAAGGCCAAGCATAGCGCATTTTTGCATATGTTGTGATTGCGGCCTACGCATACCCTGTACTTGTTAGCTGTCTGGGCTGCGGAAGCTAAGGCTTGGGGGGGGGGGGAGATGATTTGCATGCGAAGGTTGATAATCGCAATACGCTAAGTTTTGTGATGAGGGTGGTTTCTTGTGAGGAAAAGGTAGCGACGGGGAAGGGGCGGCAAATCCAGATGGGTGGTTATATTGTGATTGCGAGCCAGATAATGACCTTGCTTTCCGGACGCACAGGAATCGCACCGGCAGAAATTCGGAATCAACGTGACTATGATTGCATAATATTTGTGGTTGTATAGAAGGCGCACTTGGGTTACAATAACCGAAATAGCGTAAGTGCTGGGAGATTCATGGTGAAGGTCTGTGTTTTAGTTTTGATAGGTTTAAGTGTTTTTTCCGCTGAAGTGGCGTACAAGTGCGCAAGCGATCGAGTCCAGATGTCCCTGGATCTTTTTGAGCCAATAGCAAAGTTTGTGTCAGGAATTGACAAGCCAGCGTCTCAAGCTGTAGCGTCTTTTTATGAACGTGAAAACGCATGCTCCCATACGGATGTATCTGTATGGAAAACGCAAGGTGAGCCCGCAGACATAAGCGATTTGCTGGTAGGTTTACGTAAACTTCAAGCTGCTTGGACTTCTGATACAGATAGAGCAAGTTTTGATCTTCCTGGGCTATTGGCCCAGGTTAATATGGGGGGGGCTTTGGTTGGAGATCTTACAGCAAGTGGAGGAAAAGATGCTTATGGCGGACTATTATTAGGCTATTTGGCACCTAAACTATCAATGGGAGAGTTATTTGAGCTGCTTAAGCAAGCTTCGGGCATGAAGTGCTACCGATCGTCTGTCGCACTGCTTATTTGGCATGCTATAAAAAACAGGTTTGATCAAAGAGTTGATCAACTGGAGCCAGCATTTCAATATTTGAAGTTTTTAGTGATGCAGGAAGGGCTGTCTAATAGTTATGCGAAGAGTGAACTGGATAAGGTGAGCCAATATTTGTGTAACACTTATTGGTGTAATGTGGGTGCTAAAAAGTCTGCTGAGGAGTTTTTGACTACACATTGTGGTTCGTGTGAGAGTATAGCGCAAATGGAGTTGCTTGCATATGCTGGCGATGCACTGCAGCGAGCAGAGCAGGATGTCGCACTGACAGAGTCGTCTGTGGATGATTCAGCGCCAGTGGAGTTGTGTGCATATCATGGTGCTGAACGGCAGAGGGAAGAGTGGAAGGTTGCGCTGACAGAATCGGCTTTATAGATTGCTGTTTGACTGGAGATAACAGAAAAGAGAATGTCGCGTATAACAAAATTTTTAATACTTTTGAGCTGGGGCTGCGTAGCCGCTAGCCTGGAGAAACCCTCGGGAGAACTTGAGCGTGTAAATATTTCGTATCTTGCACAAGCGTATCATACTCTAGTCGTAAGGGCCCCTTATATGATGTTTGCAAATGAAAAGGCGATAGGTCTATATAATAATCTGTGCATGAGTTGGAGAGGGGTGTTGGGTGAGATAGTATCTTGTGAGTCATTTCAACCGCTGGTTGTGCAAAGTGGACCAGCTCCTACAAGCGCTAATTTCCTTCCGCTAAAAAACAGAGCTGCGGACTATTTGTTTAGCAATAGTCGTCAGATGTTAGTATGTCGTGTGCTTGATCTCTTGTGCGGCTTGAAAGAGCGGTTTGTTGATGCGAACGTGAAAGATTTAACAGAGGCGTTAATTCAGAGTCTTCCCAAAAACGATGATGTGCGCGAGTGCATACTCAAGTTTAAAACGGAGGTGGATTTTGTCATGTCAGAGGATCTTATGTGTGCGTGTGCGCGCGCGCAGCGGGATGGATCTAACTCTGTATTGAAGTGCTACGATGCCGATTTTTATGAATTTCTGTGTGCCGGAGAGCAGGGCTATACAGTACTTTTAGCAGAAAGTTTAGAGTTTTTTCAGCCTTTTTTTAAAATGATTTCGCAAGCTGACACTCCTCTGTTTGCTGTTATAAATAATGCGCGATTGAGGTATGAAGCTTTGCGAGCAGATTATGGTGGGAGATGTATTCATTCAGATGACCATATCACAAACATTAGGGGTTTAACGGCTAAATTGCATACCCTGAAAGCCCAACTTGGCACCCGAAAAGAGGATGCGCAATTTGTGACTTTATACTCTGGGCGGAGTGTAGACGATTTTTGGATGGAGGTGTTGAGCTATGTGCTTCAAAAAGGCACGGAAATGCAAGCTTCATGTGTGGGTACGCAAGGTTTCGTAGCGTTTTTAGAAAGCGTTGGAGTTGAGCCATCCATTATAGCTGAATTTTGCACAGTTGTTACACAGCGGTTAGGGTGTGGGACAGAGTGTCACCATCTCGATAAAAACACAACATATTATAAATTTGTTTCTGGGGTGGAAATCAAGGGGTTTGTTCAGAGTTTGATTGACGGTCCATGTATTTGTACACGGGAAGGTTCCCCACCAGACCATCTTTTGCAATACATGGGTTTTTTAGTGACTCGCTCGGGGACTAACTGGTGGGAGGTGCTCGATGGATTGCAGGAAAGTGGCTGCCAATATGGGAAAAAAGGAGATCAGTATTTGGATACCGCTTGGGCTCACCTTGTGAGCGCGAGATTTGACTTAGCTGACGTGTGTGCGTACCTTAGTTTGATGGAGGAAAAGCTTGCTGCATTCCCGCAAGATCAGGCGCGGTTGGTGGAGATCGTGTGTAAAAGGATTAACCTTAGGTGTGGTGCTTGCAGTATTTGGGCGGAGGATCGTGGTGTGAAATGGATGATGGGTAAGCTTAATAGCGCTTTGCATGCGATGCAGGGCTATAGAACCCCAGATATAAAAATAGTGAACGTTGATATCACTAATGTGGATAAAATGATTGCTTTGATGGATCGTATGATCCGTGAGAGAAGTGTAGAATTTTTGCAGTTAGTTGTGAAATGTTTGCCGGAAAAGACAGGTTTTGGTGTGCCTCAAGGTGTGGGTTGTCTGGAAGAAGGGACTTTATACCGGGGTTTGCTAGAAGGTCACAATACACTGCATTTTTTGATGAATATTGTGTCTTGTAAAGATAGGGCACACACAGGGCAAGAGCGGCAAATCGTGTATAATGTCTTAACAGAGTATTTGCAGCGATTAGGGTTTAAGTTGCTTGCCTTTGATCCACCACGGGCGTTGTCGGACGTGATACAGGCTCAGAGCAGGAACAGCGCGAGTGAGACGGTTCCACTTGATTGTGTGTTGGCGATGGTAAAAAAAAGCAAACAGTGGCGGGAAAGGCATGCTGAGCAAGCGTACTATTGGGGAGGAAGGCGGCTTTCTGATGGACGGGTGTACTTTTTTTGTGAGTCAAAGGATGAGGCGGAATATCGAGGGTCGCGGTTGTAATGGTGATGAAAGATTTTGTTGAGTGAGGAATTATGCAATTGTATTTTTTTATATTATTTAGTTTAAGCTGCGTGGCGGCGGATGTGGGGCCTTTGCAAGATCAGCAGATATGCCTTGAAAAAGCACAGCAATCCTTAGATGTTTTTGCACCAGTGTCGGCTTTGATTTTAAAAAGTGATAAGCCTGCGTGTGGTGCAGTAAAGGCTTTATACAGTAAGGTGAAGGAGCTAAAGGCTGTTAGTGGAGAAATTTGGGACCCTTGGTTTGAACGGTCCGACATTAGTGAGGTGACGGCACTACAGGAAGGGCTCCTTAAAATAGAGGGCGTGGAGTGTTCAGAAAATAACGAGCTCTTTTATCTCCCAGGACAGCTGCAAGGGTGCAGCATGGATGGTATTTGGGCAGAAATTTTACAGGAAGTCGATTGCGCGCTGTTAGGGGGGCGGAACTCTTTGTCCTGGGAGTGCTTTTCTATCGCGTCTTTTATGGAGAGCAAAAAAGTGGACGCTCAACACCTAACTCTCTATTTTTTGAAGTGTATAGAAGCCCAACCGAGGTGTGTGCACTTTTCATGTAAAAGAGTGCTCACAGCTCGGAATTTTGTAACTCAGAATTTTGCAAAAGGTAAAAAAATAGATTTTTTCATTGATCAGATAAAGGGGGCGACTCATGGCTCTGGTGAATTGTGGGCTCGTTTAAGGAGTTACCAGAGCTATCTACAAAGTATGCAATTTGTGAACTGGTGGAGTTTTATCACTGGTTTGATTAAGATTGGGGCGCGGTCCCATGGGGACGGCAGTGAAATACTGAGCTCGGTATATGAAACCCTTATGAAACAAGGTGGTGATTTAGGGGAGGCCCTTGACCACTTGAAGAGCGTGGAGAGCATGGATCTTGAACGAGATGCTAAAGAAGATGCCTCTGATCAGTTGATTAGATGGTTGAGTGGAGCATGTGGCGGAATATCTTCTATATGGCAAGGTAGTCGTGTGCGTAATGTAACACAGCATAAACTGAGCAACATAATAAGTAGTATAGATCGATTAAAGGAGAGCAGATCAGAGGGTTTCTGGAACCTCATGGTGCAGAGTTTACCTCCAAGAGGTCTGGGTCAATGGGAAGTTTTAGATACGGCTGATTTGCAAGAAGGACTGTATAAGAGAGTGATAGAAGGGGCGGATGCTATAGAGATCATATCGGATATGCTGGATGCAGGCAAAGCAAGTGCAAATCCTGAAGGGAGCGAAAGGGCCGTAAGAAATGTTACGTCGTATGTTCATTACTTGTCGCTGCATCACTCTGTTGCCAAGCTATTCATCATGTTACGCCAGGTTCCTGGTAAGATGAAAGAGAGTTCGTTGGTGTCAGGTTTAATTTGGGAAAAAATCAAAAAAAAGGGGCGTATCTTTGATGGGACCCTGATTGCTTACGTAAAGTTTGTAATATTGCAAAAAGAGCTCAGCGAGGAGTATGCTCAAAAAGAAATTATGGAGGCTTGTGCACTCTTGCGGCAGACAGGTTTTGACAATTCTGCTCGAAGGTTTTTGAATGGTTGGCAAGTTGCTGAGGCTCAAAGACATCGACTAGATTTTGTTAAACTGAACCTATAGAGCATATGAGTGAGCGTGTGTTGAGCTTATCGTGAATGATACGATGTCCGAATCTTCTGGTCGTTTCTCGTGTAATTGGGTGCTGAACGGTGTTGGGGCAATTAATTTTATTTAATAATTGTGTGGATTGAATTTTTGCGCTAGCATGGTCTAAAAGGACAATTCAGTTTAGTATGAAGTTGATGTTTTTAATGGCTTTGGGGTTTAGTGGTGTTGCAGCAGAATTGTCGGAAGAAGACGTGAGCATGCGTATTGAGCGGGCTTTGGATCTGTTTGCACCAATAGCAAAGTTTGTGTCAGGCATTGACAAGCCAGCCTCTCAAGCGGTAGTGGCCTTTTGCGAGAGAGAAAGTGCAAACTCCTCAAAGGAGCGAGTCAGATGCTGGAGAGAATCAAGTGAAATAAACCACTTACAAGAATTACTGCCTTGTTTACTTAACCTGAACACAGCTTCAGCTGGACGTAATCCAGGCTTTGATTTTCCTGAGTTGGTAGTTTAAATTTTGGTGGATTTTTGGGATGAAAAGAGAGTTAATTATGTTTATGAAAATGCTAATGGTTGTAAGCTGGAGCTGCTTGGCGTTGGATCTGGTGCAGAACCCGCACGCTGGCGTAGTGATGAAAGCGGAAGGTTTTTCTATTTCTAAGGCGGAATATGCCTCTCTTGTGGCTCACGCAAGTAGTATGGGTTCTGCGAGTGAGAGGGCTGTAAGCTTGTACAATCAAGTGTGCGCGCAGTGGAAGGAGCGCCTAGGGTCTTCTGAGCCACTTCAGCCTGTGGTGGCCTCGCAAAAGCAAGAGAAAATAATAGATGTCGGGCTTTCACTGCAAAGCAGGGCGGCGGACTATTTGTTTCGCAGCAGACATCAAATGGCAGTGTTGAGAGTGTGGTTTGGTTTAGCGTCTTTGCCTCGGGGCGTTGTTGATGAGACGGTGGAAGAGTTAAAGGGTGAGTTGCTGAAGAGCCTGCCAAAAATGATGATTTGCTAGAGTGCATACGTAAGTATAAGGAGGGAGATTTGGTTATTTCGGATCAACTGGTGTGTGCGGGTATGCATGCGATAAATGCGGGGCTATACCTTCAAGGGTTAGAAGAGTGTGACCAAGACTTTTTTGAATTTTTGATGCAGTGTGAGAAAACCTATGTTGAGAGGTTGGAGACAAGTGTGGGGTTGTTTCAGCATTTTTTTCAAATAACTGCACAAGCGGACACGCCTCTTTTTAAGTCTATACAAAATGCTCAGTTGCGATATCATGCCTTGGCGGCTAAGCACGGTCGGAGCGTGCTGCCGTGCTGTAAGCATATAGAAAGAGTCAGTGATTTAGTGAGCAAACTGAAAGCCTTGAAACGCAGCTTTGATGGGCATAAACAAGATGCGCAGTTTGTAACGTTATATACAGGCTGTGATATAGAGCAGTTTTGGGCAGAGGTCTTGCGTTATGTTCTCCACAATGGTGAAGAAATGGTTGCGTCACCTAAGAGCACGGCAGGTTTGGTAAGCTTCCTAGAGAGCGTTGGTGTAGCGCCGTCTAATATAGCGGAACTTTGTGCGTGTGTTACAGGGCGTGAAGCCGTTAATGCAGGTGACTGTAAGGGTGTTGATAAGACCGCAACATACTATAAGTTTGTTACCGGACAAGAAATAGGTAGATTTTTGAACCTTTTGTTGAATTGCTCGTGTCTCTGCCCAAACAATCCTGAAGATCATATTTTGAAATACATGGATTTTTTACAGAGGCAAGGGGGCGTTAACTGGTGGAGTGTTTTGTCCGGTTTGATGGAAGCTGGCTGTCAATATGGACAAAAGGGCGACCAGTATTTGGATAGAGCATGGGGCAAGCTTATGAGCGATAGGTTTGACTTAATCAACGTATGTCAGTACCTTTGTGAGATGAAGGAGAGGCTATCTTCCTTACCGCAGTCTCAGGATAGATTGGCACAGATTGTGACTAACAGGCTTAATCGTCGATTAGGCCCAGGCAGGATCTGGGATCAGGATTGCGGGATGAATTGGCTATTTGGCAAGATTAATGGAGCTCTCCATGCGCTGCAAGGCTATAGTGCACCAGGCATTAGGATTGAAGGTGTTGATGTAGTTAATGTTGGGAACATGCTTTCTTTAATGGAGAGCATGATGCAGGAGCGGGGCCTGGATTTTTTACAGTTAATTGTGCAGTGTTTGCCCGAAAAGAACACTTCAGGTGTGATGCAAGGTACAGAGAGACTGAAAGAGGACTCTCTATACCGAAGTCTGCTAGAAGGTCGTGATACCCTGAGTTTTTTGACGAAAATTGTGGCTTGCAAAAGCCAATCGAAACAAAAAGCGTGTAATGTTTTAGTCTCGTATTTGCAAAATTTAGGCTTTAAGGTTGTACCATCTAGTACGTTAGGGTCGCTAATGGCAGTTATATCTGCGCAGAAGCCGCAAAGTGGTGAGCATGCTCCGATAAAACTGGATCAAGTGTGGGATATGATAAAAGAAAGCGAACAGTGGTTTGCAAAAGATGAACAATCTAAAGCAACAAATTATAGGTTCCTTTCAGATGGCAGGCTGTACTTTAGCTGGGAGTCTGATCTAGAAGTATCGCACAGGGCATCACAGGCAGGAGAGCTGCAAAAGTTCGGGCTCAGCATGACGTTGTTGGCCGAGTAAGAGGGGGCGAAGCGGTGCCGTTTTAACGGAAAGTTATGGACTGGGACAGATAGGTTATTCTACCTTTGCGATAAGACCTAAAAAGAGAAAAAACTCTCTAATTTGTTAATATTGGGGTGGGGGAAATTCATGTATTTAATAATTGCGTGGATTGAATTTTTGCGATAAGATGATCTAAAAGGAAAATGCAGTTTAGTATGAAGTTGATGTTTTTAATGGTTTTGGCGTTTGGTGGTGCCGCAGCAGAGTTGTCGGAAGAAGACTTGAGCGCGCGCATTGAGAGGGCCTTGGATTTTTTTGCACCAATAGCAAAGTTTGTTTCAGGAATTGACAAGCCAGCCTCTCAAGCGGTAGTGGCTTTTTGTGAGAGAGAAAGTGCAAGATCTTCAAAGGAGTGCGTTAGGGACTGGAAAGAAGCAAAAGAAATAACCAAGCCGCACGACTTACTGCCTTGGCTATATACTCTGAAAACAGCTTCAGCTGGGCGTAATCCAAGCTTTAGTCTTCCTGGAGTCCGGATGGGCGTGGATATGGGGGATATTTGGCTGGAGATTTTGGAGAGCATTTGGGATATGCCCGCTAGTTATAAGGCTATTGATGGCATGGTGAATATCATGGAAAAGATGGGCGTGAAAAGACCCTATATCGCGGCTTATTGTAATTGTGTTGCCAGCGTTGCGCGTGGCAATTTGCTTGATTTTGCGCCGGCCAGTCCGGAGGAGGGTACGACGTTTTATAAGACTTGGCAAGGAGAAAACATTGAGGAGCATATCTCAGGTTTGCTGGAGTGTGTGCAGATTTCGAAGGTCTATCTGACGTCTGCTTCTATTTTGGGTTATATACGGTTTTTGGACTGGAAAGGTGGGGCTAACTGGTGGGAGGTTTTCCAAGCTTTGCAAAAAGCAGAAAAAACATTTGAAGGCTGTCATGGCTCTGGATTAAATAGTGATTGGGGGGATTTTTTTAGAGAAGATATCCGCAAGACTTGGCTGAAGTTTTTTAGAGAGGACAGCAGAGGAGAAGAGAGGTTTCTCAATGAAAGCCTTACGCTTCGGGAGTGTATGGAAGAGTCTAAAAAGGAAGGTTGGGAGTGTCCACATTTGGTGATGTGTGCTGCTGCGGACGTGCCGTATGACATTTTAATGGATTTGGCAAAAACAGACCAGGAGCAATATGACTTTTGGCAGCGTTGCCGTAGAATTTATGCTGAAAAAGCAGAATCTGCGTTAGTGATTTTTGTGCCAGTGATAAACCGTATTCAGCAGTCGAATTCTAGGGCGTGTAAAGCGCTGCAGTCCTTATACTTTAAGGCAAGGTCGGTGCGGCCCCCTCAAGAAAAGAACCCTGTGTGGGGTAAAAGCCAACCGGTGATTAACGACATTGGACAATTGCGTACAGGCTTGCGGGCATTAGAGCTGAATTGTGCGCAACAAGGCATGGAGAGCTTTGAGTGGCCAGGGCGTTTATTTGGAGCTGATATGGGTAAGATATTTTTGGATCTTAACTATGATACGCAAACTTTATTTGATGTGATAGAAATAACAAACCTAATGCAAAGGTTGGGAGTGCACCCAGATTTTGTTTTACAATACTGTGTTTTTTCTGCTTCTGCAGTATGCGAGGCGCCCAAAGGACAATTTTTCCGCACATGGAGCTGGAGAAGTTTGGATTCAGAGGCGACAGCGTATAAGTTTTTCTATGGGCAGAATATTGACCAGTTTGTTTCTCAGATTATACTTAACGAGAAGAGTGATGGGTTTATACACTGGCCAATTGCAGATTATTTGAGCAAATACGTAGCATACTTATCTTGGAAGGGTTCTGTGAACTGGTGGGACTTTCTTTTGGGTCTGTACAAAGGTGGTGCGTCACGAAAAGGAAGGCTTGCGCCGGTCTTTGTGAGTGTGCGTAACCAGTTGCTAAACGAGGTGGGTGATTGTGATAAAGCGCATAATTATTTGGTAGATGTAATTGGACAGCTGAGAGACCTAAAGCAGGAAAAGCAGGAAGCGCTAGAAGACCTCTTGGATTGGTTGGTGCGATATCGTGAGGGGGGGGCGTCTGCACTATGGACAGATAAGCGCATGAAAAACGTTAATATGCATATAGTGAGCCAAATGGTGGAGCTCATACACTTCTCCATGCCCGTGGGTACTAAAACGCTAAGCTTTTTTGATTTTGTCGTTCAGAGTTTGCCAACAGAGGGTGTGTTGCAGAAAAATGGAGGAGTGCAGCGTCTTCAGGAAGGGACTTACAAAAGGCTGGTGGAAGGAGAAACTGCTATGCCATTTTTGAGCGGGATGTTGTTAACAGGGAGTCGTTTCGAGGGAGGGCAGGCGCGAGCTGAGAGGAATGCGGTGCATTACATAGGCTATCTAGTACCTAAACTATCGTTAGAGAAGTTGATGGATATGCTTAAGTCTGTGCCTAGTCTTCAAGAGGGTCAAGAAGTCGTATCATCACTCTTGTGGAATGCAATAAAAGCTAAGAAAGAAAAGAGAGTGGAGCCGTTACTGCAATATTTGAAGTTCTTACTACAGCAAGAAGGAATGTCTTTGGTTTATGCAGAGAAAGAGATCGATGAAGTTTGTCATGATCTGCATGCTTTAGGAGGGCAAAGAGTTGCGGAAGCCTTTTTGCGAAATCACTGCAGTGAATGCAGCACTGCAGAGCAGCTGTCTTTACGCACGCGTGCTAATAAGATACTGCAGCAGCAGGAGCAAGAGAGTGACCTAACAGAGTGGAGCTTAGTAGTTTAAAGTTTGGTGTGTGTTGGGAGTAAGAAGAGGATTGGTTATGTCTATTATTAAAATGTTAATACTTTTAAGCTGGAGCTGTGTAGCAGCGAGCTTGGAACAGACCTCAAGTGAATGGGGAAATAAAGAGTACGCGAAGCTTGCGATTGAGTACCATGCCCTGGCCTCAAGGTCTGACTATATGGTGAGGGCAAGTGAAAAGGCAGTAGGCCTGTATAATACTGTGTGTGCGCAGTGGAGGGAAAAGTTGGGTGACCGGGTGTCTTTTGAGCAGTATCAGCCGGTAGCTGCTGAAGAAAGGCCAGCACCAATAATAGAAAGTGGCCCTACGTTGCAAAGTAGGACGGCGGACTATTTGTTTTACAATAAAGATCAGATGTCATTATTAGGCGTATATGTTTGCTTGGACACTGTGGTTGAGAAGTTGGTTGATGAAAATGTGACAGCGTTAAAAAATGAATTAATGCAAGTTTGGTCCGATAGTGAAGATCTCTTAGAGTGCATACAACAGTTTCAGCGTGATATAGACTTTAGTTTTTCGGATCAACTGGCGTGTGCGTGTGCGCACGTAAAGTCTGCAGGAGGTGCCTTTATGAGCCGATTGCAGATGGCTGATAGAGGGCTTTATGATTTTCTTTGTCGGGGTGAAAGTGTGTATGTCGAGAGATTAGCAACCAGCCTATCGTTTTTTCAACCATTCTTTCGAATAATTTTCATCGACAGAGACGACAGCCCTCTGTTTTATGTTATAAATGAGGCTCGAGCACGATATCGTGAGCTGAACGACTATACTACTACACCGGCAACAAGTTTGCCGGGTAAAATCGAAAACACCTCAGAGCTAGTGCGCAAACTGACAGCCTTGAAACATAGCTTTGATGAGAATAAACAAGATGTGGAGCTTGTAACGTTATATACAGGCTGTGATATAGAGCAGTTTTGGGCAGAGGTGTTGCGCTATGTGCTCCATCACGGTGAAAAAATGACCGCGACACCTAAGAGCAGGGCAGATTTGGTAGGCTTCTTAGAGAGCGTCGGTGTAGCGCCGTCTAATATAGCTGAATTTTGTGCGTGTGTTACAGGACATGGAGCCGCAGAGGCGGGCAGTTTTAAGGATGTGGATAAGACCGCAACATACTATAAGTTTGCTACTGGACAAGAAATAGGTCGCTTTTTGAACCTTTTGTTGAACTGCGCGTGTCTTTGCGCAAAAAATGGTGAAGACCATATTTTGCAATACATGAATCTTTTACAGATACAAGGGGGCGTTAACTGGTGGAATGTTTTGTCTGGTTTGCTGGAATCTGGCTGTCAATATGGACAAAAAGGCGACCAGTATTTGGATACAGCATGGGGCAAGCTTATGAGCGATAGGTTTGACTTAGTCGGCGTATATCAGCACCTGGTTGATATGAGGACGCAGCTATATTCTCTACCGCAGTCTCAAGATAGATTGGCAAAGATCGTGACCAACAGGCTGAATCGTCGGTTAGGAATAGGTAAGATCTGGGATCAGGATCGCGGGATGAAGTGGCTATTTGGAAAGATTAATGGAGCTCTCCACGCGCTGCAAGGCTATAGCGCACCAGGTATTAGGATTGAAGGTGTTGATGTAGTTAATGTTGGGCGCATGCTTTCTATCATGGAGAGCATGATGCAGGAGCCAGACCTAGATTTTTTACAGTTAATTGTGAAGTGTTTGCCAGAGGCGCCTGGCTGTATACGAGGCGTGGAGGCTCTGGAGGAAGGATCTCTATACCGTGGGTTGCTAGAAGGTAGAAGGATTGTGGAGTTTTTGATGAGTATTATGTCTTATAAAGACAAGTCGAGACAGAAGGCGTGTAATGTCTTGACCGCGTATTTGCAAAACTTAGGTTTTAAGATTTTATCATCGAATGCATTAGAATCGGCAGCGGCCGTTATCTCTGAGCACGCGCCGCAAGCAAGTGGTCAGCATGCTCAGACTCAGATAAACCTGGAGCAAGTGTGGGATATGATACAAGAAAGCGAACAGTGGCTTGCAAGAGATGAAAACCCTAGAGAAGTGATTTATAGGTACCATCCAGATGGCCGGCTGTACTTTAGTTGGGAGTCCGCCCGAGAAGCCTCGCACAGGGCGTCGCAGGTAGGAGCGTCGCAAAAGTTTGGGCGCAAGATGACGTTGTTGGCTGAGTAAAAGTTATGTATGGCTAATGTCAAGAAAGTGTGTGCATTGATAGGAGCGTAAAGCACGGTTGTTTTAATGGAAGTCGTAGGATTAGTATGAAGTTGATTGTGATAATGATTTTGGGGTTTAGCGGTTTTGCTTCTGACATATCGGAAGAAGGCCTGAGTAGTTGTGTCGAAAAGTCTTTGGAGCTTTTTGCACCAATAGTAAAGTTTGTGTTATGCATTGATAAGCCCGCCTCTAAGGCTGTGGTGTCTTTGTATGAAAGAGAAAGTGCAAAATCACGCAACAATAAGATAAGGCTGTGGAAAAAACAAGGTGAAATAAAGGAGCTACGCGGCTTACTTCCTGGTTTATATGACATGAAAAAGGCCTATCTTTCAGAGGACAGCAAGCAAATTTTTAATTTGCCTGGTCTGAGTGAAGGTGTGGACATGAGAGGCCTTTGGCTGGAGATTTTGCAGAAAGCATGTGGTATTTTGGGAGGGTATGCTTCCATTGCGAAAGTGGCTATGATCATGGAGGATGTAGGGGTGGATAACCATAATATTACCGCCTTTTGTGCTCACTATGTTGGTGCAGTTGCTCATAACAATTTTCGTAGTTTTTTGCCCGCAAATCCGGAGAAGGGAACTACGCTCTATAAGATTTATCACGGACAAAACATTGAGGACTCTGTTATACAGCTGTTGCAGCATGTGCAGCTTCCGAAAGAAAAGCAAATTTCCGACTCCATTTTGCGATACATAAATTTCTTAGACTGGCAGGGGGGTGCTAACTGGTGGGAGGTTTTTCGAGCTTTGCAAAAAGCAGAGGAACTATTTGCACAGTCGAACAGTTCTGCCCTAGACCTTTTGTGGTGTAAGTTTTTTAGAGAGGATAGCCGTGGCAAGGAGCTGTGTATCAATGAAAGCCTTACGCTTGCGGAGTGCATGCAAGAGTCTAAAAAAGAAGGTTGGGAGTGCCCACATTTTGTGATGTGTGCTGCAGCGGATTTGCCGCATGAAGTTTTAATGGACCTGCAAGGTAAGGACCAGGATCAATATGATTTTTGGTGTCGTTGTCAAGGTGTTTATCTTGCAAAAGCACAATCTGCGTTAGCGATTTTTGACCCTGTTGCAAGCCGTACTGTGACGAAGGCTCGTAGGGCGTGCGCAGCCTTGCAATCTTTGTACTCTAAGGCGAAGAAGTTGGCTGATAGCCAAAAAGTGGATCTTTTGTGGCAGAGCTCACCTGAGATTAAGTCACCGCAGCAGCTGTGCAAGGGTTTGCAGGAATTAGCGCTATCTTGTGAGAAGCAAGGCAAGGAGAGCTTTGATTGGCCAGGGCGGTTATTTGGGGCTGAGATGGACAAAATCTTTATGATTGTTCGATTGGAGGAACAAAGTTTATGTGATGTTATTGAAATAACTAGCTTAATGGAGAAAATGGGAGTGAACTCAGATTTTGTTTTACAATACTGCCTTTTTTCTGCAGAAGCAGTGCGTAACGTGACTAAAGAAAAGTTTTTTCATACAGATGACAGATTGGATCCAGAGGCGCCTGCGTATAAGTTTTACCATGGGCAAAATATTGATAGCTTTGTTTCTCAGGTTGTGCTTCACGAGAAGGGCCGTGGATTTTTACATTGGAGCACAGAAAAGCATTTGCAGTCCTACAGGCAGTACTTATCTTGGAAGGGGTCCGTTAACTGGTGGGATTTTCTTTTGGGCTTATACAAAGGTGGTGCGTCACAAAGGGGAAGGTTTTCTGATATCTTTACGCATGTGAGAAAGTCACTGCAGAAAGAAACGGTTGACTTTGATAAAGCGCTTGCTTATTTGAGAGACACATTAAAATCGAAGTATGACTCAGGCTTAATGCAGGAGGCTATGGAAGAAGTGGTGCGCTGTTTGGTGCAAGGTCGTAAGGGAGTGTCTGCACTATGGAAGGGTAGGGGCGAAATAAGAACGATTGATATGTTTAAAGTGAGCCAAATCATAGAGACATTGAGGAAGCAGAAACAAACAGCGCGCTTTTTTGAGTTCGTGATTCAGAGCTTGCCGACAGACTTTATGCTGCAGCACTGTGGAGGTGCGCAGACTTTGGGCGATTTGCTGTATAAGAAGGTATTCCAAGGAGTGGTGGCCGTGTATTTTTTGAAAAAGATGCTTTCCGTGGAGATGTCCGACAAAGAGCAAGAAAGAGCCGAGAGAAATGCGTCTAGTTATGTGAGCTATTTATGGAATAAACTATCATTCAGCGATTGGTTAGAGGTGTATAACTCTGTGGCTAGCATGGAAAATGGTAGAGCAATTATTCTTGCTGATTGCGATGAAACGCAATATTGTACGGGGCCTCTTGGGTGTGAAGGTGTGTTGTTCTCTGGCTTTTGTGTGACGATGGGTTTCTGGCGTAAAGGGTTGTGAGCTTATGCTGGAAGGTGTGTGCCTGAGAGAGTGGAGCGTTGATAGTTTTGGGGGTGTTAAATTCAACTAAGGGGTTTTGATGTTTATGAAGTACGCTTTATTGATTGTAAGCTTAAGCTGTATGGCGACTACAATAACCGAGCGGGAGTGGGCTCCCTTGAAAGAGGCGGTTAGCCAGAGTATGCCTGGGGTGACGCTGGAGGACTGTGTAGGGCAATATCTACATAAGGGCTGGGAGTGCACAGATGCGCTAGCGATTGCGGCAGCGGATTTTTCTGAGGAAAGAGCTCAGGATTTACTCAAGACAGACAGGGTTCGGTATGATTTTTTAAGACACTGTCAGGGTTGTTTTATAGATAGAGCAAATAAGGCCTTAACTGTGTTTGAGCCAGTGGCGGATTTTATTTTACGATACCAATCGCCAGTATGTGGTGCTGTTTTGGCTGTATATCGCAAGGTGCAGTTATTAAATGAACATCAAAAAAGTAGCAAGGCGCCTTGGCGGCGTATCCCTAAAATCCACGCTCTTTCAGACTTAGTGTCTGGACTGCGTAAGCTAGAGGTGACATACCTAGAGGGCGACAGAGAGAGCTTTGCTTTTCCTGGAATGGTGCGGGGCTGTAATATGGAGGACATTTGGGTGGAGTTTTTGTTGGAGGGCTCAAATGCATCTTTAGCTGCGTATTTGCGTGACCTTGCTGAAGTGGTGAGTTTGTTGGAGCGAAGAAATGTTGATCCAGGGAAATTGGCTAACTTTTGTCTGGAATATGCTACGTCCGTGAGTTTGGCTGGTGATAGAAACTTTTTTGCGGGAATAAGCTTCTTTCCTGGACGCAAAGTGGATAAAGAGAGTACAGTGTATAAGTTTTTCTATGCGCAAAACATCGAGAACTTTACTTGCCTGCTAAGGAAGGGAGAAAGTCACCTGTCTGAGGGTTGGCTGCGCCGTTTAGATTGGTATTTTTCATATTTATCTTGGAAGTCTCATGTGAATTGGTGGGACTATATAGCAGGATTGTTGCGTAGTGGTGTGGAGTATGCAGGAAACGCAGGGCACTTGTTTGAGATGGCACAGGAAAGGCTGATGCGGGAAGGAGGCGACTTAGATAAGGCCTTTGAGTATATACAAAAGGTGGAAAAGCTGAGCGTTGCTCAGCATATCCAAGATAAAGCGCTTCAGGACTTGATTGAGTGGCTTCACTGTGATTGTGAAGAGGCTTCAGCTATATGGCACAAAGGCTGTAGAGTACGCAATGTCGATATGCTTAAGCTTAATCAAATGATTAGCCATATTGATGAGGTAAGTGAGCGCAGAAGTCATGAGTTTTTTAGCGTGCTAGTTCAGAGTTTGCCACCGCAGAGTGTATTGCGCTGTGGGGGGAATAAGCGACTGGAGGGCGGCCTGTACAAGCAGGCGATAGAAGGGGAGAATGCATTGCAGCTGATGTCGGAAATGCTGAGCGCGGGTAAGGCTAGTGTAAATCCAGGGTTAGCTGACAGGCCTGCCAGAAACGCTAGAGTGTATTTGAAATATTTGTCGTCTAACCTGACAGTAGCGGATTTGTTTGAGATGTTGAGGCAGGTTCCATATGCGCTGAAAGAAAATTTTTTGATCTCCAGTTTGGTTTGGAGTGAGATTCACGCAAAAGGGGGGTGTCGTGCGGATACACTTTTGCCCTACTTGCAGTTTGTGATCGCCAGCGTAGAGTTAGATCAGGGTTATGTCAGAAGAGAGATTGCAGAGGTGTGTGCTTATTTGCGCGATCTTGGAATGGAAGAGGAGGCGCAATATTTTTTGCAGCGCAGCTTCGCATCTTGCTCTGACAGGGTTCAGTTGAAACGTGTAGCTGATGTTCGTAATGCTCTACAACCCTTTAATGAAGGTGTCTTAAGTAATTGTGTGTAATTGTTTTTATACGTTTTGATTAGCATAAATCCTAAAATTGCTAGAGGTAGTGACCCAGTTAGGTGGGAGCCATAACTAGGTGCGCGCTCTGACCTGCAGGGTGAAGGTCTTCTTATGTCGTATGGTGGTGGAGAAGTTAATTTCATTTAATAATTGCGTGGATTGAATTTTTGCGATAAGATGATCTAAAAGGAAAATGCAGTTTAGTATGAAGTTGATTTTTTTAATGGTTTTGGGGTTGAGTGGTGTTGCAGCAGAGTTGTCGGAAGAAGACGTGAGCACGCGTATTGAGAAGGCTTTGGATCTGTTTGCACCAATAGCAAAGTTTGTTTCAGGAATTGACAAGCCAGCCTCTCAAGCTGTAGTGGATTTTTGTGAGAGAGAAGGTGCTAGAGCCTCAAAGGAGCGCGTCAGGAACTGGAAAGAAGAAAAAGAAATAACCAAGCTGGAAGACTTGCTACCTTGGTTATATAATCTGAAAACAGCTTCAGCTGGGCGTAATCCAAGCTTTAGTTTGCCTGGAATCCGGATGAATGTGGATATGGGGGATCTTTGGCTGGAGATTTTGCAGAGAGCTTGGAGTATGCCCGCTACTTATAAGGTTATTGATGGCATGGTGAATATCATGGAAAAGATGGGCGTGAAAAGACCTTATATCGCGGCTTATTGTAATCGTGTTGCCAACGTTGCGCGTGGCAATTTTCTTGATTTTGCGCCGCCCAGTCCGGAGGAGGGTACGACGTTTTATAAGACTTGGCAAGGAGAAAACACTGAGGAGCATATCTCAGGTTTGCTGGAGTGTGTGCAGATTTCGAAGGTCTATCTGACGTCTGCTTCTATTTTGGGTTATATACGGTTTTTGGACTGGAAAGGTGGGGCTAACTGGTGGGAGGTTTTCCAAGCTTTGCAAAAAGCAGAAAAAACATTTGAAGGCTGTCATGGCTCTGGATTAAATAGTGATTGGGGGGATTTTTTTAGAGAAGATATCCGCAAGACTTGGCTGAAGTTTTTTAGAGAGGACAGCAGAGGAGAAGAGAGGTTTCTCAATGAAAGCCTTACGCTTCGGGAGTGTATGGAAGAGTCTAAAAAGGAAGGTTGGGAGTGTCCACATTTGGTGATGTGTGCTGCTGCGGACGTGCCGTATGACATTTTAATGGATTTGGCAAAAACAGACCAGGAGCAATATGACTTTTGGCAGCGTTGCCGTAGAATTTATGCTGAAAAAGCAGAATCTGCGTTAGTGATTTTTGTGCCAGTGATAAACCGTATTCAGCAGTCGAATTCTAGGGCGTGTAAAGCGGTGCAGTCCTTATACTGTAAGGCAAGGTCGGTGCGGCCCCCTCAAGAAAAGAACTCTGTGTGGGATAAAAGCCAACCGGTGATTAACGACATTGGACAATTGCGTACAGGCTTGCGGGCATTAGAGCTGAATTGTGCGCAACAAGGCATGGAGAGCTTTGAGTGGCCAGGGCGTTTATTTGGAGCTGATATGGGTAAGATATTTTTGGATCTTAACTATGATACGCAAACTTTATTTGATGTGATAGAAATAACAAACCTAATGCAAAGAGTGGGAGTGCACCCAGATTTTGTTTTACAATACTGTTTTTTTTCTGCTTCTGCAGTATGCGAGGCGCCCAAAGGACAATTTTTCCGCACATGGAGCTGGAGAAGTTTGGATTCAGAGGCGACAGCGTATAAGTTTTTCTATGGGCAGAATATTGACCAGTTTGTTTCTCATATTATACTTAACGAGGAGAGTGATGGGTTTGTACACTGGTCAATTGCAGATTATTTGAGCAAATACGTAGCATACTTATCTTGGAAGGGTTCTGTGAATTGGTGGGGCTTTCTTTTGGGTCTGTACAAAGGTGGTGCGTCACGAAAAGGAAGGCTTGCGCCAGTCTTTGCGAGTGTGTGTAAACAGTTGCTAAACGAGGTGGGTGATTGTGATAAAGCGTATGATTATTTGGAAAGTGTAATTGAGCAGGGGCAGCTGAGTGCCGGCCTAAAGCAGGAAGCGCTAGAAGGCCTCTTGGATTGGTTGGTGCGATATCGTCAGGGGGCGTCTGCACTATGGATAGATAAGCGCCAAATGAAAAATGTGAGTATGTCTACAGTGAGCCAAATGTTGGAGATTATACACCTCTCCATGCGTGAAAAAACGCTAAGCTTTTTTGATTTTGCCGTTCAGAGTTTGCCAACAGAGCGTATGTTGCAGAAAAGTGGAGGAGTGCAGTGTCTTCCGGAAGGTTTCTACAAAAATTTGGTGGAAGGAAAAAGTGCCATGCCATTTTTGAGCGAGATGGTGTTGACAGGGAGCCTTTGCAAAGAGGGGCAGGCGCAAGCTGAGAGGAATGCGGCTCATTACATAGGCTATCTAGCACCTAAACTATCATTAGAAAAGCTGGTGGATATGCTTAAGTCTGTGCCTAGTCTTCAAAAGGGTCAAGAAGTCGTATCGTCACTCTTGTGGGGTGCAATAAAAGCCAAGAAAGAAAAGAGGGTGGAGCCGCTACTGCAATATTTGAAGTTCTTACTACAGCAAGAAGGAATGTCTTTGGTTTATGCAGAGAAAGAGATCGATGAAGTTTGTCATGATCTGCACGCTTTAGGAGGGCAAAGAGTTGCGGAAGCCTTTTTGCGAAATCACTGCAGTGAATGCAGCACTGCAGAGCAGCTGTCTTTACGCACGCGTGCTAATAAGATACTGCAGCAGCAGGAGCAAGAGAGTGACCTAACAGAGTGGAGCTTAGTAGTTTAAAGTTTGGTGTGTGTTGGGAGTAAGAAGAGGATTGGTTATGTCTATTATTAAAATGTTAATACTTTTAAGCTGGAGCTGTGTAGCAGCGAGCTTGGAAAAGGTCTCAAGTGAATGGGGAAATCAAGAGTACGCGCAGCTTGTGATTGAGTACCATGCTCTGGCCTCAAGGTCTGGTTATATGGTGAAGGCAAGTGAAAAGGCAGTAGGCCTGTATAATACTGTGTGTGCGCAGTGGAGGGAAAAGTTGGGTGACCGGGTGTCTTTTGCGCAGTATCAGCCGGTAGCTGCTGAAGAAAGGCCAGCACCAATAATAGAAAGTGGCCCTACGTTGCAAAGTAGGACGGCGGACTATTTGTTTTACAATAAAGATCAGATGTCATTATTAGGCGTATATGTTTGCTTGGACACTGTGGTTGAGAAGTTGGTTGATGAAAATGTGACAGCGTTAAAAAATGAATTAATGCAAGTTTGGTCCGATAGTGAAGATCTCTTAGAGTGCATACAACAGTTTCAGCGTGATATAGACTTTAGTTTTTCGGATCAACTGGCGTGTGCGTGTGCACACGTAAAGTCTGCAGGAGGTGCCTTTATGAGCCGATTGCAGATGGCTGATAGAGGGCTTTATGATTTTCTTTGTCGGGGTGAAAGTGTGTATGTCGAGAGATTAGCAACCAGCCTATCGTTTTTTCAACCATTCTTTCGAATAATTTTCATCGACAGAGACGACAGCCCTCTGTTTTATGTTATAAATGAGGCTCGAGCACGATATCGTGCGCTGAACGACTATACTATTACACCGGCAACAAGTTTGCCGGGTAAAATCGAAAACACCTCAGAGCTAGTGCGCAAACTGACAGCCTTGAAACATAGCTTTGATGAGAATAAACAAGATGTGGAGCTTGTAACGTTATATACAGGCTGTGATATAGATCAATTTTGGACGAGAATGTTGAAAGGTATATGTCGTCATGGAACGGGCATGTATGCGTCATGTGCTAGTAGAAGTAATTTAGTGAATTTTTTCGAGCTTGCTGGAGTCGAACCATCTGCTATAGCGGAGCTTTGTGTGTGTATTGCGGAGGGCAAGCCTTGTGGTTGCTGCCGCCAGAAAAACACAAGATACATGCACTTTATTCAGGGAAAAGACGTAGGGTACTTTTTCAAACATTTATTGAATGGTGAGAGCCACAGGGAAAGTGTTGATGGCGAAAATCCAGAATATGTTTTGCAGTATATGGATTTTTTAGAGAGTGTTGGTGGAACTAATTGGTGGAATGTTTTAGACACATTGATGGATCTTGGTTGTCAGTATGGTCAAAAAGGTGACCAGTATTTGGATGTCGCTTGGGGCAAACTTGTGAGTGTAAGGTTTGGTTTAGCGGACGTGTGGGAGCATCTTAGTGCGATGAGCGAAAAGTTAGCGGATTTACCGGAGTCTAGGGAAAGACTGGTTGAGGTGGTGTGTCATAGGCTTAACCTGCGATTTGGTGTGGGCAGTGTTTGGGCAGAAGGCCATGGAGTGAAGTGGTTGTTTAGCAGGATAAATAGGGCTATACATATGTTGCAGGGCTATGGAACACCAGATATTCAGGTAGAAAACGTTGATGTTAGTAATGTTGCTAGAGTAATTTCAATCCTGGATCGCATGGCCCCAAATAAGAGCACAGAATTTTTTCAGTTCGTTGTGAAGTGTTTGCCAGAGGCGCCTAGTTGTATCCGGGGTGTGGAGGCTCTGGAGGAAGGCTCTTTATACCGTGGTTTGCTAGAAGGTAGTGGGACTGTGGAGTTTTTG
The DNA here is from genome assembly GCA_965261615.1 of Alphaproteobacteria bacterium. Classification (GTDB taxonomy): domain Bacteria; phylum Pseudomonadota; class Alphaproteobacteria; order Bin98; family Bin98. The sequence goes on from OZ253461.1 coordinate 351,717, forward strand.
ATGAATATTCTGTCTTGTGGAGACAAGGCGCACGAACGTAAGGAGCAGAAAAAAGTGTGTAATATTTTAACAGAGTATTTGGAACGCTTAGGTTTTAAGCTGACTGCTCCGCACGCACTAGGGGAGCTAGCACAGGTTATATCTCACCAACAAGTGAAAAGTGGAACAAATATACCGGTGCCTTTGGAGCTTGTGTGGAAAAGAGTTCAAAACAGTGAGCAGTGGCGAGATAAGGATATGCCTTCAGTTAGTTATTTGTTTGTGCCCAGGGCTCAACCGGACAATAGACTCTACTTTTGCTATGAGACCGAAAAAGAGAAAAAACTTCGTGATTCGCAGAGGAGGTGACGCAAACTGCCTCTGTTAGAGAGAGGTGATGCCGCCCTATGACTTTGTTGTGGTGCCTCTGTGAGGCGAGCCTTTTATTTTTGTGCTTGACATCGAAGGAGGGTTGCTGTACATTAAATTTAATTGATTGGAGTGGAAGATGCAGATGTGTATGTTTATTATTTTAAGTTTAAGTTGTTTGGCGCTTGATGTGCCTGAGGTGGGTTTGGGTGCTCTGCAAGATGCAATTAGCCAGAGTATGCCTCAGGGCACTACCCTTGAGCAATGTGTTGCAGACTACAAAAAAGATGGCTGGCAGTGTACGGCAGCTTTAGCGAGTGCAGCAGCGAACTTTTCTGGGGACAAAGAGGAGCTGTGGGAGACCAATAGGGATGTGCTTGGTTTTTTGTCGCACTGCCAGGGGGTTTATTTAAAAAAAGCACGCGTGCTGTTGCAAAAGTGTAAGCCACTGTCTTTCTGGATGCTCAACAGTAACATGCCTGTTATTAGCGCCATAAAGAGGGTGAAGGCAGTATGTGATAAGGTTATCTGCGTAAGCCGTTTTCCTCAGCATGACTGGTGGGGTGGCCAAGATGAGACCTCGATGGAAGCCTTCCATGCAGGGCTTCTTCAGCTAGACTCATGCCGTGTGGACGGCCAGTGGAGCGTAGAGGGCTTAGAGCTGCTGCCGAGCTGTAATATGGATGACATTTGGGAGGAGCTTTTGCTTGCAGTCAGCATGCGAGGGTCGTCAGGTGACTTTTATCAAATATCGGATACTGTGACGTTCATGGAAAAGCGACATGTTAGTAGAGAGAGTATAGCCCTCTTCTGTTTGAGATATGCAGACATAGTTTGTCTTAGTGATCTGAGATCATTTGAACCAAGCAATCGTGAAGGGCACCAAGGCTCAACCTTTCGTAAATTTTATGATGGAGAGGACATAGCGTTTTTTATGCAAGATTTGTTTGCCTGCATGCAAGCACCGCATATAGGTGAGGAGAGGCCAAAAACAAACTATATTCTTCAGTACCTGCGCTTTTTATCCTGGGGAAATAAGGGTGATTTTTGGTGCAGCTTCCGATCTTTGCAAAAATGTGAAGAGCTTGAACCAAGTAACTCTATCGTATCTTCTTTTGTACAAGATGCTTGGGATTACCTTGTAGGAGGGGTGTTTGCAAACCCATCCTCTTACACTCAGAAGACGCACCTGAAGCGGTGCATACAAGCGCATAAAAAAGAGGAGTTCATGCCGAGTTCTACATTTGTGAAAGAACTCCAGAACCTTGATTTGACGCAAGAGGAAGAGTTTCTGCAAAAAGACAGGGAACTTTATGACTTTTTAAAAAGCTTCCAGGATCAAGTTTTTTCTAGAGCAGTGGCGTGTTTAGAAGCATTTGCACCACTATCTCATTGGGTACGAAAGGTGAACTTGCCTGTGTGCCGTGCTGTACTGTCTATGTATACCTGCGTGCGGGAGTGGCAACATCGCCTTGGAGAAGGCGCGGACCCTTGGAGCGACCAACCTCAAATGCAAACAGTGAAAACATTGAATGCCGCGCTTGTTCATCTGGGTTCATATTATGCAAGTCATGCAAGTGATAAATGGGCTCATGTTACCCTAGATCTTATGCCGCCCTGCGATATCAGTGCTATTTGGGAGGAGATTTCGCTGCAAGCATGGAATGCTGGTCTGTCAGGGGACTTTGCGGCGGTAAAGGAAACAGTCTCGTTTATGGAACAGAAGGGTGTTAAAGCAAGCACTATAGCTCTTTTGTGTATGCGATACGCAGATCTAGTTCGCATTCATAATTTGCCAAAATTTGTCGTGAAATATACGGTGGGGGATTACCATACAACGTTTTATAAGTTTTATAATGGAGAAAATATAGATTGTTTCATAGGGCGCTTGCTTGAAGCTGCAAAAGATAGGCGGGTCCATGATACCAAAGAGCTTGTTCTGAACTATATGCTGTTTTTACAATGGAAAGGTGGACTTAATTGGTGGAGTTTTTTTCGGGCTTTGCAAAAATGTGAAGAAAATTTGTCTTTTGAGGACGCAAATCATAAAAGAGTGCAGCATTGCTTGGCGCAGGTGTGGGGACAACTTGTGGGAACTTTGGATGAGGACCCCTCGGACCAGACTCCGGGTACTTTTATTAAAAGAGTTACTCGAAAAGGAGTTGCCTTTGAGTCCAGCCCTTTGCTCTTAAATGTGGCTGTAGACCTTCCCAAGGATGAGGTTGCGGGGCTTTTGCAAACAGAAGCGGAGCTTTGTAAGTTTTTAATGCGCTTTCAACAGCAGTTTTTGGATCAAGCAGAGCAGGCTCTAGAAGCATTTGCTCCAATTTCTAAGTTTATGTTAAGCTACGACAGCCCAGAGTGCCGTGCTGTAATATCCTTGTATCATAAGGTTTTGAAGCTATCTCCGCGTCAGGGCCTATCTTGGGATCGAGTTGCCACAAATGACGACTTGGAAAGCGTTGTGGGTGCGCTGCTTCAAGTAGAAAAGGTGGCTAATTCATCAGAGAAAGGTGCCTTTTACCTGCCGGGCAGTATGGAAGGGTGTGGTATGGACGGTATCTGGGAGGAGTTTTTAGACACTAGTCTTAGCGGAACATTGTGCGACTTTTCTGATTTAGTGTGCTTAATGGAAAGAAGGCGTGTGAGTGCGGCGAAAATAGCGCGTTATTGTCTTCGTCATGCTGTAAATATTGCTCAAAAGAGCAATCGAGGATTTTTGGCAAACGTCGGATATGTTTATCCGGATCGTTGGAGGAAAATGGACAAAAATGACACAGTGTATTGCTTTTTCTATGGTAAAAATATAGCTGAATTTATTCAGCTTCTGATCACAAGTCATGGTTCGGACACAGAAGAGACTAGACGTAATTTGTTGGATTATCAACAATATCTAACGTGGAAAGGTCAAGTTAATTGGTGGGAGTTTATCGATGGCTTGTTGTGTAATGGCTTTAGCTATAATGATAATCCAGAGGTCTTTGCTCCAGTATGTAGCCTGTTAAAAAGAGAAGGATCTACTTTAGAGAATGCTCTTGATCACCTTTGTTTCCTTGGAGGTTTGGAAGTTGATGGGCAGACTAAGCATGAAGCTATTGAGAGTTTGTTGATATGGCTGGGAGACTCTCATGAAGGAATTTCTGCTATATGGAAAAGGGGAGGCCGCGTGCGTAATGTGACAAAGCTGCACCTTGAGGCGCTGATAAGCCGTGTAGATACGTTAAGCGAATGTAAATCAGAAAGGTTCTATAACTGTGTTGTGCAGAGTGTGCCGTCAAGGGGGATGTTTCAGTCGCGCGTTGACACACGTGACTTGCCGGAAGGTCTTTATAAGCGGGTGATACAAGGAGAAGGTGCAATAAGGTTTATTGCTGATATGCTGGATGCGGGGGGACAGAGCGGAGAAAGAGGTCGGTCTGAAAGAAATGCTCAGGCGTATTTAAAGTACTTGTCGCCACAGCTGTCTGCGGAGGATCTTTTGGGGATGTTGGCTCAAGTGCCTGATCATGTAAACGATTGCTCCTTTGTATCTGGTTTGATTTGGATAGAGATTGCCCAAAAGAGGGGGGTTAAAGAGAGCAGTCTTCTGTCATATTTGCAATTTTTGATAGGGCACGCGTCGCTTGACTGGTCTTATGCGGAAAAAGAAATCCAACAGGTGTGTGGTTATTTGCGAGCGTTTGGGGACGCAAGGTTTACGTTATCCAATTTGGGGATAGGTGCAAATTACTTGAGTGCTGATCAGGTGAAAAGAGCTCAAGTAGCGGAACAAGAATTAGGTTCAAGTGCCCGTATCCTGGAAGGTTATGATGTCTTGTGATTCGCGAGAAGTGACGCACATTATTGAAATAAGGGTGTATGCCGGCTGAGCGAGTGCTCTTTTGAGTATATTAATTTTGCTAGTGGCGGTTGAATTAGTGCTGCTATTGTTTGCTGGCCTCTGCAGTCCACAGCAGAACAACAAATGCGCATATTGTCATTGAGCCGATAGTGAGAAGAGGGTGTTTGGGTGTAGCGGGGAGGAGCAAACGATGACGCAGCCGTGCTTTTGCGAAGCACGGCGATGGTCATGGCTCAGGAAGGACTAGCTCTTCCTGAACTTCTTACGTGCTACGTGTCTCCAGTTTGGCTTCTACCTGTTTGATCATCTTAAATAGCTCTTGACTTTCGCCCGCATAGCCTTTCGGATGCGGTGTTGTGCTGTTGTGTGGTTTCAGGTCAATGAGAACATACTGAAGGGGTCTGTGGGCCGCTCTAGGTGGGCATGTTGGAATAGTGACATACACCATTTTGTCACCAGAATATAAGCGTTGTGCGGCTAGTTCTAAACTTGCTGGCTGCCATTCTCTAGGGAAGAATAGGGGGGCGGCACCTTCGCATAACGCTTTGCTGCTTGAGGGTATGTCTTTGCACTCTTCTGCTTTCAATAGGAAGAGTGGGATATGTACTTCCATGAGAATGCCCCATAGGTTTGTTTCCCATGAGACAGGTGGAAAGGAGAAATCGTTTAAAGAGGTTGGGTGTTGATCTTCTTTTGTGGCAGAGGGATTGGTGGTCTGTAGCATATGCGCTTCTTGCAAGCTCGCTTTTTGCGTATTTTGGTCGATAGTGGGTGGTGTTTCGCTACTCTGGGTTTCTGCAGTGGGCTCATGTTTTTGAATTTCCTGCATGAGCTCCTTCTCATTGGCTTCACTTTGATCTAGCATAGATTGCAGATGTTGCGCTATGGGGGGCCAGTATGTAGAGTGACGCTGTTGCTGAAGTACTTTGGAGAGTATGCGATTGTGCTGTTGCGTATTTTTTAAAAAATTTTCCACTTCTGCGACGCTCACGTTCGCCCCCTGTTCGTTCGTCCACGGTTCGTTCGCCCACTGTTCTTTCGCCCACGGTTGTGTAGCAGAGTCTGCGACGCTCACGTTCGCCCCCTGTTCGTTCGCCCACTGTTCTTTCGCCCACGGTTGTGTAGCAGAGTCTGCGACGCTCACGTTCGCCCCCTGTTCGTTCGCCCACGGTTCGTTCGCCCCCTGTTCGTTCGCCCACGGTTGTGTAGCAGAGAAAAGAGCTGATATAAATAAGATAAATAGTATAACCATAGAGGGATAGTAACCTATTTTTTCTGTATGTGCAACCGCTAAAGGGGTGTTTCCTCTACATGGAGGGGAGTGGCTGCTGTGTTGTGCGCATCTGGGCTAGAGATGGGTGCGGCCGGGTTGGATTGCGTCAGTAGGCTGGCCACGATTTCTTCTATATCTTGTTTTGCATCCTTAAATAATACTGCGGCTTTTTCATTGGGCATGTTTTCTTTTTTAGTTTTGGTGATCACAAAAAACAAAGGAGGATCCTGAGATCGGAAGCACGGAAAGCTTGACTGTAAGCGGATGATGGCCCATACATATTGGGCCCCTGATTCAGCTGTGTTTTTCGCCCGTTGCACACTGGCTAGTGGGCAGTCTGCTGATATGCGTGAGTCAGCGGCGCTTTCAAAAATAGCTTTGCTTTTAGCGGGAGGTGATAAGTCCTCAGAGTCGTGATCTACAATATAAATTGGGAGCGCGATTTGTTGCACTGTGCCCCATCCATCTACCATTTTATAGTTAAGTGGAAAGCAGACGTTGTCAGGAAAAACTGGGAGAGGGAGTGGTTTTTTGTGATTGGCATGTGCGTGTATGTGCTTGCGTAATCTTTTGTACATTTGGTCATCTTCGCCTAACTCTGGGTCTGGGAGTTTGAGAGAGGGTCGGGTTTGTTTGAGCGATGTGTGAAAAGTCTGTGTTCCCTGACGCACATCCTCTGTTGTTTTGCTAATTATGCCCTGAAGCTGAGGGTGTATTGCTGCCCAGTGCTTGGAGCTATGCTTTTGCTGTGCGCACCGACAAACTGCGCGCAAGAAGGTCGCTTTTTTTTGAAGCGCTGTGGCTTGCTCTTCTAATGATAGTTGGGACCATGGGGTGCTAGATAGCAGTGAGGTCGATACAAAAGATAAAATGATTATTTTCAACATATTTGATTATATAATATTTTTGTCGGAAATAAAGTTTTTGGTTTTAGTGTGTTCTTAAGCTTCGCGTGGCATATGCGAAGTATGGGCTATTTTGATATCGGTGAACGATGTTTTTACAAAAAGCTTGAGACCGTTTGCGCAGGACAAGGGCACGAACCTGTCGCTATGCAGAAAGCGAGTGGGGACAAGGATTCTGTCGCTGAAATGTGGTGGTAGGCGTACAGCCGCACTGCAGTGTTGCCAAGCTATATGATTTGGTGCTGCATGGTATGTCAGAGCTTGTGCGGGTAAACTCACGTAAATTAACGCCCGCCCAACCTTCAAAAGCGCGTGTACTGCTTACGTTAAAGAATTGACGAAAACAGCAGTATTGGGTGTGGTCCTCGGATAAAATAAAGGCGATAATTTTCAGAAATTCGAGATGCATTGAGCAGGTAGCTTCTGTTATCGAGGGAGCGCTAATGAGAAGGGTTTGGTGGAGCGCGTCATATGAAAAACTGCAAAAGGGGTACGGTGTATGGGATACGTAGACTGAGCATGTGTGCGGTGGTGCTGCGGGTACTGGAGCTACCCCTGTGCGATAGGTGATTTCGAAACGTGCATCGTTTTGATCCGGAGCTTGGGGAACAGAGCTGCTTGGATCAAATAAGTCTACGCGGGTGCGCGGCGTGTAGGGTGGTCTTTGCACATCAAGGCAGAGGGCTTGGACAAGGTGCTTTTGATTGTTGTTGAGCATAAATGCGTGGCGATTAAAGTGGGAGTTGAGAGGAGCTTTTTGGGAGTAAATGTTGGCATAGCAAAGAGCAGCATCTTTGTGGAAGGGAGCGGAGTTGTATTTAGCTTGGTAAAACTCCTTTTGTGAAGGGCATGAATCAGTGGCCTGCGTGACTTCCTGAGAGGTTTGTCCTAAAGATATAAAGCTGGCTTCTAAAGCACCGGCTTGCGAAGAGTGGAAAAGAACGCCAGCGCGCTCGATTTTATGTTTAAAGAGGATTGCTTGTACGGGTTGGTTGCGTTTAATGGTAGTGTTGGCTGCTTGTCGTGCCTGCTCTGGAAGGTTGTCAAAAACCTCTTTGCTGGTGTAAGTGTCTTCTTGTGTGTATGTGCGAAACTGCAAGTGTGGCTCTATGAAGTCTAGTAAATTTTGTGTGGTTTTGTCCAAATGCCAGGTGAATGCGGGGTTTTCTAGGAAAGCTTGTTCGGCGGTCTCTGCCATTATACTTTCCAAATCTGGGTCGGGGAAGTTAGTGTATAAGAAAATTTTTTGAAGAGCATCCTTTACAGAGCAACATAATGTGGGGATACCACGACATTCATGAAGATTGCTAAAAATAAACAGAACCTCAAGGAGGCGCTCGTAAAGGCGGGAGGTGTCATTTAATAGATTTTGCTGAATATAGTTGAGGGCGCCGTTGGCTATGACAGAGAGAACAGAGCTTTTTGATGGCTGGTTGTGTGTGAAAGCAAGGTCGAGAGTACTGCTGAAATTGTAGCGATTTTGCGCATGGTTTAAGTCATGTACGAATCTTCCGGATAAGCCCCATACTGTTGTTTCATGTGCTGTAGCTGCATAGGCATCCTCGGAGATGATTTGAGGTAGGGAGGAAAGCTGTATGTTTTCTGAAAGGGCGATGGAGTCATCAATCATGGGAAAGAGGCCATCTTGAGAAAAAATATACTTAGTTTCCAGGGTTTGCGCTAACTCCATCGTGCAAAAAAGCCAGGCATTTTGCATATTGATGTCTGCCGGGGGATCTATGCGATCTACGGAGCTTAACAGGATAGCGCGTATTGGGTCAGCACATTTTTCCAAGAGGTCTGTTAATTTTTTGCGGCTTCCACAAGCTTCTGGCAACTCTGATTTGCTATAGAGAATTCCTGGCTCTGACAGGGTGCGTAGATGCCGAGCTAGAGATTGCTTTGAGCTGATGTAAAGAACGGTGGGTGGGGCCGGTAAATCTAACAATGATGAGAGCTCCTGTATGACTGCTGAGTTGTTCCAGGTGGCTAGTTGATGGAAATAGTCGTCGATGATTTTTAAAAGAAAGTATATTGTAAAGTTTGTGATGGCGATATTAGAGTGTAGGGCGTGCCGTGTTGCGCGGGAGAGGAATGCGTAATTGTCGTCGGGCTGTTCTTTGCTAAAAGAACGGATAATGACATTAAGGTGCGTGCTAACTTGCCGCAGATTTAAAATGTAAGGGTTTCCCAAAAAGTGGGTAGACTTATGTGCGTCGATGGCCTTTTGCCCAATTGTGATAAGGCGTGATAAGGCTTCTTGAGGGGAGGAAAGGGAGTGTGGCAAGCTTTGGCGTTTTTTGGCAAACTCTTCTGGTGATGGTGTGCGATCTTGACCCCATATAATTTCTGAAACACTGCAATTTCCGGAGGTGCTGACCACAAGCGCGTAAACAGAAAATATAATAATAAATTTCAACACACCATCATTATACTATAGTGAGGTGTAAAATGCACGAAATATTTGACTAGCGCTAGGGGCAATATCTGAAGGGATGCAGCGTCTGAGAGCGCGGAGGTTCGGTAATGTGAAATCTTGCCAGCCAGTAATGAATATGGGATAATAAGGATAATATGAAATGGAGAAGCGTTGGCTGTTTTTTTGTGGTGTTGTCCCACATACTGTTTGCGAGTGATGAGGGTGTGAAGTTGGTTTCGCATAATTTGAGCATAATGACCTCGAAATCTGAGCAGGTGCACGAGGCGTCACAGTGCCACTTTGAGCTTTTATCACAAGGGCGGGATGTCCAGAGTGTGACGTTTATTTGTGATCGTTATGAGGTGACAGTAAAGGGCTCGCCTTATATTGATCAAGGTTTGTGTTCAAGTTTGGCTTATAATGTAAGCTCATTAGTGCAATATTTTGCTGAAAATTGTAATGAATTAGGGGCGCAATCTACCTCTATTGGGCCACGAGCCATTTTACAATTAGCGGAAGTATGCCAGAGTGCTGAGAAACAGTGGACGTTTATTGGGCCTAGACAAAGCGCAGTGCGCTTAGATATAGTAGACTGTGTTTTTTGTAAAGAGGTCTGTACGTGTCCGCCCGTCTGGGAGATACCGGCTTATAATTCCGTGTATGTTTCGGGAGATTTGACGTTTTTTAGAGAGCTGTTAAGCTCGGCTGTAAACCGCCTGCTTCAGCGGAATGAAAGCAATCACTTTGCGGGAAGTTGGGTGAGTTTTTTTTCAGCTATTTTAGCGTTGGATTACCCTGAAACAGTGAGTGTACGGGGTATGTTTTTGAATGTTGCAAAGAGACGAAAATGTCCGTTTGTGGATGTTGGAGGTAGTTTTGAGCGCAAGAAAAGTTGGTTAGACCAAGTGTGTGCTTTAAAGCTTGCTGATGAAGATTGGAAGTGGATTAAGGAGTCTTTAGGTAGTGTGAAGCGCATGACTGCTGTATCCGCAGAAAAAGCGTGTATCAACGAGTTGCTTGCTGAGCTGCGACCGGAAAATCGTTTAGGTTTTGGGTTGTGTCGTTGTGAAAATTGGTTGTAACGTAGATCTTGAGCCTTTTTGAGATGAAGGTTTGTATTGCGTCTGAGAGCGCTTGCGCCTGGCTGTAAAAATCAAGTCAATGTTCTATTTCTTTTGGGGTTTGGGAAAATCACTTAATAAACATAGAACGATGCATAAGCTTTGCTATGGTCAAAACATAGATTCTTTTATTGTGTAGTTAATCGAAATCAGCGGGATTTTATGGGAAGAGCTGTAGTAGAAGTAACCCGATATTTTGAGTGTTTAAGCTGTAGAAGGCAAGTGAATTGGTGGGGATTTGTGCTGGGTGGAGCATAACGAAAAGGATAGGGATTTGCTCTGTAAGGTGAATGTAGAGCTAGGGAGGCAAAAAGCTGCTGGTGTTAGTGTGACGCAGCCGTGCTTTTGTGAAGCACGGCGTATGGTCGTCGCTCAGGTGGGGTTATACCTCAGTTCCCTCATCGTTGAATTCTCTGGGTGTCTCCGCAGGGGTCTCTTCGATTTGCTCTAGGGTTTCTAGGAGCTGTTGACGTACCCCTTTATAGCGTTCAGGATGCGGCGTGGTGCCGTTAGGGTCTAGGTCAATGCATACAAAACTCAGGGGGAGATCAGCGCCACTGTATATAAGACTTAGGGGGATATTAATGATACTTGGCGGGAGCAACGGGATGGTGACATATACAATTTTATCACCAGTATATAAACGTTCTTTAGCCAATCCTAAGCTTGCTGGCGTCCATTCTTTAGGGAACCATAGGGGTGCTGCTCCTTCACACACAGCCTTGCTGTTCGGGATTTTGTCGAAATCTGATTTTTCCAAAAGAAACAGTGGGACACGTAACTCTACGGGCATGTTAAGGTTGTTTGTGTCCCATGAAAGGCGTGGAATGCAGAGGCTGTCTTTAAATGTTCGTCTGTGCTTTTTCGCGCCGTCCGCGTGCTTTTTCAATGGTTTGCGCAGATGCTGTGCTATTTTGCCGTTTTTAAAGAGCTCTGCTTGTGAAGTGTGGTGAGTAATGGGGGAAGTGTCGCGGCAATCGTGCTCTTTAGTCGCTTCCAATGCTGCTTCAAATGCAGCAGCACACTCTTTCAGCTCTTCTTCCCCTTTGGATAGAAAGCATTGAAGATGTTTTCTTATTGGGTGCCAGTGTGTAGAGTGTCGATTTTGACTAACTGCTATGGAGAGTGCGCGTATGATTCGTGGCGTTGTTTCTAAATTTTCTGCCATCTCCTCCAGAGTCCAGTCACTCCAATTTTGTGTGGATGAGAATAGGGGTGGTATAAATAACAGTAATAATATTAACATTAAAGACACTCTAGCATGAGTTTACCGTGAGATCAAGGGCCCTCCTTCTAATGGGAGAGGGAGCGAAGTGCATATTTGGGCATATTCCTCGAGGGCTTCTTGAAAAATCACGCAGAATGTATGATCCTTTGGGATCTGTTTGGAGGTTTTTGTTTCTAGGCGTGTGTAGCTTAAGGGTTTGCCTGTGTCTGTTGGGATGTGTATGAGCACGCAGTGAGCCCCTTGGTCAGCTGTGGCTTTAAGACGAGCTCTTGTGATGAAATAAGGAGGAGAGCTGGAGGTTATGGGCAGTGAGTCGGAGTGGACACAAGGTGAGCTTTGTTTGTTTTGCGCAATGGTGGAGCCTTTTTCCCAAATATATAGGGGAATGGTATGCTGTTTTATGTTTGATCCAAATCCGTGGGAGATATCACGGCAGGCGGCTAAAGTGCAGAGATCTTCTGGCCAAAGAGGGAGCAAAATGTTTTGAGGCTGGCCTGTATTGTGTGTTTTGACTAACCTTATAAACTGTTTGCTAACTTTCCCGTTTTTGATGAATGATTCAGTCGGGAAAGATTGGGCCATCTTGAGGATGTCTTCCGAGGCGGCATGGGTTGTTTTTGCTTGAAAAATAGGGGCTAACTTCTCAAATGATCGCTGGTGCTGACTCAGGAGTGTTTGAAGAGCGTCTGTTGCATATGGCCAATGTGGGTCTTTACGTTCTTGAGCAATTAATTTCGGGTATGTGTGGATGGCATCTATGAGGCGAGATAGCGTGTAGGCTTGTTGTTCAAGCGTCATACGGTGACAGTGTGCTACAAAAACGTCTTCAATTTTAGTCTGAGTCTCGAGAGCGTGAGGGTGCATTGCTGCATCTGAGTTGTCGTGGCGGGCTTGAGCGGCCATAAGGGCTGTGGCATATAGCGATAACAATGTGAGTGCAAACATGCATCAGGTTACTGCGGAATGTGAGGATTGTCAATAGCAGGGTGGCTGAAGAATGTTGATAACTGCGTATGAGATTTGACTGCGGTTATTGCTGCATTTTGTTAAGGTAATGAGCAGAGCTGTATTTGTTGCATTTAGAAAACCTCTGGGCTAAAATGCTTTATATACAAGTGTCACATATGCACAAGGGTCAGGAGGTTGTGGCCAGGTGTATTTGGCCTGAAATACAAAAAAAGCGCTTAAATAATGTGGAACCATTGCTGCAGTATTTGAAGTTTTTAATATTACAAGAGGGATTATCCGATTCGTATGCAAAGAGCGAGATCGATGAGGTGTCTAAATATTTGTATGCGCTTAGAGGGCAAAGGGCAGCAGAAAGCTTTTTGCGTGGGCATTGTGCCGGCTGTAGCAAAGAAAGTCAGCGATCTTTACGCAATTATGCCAGCGCTGCGCTTCAGAAAGGGTATGGGGATCGTTTTTTGACAGAGACGCCTTTGCCAAGCTGTTTGAGTTTGGACGATGTTTGTTAAAAAAGCGGGGTTTTGACAATTTGGAGAGAGATGGTGCTGTATTTAATCACATTAAGTTTAGCTGTTGTTGCGGCAAATCTAGTCGACATCCGTGCTGAGTGGGAGCTCTTACACGAGTCGATTCGCCAAAGTATGCCAAGTGGCACAACCTTGGTTAGGTGTGTAGAGGAATACAGAGAGCAAAGATGGTGGTGCACGCCTAAGCTGGCGATAGCAGCCGCAGGGATGTCTGAGGCTGCAATTGCAGACAATAGGCTGTGCTATGATTTTGTAAGACACTGTCAGGCAATATATATTAGCCGAGCAAAGATGTCTTTATCAATATTTGAGCCTGTGGCAGAATTTATCTTAAAGAGCAAACAGCCAGTGTGTAGTGCCATAAGTGGCGTGTACTGGAGGGTGCGGCAGTTAAGCGAATATCATATGGGAAGTTCGTTGCCTTGGAAGAATCGGCCTAAGATGAGAGAGCTGCGGGACTTGGTTGATGGAATGCGTAAGTTGGAGGCTGCAAAGGCGCAAGATAATGAAAGGTTTCATTTTGGAGGTTTGATTGCGGGCTGTAATGTGGATAAAATTTGGGAGGAGTTCATAGAGGTGCGGGGGCCCACTCGAGGCTGGAAAGGTTGTTTTTCAGATTTTTGTGAATTGGCGGCCTTAATGGAAAAAGTAAATGCTGATCAGAGCTGTGTGGTGAATTTTTATCTTGAACATGTTGATTCAATTGTGCGAGAGAACATGAGACGCTTTGGGGAGGAAAGGGTGGTGGCCTTTGAGAAAAAAAGTACCGCATATAGTTTTTTCTATGGCCAAAATGTAGATGATGTGATTTGTTTGCTTGTGGCAGGTGAGCGTGTTTTGACTGAAGAGTGTAAGGGACGTTTGTATCGGTATCTGAGATATTTAGACTGGAGGGGCCAAGTGAATTGGTGGGACTTTAAGTTGGGGCTGCTGCGTAGTGGTTTGGGTGACAGCAAAGAGGCCGGTGAAATGTTTTGTTGGATCAAATCTAAGCTTATGGAAGAGGGGGGTGATTTAGCCAAAGCTCTTCAGCATATGGGAAAACTAGAGAATTTGGGTGAGCAAAACATCAAGCGTGACACCATTGATGATCTGCTTGAGTGGCTGCACCAAGGGAGAGAGGGGGCCTCTTCTTTATGGAAAGGTGGAGGTCGCGTGAGAAATGTGAAAAAGCATATGATTCATGCAATGGTCCAAGGTTTAGAGAGGTTATCCTCAAACAAAACCGAAGGTTTTTATAACTTCGTGGTGCAGAGTTTGCCCAGAAGAGGTGTCTTGTGGCGACATGAGGTGACGCATGACTTGGGGGAGGGGCTGTACAAAAATGTGATAGAGGGGCGCAACGCCCTGCAATTTATGGCGGAGATATTGAATTCGGGCGAGAGAAGCGGGTGCCTAGAAGCGCGCGCAAGATCTGTAAGAAATGCTGGCTCATATTTAAAATACTTGTCGCCCCAGCTGTCTATGGCGGATTTGTTTTGCATGTTGGCGCAAGTGCCTGATCAGGCAGGTGGCAGCTTTGTTGTTGTGGATCTGGTTTGGAGTGCCATTAACGCCAGGGCGGGACGTTGTGAGAATAGTGCGCTGTGGTATTTAGATTTTGTGCTGTCGAATGCAGAGCTCGATCAGGTGTATCTGCAGAAGGAGGTTCAAGCAGTGCGTGATTACTTGCGAGCGTGTGGGTGTGATGTCGTGGCGCTTTGTGCCCGTGGTGTAGATTTAGACGCTATGCCGTTGGGCAAAATAGTGAGTGCGCCACAATAGTGATGAATTTTTTTTTGAATGGGAAATCTAATGTCTGTTTGTGTTGAGTTTGTCAAAGTATTGCGATACAATGTATGGCGCTGGTTTGCACATTGATGAGAATGATGAAGGTGCGGCCTCTAGCTGGCAGGTGGATGAAATGAGATTTATTTTAGTGATTTTAGGTTTAAGCTGTGTTGCAGCAGAAATGAGCGATGATCCAAGAGTTGAGCTAAGCGTTGAGGCTGACTCTGCGAAACATTGTGTAAATATAGATATAATGCAGTGCGTAAGCGCGTATGCGATTTTGCGCAATAGTTTGTGGGACGAGCAGGTGAAGGAGTCTCTCGATTGTGACTTTGCTCATCTGACAACGGAATCTGCGCTGGCTGACGCTAAATCTGCTGACGCTAAATCTGCTGATACTGAATCTGACGTTGAAGTGGTGTGGCATCAGCGGGTCGCTATCCAGGAAATAGATGACTTTCTAAGAACAGCAGAGAGTAAAGTTGGCAAGAGGAGCATGGGTTTTTTTGGTGTGGCTGTGAGTCTGTTGCCATTTGTAGGCTCTGGTAATGTGGTGGACTTGCGGGAGGATTCGCTCTATAGGAAGTTGGTAGTGGGAGAGGATGTGCTCTCGCGTTTTGATGAAATTATTAACTCATCCGGAGGGGTGAAGATTACACTGGAAGCTGAGAGGGTTTCTGAAGCCTATGCGCGTTATTTGTCAACGAATTTTGGGGAGGAGTATTTGTTTGAAAAGTTAGAGTTAATCCCAGATATGGAGCTTATTGGTATGCCGACAAGAGGGGCCATAAACTCTTTCATTTGGGGTGCGCTAATTGCAAAGGGCGTTCAAAGTGTGCGTTCTTTGCTTTCATATTTAAAATGTGTGTTGCTGCGCCCTTCTTTTGTGTGGAATCCTTCAGACAAAGAAATAGATCGAATTTGTGAATGCTTAATTCGCCTCGGTAAAAAAAAGGTGGGACGCGATTTTTTAGAGTTTGGGCAAGATGTTATGGCGACACCGTCGGTTGCATCACGGGGATTTTGGCAATATGCACAAAATCGCTTACAACCCTCTTTGTGGGATTGTGTGGTTGATGGGCTGCCAGGGCATGGATATTTAAAAGGGCCTGCGAAACAAGATCCGGACGAGGAAACAGCTTATGCTTACTTATGGTCAGTTGAGGAGCCCAGTGTGGGTGAGGTAGGTGGTGACGCCGCTATAGTCAGTACGCCGATACGAGACGACAACTTGGTTTTGTGTGATGTTATTCAGATGAATATGGCGTACAATGCTTTGATGCAAAAATGCTCTGAACACGTTGACAGCACAAAGTTTGTCTTTCTTAAGAAGGCATTGTATATTGATGAAGATATTTTGGTTAATGCGCCAGGAGTATGTTTTAAAAAAATGAGTGCAATCAAGATTGATGAATTTATTATGCTTCTTTCTGATCGGTTCCCGGAGCGGCCGGCAGCTTTTTGGAATTTTGTAGTGCGATGTCTCCCAGGTGGTGACGCTCCTTTTCAAACAGACTGGTGCCATCGATTGCCTTCGGGATCTTTGTTGAAAGAGCTAGTAGACGGAAACAATGTACTTTCTTTAGTCCACACAATGCTTTTGGCTGGTAAAAAAGAAACCAAAGGAACTGCGAAAGAGCAATCAGCGGCAATGTATTTAAAGTATTTATCTCCTCGGTTTCCCGAACAGTGTTGGTTCCGGCTTCTAGAGCGAGACCTTGATGTGAAAGCGCGTGATGTAACGCCACACCTCCTTTGGGATGTGTTGAAGGCAAAAGGTGTTTCCGATGTGAGCTGCTTACTGTCGTACTTAAAGCATGTTATACTTCACCCAACGCTAGACGCAGTAGAGTCAAAGAATGAGATCCTACAAACTCTTGGGTGCTTATATTCTTTAGGTAAAAAAGCAGTAGCCCGAGAGTTTTTAGGAGTGGGGGTTACATACTTTGAGCGGCTTGTTGAAAACAACCCCTCCATGTTTGAAAAAGATGCGTCTATCGTTGAAAATGACAAACCCGAATTTGACGATCTGTTTAGCCTTGGAGCAGGTTCACTCGACTTTGAAGAAGATTCATTGCCAGCGCCTCCTAGTCTTGCAAATCGGCTACTTAAGGGTGTATCTTTAAAACGTCTTATAAATGATCGATTTGCTGTAGCGTTCAAAAGTGTGGCGCCTTCTCCGTGGGATTTAGTTCAAAGAGTTTTGTCTCCTGAAGTAGAGGATTATGGATATTTGTGGGGTTTGAAGTGTTGAGAAAACAATGGCAAGAGTTGTGGTGAGGTTTGGATGCTGTTAATGACGCCTTTTAGAGGGTGTGGTATGACGTTTCATGTTTAAGAGGTTTTTATGTTTTGTGTTTTATTTATTTGGGGCTTAAGCTGTGTGGCCGCAGAGAGGGGGGGTGATCCGAGCTCAGTGACTTCTTGCCCTGCACCTTGCGTAGAGATAGATGTGCTGAAGGTTGGTTACGCGTGTAGAGCAATAAAAAACACTATAGAACCAAGAGATCGGCATGAGATCAAGCAGCAGTTTTTTGGCCTTATACATGACGAGCCTTTTAGTGGTAAGAGCATAAAACTTGATCCTGAAGTGGTGTGGCTTAAGAAAGTGGACATGCTTCAGATGGATGATTTTATACAAAATGTGGGGAAGAAAGTCGGCAAGAAGAGTGTGGATTTTTTTGACTTTGTGGTGCGGTGTTTGCCAGCATCAGCCTCTGAGAACTCTATTGGTCCTGGGTTCTTGAGGAATGACTCTCTCTATATGAAGTTGATAGAGGGGCTCAATATGTTAGACCTTCTTGTTGATATACTTCACTCCGAAAAGAGAAAGTATGGTGGGGACGTGTCTCGGGATGTGGCGGCAGCCTATTTGCGCTATATATTCCCGAAGTTTGATGAGCGGTGGTGGTTTAAGAAGCTAGAGCTTATTCCAGGCATGAAAGTTGTGCGTGCAACCAAAAACACTCTGAAAGATCTTATTTGGGAGGCGCTAAAGGCAAACGGTATTACATGTGTGCGTTCCGCTTTGTCATATTTGCATTTTGTGATAACAAGCGGAGCTTTAAACGCAGTTGCTGACTGTCCAGAAGCAGAAATAGGTAAGGTGTGTGATAGTGTGAGGGTGATTGGCAAACGCCAGGTGGCGCTAGATTTTTTGCTGGCAGGGAGTAAAGCCTCTCTTCCCTCGCCGGTGGCAAGGGGGCTGCTCCGGTATGCGTGCGAAAAGTTACAGCCATCTTTATGGGAATCCACGTGTGAGATGGTGTCAGACTATGTATACTTTGGTAGCGAAAATCCTTTAACAGATAAGGATGAAGAAAGCGCTTATGCGCAGCTGTGGGCAGGGTTGGCTGCTGATATGGATGAAGACTTCACAGAAGTGAGCTTGCCGAAAGCCGGGGATGGATTGGTTTTATGTAATGTGCTTCAGATGCGTAGGTCGTACAAGGCTTTAATGCAAGATATTACTGTGCCAGTCGACCGTGCTATTACTGTGCTTGAGAGATACTTATATCTTAATGAGGCTGCATCTTCCTCTATAGGTACGCAAGGGGTTTGTTTTGAAAAAATTAGCGTTTTTAAGTTGGCCGAACTGATTGAAAGACTTGATCATCTTTTGCCGAAGCGAACAGCAGTGTTTTATGACTTTCTTGTCCAATCTCTGCCAGGGGGAGATTGGTCGACTCAACAAGAGAGCGTTGTTTTGCTGGGCAAAGAGACGTTATACAGAGAGTTTGTTGAAGGCACTGACGTTTTGCCGTTTGTGCATCAAATGCTTCGTGCTGATAAGCGCAAGCGTGGGTTGGTGCCGCAATTTCGATCAGCAGAGGCGTATGTACAGCATTTATCCCCTAGGTTTTCAGAGGAGACTTGGTTTCAGCTTCTAGAGCGGGATTTGTATAGTTCCGTGAGAGATTCAACTCCTGACTTGATTTGGGGGGTTCTAGAACAAAAAGGCGTCACTAGATTGGTGTGTTTGCTGTCCTATTTAAAGCATGTAATTCTTATCTCAAAACTCAATCTTCCAAATACGATTGAGGAGGTGAAGCAAGTTAAAGTCCATGTCGGGAGATTGGGAAAAATAACAGTGACTCGAAATTTTTTATTGGCGGGCTGTTCATACGTTACCGCTGGTACTGCAGCGTTTAAGCTTAAAGAGGCGCTAAATGTATTTGAGTGGACGTCGTGGGATTCGTTGGCGGAAACCTTGTCTCGAGAGAACTTTGATTATGGGTATTTGTGGAGTGCAGGTCTCTGATTGCGCTCATAAAATCGCTTTGAATTAATGCTTTTGTTGGCCACTTGTGAATTTGAAGCAATGTGGTATAATATGTTCTAAGGGGTGCTAATGCTTTACATTCTAATTATTTGCGGATTAAGCTGTTGGGCTTCTAATGTAGAAGAAACTCTGCCGAATGACGCTGCATTTTCAAGGATAAAATCGGCAATTGAGAGGAGCCGCTCTCCGTATGAGACTTTAGAGTACGCCGTAAGTCGGTATATGATGGGGGGATGGGAATGTCCATTATTGCTGGCAATAGATGCAGCGGATGTGTCTGAAAAAACGTTGCAGTCTCCGGCATCAAGGCTGCGTGTTTTTGTACGGCACTGCCAGGGTGCGTTTTTGGCAAAGGCCAGGGCTTCTTTAGGGGTTTTTCAACCTGTGGCAAAACCTATACAAAATATCAACACGCCGGCCTGCAATGCTGTGAAAGCAGTTTATCAAAAAGTGCAGCAGTTAAGCCTCCTTCCTGAATTTCGTAAAGAGGCGGCGAAAACTTGGTCGCGCCTAAGTGATATTCGAAAAACGAGCAAGTTGATTGCAGCGTTAGGTAAGGTGGACAGGGCTGCTCATGAAAACGTAAAAGCCTTTACATTTCCAGGGGAAGTGTCAGGATGTAGCATGGATGACGTTTGGGCAGATATTGTAATGCTGGGGGCGTGGCCAACACCCACTCTAGATGAGTTTATTGCAATAGTGAACTTCCTCGAAGGGAGGGGCACGGACCCTCAACGTCTAGCTAAGTACTGTGTAGATTTAGCCGGCAATTTTTGTGATGACAAAAAGATAGGCAGTGTGTTGGAAAAGATCAGTAAAGGCTCTGTGGCTTATAAATTTCTCTCAGGAAAGGGCGTGGACCATTTTTCTGGACTATTGCATAATGTACATGGGAAGAGGCATGCGCAAAAGCAAGTGATGGGGGCACTGGAAGAAACAACCCCACTTTAATGTTTTGGTGGTGTGGGAGTGTATCCTAAGGGAGCTATATGGTAGACTCTGCTCTCTTTGCGTGGTAAAATCCATAAAGTAAGTTTGATGATGAGATGGCTGTTAGCCCTTAATATTGAGTCTGAAGTTGTGAGTGTTGAGGATCCAGCGGGCAAGCCTTTTGCGGTGACTGTGGATCATTTGGTTCTGTGTGGAGGTCTCCTTGTTAGTCGTTTTTTGTGTTTTTGTGAGTTTTTTGAGCGTCGCATCTGAGCCTAGCGGCTTGGGGCATGCTGGGGCACTGGAGTTCGTTGAGGAGTGGGCACATTTGGAAGTGTGTGTGCTGCTACAAAGATTAGAGCGCCCATTAAATTGGGCAAATCAAGAGGTCCTGGATGCGTATAATGCGTTATGCGCTAAATGGGAGTCGGGCTGTTCTGCACAAGAACGTTCTACTACCCTAAGTCAGCTATATGCAAAAGAGATCGACAAGGAGTCCTCCCAGAAAGTATATGAGGAAGGAAATGTTGGTCGCCTACAGGCTTTTAGCTTGTTAAGCCAACTGGATGCTTGTGTTGTAGGTGCATTTTTTAGTGATTTAGAGGATTTGCGGTCAATGATAGCAAAGGAGGGCTCTTTTTTGTGTGATTGTGATGATGTTATAAAGGGGGCTCAGGATGCAGCTAACGGGGCGCCACTGGACGGTGCGATTTGCGCAGATGCTGTAACCTGCCTTGTGGAGCACAGGGAAGACTTTGCTCAGTGGAAGGGAAGCGCTTCCCTTTTTATGCAAAGGTGTAAGGAGCGCTACTTGCAGTTAACAGAAGAGGCTCTTATGCCGTGGGCGCTGCTTGTGCCGTTTATTCTCCATGTCCCAGTTCGGGGTAAGTATTGCTCGAGTGCGTTGGCTATGTATAGGAATGTGCTGCTCCTGGAGAGGGGCGACTTGCAGTGGCAATTTATACAAAAGAACAATCACTTAAGATCGCAGCAATTTTTAAAGGCTATAAAGCCGCTTCGCAAGGCATACTCTAGGCAAAAATGGACTCTGGATATAGCTGCTATGTTGCATGGTGGCGATGTAGAAAAGGTTTGGGAAGAACTGTTTGAGTATAGATTGCATATAGTTGACGACATTCAAATAGATGAGGTTTTGCCAAGTTTTTTTAATTTTTGCAGCCTGATGCTTCAAAGGGGCGTGGCAGAGGACAAAGTTTTGCTTTTCTTTCTAAAAAAGGCTGCGAGCTTGCTGAGGGTTGCTAAGCCTCGTGGGCGTGAGGTTGTTAGTGTCTGGTCTCAATCTGGCAGTTCGCGTATGCATGCTTTGGTTGAGGGAGGAAGTCAAGCCGTAAAAATTGTGGAAATGTTTGCAAGGGGTAGCCTGGAGGGCTTGTTGGAGTACACAAACTATTTGTGCGTTAAAAAAGGGGAGTGTGATTGGTGGAGAGTTTTGCAAGTATTAGTTCAGCAGTCGGATAAGTCGGATGATTTGAACAAAAAGATAGAGATCCGTTCTAGTGTGCGTAAGATAGCTTTAGCAATAAGAGAAAATGGCTTTGATTTTGCAGAGATTGCTAGATGCGTGACTTTTTTTTCGAAGATGCTTGGATCATATACACATAACTTAGAAATGCGGAACTTTTTTTTGTCTGAGCTGTTGAGCGGTCAAACTGGATGGGTCTGGGGCCCTGACAGTAAGGTGTGCAATCTTACGGTGGAAAAGGTAAATGAGCTTGTTGTGCTATTGTCTTATGTGGATGCATCCTTGTTCAGTTGGGGGCAATATATGGTGGTGATGAGCTGTACTCCTGAAAACAATACAGATAAGAGTGAGCAACATATGCAAGAGTCTTTGTTTGCGGACATATTGCAGGGTAAGGGTTTGAGGCAGTCTATCTTAGCGCTGGAAGGTCTTGACTTGGATTATGCGCACAAGTATTTTGCTTTTTTGATGAAAAGATTTGGGGTGCGTCAGTGTTGGGGGTTGGTTGTAAATCGTAGACTGCGGGCTTGTAATCAAAAGCAACGAGGCCTCTTGCAGGAATTAAGATATTTACTTATGGTGGAAGAAGAGTTTAGCTTGAAGGGGGCATTGAGCAGTTTAAGGGATTGTGTGACAAGTGGGCTGCCTCTCGATCGCAAAGGCAATGTTGTGCCTGATGATGACAAAAAGTGCATAGATATGGCGATCCATGCCATATGCCGTGAATATATTAGGTCAGTTTGGGGTGTGGAGAAAGCCTTGGTTTTTTGCTCAGCAGGAGAAAATTATGTTGCGCCCTTTCTGGGCGGGGTGGCCCGAATAGGTCTGGCTCAACTTTATCTGAAGGAACGCAAGGCTTCTGGTGTTGTGGATGCACTGAGCAAGGAGGATAAGAAGCGTCTACCTGCAAAACGTGCTGTATGGAAAAAAAAGTATCAGCGCTGGTGGGTAGACGGTGTTCCTGCGGAATAGCCAAGGGGACGTGAGAGGTGTTGTGAGTGTGCTTTGATGTTCTCTCCTTGTGAGGTGTATGTGGCTAAGGCGAGCGTGATTTGCAGCTTAGCTTTTTTTGTGGTAGGGTTTTCAGAAGAAGGTGGACAATGAAGTTGATGGTTTGTGCGTTAATGCTTTTGAGTGTAAGTTGTGCGGGGGCAGCTCTTGAGAGCCTCCAAGGAGAGGGGGGTATTTTAGAGACTGAAGCTCCTGTAGGTGAGGCGTCTAGCGTGGGCAGCCGGGATGTGATATGCTCTGCTTCTTCTTTTAGTCGGGAAGAAATAGAGCGGGCCGCTAAACAATTATGCTCCTTACATAAAAATGTTATAGCTGGAGGCCAGGCGGTGATTTCGAAGTATAACGAGATAGGCCTAGAGTGGGCACGTGCTAGGCAAGTATTGTTTGGCGAGGGCGGTTTTAGGCCCATAGCCTTTCGTTGTCCTGAGTATAAAGAGCGTATGGAGGGTAGTGGATTGTCGTTGCAGATGCGCGCAGCGCTGGACTTGTTTGACAATCAAAAAAGATTTAATGCTCTAAAGGTTAGTTTGTGTGCTCGCATGTGGAAGAAAAAGCCTTTTGCTGAGGCGTTTTCTGATCTGGCAGCAGTGGTGGGTGCGAACATCTTCAAAAGCAATTCTTTGCAACGCTGCATACAGGATAGTGCGGAGAAAAGTTGGATTTGTGAGGACACCTTAGCGTGTGCAGCTGCGTGCTTAGATGGGGATTGCGTGAGTGAGATGGAGCATTGGGACCCTCAGTACTATGAGTTTTTGCGTAAGTGCCGGTGGTCTTACGTGCAGAGGGTTTCCTACATACTGGATTTGCTACAGCCACTGGCGCACCTTCTTCAAGAGGGAACCACCCCTCTGTGTAAAGCGGCTCGGAACGTCTGTAAAACAGTGAATGACTGCCGTGTTTATTTTGGTGGTGGGCAAAGGCTTTGGGAAGAAGTTTCTCAGGTGGAGCACTTAGGGGAGATGACAGGTGCTTTGAAAGCTTTGGAGGTCGTGTTTACACAAAACAAAACAAAACTTGGCTGTTTAACCGTATTCCAGGGTTGCTGTATAGATAATATTTGGCTGGAGTTAACCTTATGTTGTGTGGATGCACCTTGCAAAATAAAAGGAAATTTTGAGTCTATATCAGAGTGGGTTGATGTAATGGAGCGTCTGAAAGTTGACCCTGTGCAAACATTGAACCTCATGCTTTCTTATGGTGTGGCGATTTGTGAGGGGAATTGGGTAAGCTGTGTATCTGGTGAGTCTGCAGGTGGGACCTATTATAACCTTTATCATGGAAAGGATATTCTCACTTTTGTGAAGCACAGTTTGCAGAGCAGCCGCTCTTTCCTCTTTAAAGGGAAGGCGTGCACGGCTTTTGAAGCCTACATGCGTATATTGCAGTGGAGGGGGCATTTTAACGCTTGGGAAATGTTGACTATGCTGATGCAGTCCCGTTGCCGATATAATGGCCAGAATGCTGCTGCATTGCAGCTGGTTTGGGAGCAGATTGGAGGAAAAGAGGTGAATTTGGGGGACGTTCTTCAACACCTGCATGGAGTTAAAAGTTTATCGTGTACTCCACAGACACGCGCGAATGCGGCTCAGCGAACCAGTTCCGAGTTGGTCAAGTTTCTAGATGGGAAAAATATATGGGAGCAAAGCGATAAGATTGTAAATGTGGATATGTCGAAAGTGGATGCGTTGATCTGTTTGCTTTATGAATTGGATCGCATGAGGGGCGTTCCTTTTTTTAAAATGCTTTTGGCATGCTTGCCAAAAAGCTGGGAAAAAGAGGCTGTAAACCGCGCTGCGCGTGACTTAGGTGAGGCCTCACTGTTTAAAATGGCGATAGAAAGTAATACGAATGTTGCTGTGATAGTCGGTGGTATGGTGTATGCCGAGCCACAGGTTGGAATGCTGTCGCAAGAATACGGCGCGTTCTTAGAAGGCAAGATTACGGTGCAGCAGTGTTTTGATGTGCTTCGGGATACGGCGACAACACTAAATTTGCCGCAGACGGTGGTACAGGGAAATAGTGATTCTGAGCAATATTACCGCGCTCGTGTATCAAATGTTATTTGGCATATTATTGATAAAAAAGGCATGAGGAACATCCGCGCTTTACTGTCGTACTTAAGTCTTCTGATTCTGAAGGTAGAAGCGACCCCTCATGTTTCCCGAGAAATAGATAGGGTGTGCGCTCACTTGTGTCGTGTAGGGCACAAAAGCGCAGCATATGCGTTTTTACAGAACGCCCCGGAGCTTCCAGAAGGAGCAGTCGATAGGTATCAGCAAGCGCAGCGATTACTGCGGCCATGGATAATGACGCAAAAAAGCTTAGGGGAAGAGTATGCTTTTTTATGGCGCGATGAGTAAGCTCTAAGAAGGTTAACATTTACCGATGGTGAATTGAGTGCTGACTGGGGAGGGCTGGCGCGATGGTTAGAGCTTTATCTGTTTTCTTGCAGATTAGAGTTATTTAATGTAATATGTACGAAAGGTGGTTTGTGATGAAATTTTTTATATGGTTTCTTGTCAGTGTAAGCTTACATTGTGCGATTCGTGAAATGGGCTCAGACAATGAGGGCGCCAGGTCTTTGGAGGAGGCTCCTCTATTGGTTAGCCGCTGTGAAGGGGTGGGAACAAGTTCCTTAGGAGACCTTAAAGAGGCGTATAACTGTTTGTACAATTTTCGACAATATATAGTAGACTGCGACAAAGAAGTATTGGACAAATATAATGAGATAGGGGCAGAGTGGGGTGCTGCTTTGACGGCATTTTGTGGCGAGCCTGTTTTTAGGCCCGTGCTTTGTGCAAAGAGTGACGATTTTGAACAGGTTACAGGAGAGAGATCTTCCAGTGCTGGTGAGAGCAGAAGCCTACCGGTACAGGTGCGTGCAGCGCTAGACCTCTTGAACAATAAAAAAAGATTGAATGCGCTAAAAGTGAGCGGATGTATTCGCGCAAGTGACGAAAAAGATTTTGCAGGATGCTTGTCTAGTTTAAAAAGTACAATAGGGGCTCACATTTTTAAAAGTGAGTCACTGAGGACTTGTATGGAAAATGGTTTGACCGAAGGTTGGGTTTGGGAGGATGCTTTGGTGTGCGCGGCTGCGAGCTTATCTGAGGATGTGTTGGCTGAGTTAAAGTTTTGGGATTCAAAGTATTATGATTTCCTTACTGGGTGTATTAGAGAGTATGTGAGGCGTGTGGAGGATGCATTAACCTTACTGGCACCATTGATGCAATTGCTCCAGGGTAAGGGCCCTGTAAGCCAGGCCGTGCAACATGCTTGTTCTAATGTAAATCGCCTTCGTGTATTTTTTGGTGAGAGCGCAAAGGAGTGGACAGGCGCTCCAAAAGCTTTTCTTTTAGCTGACTTTATGAAAGGATTCCAGGCACTGGAAGCTGCTCTTCTTCTGGAAAAAAAAGACATGTTGGCGTGTGTGTGTGTTGGCCAAGGTTGTAGTATAGATGATATTTGGAAGGAATTATTCACAGCATGTATAGAAACATCTAGCAAAGTATCAGGGGCTTTTCCAGATATAGCCGCGTGTGTTTCTTTAATGGAGCGACTCGAGTTAAAAAAGATGTCGCTTACGTTTGCATTTTCTTACGCTCAGACCATCTATGATCGCGATCTGGAAAATTTTGGACAAGGCGGGGATCAGGATAACACCTTTTATAAACTGTTATATGCAAAAGATATTCGCCCCTTTTTGAAGCACACTCTGGAGGATCAAGCGGAGGGGAGCTATTGCAAATATATGATTAAGGGCAAAGAGCAGACTCGCTTTGAAGTCTATATGGGTCTGTTAAAGATGAGAGATTATGATAACTGGTGGGAGGTTTTAACTATTTTGCTAGAAGAAGGTGCTCAGTATTGTGGAAAGGGCGACGCATTCCTTAATTTGGTGTGGAGTCAAATTTTAGGAAGTACAATTAACTTAGGTGGTGCTATTCAACACCTTAGGGCAGTTAAGAGTGCAAATTTGAGCAAAGATATGCGTAATCTAGCAGCGCGACGCGTCAGTTCAGAGGTGCAAGGCCGCTTAAATGGCAATATATGGGAACACAGTGCTAAGCTTCTCAATGTCGATATGGTGAAGGTGAATGATCTGATATGTTTGCTTCATGATATGGAAAATAAAGTTAGTTTACCTCTTGTGCAATTGATGGCAAACTGCCTGCCAAAGAGCCAACTTCCAGATGGTGTGGATGTGACTACAGAACTCGATGAGGGATCAGTGTTTCGGCAAATAGTAGAGGGGAAAAAAGCAGCGTTTGTGTTGGCTATGATGGTTTATGCTGAACCAAATGAGGGACTGCTGTCTAAAGAGTATGGGAGTTATTTGGAGAGTAGGTGGACAGGAGAGCAGTTTTTTGAGTGCCTTAAAGAAGTAAGGAGCGTAAAGCAACCTGTGCGTGTGGAGGTCGGCGATGCGAACGTTAAAACAATGTTCCGGGGTCGTATTTCAGATCCTATTTGGGATGTAATTAAGAAAAAGCGTGTCACAAACCTGAAGAGCATTTTGTCTTATTTAAGCTTTATAATATGCGATTCATATGGTGACCCGTATTCTGTTCGGGAAATAGAAAGGGTGTGTGATCACGTATGCTCTATTGGTAAAAGAGTGGAGGCGTATGACTTTTTACAGCAAGGTCGTGGTCGCAACATGTCAGAAAAAGCAAAAATCAGCTATCAGAAAGCGTGTGATTTGCTGAAGCCGATGTGGGCAACTTCCGCACTACACTGGCTGGCAGGTGGTGCGAGCCAAGAGCATGCTGAGTTGTGGGGTTCTGTGGTGTAGGCGCGGAAAATTTAATTTTCAAAGAGAGGTTGTGTGATGTTGAGGTTGGTATTAATATTATTAGGCTGTTGGAGTGGTTATGCTTCAGGTCTTGAAGGTGATGCGGATAACTATAGCTACGGTATGGAGCTGTTAGCCCAAACAGCAGAGCAGTTACAGCCTGTATATCAGCATTTGCGTGATATGGGTGCGAAGGTTGCTTTGTGCGACGAGACAATAGTAAATGCATATAACTCTAAGTGTCGCCAGTGGTGGCAGACCTTGTCAGCATTTGGCTACCAACTGCCAGAGCCAGAGCCAATATGCAGCACCTTTAAATTGCAAACGTTTTCCGATGTAGACTCACCAATGGCGGCGGGGCTACACTTGTTTCATAACAGAGAGGCATTAAGGGTCTTAATAGCGACAGTCCCATATGCCGGACTGGACAGTGTATGGAGTCAAAGACTAAATGACTTCAAAGACATGCTTGTGCAATGGGTTTTGGACTTGTTTAGCGACAACACGCTCCTTCCCTATGTGGAAGCAAGCGTTAGGGAGAATTGGCGGTGCCCTGCGGAGATAGCTTGTGCGTCTTCTTATCTGTCCAGTGCACTTTTGAACCTTTTGCACAAAACGCGCCTCTTTAAAAAAGGAGAGCCTTTTTTTAACTTTGTTGGCAAATGTAAAGGCGAGTATGCTGAATTGTCTAAACACGCCCTTGCTTCGTTGGGAGGGGTGGCTCCATACTTACGACGTAGGCCGGAGGTCCCTCTTTCCAAGGCGGTTATGCATATGTGTGCTGAAGGAAGGGAGTCGGTACACTCGCGTCCATCCGATTCAGTTTCTGATTTTACGCGTTCCTTACACAAACTGTCTAAATTATATGAAGACCAAAAACAACATGAGCTTTTGCCTGTGTTTTTATTTCGAGACTGTAAACTTGATGATTTGTGGGATGATCTTGCAGAAAACTTTCTTGCACTTCCTTTGATGTCAAGCTTCAATGACCTGGCGGATGCCGTTGAAATACTACAGAAGAACGGAACGTCGATGCAGTTGCTAGTACGGATTATTTGCCATTATACAAGTAATTTCTCGTCCTGTTTAAGGTTAGGGCAAGAGTGTAAACCGTACTGGGAAGGGTCTTCGACGAATGTATTGCGTCAAATGTTAAAGGGGCAAGAGTATATGGAAGAGTCCTGCAAAAATATCGCGTTATTTGCCCCGAGCTATTTGGATTGTTACGCTATAAACTGTTTGGATCAGACTCCGTCTACTACACAGCACTATATGGCGACAATAAAGGGGCTGACTCGTTTGTGCTGGAAAGAGTGCCGGGAGTATGGGGTTTGCCCATTAGGACGTGCCTCTACAAGCGGGCTATGGCAGTGCCTGAACGCAAGAGAGTATAACTGTAAAATGCTTAATGAATTTGTGTCTTTTATTCAGACGTCGGGATATAGTCAAGCGTTTAAAGAGGCTGCGGTACGTGAGATGTGTCAAACGATGGTTTTGAGTTATACTCGAGGTGCGGAGGTCACGATTCCTTTCATGGCAAACCTGGACTGGAATTGTGTGAGTGAGCTGGTTGGTAAAGTGAATACAGTCGTGTTGAACAAGGGCATGTATGAGTATAGATTTATTATGCAGTTCTTGCCGCAGAGCACTAATCAGGATTTGGCTTGTAACGGTTTGTCAGATGACAGTTTTTTGAAAAAAATGACAACGGATGCGCCTACAATGCTTGCCGTTTTAGGGGAGCTTCTGCACCTTCGCTGTGCGGAAACCGCTTGTGGTTATTGGGATTATTGGTCTGGTAAGCTGCAGGACTATCAGCTTTGGGATCTTCTCAGGTTGAAGGATTCAGTACAGATGGATTCGGGCAAGAAACGCCAGGTCGCCAAACTGATTTTCGAAAGTATTGCCAGTCGTCAGGCTGCTTGCCATCCTTCAGTCTTCGTATATTTAAAGCACTTAATTATGACAACTCCATTGGATAGTGCTTTGAGACAGGATGAGATAAGATGGTTATGTGTCTATAGCTTCAGGAAAGAATTTAATCGAGACGTTCGTAAATTTGTCTGCCAAGGGGAGTCGCGCTTCACGGGAGATGGCCGGGTCGACCTGGATCATGTGCGGAGAGTTTGGTGGGATTATGCGCACAGAATGTCGGCACCACGCACTCCATTCGCTCAAATTGTGCAGTTGGCATACAATGGCATTGGTGACGGGTATAGCTACCTGTGGGAATCAAATAGTAGCTACACTGTGTAAAGGAGAGGGCCATTGAGCGTTTTATGGTTTGTGTTTGTAGGCTTTAGTGTCTATGCGCTTGAGGACTATCTGGTATGTGATCTGGAATTAAAGTGTGTAGATTTAGGCCAGGAAAAAGCGAACAGTGCTTGTTTGAGTCATGGTATGGGTGAAGAGAGTTTTACTGTCCAGACCGTACAGCACTGTGTGAAACAAGACAGTGATTTCAAAGGGTTGCCGCGCAAAAAAGTTTACAAAACGCGGTCATCTGAAAGGACAGAGCGGCTAGGTGTTTTAGTGAGAATGTTGTGCATGAAGGATGCTGAGTCTTGTGATCGTGCTCAGAAGTATTGGAAAGACTGGTCTAGAAATTTGCAAGATTATGAATTTTTTCACCTTCTTTGGGAGAGAATGTCCCGTTTAGGGGGTGAGTTCCAGAACTCAAAGCTGCTGGATTGGATCTGGGATGATATAGAAGAGCGACGACTGAGTGATAAGGAGGCTATATTTTTGCATTTAAAGCGTCTAATCTTTTTTCAGGAGTCTGAGCATGAGATAGACCGGCTATGTGCTCATTGCAACAAAATGGGCTTTATACGAGATCTGAGGAAGTTTCTGGACCAAGGAGTGCTTTACTCATGTAGGGGGGCTGACTACCGTGAAGTTACTCAGCGTGCTTTATGGAAATATACGCGCGATCGAGTGAGGGAGCTTACTCTGGCAGAAACCATAATTCAGTCAATTTATAATCGTTGTGGTGATGGATATGAATATTTGTGGCGACAAGGACGTCGTTAGCCCCATGTTATGCAGATAAGCGTGAGCTTCACAGTCCGCTTTTGTTGGGGTGAAGCGAGTACAGTTACGGTTTTGGTAGCTTGAGGGCTTCAAGAACCTCGTTCCACTCAAGCTTTGAAAGGTTATAGTGCTCTGGTGTTTGTAGTGGCTTTCCTGCGGCAAGGTCTTGAAGAGCGAGCATTGCATTTTTTGAAAACATGCAGGCTCCCTGGCGGTAATTGATAAACGCTTCATAGGACCAAGGTGTCCACGGCTTAAGAATATTCTCAATTATAGCTTCGGCGTAAAGGCGGATTTCTCGTTGGGCGCCTTTTTCGGCTCGTAAGTGTAAAAAGTGTAGTAAATTGTGGAGGTCGATTTTCCAGTACAGCTCGGTGTAGTAGTTTAGCGAAAGGTTACATCGCGCCGCTTCTCTTGAAATTCCGGAGTGCTCATCATGCAGTTTTTCTCCATTGGCATCGCGGTTTAAGCACCAAAGGTATGTTTCGTAGGCTTTGTCGGAGTGTTCTTTGATGCGTGATTGGATGCGTTGAGCTTCTTCATCTTTTAAACTGTCGTAAATAGTGGCTTGATGGTTAATGGCGCTTTGTGTTCCAAGAGCGTTTGTCTCCGGAAGGTAAGCGCTGTCGGGCACAAAAGAATAGCGTGCGGAAAACTCATTGACGTTGGCTGTGCGGTGACGAATCCATTGGCGTGCAATGAAAATAGGCATTTTAATGTGCAGTTTGATTTCGCACATTTCAAAGGGGGACGTATGTTTATGACGCATTAAGTAAAAAAGTAGGCTTCGGTCACGGGCTTCGGAAGTCGTTCCTTTCCCATAGGATATACGCGCGGCCTGGACAATAGACTCATCGCTTCCCATATAGTCAATGACGCGAACAAAACCTTCATCTAAAACGGGAATTTGCTTTCCAAGGATTGCATCAATAGCGGGAACACTCACTCTAGTCATAAAAACTCCTTTAAAATCATTATATCAAAAGCTGATTGTTTTACAGAAAAGAGTACCCTGAGGAATGATGAAAAATATTTTAGGTGTGATAAGTTAGAGTTCATTTTGGTCACTGCTGGCGGAGTAATGTGAAGAAGTTTTATAGGGTAGGGATGTTTGGAAAAAATGGGATAGACTTCGGTCATATGAGGTGGTATGATAAACGCAACTGAAGTTTTTGGAGTGGTAAGTATGTTTGGGAATTATTTGGTAATGATTTTGGCTGTTTCTTCTGCGGTTGCCAGTGTTAAGGGTACGCTGGGTGAGGCGCACCAGGAGTGCATTGAGTTGCAGAGAATTGCTCATATAGAGACCTTTTTAAGAAAAGGAAACGTTGAAATCGGGCGCTTGGATCGGTCTGCACGGGCAGCGTACCATATTTTCAATAATAGAGACCGCATTAAGACGCTGGTGGCGTTGCATAAGGTCTATAGCCTGCACCGAATGTCAGACAATAAGGAAGAGGATCTGGTTGAAGAGTTACGTTTGTGTATTGACCAGAGTAAAGAGCTGAAAGAGGAAATCCAGTTGAGCCAATCTTCAAAGTGGAAGTGCTCAGTCGATTTAGCTTGTGCCATTGGTCATATAATAGAGCCGGGTTGGCGCCGCGTCTTGCAGATCGATAGAGATTTTGGTATTTTTGTGCAGAAGTGTCGAGATGAGTACGTTAGGCTTGTGGCGCAAGCTTTGCCACCTTTTTCTCGTATTTTCCCGTACTTGGATCCTCCTGTGGGTCCTCAATTTTCTCGGCTTCACCATATGTTAAGGCGTATGCGCCATCACTTACAAGCGGAGGCACCGGAGTTGCTGGAGCCTTTGGAGCACGCAAGATCGCAGAACGACATTAAGGCCTTTGTGGTAGCGCTAGACCCTCTAAAGGAGGTGTTTGCAAATGGAAAGCAAGACATATTGCTGCCGCTTTATATTAACCCCAATGATATTTGGTCGGATTTGCTAAGCGCTGTTTGGAAAAAACCAGTTTTACAACCCGCTTCAGTAATAGAGGCTATGGTGAGTGTGGGGCAGGACGAGTTTCTAGTTGTGAAATTGAGTATGTCCTATGTAAAGATGTTTGATGCTTTTGCAAAAGATAGTGAGAGAAAAGCTACTATGGACAGTTTGCGCAACCATGAATGCGTGAGTATGCTTGGTAAGTTTGTTTTGGGCGGAAAATATGCGGCAGAGGTGTGTGCGAAAATTGCTCAGCACTGTCCAAAATTACTTTACTGGTATACTTTTTATTTAGACGCAAGAGGAGGTTGTAATTGGTGGGAGGTGATGCAAAGTGCGCTGCCTTTTCAACCCAGTGCTTCTGACCCAACGGTGGGTGGACTTGATGGCGAGCGTATGTATTTTGTGCGTGCACTGCAGCGTGCACGCGCGCAGATAATAAGCGAGCCTGTAGACTTTGATGAGGTCTTATCCTATATGGAATTCCTTTCTGGTCTGGAGCGTTCTGATGTTCGAGACGAGCAGTTTAGCTCAATGTGTGCAATGCTATCGGCTAAACTTGCTCAACAAGGAGTTCCGGTTATATGGCATGATAGAAGCAATATTTCAAATCTTACTGTGGGCAAGATCGGTCAGATGGTAAGCTACCTTGAGAACTGCTGCCGAAAAAAGACGCGCTTTGTTTATCAGTGTATTTTACAGTGTCTTCCCAACCAGGATGCATGTTATATGCAGAGGGTGATTGCAGGGTTGAGGCAGGGCGCGCCCTATAAAGTATGGTGCTCGGGAGAAGAGGGGCTGTCGCATCTTATGGCAATAGTTGCCGTGTGTGATAATAATGATATAGCAAAAAGTTATGCGCAGTATTTAACATTTCTTCCTGTGGAAACGTGGTGGCAGTGGCGTTATGATACAGAGTGCTGCTCTAAGACAGAGACGCAGGCTGACTGTGTTGCTGAGGTTATTTGGGATGTTATACAAGAGCAGTCAGTAAGTTTTGACGGTGCCTATGCTGTTTTGAAGCTTTTTGTTACGGGTCATGCCATAGACAAGACCCGCGCGACGCGCGAGATAAAGAAAATAACTCATTATTTGGCTGAGCATGGGAAGGGCAAGGAAGCGAGTTCTGCTCTAACGATTGATTCGCGCTTGCTAACGGGTGAGGCAAGTGATCGTGCACAATTTGCGCTAAGGTGTTTGTCTGCGCCGGGATATCAGTCACGTGTGATAGTGAAGCCTATAAATATTGGGCCGTTTACGTTTAGCTGGATTTCTCGACCTTAGTCAGTATTTTTTTGAGTGTATATAGACTGTGGGCCTGGATTGAGGTAAAATGCCTTACTGATCATTGGAGATCACGCAAGAGAGGTTGAAGTGCTAGTTTTTTATTTAATAATTGTATCTGTAAGCTGTTTTGCTGCGGATGTTGGCCAGAAGGTTGAGGCTGTGGAAGAGTACGGCAATGGCCGACTGCCTAGTCATGTGGCTCGTGTGAGTCCAGAATTGTTGCTGCTTGCGCCTAAAGCAGTTACGATGGCTGCGACTCGAAGGGAGGAAGCTTTGGAGAGGTGTGACGGCTTCCGGCTGCCTAGTCATGTGGCTTGCGTGAGTTCAGGATTGTTGCCGGCGACGCAAGAGGCTACCACAAACGAGGATGTGTTAGGTCTTTTGACTGCTTTGTTTTCATACATGGCGCCCTCTGAGGGCCCCCTTTATGCAGCTTTGCAAAAGAGGTGGGAGCATCATCAGAAGACAGCTCCTGTGATAGACTTTCAAGATGACACTCTAAGGTTTGAAAGTGAATTAAGTAAGTTGCAGACAGCGCTTATAGCGGGGGGAGGTGATGTCCTGTATAAGATGTACAATAAGCGAGAAAATTTTTGGCTAGAGTTTGCCCATGTTTTTCGTGAACAGAGTGTATGCAATTTTTCTGCTGTAATTAATGTTCTGCAGAATGTGGGTGCGCCTGAGGGGTTTGTGGTGAGTATTTGTAATCAATACCGAGAGGGGATTCCATTTGGGGATGCAAAGCAAGGAGGAGTAGATCTGTTCCGTCGACAAGGTGACGCGAACGCTTCTTTCCTGTGCAAGCTTCTTTATGGCCGGCAGTATGCGTCGGAGATGTGTCAGAAGGTTTTTCAGTTCTGTCCAAACAACACTTATACGTACTTCTGTTATGTGGTGAGTTTAGACAATGTTGACGTGTGGCAACTTATGGACGAGCTTTTGCCTTTGTGTGAATCGCCTGTGCATCCATCGCTGGCTCGTGCTTTGAGGCGCGCTCAGGATTTGGCCGTACAGCAAGAGATAGATTTTGATAAAGTATTAAAGCACATGCATTTGATTGTGACGCTGAAAGAGCAAGAAGTGAAAGACGTGTTGTTTGATTACTTGTGTGTTATGTTGTCCTCGAAGCTTGAGATACATAATGCCCAGTACGTATGGCAGCCTCACAGCAATATTATCAACTGTACAGTGGAAAAAATGTTCCAAATGCTTGAGTGTTTGCATGATGAATGTAAGGACAAGACGGATAGAGTGTATAGATACATCATGCAATGCTTGCCAGGAGAGGGGATGCCAAAAGGTATGGATGTGGCCATAGAGGATTTGCCGGCGGGATCAGCCTATGTAAAGATATCTAGTGGTCATCAAGCTCTAAATTATCTTGCAGAACTTATTGGAGTAAAGGCTCAGTATGGTCCTGTTGCGCAGATGTATGTTAATCGCTTGCACTTTTTGGATAAATCAATATGGTGGTGTTGGCTTTATCAAAAAGAGTTTTTGCCTAGCGGTGAAGGACTGTTCCAGGGCTTGTCAGAGGCAATTTGGGATGGTATTCACAAAAACAAGCCTGACTTTACCGAGGCATACAGAGTTTTGCAGTCCTTCATAAGAGATAAGACTATGACTGAGATGCGCGTATTGTGTGAGTTGCGGAATATAGTGAGCTACCTTATTGAGACAGGGCACGGGGGACAAGCACGTAAGAAGCTACAAGAGAGCATGAAGATGCACCCTTTGGAGCGTGAACGTGCCGTTCTAGAGATGCTTAGCGATAAGCGGTGAGCATGATTGGTGTAATGTGCCTCGTGGAGGTTTGTGTGCTGGATAGTTGTAATGCTTGTGTTTTTGTGGTAAAATACAGAAATTAGAATGGAAGGTTAAATGCAGTTGAGTGCTTTTATAATCATGATTTTGAGCGGAATGACCGTGCAGGGCTATGCCTCTGAAGGCTTTGAACATATGGCAGTCTCGCAGGAAGCCCTTCAGAAGGAGTATAAGTACCTACGGTCTATAAGGAAGTACATTGCTTATGGAGACGAGAATGTAATTTCTGAGTACCATGGTTTGTGCAGCAAGACAAGAGCGGATGCGGCAAAGGATGAGGTGACCCTGGCAGAAATAGCCCCTGTAGTGAGTAAGTTAGACCCGTCGTTAGACTCTCCACACAGTAGTGTGCTGAAAGCGGAAAAATTTTTACGTGCTAACCAAAATCGATTTAAAGTTTTGGACGCTTTATTTTCTGTACACCCGTCAGAAAAAGCAAAACGTACTTTAAGGCCGGTTATTCTACAAAGCATCAAGAAGCTACTCGAGAGCAACTTAGATATTCAATCTGAAATTGATAAAAGTCAAAATTCAACATGGAAGTGTTCTGCCGACTCGAGAGCAACTTAGATATTCAATCTGAAATTGATAAAAGTCAAAATTCAACATGGAAGTGTTCTGCCGACCTAGCTTTTGCCGTGGGCCTAATATCTTCTCAATATTTTTTAGCGTTTTCTAGGGACCATAGGCTTTTGACGTTTGTACAAAAGTGCCAATTTACCCTTCGGGGGCTAGAGGCGTCGAGTTTGTTTTCTTGAGAGAAGGGGAGCGCGTTTGTGTGAGCATAAAAAGCGCAGAGGCTAATGTCTAAAGAAGATTGAAAATTGCTTTTTTTGTGATAAAATTGCGTAATGCGCGGAACAACAGTTATTATTGCGCTCCTTTTACACCTTCCTTTATGGGGGGTAGGTCGTTGCTCAGGTAAAGTCATTAACCCGATCACCGACCTGGCTTGGAGCAGCATGTATCCTATTACAATAGCCGGGAATATTAATGTCGGTCCCTCTAAAGATACAAAAAAAGAGAGAGTGGGAGGGATGTGCTGGTGTAAAAGTGGGCTTATACCAGCAGCTGGAGTTCCTGTCGGATTTTGGGAACCAGCTTTTTTAGTTGATGTAACAAGGCGGCCTTTTTGCTTTGTTGGTTTGGGCGGGTTATGCTTTGGGAAAGAGGGCAAATCTTTTGGCCTTTTGTCGCATGGGGACGCAAAAAACGCCTTTTATCATGTACACCTTTATCGTTATCCTGTTTTGTCATTAATGGGTGTAATGGGGAATATGGCTTGCTTTGAGAAAGATGGCATGGACATTCTGTATCTTTCAGAGCTTGATCTTTTGTGGAACGATGACGATCTTGCGTTGCTAATTGCCCCGGAGTCTTTGGCAGCCGCGTCTCCAAAATCTCAGCTATTATGCGCGGCAGATTGTGCGGCAGTTAATGCAGGGCCGCCTTTAGATGATTTGCACTGGTGTTCAGGATGTTTGGGCAGTGTGTTTCCTTTAACTGGCTTTGTCATGGGTGTAGGCTCTGATGTGCAGGCGAGTGCGCTTTTAGTGCACAGAGCTTTGTATAAGGCGCACAAAACAGGCTTGCTAAAAGGCACTGTGGGGTATGACGGTTTATGCGGCCCTTATCCTATGCGACACATGCGTAAATCTCAGTATAAAATACAAATGTGTTTCCCGGTTGCGCAGCGCTCAAGCGCACAGCCCTTGGGGCGTAGTGATGTGTTGTGGGGGCAAGGAAGAAGTTTTCCTATTAAAGGGGAGGATTTTTGTTATGCAGTTTGGCGGAGACGTGATTGCTGTGTGCTGCTGAGCAGCACACAGTATACGGGGCTTTATACGTCGTTTTGATAAGCCAGTTGTTCCAAAGAAATAGTTTGGTTTTTCGGGTTGTAGTGTATGAGAACTTTTTGTCCCACAGCGATGTCGATAGACGTCTTCTGGAGTACGGAAAGCGTGCTGCCATCTCTTGTGCGGAGAACGTACTCAATAGCCTGTGAAGGCTTAGAAAGGGCGTTGATTCCTGCTCCGATAAGTGATCCTAGACCAGCACCGGCTAGTGCTCCACCAAAAATACTTCGGCGTGAGCTTGCGGCTCCCAGAATGGCTCCGGCAGTGGCTCCAGTAGTTACGGCTTGGCTTTTAGACCCACCGACTCCTCCGCCTCCTTTAAGGTCCACCACACGTCGACTTACAACTGTCGCCACTTCCGTTCGGATGGCGACTCCAATGTCAGAGGCAGAGAAGCCTGCAGACTGGTCGGAGGAGCTGCAGCCTATAAGCAAAGAAAAAACAATAGATAATAAAATAGTGGATGAATTCATAACTAATTATAACATATTGAAGGTAAAACATGAAAAACAGAGTATGGTTTCTGGTGGTCTGCGTGTCCCCAATAATGTACGCACAAAGCTATATGTTCTTGATTGCAAATGTT
Source organism: Alphaproteobacteria bacterium (assembly GCA_965261615.1). GTDB lineage: Bacteria > Pseudomonadota > Alphaproteobacteria > Bin98 > Bin98. Next base: position 389,147 of record OZ253461.1, read on the forward strand.
AATCAGATTGGCGGGTTTTTGAGTCTTGCGGCGGAGCATAACATAGAGGTTGTTGTGTCCGGTTTGGATTATGGCTGGAGTTCTTTTGAGTTTTGGGTAGGGTGGGCAAAGCGCGCCCAGGTTAACATAATAGTGGACCCATCGCTATTTAAGCGCTATAACGTGACCAAAACGCCTTCTCTTTATGTGGCAGGAAGGTTGGAAACATTGAGCTCTTTGGGTGAAATGCGATTGTTTTTAAAAAATATTGTAAAAACTAAAAATTTAGAATATAATAAAACATAGGCGACAAATATTGAGTGGAAACACCGAAATTGCGCTATTGGTGAAGAAGATGTTGGTAATCGTGGCAATACTCATCAGATCAATTCTGCCCTCTTATCATGGACCTGAGTATAAGGGAGATGTGCTCCGAGGTGTGCATGCAGAATGCAGTGAGGCGTTGCCTGCGTCTCCCTCCTATAACAGTGCGCGGGCTGATTTAGAGAAGGGCGCATACAAAAAAGACCTTCTCAGAGTGGAAGAAAAGCATCACTGCTTGATTGACAATAAGTTTTGGCGCTGCACAGTGCAGCAAAAAAGGCAGGTTAATCAGCCAGCAAAATATAGCAGGCACTACTGTAAAGGGTGCCCTTTTTGTTTTCCGAATTCTCCATGCTTTGTGTGGCCATGCGATAGTGTTACGCAAGCAAGGCCTCATGCTCATATAGGTGATGCGGAGTTTTTTCCCGAGCGTGATGGTTGCCCATTTTTGGCAGAAAGAGAGGATCCTGTTCTGGTGGAGCCAGAGCAGTCACAAATCATTACGCACAACACCTGTGAGCCTTATGAAAAAAACTCAAAATATCATCTGGTTTTGACCCGTAAGGAAAAAGACCAAGAGACGCGGCTGTATAAAGAGCAAATTCGGAATACTTGTGAGTCTTATGAGAACAAATGTCAGCGGGTACAGCACATATGTGCCCATTATGCTGACGGTCAGTGTGCGCGTTGGCAGAGTCAGTATGTGTGTAAGGTTGTGCGAGAACAAATAGACCCTCAACCATCCTTTGCCTTGCAGGATGTGGAGCCGCCTCAAGAGGAGTTGCCACAGGATGGGAGCTTTGCAAAAGCTGTGGGGCTTTTGGGGGCTGTAATGCAAGATGTGCGTAAGGCCAGTTCTAGCCGCAGCTTGCGGGTTTTTACGGGAGGAGAGGGGCGCTGTCGTAACGATATCGCTAATTTTAGAAACTGTTGTGAAACTATGCAGGGTTGGGGAAAATCTTTAGGGTTTTGGTGTAAAGATCACGAAAAAGAGCTGGCGTATATGCGTGCGCAGAAGCGCTGCGTTCTTGTTGGCGTTGTTCCTATACGTACAATGGGGGCCGTGACAGGAAAAGAGCAGGTGTACTGCTGCTATGAAAGCGCGTTTGTGCGATTACTACAAGAGTTTGCCCATTATAAATTGAATAAGGGGTGGGGGGTAGCAGACCTCCCAAATTGCTCTGGTTTGACAATTGAAGAGTTAGAGGGGATGAGCTTTGACGATTTGCCACCAGAAAAAGTAGCGGAAACTTTAAAAATCAATGGGAGACCAATCAATTATGATGTGCTTAAGAAAAAAATCTATGATATTGCTCGTGCTGCACATGCAGCATCTTAGAGCTAATTTCTATAACTATCGCTGGAGTGGGTTTCATGGGTATGAGCTTATTCGGTTGGATAAATCTATACAGAAATTTACAGCACAGGAAATGAAAATAGCGTTACAGCATGCCTTTGAAGTTGCTTATGCCAACCCAAGCTTTTGGTCACTGAGGAACTACTTAAGGCTGCATAAGGAGCACCTCTTGAAAAGTGAAACTTTTGCTAATATGTGGCAAAAGGTTGTTTGGCGTGACGGTGCCTTTGATGAAAACATTGCCTTTCCTATTAGCCAGATTGGTCGTAGCCTGCATGTGCAAAAAAAACTAAAAGGAATGCAGGCTTTTTTAAAAAAGGCAGCACGTGACTTTAAGCTTGTGGTGTTTGTTGATCAACATGAGGAAAGTGAGATTGTTCGGCAAATTTGTGGTCAGTATGCGACTGAGCTTGGCTGGCGCATTGAGTATATTGAGAAAAAAAATCGTGGAGGTGTCTGGAAGAGTGAGCAAATTCCTGTGATTTATGTGGCGTCTGACCAAAACCATAAGATCGTGCGTATCGGTGGTGGTGCTTTAAGTCTTTATGACCTCATGGTGCGCGTTATGGCAACTGTGGAGGAGTATAGTGATAGCTCTGCTTATTGCGCTTAGTGGTGTTTGCGGCTGGCAAGCAAAAATGAGTCGTATGTTGACAGCTTCTGAGGTTCAAGCTTATGGACAGCCTCCCAGTGTAGTGCAAGATCAAATGGCTGGTTTTTTCACTGGAGGGGGTGTGAGTGTACGCAGCTCTGTGAAGAATAAAAACCTTATAGGATTTGAGCCTCCAGTGTTAACAAGTGGTTGCAATGGCATTGATTTATTTACAGGAGGGATAAGCTATATTAGGTCACAGGAGCTGGTTAAAACTTTAAAGGCTATAGCGGCGAGTTCTGCCAGCTATGCCTTTGGCTTAGCTGTACAAACTGTGACTCCTCAAATTAAAGCGGTTTTGGATACCGTGCACACACAGATGATGCGTATTAATGCTCTGTCTTTAAACTCTTGTGAAAAAGCCGCAGCGCTTGTTTCTGGCTTATGGCCTAAGACGGAGGCCGCTCGCCAGATGTACTGCAGCACAAAAGGAGTGGGCTTGGGGCGTTTTGATGATTGGGCTGGTGCTCGGCATGGGTGCGCAACTCAGGCTGGCTATGAAAGTGTTGAGCGTGTGCAGGACAGGCGATTTTTATCTCTTTTGGGGATGGAGTACAACTTAGTTTGGGAGGCTTTGCAAAAGCGCTCTGCAATAGAAGAAGAATGGCAAGAGCTTTTTTTGTCACTAACAGGGACGGTAGTGCGAGCGCGTAATGGTGAAACAAAAGTTTTGATTAGTTTGTGCCAAAGTGAAGAGTGGTTGAGAGTGCTGGTGGGAATGGAAAAGGGGCAGCTTCCAGTATATAAGTGCGTTGGTGATAGATGTTTGACTGTAACCGTAGAGGATGTTGAAATGCGAGAGTCATTATGTGAAAAAATCCTTGAGCTTTTGAACTCTATATTGGCTAAAATATATGATGGCGCACCTTTGTCATTGACAGAGCGCGCTTTCGTTGAAAATAGCCGCGTTCCTATTTTGCGCATGCTTACAGTAAATGCTATGTCCCATCAAGAGGTTATGGATCACCATGAAATAGCACAGGTGGTGGCGTTTGATATGGTTATACGTTGGGTTGAGTATGTTATGTCTTTGGTGCAAGATGCTGTCAATAATATACGGTCCTCACAAATAGATGATGTGGCTTTTGAACTGTTCTTGAAAAACTTACGGCATGCGCGACGGGTGCTGCAGTCCCATAAACGCGGGTTTTATAGCCATATGCGTTCTGTGATTTCATTAGTGGAGCGATCACGGCTATTAGAAAGAAAAGCCCTGTCTTATGCTCAAGATATGCTGCAGCTTCAACAGAAATAGCCTAGGGGTCCTCCTTTGTGGATTGCCTATATGAGTGAAATGTCAAGTCTTGCGAAGAGTTGGTAGATGAAGTATAATTGAAGGCTTTAAGGAGGTCTCTTGTTTTGCTGGCGTAGGTTGAAGGTTTGGTTTTTTGTGTTATATGGCTGGGTAGCTTTAGCCGCAGAAAACGAGATTTTTGAGAGTGCAGCTACAGAGGCTCTTGCTCAGAAAACAGCGGATTTGTGTGCGGGAGCGCAATTTGTGATAAGCACTTCGTCACCTGTGCGTCAAGGGCGAGATGTTAAGGGTTTTCTGGAAATGGGTGGCGAGAGGAAGGAGGCTGATTTATGCATGTTGTCTGTGATTGAAGGTCAGCGAAGGTCTTGGCAGAGTAAAAATGTTTCTGGCTCGAGGGAAGTGGACTTGAGTGAAGATATGCAAGTTAGAGAAGAAACATCGGGCCTTGGAAAAGTGACATGTGAGGTTGCGGGCGTGCTGGGTGTAGGTAGTGAAAAGGAGCGTAGCTCCGAGGGTGTGTGCCGAAGTGAAGATGAATTTCAGGTGGTTGAAAGTGAAATGGAGGACGAGCGCTGGAGCTCCAGTGAAGAAGACCCCTCTTCTTTGCAGGATAGTGTGATGACCCTGTCTGCAAGTAGTGTAAGATCAGAGGGTGGTTTTACGTCCCCGGATGCTCGAGCTCTGTGTTACCTGAAGTCAAATTGGCGGAGTTTAGAGTTTTGTTCGATGCTTTACAATATGCGAAATCAGTGCTCGCAGTTGTCGGCGATTAGAACATGGGGTGATTTTCAAGCGGAGCTGAAAGAGAAAATTAATATCTTTTTAAAAAAATCTAGGCTGCGGAAAATCCAGGGAGACGAGATGTCAGACGCACTGGTGGTGCTTTGTGCAAGTGTTTCTCCGGAGAATTTGTCTATCATTCGGGAGGTGGGCGCTAAAGAGGCGCGAGTGATTGAAAGGGCTCAGCAGAGGTACTGCCTCATATTGGCAGAATGCTGGTGTGCTTTGAGCGCTGTATCGGGATCAGTGACACGGATCTTGAAGGGCCTTCCGTGTGTAATGCAGGCGCGACCGTTAATTGATGAGATGACTGAGCGCTATAACCTTCCTAATGTGCCGAAGTGGGAAGGGGAAGGTGATGGTTCTGTGGATTTACAAGATGTTTTTTCTGTGTTGGAGATAATGAATAAGGTGCAGGCAGAGCAGAAATTTCCGGGGATAGTTTCTCAGTGTTGTAATGCCTTGTGTGATTATGACTTCAGTATAACGAATGCTTGCGTAACGAAAGTGTGTAGTATACGAGACGCTATGGATGAAGAGGAAGCGCGTTGCGCGATCGATAAGTTTGTTCGGGTTCAGCTTGAGAGCATGATAGCAGTCTTAGGTGCTTTGAGTGCTGTGTCGGGCACAGTGACAAGGACCCTGAAGGGCCTTCCGTGTGTAACGCAGGTACGATCGTTACTTGATGAGGTGACTGAGTACTATCGCCTTTCTAAGGCGCCGGCGTGGGAAGGTGAGGGTGGCGGCTCTTTGGAGCTGCAGGATGTTCTGTCTGTGCTGGGGGCGATGCATAAGGAGCGGGCAGAGCAGAAGTTTCCAGGGATAGTTGCTCAGTGTTGTAATGCTTTGTGTGATCATGAGTTCGGGATAACGGAGGCTTACGTAAGAGCAATGGGTAGTATACGAGATGCGATGGAGAAAGAGGAAGCGTGTTGCGCGATAGATAAGCTTGTTCGAGTTCAGCTTGAGAGCATGGTAACAACTTTGTGTGCTTTGATCGATGCATCGGGCACGGTGAAAAGGGTCCTGAAGGATCTTCCCTGTGTAACGCAGGCACGACTGTTGCTTGATGAAATGACTGAGCGTTATAGCCTTACTAAGATTCCGGCGTGGGAAGGTGAGGATGATGTTTCTGTGGAGTTACAGGATGTTTTTTCTGTGCTGGAGACGGTGCATAAGGTTCAGGCAGAGCAGAAGTTTCCGGGGATAGTTGTCCAGTGCTGTAATGTCTTGTGTGATTATGAGTTTGATATAACGAAGTCTCACGTAAAGAAAATGTGTAGTATACGAGATACTATGGAAAAAGAGGAAGCGCGTTGTGCGGTAGATAATCTTGTTCGGGTTCAGCTTGAGAGTCTGATGGCACTCTTGAATGTGTAAGGTTGGGGTTGGCGGTCTTTCGATGGCTTGACACTAAAGGTGTAGGGCGTTACCATGATGGTGTTAGCAAAATTTTGCTTTTCAAGGATTGCCTAAGTTTAGGGTATGCGCGGAAAGGGGGAGCAGATCTTTTATGAAGGAGATAAGGTGATGATAGTTCATTTGTTGTGTTTGTTGGTGGGCCTTGTTGCGACAGGGCCTTTAAGTGGTGTTGATCGGCCGCTGCCGGACCTACCGGTGTTTGGTAAAGATGAGATGGCATCGCGTTTGCTTGTTCACGTCAATCGTTGGGTTAAGTTGGAAGGGAAGAGCTCAAATGCGTTTCTTTTTATGACGGGCCAAGATGGGGCTATGACGCTAAAAGATAGCATAAGCATTAGAAAAGCTGTAGGTGGGCTGCTAGATAATGTTGGGCGTACGCTTCCAACATTACTAGAGGAACTGTTGCACTGTGAGCGGGTTGAAGGTGAAGAGACACCACTCACTTTGGTGAATAATAATGAAAAAGCGAATGCTAATTACATTAAAGAGGCCTTCCTGTTTTTGGAAAAAGAGGAAATATGCCGAGACTATTTCATCGCTTGTATGAAGGACACGAACTTTCACTTTTACCTTAAAGTTTTTTAAACACACCTACGTGGTAATGGTTTTTAAGAAACCCGCTACGGCTCAGGTGACTCAAAAGTTACTTGAGCTGTGCGTTTATATATGCGCTGCTTTTTGTTCTGCGGAGGGAAGTGACGCGGTTCGGCGTGCGTCAGAGTCTGTGGAGCAATACGCTATGCGCATGATGGTGTCGCAAAATATTGACACAGGCGGAATGAAAGCTCTGGACTATTTGAATAGCCGGATGAGCTTTGAAGAGGTGCGACGCTTATTGTCGTATGTCAAAAAAAGCACGGCCTGTGTGTTGGGTGAGGATATGCGTGTGCCAAGTAGTTTGATTGCGGACTGCGTAACTGGATTAGATGCACATGTCCCACGCGCTGCGAGTTCTAGCTGTACTTGTGGGTGGAGAGCGGGCACGCCTGGGAGCCTATTAATATACGAAAAAGCATGGCTTTTGTTTGCACTGAAGGGGGATCAACGGCCATAGTGCTAGCAGGATGTTTGGGCGTGAGCACTGTTGCACATAGATCTCAAATGAAGAGAACAAATAGTATGAAACCGTAATGCGCTTGAGGTGGAGAGGACCCGGGGGCTATTATGATGTATGTTTCGTACTTTGTTTAGCATTTGTTTTTTGTGTAGCCTTTTTTCCGTACAGGCGTCGTCTTTAAAGGTCCTGCGTAAGGCGCCTTTGGCGTATAGCGTAGGCTCATCTATGGTGAGCTCAATGCGTGAGGGTGTGTATCAGATGCTGTTTCAGCTTGGGCAGACAGTGGATTATTTGTCAGAGCTTCCTAAAAGCAGATGGGGGCGCGCGTTGGCTTTGTTGCCAACAGTTGTGCTGAATGGTCGTGCGGTTATAGCGGCACATGAAGTTGCGGGACATGGGGAGTTGCAGATTTTGATGGGTTTGCCCAAGCCAGAATACTCATGGGGTCAGAAAGGCCAGCTGCGTTCAAGGGGGGCTTTTTTATCGCGTACATTTTTGGGACTAGGTGCTGGAGGCGCCACAAGCTATACGAGAATCAAAGATGCGAATTGGGATGCTTATCGTGATGTGCTAGTGGAGCATGATTACTGCAGAAACAACGTTGAGGTTCAAGCTGCTTTTCAGAAAATTTTAGACAACCCCGTTTCCTTTTTGAAGTTCCGGCTGTCAATGCAACGCTCGTATGCTGGATTGAACGCGTCTGTGGAGTTTGGTCGATACATGTGGATGCAAACGCTTATGGGGGAGTCTGTGCGCCCTGAAACGCTTTTTGGGCTTCTGATAAGCAAATTGGATCCTGCGACATATATAACCGATGACGAAACTTTATCTAATGATATGAATTCAATTGATATCTACCTAAACTCCTTGGGGATGTCTGATGGGACGCAAACATTCAGGATGCTTTCAGCCCTAAGTGTGTTGAGCGGAAGTGTGATTAGTGCTGTGCGTGGTATGATTAACAATACAATGGTTGGTCCGCTGTGGATAAAAGATACAGTGCTTTGGCCGGAGCTTTCTGCTTATCAAACCCTGTGGGGGCCTTCTCTTTTGGTGGAGTCTGGGGTGAAGTTAAGTCGTCGCTTTTTCTTGACCGGGGGTGTTGAAATAGTTTGTGCAAAAGCGGATAACCCTGTTGCGAATAAAACAGAAAGCGACTTTCTTCGGGATGATGTAAGCTATAGTAAATATGGAATGTTAAAGCCCAAGAGGCAAGAGTTTCGAGTAGGGTTAGGGTTTACGTCAGATCAGTTACATGTTTTGGGCTATACTTTGATTGGTGGTAAAGGCGGAAGTGTACGGTTTGTCTATACGCCGGAAAAGACTTTCAGTCACTTGGGCGTGAGGCTTGGTGTGGAGGGCGGAATAAGTTGGGCTTCTTATAATACTTTAAGCGGAGAGCGCGAGGCTCAAGCACGTATTTATGCCTCTGAAAAGCTAGTAGACCAAGATTTTGTTGGGTGTAACGCGTACTTAGATAATGCGCCGCATGTGGCTGTATGGCTGGGTGCGCGTATTGTTTTCTAGTCAACTGTGTTGTGAAGTGACCTCTTTCCCTGAATCACGGGTGAGCATAACCATAATGTGGAGGGGGTTACTATGCGCAGATTGTTACATATGCGGAAGAAAATTTTGATTTTTTGACAAAAATAAATTGAACAGAAAAAATTACGATACAATAAATTGTGCAAGAAAATTGGTGCATAAATTTTTCAAAACAACTAGGCGTTCATGGGGCGACTTTAAGGGCTGTAGAAGCTGCGTGTGATGAGCTTGGCTTTTCTGAGGTTGAAAAAGCTTCGTACTGTATGGCTGGTGAGTTTGTTCATGTAATGGATCTACAACGGTGGTGGATTGAGCATTTTAAATTTGCAGAGGACCTACACGGAACTTTGGATAAGCTTTCTGCGGGTTTTGAGGAGTACTTTTCCTTTTTAATAGATAATGCGCATGCTGTTTTTGCGGTTTTACGGTACTGGCTTCCCTACAAGGCAGAGTGTTTTGCTGAGCATGTATGGAAATTGGTGGATTATGCATGGTCAAAGGCTCACAGTCATGACACCACCTTTAAATACTACACAAAGCGTATGTCTTTAGGTTATGCTTATGGGCGCACACTGTGCTGGTGGGATCAAAACCAAGGCGCGGATTTAATTGATATTATGCAAGAATGGCACAGGTATGTGCAACAGGTTCAGACAGCGGGAAAAGGTTTTTCACAAGTGATGGAAGGTTTGGTGCAGTCAGGGTTAAGGACTAAAAAAGATGAAAAAGATGTCTAAAATTTTTTATACGATATGCGCTGCATTTATAGGGCTAGTGTCCAGTGCGAGCGTGTACGGAGCAGGCATTAGAAAAAGTGTGGCGCAAAAAAAGGCAGTGCCCTACCAGTGGCTTGGCAGAATTGAGGCGAGTCAGTGCGCAATAGTGCGTGCTCTTGTTCCAGGGCGTGTTACAAAAAAAAGCTATCGCGTTGGCCAAAGAGTGAAGGTTGGCGATGTGTTGTTGAGCATTAAGAGTGCTGCTGCGCAAAAAGCAGCTGATGCAGCAGAGGCTGCTTTGCACCAGGCTGAGCGAAACTATAATAACGCAGCTGCTTTATGTAAAAAGAAGATTGGCAGTATGTATGCCCTTGAACAGGCAGAGGTTGTGAAGAAACAGGCAGTTGCAGCGTTAGAAAGCCAATATGAAAAACTGGAGTTTGCATTAGTGGAGGCCCCTTTTGACGGCATTATCTATACAGATAGTGTGAGTGAGGGGAGTATGGTTGTGACAGGTTTGGATTTGTGCCAGATTGCTTCCGTGCGTGAGGCGTTGGTCAATATGCATGTGAAAGCCTCCGACTTAACGTGGCTGAAAGATAGTAAGACCTTTCAAGTGCAGTGCGGTGATCAGGTCAAAAAAGGAGAGTGGTTTGCGAATGACCCGTTTTTAAACCACAGCACAGGAACAGTAGCTGTAAGGCTGAAAGTGAAGGGGGACTTTCCCTTTTTTGGTTCTTATGTATTTGTAAAGGCCGAGCGCACAGATGTGCCAAAAGTGCATGTCGTGGATGTAAGGGCTTTGCACTATGAGAATGGTCAAGTGGGTCTTCTGGGTATTGAGGACGGAGTGACGACATTTCATAGAGGGTCTATTCTTTCTTTTGTCGATGATCAAGTATATCTAACAGACTTACCAGAAACGGTTACGTATATTGCAGAAGGGCATGGTGACTTTTTTGGTGGTGAAAAAATAAATGTGAGTCACTGTTATGCAATTTCTGGTTCGTAAAGCTTTTGAATTTAAAACGCTCACCACCATGTTAATGGTGATAGTGGTCGGCTGCTCTTGGGTGTGCTTTAAAAATATGAACACATCTCTTTTGCCTGAGGTGATTTTGCCTCGTGTTTCTGTAACTGTTAACTATAACGGGAGCAATAAAAGTGATATAAACACTTTAATTGCTAGCCCTTTGGAACGGTCTTTTGTTGTGCTTGAAGGGGTTCGAAGTGTGCGTGCAGTAGTCAGTAGCGGTGGTGTGCGCTTTATGGTATCTTTTCATGAAAATGTCGCCCTTCAAGATGCGCTTGATCGCGTTAACGCTTCTGTGGATGCGCGTATGCAGGACTTGCCGAAAGACTGTCCCAGGCCCATTATCTCGCCGGATGAAGGCAACTATCAAAAAGTTGCTATATTGCGTGTTTCTGGAATTGCTTCTCCGAACGCTTTGCTTCGCTTCGGGCGGCATTTGCAAAAGCAGATAGAGCAAATTAAGGGGGTGTACAATGTCGACATGTGGGGACATCGCGCTGAGCAGGTGTGTGTGGAGGTGGACCCTCTAGCGCTGGCTAACCTGCATCTCTCTCCCGAAGATGTGGTGAATAGAATTGTTGCTGCCAATGTTCCATTTAGTGATGTGAGCCTCCCAAGTGCAACAGGGCCCATCCTGATTCATACAAAAGGATCTTTAAAAGATGCAAAGGATATATCTCTAATTCCTATAGCCACCTCTGAAGGGCATGTTCTTGCGGTAAAAGACATAGCTACAGTGTATAAGCGGGCACGGCCCAGCTTGCATCAAAATAGATTTCAAGGACAGGATAGTCTGATCTTGAATGTGTTTAAGCGTCATGGGGCCGATACCTTTTTTATTATGAAACGTGTGGGGTGGGCCATTGATGATTTTAACGATTTACAGAGCTGCGCATCTGTTTCATGTGACGTTTTGTATGATTCCGCGCCTGTTATTCAGTCGCGTTTGGATGGTTTGTATAACTCTTTGGCTATGGCAATTGCTTTAGTCGTTGTGTTAGTGAGCTTGTCTTTTGGCCTTCGCTCCACAAGTTTAGTTGGGCTTACTATACCGGTAACGTTCTTGGTTGCACTGGGAGTGTTGCAGTTATTAGGGTTAACGCTTAACATGATTGTGCTGTTTGGTCTTATAGGAGCGGTTGGTGTTCTTGTGGACGGTGCCATTATTGTTAATGAGTGCGCTGATGGAAGTCTGAGAGCGGGAAAAACCCCTGGAGAAGCCTATCGAGAGGCCGCCTCACGTATGGCATGGCCTGCTTTTACCTCAGTTCTGACAATTGTGCTTTCCTTTATACCTCTCATGTTCTGGCCTGGTGTTACAGGGCAGTATATGCGTCATTTGCCCCTTACTTTTATTGTTACTTTGAGCGCGTCTATTATATGTGCTTTAGTATTCATGCCTGTTTTGGGAGCATCGCTTCCGCAGTTTCCTTGGAAAAAAACAATGCGTAAAGAGCTGTGGACCTTTCAAGGTGTAATGCGATGGTATGAAAAAAAGCTCCATTTTACTATAAAAAATTCAGTCTTTTCTGGCTTAAGTATTGCGGGTGTCGCTGTGGCGGCCATCATTGTGTTTTTAGTGAGGCAAAAAGGTTTTGAGTTTTTCCCTGAAATAGAACCCAATAGCGGGCGAGTTGTGATTGCAACTGACGAGGCTCTTACTTTTGAACAACAGCAGAAGATAGCTGATGAAGTGGAGGGGATTATTCGCACTAATAAGCACCTTGATAACGTTTGGACTTCTGTGGGTACAACGCCGGATGATCAGAACACAATCGGATCAGTCATGTTTACATTTATTGATTGGCGTGAGCGTCCTGCGGTTTCTCAAGTGTTAAAAGATATTCGCAAAACTCTTCCAGAAAAGGTGGGCTATAACTGTGAGGTTGTAGGAGCATCAGAAACACCCTTAGGAAAGGTTGTGGAGGTTGAGTTTTCTAGCTACAATCAAGAAGATGCTTTGAACTTCGCTAACAAAATGGCTAACTTTATAAGAAATCTTGATGGGACAGAAAGCGTTAGCGTGAATACGCCATCGATGAACTTCCACTGGCATGTTGACCTTAAAAGAGATGTGATGCTGGAGTGTGGTGTAAGCGCAAATAACATTAGGCACTATTTGCAGCTTTTGGGTGAAGGAACCGTCATAACACGTTATGTTCCGCATGATCTGGACATGCAAGTAGATATTATTTTAACAACTCCAGAAAAGATGCGAACATGGAATTACTTCCATAACCTTCCTGTGAAAAATAGTTCAGGGGAATTTTCGGCATTAGGTGTGTTTTGTGAGAAAAAGCCTGCGTTGCGATCGCCTTACCTACTACGTTACAATGGTGCTTACGGATATAGTGCACGTTTCTTTATTAAGGAAGGGTTTTTCATGGAGCAGATAGAACCGCACATTCAAGAGTGGGCTAAGAGTAATAAGCCTGCAAGTGTTAATTATGCTATAGCGGGTGCTGTGCATGAAAAACAAACAAACGTGAACTTTATGCTCTTTGCGTTTGTAGGGTCGTTGGTGTTGATTGGTATGATATTATTAATGCAGTTTAATAATATCTTTCAGGTTTTGGTCGTGCTAAGCTCCGTCGTGTTCTCCACAATTGGTGGGCTTTTTGGTATTGCCTTGATGGGGCTAAACTTTGGGTTAGTGATGAATGGGATTGGTCTTGTCGCGCTAAATGGTATTATTGTGTCGAATAATGTGATTTTGCTGGACACCTACAACCTCCTTGTGGCGCAAGGAAAAGAACATATGCAAGCTTTGATCGAGGCTTGTGTTTCTCGTATTCGCCCTATATTTTTGACTCAGATTACAACTGTTCTAGGGCTGGTGCCTATGATGTTTAGAGTGGAGATCCAGCCCTTGTCTTGGTTGGTGGACGTAGGTTCTCCAGAATCTGGTTGGTGGGAACACATCTCCACAACTATAGTGTGTGGAGTTTTGTTCGCAACTCCGTTTACCTTGTTTGCTACTCCTCTCCTTCTTCATATGCGTGAGCGCTGGTCTAGGTGGAGGCGATCTCGATAAAAGTTTCGTGGCACAGCGATTTTCAGCCTTTGCTCTGGATGTGCTATAATTGCCAGAGGTAGTTTTTTTGGTAGCTGATTTTTTTGCACTGGGTTTGGTAAGAGGGATGTTGTTCCCCATTACTATTTGGGCAATGCAGCTATGGATGAAATATGAAGGATTTTCCAATACAATTGTGGGTTTTGTCAGTATAGCAACCGCACCAATTGTTTTGAAAATACCGTTAATGAGCTTCTTAGGGCGCTTGTCTTTTAATGGATTTTTAGGGTCTCGCAATAACGCTCGTGGTTGGCTTGTTGCTTCAACCTTTGGGTATGCGCTGGCCGTTTGGTTTGCTATCTTAGTCACACCCTTTAATTTTCCGAGGTTTTTACTGGGGCTGGGGTGCGCGTCTTTTTTTGCCTCTCTTATGGAGTTGGTTCTAGAAATTATACGATCACAGCGCTCTTTGATAGAGCAGCAGCGTGCTACTGCTGGACTGGGTGCGGGTGATCGGCTGGGGTCAATTTTGGTGAAGTCAGGTCTTTTGTGTGTAGTGACCACGTTTGGGTGGGGTCAAAGTATTGCGATGTTGGTTCTGCTCCAGCTTTGTATTCCTTTGTGCACGCGCTCTATTAATAAAGAGTATCCCGCTGGAGAGGATTCTGGTTTTGTGGATAAAAAAGACAAGTTTTTTTGTGCTTTGCGTGATGTAAAAAAACGCTTGGGGTGGGCTGGTTTATTTTTTCCACTTGCTGTTTTGATTAGTGAGGCCTTTGTGCGACCAATGGTCGGAGTGATGTTGGTTGACTCCAAGTATGAACCTCTAATGATTGCCATTGGGTTTGGGTCGCACTATTGTGGAGGGCTAATAGGCGTTTGGTTTTTCGCTCACTTTTTACCTAAACACCCAACGATACAACGTTTGTGGTGGGCGGGTTTGCTGAATTCAGTTGGTAATGCTTTAATTGCGATTTTGCCTTTACAGCGCTCCAACATATCTTTGATAGCTGTGCTGCTTATCTCTGGTGTGCTTCAAGGAAACTTTTTACAGCTTGTTCGTGTGACAATGACGGACTTATGTGCTTCACGGCATCAATTTGTTCAGCTTGCGTGGTGGTTGTGCTTATGGTCTTCAACTGCAGCGATTGCATGCACCAGTGGTTTGCTGGCTGACTGGTATGGAAGTTGGCTAAAGTACTTTTTGTTCTCTTCTGGATTATATTTACCGTTTGCAGGGATCGCCGCTTTAAGGATCTCTGCTTTTCAGAAAGGTCGAGTCGTAGATGAAACCCTCTAAGCTTGCTGTCGTGATGGGATTGGCTCTTGGCTGCCCTGTCGGTGTATTATTTCCCTTGATTTTATGGGGTGTAAAGCTTTGGCTGAAAACAGAAGGATACTCGTATACCGTTGTTGGTTCTGTAGGGTTTGTTTCTTTGATTTCTGTGCTAAAGATGCCATTTTCAGCCTGTGTGTGGCGCTTAATGGCTGGGCGCGAACTGTGGCGGTCTCAGCTTTTTTTGGGGAGCGCTGGTTTGCTGATAGCTTCAGTGGTGGTGTGGGCTATAGCTTCTTGGGGGGGGGGCGACTTTCGAATATGCGTGAGCTTAATTTTTTGTGGGACACTCACCTCAATGGTGGTGGATGCTGCTTTTGAATCGGTACGCATTTATGCTGGGCGAGCTTTGGCGCATGTGGGGGGGCGACTGGCTGTATGGTTTAGTTTAGGGCTTCGTGTGGGGGCGTTAATTGTAAAATTTGGTCTTCTTTTTTGTGTAGGTTGTGTGGGGTGGACGCTGACGTTTAAAATATATGCGCTTTTTTTGCTTATGTTGAGCGTGGCTTGTTATATTTGTTTTAAAGGAGTTGTTATAAAGCAACACCGCTGTTTAGAGCAAACAGGGAGCATGTGGGGTGCGGTCAAAAACTTATTTGAACGAGGGGGAGTTGGGCTGTTTTTTTTGCCTTTTAGCTTGGTTTTAGCGGATACATCTATGCGATCTATGTTGGGTTTGCGGCTGATTGAGCTGGGTTTTGACTATCATAAAATCGCGCTGTATTATGGCTTGTCTCAGGGTTCTGCTTTTGCGTTTATTTGGGGAGGGCGCTCTATTTTGTCTCGGAGGTTTTCTGAAAAAAGCCTTTTCTTATTTGGGTTTTTGAACACTTTGATGCTTTTGGCGTTTGCGTGGGCGGACGCACGGCATATGCTTTTTGTCGGAGTTATGATGGCCGCGTCTGGTGGTGTGCAGGGTATATTTTTGCATATGCTGCGCATATATCTGGCTCGGTTTACGAGCCCTCCTTTTGTGTTTTTGCAAATGGGGCTATTTTTTACGCTTTGGGCGTTAAGCTCAGCGCTTGCGGCGTGCTCTGGAGTGCTCGTGGATACCTTTGGATGGATGAAGTTTTGTTACTTTATGGCACTAATCTACCCCGTGTGCGCATTGCCCCTTTATTTTTTAGTAAAAAAAGTGTGATAATGCCTTGAACAGAAAGAAGATTGCAAGCCTTAAGGTTTTTATAATCTTACTTTGCTGACACATATGTTAACCAAGAACTCTTTGGGAGGATTGAAAATGACAAAAACAGAAATTGCAAATCGTTTGATGAGTATGTTTGCAGACTTGAAAAAGACAGAGGCACAAGCAATGACAGATGCTGTGTTCTCAATAGTAACAGAAGCGCTTGTGGATGGTAAGGATGGATTCGTCCGCGTGCATGGCTTTGGTACTTTTGAAGTTGCGCAACGCGCTGCTCGCTCTGGGCGTAACCCTAAAACGGGAGAGACTATTGCTATCCCAGCACGTAGAATGGTTCGGTTTCGTCCTGCTAGTGCACTTAAAGATGCACTATAAGGAAAATACTTTCCTGTGTAAGAAAAAGGCAGTGTCAAAAGACACTGCCTTTTTGTTTTTGTGTGAAATGTTTGATATAATGTCCTTATGATTTTCAGTTCGTTGTATAAGCGGTGCGCTATGGCTGTGGCCGCTTTGCTTGTGTTGTTCGTTATGCTACGGTGGGTGTTATAAATAAGATGGGTCCCATAACTTTTCGAAACATTCAAGTGTGCTATGGCAAACAAGAAGCTCTTTCTGTTCAGGAGCTTGACATCCCTGTGGGTAAAGTTACGGCTATAGTCGGCCCTAATGGTGGTGGAAAGACCACCTTAGCTAAAGTTTTGTGTGGAGAAATTGCCTTTTCGGGTTCTGTTAATGTTGACCCTGAAAGCATTAGCTACTTGCACCAAAGCGCAGGAGAGCGCAATGACTTTCCGGTCACTGTTTTAGAATATGTGTCTTTGGGGCTTTTTCCAGCTTTAGGTGTTAAAAAATCTTTTGCGGGAGAGCCTTTGAACCGTATCAAAAAAATGCTAGAAGTGGTTTACCTGTCAGCGCACCAGAACAAGCTGCTGTCTCAACTGTCAGGCGGAGAGTGGCAGAGAGTGCAACTGGCGCGACAGCTCTTGTTGGATAAACCTATTATTGTTCTAGATGAGCCTTTTTCCGCCATGGATTGTAAGGTGTCGTCTATGCTGCAAGAGCGTCTTAGAGATGTTGCCAGTGATGGAAAAACAGTAGTGGTGATTACACACGACTTAGCCTCAGTAAAAAAGTTTTTTGATTGGACGGTTGTTCTCAGTCAAAAGGTTAAAGCGGTCGGCAATCCCCAAGAAGTGTTGACCGGAGAGCTCTTGGAGATGGTGTATGGTTTGGAGGTTTTGAGCTGATGTGGTGGTTGGATCCTTTTTCATACCTCTTTATGAAGCGTGCACTTGTGGGGCTTTTGACTCTAGCGGTAGGGAGTTGCCCAGTTGGCGTTTTGTTGGTGCAACGTCGCATGAGCCTGGTTGGTGATGCCTTATCACATGCTATATTTTTTGGTGTTTCTGCAGCCTATGCACTGTGTGGGTTTAGCTTTTTGATGATGAGCGTTGGCGGGTTTATTAGCGGAGTTCTTGTGGCTGTTTTGTCAGGTGTTTTGACCCGGTATACAAGTGTGCGTGAGGACGCGAGCTTTGCGGGGTTTGTGATACTATCTCTAGCCATGGGAGTCATGCTTATTTCTATGCAAAAAAGAAGCGTAGACTTGCTGCACGTGATGTTTGGATCTGTATTGGCTGTTGGTACAGAAGAGCTGCTGCTCATGTTTTCTGTGACCGCTATTACGCTTATGTTAATGAGCCTTTTTTACCGACCGTTTATTTATGAAAGCTGTGATTCTCATTTTTTTAAACAAGTGTCGTCGCGTGCATCTGCCTACCATTTGCTTTTTCAAGTGCTTGTAGTATGTAACTTAATTTCTGGATTTCAAACCATTGGTACTTTACTTTCTGTTGGCCTAATGATTTTGCCGGCTATAATTATACGCTTTTGGGTCCAGCATATTCGTCATATGTTTTGCGGTGCTGTGCTTACCGGTGCTGTGGCTGGTATTACGGGCCTTTACTTGTCTTACTTTTTTGATTGGCCAGCAGGTCCTGGGGTGATTATTGTGTTAGGTGTGCTTTACATCTTTTCCATATTTTTTGGTCCTTATGGAGGCGTGCTGTGCAACAAGCGTTCTTAGTCTTTACTTTTTTGCTGGCCTTAAGTGGTTATGCTCAAAAACTAAAAGTGGTGACTTCGTTTACAGTTCTGGCAGATATGGTTAAAAATATAGCCGAGGATTTTGTGGAGGTTCGAAGCATTGTGCAAGCTAATGGGGATCCGCATACATATGAGCCTTCAGCGCAAGATATTTGCTATGTGTCTGATGCGGATTGTGTGCTGATTAACGGTTGGCATTTGGACGACTGGGTGAATAAAATAGTAAAAGCCTGTGGAAAAAAGCATGTGATTTTTGTGGCAACTAAAGGGATAGTTCCACGTAAAGTGGGGGGCGAGTGTGACCCGCATGCATGGCACAATCCTTTGCTTGGCTTGGTGTATGTGGATAATATAGCGCAAATACTGGGAAAAAAGCTTCCTGAGCATGCTGAGGTGATTAAACGAAATGCCGAGCGTTATAAGAAGAGATTACGTGATATTTATCAAGAAACGCATGCTCGGCTATCGGCTATTCCACGAAAGTTGCGAGTGGTTGTAACGGCACATGAAGGATTTGGGTATTTTGGAGATGCTTTTGGGATTACATTCTATGCTCCTCTTGGAATGAGCTCAGAAGAAGAAATAGGACCGAAGTCCCTGGTAAGTTTGATTAAAACGATTATATTGCGTAAGGTTAAGGCCGTTTTTGCTGAATCCATTACTAATGATCGTTTGTTAAAACAAATTTCTGATGAAACAGCAGTAAAAATTGGCGACGATCTTTTTTCAGATGCGCTATCAGAGGCAGATGGGCCTGCGCCCACTTATGAAAAAATGCTGCAGCATAATGCAACAAACATTGTGATGGCTTTGGAGGTGTTTAAAGAAAGATGTGGTTAGCTTTATTAATTGCTGTACATAGTTTATTGTTGTCAGCGCCTGCACCCTTGAGGGTTGCACTCAGTGCAGGGTCTCCCTTAATAGGCGGAGTGAAAGATTATCAAATAAAAAGTGGCAAATTTATAAAGTTGGTTAGCTATGATGACCCCTACCCCATTATGTTGAATATTCAGTTTTCGGCGCCAGCTATTGACTTGTATGAGCTTACATATAACGAGGGGATGATTTCAACAATTGATGTAGGGCATGAGGCTTTTTTTGAGCCTATTGATGAGGCAACAGTTCAGAATCTTCCGGCTAACTTGTTAAGCAAGCTTCAAAAAAATGGACCGGTGTATCGTATCCCAGTGGCGGTAGAGCAAAAAACATTTATGTATCGTAAAGATTTGCGTGACCTTATGAAGGTTCAGCCCAGCGCTGATTGGTTCTTTGATCAGTCTTTGTGTGACGCATTGCCCAATGAGTCCATTTGGGTGCAAGACCTTGAGGGTATAATTGTTTTGGCTTACTTTTACTGCTTGCGAGAGGAGGGTTGTGCAACAGTAGACTCTGTTGCGCAAAAAATGCAAAGGATCCTGCCTAAACTTTATTTAGGTGCGAGCGATATTATGAGTGTACGGCGCTCTTTTGGACAAAAGAAGTTTGTTGCATGGATTCTATCTGGACAGCTTGAGCTCGGAACGACCAAGTTGGAGCAAGCGGCGTTTTTTGATTTTGCGACTGTTATTCGATGGCTGGGTATCTCGCGCTTTAGTGGGCGCAAAAAACAGGCGCAGCATTTTGTTCGCTGTATTATGGAAGAGAAAGATCGCGTGCAAAGCATGAAGAATGTGGCGATATGTCATGATGGCGTTGATTTTAATATAATTCGTAAGGTGCAGGGTCTTTTAAAGCTTAAGTGATGCAGGAAGCCTTTAAAAAAAGTTTTTTTCACGCAATGCGCCAATGTGGGCCTTGGGAGGAAAGGCCCCAAATTGCTGTGGCTTGTTCTGGGGGGAAAGATAGCATTGCTTTGGCCATGCTGGCGCAACATTGGGCTAAGGTCCATGGGGCTAAGTGTGTTGTGCTCCATGTTGATCATGGCATGCGCTCCACCTCAGGCGTAGAGGCAAAGCGTTTGCGTGAGTGGTGCTTTGCGCGTCGGCAGGACTGTGTGATTTTTGAAGTGTCCGCTGTGTTGAAGGGGCAAAATGAAGCACGCAGGGCTCGTTATACTCTTATGGAAAGATGGTGTCGATCCAATGGTTTTCCTCACCTTCTTGTGGCTCATCATCACTACGATCAGGCAGAAACGGTTGTGATGCGCATGAATCGCGATAGTTCTGAAGAAGGGTTGTGTGGTATGGCCGTTATTACAAACACCCTGTGGGGGAGGATTGTACGGCCTATGCTGCTCATGGACCGCAAGCATTGGGAGTATGTGCCGCCAGTTGTGTATGATGAAAGTAATAATGACCTTAAGTATGAGCGTGTAAGAGTGCGGGGTGGTATTAAACAAGATCCGTTTTTATTTGATACCTTAATGCGGCGTTGCAAAGAAGCCGAGTCCTTTTGCTTAGGGGCAGAAGCTGAGCTAAGAAAAAATATTGTGCGATATGTGCGGTTGTTTTTTGATGGAGTTATTATCATTGACCTTAACCTTCAAAACCTTGCTGTAGATAAAGTAGAGGCTGTATTGTGCCGAGCAGTGCGTGTGGTCGCGGGCAAGGACTATCCGCCAAAGCGGAAGAAAATCGCGACAGCGGCTTTAAAAATGTTGCAGCTGACAGTTGGACAAAGCACTACATTAGGCGGGTGTGTGATAAAACGTATGCGTCATCAGTGGGTGGTGCTGCGAGAGTATAAGCGCATTCGTGCAATAGAGGTTCCGTCATGCTCACATGCGTACTTTGACAATCGGTTTTTGGTGTTTAATGGTTGTGGTCATAAAGTGTTAATGATGGCTGCGGCCAATATAGCTACTGTTCCGTTACGACAGGCCTCTTTGCCTTGCTGTTACGTATCTAGGGTAGAGGACGGTGTGGAGAAGATCTATCAAACACATTACAGCGAGGTGCACTGGTCTTTTAAGCCGCGACAACCTTTGTTGGGTAAGCGCTTAGGGTTTGATGCTTAGAAAATGATCGATTCCGAGCGTGACCGGGGTATTTCGAGTGATTTTTGCTCAGAATGCTTGAGCTTGCCCCTATAACAAGGTATCCTTAAATGAAGTTAATTAAGATTATTGTGCCTATTGGCTTGGGTGAGTTGTCATAGGTTGTGGCGCTGTGCTGAGCAACTATCGAGGGTTAAATGAAGTCAAATCAGAAAAGTTTTTTTATTTTAGTTGCGGTAATTTTAGGGTTAGCGTTTGTGTATAACAGCATGGACTCTAAGCGTAAGCGCGAGCAAACACAAGTATTAGATTATACTTCTTTTAAAAAAGCCGTGGAAAGTCGTAAAGTGCAAGATGTCGCTATGCGCGGCGATGTTGTGTTAGGCAAAACTAATACGGGAGATACTTTCTTAACAAGGATTCCTTCGAATGTGCCTGTGGCTAATCTTTTGGCTTCGCAGGGTGTTCGTGTAGAGGCCCTAGACAGGGAAGAGGAAATACCATCTTTCTGGAGTATTTTGATTTCCTGGTTTCCTGTGTTGCTGTTTATCGGTGTGTGGGTGTATTTTTACCGCCAAATGAACTCAAAGGGTGGCAATGTTATGGGCTTTGGGCGGGCGCGCGCCAAAATGCTTATGGAGCATCAGAAAGTTATTAGTTTTAAAGATGTTGCCGGTGTGGATGAGGCAAAGGATGAGCTTCAAGAGGTTGTGGATTTTTTAAAAGACCCGGAGCGGTTTCAGCGCTTAGGTGGTAAACTTCCGAAAGGAGTGTTGTTGGTGGGGCCTCCAGGAACTGGAAAGACTTTGCTTGCACGAGCTGTGGCTGGTGAGGCTGGGGTGTCCTTTTTTAGTATCTCTGGTTCAGATTTTGTGGAAATGTTTGTGGGTGTGGGTGCTTCACGTGTGCGTGATTTGTTTGCGCAAGCTAAGAAAAAATCGCCTTGTATTGTTTTTGTGGATGAGATTGATGCGGTAGGGCGTCACCGGGGTGTTGGCCTTGGCGGGGGCAATGATGAGCGTGAGCAAACACTGAACCAGCTTTTGGTGGAAATGGATGGCTTTGAGCCACAAACAAATATTATTATTATTGCGGCCACCAACCGTGCGGATGTTTTGGATAAAGCACTTTTGCGACCTGGTCGATTTGATCGACAGGTTCATGTGCCTTTGCCAGATGTGCGTGGGCGAGAAGCTATTTTAAAAGTGCACTTAAAACAAGTGCGTAGCGACTCTTCAGTAGATGCCGCTGTTGTTGCAAGAGGGACTCCAGGTTTTTCAGGGGCAGATTTAGCGAACATCGTCAATGAAGCAGCTCTGATTGCCGCGCGTTCGGGCAAGAAGAAAGTCTTTGGTCAAGACTTAGACTTTGCAAAAGATAAGGTCATGATGGGGGCGGAGCGTCGCTCTATGGTTATGAGTGCTGAAGAAAAGAGATTAACCGCGTATCATGAAGCTGGTCACGCAGTGGTGGCTTATTTTGTAGAGGGCTCGGATCCGATACACAAAGTAACTATTATCCCTAGAGGGAGAGCCTTGGGTATGGTGATGCAGCTTCCGAATAAAGATGTGGTGTCGGTTACGCATAAAAAGCTTCTCGGGGATATTGCTATTGCTATGGGAGGCCGTGTGGCTGAGGAAATATTTTTTGGAGAGGATAGTGTCACAACGGGAGCTGAATCTGACATTCGCGTGGCGACTATGCGAGCGCGCGCGATGGTGGAGCGCTGGGGAATGAGTGCGGATTTAGGTCCTTTGGATTATGCTCAAGAAACAAACCCTTATACCGGTTTACCTGTTGCTCCTTTATCTGATAAGTTGACAGAGCGTATTGATAAAGAGGTTGCGAGCATTGTGTTGGCGGGCCTTGATCGAGCTCGTGCAATTATTTTAGAAAAGAGGGACCTTTTAGAGGAATTGGCGAAAACACTTCTTGACCGAGAGACATTAACAGGTGAAGATGTAGAAAAGGTTATGAAAGGAGAACCTTTGTCTGCCAAAGAAAAGCCAAAAAAAGCTGTTAAAAGAACTTCTTCGCTGGAAATAGGTGAGGTAGCTCCGGGCGATGAGAAGTCGTGATGGACTTCGTGGAAAGGTCGGTGAGGGGTTTGTTACCCCGACGCATTTTTTTGCGATAGGTCGTGGCATTGCTCTTTATGTACGGAATCGGCGTTTAAGTGGGCCTGTAGTGGTTGGAAGAGACCCTCGCCCTTCCTCTCCTTTGCTGGCTAATATGCTTATTTCTGGGCTGTTATCTGAAGGAGTTGAGGTTGTTGATTTAGGGGTGCTCCCTACACCTGGGGTGAGTTGTTGTATTGCACAGCACAGTGCGGCGTTTGGTGTAATGATCACGGGCTCACACAATAAGTTTGATGCAAATGGCTTAAAAGTTTTTGATCACAAACGTTGTAAGGTTTCTGATGATGTGTGGGATGAGTTTTTTTCTCTTACAAAACACTCATGGTCTGTACCTAAAGTTTTTCATACGCAGAAATTTGTAAATGGCTGTAAACTTTATGCTGATAGCATTCGCAATAATTGGGATGTGGACCTTACTTTTCCTAAGGTTGTATTGGATTGTGCCTATGGTGCATGTGGGGCTTTGCAAAAAGAGTTTGCTCAAAGCTTTTTGTGGGAATCAGTGTCAGGTGGCATGATTAACAACGGAGTTGGTGCACTTTATCCTATGTTTTTGCAAGAAAAAGTTTGCAGCACAGGTGCAGATGTTGGCATAGCCTTTGATGGAGATGGTGATCGTATTTTGGTTTGCACCTCAACAGGTAGACTCTTAGATGGGCAGGATATTTTAGCACTACTCGTGGGCTATGAGTTGGACCCTTGTGTAGTTGTCAGTAAGCTAACGAACCGTGGTCTTGTGGAGTTTTTTAAGAAAAATGGCGTGCGTGTATGTATCAGTGAGGTAGGCGATGCGGCGGTAGCAGAAATGATGCGTCAAGAAGGGGCTGTTTTAGGTGCTGAGCCTTCAGGACATGTTCTCTTGAAGGGTTCACACGTCGGAGATGCTTTTTGTGTGATGACGCGCATTATTGGGTTAATGCAGCGTACAGGGCAGGCCTTAGATGATTTGGTTGTAGATTGGACGCCTTACCCTTCACGTACGTGCTCAGTGGCTTGTCGACCATCCTTTAACTTAGAGGATGGTGCTATTCAAAAAATGACTGCTGATTTACAAGAGCAATATGCTAGCTATAATATCATTGTGCGGCGCTCAAAGACAGAACCTTTGGTGCGTATTTACGTGGAAGGAAAGAGCCAAGCTGTGGTGACAAAGATAGCCGGACAGCTGTTTACACGTGTTCAAGACTTGATTCGTGGAAATATTACTTGAAAAAACCCCTATTTTTTGAGAAAATGCATATATAGGGTTTTGCCCTTTCATTGGGCCGGATGGCAGAGTGGTTATGCAGAGGATTGCAAATCCTTGGACGTCGGTTCGATTCCGGCTCCGGCCTTATTACATATTCCTCGGTAGCTCAGTTGGTAGAGCAGGTGATTGTTACTCACTAGGTCGGCGGTTCGAGTCCGTCCCGAGGAGCCAATAAAAATTATTAGTTTTTACAAACAAAAAAGGGCTCTAAAGGAGCCCTTTTTTATAACAGAGTATTCGCCCTATCAATTTAATCTGTGTGGGTTTCACAACAGACAAAAAAGGAGGCCATAGGCCTCCTTTTGGGTGCTAATATTCGTCACCGCTTTCTGGTTGTTCTTTCTCGTTTTCTGCTTGAGTCTTTAGCTGGAAGTCGAGAACTGCCTGCCGTGCTGATTCGAACTCTTCCTTGAGATTTTGAGTATCTTGGCATATCTTGATGATTTCTTCATTTGACATTGAAGCTTTGCGCTCATTAAGTTCAGCGACTTTGGCATCGTAACGCTTCCGGGCGCTTTCCATATCACGGATCTTAGTTAAGAGGAATTGCGCCTTCTCGCTGACGGAAGATTCGTCCTCATCCTCATCCTCATCCTCATCCTCATCCTCATTTGATGAAGCCGCAGGAGGAGTTGCTTTCTTTGATCCGGGGAGCTTGTTAAACTGCGCTGCAAACAGCTCTGTAAGTGATGGTTCATCAGAATCCTTCTTCTTAGAAACGTCTGCTTCAGGATCTTTCTTGTTAGAAGCTTTTTTCACAGGAGCCTTCTTAGTAACGTCTGCTTCAGGGTCCTTTTTGTTAGAAGCTTTTTTCACAGGAGTTTCTTTCTTTGATCCGGGGAGCTTGTGAAACTGCGCTGCAAACAGCTCTGTAAGTGATGGTGCATCAGAATCCTTCTTCTTAGAAACGTCTGCTTCAGTAGTCTTTTTGCTAGAAACCTCTGTTTCCTCTTCCTCTTCCTCTTCTTCTTCTTCGTCGCCACTTGTTACAGGAGTCTTTTTGCTAGAAATCTCTTGTTGTTGTTCTTCTTCTTCTTCTTCTTCTTCCTCTTCGTCACCTGTTACAGAAGTCTTCTTGATAGAAAGCTCTTCTTTTTCTTCTTCTTCGTCACCTGTTACAGGAGCCTGCTTTTTAGGTGTCGATTTTGTAATAGGCGTGAATGTGATCTTAGCTTTACACTCTGGAGCGGATATAAGCTCAAGGTTCTCACCCTCCTTTACATCTAGCAAGTCTAGTATTACATCAGCCATAGTCTTGAACTCAGGCAGTGTGAGATCTTGTGCGTTCAAAAGACTCTTCCTGTTGACTCGATTCAGCTTAGAACATGTTCTGGGTTTATCCATGAGGACAGGGACTGAAGCCCCAGAAGGTGTTTTTATGAATAGTTGATATCCTGTGACCGCTGCGTGAGTTACACCTAGAGATATAAAAGGTAGGCTTAGCTCATGTTTGCTTTGAAAAGAAGCAATACTCTTGTCGTCTTTTAGAGAAAAAGCGTTTGAGATAATGTTAGCAAAATGTGGCGCAAGTTTATGGGATACGCTTCGATTTAGCTGAAATAGATCATAGTCTCCTGCAGTGTAACAAGCCGCGATAGCGTGGGGAAGCATCAATATAGATTGAAAAACTGAAAGAGTTCCGGATTCAACAGTAGCACGCTCTGTAAGCTCTTTGGGCGTAAAGAAAGTTTTTCCATGTACAGCCTTGAACACCCCAGTGCAACCATCTAAGAATTGATTGTACCTTTTCTCGGTAACTTGGTCGTACGCGTGTTTTCCTGCAGATTTGTCCCATGCAAGGCCGACGACAGCTTTCAGCTCATCTTCTGAGTTTAGAGTCTTGCCGAATATACCATTTTCTAGTACGGCTGTCGAAATGTGTGCAACCTCTGAGCAAAAAGCAGCAAATCCTGGACCTGACTTACTTGTGGGGGCCGTGTACAGACTAGACATCTCCCTGAAAAATGTAGAAAGCGCAGAATTAAGCTCGTCTCTGTTAATATCTTCAGGTTTTTGTGCTGCGAAAATAGCACTTGCTATAAAAAGTATTAAAAACATAAAAAATCTCCTTATGATTATTATACATGATAAACATGCATTGTGTCAAGCCTAAAAGTCATCTGTTTGTTGGTGGAACTAATAGTGTAATGCTAAAAAAGGCCAGTATATACTGGCCTTTTTTAGCATTGAACTGTGTAATAAATCTACTATACAGTCATTGATTTTACTCACTCTTTTCAGAAGAATCCTTCTTAGACTTCCTAGAAGGCTTTGGAGAAGCCGCTGGCTTTTTAACCGACTTAGTCCCCGGAGTAGCCGTTTTTTTAACCTTTGGAGCAACCTTCTGAGCAGCAGCAGGCCTGATTTGAGTAGAACCTCCTGCAGCCTGTGCTTTTAGAAGTTTCTTCCGCATTGACGGAGAGAGGCTTACTTTAGCCGTGAGTGGCGCATCTTTAGACCAGTGATTACGGATTGCCTTATACGCGGATTCGTCGTCTGATGGCGTTGGTTTTCCTCCTGGTGTTCCGTAACAGTTTCCAAGTGTGGTGGCTGCTACGAGAGCTCTTGCACTCCAAGACGTTGAAGCCAGGCCAAGAAGCTCGATCTGTTGTAGCGTGCTAGCGTTTAGAAGATCAGCTTGATCTGGCATATCTGGAACCATCAGGAACTGGATGATGTCTGCTACACCATCGTATGCTGAAGGGACAAGACGGAAAAAGGACTGTCCGTCTTCAAGTGGTGTTGCCTCAACGGCGGCCGCAATTGGTCCTTTGATCTCATCCATTGCACCTGCAAGGTCCTTGTGGTTCTTCATAAGGAACTCTTTAGTTGTAACTACAGATACACAAGAGTTCCATAGGTTATCTAACGACCTCCGTAACACAGATTCTTTAACAACTGCATGGGGTAGAAGTTCCTTTGTGAACTGATCAGTCAATTCCTTCTTCTTCGTTGCAAGCTTGCCATCACAATGTGAAATGATACACAAAACCCATGCGCGAGAAAGACCCTCTACTACAGCGACGTAGTCTTTCGGAGCAGATATGTCCTGTAAAACTAGGTTTAGTTTGTATGTGAATGTGTCAAACGCCTTTATAGAATCAGAGATTGCCTTGATTTCTTTTGGTGTAGGCGCGATGGATTGCTCTCCCTCCTCGCCTTCTTTTCCTTCTCCTTCTCCTTCGGTAGAAAGTGGGGTTTCCTTGCTTAGGAGTTTAGATAAGAGCTCAGATTGATCTCCCATTAGCCTGGAGTATTCAGCTTCCAGTTCTTTTTCTGTAAGGGACGTGTGAGGGTTTGCCTCCTTACTCGCCTCATCCTCAGTTCCCTCACTTAGTGAGACATTGCGAGGTTCTTTTTTGGCGCGTTTGCGTAAGCCAGCGCCAGTAGAGCTCGCCTTATCATCTGTCAGCGCAGGGTTGACAGGCGTTCCGCCTCCACCAAATCCACCTCCACTGGCAAGGCCTTGTGGAGGCTCAGGTATTTCATAGGTAGCTGAAAAACCGCTTGTGGAATAGGCTGAAATAATTCCGGCTATTAATAAAGTTCTTAATTTTGAAAAATGTAACATGTAGTTACCTCCCATGTAATAGTTATCACAGATATTTGCTGTGTGTCAATAAAAACTTGATCCATTTCAAGTCCCTTATTGTACTACAAGGTTTTGTATTGAGTCAAGAAGGATCAGCCTTGAAATAAGCATATTTGAGGAGGGAAAACTTAAATGGGATTTTGGGTAAAAAAAAGCAGAGATGACTCTCTGCTTTTTTGATTTGTCAAGCCTACCTCAGGCTATGAGTTTTTGATCGAGGCGCACGGTGTCGTGTACTATATATGGCATGTTTTCTGAAAGAACTTGCATTGAGTAACCTTCCATCTGTGCAGCTTCCTGTTTGCTAATGTCAAATGCGTTGTAAAAGTAAAGAGTATCGAGGTCCATGGTGGCAAAAGAAGCGATGAGGGCTGTTATGGTTTGTAATAAAATTTGAGCGTCTGCGGGGGCGTGCTCTCGATTTTTGGCAAAGTTTGCGAGTGTGTTAGCGAGGGCTTCAGGCTGCATTGATAGAACTTTCGTGAGCTGACTAAAGTAGTAGGTTAATGGCGCAATTAGGTTGCTCTCAAAGTTCTTGCTTGACACGGCTTTTTTATGTTTTGCTAACTGAGTGAAAAGAGCTCCGGTGCGCGTAAATGACAGGGTGGACAGGTTTTGGAAGGCTGCCATGGCTTTTTGAACTTGCTCCGCACGAGCTTGCAGAAGCGGGTTTTTGTGTTTTTTGAGAAAGTTTGTAATATCCTCACCTGCGCGACGGACGTCTTCCGGGTCCCCGCCTACAAAGGCGTACAGAAGTTTGGCTGATATCGCGCCTGCTTGACCTGCTGCTGTTGGGTCGGTATCTACAATGATGGCTGCTATTGTGGAAAGAGCATCCATAAAATAACTGCTGTAGGGCATGACTACTTCTGTGATTTTCGCCAAATACTTGCGCTGACGGTCATTCTCTACCTCTAGTACGGGCCTTCCTTTAGCGCCCTCCTGTTCGATTGTAAGAAAAGGCTTTTCTAGCACGTGTATGCCGGGGCAGGCAGCAAGCCGAAGTGCTGCATAGTCGATACGCCGTGGAAGAGTGCTAGAGCTTGGCTTTGGCGCCTTTTGGGCTGGCGTTAAAGTTTTGGAGCGGCTGACATTGCGGCTAGCTGCATCGGTGGTAAAGCTTATAAATAGTGATAATAGAATAAATTGAAACATAGTCATCTCCCTAAAATCATACTAGCATTTTTTGGTTTTAAAAAAAGTACATTAATTGTCAAAATTGTGATATAATCTTTTAATAGCGTCAATTATACTGAAAGACAGAGAGTTTTGTGGCAAAGGAGCAACGCGCACTTGCTGGAATAGTTTATATTCTGAGATCAGAGAGTAAAGATTGTATGCGGCTTCATGGATACACCCTTGCTGTGAAAGGTTGAGGTGAGTGGGATACTTTTTCCCAAACCCTAATGTGGAGAGCGCATCTTTATCAGAGTGGTGGGCGTTCCAAGAGATCCGCGGTGAGGAAGGAGGCGGGTTATATCGCGTAGGGGCGAACTCTTGGAGTGTGTTAAGGGTTGTTCCACCAAGACGAAAAATGTCCCACTGGTTATTTTGGAAGGCAACGACAGAACTTTCTAATCCCCAAGAGGATACGTTAGGCGCGCAAACATAAGGAAAATTTTCAAAAATTTCGGGCGCAATATGCTGGTAGCGCGTTACACTGATGTACCCAGAGATATTAGCGCTTGATACGGCTAACGGTTGATTAATTTGCTTGAGTGTATGTAAAAGGATCGAGCATGCAGGGATACGTACAGCTAAGGACTCAGTATTCATCATTTGGGCAATTTTTGAGTTTTTAGCAGGCCCCACAAGTGTTAGAGGGCCTGGCCATACTTTTTTCAAAAATGGATGTAAATCAGCAGGTATATGAATAAGCTCTAAGGCTTTCTCTAAAGACGAGACCATAAGTGGGATCGGCTTGTTGTCGGGGCGTTTTTTTATGGAATAAAGTTCTGGAATGCGCTCAGTGGGTGCGGCTAAACCAAAGACAGTTTCTGTGGGAACGAGCACAGGGGATTTGTGCAGCGCTTGAATAATTGATGGTACGTGGGAGGGCAAGCAGGGCATTATGATCTTTCAAATAAATTATGGAGGTCTTTTTTGGACAAACGGATATGAGTTGGGCGGCCATGATTGCACTGTGCGGACGATGAAAGCTTTTCCATAGAGGTAATAAGATCTTGCATTTCATGAATGGATAATACTTTGCCTGCACGAATGCTACCGTGGCATGCTGTGCTGGAGCAGAACATGTGAATGGCCTCAAGCGGAGAGACACTGCTTTGCTGTTCTATGATTTGCTCGCAAAAATCTTTAATAATGCGTGTAATGTCGGTTCGCTGCAGAATAGGAGGTAAAGCTGTGATAGACCAAATTTCATTAATTTGAGCAACGGTGATGCCCCATTGTTTTAAAAGGTGGTGCCACTGCTCAAATATAGGGGCTTCTTGAGAGTCTAGATGTAGTGGCAAGGGGGAAAGGAGTTTTTGTTGGGTGGCCACCATTTGTGGAGCGGATTCTTTCATTTTATCGTAAAGAATACGTTCGTGAGCAGCGTGCTGGTCAATTATAATAATGTCGTCATCTGATTCAGAAACAATATAAGTGTTGTGAAGTTGGCATTTGGGAAAGCCAAGAAGGGGTTTTTGCAGCAAAGGGGGAGCAGTAATGGATGGGGATGGTTTGGGGATGGAGCGGGGTAAGGGTGCTTCAGGAGCCCATGCTTTGGAGTAGGGTTGCGGCTGTGAAAAGGAGGGTGGTTGAGAAGAAGATTGATGGAGTGGGGGGGTGAGCTTTTCAATGATATTTTGGGAAAGGGTCGTTGATGTATTGGGTGTCATTTGACAGAGAGTTTCGGTTAGACCCATTGTGATAATGGAGTGTAAGTTACTGCTGTTACGAAAGCGCACGTCCATTTTGGCGGGGTGCGCATTAATATCCACGTCTTCGTTGGGGAGCGTGAGCCAAAGCGCAAGGGCAGGAAAGCGGCCTTTGGGGATAAGGTCCCCAAAAGTCATGCGAGCATAGGATGTAAGAAGTTTGCTATGGCAACAGCGGTTGTTTACGATGAAAAACATGTGTGCTGATGTTTTTTTATTAAAAGTGGGGACACAAGCGAACCCTTCAATGAGGTGGTCTTTAATATTAGCCTGAATTGGAAGTATATCTTCTTTATTTTGAAGAGCTTGGCTTGCACGCTCTTGACGTGAGGATGGAGGAAAGCTTAAAAGGTTTCGTTGTTGGTGCCATAAATCAATTTTAATGTGAGGGACTGTAAGAGCGATGTGTGTGAGCATTGAAAGAATGCGTTGTGTTTCTGTAAGGGGAGTTTTTAAAAACTTCAGGCGTGCGGGTATAGCATGAAAGAGGTTTTGTACTTCAATAGTTGTGCCTTTTTCGTCTCGAGAAAAGGGGCAAGAATCAATTAGTTTTCCGTGATCGAGGCATAGGGACCAAGCAGGGAAGTTGTTTTTTTTGCTGGAAAGAGTGATATGGCTGACAGCAGCAATAGAAGGTAGAGCTTCACCACGAAACCCACAGGTTGAGACACTATATATGTTGTGAGAGGGAAGCTTTGATGTGGCATGGCGTTGAATGGCCATGAGAAGATCTTCTTTGGACATTCCTGTACCGTTGTCCGTCACAGTAATAGAGCTTAGCCCTCCGTTTTCAATGAACACCTGAATGTGAGATGCCTGAGCATCAATTGCGTTTTCCACGAGCTCTTTAACAATGCTAAAGGGTGCGTTTACAACCTCGCCTGCAGCAATTTGGTTAATGACGTGGTCAGGAAGAATAGTAATCTGAGAGGGCATTATTGAAGGTGTTTTTTGATGAGCTCGACAGCTGGCTGGTTAAAGACGTCAATTTGATAGAAGTTTCCAACAATATGCGTTTCGAGCATAAAGTGAATCATTAAGCTGGCGATGGTGGCAAGCGGGCTTTCCTTGGGGGTAAATGTGCGCAAAGGACGTTTACGCTCTAGTAAGGCTTGAGAGGTTGCGTGGGCGGATTGATTCAGCAAGTGTGCAAAGTGCTGTAGGTGTGATTCATGGGTGGTTGCTTGAGGTAGAATGATGGAGTAGTAACGTGAAGAAGCGCCATCAAGGTACAGTTGTAACTGGGAATGCTGGTCAAATGGTCCGTATGCATCAATTGGAACAAA
Organism: Alphaproteobacteria bacterium; assembly: GCA_965261615.1. Classification (GTDB taxonomy): domain Bacteria; phylum Pseudomonadota; class Alphaproteobacteria; order Bin98; family Bin98. The sequence goes on from OZ253461.1 coordinate 420,951, forward strand.
GTCTCGACCATCTTTCCCTAGGCTTTCTGCCCAGAGTTGGCGCCACCATAGTGTGAAGAGAAAGTACGGGCGTGAGTAAGGCATGAGTACACCAAGGTTCGTTCCTTGCCTGTGAAGGTTGATGAGCCATTGTGCGTGGCTAGTGACAGGATGCTCGTTCGGATTTTGCTGAAACGCTTGGTACGTTGTATGTGCGGCTTCTAGAATTTTTAGAGCCGGGCCTTTTGCGCATAAAACAGGAAAGAGGCTTGAAAGGGTGAATGCAGAAAAGCGGCCTGGCACTTCTGGGTTAATGTTTAGAATTGGTATATGGTGCTTTTCTGCGAGTTCTCGCATAGGAGATGGGGTTGGTTGTGAAAGTAGAATGCACTGGGAGGCTAGGGAGGTTTGCTTTTGTTGCGTTAGAGTGTGCACAACCCACCTCATGTGTGCAAGTGTTTCCGCAGTTTTTCCTGATTTTGATATAAATACAAAGCGTGTTTGGGGCCAGTTCCATTGCTGTGATTGGGGGCCAATATCGGCAGGGTCAATGCTTTCTAGAAAATGAACGGGTATTGTGTGGTTAAAGTTTTGTAAAAATACGCGTGCGGCTAAAGAGGATCCACCCGTTCCAAAACATACAAAAAGGCGAGAGTCTTTTTGTAAAGATTGTACAGTGGATTCAGCTTGTGAATATTCAGAGGGCGAAATAAAAGGCGAAAAAGGTAAAGCTTGCAACTGAGATTCTTGCAGTTGCAAGGAGGATTTGTGGGACAAAATATTATGTGAGTAAGGAAGGTCAAGCATTTTTTTGATTGCGAGTATAAAGAATAAGAAGGCCAAGGATGCCAATGCAAATGAACGTGTCTGCAACATTGAACGTGGGCCAGTGCCAATTGAAAATATAGGCATCTATAAAGTCCACAACAGCTCCAAATCTAAAGCGGTCAATGATATTACCGATGGCGCCACCAAGAACGAGGCCAAGAGCGACCCTTTCCATGGGGCAAGGGGTTTTTAGAGCCATAAATATAACGACTCCTGTTATAATTGAGGCAAGGACAATATATAGCGCTGGGTGTTGAAAAAGAGTAATGCCAAACAGCACTCCTGGGTTCCACAAAAGAATAATATTCAAAAAAGACGTGATGGGCCGAGGAAGTGTTTCAATATGCGAAAGCACCCAAATTTTGGAAACTTGGTCAAGGCCTAAGACGATCAGGGCGGTTAAAACAGGGGTAAAACTAAGGCGCACTGGTGAACTCCTTCATGGCGTGATGACAACGTTGGCACAGTTGGTCTTTGATATCTGGTCGTTGTTTCCAACAGCGAGTACATTTTTTGTCTGGCGCTTTTTTGATTAAAAAGCTAAAGGATGTATCGATAACTGAGGTGGAAACAGGACTCGCGTTTGCGGAAACCCATACCTGTGACGTAATTAAGAGATCTTCAAGGTCTTCGGCGGATACGGATGATGTACCAAAAATTTCTACACAAGTTTCAAGAGACGATCCGACCACTGACATTTCGCGCATCTGCTCTATAGATTTGAAAACAGAGGCGCGTAAAATCAGGAGCTCTTTGAACTGCTCTGCAAGACTTGGGTCGTGCCATGTTTGAGGGGGGCGTGGAAAGTTTGATAAGTGGATGCTCTTTTCTTTGTGTGAAGAAAAGTTTTGCCAAGCATCTTCTGCTGTAAAGGGCAAAATGGGAGCTAGCCAGTGTGTTAGGTATTTAAATATTATTTGCAATACGTGCAAGCAGGAGAGTCGCTTCAATGAAGATGCGCTTTCGCAATAAAGGGTATCTTTTCGGATGTCGAAGTAAAAGGCGGAAAGGTCGTGTGTACAAAATTCATGAATCATTTTTGTTATTTCATGAAAGGCAAATTTTTCAATGTTTTCAGTGATTTTTTCATGCAAACAGTAAATGCGGTGCAGCATATACCTTTCGATGAGAGGCAGCTTCCCTTTAAACACAGTGGTGTGGTGATGTAAGTTGCCGAGCAAAAAGCGTAAAGAGTTGCGGATTTTGCGATAAGTATCCGAGTGGGCTCGCAGTATATCATGTCCTACCTTGATATCATTATGATAGTCAGATTGCATAATGGCTAGTCGTAAAATATCCGCTCCATACTGCTCAACTATCTCTGCAACGTTCAGCGTGTTTCCTTGGGATTTCGACATTTTTTTACCTTGCTGATCCACAATAAATCCGTGAGTGAGAATGTTTTTAGTGCAAAACTTTTGAGTAGTATACATGCTGCATAGCAAGGAAGACTGAAACCACCCTCTATGTTGGTCTGAACCTTCGATTAATAAATCAGCGGGGTAGTGGCCAGAGGCTTGTAGAACATAAGAAAAACTTGTTCCGCTTTCAAACCAGACATCTACAATATCGTTGACCTTTTCGTATTCGTCTGCCAAGTGCTCTGGTAAAAGCTCTGGGCCATTTTCATCAAACCAAACGTCGCTTCCGAATCGAGCAATAGTATTTTCGATTTTTTTTAGTGCGGAGTGGTCCATCAAAGGAGCTTGAGTTTCTTTGTGTACAAAAAGAGCAAGAGGAACACCCCAGACGCGCTGTCGAGATACGCACCAGTCTGGTCGTGTGCTGAGCATAGAAAAAAGGCGCTGGTGGCTTTGCTGTGGAATCCAGTTAATGGCTGGCAGCGCGTCAATTGTTTTATCGCGCAGCGCATCAATGGAGATAAACCACTGTGGTGTTGCGCGCATTACCAAAGGTTTTTTAGAGCGCCATGAGTGAGGGTAAGAGTGCGTTATTGTTTCGTGAAACAGCAAGGAGGGCTGAAGCAGTTCAACAATATGCTCTATATCTTTAAAAATATGTTTTTCTGCTACAAGTGGAACATCCTGAAGGTAAGCTCCTTTGTCGTTAATAATGTGCCGTATTGCAATATTGTGCTTTTTGCAAAGAAAAAAGTCATCAATTCCATGTGCAGGTGCTGTGTGAACGAATCCTGTTCCTTGGGTGTCGGTGACATGTTTGCCAGGCAGCAAAGGTAACGTGTGTGTGTAGCCTTGATCATGCCAAGGATGTTTAGTTGTGGCTGTTTCCCATGCTGATCCTTGCACAGAGGCGAGAACAGGGGCGTTTTCTATATTCATTTTTTGAGCAAGAGTGGGCCACAGATTTTGTGCACACCAAATAATAGAATCCCCTACATCAAGGGCTATATAGGTAATGTCTGGGGAAAACGCCACTGCTTGGCTCGCAGGGATGGTCCATGGAGTTGTTGTCCATACGGCAAGAAATGCGGGTTTGTGTGTGGGTTCAGGCGCTCGTATGAGTGGGTACTTTAAGAATACGGCGTGAGATACTTTGTCGATATACTCTACTTCAGCTTCGGCTAAGGCTGTGCGTTCTGCGATGGACCAGTATACAGGGCGTGTGCTGCGATAAAGCAGGCCGTCTAAAAGGAGCTGGTGAATAATTCCCACCATGCGAGCCTCTGCTGCAGGCTGCATAGTGGTGTATGGGTTTTGGAAGTCTGCACAGACACCTAATCTTTGAAAGTCTGCGGATTGTTTTTCGACCCACTGCTGAGCGTAAGCGCGGCATTCTTGACGAAACTCAATTGAGTTAAGTTTCATTTTTTGTTTAAGTAGATTTTTTTCCACTCCCCACTCAATGGGTAGGCCATGACAGTCCCACCCAGGTGTAAATGGCACAAAAAAACCTTGCATACGAGCAAAGCGACTGGCTACGTCTTTTAGAGTCTTGTTAAGAGCGTGTCCAAGGTGAATAGATCCGTTAGCGTAGGGAGGACCATCGTGCAAGACGAAAGGAGTTCCGTTTGCGTTTTTTGTGGCCATAGCCTCATATATAGACAACTCTTTCCAGAATGCTAATATTTGAGGCTCTTTCTCTTTTAAGTTTGCCCTCATCGAAAACGTAGTTTTGGGCAAAAAAATACTGTCTTTTATTTGTTGATCGGTATACATGGCAGGTGCATCAATTAAAAGTCGACATCACTCCAGGATCCTGTAGAGGAAGCTTTAGTGTACTCAGTTGGGCGTCCTTCAAAAAAGTTGGTGAGCTCCAGTCCATTTAAGGCGGCGTCCATCCATGGCAGTGGATTCTGCGGAATGTTGAAAATAGGCTCAAGCCCAAGCTGTGTTAAGCGACGGTCTCCGATATAGCGGATGTAGTTTTTGATGTCTATTGGCTCTAGACCTTGAACGCCTCCTTGCTCAAAGGCTAGGTCAATAAAGTTATCCTCAAGACGAATGACTTCTTTGCATGATTCTGTGATGCGTTCCTGTAGCTTTTTGGTCCACAAAAAGCTATTTTCTGAAACAAAGGCGCGAAACATTTTAATAATGGAGTGTGTGTGTAGTGTTTCATCTCTTACAGACCATGTTACAACTTGACCCATGCCTTTCATCTTGTTAAAGCGTGGAAAGTTCATAAGCATAGCAAAAGATGCAAAAAGTTGCAGCCCTTCAACAAAGGCCCCATAAAGCGCCAAGCTTGCCGCAATTCCTTCAAGGGAGCAATCCTCAAAGTTTTGAATCATTTCCCATTTATCACGCATTTCTTGGTACTCTAAAAATGTTTGGTATTCGATTTCTGGCATGCCAACGGTGTCCAGAAGGTAGGCGTAGGCACCCATGTGGATGGTTTCCATGTTAGCGAATGCGCAAAGCATCATACGAATTTCAGTAGGACCGAAAATGCGAAGGTAATAGTCTGTATAGCAGGAATTAACCCCAACATCTGCTTGTGTGAAAAATCGAAAGCACTGAGTTAAAAGGTTGCGCTCCTCGTCTGTAATACTATTCTGCCAGTCAGAAACGTCATCCGCCATTGGGATTTCTTGCGGAAGCCATATAATGGATTGTTGTTGGTTCCACGCATCAAAAGCCCAAGGATAGTAAAAAGGTTTATAAGTTGTGCTTGGAATGAGCAAGCGACTTTTATTTTTCTCCCATGACGGGTGCAGCATTTTTTTTTGTTCAGACATAATATTCCCACAGCTATTGACAGCCGAGGCACTCTGAGGAGTCGTCTTGGATTAGTTCCTTGGAGGAAAAGACGCTTTCTGCTCGTTGTGCGGATTTCGACCTGAGATAGTATAACGTCTTAACCTTTTTTTCCCAAGCCCTCATGTGAACTTCATGTAACTGTTTTTTATGAATATTGTGCGGAAGGAATAAATTTAATGACTGTGCTTGGCAAATAAAGGGCTGTCGATCGGCAGCGTGGTCAATAAGCCAGCGCTGATCCATTTCAAAAGCGGTTTTGAAAACGCTTTTCTCATAGGCGCTTAAAAAGTCCAACTGTTGCACAGAACCTTCATGTGCAAATATATTTGTCCAAACATCAGGTGTGTTTTTGTTGAGTTTTTCCAAAAGTCTTTCTAGGTTAGGGTTTTTGACAGCAAACGAGCCGGTTAAGGTTTTGTGGTTGTACGCGTTAGCGATGCGAGGCTCAATTCCTGGGGAAGTTTCACCACATATTATCGAAATAGATGCCGTAGGTGCCACTGCAATAATGTGAGAGAATCTTTCCATTTTTTTGCACTCTGCCGCATCAAGACATGGGCCTTTTTCAATGGCTAGCTTATGAGATGCTTTTTTTGCTTGTGAGTGGATAGACTGAAAAATCTTTAAGTTCCAAGCTTTTGCTGTTGCGCTTTCAAACGGCACCATCTTTTTTTGTAAAAATGAGTGCCAGCCCATAACGCCTAACCCGATTGATCGTTCACGTTGTGCGGAGTAAACAGCACGAGCCATAGAAGAAGGTGCTGTCTTTATGAAATCATCAAGAACATTATCTAAGAACCTTAGGCAATCTTCGATAATTTGTGGGTTGCTTCCCCACTGGTCAAAGAACTCTAGATTGAGAGAGGATAGGCAGCAGACAGCTGTGCGCTGATTCCCGAGGTGATCTTTTCCTGTTGGAAGCAAAATTTCACTACAAAGATTGGACATTTTAACGTCAAGACCCAGATCTTTTTGGTGCTCACACATGGCGCTGTTAACGTGATCGCTGAAAATAATATAAGGCTCTCCTGTTTCGAGTCGGCATGTTAGCAAACGAATCCATAAAGAGCGTGCGTTAACAGTACGGATCACAGAGTTAGTCGCTGGGCTAATAAGGGCCCATTCTTTATTTTCGCGTACGGCGTCCATAAAGGCATCACTTATAACAACACCATGATGCACATTAAGGGCTTTTCGAGTGGAGTCTCCACCTGTAGGTTTGCGAATTTCGATAAACTCTTCAATTTCCGGGTGATCTATTTGCAAATAAATAGCAGCGGACCCACGACGTAAGCTCCCTTGAGAAATTGCTAGTGTTAAGGAATCCATTACTTTAATGAATGGGATAATACCTGTTGTTTTGCCGTGTTTTATGTCTTCTCCGATAGAGCGCAGGTTGCCCCAGTAGCTCCCTATGCCTCCACCGTGAGAGGCGAGCCATACATTTTCTTCCCATAGGCGTAAAATACCTTCTAAACTATCACTCGCTTCATTTAAAAAACAAGAGATAGGGAGTCCACGCTGTGCTCCTCCATTGGACAGCACAGGTGTAGAGGGCATGAACCATAAGTTTGAAATATAGTGGTACATTCGTGCGCCATGTTCCTTTGAATCGCTGTAATAAAACGCGACACGGCGAAATGCATCTTGTATAGATTCTCCTGGTAGTAGGTAACGATCCTTGAGGGTGGCCTTTCCAAAATTGCTGATTAAATCACTCACATTACGTGAGGTCTGTTGTGTGCAGTTTGCTTCCTTCTTAAACATTTCCATTTCCTTGTATTCCATAGTAGCGTTGAATGGTGCTGATCAACAAGTTTGATAAAAACTTAAGTGGTAAAAAAAATTTTTTTTTTCTAAAAAATGAATATCTTGATAGAGGAAAAAAGCAACGATTAAATAAAAAAGCATAATGGTACGTGCGTTTTTTTGAGGTTGCGATGTTTGGGTGTGTTTTTGTGTGTAACAACTGTGAGAGAACTTCAATGTGTGAACGATGAAAAGGATGTGGGCTGTTGACAGAGGAAAAATACTACATTTTATAAGGTTTGAGGCGCACTAGGAGTTCAATCTGGTATCTTGAAAGTGACATTAAAGAGGGGCGTATGCGTATTTTGCAAAGCATTGAGTGCGGTTTTTCCGTGTGTTTCGGTGGCGCCAAAGCAAGCAAAGGCTTTTTGGGGATGCTTTCTGAGTGCAGTAACAGCACATGAAGTGCGTAAACAGATAAAAGACCCTAGTCTATGCTATGAGTTAAGAAGCAGTTTGCGTACTTTTTCAAACTGAGTGTAGGCGACGCTATATGCGTGCTTGGCTCCTTGCTGCAAAGCGTCTAAAACAACCTGTTGATCTGGTCCTGCAAGCTGCACCATCTTTTCTCTGATCGGGCGAATGGTGGCAATAGCTGACTCTGTGAGGTTTTCTTTAAGCTGGGCGCAGGATGTGGTCGATTTTAGCAAATCTTCAGTGGGTTGATTGCTGAGTGCGGAAAGAAGTGAAAATAGATTAGTTATTTCTGGGCGGTCTTTCATGTCTTCTAGAGAAGATGGAAAATCCAAGGGGTCAGTTTTTGCTTTTTTAATTTTCATGGCAAGAGCATCGTCACTGTCTGATAAAAAGAGGCAGGCTGCGCTGCTGGGGTCGGACTTGCTCATTTTGTTCGTGCCATCCCGCAAGCTCATGATGCGAGCTTGGTTTTTCGGGATCATGGGCTCTGGCAGAGTAAATATGTCTTGTTTGTATAAAGTGTTAAAGCGCTCTGCTAGATCGCGTGTAAACTCTACGTGTTGTTTTTGGTCGGCCCCTACAGGAACTAATTTTGTGTTGTACAGCAGGATGTCAGCAGCCATTAGAACTGGGTAGGTGAAAAGACCAACAGAGCTTTCTTTATGGCTTGAAGACTTAAATTGTGTCATTCTGTTAAGCCATCCAAAGGGCGTTTTCGATGATAGTAACCAAAAAAGCTCTGAGTGAAATGGAACGTGGCTTTGTATAAATAGATGTGATTTTTGCGGATCAATGCCACATGCGATATAAAGGGCCGCTGTTTCAAAAGAGAGCTTTGCAATATTTGAATACTGCGAAGTTAATGCGTGTAAGTCCACTATGCAAAAAAGGCACTCATGCTCTTGCTGCAAGGGGATCCATTGGGATATAGCACCGAGGTAGTTTCCTATGTGAAGCGTGCTTGGCTGAATGCCGGAAAATACTGTGGACATGTTTTCTCCTGGGTTATTGGCAGACGTTTAGTGACAGAAGCCATGACTTGAGTCGGTCAGCACTTTGTTTGGCTTGTGGTAAAATATCAATTGTGTCGTTGCAGGACTTTGCAAGCTTGAGTAGGAATTCTCGGGCAGTGGTTACCTTTTCCTTCAGAGACTCAGTGCTAAGAGAAAGTGTGTTTAAGATAGAAACCTGATTGATTTTATAGTCTAAGAGTTTGTGCTCTTGCGTTTGCGGATCTACTGTAAATACAAACTCGGCGTCAGAGGTGCTTTCACAGGTAATGATTTTGTGTGGCACTGTAACAATTTGAATGCTGCCTGTTTGGCTCGATGTAATTTGCTTATGGTTAATGGTAATGCGCGAGTTCTTAAGGGTCGCAATCACATTAAAGACTTGCTTTGTTGTGAATACGCTTAAAAGAGTTTCTGTGTCAGATAAAACCTGATCTTTTCCGTAATTGGGTTTGCCAAACTTTTTGATATTTTCGGCAAGGTCTGTGCACAAAGTGCGGCCTACAGTGTGCGTGGTGACTTTACGTAGATTGAAAAATTTATTGATAGTTGCAAAAATAGCAGCCATTTTGGTGGCGTTGGGAGCGCAAGATTCAGCGGTGGACTTCAGTTCATGGTGTAAGCTTTCGGCCGTCTGTGCGGCATCAGGGCTGCAGGACTTAGCTTCCGTAATGTATGGTGAGATTAACAGAAAAGGCAATAAAAATTTTGGAAAACTCATATCAAAATATATCATCATTTATGGTGTCTACATAGGAAATTTTCTTATCTGATGGGGTAGAAGGCGCAAGCTGTATTGTAAAGCTATAATACGTGTCATATAAAGCGAGGAAGTTGGAGGACGAATAGTAAATATTGTTGAGCAGCTCTGTGCTATCTGAACGCAAAATAACTGCGGCTGTTCCTCTCGTCCAAAGAGGGTTGTAAGTGGCGGCAAGACCAGGGTTAGCTATTAGGTCAAAGTATTCTCCGATAGCTTTTCGTGCATAGCTTGGACCAATAACTGGCAAAATAAGGTACGGCCCTTTGGGGACCCCCCATTGAGCAAGAGTGGTGTCGAAGTTTGTTTCAATTGGCTTGAGGCCAAGGGCGGAGGCTGCATCCACAAGGCCGGCAAATCCAAGTATGGTGTTGAATAAAAACCGGGTAATGTTAACCATGAAGGCTCGGCCTTTTCTTTGCAAAAGGTGATTGCACGCATGCACGGGCTCCAGTATATTGTTAATGAAATTTCTTACACACGTTTGTGCTTTTTTAGGAACGCGATATTTGTAAAAAATGGCGACAGGCTCTAAGACAGCGCGGTCTAAGATAGTGTTGAAATATAGAACAGGGGCATTGAAGTAAGCTAAAGGATCCGATGATTCGTGGATTTTTTTGATTTTTTTGTGTTGACATGCTGTAAGCGTCAACAGGAGGGCCAGTAAAATTTGTCGAATCATAGCTGTGCAAGAAGCTTGGTAAATACTTCGGTAAGTTTATGAACGAATGGTGCGTTGTGCCAGTCCTCTGGGTATGAAAAATAAAAGCTCATTTGGTGGGTGAGCTCTGGTAGTACTACTTTTCCTGACGGTTGGTCATGATTGCGTAAATTTTTGTTGCACAGAGTCAGGCCACATCCGGCTTGTGCTGCATTTGCTATTCCGGAGGGGGTCTGAATGAAAGTGAGATTTTCTTCTCGGTATAACTGGAGTTCTTTAAGTTTTTTGCACAAAGAGGACTCAGGGCTAAAAGAAACAAAGCGGTGGTTATGTAAATCCGACATTTGGAGGGGCTCTCCGTACAGGTCTAGATAGGAAGTTGACGCCCAAAGGTTGACTGAAAAAGTATGCAGGTGTACTTGGCGAATGCAGTCATGCGAAGTAGTTTCTACGTGAGTTCCTATTGTTAAGCTGCCCACCTTATCTTCGTGAGTCATTAAAAATGGTTTTGGAAAAATATTAAGTTTTACCTCAGGGACGGCATCACATATTGTGGGAAGGTTTCGGCAAACAAGCTCATCGCAGATGCTGCGTGCTACATATAGATTGAGTGTTATTTGTTCGGACGGGTTTGCAATGTGAGCCGTTTGTTTTTGTAGATCTTCAAATTCCGCAATAATTGCGGGGGCTCTTTTCACAAGGTGCTGACCTGCCGCAGTTAGCTGCAGTTGAATGCGTTTACGTTGACGTTCAACGATTTGACATCCAAATTCTTTTTCTACTTCTTTGATAATGTGCGTAGCGTGTGCGTGCGCTGCTCCCGTTCGTTTAGAGTATTCTGCTAACGAGGAGTATTTTATCATCGATAAAAAACTTTTAAGGTATCGTAAATTTTTCATCACTATATTATATCATATATTTTTTTGAGAAGTTTGCCGTATTGCTTCGCTTAGAACGATGCTAGCAGCGACTGCGACATTAAGAGAGCGTGTGTGAGGGCCCATTGGGATAATCACTTGGTGATTTGTTTGTTGAAAAACATGATCAGGGACACCTGTGCTTTCTTTGCCTGCTATTAAAAAATCATTTTTTTGAAACTTAAAGTCCCAATAAATCAGAGAAGACTTCGTGTCCATCAAGACGGTGCGAGCATTATTTTTTTGTAAAAACTCTTGCCATGAGTCGTAGTGATGGATTGTTAAGAGGTGCCAATAATCCATGGCAGCTCGTTTAAATCTTTTGCTGTCAAAGGGGAATCCACAGGGGTGAATGATGTGCAAAGCTGCATTTAGGCAGGCACACGTACGGGCAATAGTGCCGACATTGGGGGCTATTTCTGGCTCAAAAAGGACAATGTTCATTACGCAATGCTCTTGATTTTATGCCAGTATTTCCTAATAGAAATCACGGAAAGAATGCAGGAAGTCCATAAGATGTATGGCGCTAGGGTTCCGATGCAAGGAAATTGGTGTGCGCAAAAAAACGCGCCGCATGCTAACATCTGTGAGGATGTCTTTAAGCGATTAAAGTTGCTGTATGAGCTTTTGTTTGAAGGAATATGTCGTACTGTTGCGATAAGTATCTCACGCCAAATAATGATAAAGGCTGGAATAGTGTGGACTCCTGAAATCATGTGAAAATATAAAAGTGCTGTGAGTGCTGTGATGATGAGAACTTTATCGGCAAACGCATCTAAAAACGATCCAAAAGCGGAGGTTTGTTTGGTGTGACGTGCATATAGTCCGTCTATATAGTCTGACCAGCTGGCAACAAAAAAGAGCGCCAAGGCATAAGTTTTGAGGTTTTCGAATAGTAAAACAAGCAAAGCGGGCGCCGATATAAGGCGAAAGATAGTAATCGCATTAGGACTAAGCATCTTTTACATGTTACTATTTTATTTGGGCATTGACAAACCCCTTCGGGCGATCTGGGTGCTATTGAGGACAAAGTGGAGCGAGATTTAAGGCGTAGTGAACAATTCGTTATTCGTTGGTATGAGGCAAAAAACATTACGCTTCCTTGGCGTTCTGAGGGCACGCAAGAGTGTGATCCTTATTTTGTTTGGGTAAGTGAGGTGATGTTGCATCAAACAACAGTGCAAACAGTTAAGGGGTATTATGAGCGTTTTTTAGAGAGGTTTCCGAGTTTACAGAGTTTGGCAGATGCACAAGAAGAGGATGTTTTAGCCTTATGGCAGGGGCTCGGCTATTATCGGCGAGCTGTTCTTTTGCATGCATGTGCAAAAGAATTGGTCTATCGTTATGCGGGTGTGTGGCCTAGGCGGTTCTCAGAACTAATGAAGCTTCCCGGTGTGGGTGCGTATACGGCAGGGGCGATTATGGTTTTTGCCTATAATGAAAATGCGCCAGCTGTGGATACAAATGTGGGAAGAGTTTTGTGTCGTCTGTTAGGTATTCAGTATAGCAGGGGCACGCTACAGCAATTGAGTGATGTGCTGCAAAAGAACTTATTTAAAACTCCAAGATATTTTTATGGAGGGGTGATGGATATTGGGCGCACCCTGTGTCAAGCAAGGCGCGTTTCGTGTGATTTATGCCCACTGCAAAGCAGTTGTACATTTTTTCATGAGCATAAAGGGGTCCTTCCCGCCGATAGTGTTCCTACTAAAAGCATTGTGAAGTCAGAGTTATATACGTGCTTTTTTGTTTTTTTAAGGGGATCGGGAGAAGTGTGGCTGCGGCGTGGCAGTGGTCATGGGAACGTGTTGTCGCGACTATGGATGCCGCCATCTACTCCATGGATGTCTTATGATCAGTACAGGTCCTATGTTGATATGTGGCCGAATGAGTTTTCCCTTGTGAACGAAGAGCCCGTAGTGCATCATATATTTTCACACATACACTTGCGTGCACATGTTATTGTGCGGCTTGACGTGAGTTGTGAAAATTTTGGGCGGGGAAAGTGGGCCAATGCTAAAGCTCTAGCGCCAGCTTCTGTTTTGTGTACAAAGGTTCTGGGGCAGGCTGGACTAGACGTTTCTGCTTCTACAGGAAGAGCTGCATTCCGACAGTAAACAGAGTAGTGGGTTGGAGCTCTGGGTAAGTTTCGCCTTCTTGTTTTGCAAACTCAAATTTAAAGCGGTGGATAGAAATGAAGATGTCGAGCTTTCTGTCAATGAAAGACGTGCTAGCTGTGGCTCCGATGGATGTTGTTTTACCGTGCCACTCTGGGTGATTAGAGTCAAAGTGCATATTTTGAGCCTTTGCATAATCGAGGGATATGGCAGTGTGCTTGTGTGATGACCTCTGCAGCCAAATGGTTCCTCTTCCGCTCAAATATAAAGGTTCACTTTCGCATACCTTGGGCTTATTGGTGTAAAACATCTTTGCAACATGCGCGGTTCCACCAATGTTGCATGGCAGAACAAAAGATATGGTGGCACCAGTATTTGTCCCTGAAAAATCATACCCAGCCATCCCGGAGTGAGTCTTCGTGAGTCCGGCTGCAAAAAGAATTTTTCCTGAATTGGAAAAAGACTGAGATCCAAAAATCCCAATCGCTGGAACCACTTTTACTTCCTTGTTGTCAGGGTCCCAGTTGTTTCCTGGTGTGTTGTGTGTGCCTACGCGCAAAGATACGCCATGAAACTGAGGTGTGTCGTAGCGTGCGCCTATACTACGTGGGGGGCCTATGATTCCAAAAAACACTCGAGACACACTAATAGAGTAAGGAGAGTTTTCGTATGTTCCTTCTATATTGAGTCCTGAAAACACGGCTGGGTGGACTAGGTCTTGCAGGTGAAGGTCTAGATAGTCACAGGTTTCACATGCTGTTTCTGTTTTTCCAAAAGTGAAGGAGCCAAGCTTTTGGGATTCTAAAATCATTTTGAACTCACGTGGGTCAAAGACAAATCTTTTTCCTATGTGCCCTGGGGAGTTGTAGGAAGAGTTGTAGATACCATAGGCTAAATCAACCTTACAGTTTACTTTCCATCCATTTGTAAAGGGAGTGGAGCTTTCAACGAAAACTCTGTTGTCTATAGAGCCTAGAGTTCCAAAAAGTTGGTTGACCTTGTTGTTTGATTCGGATACAAAAAAGCAAGGAGCTAGAAGAGCGCTGACTTTTATAGTGCTCCCGTGTAGGCTGGCTGCTATAAGGGCGAGTGTGCTTAAAACTTTAATCATTACCTTATTTTACTCTGAACTCGGGGAGAGTTGTGTGAAGTGTGGCAAGGGTGGTGTCCCGACGGGGTGGATGTGTCGTAAAAATGTTACTTGTGGTATGGTGTGTTATGAAAATATTATATACAGATGGTGCGTGTAGCGGAAACCCTGGTCCAGGGGGATGGGGTGTGGTGATTGTCCAGGATGGAAAGGTAGAAGAGCTTAGTGGAGGGGAGTTGGATACGACTAATAATCGTATGGAAATGCGCGCTGTGATAGAAGCAATGCGCACGCTGAGGAAAGGGGAGTCAGTTGAGTTGTGGACAGATAGCCAGTATGTGCAAAAAGGTGTAACAGAGTGGGTTTCTGGTTGGAAAAAAAGAGGGTGGCGAACTGCAGGTGGGCAAGCTGTAAAAAATAAAGATTTGTGGCAAGAGATACTGCACATTGCGGAGGGCCTTAATGTGCGGTGGTTGTGGTTGAAGGGGCATGCGGGGCATCAGTGGAATGAGAAGGCCGATAGTTTGGCGCGAGCCGCGATAGATGCAATAAAAAAAGGCCAGTAATACTGGCCTTTTTGTAGCTACACGCTTACGACTAAGCAGCGGCTGCAGCCATAGCTGCTTTCATTTTTTCAACATCTTCAGCAATGTTAAAGTCCATGTCTTGACCGGACATGTCTTTGGCTTTGATCTCAGCTTTTTCGGCAGCTTTTCCAAGAAGTGAGAATAGTGCTGATTGTGCAAGATCGGACTTGATCTTATTACGAAGAGAGTTGAAGGAGCGCATAGTGGCCGGAACAGTGGAGCGCTTCTTAACAAAGAAGTAGTTTCCATTGATATCAACAGGTGATGGGTCAAATGCGTTGTCTGCAAGAGAAGCTACGCGCACACGAAGCTTCTCAGGAAGTTCGCTTTCTGGAATTTCCTCATTAATGATACCACCAGTTTTTGCGAGAGCTGGGTCTGTGTTTTTGTTGCGAGCAAGCTCTTCGAAGCTTCCTTTTGCGCGAAGCTTGTCAGAAACCTCTTTTGCCTTAGATGCTGAGTCTAGGACGATTAGAGATATGTTGTAAGCTTTCTTGTTGTTCTTCAAAAATTGGTCACGACGCTTGTTGTATTCTGTCTTGATTTCATTCTCATTGACTTGAGCTTCTGCAACTTTTTGAAGGATGTACGTGCGTGTCATTTCTTCTTTTAGTTTTGAAAGAGCGTCAGTTAATTCTTTATCGTTAGAATATTTGCACGCGTGTGAATCAGCAACAGATCCGGTAAGCTCTTTAATTGCGAGCTGTTGTAAAGCTGTTTTGAAAGCAACTTCCACTGGCTGTTTGCTAAGATTTGGGCTGTCTTTGATTACAGCATAGACTTCCTCAAGGGAAAATTCTTTTGTTTTCCCGTTGATTTTGATTGTTAAAACAGGGGCAGGCTTGCATGCTGGAGCGGCGTTCGCGGACATGGAACCAAATGCCATTGCTGTGTAAATAACACATAAAATTTTTTTCATACGATCCTCTAGAGTTATAAAGCTGGGGTGGCAGGATTCGAACCTGCGCATGGCGGTACCAAAAACCGCTGCCTTACCGCTTGGCTACACCCCAATACAAGTACCCCTACATTATGTCAGCAAAGTACAAAAAAATCAATAGGGAAGATTGTGTTTGATTTTTTCTTTTTGAGACATGGTGAATATTTCACAACTTTCAGGCCCAAATCCAAGTGTGTGTTCGAACTGTGCGGAGAGGGATCGGTCACGTGTAACAACGGTCCATTCGTCTTGAAGTGTTTTGGTTTCTGCTCTTCCAGCGTTTATCATGGGCTCAATGGTGATACAAGAGCCGAGGGGTAAGATGATGCCAGTGTTTTGTGCTCCGTAGTGCAGAACAGATGGCTCTGTATGGAATTCACGGCCTATGCCATGCCCGCAAAAATCTCGAACAACAGAGCAGTATTGTGATTCAGCATAGGACTGTATAGCAAATCCTATGTCTCCAAGGCGCCTGGTGCGCAGGGCAGCGTGAATGCCGCGTATTAAAGACTCGTAAGTTACATCAATTAAGCGCTGGGCGGAGGGGCTGATAGATCCAACGGCAAACATTTTGCTAGTATCTCCGTAATAGCCATCTAAGCAGACGGTGACGTCGATGTTTATGATGCTGCCTTCTGTGAGTGCTTTGTCGTTGGGAATTCCGTGGCAAACAACGTGGTTGATAGAGGTGCAAATGGATTTGGGAAATCCGCGATAGTTAAGGGGTGCGGGGGTGGCTTTGTTTTTTATAATAAATTCATGGCAAATGTCGTTGAGTGTGTTTGTGGTGCACCCGGGCTGCACAAATGGGCCGATCATCTCTAAGGTTTCGCGTGCTAATTTTCCGGCGTGGCGCATGCCTTGAAAATCACTGGCGTTTAATATAGGTATGGACATCAACTTATTATACGTGGAATTTCTTGGGGTTTAAATGATGATGGGTAAGAGTTCTGAAATAAAAACACTTTCTGTGCTAATCGTGCAGGCATACGGGAGTATGATGACGCCAGACTTGTGAGCCTCAAGTAGCGCGTGGGCAAATGCGGGGTCAATGTGGTGAGCGGGTTGAAATGCAGAGCAATCGGAACGTTGTATAAGGAAAATGATGGCACAGCGGTGTTTGTTTTTGGCGAGTTCGGTGAGATGTAGGACATGTTTTTTTCCTCTTTCTGTGACAGCATCAGGAAACGTTGCGTAGGCCCCCTCTTTCATGGTGACGTTTTTAACCTCTACGTAAAAATTGCCGTTACTTGTTTCTAGTAAAAAATCAATACGGCTATTGCCGGTTTTGTGCTCTGCCTTGATGTTTTGGATTGCGCCAAAATGCGGGTGCTCTGAGGTCTGTTGAAGGGCGTTAAGTACGATTTTATTGGCGCGATGCGTGTTGACACCCACAAGGGTGTTGTCGCTTTCGATGATCTCAAGAGTGGAGGGCAGCTTGCGAGTGGGTGAGTGAGATGTGCTAAACCACAGGGGGGCTCCCTCGCTCAACAGTCCTCGCATTGATCCGGAATTTGGGCAATGCAAGGTGGAGATGCCATCTTTTGAGTTGATGTCCACGAGAAATCTTTTGTACCTTTTGATGAGCGTGCCTTGTGTGAGTGCGGGCAGGAGGTGTTTACAGTTGAGCATAGCGAGATGTTTGGCGGATTAAAAATTTGTCAACAAGCTGTAGTGTGCACGTCTTGTTGTGGTGGGGTAACTGTTCGATAAGGTGTGTGCATTTTAGTATGAGTCGTTGAGTGGTGGCAAGAAGTTTGGATCGACTTAGCTGGTGGTTTGTGATGTGTAAAGATGTGATCAATTCTTGTGTGTTAAGTGTTGATAGGGATTTGAGAATTTTCTCTTTGTGCTGTGGGTTGTCATGAAGGATTTGGAGTAAGGGGGCGCTCATATAGGATTGGGTAATATCCGGTCCAGGCTTGTGGTTTTCAGACCACAAAAATTGGTAGTCATTTAAGTCGTTGAAAATCTGCCAGCATAGGCCAATAAGGCGCCCTATGCGAGATAATGTTTTTGATTGAGAGTGGATGGTTGTGCTGGCTATGAAAAGGGAGGCTGTCTTATAGTTTATGATTCGGGTGTATTCCTGTAAGCATGGTGAGGGGTTGCTGTTCTGTAAGATCTCGCCATATATGGTTTTTTTTGTATGATGTATAATGTTGCTTAGCTTTTTGGGGCATTGAGTTTTTGTGATTAGCTCGAGAGCGATGGACAGCAGAAGGTCGCCCGATAGAATTGCAAAATTGGGGGAGTGTGAGCGCCAGCATGTGGGTGCCCCCCTCCGAGTGTCTGCGTTGTCTATAATATCGTCATGCAGGAGGCTGGCTGTGTGTATGCACTCTAAGGCGGCTGCTTCGAGAACCAGTGAGGGAGAGTTTTGGAGGGGTGCGGTGGCAAAGCATAGCTGGGGACGAAGCAGTTTTCCGCAAAAGATGGTTTGGGGAATCTGAGGAAAGGGTTGGATCGCCTTTTCCAGGCATTCGCGTACCTGTTCAAGAAAAAGGGCGAGAGAAGTTTGCTCGGGCTGAGTGGTTGGATTCATAAGCGGGAGTATAAAGTTATGCATGATTTTACGACATTAGAGCAGGGTATGCAAGGGGGTGGTGATGCTGGATTTTATGTGCTAATCTTAATAAGATGTTCTGGGGGTGCTTGACACGCCGCCAGTTTTGAATTAAAATTTATCAGTTGGTGATTATGACAAAACGTGCGAATTCTCGTTACAAAATAAATCGCGCCTTGGGCGTAAATCTTTGGGGGCGACCTAAAAGCTCTGTAAACAAAAGGGCCTCTCGTCCTGGACAGCATGGAGCTGCGCCGAAAAAGATGTCCGATTATGGAGAACAGCTAAAGGCGAAGCAGAAATTAAAGTTTTATTATGCAAACTTGACGGAAAAGAAGTTTTCAGCAATTTATAAGAAAGCAGCGGCAAGGCCAGGAGATACAATTGCAACAATGGTGAAAACACTAGAGTCGCGTTTGGATGTTGTGGTATACAGGATGAAATTTGCGGTGACTTTGCAGGCTGCGCGTCAGCTTGTGAATCATGGGCACATTAGAGTGAATGGATCTTGTGTGGACCGCCCTTCGTATCAGGTTTCCTTGGAGGACGTAATCTCAGTGGCAGATCGTTCTAAGAGTATTCCTCCAGTAGTAGCGGCAGTAGAGCTTGAGGAAAGAGAAGTTCCTGCGTACATCGAATGTGACCATGCTAAAAAGCAAGGTAAAATGACGCGCTTTCCTGAGCTGAGCGAAGTGCCTTATCCTGTTCAGATGGATTACCGTCTGGTTGTTGAGTTCTATTCTCGATAAGTATGTTAGCCCAGCGCTTGAGTGATTACTTGGAGTCTGTCTTAAAAGATAGGGTGGACGTTAGCGTGTGTTCTGGTGGGGTCGTGGTCTCTGATCGACCCGACCTTTCTGACTACCAGTGCAATTTGCCTTTTCGGCTAGCAAAATTTTTAAGAAAAAAACCTTTAGATATTGCAGAGGAAATTGCTGCAATTTTGAAACAGTCCCCTTTTGGCGGTTTGCTTGTAGAGGTGTCTCCCCCTGGTTTTGTGAACATAAAGCTTACCCAGGAGGGGGTGAGCGATCTTTTGGAAAGAAAAGACCGCTTTACCGCTTGTGTTGCACGGGAAACAATCGTTTTAGATTATGGTGGACCTAATGTTGCAAAGCCGCTGCATGTGGGGCATGTACGCTCAGCCGTTATTGGAGAGAGCCTTAAGAGAATCCTGAAATTTGTTGGGCATACAGTGATTGCTGATGTGCACCTTGGTGATTGGGGCACACAAATGGGGAAAATCATTTATGGATTAGAGCAGATGTACCCCTCTCTGTATACAGAGGTTGAGCAAGTATGCTTTGAGGACTTGGAGCAGTCTTACACTTTGGCGAATATTGCCTTTGAAAAAGAAGAGAGCGCTAGTCGCATGCGCGCTCTCACATATGCGTTGCAGCAACATGATCCTTTGGTGTATAAGGTTTGGGAGCGTATTCGTGACCTGTCGGTGAGCTCTATACAAGCGGTGTACAAGCGTTTAGGTGTTGGTTTTGATTTGTGGTACGGGGAGAGTCGTTACCAAGATGCCATGCCAGACTTGTGTGATCGCCTTCAAAAGCAAGGTGTTGCCTATGAAGATGATGGTGCTCTGATTGTGGATGTGGCGAAAGAAAACGAAGAAATTCCTCCCATTATCTTAAGAAAAAAAGATGGTGGTTTTTTGTATGCAACAACTGATTTGGCTACTATACAAGAGCGGGTGGAAGACTTAAAAGCCACTAAAGTTTTTTATGTGGTGGATGCTCGACAGTCCCTGCACTTTGATCAAGTGTTTCGTTTGGCGCGACTGTCTGGATTTGAAGGGCATTTTGAGCTTCTGGGGTTTGGTACAGTTAATGGCGAGGATGGGAAGCCCTTTAAAACGCGTGACGGAGTGGCGTTTAAACTAGATGCCTTGCTGGATACGATGGAAGAATCTGTGAAAACTTGTATGCAAGAAAAGGGCCGTGAAATTTGTGAAAATGTGGTGAAATCTGTGGCTGTGGCTGCCATTAAGGTGGCAGACCTTCAGCAAGATATGCGCCATAATTATATTTTTTCTTTTGAGAAATTTTCCTCTTTTGAAGGACGAACTGGCCCATATCTTTTATATGTAGTTACGCGTATCGGGTCGTTGTTAAAAAAAGAATCAGTGTCCTCCCTTTCTTTAAACCCAGGAGTTGTTTGGACTAAAGAAGAGCGTGACCTCGCGATTAAGCTTCTGCACTTTTCTGATATTGTGACGACAGCCGCGCGGAATTGCGCGCCACATGTTGTATGTGGGTATGCGTTTGATGTGGCCGCCAGCTTTAATGCCTTTTATCAATCTTGTCCTGTGCTAAAAGCCGATGAAGAGACGAAAAATCATCGGCTGGCACTTTGCCAGTATACGCAAGATTGTTTGCGGATTCTATTTGATTTGCTAGGGCTAGAAGTTCCAGAATATATGTAAAATACTAGATTTCTTCGCAATTTTGTGATATCCATTATGGAGAGATATTTAAGGAGTGTTAAATGTTTGATATAAAAATGACAAAAACAGCAGCTATGGACCAGGGTTTACGGTCTTACATGTTGCTAGTATACAACTACATGGGCGCGGCTCTTTTGGTTACAGGTGTGTTGGCGTTTATTGGCATACACTTTGCACCTTTGGCAAATTTGCTATTTAGAAGAACTTATGCAGGTATAGCTCCTAGCGGGTTTTGTTGGCTATTGTTTTTCGCCCAAATGGGAATAGTTTTTTACTTTTCTGCGCGTATTGCGACTATGCCATTTGCTCAGGCTAAGGTTTTGTTTTGGACGTATGCGGGACTGATGGGCCTTGGAATGGCTCCGATTCTTGTGGGATACACAGGGTTGTCGTTGGCGCGTGTGTTCTTGGTGACATCAGCAACTTTTGGTTCAATGAGCCTTTACGGATACATGACTAAGAAAAACTTAGCTTCGCTGGGGTCCTTTGCTATGATGGGCCTTTTTGGCATAATTATTGCAACGGTTGTAAATATCTTTTTACAAAGTGGAATGGTGTACTTTGTGGTATCCGCACTAGGCGTGATTGTGTTTACGGCATTAACAGCTTATGATTCACAGCGTATTCGTGAGCTTTACTACCAAGGTGATACATCGCCTGAGATGTTGAATAGAAAGGCTTTGTTTGGGGCGCTTTCGCTATACCTCAACTTTGTAAATTTATTTTTGATGCTTTTACGCTTTTTGGGCGATAGGCGTTAGCCAATAAGGCACAATATTTAGGGGGGGCATGAAGTATTTAGTTGTACTTTTATTAAGTTGTGTATGTTTGGGGGAAGTTAAAATTGGTGTTTTAACCTCCTCTAGACCTTTTGCGTGGACAAGTTCTGGCGAGTTTTTAGGGACGAGCGTTGACATCTTTAAGCAGGTTCAAAAACGCTATAATATTCCGTGTAAAATGATGTCAGCTGGCGCTAACGTAGCTGCCGCTTTGGATAGCTTAGCCGCTGGTGATTTTGATGTGCTGGTTGGTCCTGTTTCTGTAACCGAGGACCGTCATGCGCGCTTTCTTTTTACACGTCCTTATTTTTTAAACCATTTGTCGATGGCTGTGGTGGTGGAAAGCAATAGTCGTTTACATGCTATGCTTTCTGCTCTGAAGGAGCCTTTTTTAACAGTATTTCCCGTTTTAGGAGGGGTGATCTTGTTTATGAGTTTGTGCTTTTTCTTGTTTGATCGGAAGCGCGGGCAAGGGAGAGGTCGGTTTCTCTCTGGTTTTTTTGAGGCCTTTTGGGAAGTTATTATTATCCTAATCCAAGGGGAGATCTTAAAGGACACAAAAAGCATAGGCAAAAGAGCGTTGGTTCTAATTTGGCTTTTGCTGTCAATAGCCCTTCTTTCTATGTTTATAGGAACAGTCACAGCGTCATTAACTAATTTCAACGAGAATGAAAAGAGCATCGTGAATCTGAAACGATCTGATCTAGAGTCACAAAAAATTGTGGTCGTAAAAGGCAGTGTCGCAGAGAGAGAAGTGATACGTTTAGGTGGTGTTCCTGTAGCGGTTAAAGACCGAGACCAAGCTTATAAAATCTTGATGCAAGGCGAGGTGTTTGGTTATGTGGATGACTTCCTGCTCTTGAAAAACTTAGTTCATCAGTGTCCAAAGGCGAAGATGACACGTTTGAATATTAAAAATGACGAAGTTGCTTTTGCTATTCGCAAAGATAGAAAAGGCCTCTTAGAGAAATTTAATGCGGTGATCACTAATATGCAAGATACAGGGACTGCAGAAAGTATTTGCCGAACGCACCTAGGCTCTGATGCAGTACTATGCATTTTATAGCTTGATGCGTTTAAAATAGGTCATTAGTGGTCTTGTGTAGTCCTTCCTGCAACCGGGCGGTCTACACAGGGCCAGCCACCCTGAATAATCACCAAAAAAGAGCTTAATAAAGCTCTTTTTTACTTAAGACAGAGCCATCTGCTTTTTGAGAGTTATGCTGGATGTCGGTTGTTTTACAGGCAGTAGAGCATTGTAAAAAGCTTACTCTTTTATGTTAAGAAATTGTTCCAAAGACTTTTGATCTGTGGATATTTTTTCTTTCAGTGTTTCAACGCTTTTTTTCCAAGAGTCAAGGGCATGTTGTGGCGCTTGGTGTTGGGTTTGTAAGCGGTGTGTAAAAGAGTTGAGATTCTTTTCTAGCGTTGCAATATTTTTTCGAATATCCGCTACCTCTTTTTCTACATTAATATTTGGTGCATGAACGTAAAGTCGTGTGCTTTGGTTAATCACGACACAAAGGGTCCGGCTTTTTTCGGACCAGCTTTCCCAGGCAACATTTGTAGGAAGCATACTGTTAATGATAGGAGAAAGAAGAGAAAAGGTCTTGTGGTCTTCCTCACATGAACTATGCACGGCATAGGCTACGTCACGTAGCTTTTTTTGTAGTGACCGTGCATTAGCAATGATATTTTTAAGCCAGTCAATTTGGGAGCCATGTGTGTTTGGTTGCTCGCAGGTGGGCCATGATTGTAACGCCAATGGTAAGCTCTCTGGCATAAAAGAGTTCCAAATTGCCTCTGTAATATGCGGAATAAAGGGGTGTAAGTAATGTAAAAAGCTCTGTAACGCAAAGCCAAACACAGAGCGGGTTTCTTGAGCAAACTCGTTAGAACGCAGAAGTGGTTTGGTGGCCTCTAAATACCAAGCGCAAAATTCATGCCAAAATTCTTTATAAATTAAAGCAACAGCCTCATGCACATAGTACTGTTCTAAGGTTTTATGTAAATTTTGACTGAGTTTAGCAACTTGTGAAATGGCCCAAATATTAATAGGGTGTTGTACATTTTCAGGCTGAGGGCACAGTACAATGTCGTTCATTTTTGCATAGCGAGCGGTATTCCATAACTTAGTGCAAAAATTACGCATGGCCACAATGAGATCAGGAGAAAGGCGGACATCCTGCCCTGGTGAGGCTGATTGAAGCAAAGCCAGGCGTAAACTGTCAGCTCCGTATTCTTCTAAAATAGCTAAAGGGTTTATCACATTTCCTTTAGATTTAGACATTTTTTGCCCTTTTTCATCACGAATAAGGCCATGAATGAGGACATGTTTAAAAGGAATGCTACCAGTGAGCTGTAAAGACATCATGCACATACGTGCGACCCAAAAAAAGATAATGTCAAACCCGGTAACAAGCGTGCTTGAAGGTAGGTGTGTTTCGAGTTCGCTTGTGTTCTGTGGCCACCCTAGCGTTGCAAAAGGCCACAGGCCAGAAGAAAACCATGTGTCAAGCACATCTGTATCTTGTGTTAGTGTAACTGGTTTCCCAAAGTGCTTGGTTGCTTTTTCTTGAGCTTCCTCTTGAGAGTGTGCAACAAAAAATGTCGATTCATCCGCCCACCATACTGGAATGCGATGTCCCCAGTAAATTTGTCGGGAGATGCACCATGGCTGAATGTCTACAAGCCATTTTTTAAAGATCGATCCCCAACGCTTAGGGAAGAACTCGATTTGCTCTTGCTCAAATACTTTTAGCACTTTTTCAGCCATTGGCTTAGTGTTAATGAACCATTGGTTTGTTAAAAAGGGTTGAATCACTGTGTGTGATCGATCTCCGTAGGGGATGCTCTGAACGCACTCTTCCTCTTTGGCCATAGCGCCTTCTGCGTAAAGTTTTTCTAGTGTTTTAACTCTTGCATCCTTTATTGTTAAATCTTTTAAGTCTTCAGGAATATCTCCGCATAGAGTTCCATGTGGTGTAAGAATGTTAATAACAGGGAGGTTGTGTCTTTGCCCGACTGCGTAGTCGTTAAAGTCGTGAGCTGGAGTTATTTTCACTACACCGGACCCTTTATCTGCTTGCGCATGGTGATCCGCGATGATAGGGATTTTTCGGTGTATGATAGGAATGGAAGCCTCTTGGCCGATAAGGTGCTTATAGCGCTCATCGCTGGGATGCACGGCTAATGCTGTGTCTGCAAATAAGGTTTCAGGGCGTGTTGTTGCTACTTGCAGTGGGCCAAAATCAGTCGCATAGTGAATGTAGTATAGCGTTCCCTTTTGTTCTTTTGCGACTATTTCAAGGTCAGAAATAGCTGTTTTAAGCTCTGTGTCCCAGTTGACTAATGTTTTACTACGATAAATAAGGCCTTGCTCATAAAGAGTGTTAAAAGCTGTGGTTACAGCCTCTGAAAAATGATCATCCATAGTAAAACGGAGACGATCCCACTGGGCGCTTGATCCAAGGGCTTTTAACTGCTCAATAATAGTATGGCTATATTTGTGCTTCCAGTCCCAAATTTGCTCTAACATTTCTTCGCGGGATAGGTTGCGCACATTAATGCCTTTTTCCGTTAAGTGTTGCGTAACACGTGTTTGGGTGGCAATTCCAGCATGGTCTGATCCTGGCTGCCAAAGTGTATGGTAGCCTAGCATGCGTTTCCAGCGTACTATTGAGTCTTGAATGGAGAATGTTAAAGCGTGTCCAAGATGTAATGACCCTGTTACGTTAGGCGGAGGCATTAAAACGGTAAACACGTTTTGTGAATTTTCGTGTTTATATTGAAATAAACCATTTTTTTCCCATATTTCTTGGGAAAGTTTTTCTACGCTTTGGGCCAGGTAGTTTTTATCCATGGTGTTTGCGAGCTAAGGAGTGCACAAGTTGCTTAATTTCTCTTTGTACAGAACGCGCGACTATTTCGGGTAGATGCTGGTTGCACCACTCACGTAATATTGGTCGTAAAATTCTTTCTAGAGCTAGATAGGACTCTTCGAATTCTTGCTTCTGTTTTCTTTGAACTTCATGGTCTAAGTGAGAGAGAAGTTCTTGCGTTTTGAGCTCTACATCACGGTCTAAAAAGCTTGATCCTGTGTGTTTTTCTGCATGCTGAGAAGGGCTTGGCTCCCTCTCATAGTGCAAGTCCGTTGTTGGTGCTGGGTCTTCACGGTAGTGACGTTCAGGAGAGGGGCCTGGTGTTAAGTCAAGCACATCTTGATTGTCAGTCTCTAAGTTGGATGAACTCGCAGACTCTTCCGTTGGCTTATCTTGCATTGCGCGACGAATCGAAGCCAAAATGTCCTCCATTGAGGATCCTTCATTGATCATGTTCTGATTATCTTTATTTGTCATTTATCTGTTGCCCCATATTACGAATAAAGTTTAAACCTTTTAGGTGCTGAGTAGGAATGCGATTCTTCAAGAAATGGAAAGATAATAGACCAGTGTGGTGTAATAGCTCAAATGCACGGACAATTCTGTCTTGTTTTGCGCGAATCAAGTCAATTTCTGCAGCAATGTAGTCTTTTTCAGACTGCAAGAGCTCAAGAGCAATTTTTGTTCCTTGCTCATAACCTTCACGAATTGCACGCCAAGCTGCTGCTGAGGCCTTCACCCCGGCTTCTAGGTGAGCAATAGTTCTTGAGGATGTTTGAAACTCAAACCACAAAATCTTAATTTGCGAAGTGACATTACGGCGTGTGAAACGTAAGTTTGCAATTTCTTTTTCAATTTTATAAGAGATTTGGCGCGTGTTGTTGGCAATCGCTCCTCGGTAGTCAATAGGAACGGAAAGCTCAATTCCAGCAGACCACTCTCTGTTTTGACGAGTGGGGTCATCTGGCTTGTTGTTGCCTGACCACATGGTGTCTCTGACATGCTCTGCTTTTGCAAATGTAGAAACGGTAGGGGCAAAGCGTCCGCGTGCGGCACTTAGTTGCTTACGCAAGGCAAGTGTTTCGATGTCAGCCTTTTTGATCTCAGGGCTGTGAGTGAGGGCGCTTTCAATGCACTCATCAAGGGTGTCTGGCAAAACGCCTGGAACTGCAATGTTTTCAAAAGCTTGGTTGTCGAGGTTGTAACCCGTTAAGTTCTCAAGCTGACAGCGTGCTTTAAAGCAATCATTTTTGGCTTTTTCTTTTTCTGATCGTGCTTGTGCAATTGAGGATTGCGCTGATTTCAGGTCGGATTCGGTAATATCTCCTAAGCGGTAGCGTTCTTGGGCAACCTTAAGAGCTTCGTTTGCTAGAATAAGTTTACGCTCTTGGGCTAGCTGTACGTTTTGTGATGCAATAGCTTGAGTGTAGACCTTTACAACTTCAGTGAGCATTTCACTGACACGGTAAAGCGCTTGCATTTTCACGGCATTTGCCGAAAGGCGGGCTGCTTTCCTGGTGTTGACGTCAGCAAAACCTTTGAAAACGGCGTAGCGCGCTTCTAATCCATAGCTCGTGCGCCTGCGGTGTGATGAGTTAATATCCGCCATAGGGTCGGAGAGGTTGCGAGGGTCAGTTCGTGTGTGGTTGGAACCTGCCTTGGCTGAGAGCTCTGGCAAGAACTCAGCGTCGTAAGCTTGTGCGCTTACTATGGCACCGCCAACTTCGCTTACAAGAGCGGCCATACGGACATCTGTCATAACGGCGTCAATGGCTTCTTGCAACGTGAAAATACGCTCATCATCTTTAGGGAGGGTATAAGTTTTTACACGGTTTCCAAGAGCTGTAATATCTAAATCTAAATCGGGGTCATCATATGTAGCTAATGCTGTTTCAGGCGTGTCATCGTCATCAATCGTATCGGGGCGTGCAAAAGCAAGAGGGTCATCATCAGAGGCTGTTGTGATCGTCGATGTGACCTCCTCTTCGGTAAAAGGAGGCTCTCCCGCCTCTTCAGCAAAGCTGGATTCTTCTTCAATATAAATAGAGTCGTTACTGTTTGGGTTAGGACGAGAGTACTGCTCAAAAAACGCATGTGCTTGTATAAAGCATAAAAAGAAAATATAAAACACTAAAAACACCTTTGAGTTTATTATACCGCAAAAGGAAAGATGAATCTACAAGATCGGATACAGATTCGGCAATAAGTTGTTTTCACGCTAATATGTGGGTATTTTAGGGTCAACAAAAGTGCTCCAGGCATGAATTCCGCCTTGAATGTTGAAGACGGTGAATCCGCGTTCGCTTAGCATGTAGGTGGCACGGGCGCTTCTTATCCCATGGTGACATAAAATGTAAAATTCTGTAGATGCGCTGTGTCTCTCACAGAATGGGATGAGGTGGTGAGGAGGGACATGTGTGGCAAAGGGAAGGGATGCCAGCAAAAGCTCCTCTTCTGTGCGGATGTCGATGATGATAGGGGCTTGTCCTGCAATGATTTTTTGGTGCAGCTGCTCAACAGATATTGTTTGCATTATGGATTCAGTGCGTAGTGCTTCTTTTCAATTTGGTCTTTGCCGTTTTGTAGGATGTTAGAAAGTCTTTTTAAAAAATCACGACCATTTTCTTTCGGGTCGTAGTAGATGGGTTCTAGGTGTTGTATAATCGCTGTTCCTGATCTTTTCGGGGTGACGGAGGACCCTTGAAAAAAGAATCCGCACGTGTGCACTACAGGAATAAGAGGTGTCTGTGGGTTTTGTTTGGCTAAAAAGTAAACCAGGCTTTGGCAGTTGCAAGGTTCGCTGAATAGCGTGCTCCCCCCCTCAGGGAAAAGCAGTACATGGCTTGAAGTCAGTGCTTGAGATATGCGCCCTAAGGCAGATCGAAAGCTAGCTTGCTTAGAACGGTCGATATATAGCGCAGGCAATCCAGCCATGACGCCCCCACCTGTAAAGGCTTTAAAGAGGGCTTCTTTTTTAATTATAGAGTATGTCTTGTATTGTGAGGATATGATAGGGGCTTCCCAGTGAGAATTATGAATGGGAAGAATTATGCATTTTTTTTGTTTTAAAATAGCAGGCTCTGTATGAAATTGGACTGAGATCCTGAGTGTTTTTTTTGATAAGGCGTTGAAAAAATTAGTGATCCCCCAAGAAATGCGTTCTTGTAAATCGCGTTTAGAGAGGGTAATAGCGACATAGCCTACTAGTAAAGATAGGCATGTTATGCCTTTAAGGATGATGATTCGAGGGTGGAAGCTCACACAAGACACTATCATTCTCATGTGCAAAAGGCAAGGTATTTCACAATGTTTGCAAAGTATGCTCTTTGTTTTTATAAACTCTATTAAAAACAGCGAAAAAATGTGATAGAATTAGTATGGTTTGGCGGAGTAGCTCAGTTGGTTAGAGCGGTGGAATCATAATCCATGTGTCGGGGGTTCAAATCCCTCCTCCGCTACCACGAACCGTATCAGGAGGGGTGGCCGAGTGGTTGAAGGCGCACGCCTGGAACGCGTGTATATGTTGTAAAATGTATCGAGGGTTCGAATCCCTCTCCCTCCGCCAGAATTTTCACTATAAGTGCTAACAGCCACAACGCGCAAGCTTGCTGTTTATTGGGAGATTTTCTTGTATAAAAATCGATCTGCTAAAAAGGCCAGCGCACCGTTTCCTAGGATGTTAAGTGCTGTAATAATAGGGTCAAACAGGATATAAAGTGCCGTGCATAACGAAAGCATGGGGGTGGTGAAGTTAAGAACACTACTGAGAATGGGGAGCATCACAAACATTCCCCCCCCTGGGATGGCCGCTACTGAAAATTTAGCTAACACAAAGTATCCGATAAACTTCATAAATTGAAAGAGGTCAGGCAGTGGAAGGGCAAAGCTTTTCATTACAGCTAAGCTTAAGACAGGGATAGCAAAACAGTCTCCGATAAGGTGAATGTTAATGGTCGACGGAAGAGTCGCTTGTGCTAGAGGCTTGCTGCGTACATGTGGGAAAATATCCTGAAACATGACGGGCAGCGTAGCCGCGCTTGACATGGTGGTGAATCCACTAATAAGGCTGGAGGCAAACCCTCTTATGCGTTGCCATGCGCGATGAGGGGACTGGGCTCCTATGATATATAACAGCACAATATGTGATAGGGCCGCACAAACAATAACGGCTAACACCTTAAGGTATGCAGCAAGTGCAAAAAGAGTCCCTTCGTGGGTGATTTTTATCATAAATCCTGTGAAAAACACAGGAATAACGCAGGGGAGCTTATCAAAAACAGAGTGTGTGATTTTGTCGGCCTTTTGTGCAAAATATGCAGCTTTCTGGGGGTGCTTTTTCCCCATAAAAATTCCTATAACACTAGAAACCATTAAGGATACGTCATTAGATACAAGGGTGGGGAGCTTAAAATTAAAGAGTGGTTGCAGTATAGTTTGTGCAGCAGGTTTTATTAAGTTTAAGTCAAAAGAGTACACGAAGTGTCCCGGGATAAGGCTGATGGTAGTGGCAATAAAGTTGGATACACAGACGCCTAGTAGAATCCAAGTTAAAATAGGGGTGGCCTTATGAGCAAGGCTGGCGGTTGATTTGAAGATCAACAAAAAAATTAGCGCTGGAAGAAGAAAAACAATAAGTTCCTTGACGGCCAGGCTAATGGATAGTAGTGACGATTTCAGGGGAAGGGGCAGATAGCTTTGAACTAAAATAACAATAATTCCGATGAGTGCCAATTGAATAGGTGTGCTAATTTTATATAACTTCATTCTATGGATATTTTATCTAAAAAAGCACAAAAACTCTAGGCTTAGGAAATGTTTTGCAGTGAGCACAGCTTAGAAAACTCTCCGGAAGCTGCGAGTAGCTCCTCAGGAGAGCCATCCTCTATGATTTGCCCGCCTTTAAAAACAAGAATTCTGTCCATTTTTTGCAGTGTTGACATACGGTGTGCTGCGATAATGGCCGTTTTGTCCTGAATAATATTATTTGTGGACTCTTGAATGTAGGCCTCGCTGGTGCTGTCCAGCTGAGATGTGGCTTCATCCATAATGAGTATTGGGGCGTTTTTTAATATAGCTCGAGCAATGGCAATGCGTTGCTTTTGCCCCCCAGAAAGGCTGACACCGTGTTCACTGACAATTGTTTCGTACTGTTGGGGTGTTTGCATAATAAAGTCATGTGCAAAGGCCATTTTGGCAGCATTTATGATCTGTTCTCGACTTTTTCCTGACCCATAGTTAATGTTGTCATAAATAGAGCGCTGAAAAAGAGTGGGCGTTTGTGGTACGATTGTGATATTACTGCGTAAAGAGTGGATATCACAGTGTGCAATGTTTTTTCCATCAATCAGTATCTGTCCGGTGTTTGGGTCAAAAAACCGCATTATTAGTTTGGTAAATGTGGTTTTTCCACCGCCAGATTCACCGACGATACCAACTTTCTCGCCAGGTTTAATGCGAATATTAAAGTTTGTGAGGGCGTGAGATGATTGGTTGTAGCTAAAGCTGACGTTTTTGAATTCGATCTCTCCTTTCACTTTGCCGTATGTGTAAGGGTTGGGTGACTGCGGCAGTTGTCGAGGGGTGGAGAGAGTTTTGAGGGCGTCTTGGGATTGAGTTATGAAGTCAATAAGGGTGTTGATTTGCGCGGCAAGAAACCATAAGCTATCGCTTATATAAAGGGTGAGTGTGATGCAAAATGTAAAGTGCTCTGCCTTAACGGCTCCTTGAGGAACTGCGGAAAAAAAAGAGAGGCACACAAAGGCAATCAACCCTGACATACAAAGGCCTTGTAGAAGTTGTGAGCTGATAGTTAGGTTTTCTTTTTTCTTGAAGAATTGACCGGCGCTTTTTGCATTGTCTTTTATGTGGTTTGCCTCTGTAGACTCTTGGCAAAATGATTGAACGGTGAGCATGCTGCTAATGGCCTCCACAATGCGACCGCTAATTTGGGCGCACTCATGTGCATAGCGGCCATTAAGCTTGGCGATCTTTGAGTAAAAAAAACGGTTAATGGTTATAAAAAGTGCCGCGCATACGAGCAAAGCGTAAGCAGTGGGCTGGTGGACATAAACTAAAGAAACGAAACCCACAATAAGCTGTGTGAGCCCTCGCATTGCAAAGGCTACAGGAATAAAGCTGTTTTCAAGAGCCCGAGCGAGTGTGTTAACTTTTCCGGCTAGTGTTCCAGCTCTGTTTTCTTGAAAGTAAGACAGTGATTGAGATGACAAAAAATCAAACACATTAACTGAAATGTTGGAAATCATGCGTGGAATAATGTATTTTCGCGATAATAGGATGGCGCGCCAGGCGATGGCGTGAATTTGGTGAATTCCAATTAGACAAGCCAGCCCGTAGAGAGCTTGTTGGTGATTGAAATTGCTGGAGACAGTTGCTTTGACTAGGGTGCTTAAGCTATAAGACATGACCGACGAGTAGAATCCGGTGATGCTGCTAAGTACTATGGCTGCAGCGCACCACTTGGCCACTGGCCGAGCGAGCCAAACAACAAAAACAAAAAAGGATTGAGGTATTTGTTTGGGCATGACGTATTATAGCATGTGAGTGGCAAGATGCCATGTTTAGATTAATGCGAATCTGGTGATTGGGGAAATAAGATTTTTAGGCTTTTTATAATACTGTCAGTTGCTTTCTGTGACTTAGCTATCAACAGTACTGTGTCATCTCCCGACAAAGATCCTAGAAGATTCACGTTGTGTTGGGG
Organism: Alphaproteobacteria bacterium; assembly: GCA_965261615.1. GTDB lineage: Bacteria > Pseudomonadota > Alphaproteobacteria > Bin98 > Bin98. The sequence goes on from OZ253461.1 coordinate 452,649, forward strand.
GCTAGATGTCGCGATAATATTTGCGTCGATCATTGCCGCAACACTACTGGCATGGCCAGGGTGAGTGCGAATAATGATTTGGCCACTTTCTGACGTTAAAATATGTGTAATTATTTGGGCTGTTGTGTGCGGGTAAGAGGGCAGTGGTGATTGGTAGGCTCCGTTGACTTTCGTGATGCTCAGTGCTTTTAGCCTGCGTGACAGGGTGGCCTGTGGGATGACAAACCCTTTTTCAGCGAGTAGTTCGGAGAGACCTGCATGGGTTTGTACTGTGTTGGTTTGAATTAACTGTAGGATTAACTTGTTGATGGCGGGCATAATATCTTCTTTAGTATCTCATACCTGCAAAAGGGAGGTCAAATTGGGTAAATGTGGATAAAATAAAATATTATTGAATAATTGTGAATTTTTTAGTATAATGATGGAGAGGTGAAAAATGAAACTTTTAAATATTTTAATGATTATTGCGCTTATTGGCTGTGAAAAAAAGAAAGAGGACAACCTGTTGGTTGTGGGAGTGTCGGCAGACTATCCCCCATTTGAGTCTATCAAGGATGGTAAAATAGTGGGCTTTGATATTGATATAGCCCAGGAGATCGCGAGCTCTTTGGGATTGAAGCTTGAGGTGAAGGATATGGCATTTGCGTCAATATTTGCTTCCCTACAGTCAGGGTCTGTTGATGTTGGTTTGTCCAGCATTTCTGCTTCCCCAGAACGGGCAAAGAACTTTGACTTTTCGGATGCGTATTTTTATGACAAGATGGTTCTGCTTGTTCCCAAAACTAGTGACATCAAATCGCCAAAGGATATAAAAGGCAAGCGTATTTTAGCGCAGATGGGTAGTATTGGAGCGGACTGGTTGGAGACTCAGAAGGACAAAATAGCAGAGGCTATCTTGGTGGACAACATGGTAACAAGTGTTCAGTCTTTGCAAAAAGGCCGAGTAGATGGTGTGATTTTGGATACTGTGAGCGCTAATGCGTTTATGAAGGAGCAAGGTTGTAGTAACATGAAGATAGTTGTGCTGGAAGATGGAGGAGGTTGCGTGGTTGCTCTTAAGAAAGGCTCTGCACTAACGTCTAAGGTTAACGCTGTATTGCAAAAGATGAAAAAGAACGGGAAGTTAGATGCTCTTAAGAAAAAGTGGATAGGTGACGTATGAAGATTGTAGCGGATGCCCTGAGTATTTTGGAGGGACTGAGCTTAACCTTACGCTTGCTGGTTTGTTCCATTACTATTGGGTGTGTGTGTGGCACTGGACTGCTGGTGCTGCGCTATCAAAATGTATGGGGGCGCCGAGTTGTACAGAGTATTACTTCTGTTTTGCGTGGGGTTCCCATGATACTCCAAATTAGTTTGGTTTATTTTTCTCTGCCTTTTCAGATGTCTGTTTTTTGGACGGGCGTGATAGCGTTGGGCATTAATAGTGCCGCTTATGTGGCAGAGCTTCTGCGATCTGGTTTGCAGGCTGTTCCCGTGGGCCAGTGGGAGGCTGCGCAGGTCTTAGGGATTAAGGGCTGGAGCTTATGGCGTCGAGTGTTGCTTCCGCAGGTTTTGCGGAACAGCTTCCCCAGCCTTGTAAATGAAGTTGTGGCTCTTCTAAAAGAGACGTCACTTGTGGCTACCATTGGTGGTGTTGAGGTCATGAGAAAGGCGCAGATGGTTGCAGCGGCGGATTATGCTTACTTTAAGCCTTTATGTATAGCGGGGCTTTATTACTATATTCTAGTGCGGTGTTTTGAGTGCTTTGGAAATTACATGATGAAAAAGGTGTCTTATGATTAATGTGTGTGATCTTGTTAAAATTTATAGTGGACACAGGGTGTTAGATTCAGTTAACTTAAAAGTTTCCCCTCAGGAGATGGTTGGCATAATGGGGCCTTCGGGCTGTGGGAAGTCGACACTTTTGCGTTGTATACAAGGGCTGACCGCTTATGATGAAGGAGTGGTGACGGTGCAGGGGCGGACAGGATTTATGTTTCAGAACTTTAATCTTTTTCCTCATTTGACTGTCATGGAAAACTTATTGTGCGCAGTGTACAATAAGCGAGAGGAGTATGAGACGGCAGCTATGGAAATATTGGAGCAATTGGAGCTTCAAAGCAAGGCTGATGTCTATCCTCGTATGCTTTCTGGAGGGCAGCAGCAGCGTGTGTCATTAGCTAGAGCATTGGTGTTGCAGCCTGATATTCTTCTATGTGATGAGCCTACTTCGGGGTTAGACAAAAAAACAGCAGAAGGGGTGAGTGAGCTCTTTAAGGGGCTTAAAGCTCAAGGAAAAACTGTGCTTATAGCTGCTCATGACCAAACTTTTTTGAACAATACGGTGGACAGAATTGTTCGGTGCCGAAAGGGAAAGTTTCTTGACAGTGATCCCGCCTCTTAGAGGGGTGGTGATGTTTGCGCATCTTGCTTTTGTAGTGCAGCGCGTACATTGCTCGCGCAACAGTACATAAGAAAACGGTCTATCATCTTACATAGCTTTCCTGATTTGTGATAGAATTTTGTGTGAAGGTATGGAAAAGTGAGGCCGTTACTGTGGCTGTTGTGTGTGGGGGGCCGTCGGGTGAGCGAGGAATTTCGTTGAATTCCGCGCGCACTGTTTTGGACCACTTGGGTGTGTGCGAAGACGTTAATTTACAGTTTTTTTATGTTAATCGAGCAAAGCGTGTGCGTCGTATTGAGTCGCGACTCCTGTATTCTAACACCCCAGAAGATTTTGACTTTAAACTGCATAAAACATCGAGCTGTTCATTGGAAGAGTTTGGGAAGAACTTGGATGTTGATGTCGTGTGGTCCTTATTGCATGGTGTCGTTGGCGAAGATGGTCAAATTCTTAGGTTTTTAGAAAAGTTAAATATCCCTTTTGTGGGAATGAGTGCAGACGCTTGTGAAAGAATTTTTGAAAAAAGCTCGGTTTCTAGCCAGCTCAAATCTTATGGGTTTAATACGTTAGAGTATGCCCGTTTTGCAAAAGGGGAGCCTAATATAGCGGAAAGAGTACAGGCGTTTTGTGATCACCACAAGGGGGGGGGCTTTGTGGTGAAGCCAGATGACGGGGGGTCATCCTTGGGGGTTGCGGCTGCAAACACAGTGGATGAGTGTGTGCGTTGTATTTCAGCAATACATGAGAACGTAAGCATGGGGGCAGCGCTGTTAGAGCCTCGGGTGAGAGGGCGCGAGTTTTCCTTAGTGATTTTGCAGGATGACGATGGTGAGCCCATTCCGCTTATTCCTGTGGAAATAGAACATAAAGATGGAGACGGGCTTTATACATACCGTAAAAAATACTTACCAACCAATGCTACAACATTGAGGTGCCCAGCCAGTTTTTCAGAAGAAATAACGGAAATGTTGCGGACGCAAGGTGCTGATATTTTTCGGCGATTTAACTGTCGCGATATCGTGCGTTTTGATGGGTGGGTTCTTGAAGATGGTTCCTGTATGTGGACGGACCTTAATGCCGCTACAGGGCTCGAGCAGAATAGCTTTGTGTTTTTACAGTCACTGCGTGTGGGGTTGACACACCAGGGAGTGTTGCGCTACGTCCTGAACTCGGCTTTGCAAAGGGTGGGTAAGTCCTTGAAGAAGTGTGCGCCAAGAAATTTGATGAATGAGAGACAGGCGGTAGCTGTTTTGTGTGGTGGCGATTCGCTTGAGCGTCAAGTGTCTTTAATGAGCGGTTTAAATGTATGGCTGAAGTTGCGCAGCTCTGAAACCTATGAGCCATTTTTATACCTTTTGGATCATGGGGAGGTGTGGAGCGTTCCTTATGCGTTTGCGTTATTTCATACGGTAGAAGAGGTTGTGGACCAGTGCCGTAACGCTGAGAGTATTGTGCGTCAAATGAGTGTTTTTCAAAAAGTAAGGAGTGTACTTGGCTGCCAGGGCCATGAAATGGAAGTTCCAGTACGTCTTTCGCTGTCAAGATGGTTAAGTGAAATGGCGGAAGATAAAAAGTTTGTTTTTCTGGCATTGCATGGAGGGTGTGGGGAAAATGGAGAGATTCAAGCGATGCTTGAGGCACAAAATATTCCTTTCAATGGTTCCACGTCTGAAGCATGCGCGTTAATGATGGATAAAGCCGCTACAGGTCAGAGGATTAACTTGGCTAAAATAGATGGTGTTCGAGCGCTGCCCAAGCATTATGTGCAGGAAGGTTCGGTGAAAGAGTTTTTTGCTGAGAATCAATGGGACTTTTTGACGCAACATTTAGAGTGTGATGCGCTTATAGTTAAGCCTAATGCAGACGGTTGCTCTTCGGGGGTAATTAAGCTGACATCCGCTCAAGACTTAGAAAAATATGGTCAGTTCTTGCTGTGCTCTGAGTCCACTGTTCCGCCTGCAACATTTGACGGACAGCTTGAGATAGTTGAAATTCCGAATGCTTCTGTAGACTTAATATTTGAGCCTTTTGTGCAGTGTGATAAGCTTTATGTTTGTGATCATGAGGTTATGCTGGAGCAAGTAAGTGGATGGGTTGAGCTGACGGTTGGTGTGTATGAGCGTGAGGGGGAAGTTAGGGTGATGAGCCCAAGCGTTACAGTGACCAAGGGGGCTATTTTAAGCTTGGAAGAAAAGTTTCAAGGAGGAACGGGGATTAATTTGACGCCGCCACCTGCGCATATTATTTCGCCGGATCAGTGGGCGATTATTCAACGCAATGTCGAAAAAATAGCGCGCTGTTTAGGTGTGCGGCATTATGCTCGTCTGGATATATTCTTCTCACGATTGACGCAGGAAATCATTCTGATCGAAGGTAACGCGCTTCCTGGGCTAACGCCTTCTACTGTTTTATATCATCAGGCGTTATCTGAGTCTTCTCCTATGACACCACGTGAGTTTTTGGAAAGCATTATTGACACGGCTTTGGAGCAGCATTAAGAGGGTGCAATGTGTAAGGTGGCTTCCTTTATTGGATTCAACGTACTACCTGTTGAGGTTCAAGAAGTAATACGCTACATAGGCCAGAACAATCTGGGTCAGCCCCTTCTTGTAGGGGGGTGTGTACGTGACGCCATAATGGGGCGGCATCCAGTGGATTTTGATATAGAGGTTCAAAGTTGTCCGAGCTTTTCGAATTTATCTCACTTTTTGGCTGCGGCGTTTAAGAATGTGAATTTAGTAGGGAAAAGCTTTGGTGTGTTGAAAGTAGGGCAGAGCATAGAGGTGTCTGTTCCACGAGCTGATAATAAAGTGGGTAGTTCTCATAAGGACTTTCAGATAGATTTTTTGCCTATGGGTGCGTCTTTTAAGCAAGCAAGTTTGCGTCGAGACCTAACGGTTAACTCCATTGGATATGACCCCGTGGAGGGTAAGGTGTATGACCCTTATGAGGGGTGTGCGGATATAAACGCTAAAATTTTACGTTGTGTGGATGAAAAAACTTTTGGAGAGGATCCCTTGCGCCCTTGGCGAGTTGTGCAGTTTGCGGCACGTTTGGGATTTTTTCCTAACGCTGAATTGATTCAGATTTCTCGTGAGGTGCAGATGGACTTGTCGGGTGATCGTATTTTTGGTGAGGTGCGAAAGTGGCTGAAGGCGCACAATCATCTTGTGATCGGGTGGAAATTTTTGACCGATGCGCAACTTTATCGGGCGAGCGCCAAGTGGGAAAGTTTGTGCACACAGCGGTCCATAGATGAGGCTTCTGGTCTTTTGCAGCCTTTAAATCAACTGGATATGAGCGATCGCGAAGTGTTCACATTAGCGATGTTTGCGCTGATGGAAGTGTATGGCGCTGCTCAAAAAGAAATTTTCAAAACTTTGTGTATCCCTAATGACACACAAAAGGGTGTGTTGTTTTTGCAGCGCTTAAAATCCATATGGATCAAGGAGGGTAAGGTGAGTTTTGATATGACATGCCTATTGCTCAAACGAAATACATTTGGTATATTAGAGAGTGCGTGTCTTTTGATTCCTCAAATTGTGAAAACAGAGGAGCAAAGATATTTTCAGAGCTGGAATGGTGATATAATGCGTTGGTTCTACAATGAAGCTCAGTATGTTCCTGTAGTGCGCGGTCGGGACTTATGTGAGCTGGGAGTATTGCCCGGTGAAGGTATGGGGCAGCTGCTGGATCTGTGTCACCGCATTCAGGTAGAAGAAGGTGTTGTAGAGAAAGAGCGGCTGATTCAAATGGCTCAAAGGAGGTTCTGATGTCAGCATATTGTATTGTTATTGGAAATGAAAAAGGTGGATCTGGGAAGTCTACCACCGCCGTACACCTTGCAGTTTCTTTAATGAAAGAGGGCTTTAAGGTTGCGACAGTGGATGCAGACGCTTATCAGGGAACACTGAGTAGGTATATTGAAAATCGGCAAGGGACGGCTTCTAAAAAAGGTGTGGACCTACTTATTCCAGACCACTCAAGAATTTATCCATCAGAGTTGAGCGATATCAAACTTTCTATGGAAAAAGACGAAGCTGCTGTGCAAGAGCTGATGACACGTTTAAGAGGACGGTACGACTTTATAGTTTGTGACACGCCTGGTTATCGTTCACATATGTCTCGGTGTTTTCATAATATGGCGGACACACTTGTGACACCGCTGAATGACAGCTTTATAGATGTGGATGTTATTGCTCATATTGATTCGTCAAACTTACAAATGGCTTCGCCCAGTACGTATGCTGCTTGGGTTTGGGAGATGAAAAAAAATCGTGCCATGAGTAAAGGAGCATCCCTAGACTGGATTGTAATGAGAAACCGCCTTTCTGCGCTATATGATCGTAATAAAGGGAACATGGAAAAAGCGTTGGGTGCTTTATCGAAGCGTTTGGGGTTTCGGGTTATCTCGGGATTTTCAGAGCGTGTGATTTTTAAGGAGTTTTTTTTGCAAGGCATCACCTTGTTTGACTTGAAGTTAATGAAAATGCCTTCAAGGATTACGCATATTGCTGCAAAGGCAGAACTGTATGCCTTGATGCAGGCCATTAATGTGGAGAAGTTGGCTTCCCTGAAAGAGGTTGGATGACCCATACGTTCAACCCTGAGATTTTGCGAGGTTATGATGTTCGCGGTATCTATCAAGAGGCGCTATTTGTAGAGGATGCATATCATATCGGATTGTTGGTAGGCTCTTTGCTTGGGCCCAATAAAATGATATTAGTCGGATCAGACTGTCGAAAAAGCAGCGCTGATCTGTGTGAGGGGATTAAGAAAGGGCTGCGCGATAGCGGGGCCCTTTTTGCCGACGCGGGACGTATATCTTCGCCGGGTTTGACGTTTCTGCTCTTTGAGTCAAAGGCTGTGCATGGAACTATTATGGTTACAGGGTCCCATAATCCTCTAAAATATAATGGATTTAAGATTTTTCTGGGGCAAAAAGAACTGCAGGCGCACAATTTGCAAGAAACGTATGATAACTGTGATATTCAACGGCATAAGCAGGACGTTGCAAAGGAAGTGACCTTTGATGCTCAAGAGCAGTACCAAAAATTTTTGCTGGATACCCTGCAAAAAGTTGTGAAAAAAAACCCGGTAGTTTGGAGCAGCAGTGGGGGTGTGACAGGGGAGGTTCTCCCTTTGATCGCGGATCAGCTTCAGGATGTGTGTTTGGGGGATCAACTTACTAATGTGCCACCCGACCCGACACTGCCTATACAAAAAGAGGCTATGTGTCAGGCGTTAATACAGTATGAGGCGGACTGGGGTGTGGCCTTTGATGGTGATGGTGATCGTTGTGTTTTGTTTTATCGTGGAATGGTTGTACCTCCTGACTATATAGTGATAGCTCTAGTGGAGTTGCTTCAGCAAAAGAAAAAAGATGTGCGTGTGGTTCTAGACACCAAATTTGCGGTTGGTGTCACCACGTATTTGCGCAGTATGGGCGTGGAGGTTTTTTCTGTTCCGACAGGACATACTTATGTGCGCTCTGGTATGTATGAGCATCAGGCGCTTTTTGGCGCGGAGCTGAGTGGGCATTATTTTTTTCCTATTAATAATGGAGCCGTTGTTGATGACGGTGTGTTGATGGGTATACGGCTGATGAGTGTGTTGCCACGCATTTCTGAATTGTTGCAATCGAAGGCGGGATTTGTTGTGACTCCTGAGTTGCGTTGTAAGGTGGCAGCGTCTACTTTGCGAGAGGCTTCGAAGTTATTTGCCGAAAGATCTGTAAGAGTGGAGCATTTAAGTGATAACGCCTGCCGATATTATGGTGATGCTTTTGTGTTGTTTGTAAGGCCATCACGCACTGAAAATTTGTGGAGCTTGCGTTTGGAGGCCACTACTGAAGACGTTATGTGTCAGGCGAAAATATGGTTGAGCGATATTATGGTTTTGAGCGGGTACACTAATGCGCTTTTTGACGATATTGAGTAGCTAGTCTGTGGATAAAACTTCAAAATTGGCAAAACTGTTGAAAAGTTGACAGCAACGCGCTAGAAGCGTTTTTCGATAGTTTCTAGTTTTTTCATCCTCACACAAAACGAGATTATTATCACATAATGTATGAATTTCGTGAGCGAGCTGACTGAGTTGGTTAAGTGAGGGAGTGTTTAAAGAGTCAACTGTTTGCTCTAGTGGTTGTGATGGGGGGTCTGTGTGCTCATTTGTGGGAGTATACGGGCCTTGCGCAAGGGTAGAGGCACGTTTGAAACCCTGTATAATGCAAGCTAAATTTTCATGTGCTTTTAAGGCATCAAGCTGTTGTAATGACCGGTGTATGTTGAGCTGATTAAAAGACGCATGCTGAGTGACTGCAGGTAGTATGGAAAGTAGGCTGGGGTCCACAAAATTTTGCAAGCGGTTGGCCGTAAAACTTTTGAGGAATGCGCGGTGCGCGGTGATATCTTGATCGCTGACATTGAGAGATTTGAGAAAGCTGCAAAAAATACCGTCTACAGAGCAGTCTATTTTATGATGTTGAACAGTCCGAAGGATACCAAGCACAATACGCCGAAACCCAAGAGGGTCTTTGGTGCTGGTTGGCTTATATCCAATGCTACAAAAATTCGCAAGGGCTCCAATTTTATCGAGGATTCCGCAAAGTGCACCAAGATGATTAGTTGGTAGGGAATCTTTGGGACCAAGGGGCTTGTAGTGATCGGCGATAGCAAGGCAGACTTCTTTCGGAGCTTTATTATGCTCTGCATATAGTGAGCCTACCAGACCTTGAAGGTCTGGATATTCATGGACCATTAGAGTTTCTAAGTCACATTTGAGTAAGGGAAGGGTAGTTAAGAGTTCTTTGTTGTTAGGAAAGTGTTCTTGAGCGCACTGCTGCATTCTAGAAATATGAGTGCTCATTGACCCCACATCTTTATGAATTAGGCGAGTGTTGAGGTGTTTGCTGTAGCTGGACAAGGGTTGTTCCAAGTCTTTGCCCATAAAAAAGGCAGCATCTTCAAGGTAGGCCGTGATAACGCTGGTAAAACCTTTTGCGGTATTTTCATGGCGTTTAGGTGATGGCGCCCCATCTGTAATTGTGGCAAAGTGGGTCACAACACCCTTAGGGTCTGCAAAGGATAGAACCTGTGCTTTGGTGTGTAAAATATGCCGTACAATTTGGGGGTGGAGGCTCTTTGCAAGGGGTGGGAGTGTTGTAAATACGACTGAGGGTAAGCTGGTATTTGTGGAGAGGGTTTTAACAGCCTCTTCGCCTTGTGAGGGGGTAAGAGAATTATGACTGCAAAAATGTGTAATTTCGGCTAAAGCTTTTTCAAAACGTTCTTTGGAACAAAGTATGGAGTTGTGCTTTTTTTCCAGCTCAGTTTTGAGCTGTGTAGCGGTGATATCCGGAGAGGGTAGGGCTATGTGCGCAATAGTTTGTTGTAGGGGAAGGGTAACGTTTTCCCCGGACCAGGTGGCCTGGTAGCTCAGAATAGGGCGTGCCCACATTTTTTTGTCAGAGCTCCAGTACATTCGCTTATGGAAGGGCGTGTTGAGCAAGGTATGAGTGACGGTTTGGGAGAAGAGAGGCCATATATCTTCTTGAGACTCAGGTGACTTTACGAACCAAAACTCTCCTTGCGGAGTGCTTTTGGAAAAAGCATTTTCCTCTGGGGCTCGGTGGAGTAAGAGGAACTCCTTAAGTGCATCTGGGCCATCTTGCACCAGTGGGCCGCGCAGTGTGCGTGCTTTGGTGGTGTATGTCGTGGCAATTTGGGGGATAAATAAAGCGGTAATTTTAGGAGAAGTGCAAATATCAAAATTAAGATCAATATTATGCTTTTTTTGAAAGCTTTGAAGGTGTGCACTCAGGTGTTGGTGCAGTGTGTCTTGAAACTTTGAGGAAAGGCTTGCGTGATGCAGGATTATAGCGGCTGTGGTATGAGTCATGATGCGTGGTATTCTTGGTATGCTTGACCAATAAGGCGGGTTGTGTTGCGAATCGCGCTGATATTGTGTTCGCGTTCAGTAACGCTAAGTGCACCACGCGCGTGTAGCAGGTTAAAAGCGTGTGAGGCTTGCAGGCATTGTTCAAAAGCGCTGGTAATGGCGCCAGCCTCTAGAAATCGGGTGGCATCTTTTAGGTGCTGTTGAAAACAAAGCTGTAGAAAGCTAGTGTCTGCCAAATCAAATGACAGTTGAGACAGGTCCTTTTCTTGTTGCTTGAAAATATCACCATAAGTTAAATTCTTGTTCCAGGCGATGTCCATAACGGAAGAGACGTTTTGAATAAGCATGGCTATACGCTCTAGCCCGTAAGTGAACTCAATGGCGGGCGTTTGGCATGGGATGCTGGCTAATTGCTGAAAAAAGGTACATTGGGTGATTTCTAAACCATTGAGCCATATTTCCCAGCCAAGGCCGGCAGCACCTATGGAAGGATTTTCCCAGTCATCTTCTAAAAAGCGTATGTCATGGTCCTTTATGTTTAGGTTAAGTGCCTCTAAAGACCGCAGAAAAAGGCTTTGAACATCATTGGGAACAGGCTGGATAATGACCTGAAACTGGTAGTAGTGTGAGAGGCGGTTTGGGTTGGATCCGTAACGGCCGTCATTGGGACGTCGGCATCCTTGAACGTAGCAGGCCGCCCATGGCTCAGGGCGTAAACTGCGCAGGGCGGTAAAGGGCGCAAGTGTACCAGCGCCTACATGGAGATCAAAGGGTTGTAAAACAACGCAGCCTTGAGCTGCCCAAAAACGCTGTAATTGTGATATGATATCTTCGAAGAACATGTTAACGTTGTATTATATCGCAACTTTGAAGTTTGTTCTATAATCTAATGCGTAGAAGAAGTTGCATATATAGAGGAGTGTTGAGGAATTAAAAAGATGGATATCTTGGCAGGGAAAAAGGGTTTAATTACAGGAATAGCAAATAACAAGTCAATTGCGTGGGGAATTGCGCAATCCGTACGAGCCGCGGGAGCAGATTTAGCGTTTACTTATTATGGTGATCCGCTTCGCAAACGGCTGGAGCCACTGGCAGCAGAATTAGGGTCGGACATACTACTGGACTGTAATGCGGCAGATGATAAGAGTATAGAGCAGACGGCGAACGCTCTTAAAGAACGATGGGGTAAGTTGGATTTTATAGTTCATAGCATTGCGTATACAGACAAAGATGCGCTGCGTGGGCGTTATGTGGATACCACTCGTGAAAACTTTTTAGAAACAATGAGTGTTTCAGCATATTCACTAACTGCGTTTTGTAAGTACTTTAGAGAAATGCTAAACCCGGGTGCATCTGTGTTGACATTGTCGTACTATGGTGCAGAAAAAGTGGTTCCGAACTATAATGTTATGGGTGTGGCTAAAGCTGCACTAGAAGCGAGTGTTCGTTACTTGGCTATGGATTTAGGTATAGAGAACATTAGGATTAACGCTATGTCTGCGGGGCCCATGCGTACAGTTGCGGCTTTTTCCATAGGGGACTTCTCGTATATTTTGGACTGGAATAAAAAAAATGCACCGTTATGTCGTAACGTTACTATGGATGACGTTGGTAAAGCGGGAGTGTACTTATTAAGTGACCTTTCTTCTGCAGTTACTGGAGAAGTGCATCACGTGGACGCTGGTTACCATGTTGTGGGAATGCGTGCTGTTCGTGGAGCTGTCGCAGATTTAGATGACTTATAGGCTTTAAAGGATGTCAGCAAAGTCAAGAGGCGTCTGAATGGCGCCTTTTACATTTGTTTTCTTGTCCGCTTTAACGTCGAAAAGATCCTCGGTTACAGAGTCTAAGCTTTCTTCTGGCTGGAGGGAGAGCATTGTGGCGGTGTCCACCTCTAAAGGGAGTGCTGTGGTTATAGGTCCGGACACTTCAAATCGACCAGACGTATGGCTCCAGCTAAGGACATAGTGTGCAAAAACAACAGATTGAGATGTTGCAAATTTACTGTAACGGATTAAAACAATAGGAGGGATCCCTGGAACATCGTCCATAATTTGTATTTTTTTTCCTGGAAGTTTGCAGAGGGATTCTGAGCATGTAATGTTATGTTCTGGAAAAGGGGTGAAGGAGGATATGGTCCACTCGTGTCCCTGTAAAGAAGCGATAAGAATACCAGATTTTGGCCCTACAGATTTGTGTGTGCTGAGAGAGTCTGTGATGGCAAAATACATGGGGTTGCTTTCTGTAGATCCTTTAACGTAGTGAAACTTTAACGCCTTGGTGCGCTCCACAAGGGTGGGCTCCACCTGCTCTTGGTAGATTTTTTTTTGAAAAGGCGTCAAGCCCGCTATTTGCTCTTGAGAAAGGCGGAGGTATCTTGCAATGCTAGAAAAACTGATGTTAGGAGGAGCTGCACTTTGTAAAAAAAATGCAAATAGTAGCAACAATAGAACGATAGCTCCCCTCCTAGACCATGGTATCATACATTGGGTAGCGGAAGGGCATCTTCTATGAGAAGGGATATGGACCCTTGAAAGATATTGAAGGTTGCTGCAGCGTGTAAAGGTATGTTGCTTTCGATGAGTTTGTAAATTGGTGCGTCAGGCGGTGCAAAGGTGATGCATGGGATCGTAGACTGGAAGTGTTGCACAAAAAAGGAAATATGTTTGTTGCTGCGGCTTTTAATTGTGCGGTTTAATATGTTGGGAACTAAAAAAGTTGGGTAAGAGTTGAGGTGCCCAAATGGCTGCAGCGATAGGAGGTGTTCATAAATATTGGGGAGACTGTCTTCTGGAAGAACGCCGTCAATGGTGAGGGTTGCTTTGCGCTTTGTGTATGGTGCACTTTGCTCTAAAAAATCTTGAAAAGCAGGAATTTTTTCATGGGAGATTGTAAAGCCAGCAGCGGCCTTGTGTCCACCCCCATCAATGAGGATGTTTTGGGCTTTAGCTTTTTGCAAGATATGGGCTAGGTGGATAGATTCAATGGGATTTCGGGCAGCGCCTTTTGCTGGAGAAATTTGGGTGGAAATAGCAAACGTGGGAGCATGTAATTTGTCTGCAATTTGTGAGGCAATAAGGCCGGTAATGCCGGGGGTCCAGCTTTTGCTTTCTACTACAATGTGTAGTGACTCTTTATTGGTTTGTGAGTGTACATTATTAAGAGCCTCTCTAACGGAGTTTTTACGCTCCTGGTTTAGCGTGGTAAGGGTTGCAGCAATCTCTTTTGCAACGAGTGTAGAGTCTGTGGTGAGAAGCTGTGTTGCAAGCGTGTGCTGACCCATGCGGCTTCCTGCGTTAAGTAGTGGGCCCATAGTAAAGCCAATAGAGGTTTCTGAGAATCCTGGAAACATTTCTGCAAGAAGCGTTAGGCCAATGAAGTGTCCACTGAAATGGTTAAGTCCTTGTAATACGAAGGCGCGATTAAGGCCAGTAATTGGGACGATATCACAGATGGTGGCGAGGGCGACAAAGCCGGTAAAGTACATAAGGTTAGGAAAATCTGCTGATTCGCGCAGCTTTTTAAGCTCTCTTTGGAGCGCGACAAGAAAAAGAAAGCAAACGCCGGCGGCACAGAGCATCAGAAGAGAGGAGCCCTGGTCTTGGTGTGGGTTAACGCAGAACTCTGGCAAGGATGTGGAAGGAGGGGTGTGATGGTCAAGGACTATGACGTCTATTTGACAGTGTGTTTTGGCGTATGCGATTGTCTCAACTGATGCAGTTCCGCAGTCCACCATGAGTACAAGGCTTACATTCCTCTCTTTAAAGCGGTCAAAATGTTTGTTTTTGGGGCCATACCCCTCTGTGAGTCGGCATGGAATAATAAAAATGTTGGCAGGACACTTTATTTTCTGCAAGTAGTGCCAAATGAGAGCAATGCTGGAAGCACCATCAACATCGTAATCCCCGAAAATACCTATAGTTTCTTGATTGGCAATGGCGTGAATCATCCTAGCAATGCTTTTTTCCATGCCAGGGATGGTTAGTGGGTCGGGCATGAGATCGCGCATTAGTGGAGGGGGGCTGGGTATTTGGCGTATTTTATGTAAGGCCTTGCTAATTGCTGGGGCTGCAAGAGGTTCTGGCAAAAGAATTTGCCAAATTTTATTGCGTATTGAGATAGAGTTATTTAAGTGGCTCCACATATTTTATGCTAGGAATAAATATTAGGTAAGTCAAGAGTGCCGGTGTTTTAAAATGCGCAGTTCATTAGTAGTGCGTTATTATGTAGAAATGTGTTACAATGCGAAGATATGAAAAAGTATATTTGTGTTGCTGTATTAGGGTGGGGGCTTTCGTGTGCTCATGCATTGGAAAGACTTCCTGATATAAAGGGTGTCGTCGTCAAGAGAGTGGAAAGGGAGCACTCTTTGACAAGTCAAGTGATGTGGCATGAAGTCCGTCCCTCAATAACATCCGCTTGTTTTACGTCTACTACTACGCAGTGTCCTGCAAGAAAGGTTTCTGGTTGCATAAAGCTGCCAGTAATACCCGAGAGTGTAACGGGCGAAGGGTTTTCGGGCAAGGAAGATGCCTTGTGCGCCTTGGCGTCAGCGCCCTCCCTAACTGTGAGCATGGAGGGGAGGTCCTCGTCTGAGGGAGACACAAAATTTTTGAGTAAGACAGGGCCTTTAAGTATGTCAACCTCAGTGCCATCTTCGTGTGAGATCTCGGGTCAGGCGGGAGGTGAGGTCTCTTTGCGTGAGGCTGATCTATCTTGTAATGCCATTACTTTTCCACAAAGAGGGGGGGTGAGGCTAACTCCTATAGTGCGATCTAAAAATCTTGAGAGTGCGAAGACAGACTCCTCAACTCGCAAGAAGAAGCGGCGTCAGTCAGCGTCTACAATAAGTCTTAGTGCAGTTGCTCTTGATGTGAGTTGAGTTAGGTTGAGGCTTTAATGCTGCAATTTATTTTGCTTGTTGTGATGCATATTTCTGTTCGTCCTCCCAAAGAAATGGCCTTGTGATAAAATGAATCTATGAAGAAATATGTCGGAAACCTTAGTTTGAAAATAATGGGTTTAAGTTTGGTGTGTATGGCGAATTTGACGGGTGCTGATGCGCTGCCACCGGCACTTGCCGGAAGAGAAAAAAAGCCAGCTGTACTTAAAAAATTGGTGACTAACGGTATGGATCATGCTGATGCCCTAGGGTATACGGCTTTCTTGCGCAGAATGAAGAGTCAGGGCCTAGAGGACCTCAGTGAAGATGAGAAAAGGTCTTTTTGCAAGCTAGTTGAGACAAAAGTTCTGCAGAACGAGACAACGCCGGATGATGAGTTTGTGCTAAATGTTGTGGGGGAGCAGATAAGGGCAGAGGAAGCACAGCGTGAGGCGGCTATACGTGTTGAGCTGGAGCGTCAGCGTGCTGAGGAGATGGCAGGGTGTCAACAGGTGTCATAGATGAAGGTTCTTCAGGGGAGGAACAGCTGAATCCCTTTGCGGCGCAAGGGGGGCGCCTGTAGGTCGGATCTAAAATTTTGATAGTGCGGCGAAGACAGTCCTAATCAACTAGCAAGAAGAGGCTACGTCAATCAGCGTCTACAATAAGCCTGATCACAACTATGCTTTTGATGTGAGGTGAGTTAGGTCGCGTGGTGTTGTGGCCGTAATGATGAACTTTGTTTTTCTTATTATGCTTCCTGCTGCTGTGCATCTGCCAAAGTAATAGTTTTGTGATATATTGATCGTATGAAACGATCTAGCAGAAATCTTAGTTTAAAAATAATAGTTTTAAGTTTGGTTTATATGGCGAATTTGACAGGTGCTGATGGGCCGCCACCGCCACCGCCGCCACCACCACTGCCAGGACAAAAAATGGTTTTGCAAGCAGCACCACCGCCACCGCCACCGCCGGCAGTGCAAATGGTTCCAGCACCACCTCCAGTGCCAAAAAAATCGTTTAAGAGATCTACTGAGCGAATAGTACCGCCCGCTGATCCGGAGCCTGAAAAACCGCGTAAATTTTCGCATGCAGACGGCTCTGATTCTCTTGATAAAGTAGCGCAACGTTTAAAGAGGCAGACCGTTAGTAAAGGTTGGGAGAGCCAACTAGAAAAGGAGGCCCCACCACCTGTGCAGAGAGAGGAGCGCGAACCTATTGTGCGTAAAAAATTGCAGATTAACGGCATGGAGCATCTCGAAGGTCTAGCATACAATGGCTTCATGCGCAGAATAAAGGCTTCGGGCCTAGAGGACTTCAGTGAAGAAGAGAAAAGGGCTTGTCTCAAGGTGGTTCAGATGAAATGTCGGCAGAATGAGACAACATCGGACGATGAGTTTGTGTTAACAGTTGTGCAGAAGCAGATAAAGGCTATCGATACGAAACGTGCGCGCGAGAAACAAGAGCGTGAGGAGGCTCGACGTGTTGAGCAGGAGCGTCAGCGTGCTGAGGAGATGGCAAGGTGTCGGCAGGAGGTATCAGAAGGTTCTTCAGAAGAGGAGCAGCAGACTCACTTTTCGGCACAAATACGAGCGAAGGCGAGGAAAAAGCCTAGCATTTCTGAACAGGGCTTTTCTGCTACAAAGAAAACAGCTACCATTGCGCCAGCACCTGTGCACCATGTAGAAACTCAGCCCTCGGTTCCTATGATGAATCAGAAAAGATTAACTAAGCCGCAGGCAACAATGCAGTCTACACCCAACCCGTCCATAGTGGCAGCTGTAGTTAATGCGAGCGCGAGCATTTCTACACCACAAAACAACCCAAAAACTGATTCGACCTTGAAGGAAAATGATGTTGCGGAAAGATGTCTACGTAAAGGTCCAGGCACAAGTCGCGGCCATGAAGAAGAGTCCGAAATGGAATTTTGGAAAGGTTTACAGAGACCTAAGATGGTGAATGCTCTAACCGGGAAAAGCCATCCGGCTTGGCAGAGAAGCTATATAATGTCTATGGCGTTAGAAAAGCTGTTGCACCCTGGTGATGATGACGCTGATGACGCTGATGACGGTTATGGCTACACAGGCAAGATGACCGCCCCTGCTTTCAATGTTGAATGGACCCCGTATTCTGTAGCAAGTGCACAAAAGTGGGCTCCGGTTATTAGCAAATTTCCGTCTCTAAAGGCTTTTGCCGAGGCGCCTTTAAGCTCACGTCGACTTCAGCAAGTGGTCGATCGTCTAGGTCTTGAGTGGGATATGAAATATTCAGGATGCACGCCTAAATGGAAAGAAAGGCGCACAAAATCACTGCAAGGAAAGTTGGACTATGACTTTGATCAAAAGCTTTCCTGGATAGATGTGGTGCTGTATTGGTCAGAGCGTGAGCGAGCTGTTGTGCCTGTGCACCAGTTGATGGTGCCTTCTACTCGGAAGAATGGGCTTCCTGATCTGCGGACAATCACATCAGTTTCTGAGATTCAGAAGTCAGAGGTAGGGTTGATAAAGGATAAGGTTTTAGATATGATAGCTCGCAAGGATACAGGTTCTCCATTTCACGCGATGTCTTTATTGGGGCAGAACGCTGATTTTTTGGGTACTTGTAGGGCTCTTCTTGGCGATTATCGAGATGCAAAAGATCTAAAAACCAAGAAAGAGCTAGGGGCGCTTATTAATGTTATGGAGGTGGCGTTGACTTTGCAAACCAGCGAAGCCCCTTACATTATGAGGCTGAGAGCGTGGAAGGAACTCCCGCATGATGTGAAGAGCTTTGTGGAAGCTGTGTATATCGAGATGCAGCGTACTGAAACTCATCCTCAGCGCGATTGATGGGGAGAGGCGCGCGGTGTTGTAGGCCCTTTCTTTGGCGTTAACCTATGGTTAAGCTTTGGAGTGAAGGGCCTATGCTTGCAGGTGGAGTCGCATTATCTAGAAAGGTGCACCACACTTGAACCTGAAGATTTTTTAAAGTGTTGGTTAAGGTTTGACAGGACTGTGAGTCAAGGTGGGAGTATGTTTCGTCTAACAAAAAAATGCAAGGCTGGTGCTTGTGGGTCGCCTTAATGCACCCTATTAAGAAGAGCAGGGTCATGAGTTTTTTCTGACCGGTAGAGGAATTTTCGAAACAGGCTCCGGAGTGTATGTTGGAAAGGTTAATGGCTGTAAGGTGAGGGCCTTTGCGGCATCGATTGATTTTTTTTTCAAGCTCTCTATTATTGTATAACGCATCTAGGAACTGTGATTTCGCAACGCTTGGGTTTTGTGCCCATAAAATATCTAAATCAGAAGTAAAGCTAATATGTGTTTGTACATTATTAAGAGACATCTCTTTCAGGTGGGGAGTGAGGGTGTCGATGCATGTGATGCGATTTAGTATAATGTTTTCAGCGTGATGGGCTATTTTTTCCTCTAGCACTTTGAGTGTGTCACCTGCATTAAAGTATGATGACTGCAAAATATTAAGGCGCTCTTTTATGGCATGGTGATACTGTGCTAAGTGCATAAGGTGCTCTGGGATAAAGCGTGCAGTAGATCGATCTAATAGCTGACGCTTTGCGGCGGGTGTGCAAAGAATATGGTCCATTTGAGGCGTGTGCCAGAATACTTGCAAAAATTGATGCGCTTCTTCAGAGGAAAGAGGGTTCTCAGCAAAGGATCTTAGTATTCGTGAGTTTTTGTACTCTGCCATGAGGTGTGCATTTTGGTGGGTGGAAAGCTCTGCCTTTACAGCCCAACTGCTGTTTGGGTTTAACCAATTTGTTATATCTCGTGCTGATGCTTGTCTGAGTCCCTTGCCATGTGTAAGTAAAGAGCAGGCTTCGAGTAAGTTTGTTTTGCCGCTTCCATTGGCCCCTTGTACAGCGACAAATTTTGAGATGTTTGTCGCTGTAAAATGCTGATATGAGCGAAAGTTGACAAGCTCTATGGATGTAAGGCCAATGTTAGGCATTGAGTTTGCTGCGGAGTAGCTGCATCATAAGGTATACCGAGTTTTCTCCAACACCTTGTATAAATATAGGGATGTCTGGATTGTCGGCCAGTAAGAACTCAGTATTGTCTGAACGAATATTTTGTAAAATCTCTAAGAAATCACGCGCGTGGTAGCATAGAGTAAGTGCAGGCCCCTCATAGCTAATGGGGATGCTTTCTTCTGCGCGCCCTGCATTGGTGTTTTCACAGCGCAATGTGAGGGTTTTGTTATTAATCAGGATCTCGAGCCATGGTGTGACTTCTTGATAGTAAACGGTTGCGACACGGTCAATAATTGAAATTAAAGGTTTGGTGGGCAGGCGCAATGCGTGCGGGTTGCTTCTTGGGATGCTAATGTCATATAGTGGGAAATTTCCAGATACAAGCCGGGATGAAAACGTCATGTCTTCGGTGGTAATAGTGATTTGCGTCAAAGAGCAGGCAAGGTGGACCATGTCTGCTTTTGTGCTGTCTAGAATTTTCATGATTTCCACAATCGCCTTACGCGGAATAATAATGGAAGGGAAATTTTCGGCTTGGGGAGGCAAATTCACCTCTGCCATAGCTAGCTTATGTCTGTTAGATGCCATGGCTTGTAGTGAGGGGGTCTCATCGGAAATTTGAGTGTTGAGGCACAGGCCGTTTAAAACATAGTCTGCTGTGTTGTGGGACATCGCAAAAGCTGTGCGCTGTAAAAGATAAATACACTCTTGTAGCGGCAAGGACATTGAGTGAGGTAGCTCCGATGTTTTCGGAAGCAAAAACTTTTCTGAAAATAATGGAACAGCAAATTGTATTGTGCCGGACTGAATGGAAAGGGTGGTTGTTGAGAGATCTTTTGCAAAAACAAGAGTTTGATTTTCTGGCATCTTCCGCACAATGTCGTTTAAAAACCGTGCGTGTGCTATAAACTCGCCTTCTTCGGAAATTTCAGCATTTATAGTACACGATAAAGTCATATCTAAGTCTGTTGCGGTAATTAACAGCTTATCTTTTTGAGTTTTTACCAGTACATGGGCAAGAGCAGGAGTGGAGGACCGTGTTGGGCAGATACTTTGTGACCAGTTTAAGACACGAACCATATCATTTTTGGAGACATTGAAGTTCATACTACGCTATAATAGCGCGTAAGATATAAATATAAAAGACGCATAATAAGAAAATAATGTGTTTTAATAGATCGTAGGGTTAGAGATATGTCAAATAGTTACGGTGCAGATTCGATTAAGGTTCTAAAAGGGTTAGAGGCGGTGCGTAAGCGACCGGGGATGTATATCGGTGATACAGATGATGGATCTGGTTTGCACCATATGATTTTCGAGGTGACCGACAACTCTGTTGATGAAGCGTTGGCTGGATACTGTTCGACGATTACTATTACTTTATGTGAAGATGGTTCCGTCAGCGTAGAGGATGATGGTCGAGGGATTCCTGTTGAAATGCATAAAGAGCAAGGAGTGTCAGCAGCTGAGGTGATTATGACGCAGTTGCATGCTGGAGGTAAGTTTGACCAAGATAGCTATAAAGTATCTGGAGGTTTGCATGGAGTGGGTGTCTCTGTTGTAAACGCGTTGTCTTCAGAGCTAGAGTTGCGGGTATGGCGTGATCTTAAAGAGCATAAAATCCTTTTTAGAGATGGTGTTGCTGTTTCTAAGTTAGAGGTTGTGGGTTCTGCTGAAAAAAGAGGGACTTATGTTAAGTTTAGGCCGTCAACTGAAATTTTTACACACGTGATATTTGAGCTTTCTATTTTGGAGAAGCGTTTTCGTGAGTTAGCCTTTTTGAATAAAGGCATTAAGTTTATTTTGAGAGACTACCGCGGGGGCGCGACAAAGGAAACCACTTTTTTTTCTGAGGGTGGTCTAAACGAGTTTGTAAGCTATTTAAATCGCTCGAAATCTCCGTTACATAAAGATGTGATAAGTTTTGCTGCAACGGATAAGCTGATACAGGTTGAGGGTTCTTTGCAGTGGACTGATAGTTATCATGAAAATGTTTTATGTTTTACTAACAACATTCCACAGGCTGATGGAGGGACGCACCTTTCTGGTTTTCGTTCTGCTCTAACGCGGCTAGTTGGAAAAGTTTTGGAAGAAAAGCTTTCTGAGGCCAAGAAGAAAACAAAAGCGGCCTTACAGGGAGAGGATATTCGTGAAGGATTGACAGGCATCATCTCTGTGAAACTTCCAGATCCTAAGTTTTCTGCGCAAACTAAGTCTAAGCTTGTTTCATCGGAAGTGCGTCCAGTTGTTGAGGGTGTCGTAGTCGACAGCTTGGAGCGTGCGTTTAATGAAGATCCCGCTCTTGTAAAAGGCGTTTTGGATAAAGTGTTGCAGGCGGCGGCAGCGCGTGAAGCGGCCAAGCGAGCCCGTGAGCTTACCCGGAAGAAAACAGTAATAGACAGTACGCTTTCTGGTAAGCTGGCTGACTGTCAGTCTAAAAAACCAGAAGAGAAAGAGCTGTACATAGTGGAGGGAGACAGCGCGGGATCTACGGCGAAAGAAGGTCGTGATCGTAAATATCAGGCTATCCTGCCTATTAAAGGAAAAATTATGAATGTGGAGCGCGCTCGTTTTGATCGAGTTTTGGGCTCAGCTGAGGTTGGTTCATTGGTTGTGGCGTTAGGAACCGGTATTGGTGTCGAAGATTTCAATATTGAAAAAATTCGTTACCATAAGGTTGTTTTGATGACAGACGCGGATGTGGATGGTTGCCACATTCGAACTCTGCTACTAACATTCTTTTATAGACATATGCCAGCTATTATCGAAAATGGATATCTGTATGTCGCTCAGCCACCGCTGTATCGTATTTCTAAGGGTAAGCAGGAATGGTACTTAAAAAATGATGAGGCGTTTGACAGGTTTGTTTTAGATAGGTCTTCGGAGTATACGATAGAGCAAAACGAGCAGGAAGTTGATGTGGATGTGCGCTTGCTACTTAAGCTTTCAATGGATTGGCGAAATGCGCTCGTGGGTGCTGGAGTGTTTTTGGATGGAGGTAGCTATGGACAAGCAGTTGTTTCTGGTGTGCCACATGCTTTGGAAATGAATGAGGAAGGGGAGTTTTCTTTGAATGATCAGGTGCGTGAGGCTTTTTGTAAACGCCTTCAGGCAAGTGATCCGCTTATAAAGAGAGTTGATGCAGATTCTGACGGTTTAGTTGTAGT
Source organism: Alphaproteobacteria bacterium (assembly GCA_965261615.1). Classification (GTDB taxonomy): domain Bacteria; phylum Pseudomonadota; class Alphaproteobacteria; order Bin98; family Bin98. The sequence goes on from OZ253461.1 coordinate 474,953, forward strand.
TTATAACGTGTACGGCTCTGAGATGGAGCAAAAGCTGCAGTACAGTGATCTTTGGAAGCTGAGAGTGCCTATGGATAAGTATGAGCCTTTGCTAGGCCTTTTGCGTAAAGGTGAAACGCGGATTATTATTGCTCAAAAACCATATGCCTTTAATACAATTGATGGCCTGTTTCATAGCGTAAACTTGGCCATAAAAAGCACTATGCAGGTACAACGTTACAAAGGTTTGGGAGAGATGAACCCAGATCAGCTTTGGAATACTACTTTAAACCCAGAAAATCGCACACTGTTGCAGGTGCAGGCTGGGGGGTCTCCTGAAGAAACCGATGAGGTTTTCTCACGGCTGATGGGAGATGTTGTAGAGCCAAGGCGTCGCTTTATTCAAGAAAATGCGCTTCTCGTTAAATCATTAGATGTCTAGCTTTCGGTGTAAGCTGGTTGCATTAAGCGAAAGAAATTGAGAATGATCTCTGGAATAGACTCCTGCTGTAGCATTAGTGTTTGTTGGGCTTGCGCGATGTCTCTAGCAAGGTAAAGCAGACAGGTGTTACTGTTCGCAAGCTTTTGCAGGTTGTTTAATTTTTGGCTTGCTTCTTTAAGCTGTCGGTTTTGTGCTTGAAGAATTGAGTCTTTTGGCGTGCGGCCTACAGTCTCTACTATGAGTAAAGTATCCTCTATTATAGTCAGCATTTGTTGAATGTGTTGAGGTAGCTGATTTTTGGTGGCTTTATAGCTTGCTGCGAAGCGCCATCTTTCTTTGGGAGGGATAACTCCTGGCGCTTTGGAAAGACTGTGGGCCTTTTTTATCAGCTCAGGGGTAATCACGATTGATGATTGTGGTTTGATAGGTATGTCTGCCACAGAAAAAGGGTCCACGTCCTCAGCGATTTGGACTTTTTCGTATGTTGGTCGTGCATATGCACTAGTGCTAAGTATTCCTATAATAAGCAACAAGAGATACAACATGGTTCATCCCTCCCTACGACATTTTACACACAAGTGTTGCCGTTTTGCAATACATTAGTAATTTGTGAAGAGTTTTATGGGTTTTCCAATCCGTTCTTGAGGTGGGAGGAATATTGTTAGGCTTATGTAGCTCGTGAAAATTTGAGGTACATTAATCATGATGTCGGCGAGCGACATTACCCATACTGAAAGGGAAATATAAGGAATAGGTATGTCGAGGGTGCAAAGAAGTAAGCTTCCGATTGTGTGTGATAGAAGTGGCTGTATAGGAAGGAACAAACGGGGGAGAATTAGCAAAATAGTGCCGTATAGTATTGTATAAAGAGACGGGGTGTAGGTTTCGCACAGTAGTAGAGGAATGATGGCGCAGGGCACCCCTAAACACTCCATAGTGAAGTTGTAGTGCAGCAGCAAGGAGGTGTTGCGGGCTTGTGGCAAGTAGTACTCTATAGAATGGGAGGTAGGGGGAAGAAAAAAACCACGTGTTTGAAACAGAGGGTATAGCAAAATAAAAAATAAGTTTTGAAATGTTAATGATGTGAGTTTTTTGCAAGACAGAATGGTAATAGCGGTGTATATAATCGATATATAAAATGTGCATGCAATCGCTTCCCATGTATTAGAGGAAAAAAGGGAGGCGTGATCAGTTAACGCAATGGTTAGTATGGAAAAAACAGTAAATATGGATACGGGGTATAAAAGAGCGTGAGTTCCTGACTTGGCAAGGTTTATTAGCGGTAGGGAAGGTGTTTTTTTGCTTCGGTGGTAGAAGCCTATAGCGGTTCCTAGGAGACAGCTTAGTGTGTAGAGATAGGTAAGGTAGGGTATTTTGACGGGGGGTACTGGGTATGGGTCTGTAACCACTGGTGAAAAAAATGTAGAAGAAAATTTAGCGTATAGACAACCTGCAATTAGGAATCCACTAGAAAAAGACAGAAGTTTAAATGCATATTTTTTCCATACAAGTGGAGGTTGTGTAGGCCATGTTAAGATGCGGGTATATAACCATAAAGCAATCATTGGGAGCAGGGCAATTTGTGAGATGAGCAAAAAAGAATTGCTAATATAGGCAAATGGCTTGAGGCATATGCTTGGAAAGATCATGGGCACAAAAGATGCAAATGCGCTAACTGAGATAATGCATTGGACAAATGTGTTATGCATAACTATTAATCAGCTTGTGTGGTGTTGCTCTCTGTGGGAGTGTCCTCGCCTTCAGAGTCTGCCAAAATATTTTCATCAGAATCTGGGGTGTCCTCATTCAAAGAAAAGGAAACTGCTGATACAACGCGTTCTGATGATGGTATTTCAAATAGTTTAACGCCTTGAGTGCTACGGGCCGTAATGCGAATATCTTTGACATCAGAGCGAATAATTTGTCCTTGACTGGTAATTAAGACGATTTGATGTGAAGGCTGGACCGGAAAGGACGCAATAAGTGGACCCGTTTTTTGTGTGGTGTTCATGTTAGCAATACCTTTGCAGTTACGGCTAGTGCAGCGGTAAGCAAAAGATGATGTGCGTTTTCCAAAACCACGCTCAGATATAGAGAGGATGAACTCTTCATGCTCTTGCATTGGTGCTAATTCGTGCCCTTCTTCAAGTGGGGTTGTAATATGCTGTGCAAGGTAGTTCGTGTGCTCATCTGTTGTAAATGGCGAGGATATCAGGCAGGATGCTGAAATAAGTTCGTCTCCTGTGCTCAGCTGTATTCCGCGGACACCAGTGGAGTTTCTGCCTTGGAATCGACGTACATCTCCACTGTGAAAACGTACACAGCGACCATTTTTTGTGGAAAGGAAAATATCTTGTGTGTCGTTGCAGGCAGACACCCAGAGCAAGGAGTCATCTTCCTGTAGTTTAATTGCTATTTTTCCAGTGGTTCGGATGTTGGTGAAGTCACTAAGTGCGTTTCGACGGACAAAACCTTGTTTAGTGGCAAAAATAATGTCATGCGCTGCCTCTTTAGGGAATGGCATAACGGTAGCAATTTGCTCACCTTTTTCAAGAGGGAGCAAGTTAATGAAAGCTTTTCCTCTGGACGCTGGTGTTCCTAACGGAAGTTGATACACCTTAAGGGCATATACCATTCCTTTTGAAGAGAAGCAAAGAAGCAATGTATGGGTGTTTTCAACGAACACTTGCTTGACGATGTCGTCATCATACGTAGACATACCTGACTTACCTTTACCGCCTCTTTTCTGTAAACGATACTGGTCAAGAGGCACTCGCTTGATGTAGCCTTCGTATGTTAGGGTAACTACCATGAGCTCAGGCTTAATAAAGTCTTCTTCTGATGTAGTGGTAATGGTAGGGATGATATTCGTTTTACGTGGGGTGGCAAACTTTTCTTGCACAATTTTGAGCTCATCCTTTATGAGATCAAGAAGTTTTGGACGGTTGGCAAGAAGGTCAAGAAAGTAGGCAATTTGCTCGCACAAAAGATTCCATTCTTCATGCAGCTTCTTTTGCTCTAGACCAGTTAGTCTTTGTAGTTTCAGATCTAAAATCGCTTGTGCTTGGCTTTCTGATAGCTTGCAGTATGTGCTGTCAGTAGGTAGCTCACTGCCTGCGATTGCCCGCAAATTGTCCGTAACGACAAACTCTTCACTCATTAAAGTTGCCAATGCTTCCTTAGGGTCAGCGGCGGCACGAATGATTTGGATTACTCGATCTAGGTGGCAAACTGCAAGCATTAAACCTAGGATTATGTGTGCGCGTTCTTTAGATTTGCGCAAATCATGCTGTAAGCGGCGACGTACCACTTCTTCACGGAAGTTCAAAAAGGCTACTAGCATAGCTCTTAAGGAAAGAACTTGAGGTGTTTGCTGATGGAGAGCCACCATGTTGACGCCAAAAGATGTTTGCAATGAGGTGTGCTTGTATAGCAGGTTCAGAACAACATTTGGCTCGGTGTTACGTTTTAGCTCTATAACAACGCGGACACCACGACGATCAGATTCATCACGCAAATCTTGTACTTGTGGAATCTGTTCGTTTTTAACAGCCGTTGCTATTTGCTCCACGAGGCGAGCTTTGTTGACCTGAAAGGGAACTTCATGAATGATGATGCTTGTTTGGTCTTTACTTTCTTCAAAGCTTGTCTTTCCCCGCATAGGAATGGAACCTTGTCCTGCACGCATAGCGTTACGGATATTAGTTATTCCTAAAATTTCTCCACCCGTTGGAAAGTCTGGTCCTTGCACGATCTCAAAAAGCTCGTCATCAGTTGTATCTGGGTTATGTAAAAGCGCTACACAAGCGTCAATCAGCTCTCCAAGGTTGTAGGGTGGGATGTTAGTTGCTAATCCAACAGCAATACCTCCAGATCCGTTTGCAAGTAAGCTTGGGTATGCGGCAGGCAAGACAGTAGGCTCAGTGGTGGACTCATCGTAGTTAGGGGTCCAGTCAACGACGTTCTTCCCAATGTCGTGCAGGAGGTAGTGGGCTGCTTGCGCGAGGCGAGCCTCTGTATAACGCATTGCAGCTGGTGCATCACCGTCCATGGATCCAAAGTTACCCTGACCGTCAATTAGAGGTAGACGCATGGAAAACTTTTGAGCCATACGAGCCATGGATTGGTAAATGGCTGAGTCACCGTGTGGGTGATATTTACCCATCACATCACCAACAACACGTGCAGATTTTCGGTGAGGCTTGTTGAAGTCTAACCCAGCCTCTTTCATTGCGTATAGAATTCTTCTATGTACCGGCTTTAGCCCGTCACGCACATCTGGAAGGGCCCTACTTACGATGACACTCATCGCGTAGCTCAAATAAGACTCTTCCATCTCCTTTTTGAGTGAAATAGGTAGTACTGAAATGTTGTTTTCGTTATTAGACATAATTAAAAGGGAATATCATCACTTACAGACTCAGGGTCTGGGGCAGGGCCTTCATGTGGACCATCTGCGTGTGGGTCTCTCATATCGTCTGATGGTAGGTTGCGGTCACCCACTATAACCAGCTCACCTTTGAAGCGCGTTAGGGCTACCTCTCTAATGGTCACCTCTTGACCGTTCGTGTCTGTCCATTTGCGTGTGCGCAGCTGCCCTTCTAAATATACTTTGTGACCTTTTTTCAAAAAACGCTCCACGATCGACACAAGGTGTTCATTGAAAATGACAATGCGGTGCCACTCAGTGCGAGTTTGTTTTGTGTTATCTGGCGTACTCCACGTTTCAGATGTCGCTAAAGAAAAAGAAGCGATGGGCTTGCCGTCTGCGGATACGCGAATCTCAGGGTCTTTCCCAAGATTTCCTAATAGAATAACTTTATTAATGCAATACATAAAACACCTTCCAAATTCTAGCTCTTCTAACCACTAAAAGCAAGCACCTAAGACCCAGTAGAGCCAAAACCTCCCTCTTGCCGTGTGGTTTTGCTAAGGTCCTCAAACGAAATTGCTACAGGTGAGATTTGTGTGACAGGTGCAATAACCATTTGTGCGATACGCATCAGTGGAGTGACCTCAAATGGGTTTGCTGATGTGTTGAGGAGAAGGACGGCAACCTCACCGCGGTAATCAGAGTCTATGGTGCCTGGGGAGTTGAGTACAGTAACCCCATGCTTTGCTGCTAGACCAGATCTTGGGCGAATTTGTGCCTCTAAGTTAGAGGGCAGCTCTAAAGCAAAGCCACTAGGCACCATAACGTGTGTGTGTGCTGGAATTATCAGTGGGCTGCTAATAGCAGCTTTAATGTCCATTCCAGCGCTGCCGGGTGTGGCGTAAGATGGTTCAAAGCTTGGGTCTTTGAGGGCAATGTTGACTTTTATTTTCATGGTTTGACTCCTTTTAAAACTGTGACTGTACGGCATCCAGTGTAGGATACTTCTACTTTTTCCCACCCAGCCTTTTCCAGTGTGGCTTTTAATGTTAAGGGTGAGGCAAAATTGCGGATGCTTTGTACTAAGTACTCGTAAGGTTCGGCACTAGAGAGTAAGCGCCCCATACGAGGGATGATCTGCTCTTGGTAGTAGCTGTATAATGCGTTCGATTGATGTGCAAGCGAGTTAAACTCCATAATATGAATGGACCCGTTTTTCTTTGCCTTGACAAAGGCGGACTCTAATGTCTCTTTCCACTGTGGAATGTTACGCAATGAAAATCCAAAGGTTAAACCTGTGGCTGATGCATTTTCAGTGGGTATGCTGGGGGCTGCGCTGTGGCTCCACTGAATCGAAAAAGCGCCATTATTAAAAGACTTTTGTTTGCCTAATTTGTGCATATGCTCATTAGGTTCGCACGCTATGATGGAGGGGGAGAGGCTGTGGTGCTCGTGATAAATAAGCTGTGCAATATCTCCGGTTCCAGCACCAATATCTATCCACAACGCATTTGATTTGCGGGGCAAGTGGCTGACAAAAATCTTTTTCCACAAAATATGGCAAAATCCGCTCATGACGTTATTCATCACGTCATAGTGTGGTGCTGCCTGATCAAAAACCTTCTTTATGCTGGATGCTGCAAAAGTCATGATCGTTTCCGGGATGCCTTGGGCGGCTGTGCTAATTTTGCTTTAATGAGCTCAATAGCCTCTGTTTCGGATATATCACTGATCTTATCTACCTTAACGGAACACATAGTCGATCCCCACTTGAGGTACGGACCAAACCTTCCTGTCATGAGCGCAATATCTTTTTCTTCATGATTTCCTATGACTTTAGGTAGGGATACAAGTAGTTTGGCCAGTGACCAGTCTAGACTTTTGGCCACAGCAGGTGTCAGGCTGACGCGCTTTTTCCCGGACTCAAGATAAGGGCCATAAGGGCCTGTTTTTTTGAGAACTGGCTCGTTTGTGTCCGGGTGTATGCCCATTTCTATTGGATCGCTTTTTGTGCTGGGCTCGCTGTTATCACTGGCGCTTGGCTGTGAGGCGAGGTTTAGTATGTAGTCGCAATCAGGGTAACCTAAACACCCAATAAAGAAGCCAAATCGACTAGCTTTTAAGGTTAGCTTAGCGCTGCACTTGGGGCACAGGGACTTATCTTTATTGAGACCTAGTGGTTCTAAAATAATATGCTCTAAAGTTGTAAGAGCTTCATCAGAAAGGTCTTGGGGGTTCACGTTGCTTGTTTCTTTTATATTTGCGTGTAAGTCGTTCCAAAATGTTTGTATAGTGGCGAGCCAACCCTGCTTTTCACACGCAATATTATCAAGTTGCAGCTCCATGTCTGCGGTAAAGTCATACTGTACATATTTTTCAAGGTACTTTTTCAAGAAGAGGACCAGAACACGCCCAGATAACGTTGGGTGAAGCTGTTTTTTGTTTTGCTCCACATAAGCCCTCTTGAAGAGGGTTTGAATGGTGGGCGCGTAGGTTGATGGTCTCCCAATGCCATTTTCCTCGAGTGCTTGAATTAGAGAGGCCTCATTGAAATATGCTGGGGGCTTGGTGAAGTGCTGTGCAGGCGCCAGCTCCTTAAGTAGGGTGTGGGTGCCGTTTGGTATGTCGGGTATACTTTTGGTCTGTGAGGGGGCGTCATTTTCATTTTGGTATAGTGCGAGGTGCCCTTGAAATTCAATAGAGGATTCCGTCGCCTTGAAAGTGAACGCTTTTTTTGCGTCTTCAATGATAAGAGATACCGTCTTCTTTTGAGCGGGTGCCATTTGGCTGGCGATGGCACGGCACCAAATGAGATGGTATAGCTTTTGCTGATCTTCGTTTAAAAATGGCAGAGTTGCTTTTGGCGGCAAGGCGAGGTCAGTCGGGCGAATCGCTTCGTGGGCTTCTTGCGCATTTTTTGTGTTGTTTTTGTGCGCAACTTTTGTGCTTGGAAGGTAATTTTCGCCAAACTCTTTTGCAATGAAATCGCGAATTTTTTTTGTAAAGTCTGCCTCAATGCGCGTGCTGTCAGTACGCATATATGTAATTAGACCGGTTTGGGCCCCATTAATGCTGACTCCTTCGTATAAGGTTTGTGCTACCTGCATAACTTTGGATGTCGCCCACCCAAGCTTTTTATAAGCTGCTTGTTGGAGGGTTGATGTAATAAACGGTGGCGCGGAGTTAATTTTTGATTTTTTGACAGCTGTTTCGCTAACGGCATATGTAAGACTTTTTATATCTGAAGCTACTTTTTTAGCGTCTTCTTCACTCGGAACTGTTTGCTTGAGGGGTTTGCCGTTAATATGGGAAAGCTGAGCTGTGACCGAAAGGTCGCTTCCGTACTCAAAATTTCCCTCAAAGGACCAGTACTCTTGTGGGGTAAAGCGTTCTATCTCAAGCGTTCGTTCACAAATTAGCCGTAGTGCTACAGACTGCACACGCCCAGCAGAGCGACATGCAGGCAGTTTACGCCACAAAATTGGGGAAATATGAAACCCCATAAGGAAGTCTAGGCAGCGACGTGCTAGGTAAGCGTCTACTAAAGTTTGATTTAGGCTTTTTGAAGCGCTTTCTATAGCTTGAACCACAGACTTTTTGGAAACTTCATGGAAAGTTGCTCGTAGTAAAGGTTGTGAACCAATGGCTTTTTTTTCTTGAAGCACTGAAACAATGTGCCATGCGATGGCTTCTCCCTCACGATCCGGGTCGGTTGCGAGATAGATAATGCTCGACTGTTTGGCTGCTTTGACAATGTTGTCAATATGCTTTTTGCTGTTAGCCGAAATAGACCAAGTCATGGAAAAGTCTTTGTCTGGATCAATAGCTGATGCTTTTGGTTCTAAGTCTCGGATGTGCCCGTAACTGGCAAGGACGATATGGCCTGGGCCGAGGTAACTGGAAATGGATTTTGCTTTTGCAGGAGACTCGACGATCACTAACTTACTCATGATATATTCTTTCCTTTTTTATTACTGTCTGTGGTATTTCGTGTTTTTCTTGAAAGGAGCCGTACGATATGGCTCTGATGCTTTAAAATAATCATTGCGCACAGCACTAGCAGCTGTGGAAAGGTAATGGTTAAATTTATCGACCAAAACCATATGGTGAGCACAGTAGTTCCGACAGTCAAGAGGCTGGCGAGCGCTGGTGTGCGTGTAATAACAATAAACCCTGCCCAGGTAACAGCGGCAAGAATAGCTAAGTGCACAGAAAAGGCGGCTAAAATACCAAGTAGTGTGGCGACACCGCGACCACCTTTGAAACGCAGCCATACAGGAAACATGTGCCCTAAAATCACCATGAAAGAAGCTAAAAATGGCCATCCAACCATTACGCCACCTACGGCTACGAGATAACCTTTTAGCGCGTCAAAAAAAAGTGTAAATGCAGCGGCCCCTTTTCCTGCGGCGCGAAATGTATTGCTGGCTCCAATATTTTTGGAACCCACTTCATGCAATTTTTTTCCTGTGAATATTTTGGTAAACACAAAGCCAAATGGCAGGCTTCCGGCAAGGTAGGCGCATAGCCCTAGTATTATAAAGTGCATAAGGAATTTTTACACCTTTTCTCAGAGCTGTCAAGAATGACTCTAGTTGTTTGTTGGCTTAGGGGTGTGGATGTAGCGGGTGTAGAGGGCGACGGCACAAGCGTGAGACATGTTCAGGGTTGGGAATGTGGGGGCTGTTTCTATTTTCAAAATAGCGTCACACTTCTGCTTTGTGAGCTGGCTAATGCCTTTGTCTTCTGACCCGACGATGAGAGCAACTTTCTGCTCGCTGATCAGAGGGGAGCTCAAGGCACTGCCTCTCTCATCAAGGCCTAGGAGCCAAAATCCATTTTTTTGGAGTGTGGTGAGGGCTAAATTTAAGTTGGAGACAGTACAGAGAGGTGTGTGTTCTAGTGATCCTGCTGCAACCTTTTTCCAGTGGCTTCCCCCAGGAACAGATTTGGAGGCTATAAGTATGCACTGCACACTGAATGCTGCAGCACATCGAAAAATTGCTCCTAAATTTTGAGGATCATTGACGTGGCTGATTGCCAGGATGGTTTGAGGGCCAGATGTTTTTTCGTGTATAATGTCGCTTAAGCTGATGGTGGGGCGAGTGATTTGAATGGCTATTCCCTGGTGGCTGCCTGTGCCAATGATGCGGGTAATATGCTCTGAGGTAACAACTTTGGGTTTGGTTAGGTTGCGTAAGGAAGTAGCCTCTTTTTTTGCTGCAAATGCCTCTGTCATTAAAACTTGAAGAATATTGCAGGTTCCTGCGTTAACAACTTCAATGACAGCGTGTCTTCCAAAAATCCACTCAGGCTGATTGGAGTTGACTTTCGATTGCGTGTAATGTTTCAAACATACCGTCCTTTTCTAAAAATAGCTTAGCACGAGTGTGGGCGTGGTGAATAGAGGTGTAATTTTTTTTCTTAAATACAGTGGCGGTGTTTTCTAGGTTTGCTCCATGATGCTGACATAAGAAAATTGCCAAATCTTGCAATTTACGGTGTTGCTTGAGGGGGCGAGTGGCTGTCAAATCATTGACGGGAATGCTGCATGCGGCGCTGATAGCATGCACGATGCGATTGGCGGTATAGGTCGTGTGAGTGGGGTTGAGGTTGGCTATCTTTTGAATATTATTGGGAGTAAGCTCTATGAGAGGGCGGCTAGCTTTAAAGGCGAGAAGTGCCTTTTGTGTGTGAATGTCTTGTATGCTGGTGGAAATGTTGTGCGCCTCTGTGGGAGAAAGTTTGACGCCAATGTCTTGAGCGTATGCGTGGAGGAGGTCAACAGCGTTGCTGGTATGGTGGGTGAGGTTGATAGCTGTGTATGCGGAAAGGCGTGATTGTAGCGCTTGTGTGAGTTCTGAGTTTTGAATGTGGCGTGCGGATGCGATTACTTGGGTTGTGGAGGGTAAACTTGTGGTAAGCATGTTTTGCAAGGCGAGGGATCTGCGCAAAAGGTGCACATCGTCAATGATAAGCCTTTCAGTGTTGTGTAGTAGGTTTCGAAACTCTAGCAGGGAGTTTGCTTGAGAGTGCTGACAAAGCTGATCGAGCAGTAAAGGAGCTGTTGTGAACGTGAAACCCAGATTGTGACTGGCCAATATGTTAGCAACTGCGTGAAGCATATGCGTTTTGCCTGACTGCTTATTTCCCGTAAATATTAGGCAGTTTTGGGTTTTTATATATGCGGAAATATATTCGTGAAAGTTCTTTTGACGTGGTGGTGCAACAAAGTTTTCTAAAGTAAGGCCGGATATCGGTGAGAGTGATTTCAGTGGCGTTACAGTGCTGAAAGCAGACATACTTATTTTTGTAATATTTTTTTTAAATTTGCAACAGCTTCTGCGACATTGGGGTCATCTTGCATTAGCTTGTGAACCGCTTTGACGGCATGTACAACAGTTGTATGATCTTTGCCGCTAAAGCTGGTTCCAATTTCAGTGGATGAGCTTTGTGTGAGTTCTCGTGATAAAAACATGGCTATTTGACGTGGGCGTGCAATATTGCGTGTCCGACGTTGGGAAAGCATGTCGTCAACAGATATGTTGAAAAATTCTGAGACAACCTCCTGGACTCGAGTGATAGATATTGGATGTACCTGGGTTTGAAACAGGTCATGGAGTGCTTCGTCCACGATGTCCATAGATATGGGCTTGCCGATAAGAGTGGAAAAGGCAACGATACTATTTAGCCCTCCTTCTAGCTCTCGTATGCTGGATGTTATTTTTTTCGCTAAGAGCATGAGAGCTTCGTCGGGAACGTATGCTCCAATGAGACGAGCTTTGCTTTGTAAAATTTTAAAGCGCAGATCATAATTGGAGGGTGACACGTGGGTCGTGATTCCAGACCCCAGGCGAGACCGGATGCGTTCAGATAAGCCAAGCTCAGAGGGGGCTTTGTCTCCAGCTATAATAACGCGCTTTTTTTGTTCTATTAAATTGTTGAAGGTGTGGAAAAACTCCTCTTGAGTGGATTCTTTCCCTACCATAAACTGAATGTCGTCTATGATGAGAGTATCTACAGAGCGTAAGGTTTTGCGGAACTCAGGAGTGCTTTTTCCTCGAATGGCAGAGACAAAGTGGTGCATAAACCTTTCGCCAGACATATATAGAAATTGACATGAAGGATGTTTTTCGTTGAGAGCCCAGCAAAGTGCATGCAGAAGGTGAGTTTTTCCTAACCCAACATTTCCGTGAATGAAAAGGGGGTTAGTTGTAGGGTTGATGTTAAATGGGTCTTCCGCAATTCGGGATATGGCTGCAAACACAAGCTCATTGGATGGTCCAACCACAAAGTTATCGAGAGTATATTTTTTGTTTAATAGAGAGTGGTTATTAACTAAGTCGTTGATGTTGGTGTCTATTTGTGGATGTGTGTTGGCGTTGATGACCTTGATGTCTTGGGTGTGCGGAAACTGGGAGTGCCAAATGTGACAGATGGTATTGCGATAGTGAGAGATTACGCAGTCCCGAATATGTGCATTCGGGGCGCAGAGAGTCACGGTGCCGGCATCATGCTTGTAGACGTATAAAGGCTTGATCCATCGTGTGAAAGAAGGTTCGCCGACCAAATCTTTTAGGGTGCGACAAACCTGTGGCCACTCTTCTTGCGAAAAAACGGCGTTACTCATAGCTCTAGCCTTGCGACGGTCAAGTGGACGGCTTGGTTCTTGCAAAGAGGCGTGACGTCATGCGTTTTGCCTTTCCTTGGGCAATGACACCACGTTTTGCTGTCCGAGCGATAAAAGATTGCGCTTGCTGTAGAAGTTTTGCTTTAACTTCTGGGTCTTGCTCCTGAAGAGCGCGCTTAATTGCAGTTCTCATGCGTGCAATGTGAAATCGGTTGTGAGCTGTGCGACGCACGGCTTGGCGTGCACGTTTTTTTGCAGATTCAATATTAGCCATAGGACATTATACATTTCTTAACGAAAAAAAGCAACATATGACCTGTGTTGTGTATCGTGGTCTTTCCTCGGTTTTGCAGATGCTTTTTTGTGCTGGGTTTGTTATAATGAATGAGTGTTTTTTAGTGTGGATGTATTTTTGCAAGCGCTGGGAGTGTTCTTAGAGTTTTTCCCGGTTAGTTCGAGTGCGCACATGTGGCTTTTAAGTCACATGTGTGGCGTTCCGTTTGGTGGTGGGGCTGTTTTGCTGTCACATGCGCTTCCGCTTTTTGCGCTCTTTATATATTGTGTGCCCACGTTTCTTTGTGCTGTTCGTGATGGTGTGAGGTCTGTTCGTTCCAAGCGGTTGCAAGGAGATTTCAAGCTGTGCGTTGTTGTGTTGAGTGGTTTGGTCCCCCTGGTTGTGATCGCTCTTGCTCAGCGTTTTTTTGGCTGGAGTTTGGATGATAGTATTCAGGTTTTTTCAAAAGGCCGTTCGATTGGATTTGGGTTTGTGGCCGGGGGTGTGATTTTGCTTTTTGCTGACTGGAGAGGGGCTGAGCGCCGATCTTTGAGGCAGTTAGCGGTTTGGCAGGGTTGTCTGATTGGTGTGCTGCAGTCTTTTTCTCTTATTCCTGGCTTAAGTCGTCTTGGTCTTTGTATGGCAGCGTGTCGGCTGTTGGGGCTTTCAAGAAAAGATGCTTTGTATTTTGGTTTTTTGTCTAATTTTTTTATACTAGTTGCGTCAAATTTTTTGTGCTGGCGCGATTCGGCTGCCGCTTTTTCTGCGTGGGGTTGGTGGGAAATAGCTTTGATGTCTGGTGTTGGTGTGTTGGGGTTATTGCTGGCGCGTTTGGTTTTAGTTGGTCGCGGTGTGGCATTTTGTGCGCTGTACAGAGTACTGTTAGGAGTGCTGCTTCTTTTGGTTTTTTAGCGAGGTCGAATTTATGAATGTAGATTTGTGGGCGTTGATTGGTTTGTACTGTGTGGATTTGCTGACCCCGGGTCCAGAAATGATGATGGTTGTGGCGATTGGGGCCCAATCGCGATTGGCGGGGGTGCTTGTCACGATGGGTGTTGCTCTTGGGTCTTTTGTGTACAAAACCATTTCGGTGACAGGGCTGGTCGCTATTTTGAGGGCGTGGCCTTCGATTTTTGGTGCGATGCGGGTGCTAAGTGCGTCGTGCTTTGTTTTGATGGCTGCTGCGCTTATACGCGAGGCGTGGAGCTCAAAAGGAGTTCTTGACAGAGACTGGGGGGGGAAGAGTGGAGTTGCGTTTGCTGCAGGGCTGGCAAACGCTTTGGCGAATCCTTTCACAGCGGCTGCAACTTTGCCTGTGGTTGGTATGACTTTGAGGGAAGGGGGGTCTGCGTGGGTTGGAGTTGGCATATCAGCGCTTTTAGTTGTCATTAATGTTCTGTGGAATTTGTGTTTGGTCGCGGCTAGCAGGACAGCGTTTGTGCAAATTGTTGTTGTGAGGCCACGGATTCGTCGTATTGTGACGGTGATGACGGGGGGTTTGCTGGTTTGCTATGGTGTTCGATTTTTATTGATGTAATTATGGATAATAAGTGGGGGATCTGTGAGGGGTGCGTTTTTTCTTTGTTTTATGATGTTGCTATTAAGTGGGTGTAACTTTGGCAAAATGTCCTCTTTGCAGAAGAATATGCAAAATACGCCGCTTGGAAGGCTGACGCAGGCTTTCACTCGGAATGTGGAGGGTTTGCAAGAGCTGCGCACGCATCTTACTATGCTGGTCGGTAAGCTGCAGGAGGTGGCGATAAAAAGGATTTCTTCTTTTACGAGCGCAAGGTCTGGGGCTGAAGACGCTGCGCGGCGGTTTGACCAATGGATGAACTCTGTGAGCACTCGACTTTTGAATGTGGCTTTGAAAACGGCTGAGAATATGGTCAGCGACTCTAAGGGGGATATAGCTCTTTCGATGCGTATACAAAACGCAGCTTACTATGCGTACGTCAACCTAAATATGTCTGGGTACTTTGGTGGGCAGCCTTACGACTGGTTTTTTGAAAACTGTTTGATGGGGCCTTTGTGGGTTGAGTTTTTAAACTACCGTGCTTTGGGGATTATAGCTTTGGTGCAGGTGTTCCAGCAGTTTTTGGACAAGATGGTTATTACCGACAAAAAGCTGGCTGAGTACATTAGTACAGTCAAGAGTTTAAATGCGTCTTGCCCGACGTCTTAGCGGTAGGCTCGCAAGGCCTTTTGCTTGCTGCGCGCCCACTCTTTTTCTTTTTCAGACTGCCTTTTGTCAAACTTCTTTTTTCCTTGCGCAACGCAAATGCTTATTTTGATCCACTTGAGTTTGCAGTATATGGATGTGGGTATGATAGTGATTCCTTCCCTTTGGATGCGGCCAATAAGCCTGCGGGCTTCTCGGCTATTTAAAAGGAGAGGTCGGTCGCGACGGGTTGCGAAGTTTTGGGAGGGGTGCAAATTGCTTGGGGCGATGTGTGCATTGCGTAGCACGAATATGCCGTCGTCATTTTGGCACACAAAAGCGTCAACCAAAGAGCATTTGTGCGCTCGGACTGCCTTGACCTCCGGCCCAAGCAGGGCAATTCCTGCTTCAATAGGGCTTTCCAGCGTGTAGTTGAAGGATGCTTTTCTGTTTTGGGCAAGAATCATAGATGATTGTAGCACTCTCTGAGGGATAATAAAAGCCCAATTGGTGTCCTGTATGGTTGTGCTTCTGCAGAAAACGAGATATAATATGTGGTTGCTGCGCCTGTAGCTTAATTGGATAGAGCACTTGACTACGGATCAAGAGGTTAGAGGTTCGAGTCCTTTCAGGCGCGCTTTATTGCAACACACTCTCTTAATTTTTCCGCCTTTTGTCGAGCCTTGCTTTTGGTGGAGCGCTCTGCATGTTAATATCAAGCATGGTATTTTCTTTTAAAAGGTTGATTTTTGTGCCGACGCTTCTTTGTGTTTCTACGTGCTCGGCCCATGTTTCTTTTGGTTTAAGGGCTGGTGCTGGGGCCAGCGTGTTTTCGGTTTCCCCCTCCTTTAAGTTCACGCAATCTTATCGAGCAGGATATGATGGCTTGATGAGTATGAGCGGGGGGGCTTGTTATGGAGATGTTGTTTATCAGGGATCTACGGATCGGGCGCCTACCACAATAGAGGCTCGTGATGGAAATGATTTTTTCGCGGGAGATCGACAACGTGATGCTCGTGCGGACTACCTTCTTTTTCAAACCTATCCTGAGCAAATTCACAATGGGTATACGGACGCGAATGCTGGTTGGGTTGATTTGGCTGAGAACCGCCGGGAAAGCTGGCTTTTTCAGGACCGGGCAGACACGGCGCATCTTCCGGTAGATGAGCAGCGCGTTGACACCTCGTTTGGTGCGATTGGCTCTTCACTTTCCCCATTTGTGACCTTGCGTGGTTATGCTAGGATGCGTGCAATGCATCGCGTTTTTGTTGAGGCTTGGGCGGAGGGTCGTTTTGGTTTTCGCCAAAAGGTTGACTTTGGAACGGTGAACTTCTTTGTTGATCACGATGCAACATATCAGTTTTCAACGACAGCTGCGTATCCACTTCAGAGTTTTGGATATAAGGCTTTTGGGTTTAAGGCGTTTTCGTCTAATCTCGAGGTCAGTGTTTCTGATCACTTTAGGCTTGGTGGTAGTGTTGGTGTTTTTCTGCGTCCCGGCTTGTACTGCTCTGGGTTTTTGGGGGTGGCCCGCTTGGGTGTTACAGCGAAGTTTAAAGATGTTCGTATGGGGTTTCCGTACCCTTGCAATACGTATCTCGACAGCTCGGTTTTTGCCGATGGGGTTAATCGTTTTTGGATGAAGATGGATGATGTTGAGTACGAAAAGCATGTGTGGGGGCCTGTTTTTGGGTTGAGGGTTTCTGCTCGTTTTTGTGAGTCCAGCTCTGTTGACTTCTGGTGGTCTTATTCCGGCGGGAAGGCGAGTGACCTGGGGGGCAAAGAGTTTACGTCGGTTTCAAACCCTTGTAGTGTAAATAGATCTTTTGTGCGCGATGGCTACATTGACACAGCGCATATGACAAATGTTCAGTCGTTAGAAAAGAACCTTTCTGGTTCTGTGGATGTGAAGATGTGGAGTTTTGGCTTGAGTTACTCTCGCAGTTTTTAAGGTGTTATTATGAGAAAGGATTTTTTAAGTTTTAGTTGTTTGTTTTTTGCGTGTCAGCTTGTTTTTGCTTCTCCCAAGGCGCACATTTCCCTTGGAGCAAGAGGTGTTGCTGCGCGCAGCTCTGTGCAGGTGAGTTCCAGGGTTGTGCAAGCATATAATGCAGGATACGTGGCCTCTCTGAACTCTACATCTATTGAGCTGTTTACAGGTATGCCTGAAGCAGGTGGTTACGTTGGTGTTGTTACTGATCTTCAGCTTCATCAGACGCCAGATCGCTGGGATGAGCTGAGGCTTGGCTTCCTTCGGGATGGTGTTCTTCCTCAGTATGCTGAGCGTGCTCCGGAAGTTGGGGGTGGCTACAGCTGGACCTACACGGACTGTGTTAATCACGGAGTTTTGTCTGAGCGGGTGCTTCGCGATCCGGCTGTTTCAGGGGTGGTCAACCCTCAGGATGTGGAGGTTTTTAGTGCCCTAAGAAAAGATGACTTCACCTACTTCAGAGGTGGTTGTGAGGTTTATGCTCATGGAAAGCTGGACTTCTCTCAGATGTACTTGGGGTTCTTGGTGTCATGGACTTTGAATGCAGGTTCCTCATCTGACAGTAGGCAGGATGTGCGCTACTCTATCGATAACTTTGGTTTTGAGTACAATACTTTAGAAACTTCCAATGGTCCGGTTGATTGTCACCCAAGCTATGTTGTTCGCGCCTATGATGCTTTTGGCGGAGACCTTCTCACGGCCCCTGTCTTTAAAGTCAAGGTTCGGAATAAAGAAAAGGCTGCTTTCACTGCTGGTTGGAATATGGGAGCTTGTTTGCTTTCGTTCTTTGCCGGTGTGCAGCGCTTTAATATAAGTGTTGACTTGAAGGATGATTTTCGAGTTGCGTTTCCATATGCGTGGGCGAGCTACACAGAAGATTTTGTGATGCGTAATGGACGGAATAGATTTTCTGTAAACCCTGAGAAAAGCTTGGGGTTCTTGGGTAAACTCTGGGGTGTCACAGCGGGTGTGGGAGTTACCCTTCCTTTGAAAAAGGGATGTTCTGTAGAAGCTGGCGCGCAGTTTAGTTACGTTTCTGAAAAACCCCTTCCCCTTAAGCAGGGCTGTTTGCGCACACTAGGTTCGCCGATAGGTCACGAGTCTTTGGCTCTTACTGACTTTCGTGCAGCGGATGGCATGGGGACTTGGCACATGACTGCGGTTGATGCAGTGGACTTAACAGGAGAGTTTTCTGCCAAGATGTTTGAAATAGCGTTTACGCTAGGTATAAATTTTGAGTTTTAATAATTTACGGAGGTTATGATGAAGTTTATTTTGATGTTGTTGTGTTTGGCTGGTGCTTTGAATGCGCGGCCAGTTGCGGCTAAGGTGGCGCCGCCTAAGCGCTACAGTAAGCCTGGTTTAAGTGTTAGTTTGGGCACTGCGTTGAAGTGGTTGCACAGTAAAGGTTCTGTGAGCACTAAGCTGGCAGCTGATTTTAGCTCTGGTTTTGTGGTTGCTGCGGACGGACGGGGAATTTCTCGCCCAGACACGCTCCCTAAAAGAGAAGGTGGTTATAATTACGCCGGGCGTGACAACCACCCTTACTACCGCGCTGGTTACGTGGTGCCTTTTCGCTCTACGTTAGATGGGTACAAGGTTTCAGAAGATGGGGATGAGCTTGGTGATGCGGTAATTGTGGAGGATTATGCGGAGCCTGATCCCACTGATTTTTATCAGACCATTCAAACGCAGGAGAATACCTTTATCGAAACGTTGGCCTTTCCTGAGACGGGGTATGCGCTTTCTGAAGACGACGATAATAACCGTGCATTCTGGGAGCAAGGTGTGACATCAGTTCCTCTAGACACTGCAGCAAGACGTCGCGCTTGGTTGTTTGGTCAGTCATCAGTAACGGCAGGGGCTGCTCCCCGTGATGGTGTAATATCTCCTGTTGCCAAGCGCACGATTGAGTCTTCTCACTCTGAGGACTTTGAGCTTGACAGGCCAGCTATTGAGCTAATGCTAAATGTGGGATTCTGCCTGAACCCATCCTTGCACTTTTTCTTTGCCGGAGGTTACTCTTTTGTGTTTGGAAATGCAATAGTTGATGATAGCCTTGATTTTGTGGCTCCTTTAGGTGGGGCTGAATCTTTAACTACTTTAGGTGGTTCAAGCATGACAGTTGCGCAGCCAATTGCAAGTCAGGCCTTTTCTAAGTTTGGAATGGCCACTGCAATTAAGACGGAAACAAAAATAAAAGAAGGTTGGAAGGCTCTAGTTGGTTTTGAGTTCAGACCAGCAAGCAAATTTATTGCGTCTTTTGCTGTAGGAACAAAAGAAGTGACTGCGACTACAACTTGGAAGGGGGGAGAGTTTATGATGCCAACATCTCCTTCTTTGGTCCAGAGCTCTTTATGGGATGCTAATGGAAACTGTCGCCATGTGATGAAGTTTGAAAAAGAAAGGGAGTTCTCTGCTAAGTCATACCCGCTTTTGTGGCATGTTGGCATGGGTGTTGTTGTTGGCCAAAATCATGCCTTCAATTTAGGTTTTGATTACTGTATGGTGAATATGACTTTGTCCCCAACCAGCACTTCGGCGTCAGAGAAGACAAATGTAAATGCGGCCTCTACTGTGAAGAAAGACGCAGCTGAGTCGAAATTTTCAAATCCAATTTCTTTTTCTGCCAATGATTATGACCTTAATGGAAATGTACACATGAGTTATGTGGATGAAGTGCTCACGCGTCGTAGTACTTCAATTAAGTACTGGGAGCTAAGTGTTGCTTTGACATACACTTACAACTTCTAATCCTTAAGAAAAAGGAAATACGATGGCCAAGTTTAAAATATTTTTTTCTTGGCCGTTGTTTATCATTCCCCTTCTGGGGAATGCTGGGAGCTTGAATGCTCCTTTTTTTAGAGGGCGCATGTGTGTCCTACTCTCCGCGAATCACGTTCAGGTGTATACAAAATCGCAAACGAAGTATACAGCACCTTTTCTAATATCCGACAATGGGCCAGTGATAGGCAGTTTGACAGCATCGATTCCACTCGCAGATGCTCGTGCTGATGGAGACTATCGTCCGTTGTTTGCGGAGTCCGATGAATATTTTTCAAAAGCTGACTTAATGGCTTTTTTATATACTTGTGAGCCTCCTGCGCGTTGGTTTGAGCATAGAGGTGTTGACTATCATTCTATTGCGAATAATATGCGGATCATGAGTAAAGCCGCGTTTCACCCTGCTGCCAGTCATGTGGCTCCTTATGAAAAAACGGTTATAGAGCCTAAGGAGTACTGTGCAGAAGCAAAGGACACCTCTATTTTCAATTACGCAGAATTAGGCTTAAAAATTTCGATGGAATTTGGCTA
The DNA here is from genome assembly GCA_965261615.1 of Alphaproteobacteria bacterium. Lineage (GTDB taxonomy): Bacteria > Pseudomonadota > Alphaproteobacteria > Bin98 > Bin98. Next base: position 495,116 of record OZ253461.1, read on the forward strand.
TGAACTTTTAGATAATCTGAACGTGTACTGCTTGGCTTCATTTGCTTGTAGCCCTGGTCAGCAGGGATGTGGGAACACAAAAGATATTTCTCTTTTTGCTTATAGTAGCGCTGTGACGCTTACGGGTTCCTTGGCAACACCTGCGTATAACCGAAAAGGTTTGAGTCTTTTGCCGTTTCAGTGGTCTAAGAACTGCTTGATGAAAGATGTAACTTTAAATGTTTCTGTAAAAGAGCAGTTTAGTGTAGGCGTTGGTGTTGATGCTGTTTCTTCGTCTGGCTTGTGGAAAGTGGGGGGAGAGTTTGGTGTGCGTCAGTTTGACGTGATGAGTGAGTACGCGGGTGGTGTCTATGCTTTTCCTTTTTCTGCGTGTTACTCTCCTGCTTATTTGCAACGATATTCTTTGTGGAAAGAGGGGCCAGCGTCAAAGTTATCTTTTTCTAACAAAACATGGACTTTGTTTGGTGGTATATGGTTGTCTTATATGAAAACAAAGCGTCTAAGCTTTTCTGCTGGTGTGGACTACGCTCACTTTTCCAAGCGTTTGTCGAAAGTTGGTGGCTACTATGACGGGTCGCTTTCAAATCCTACGGCCCCACCTGGCGATGAGCAAGACTTTTCTGACGGGGCGCTTTTTCATATGGGGGTTGCCTCAAATGTCTCCAATCATTTAACTTCTGTGGTTTATGCCACACAATTAGTGCTTTCACTATCGTTAGCTTGGGTTTTATAGCCCCTGCTTGAGCTGTGCTCAGGTGTGCTGTGTTTCTTGTAAGACTGAATTAGAGGTGCTGCTCTTTAACTGGACTGAGGTTTTGACTCTGAACCCTTCATTAGATCTCCTAAAGTTTTTGATTTAGTGGTGAAGGCATGCCTTGGTAAACTGTAAATTTATCGCGGGGATAAAGTAAAGTTATGAAAGCAACTTGCATTAAATGCTTTAGGATGTTAAAATAACAGCGGAAGTTATACGATTGTTTTCTGGATTAATTCGATTCTGTTGCGTTTATGCCTCGGGAGCTTTTTTTTTCTTTTGTCTGTTCGGAAAACTGATTGAATGACCTTTTTCTCGTGTGTTAAATTACACATGTAATCTTGAGACCCATATTGGAGGTCTTAATAGAACGCCCTTAACTATGGGTTTTTATGGAGATGTTTATGAAGAATTTAAAAATAGGAATAATAGCGGCTTCTTGCGCAGTTGCTTTCTCTGCTAATGCTGGAGCGAAAGTTTCGCCAAGTCAAATAAAAACAAAAGCGGGAGATGTGTTTGGTATCGCTCGTGCAATGGGTATTGCTTCAAAAGCTGAGCTTAAAGCAACTACTTCTGGTTCAGGTAAGTTCACTGCTGGTTTCGCACTAAACAATGACGGTGTAAGCTCAGCGATATACCCAGGATCAACTACAGTAAATGGGCAGACAGGAGCTGACGAAGCCGATTATAGTGACTTTGATACTTTGTTTGGATCTGGGACTTTGGAAGCTGCTGCAAATGACGCCGGTTTCGATTACTTAGATGGTGCGGAAATTGCTGCAAGTTCAAAGGCAGATCTTACTGCGGCTAATGAAGCAACACGTGTTGGTTGGTTTGCGTCCTTGTACTCCTCAGCGCCAACAGTAATTGGTTGTGCTATGGGTGACCGGGAAACTATTAGCGATAACGCTCATGTTAGCCGTCAAGGTTTGGTTTTGGGAAGTACTTACCGCGGTGAGGCTGTGTACGGGACAGCAACTGCTTCTGTAGGTGAAATTGCTGCCAAAGAGTACAAAGTTGAATTCTCTAATGAGTGTAAAGCTGATTTCTGGAACCTTGGTTTGCGCCTTATGGGTGGAATTGGTTACCAAGTTTCAGACGAAATTGGAATTTACCTTGCAGGAACTTGGGCATACACTTTCGATCAAAAAGATAAGAAAAATGTTTTGGAAATCGGATACACTTTCAAGGATGACACATCTGCAACTACTTTCCGTTCAGTAAGTGACACAGCAGACTTAAGCCGTAAGGGTGTAGCTCTTTTGCCTTTTGGATACGCTGATAAGGCTGCTGCAAAGAAAGTTTCTTTGACGGTTAATGCAAAGGAGACTTTCGGTGGACGTGTTGGAGGTATTTTCAACCCAACGGATAACTTCCAAGTAGGTGCATACGTTGGAATGAACCGTTACGAGTACTCTGCTAGTTACAAAGGTGGAAGCATTGCATACCCATTCCCTTACTTGAGCTACCAAGAGTCTTACTTGAAGTCAAACAGTGACTGGAAGCTTTTCATCGACAACAAAGATAAAGACGCTATCTCATTCTCTAAGTACGACTGGAACTTCTACGGAGGTATTGAAGTTGGTATGGTTTGGGGTATGTTCGGTGCTACTATTGGTGCGGAATACGCTAAGATCTCTAAGAATGACTTGGTTGCAGAGAATGCTTCTTCTACGAAGACATCTAACTCTAAGAGCAACACTTCTGACACGACAACTAAGACTATTTCTTACACGTCTCCAGTAAGTGCTCCAACTGCGATCGCTTCTTGCCGTGTGCCAACTAACTACCACATGACAATTCCAACTGGTTACGAAATGACTCAATCAGTTTCTCTTGAGGGAAGTGCTTTGTCTTTCTTCTTGACTTTGAGTGTTGTAATCTAGTATTGCATACTAATAAAAAAAGGCAGTCTTTTGACTGCCTTTTTTTATGAAAAAATTCTTGATTTCGTGCTATTGATGCTCTCCATTTTCTAAAAAATATGCTGAAATGCACGCAATTTCAGTTAAAATATTGATAGATTATGCTACAATTGTTTATCTTATGAGAAGAGCCGGTTGTTTTTATTTTATTTTTCTGATGATTTCTAGCGCTGCTTGCGCATCGCCGTATTTGGAAACTGGGCGTCGTGTCTTATTTTCCTTAAGTGCTGGGTTTGCGGTGGGCTCAAAGCACATTAAAACTTCTGTAAATCTGCAAACTTTATACACAGCAGACTTTTTTGTGGGCCCTTCAGGTCAAAATTTGTTTTCTGGGTCTTTTAACACTGACCCTGTATACACAGAAAGGGGTAGTTTAGCGCCAGTTCAGACAAATACGGCTTATCCAGGATTGCGTAATCACCCGATCTCGGAAAGCGACATTGTAAACCTGTATGTTTCTGGATTGAAGAAAGAAGTCTATTTGTGGCGAGGCGTTGATGGGGCAGGGACACAGGCCCCGTTACGTGTTCGTAAAGAGGATATGCTAAAGGCATTTTTTCACAATAATGACGCTACCGTACCTCAGGATAGAGGTTATATTGCGCGAACCTTATATGGTGTGATGACTAGCCATACAAATGATGAGTTTGCTAATATTCAAAACCTTTATGTGATGGTGGGGGTGGGGTATCGCTTTTCACCGTTTTTTTCAGCTTTTTTTAAAGGAAGGGTTATAGGGGACTTGGCCCCTTTTGAGCAAGTGTCTGAAGGAGTTGATTTTGAGGCCAATAGCAAAGATATGAAGGAAGCAAAGTACTCTACTCTTTCAGGTCAGACGAAATCAATTCCGGCTCTTCCGATATTACCTTTTGCTTACTCTCATTCGAAAACAGCGCGCGATATGAAGATTTCTATTAATACGCAAGACACATTTGCCTTTTTGTTTGAAGGAGCGCTCAGCCCCCCTAGAAAGCCAATATCTCTTAACTTTTACTTTGGTCTGCAGAGAACTGTGGTAAATGTGACTGCAGAATCTGGACAGTTAGCCTTTCCTATGGTTATTTCAAGCTACAGCGCGAGCTACCTGCGTGAAAACTTAAGTTCTTTGTGGGTAGGTATGGAACCTTTACGCTTTAAAGAGGTTTTGTGGCCTGTGATTTTAGGTTTAGGTATGTCGCTAAAGCGCAAACGCGTTTCGGTAACAGTTGGATTGGAGTATATGACAGCAGAGGGTGATATTGCTGCTAATACGGTTGATCGTTCAGATACAGATGACCCTGAAGATACTGCAAAAAAACAAATGGAAATTTTTGTCCCCTTTAATGGCCGTATGCCTAGCCAGTTTTCTGATGTACAAGATGCACAGGGTGTGCACATGGGACTCGCCGGTTCGGATAAAAGCCCTCCTGGTATGGTCCGCGCAGTAGCTTCAACGCACTGTGATATTTCAGGGCTTTCTTTTGTTTTGGAATTTACACTTACGCTATAACTGTTCAAATTACAACACAGTAAATGTATAGTCATAAAACCGCGAGAACTCCGCTCCTTTCTCCGAGAGCCGGACATGGTACAATACTTCAGTTATGGAGAAAAAAATGAGGGATTTTTTTAAGAAAGTAGGGACCATTTTTGCTCTGATTTTGGCCAGTGACAGTAATGCATTGGTGGTGATGGCATCTAAGCGTAAATCAGGTATACAGTTTAATTTTGGCTGTACCCCTATGTATATTATTAGACGCTCCACGTGGATTACTTCTTTTCATGAGATTTTTGACGCGGCTATGCTTGTCGGGCCGAGTAACTCCTCTTTGATAGTCGCAGGTAGTGATGCGCGCCTGGCGGCTAATGAAGATCAGATCAGTAGCTTTCTTCAAGGGGAAAAAGTGAACTTTACAAATACAGATGGTCAGGTGGTTCAAAACCCATCAGACAATGTATATCAAACGGCCCTTTTTGGTACAGATGCGGATGACTTAAGGGTGCGGGCTTACTTGCCGTTTCAAGAGCATAAAGCGACCTCTGCACCTATAGAGCGTAGCGCTCAATTATCGCACCTAGCTTTTGAGTTTTTCGGTGGCATTCGCTATACTTTTCACTCTCGGTTTGCTTTGTGGTGTCGTGGAGGGTATGTTTTTCCTACAGGATTTTTTGAGTCAAAGGATGGTAACACGCTTAAAGAGTTAAATTATGTTTTAAACACAAAAGATAAGGAAGTAGACTCAGCTTTGGGTGGACAGGCCTTGTCCGTGGATGTGTACGACCGTGCTTTTGAAGCTTTTGCAGGGACTCTGCTTTCAAATGCAAAGGTTCAAGTGGCAGTGCGTGAGGGCTTTTCTGCTATTGGAGGAGTGGCTATTTCTCCAGCAGAAGACTTTGCTGTGGAATTGGGAATTGGTCTGCGCCAATACAGTGTGCGTGCAAAAGTAAGTGATGGAGTTATGTCTTATCCACATGCTGATAAAGCATATACGGATCGCTACGCTCGTTCCGCAGGTTCAAGCAACTTTACTCATAATATGGTCACTGAGGACCTTAAACAAGAAGTTTATCCCGCAGTGCTGTACGTTGGGTTTGTTCTGCAAAAAGGCAGCTTTTCCGTGGGACTGACATTTAGTTATACCTCTTTTTCTATTAACCTTTCGGCTGATGGTGGTACGGCCAAATCCAGTAAGAGCCGCAAATCTTTTGCTGGATCATCTCGTACGTATACTGCCCCCGGAGGAGCTAGTCCTGTGTATCGTGATGTGGCGGATATTCGAGGATTTACGATGTCTCATGTAGGAGATGTCGTTTCTCGATTTGAGACAAAGGCCAACGTGCGCGATATTTCTGTTGGGTTGCAATTAGGGGTTGTTCTTTAGTTTGAAGCACAAACAGAGGGCTCAGGCTCTTCAGAGTCCTCCACTACAATAACTTCTTCAGCAGGGCGCGCTTTGTTCAATATGAGGCGAATGCGCTCATCCGCAATATCTGGGTCAAAGGACGTTGGATTAAGGCCTTTGACTTTGACTGCAAGCTTTTGCTCTTCAAGGCGAGCTTTTTCAAGCTCAGCCTCTTTTTGCATACATAGTTGAGACAGACTTTTTGCAAAATCCTGACCCTTAAGCGCAAAGAAAAAGTGGTAGCTAAAGTAGGAAAAGGAGCCAATAGATAGAAACAGTATGAGTAAAAACTTCACAGAATGACTTATCTTTCAAAAAATCGGAGCAGTGTGTTGTATTTGGCGGTGCGCTCACCACGCATAATGTTTCCAAACTTCACAAAATCTGCCTGTAGCCCTAATGCAAGCTCTGCAATCCAAGTGTCTTCCGTGTCTGAGGAGCGGTGAGCAAAGACGGTATTATACCCTAAGGAACGCGCTAGCGTGACCGTAGAGAGCGTTTGGGAGACTGTACCTACTTGGTTGGGCTTGATGATCAGACCGTTTGCTGGTGAGACTGCACTTAGCTCTGAGAGCCGATCATAAGCTGTTGCAAAAAGGTCATCCCCAATAATATGTGCATTGGCATCAAAGCTCGACCATGAAGAAATGTCATTATCCGCAAAAGGGTCCTCTATATAAAAGAGAGGGTACTGTGATTGTATTTTTTCAAAAAACTTAATAATATCTGCACCAGAGCTTACGCCGGAACAACCGGGGTAGTCAACGTAGGTTTGGTTTTGAAAGTACTGTGAAGCTGCGCAGTCAACGCCAAGCCAGACGTCATTGCTGAGTTTGGCTTTATGGATAGCTTCAGATAAAATTTCTAAGGGCTCTAACGCATCTTCTGAGTCAATCGCATACCCTCCTTCATCGCCAATGGCTGTTGAAAAGCCTTTCTTTGACAAAATGTCAGCCAGATAGTAGTTGATTTGTATAGACCAGGAGATGGCTTGTGCTACAGACTGGGCGTGCTGTGGAATAATAAGGTACTCCTGGAAGAGTTTTGCGTTCCCTGTGTGCTGCGCGCCGTTGATCATGTTAACGCAAAGCGTAGGGTGGCTTTTTTGCGTCATTATACCACCAATATAATGAGGCAGTGATTGCTTGATTTCCTGACAGTGTGCGAGCAAGATTGCCATGCTGACCGGTAAGCTTACATTGGAGGGAATAGGCTGGTCATTGTGATGCAAAGTGTTCAGTAATGCATCAATAGAGGAAAGATCGCTGCTTTCTCGCCCAAGTAAGGAAGGCGCTACACTAAATTCAAAAAGATGGAGAGCTGAGTCCACTGAAAATAAACTTTTTTCATGAGAAACGTCTCTTTCAAATTGCCCTCGTGACTGACCTGTAGGAGCCGCGGCTCGTGCACGTGCGCCTGAGGCTAGGATTACAGATACCTCAATAGTGGGTAAACCTTTACTGTTCAAAATAGATGACGCGGAAATAGATCGAATAGAACTCATAATAATATTATATTCTATCTGCCCCAGGGATTCTATAGAAAATTAAGTATTTGATGATTGCTGAATTGCAGCACGGACAAAGCCGGTAAATAGAGGGTGCGGGGCAAAAGGAGATGATCTAAACTCAGGGTGGAATTGGACACCGATGCAAAATTTTTGATCCTTATGCTCTATAGCGGATACAATGTTATCTTTTGACATTGCTGCTATAGTTAGTCCTTCTGACTTTAGGGCTTCTACGTGCTCTAAGTTAACAGCATAGCGGTGACGAAAGCGCTCACTCACTTGTGCCTCACCATACACAGTGCGCAAAAATGCGCCTTCTTCAATGTGGACAGGGAAGCTCCCCAGTCGCAAGTTTCCGTATCCAGAAGTATGCGTTTCTAGTGTGTTTTGCACGTTGTGCCATTGGCTTAGACGCTTAATAATGCAAGAGCCTTGATCCTCAGGGTGAAACTCTTCAGAGATGGGGTTTGGTAGTTTGGCGTGACCAGCAACGGCAAGCGCTAAGGCCTGTAGACCTAAGCAGATGCCCAAAAATGGGACGTTGTTTGCGATTGCAAAGTTTACGGCGGTGATTTTCATATTGATTCCGCGTAAACCAAAACCTCCTGGAACAATAATACCATCAACTTTTGAGAGTTTTTCACATAAGGACTCTTCGGTATGATTGTCAACGGATATCCAGTGAATCTTTAAGGCGCGGTTATTGTGCGCAGCGCTGTGCCAGATTGCCTCCTTGAGTGATCGGTAAGTGTCATCGAACTGAATATACTTACCGATGATGGCAATGTGTAGTGGTTGAGCCTTTGCAGAAGACTGCAAGGTATCTTCTAGGGCAATCCAAGGACTCATGTCTGCCTGTTTAACGGGCAGTTGAAAGTGCTCTTGTATACGGGTTAAAATTCCTTCTTCCTCAATGCGCTTAGGAACTTGATAGATAAGTTCAACGTCAGAAGCTGAAATGATATTAGATTTTTCTAAGTTACATGCTCGTGCCAATTTTGTTTTAATGGCCAAATCAAGTGGTGTCCGGGTTCGGCAGCATAAAAGATCAGGTTGAATGCCGAGGCCTAAAAGCTGTCTGACTGAATGTTGCGCTGGTTTGGTTTTGGTTTCATTAGTGGTCTCTAAAAAGTACATAGGAACTAAATGAACAAACATAGTTTGCAGCGCACCAAAGCTTACGCGCATTTGACGCAATGCCTCAATAAAGCTTTGGCCCTCAATGTCACCGACTGTTCCTCCAACCTCACATATGATGAAGTCACTGACGCCATCGTTGCGCATAATAAAATCATGTACAGCCCAGCAGAAATGTGGCACTATTTGCACAGTTTCGCCGTTGTATTCTCCACGACGTTCTTTGGCAATAATGGATGTGAAAATCTTTCCTGTTGTGGTACTGTCACTCTTGGAAGCTTCTATGCCGGTAAAGCGTTCGTAGTGGCCAAAGTCAAGATCTGTTTCTCCACCATCATTGGTTACAAAAACCTCCCCATGCTCGAATGGGTTCATTGTTCCAGGGTCAAGATTAAGGTAAGGATCTACCTTACACAGCCGGACAGAAAAGCCGACTTGTTTGAGCAGCGCGCCAACAGAGGCGGCTAGAGTCCCCTTCCCCAGCGAGGATAAAACACCTCCGGTTACAAAAATATATCTAGAAAGAGGGCGGGTTAAAGTTTTCACTGCTTTGTTGGTTTATTGGGGGTAACTGGGGGGGTTGGTTGTTTTGGTGTGGATGGCACAGAAGAGGCTGCATCTTCTGCAGATGCGGCAGCTCTTGTATTCGCTGAATCGGCTTGGCTCTCTGCGGCTTGTGGCTTGCTTTCTATAACCATTTTGTCAAGCGCATCATGGGAGCGTGATGTTTTGGTCATGAAAGTAATTGATAGACACAGTGCAAAAAATGCACCAGCCAACCATCCAGTAATACGGGCCATTGGGTTGCGTGAAGCATTTGCTGACAAAATGTTAGAAAGGGATTCAGTGGCAGTACTTCCGAAAGAGTTTCCTTCTGGTTTCTGTAACAAAACACTCCCAATCATAAGAAGTGTGACAACAATTAAAATAACGGTTAAAATCTCGACAATCATAAATCAGGCTCATTATATCACCAAAATGTATGAGAGTGCAAGTTATAGAAACATTTTTCCAGCAATGGCCGCGGCCACAATTATTAAAAGTTCGAAAATCATTTCACAGGCTCCTCTAATGCTGTTTCTGAACACGTTCGAATTTTTTTTGAAACGTGTCGTGACTTTAGATGACTCTTGATTATGTTAAAGCTATCTACTGGCATATTAACAAAAAAAGATGCCCGGTACAACTGAGCTGCTATGCGTTGTGTTTCAGAGTGATTTGCCGCAACAGTAAGTGAGGCAAAAGTTAACACCCAAACATTAGAAACGCCAATAATTCCTCCAAAGATATGGCTGGCCCAGGACTGTCGCCCGGTTACTCCTCTTGAATATGTAATGGCGACAATGATGTTTTTCAGCACTAAAAAGCTGATGAAAAACGCGAGCAAAAATCCCACAAAATGTAAAATGGGCTCTTTCGTAAAGTGTATCATAGATGCAAGAAGGTAGTTTTGAAAAAACAATATACCTGCTGTGCAAGCTAGTAAACTGATAAGTGTAAGAATTTGATGGCGAAACCCGTTAATTACTCCTAAGACGAAAAACACAACCGAAATAATCAACAAAATGCGATCGAAAAGACACATAGGTATTTATAACACTTTATGATGTAAGGATATAACCGGATATGTAGCAAAGATAAAAAAAAACTCATCAAGGATTGCAAATTCACACAGTCTATTTTAGAATAATAGTGTTGGGGCCATAGCTCAGCTGGGAGAGCGCCTGATTTGCATTCAGGAGGTCAGCGGTTCGATCCCGCTTGGCTCCACCAACCTATCCATCCCACTCATTATGGAGAGATGGCGAAAGATAGCGCATAGTCACCCTTGTAGGAGGGTATGTTCCAGGGTATTTTACAAAAGCTTGCAAGTCTTTGAGGCTCATGATCTCTGTTGCGGAGATGACCTCTTCTTTTGACTCACGAACGGAACCGCTCCAAGATATATTATTTTTTTGAGAGGATAAACTTAGGTTTTCCGCAGGAGTGGGCGCGTCAGCTGTTCCAAAAAGCCTGGATATCCACTGGGCACTGTCGGCATTTGGAGTGCGAAAAATGATTTTTGTTCCAAAAAGATCTAAAAAACTTTGAGCTCCTGTGCGGCCGTAGATGCCTTCTAGCTGGCCAAGGCTTTGAATGCAAGCCACAATAGAAACTCCGTACTTGCGACCTTCGGCAGCAATGGTTGCAAGAGACGGAAGGTGACCTAAGCTGGGGAGCTCGTCTAAAATAATCCACATAGGCGTGGCCTGGTTATCATTTAAGTTTCGACTCATCAGCGTGCGAATTGCTGTGTCCAGAGCAGAGCGTAGTAACGGAATAAAAGCGGCACGATCTTGAGGTGCTGTTGATAAAAACAACCAAGATTTTCCTGGGGAGTGTACCCATTTTTTGATAGATAGTGTCGGAACATCAGAGGTGAACACAGATCTTCGACAGTAACGATTATGGTGTTGGCGAGCTTTGGTAATCTCTTCTGGGGTCTTAAGGTAGCGCAAACTTTGAATGCCGGCTGTCAGGTGAGCGACAATGGATCCAGCAGTTTTGTCAGCCTCTTTTGTTAAAACCATGCGTGCGCGTGTGTGGCTAAGAATTTGTACGAGATCGGGTAGTGGTGTTTCAAAAAGTAACTCCCTGAGTTTGGGAATGCCCTCTATAAAACTTATCTGACAGATGGCGCTTAAGACTGCCTGCGATGCGTGATTCCAAAATGGCTCAGACAGTTGTTTGGCCGGCAGCATGGCGTGTGAAAAGTGATCAAAGTCTTCTTCGCTGGTATAATCATCAAAAAAACTCCAGGCAGCGGACCGTGGGCTGTTGGGGTTGAGATAGATATCACCGTCTCTCCACCAGGCTTGCGCAAATAGAGCTGTTGAGTCCATAACAATGGCAGAGTGCCCTAAACTCCGTAAATTTCTGATTAGATGGTTGAGGGCATTGGTTTTTCCAGCTCCTGTTGTTCCTATGATGAGCATGTGTTTTGTTTCAAATCCTTTGGGGAAAGGAAGTTTGTCCATTGTGATAGGCGACAGCTTCCTGCGTACTGCAAGCCTATATTTAATATTGAGAAAAGAAGTGGGGTGCATGGTTTGTTTTTTTCGTGTGTTTTGACGGATGATGATTGGGATAGCAAGTAGTGCAAACGCAAAGTAAGCGCTGCTTAGGGCCGCACTTTTTATAACTGACAACATATGGCGGTTGAGCTGATGGGGCAAAAACGTGGGGAAGGACTGTATGCAAGCGGCAAAGGGGGTGTTATGCACTGTGGATCGCATGTGCTTTCCAATGTAGTACTTGAGCCAGAAAAAAGTGTGCGATATGGGAGTATGGCGCAGTTTGAAGAGGAGTAACACGATGAAAAGCATAAAAAACAAAAAGCATAAACGATTTAAAATTAGGCTTCCAGTTCTAATGTTGTGGAAAAAAGAGAGGATGGAGTGACGAAATTTTTTCATAATATTAGGAGAGTGTTAGTGATCTAAAGAGAAGTCGCGTGGCTTAATGCAAAGTGGCGAAAGTCCATGCTCTTCTGTGGTGTTGAAAATTTTAGAGGGCTGTGTTTGTAAAAGGTTGGTATAGTGCGCTAACTGTGGTGCTAAGGAATTAGCGAATCCAAAGGCTTTTTGGTGAAAATTCCAGTCTTGCTGATGACACTGGTGGTAATAATTCCAGCTTGTAACTTTTGGGTTTTCGCAAAAAGCTTGCTGAGTGACGCTTCGCGCAATGTGCTTTTGTGCGTCCGACAGCACAGTATTGTGGCGTTTTTCTAAAAGGGCGATAAAGCTATTGCTATGCATTCGCTGTTTGACAAGGTTCTGGCTAATGCGTGGGTGGATTCCATATAAGGCCTCCTCCAAGCAAAGCGCAGTGGGAATGGATGGTGTGTGGCAGGCTGCTCCATAGGAGTGCAACAGGCTAATGTTGGGCTCTTGTGTGTGCGACCATAGTTTTTGTAAAGTATGCGTGTAAGCATAGACCATACTAAGAGAAATATTTTGCAGGGTAGACTCTTGAATTGTTTTGGAGAAATAAGAAAGCAGAGTTCTTTCACTTTGATTCAGATGTTGAGAGATGCTCTGCCATTGTTCTATTAAAGTGTCTTTCGAGAGCTCTTTGAAGGTTGGGGACCATTGGCGATGTGTGACATTTTGCAGTATGGTCGAGATAGAGAGGGGGGCTTTGATAAGGGAGTCAAGAGTGAATATATGACAACCTGTTTTGATGTGGGGTGTTAAAGGAGGTAAGAACAATGAAAAATTAAGAGCCTTAGATGGCGGGCTTGTGTGTAAGTAAGCATAGCGGATATTATGCATTTTACTGGTGCAAAGTGTGTGCTGATAGTTTTTGTGCGTGATGGTAATAGATTGTGGAGAGATGCTTTTCACAGTTGCTGCAATACGTGTGAGCGGGTGTGGTTGCCATGTTATACTGTCGCCCTTAGCAAGTCCGAGCGCTCCCTGTGGTGTGGCAATAAAATAATCTTGAGGGTGTAAGTGTTGCATGTCTTTTAGCTTGGATCGAACTCTTTGTGTGAAACCTTCCTCTGTATACGGGTCTCTATAAATGAAATTAGCCTGAAGGTTTTGTGCCTTGCTCTGAGCATAGGTGTGGATCGCTCTTTCAATAGTTTCTTGAGAGTCTGGGCTGCCAATGAATTGTGACTCAGGGTATAAATTTTTGTGTGATTTGGGAAAGAAAAAGCTGCAGGTTGCCGTTTTTTGAGACAGCGTAAAGTTGTGCATGTGGTTGCTTGTGTTGAGGATGTTATGCAGTATGGGTAAAGGAAGTTCGTTTGCGCGAGGAATATTTAGAGGCGGTTGATTTTTTGTGATCTGGTACTGCAGTCGCCGTAATGAGGGAGATGTGTGCTCGTGGCCTTTTATGTGCGAGTATGTGTGCTTGTGTTGCCGCAAGATGTTGCGCGTTTTCTTAATCATATTTAAGGACTCTGGAGTTGTGAAAAGACCGAGGTGCTGAGTGGACCCTAGTGAGATCAGGTCAGAGTCTGCAAATAAGTTTTCAATAATGGCCTTTTGTTGGGGGGCTGTTGGCGCGTGGGGCCATAGATATTGTTGAATATCCTCAAAGTTAAATAACGGTTTGCTCTTTGTGATGGTCTCTAGGATAGTTTTGGAGGAGTCAAAGTTTTGTGTGCGCGCGTAAAGCGTCTGGGTGTTTTGGGCTGCTTTTTTTTCAGCTTGCTGTGTGTACCGGGGGCCTGTTGTGATTAATTTTCCTGGCTGTGAGGAGAAAGTTATGCAGTGTGAGTTGATGCTGTTGCAGTAACTTTGGATATGTTTTGTCCAAATGTTTTTGAACAAAAATCCGCTATTGAACATATGGCTTATAGCTGGGAAAAACTCTCTGAGGGTCTCAAGAGTTTGAGGCGATAGTTGCTGATTGTCTAAAAATGGGTAAGCGGAGATGAGTAGATGCGTATGCCAGTTTAGGTTGTTTTTAAGAGGAGGGGTGTGAATGTCGTATTGTGTGGCAATGTTATATGGTAGGATATGTTTTTTGATAAAGGAGGTCACAATGGGGACATAATGCGTGCTGTCTAGGGTGCTAGGGAGGCGAGCAATAACGCTTAGGGCGCAGTTGCTATTGCTTCGCTTTGCGTGATTGTAAATCACTCTCCAAAAAGTGGAAGATTTCATTAGTGGGCTGATTATGCCCTTAGGTGCCATTAGGCCGTGTGCGAGCAAATCAGATTTCTTGGCTAAATTTTGAGGGTGTGAAGTGGTTGAGGAAGATGTTCGTGAATTATAATTTGAGACACGATAAATATCACTTTTTTTGACGCGTGCTATGGAAGCAAAAGGGCTTAAAGTGGCGATGCGCATAACCTTCCTTCTTTAGAGGGGTGACGCGGATCTTGTCCTCTGGTGAGAATTTAACATATTTTTTGAGGGGAGTATACTCTTAACATTGCTGATTTTGTGCGCACAGAGAGTATACATACATATCATACTGTGCTAAGCTCAAGTATGTTGAGGGTTTTGAGTGCTTTTTTTATTATACTTGGTGTTGTTCATACGGCAAAGGCTGCAGGAGTGACGACTAAGATCGAGGAGCATGTGGCAAACTTAGAGTGCGCAGTAAGGCATAGGATGTCACCATGTATTGTGGATCAATATAACACAAAATTAGCGCCAGTTTTTGAGTGGCAGGCTGTTGATGCTGGTGAAGTTTCTGATGCGGGGTGGAATAAGAGTGTGCCTCTATGTACGTGGCCTGACCAGAATGAGCCTTACCCAAAGTCTGTGGTAGTCGAATTGTATTTAGCAGCGACTTTGCCAGCGGTGCGTGACCTTGTGGTGATGGCGGGATCTTTACAGAAGATAGCTGGAGAGCTGTGTTTAACGCATATACAAAAAGAGCGAGTAGCCGCATTTTTAAAAGTGGTGGAAGAAGACTTTGTGGACTGCTTACGGATTTTTCCTGAACGGGCGAGTTTTTTTGATATGGTGTTAGAGTATTCGCAAATGGAGTGGCTGGCGCTTCTTTTGGAAAAGCATCTGCAAGTTTTTTCTCAGTACCCAGTAGTCTTTCAACGCTCACCGGTTTATGGGCGCTTCAACACTTTTCTAGAACAGGTGACTTCAGATTACAAGTTACTGACAGAGCAAGTTATTCAGGATTGGAGGTTGCGTGGTAAGATGCGCTGCACAGCATGCCCGCCTTCTGCGGCGATCGTGGCTATGAGGAATCGTTGCGCTCTGATCGTTAAATCTGCACGTGTTTTTAAACAGGCTTGGTGCACAAAAGGCGATGATAACCCTGCATGTTGGATGGGCATTATAGGGTCGGAAGAGAATGGCTCTATTTCTTTGGTTCAGCCAGATCACTTTTCAACAAAGTGGGTTAAAGTACTGCACAAAATGTCTGTAGTGCACGATGATTCCTTAGACTATCCATTTGAGTTTGAACCTGATCTTAGAAAGATCGTGCATGCGGTAGAGCAACAGCAACTTCCGAAGTGCGCAACAGACGATATTCCGCTTATTTTGAGAGCTGCTATGAACTCTGATTTAGTTTTCTTGGCCATTAGGCAGTTGGGAGTAGAGCGTTTTGCGGATGTTTGTTTGTTCAAAAAAGATGTGGCGAGTTTTGTTCATGACTGCAAGGAGTACTTTGCTCAAAGGCGTACGCGCCTGGTTGAGCATGCTGGGCTGTGGCGTGCTATGGCGTGCTGCAAGAGCGCAGGTGTGCCCGAAGCTGCTAAGCTAGCCAGGTACTTTGAGACATGGACAGAGATTGACCTTTCCTCAGGGGCGTGTACAAAACAAAGTGAGGGTCAGGGCCGAGTAAAGCTAGCTGAGCCCATCGCTCCTCAAGACCTTGCTGTTTTGAATTTTGAATTGGTGACGAGTGTCTACCCTAAGGTGATGCGACCGGCTTTAGACTGCTTGTGTGCTGATTAATTGAGCTTCCCTTCATTGGTGTAGGCGAGCTTTTCACTGGAGCGCTTTATTGTGTTAAGTGGTGTGCAGTGCATGTGCTAATATTTTGATTTTATATTTTAATTAGTGTTTTTTTGCTAAAGCAGGGTTGACTTGAGAAATGACAAAAGGTAAATTGAGGTGTTTAAACGTGAGGTTGTATGTTTCAAAAATTTATATTATTGTTTATTGTTTTATGGGGAGGGGGGGAGCTACAGTCCGCCGCTTCCTTGACTAGCTCTAGTAGTGCTGTGAGCGGTGAGTGTAGTGACGCTGATGTCATACACTGCCTGCAGAGCACTTTGGGGGCGTTCTGTAAGGTTATTAGTTTTGTAGAACCAGAAGTATGTTCTCAGTTTTGCACGCTGATAAAAGCGCTTCCTTCTTTTGAGCTAGGACAAGCTTTTGACACCATAAGGATTACACTGCCTGTGCCTTTTGCCCCTGCTTATGCAAGAGCTAGTACGTTGCAAGAGAAAACAGCGACCCTATTATACTCTGAATCTCTTGCGATAACGATCGCGTCAGGTGTGTGTGTAGATCTAGCAGAGAAGCTTGCTGAACAAAAATTTCTAATGAAGAGTAAGTCGATTCGTGAGGAAATTGTTAAATTTCAGGATTTATCGGAGAAGGCGTTTTATAACAACATAGCCTTTGTTTCACAAATCGAAAGCCTAACTACGGATATTCAGAGCTTGCAAGTTGGGGTACATAATGCCGAAATCGTTGCTTCTTATTTGTCGTTGCGCTCGGGAATGGAATGCGTCAACAGCGCTTTGCCGAAGTCAATCACAAAATGCTACCCTGGCGTTGCTGCTTTGTGCAAAGCTATTGCTCACAAGACATATGAATATGTGGATGCATTAAGAGCTCCGCTTAAATGGGAATACTTTTTAGGTGCTGAGGACTTGTATGACTGCTTGAAGGAGCGGGATATGGAATTAAGGGATGTGGCTCAAAAGTGTGGAGTAGAGCTTCCAGAGTTTATGGTAGCGAGACCTGAGCGTCGGGCTATGTACACTGCGGTGGTCGCGCAAGACTTCGAAGCATGGGCTCGTATTTGTGGGAATAGTGACTATTGTTATAAGCAATGGCTAATTCCTAACGGGCTGTACAAGCTTTCAGTATGCTTGAATGACCCTAAATTTCAACAAGGAAAATTAGCGCACATTCGCAGAATTGGTGAAATTCTTAAGTCATCCCCTATGTTGCAGGCGGAATGCTCTAAAATATTTCCAGATGTGTTGGGTCTCGTGCGCAAACTAGGGACAGATAAGGCATATAAATCAGTGGAGCAGCATCAGGATCCTCACGCGTGGTATGGGGATGTGAGCAGCTGTGGATTGAGACAGAGCGAAACGCTGACTTTGGGTCAAATAAGTGGTTTTGAAGTTGACTTGTTTAGTGTAGTAGATCGACTTTCCCAGGCAGACTTAAGCTCTGATGATGATCCTGCAAAAGTAACAGAGGTTGAAGATAAGGTCACGGATTCTCATTCTCACCTAGAAGCCCAGAGAGCTGCTTTGCCAGAAGAGACTGACGATGAAGATGCTTGCCTTAAATCAGAAGAAGTGGTGGCAAATCCTGTTGTTAAAGAAGAGGAAGAGCCTGCTTCGCACCAATCAGAAGAGAAAGTATCTGTACAGCTAGCAGAAGGTGTGGCAAATCCTGTTGTTAAAGAAGAGGAAGAGCCTGCTTCGCACCAATCAGAAGAGAAAGTATCTGTACAGCTAGCAGAAGGTGTGGCAAATCCTGTTGTTAAAGAAGAGGAAGAGCCTGCAAAAGTAACAGAGGTTGAAGATAAGATCACGGATTCTCATTCTCACCTAGAAGCCCAGAGAGCTGCTTTGCCAGAAGAGACTGACGAGGAAGATGCTTGCCTTAAATCAGAAGAAGTGGTGGCAAATCCTGTTGTTAAAGAAGAGGAAGAGTCTGCTTCTCACCAATCAGAAGAGGAAGTGTCTGTACAACCAGAAGCCATTGATAATGATGAGCATAGCTCAGATTTGGAAATGGAATTCGAGCCTGTAAATGGATATGATGACGATGCTGCAAGCTTGATGGATGACTGGGAGTGTGTTGAGATTTCAGACGTGGAGAGTCAGGTGTTGACCGGCACTGATGTAGAGACACCGTCTGAAACAACAGGGCAATCGAGTGATGAAACGAAGGAGGGTGAACAGGAAATCTCTCCGAAAACATCTTGGTTCTCCTTTTGGTAAATAGACTATTGAGTTGAGAGGGGGAAGGCGTTTTCTCCCTCAGCACAATGTCTTTGTGACTGTACAGCGTGACTTTGGCCGTGTATAAAGTTTTTGGGCACCCTATGGGGTGCCCTTCCTTTTTTATCTGCTGTTTGTTTTCGGGACGCAAAGGCGCTGCCACGACTTTTCTAAGGTAGAGTGTAGATTTTCCCGGAAGGTTATGACAATACATGAGTGCTTTTGTGTAAATTTGTGTTGCGGTGGCAGGTGATCATCCACTTAATTTCTAGAACACCTCGCATGATACGAATGCGCCTTTTATTTGAGGGAATCATGCTACGAATGCTTCATTCCTTGAAATAAGAAGAGGCTCAGTATGCCTTCCTTTCATACGAACAGATTTCTGTTGGTGCATAGTCGGCTATTGGCGAGAGCTGTGCTCTTGAATGCAGAGAGCCCTTACGTTGGGTTTTGGGACTATTGCATACAGCGCTCTAGGTGAGTGCTCTGAAGGGAGGGAGCATGAAAATAGTGTTGAAATTAAAGAATTTATAGTATAAATTCTGCTTATGTGGTAATATGTGTCATGCTGAAATTACTGTTATTTATATTTTCTTTTTTAGTTTATGCCGCTGACGAGGGGTATGACACGACTACAGGCTGCGAGGATCACAGCAGGGTGGTGAGTCTCTTTTTACAGCAAAATCAGAGTTTGCTGGGTAAACCTGATGAAGGTGTGCATGTGTCGTCTGAGGAAGATACCGAGGGTGAGCGCTCCACTTGTAAAATAGCTGAAGAGTTTAAACAGCTAACAGGAGAGAGGGTGTCCACACTGCGCCATGATTCTGGAAATATGAAGGTGTTGAGGTTTTTTTTGCCGGAGACAGGAGATTTAAATGCTATTCGTCTTTGGAATGATCGCAGTATCGCATTGAGCATGTCGCCATTTTTTTTGGGTCAACCTTTATCTGTGATGCAAAACAGATCCCGCCTAGATGAATTTGATGTAGATGTAATGAAAAATTTGGGGTGGGATGAAGCGCTGATCTTCGGGAGTTATTTGACAGTATTGCTGCCTTCAGTTTGTGCAGTGCTGAAATGTTTGAGCGCGATCACGCGGCCAGATCAGTTTTCGCGCAGCTTAAGAGCACATTTGCAGAAGATTTTGACTAACACGTTTTTGAAAAAATTCATGCAGGACTCTAGCATAGAACAAACTTGGGTTGTCAAGAGCCACCTTCAGTGCGCTTGGGCTGCCTGTCAAACGAGTGAGTTGTTTACTAGCCCATGTTTGCTTCCAGTGTTACAGGATCAGGATGCGGACTTTGCTCGCTTTTTGAAAAGGATTGTTTCAGCACGCCGGAACTTTTGTTTAAGGCATGCAGCTGCAATAAAAGAGGCACAGAAAGTTATTGAGCTGAGCGAATGCGATCTGACTTTTTATAATGATGCAGTGCGCAACCTGGAAGATGTTGCAAAAATTTATAAGGTGAAAATGGAAGGGCTTGCGCAAATTGACAGTACAGGGTCTGTGGGGGGATTTGAAGCAGTGAGTGTTTTTGCCGGAACAATGAGTGATAACACACCGTATTATATAAGAAGGGCTGTTGGTAGCTATTTTGTGCGGTATATACAAAACTTGAATTCACAAGGTGATTGTGGGTCTATTTGGGGAGGTGTTGTAAAGAGGGTTTTGCTTTTGAAGGGGCTTTTGTATCAAGAGCAAGAGCTCATCCTCCTTGAGGCGTTGAATTTATGCCAGGATTCCTTTTCGGCCTCTGGATTGGTGTATCTTCAAAAGTTTTTGCCTGCTGTTTTGTGCTTTTTGGCAAAAAATTATCACGGTAAGGGCATACGCTTATGGCACGACACTACAGAAAGTGCGGTTAGTTCCGTATTAAGCGTAGGGGAGGCGAGGTTTGGCCCTCAATTTTGGAAAGACCTGCCAGACACTTCTATTTTTTCGGTGATACTTTGTGCGGTGGATCAACATGATGACATTGTCACTCAGATGAAGAGCGCACATCCGCTTTTGCGTACAGTGTGCAGTGATATAGTGGTGCCGATTTGCACGACTTATTTGACGAAAAAGGCAGAATGTCAGAGTAGTAATGATTGCGCAGGTATTATGCGCTTTTCTGAAAAGAGCATCATAAAGCTGGCGCAACGCTTTGATGTCACGTGTGTAGCAGTGAGAACCACAGTAGTATAGGTTTTGGTGGAGCAAAATGTTCTGTTGGATAAGCGTTACTTCGTTCAGCTGTAGTAATTGAATCGGAGAGGGCGGGCTTTCATCCTATGTTTTTTGACATTAGATCGGTTGACGGTATTGTGAACTTGTGCTAAAGTTTCCGAAGTGCATAAGAGGTATCTATTAGGAGTATGATGAAATTTTTATTAATGTTGGTTGTTTTTTCCTGTTGTGTCAAGGCGTATGAAATTGACTCTTTGGTGCAGGACCTTAGAAAGGCTTTGGTTTGCGTGCGTGACTCGAGTGTTATCGATTATTATAACAAAGAGGTGAGGCCATTGTTGCCGAGCGGGTCACAAGAGCCGATTTGGGTGTCTGGAACGCTTCCAACCCCTGCCTTTAAGAGCCTCATGAGTAAGCTTGATAAAGAGGCTGTGGTTGTTTTAAGTACTGTGTGTGTGAGCTCATGGGTTCGATCAGTACAGTTGTCGATGGATCTTGTTGCTAGCCTTTCTAAACAAGTGCCAGTGTTGTGCGATCAGGCGCAAATGTCGTTAAAGCCTAACTCTCAAGTGGCTCATTATGGCGATAACGTGCCAACGGAAGAGCAGGAATCTCTCGGTGATATGTTGTCACGTGTAAAGGATATGTATAGCAATATGCAAACCCTGGGAAAGACCTCTTTTCCTTCAGGTTTGAAGGAGGCACTGTGGGGCTTGCAGTCCAAACTGGCCAAGATTGCGAATCAGCGGATGAGTGAAGCCGTTTGGTGTAGAGAGTATGGCTCTGCACAACTAAGCGATGAAGCATTGGATCTGTGCTTGAACAACTGTCTTACGAATGCTGAAAGCTTAGAGACCTCTATGTTTAAGAATGAAAAAGATCAGGGGCTGATGAGTTTTTATGAATTTATCCTAAATGAGTACGAGAAAAAGCTTGTGCGTGACGCAGAGAATTTGCAGTCCAGGATATTTAAGAGTAAGGTTCAGTTTGCTTCGGCTTTAGCTTGTGTTTTGCTTCAAGAAAAAGAGTGGGCTGCAAAAAAAGTTGCTTTTTTACGAGTGAGGGGTAGGGAGGGCATCTTGTTAGGGTCCGATCCTGTTGAGACGTTGGAGCGTCTGGGGTATACGCGGATTGATCTGACGCAAAAACCAGCCCTCAGTGATGGTGGTAATGCGCCGCAACAATATGCTTTGTCTGCAAAGAAGAACCCACCTGAAAAAGGCCTTTTTGATCTTCAAGATGTTCTTCTGTTTTGTAAGAACTGTAGCTTTGAAACAGTGGGGAGTGATTGTTATACAACTCTAGCGGTAAGCGTGCTGTCCTTGTGTCGTGGAGAACTGCCATTCCGTGGCGCAAAACAGGAAATTATTTGCTCCGAGTCCCAGGATGTGCATGCTTTTTTGGCCTGCTTGGTGCGTTGTCAAGCTCAAGTGCAGGGTTGTAATTACTGTTTGAGTCAGAAGGATTTATCTGTTGCAATATCGCCAGATCTTCCAGGTATTATGGCTAAAAAGAAAAAGGTTTTTTTTGATAACACGTCTTTTAAATCTATTGTTTTAGCGTGGCCGGACAGTATCAGCGTGTCTGCGGGTTGTGCTAAGGCTATTGCAGCAGTGCTGTGCGAGGTTATGGCAAAAGACGGAGAAGGTTTTTTGAAGGAGTGCGCAGTGCAGCAGCCTTATATTATATCTGGCATTAAGAAGGTCCTTGCAGTTCCAGGGGTGAAAAAGGCCTTGAAGGAAAACGGTAGCCGTGAGAGTGTACAAGGTTTGTTAAGCGCATTTGATTAACAGTGTGCGTTGGGGGCTCAAACGATTACGTGGTGCGTTACTTCGTCTATTGTTTTGAGCTCCTTACTTAGCGTGAAAATTTTGCAGTGAGAAGTCTTTATGGGTGGGTGGCTGTGAAGAAAGAGCCATTTCGTTTTTATATTTAAAAAAACCCCTTTGCTCACTAATTGACATGGTTTTTCAGGGGTGTTAGAATCGGTCATGTCAAGTAAATACATCATTTTATTTCTAATGGCAGCCGTTAGTGCAGCTGCAACGAACAGTACAACATTGCAGGATTTTCACGTGGAAAGGGAAGCGCTGGGCACAATAAAGGCCCTTGTGCAAGGATCGGGCTATCAGGATGCTGTGGAAAAATTTAATGAGTGCGCAGATCTTTCTGCTGGGATGATTTCGCGAGTGTCTTGTAGTCCTGTGAAGTTTGGGGTGTTAAGTAAACCTCACATTAAGACTGCCTTAGGGGAAGCCTTCAAAAGTGTGGTTTCGCTTTTTATGGCACATAGAGCTTGTGCACGAATTAAGGATTGTGGTGACGCATGTTTTTCGAAAGAGTTTACAACCCTCAAAAAGGTAGTTCTGGATAGCTTCGAAAACTGGAATGAGTCTTTGCGACAATCAGAGCAGATCAGTAGCGTATTTTCACGACTTCAAAAAATACAAGACTCTGTAAACGTTGGCCTGATGCGCAGTGAAGATATTTGGTATGTGGGGGCGCTGTGTTACACAATGGTTCATGCTGCTCCGGGATTGTGGGTCTCTATGTATGATGATTTTCTCCAGGATTTGATGCGCAAATCTCTGAAGCTAGGACGTATTGCGTTGTGTCAAGAGAGAGGTCGATTCGACCTCACACAGCGTGAGGACATCTTGACTCTTGTCGAGTGCAATCGGATCCAGAGACACTTCCATTCATTTGACGGTCTGTTGCAGCATATTGATTCGCGATGTGAGGGGGGGGAGAAGGTGGCAGAAGAGCCATTATGTGCGCATGACGCATTGCGCCTTTATGAGTGTGCGCCGAAGGAAGAGAGTTTGTGGCAGGTTTTTAAGAGAATGTGCCCAAACGAGACCCTAGTTAAGGTGTATGACATACAATGTGATACGCTAATTGGGCCGGAACAAGAGCTAGAGATGGTCGAGAATGCGGATCCTGGTGTAGGCGAGCAGAATTTGCGTATGAAAAAGCTCCACCTCGCTTAACCTAGTGCATTAAGCAAGTGTATTCTTTGTCTTGTAGAGACTCTTAAAAGGGGCCCACTATACGTCGTGCACTCTTTGACAATTTCTGTAGTGAATGTAGTATTGACCTTGCTGGAGTTGGGAGCTCGGCTCTCATGAGAGTAGGTTTTTTTTGATGTTGTATCCAGAAGAGAGGTTCGCGGCGCTGGAGTTGAGTGAATGACGTGCTCACCTCACTCTGTTGCAAGAGATATGGTTTGAGCAATATTTTTCAAAAGCTCTTGGGCATCTTGAAGGGTTTTGTTCCTTTTTGTGTAAAAAGATGGTTCAGGTGCTGAGTACGCGTTAGCTTGTGCGCGCATTAACACATCGGATAAATCAGGGCATATTTCTTGTGATATGTTTTGGAAGTTTTGTATAATTCTTGCGTATATCGCTGAAAGAAGAAAAATTGGTGGAGCTGATGAATTCGCTTGAGTGAGTTTAAAAGCTTGAAGAGTGTCCAGGAGTTGATCCAGGTTTTGTACAAGAGACTGAAACTCGTGCGGTTGACTGTTGTGCTGAATGACTACTTGAGTCCAGTTGGTTTCAGATATAAATTTGAGCCACTCAGATGTGACCAAATCGGAGGGGGATTCACTGAGGGTGTTAACGGTATGGGCGTCCCCTTGGTGTTGGTGAGGGTTTGGGTCCAGAAAAGATAACATCTCCTGAATGGCACGTGAGGATATAGTGAGATTAGCGCCGCTATGGATTTCTGCGCGGATGATGTCAAAAAGGCGTGAAACGGCTTGGTGTGTAGCGGATTTTTTAGCGTCTGTGGTGCTTCCAGACGGCAGTAGAGGAACTTGTGGCCGTAGGTGTAGGTGAGCTCCGCTTTTGAGGAGACTCTGGGAGTTGTCACTTTTGTAAAAAATCTCACAGTTTCCGATGGCGAATTTAGATATGACCAAGTGCGGGCCAAGGGTGCTTTCCACAAACTCATATGGAAGACCAAATAGAAAAAACTTCCAAAAAAAGCTTTCATACTGGCAGCAGTTTCCGAGCATAAGCTGTGCTATCATTCGACTGCGTGTCTGTATGACGCAGTCGAGCCTCTGTGATTCCAGCTGAGCTTGATGCAACTTTATTTTTTGTTGCATCTGATCCAAACGGTAAGTTTCGTCGGTTATTCTGCCTGTGCATAGAGGGCTATTGCCTGTGGATAAGAATATAGCTGTGCTAAAAAACGACTCATGGATCTCCTCTAAAAATCTGTCTATGTGCGACGTGTTGTCTTGCAGGCACTCGACTTCCGCATCAAGGTTTCGCGTAAAATCGCTGCAAGCTATAGAGAGCGGGCTCTGTGCCTTGAGGTGTGGGTGTTTGAAATTGGATGCAGTGTCAATGTGCGCCATAATGTCTGTAACAAATGGCACTTCATTGTGTGCAAATAGCTTTGAGAAGCTTTGGTACAACTGATGAATTTCCTTTGCTGAGATTGGGGTGTTGTTTATTAATGGTGTGAGGATTGCAAATAAGCGTTTTATTGCGGCCATCTCCCAGAGGGGAGTGGCAATGCAGCCAAATAGTGTGAGTAATTTGTTCGTTAGGGTGGAGAGGGGGTGGGATAACCCGGATATTTTCTGAATGTTTGCGATCTCTTGGTGTGCGATATCTCTATTTTTTTGTGCGAGAGCGTTAAACGCAGCATAGAGGTGTTGGAGTGAGGTTAAGTCATCGTTGTTTGTGAGGGCTAATCGTGTAAAGTTGATGACAAAGTTAAGACTAAAGTATGGGTGCTCAAGTTTTGCTGTAGGGTCAGTGAAGAAAAACGAAATTTTAGGAAGTGTTAGGGGGGTGGCAGGGTCTATAATGATTTCTTGTGGGTCCTGAGGGTTGGCGAATATATGGCAACCGTGTAATGGAGTGTTAAGCAATCGGCCTTGCGGCAAGGGGGTGTGCGGGGGACAGGGGTGTACGCTTTCTGGCCTTGCAAATAGAGAGTAAAAGTCCGGGCGTATTTTTGCTGAAGGATCAGCGCTCAATATGGCTTGAACTTTGCGATTGTATTCTGAGGTAAACGCCTTATCTGTAGTGCTAAGATATCCATGCTTAAGGGTCGTGCGGAGCGCGGCAGATATTTCTTCAGGTGTTTTAGAAGCAAGCTTATTTTGCATGGTAATATGCATTCTTCCTTGGTGGTGCTTAATATTAAACCCCGCGAGGGAAAAGTTGTGATGCATTTCAGGGGAGGGAATGCTGTTTGGTGCTGAGGCGGATATTAAATGTGGGCTTAGAAAGATAATGAGAAGTGCATAAATCATTTGGAATTGTAAACTTTTTGTTGAGCTTTGTCAACTTCTGTGTGGATCTTTTTACTTTGAGGGGGGGATTTTGCCGATGTTTGGAGTGTTCAGTGAGGTTATTGAGATAATATAAAATAAATGAAGAAAGGGCGTTGACAGTACAGGGAGAGTAACATATAATAATCAGGTAAGGTTAATTGACAAGGTAAAGGAGAGAATATTCATCACTGTGTATATTCTCAAGACGCGAAAGGGCGATGGGCGGATGCCTAGGTACCAAGAGGCGAAGAAAGACGTGGCACACTGCGAAAAGTGGCGATGAGGTGTGAGCAACCTGTGAATCGTCAATGTCTGAATGGGGAAACCCACCGCGAGAGCGGTATTCATGCGTGAATATATAGCGTATGGAAGCAAACCCGGGGAATTGAAACATCTTAGTATCCGGAGGAAAAGAAATCGAAAGAGATTCCGTGAGTAGTGGTGAGCGAAAGCGGATTAGGCGAGCGTTAGAAGTTAGTTGAACAATCTGGGAAGGTTGGCGATAGAGGTTAAAGCCCTGTAGGCGAAGACTTCTGGCGACGTATTAAGTAGGGCGGAGCACGAGAAATTCCGTCTGAAGATGGGGGGACCACTCTCCAAGCCTAAATACTCCTTGGTGACCGATAGTGAAGAGTACCGTGAGGGAAAGGTGAAAAGAACCCTGATAAAGGGAGTGAAATAGAATCTGAAATCCGTTGCCTACAATCAGTCAGAGCACGAAAGTGTGATGGCGTACCTTTTGTATAATGGGTCAGCGAGTTTATATTTTTAGCAAGGTTAAGCTGTTAAGTGTAGCCGGAGCGAAAGCGAGTCTGAATAGGGCGAGAGTTAGAGGTATAAGACCCGAAGCCGTAGTGATCTAGCCATGAGCAGGTTGAAGTTGCGCTAATCCGCAATGGAGGACCGAACCCAAGTATGTTGCAAAATGCTGGGATGACTTGTGGTTAGGGGTGAAAGGCCAATCAAACACGGCGATAGCTGGTTCTCCGCGAAATCTATTTAGGTAGAGCGTTGTTAGTAAGCCTAATGGGGGTAGAGCACTGACTAGGTGAGGGGGGAGCGATCCCTACCGATCTTTATCAAACTCCGAATACCATTAGAGTAATAACAGCAGACAGACTATGGGTGCTAACGTCCGTAGTCGAGAGGGAAACAACCCAGACTGCCATCTAAGGTCCCAAAGTATAACTAAGTGTGACAAGGAGGTGACACGACCAAGACAGCTAGGAGGTTGGCTTAGAAGCAGCCATCCTTTAAAGAAAGCGTAATAGCTCACTAGTCTAAATAAGTTGTGTTGCGCCGAAAATGTAATGGGGCTAAGTTATACACCGAAGATGCAGGCTTCCGTAAGGAAGTGGTAGCGGAGCGTTCTGGAGGCTGAAGAAGGGATACCTGCGAGGGGTCCTGGAGGTAACAGAAGCGAGAATGCTGACATGAGTAACGTAAAGGCGTGTGAGAAACACGCCCGCCGAAAGTTCAAGGTTTCCTGCGCACGGGTAATCCGCGCAGGGTTAGTCGGCCCCTAAGGCGAGGGCGAAGGCCGTAGTCGATGGGAAGCAGGTTAATATTCCTGCACCAGTCTGAAGTGACGAAATAGAAGGTAAGTATGTGGTTAATGGATTCCGCATGCTGCTGGATGTTTCCAGGAAATAGCTCAGACATAAGACCGTACCGCAAACCGACACAGGTGAACAGGTAGAGCATACTAAGGCGTTGAGAGAATTGTGTTGAAGGAACTCGGCAAAATGACTCCGTAACTTCGGGAGAAGGAGTGCCTTGTTCGTGGCAACATGAGTGAGGTGGCACAAAAGAGGGGGGGGCGACTGTTTATCAAAAACATAGGGCTCTGCGAAATTGAAAGATGACGTATAGGGTCTGACGCCTGCCCGGTGCCGGAAGGTTAACGAGAGGTGTGAAAGCGCTAATCCGAAGCCCCGGTAAACGGCGGCCGTAAATATAACGGTCCTAAGGTAGCGAAATTCCTTGTCGGGTAAGTTCCGACGTGCATGAATGGCGTAACGATCTCCCCGCTGTCTCCAACACAAACTCAGTGAAATTGAAATCTCCGTGAAGATGCGGAGTAACCGCGGTTAGACGGAAAGACCCTGTGCACCTTTACTACAGCTTTGCACTGATATTAGGTCGTTAATGTGTAGGATAGATGGGAGCCGACGAAGCGGGTGCGCTAGCACCTGTGGAGGCAATGTTGAAATACCATCCTTTATCGACTTGGATATCTAACTGGACGCCTTGAAGCAGGCGACAGGACACTGCATGGTGGGTAGTTTGACTGGGGCGGTCGCCTCCAAAAGAGTAACGGAGGCGTGCGAAGGTAGGCTCAAGCTGGATGGAAATCAGCTGCAGAGTGCAATGGCATAAGCCTGCCTAACTGAAAGACGTACATGTCGAGCAGAGACGAAAGTCGGTCATAGTGATCCGGTGGTTCCGAGTGGAAGGGCCATCGCTCAACGGATAAAAGGTACGCCAGGGATAACAGGCTGATCTCCCCCAAGAGTCCATATCGACGGGGAGGTTTGGCACCTCGATGTCGGCTCATCACATCCTGGGGCTGGAGCAGGTCCCAAGGGTATGGCTGTTCGCCATTTAAAGTGGTACGCGAGCTGGGTTCAGAACGTCGTGAGACAGTTCGGTCCCTATCTGCCGTGGTTGTGAGGAAAACTGCCAGGGGCTGTCCCTAGTACGAGAGGACCGGGATGGACATACCGCTGGTGTACCAGTTGTTCTGCCAAGTGCAACGCTGGGTAGCTAAGTGTGGAAGGGATAACCGCTGAAAGCATCTAAGCGGGAAGCCTGCCTGAAAACTAGTTTTCCCTAGGAGGGACGTTGAAGACTACGACGTAAATAGGCTAGAGGTGGAAGCGCAGTAATGCGTGGAGCTGACTAGTACTAATCTCCCCACTGGTCTTGAGAATTATACATAGTGATGAATATTCTGCCTGGTTGTTATGGCAAAGTGGAACCACCTGATACCATCCCGAACTCAGTCGTGAAACACTTTAGCGCTTATGGTACTGCACCTGCGGGTGTGGAAGAGTCGGTCGCTGCCAGGCTTCGCTCCTTTATCTAACCTTAGGATGTTTTCATAAATTTTAGGAATATTGTGTTATCAAAAATTAGAAGTTGGATGTTTCCGGTGCATAGGGAGGAAATTCCCTTTGTACGGTTATTAAGCCTGCTGCAGGTGTGCGTTACGATTAATTTTTGGATGGTGCATAATTTAAAAGACATTGCAGTGATGACAGCCCCTGGGGCGGGAGCTGAATGTATCAACTACCTTAAAGTTTTCGTGTTTTTTATGACCATTTTTTTCGTGGCCATATACTCTAAATTTGCACGTAAGGTTGTGCAGCGTAAGATTGTGCGTAGTCTTCTTATGATGCTCATTTGTTGCTGGATCTGCTTTTTTCTAATTCTCCTTCCTTATCAAGAGTCTCTTCAAGCTTCCTCAGATACAGTGCTTGCATGGCAACAGGCCTACCCTTCTTTACGGTGGCTTTTTCCTGTTTTAGGTTACTGGATTTTTTCTCTTTTCTTTATGCTTGCTGAACTTTGGGCCATGATAGGATACAGCCTTTTGTTCTGGCAGTTTGTAAACACGACCTTTACTGTAGACCAAAGTAAGCGTTTTTATACCAGCTTTGTTGTAATGAATGGTTGTACGACTATTCTTCTTGGTCTCTTCTTTTCTAAATTTGCAAAAATAATGTCTGCTGCAGGGGGGAACTCTTTTGAACGTTATCTTGTGTTTATGCGATACGGCTGTTTGCTGGTTGCTATTATTTGTCTTTGTATGATGACTTTATACAATAAGCTGTACGCCATACAGCAGGGGGCGCGCTGTCGACAGGAAGAGGAATTTTTGCAAGATAAGAAAGATGCAGAAGAGGGATTCCTTAAGTCTGTCAAACAAGTTGTGGCATCATGGTACCTTGGTTTGGTATTTATTTTGGGTCTTTGCTACAACTTTGCACATACAATGATTGATATATCTTGGAAGCAGCAAGTTAAACGATATTGCCAAGACTCCTTAGCAGTGCAGCAGTTTTTTGGTGACTTTACTGTGCGTATGGGAATTGGCATTATGCTTTGTGGGTTTATAAGCACGGCCTTAGTGCGTAAACTTGGTTGGGCTTTCAGCGCTATGCTAACCCCTATTATGATGTCTATCACCGGAAGTGTTTTTCTTTTCAGTGTTTTGTTCCGTAATTGGGGCATAGATTGTGTCTCGGCCTTTGCAACGTTAAAATTTGCAGTGTTTTTTGGTCTTTGGCATGAGTTTATGGTGCGAAGCATGAAGCACAGCCTCTTTAACATTACGCGTGAGCTTGTATATGTGCCGCTGGATTATCAAATGCAGGTGCGTGGTAAGGCCGTAGCTGATGTTTTGGGAGGAAGAGTTGGGAAAATGCTTGGGGCGTTAATCCCTGGGTTTATGTTGTTTTTTATTCAAAACTCAACACAAGAAGATCTCGTGCCCTATACGACGGTTATTTTTTGGTGTATTATTGTGTTGTGGATTATGGTCGTATTAGCCCTGAATAAGCGTTTTGTGGCTCTTGTTAACCATAAAAACATGTAAGTAAAGGAGAGATGATGGAGTATCAATCGCAGGAAATAATAGTTTGGGGAGGCGTTGTCGCAGCAGGAGCTGTAGCCGCAATTTTATTTGGGCTACTTTTAGCTTGGTTTGTATTGCGGATGCCTACAGGTAATAAAAAAATGCAAGACATTGCTCGTGCTATTCAGGACGGGGCATCTGCATATTTGAAGAAGCAGTATACCGTTATTGGAGTGGTCGGGTTAATTGTTTCTTTTTTGCTAGAGTATTTCGCAGGCTGGCATGTAGCTGTTGGTTTTGTGATTGGAGCCGTTCTTTCTGGAGTGGCAGGTTTTTGTGGTATGCACGTTTCTGTGCGTGCAAATATTCGTACAACGCAAGCTGCAACAGAAGGTATCAGAGAAGCCTTCCTTGTGGCTATTAGAGCAGGTGCAGTTACAGGTTTTTTGGTTAAAGGGTTAGCACTGCTTGGTTTGTGCCCTATCTTATTTTGGATGGTTGGCGGTGATGGTGGTCGTGTTGCCACTGAAATGTTAGTTGCTTTAGGTTTCGGGGCTTCTTTGATCTCCATTTTTGCTCGACTCGGTGGAGGTATTTTCACAAAGGGAGCAGATATTGGAGCAGATCTTGTTGGTAAGATTGAATCTAAAATTCCAGAAGATGACCCAAGGAACCCAGCCGTGATTGCAGACAACGTTGGTGACAACGTTGGTGACTGTGCGGGTATGGCAGCAGACCTTTTTGAAACTTATATTGTGACTATGGTTGCCAATGTTTTGATTGGGCGTGCGGTCGAAGTGGGAGCGGATGCGTTTATTTTGTACCCTGTATTTATTGGGGCTCTTGCAAGCTTTGCCTCTATTATTGGAGTCGCTCTTGTGAAACTACATAGCGGAGGGGTTATGAAATCTCTATACAATAGCCTTCTGATTAGTGCTATGTTGGCCTTGCTGTTCATTTTCTTTGGAACGCAGTGGATTACGCAAACAGATATGGGACTTTTGGCAGCAGATGGAAACTTCTCTCAGCAGTCACTCATGATTTGTGTCATTGTAGGACTTGTTATGACATTGGCACTTGTTTGGGTAACGGAGTACTACACTTCAGAGAAGTTTAGACCAGTGCGTGGTATTGCTGAAGCTTCTCAGCAAGGACACGCAACAAACATTATTCAAGGCCTTGCTATTTCTCAGGAGGCAACTGTTCTTCCTGTGCTCTTGATAGTAGCTTCCATCGTTGCGGCTTACTCAGTTGGTGGGCTATACGGTCTTTCTATTGCTGCCACAACAATGCTTTCTTTGTCGGCCATTATTATTAGCTTGGATGCGTATGGACCAATTACTGATAACGCTGGTGGCATTGCTGAGATGTCAGGTTTAGACAAAGGTGTGCGTAAAATTACGGATGAGCTGGATGCGGTTGGAAACACAACTAAAGCAGTAACAAAAGGTTATGCTATTGGCTCTGCCGCTTTAGCAGCGCTTGTGATCTTTTCAGTTTATGTTTGTGACCTTAAATACTACTTGCCGCAAATATCAGTGGTATTCTCTCTAACAGATCCATTAGTAATCATTGGGTTGCTTCTGGGTGGAGTTATTCCTTTCTTTTTTGGCTCATTAAGTATGACTGCTGTTGGACGAGTGGGTGGAGCAGTTGTAAGAGAAGTGCGTAAGCAGTTTGATGCGAATCCAAAGATCCTAACCGGAGAGGTAAAGCCAGATTACGCAAAAACAGTGACTATGTTGACTCAAGAAGCCATTCATGAGATGGTAATTCCTTCTCTTTTGCCTATCGTGTTTCCTCTTGCTGTGTTTTATATCACGCAGTACTTTGCTGGGACATCTACAGCATTTATCGTAATGGGGGCGCTGATTCTTGGAGTAACGCTAACGGGACTCTTTCAAGCATTAGCCATGACATCAGGTGGTGGAGCATGGGATAACGCCAAGAAATACATTGAAGACGGCGCTTTTGGTGGTAAGAACTCACCAGCACACGCAGCTGCTATTACAGGAGATACAGTTGGTGATCCGTACAAAGACACAACAGGCCCGGCCATTAACCCTATGATTAAAATTGTTAACATTGTAGCTATTTTAATCTTGATTATCGTTACAAAGGTTTAACAAAGATCTTCTGTATACTAAGAAGGCCCCTTAAGGGGCCTTTTTTTATACGTAAATCGATGAAATTGCCATTGCCTTGGCAAAACTAATGCTTTTGAGAAAATAAAGAGCTCATGCCTTTTGTTCGAAAAATTATTATAATTGCCTTAATTCTATAGAAAAGCTGTGGTGACTTCAAGCTTTAGTTTGGGTTGAGTGCGGCAAGGGCCTGGTTGAGCGCGCTGTGAACAAAGCTGGCCTCTTGCTCTAGAAAGAAATCTCGAGCAATGCGCGAGTACTCTTTAATAATTAAAGCAGTATCAGTGTCAGGAAAAAGTATCCGCTCTGTGAGGGCTGCAAATATAATAGAGCAGGTGAGCGTGTTAATTCTGTCAATTCTCCACTGTGCGGTAAGCGTTGAGTCGAGTACCTTTGTAATATAGGCTTGATGCTCAATAAATCCTACAAATATATTTTTGCAAAACTCATGGTTTACTGGCGGTGTGCTTTCTTGATAATGCTCCGCAATGCTAGCAGAAGTGCTTTGTGGCGTTGATTCTGAAAACAATATAAGGTAAATTCCCTGTACACTGGCCATTCGTGATGTCGTGTTTGTTCGAAATTGTGCAGAATCTGACATAAGGTATTATAGCACTTTATGTAGAAAGTTAGCGGTCTTTGTAAAAAGGGGATCGTTTTTTGAGTTTTATTTTATAATATCCGCTGTCTTTTAAGTATGCGCGAAAGGAGCAAATACAGTGGCCATATTTTCCGTCTTTGATTAAGGGAACTTTAACGCTAAATGAGAGGCCGTCTAAACACCAAAAGCTTGGCTGGTTTGTAATAGTTGATAAATGGCCTTGGTTAAAGTAGGGTAGAAGCATCTGCTGTTTTTGTTGGCTACTATGAAAGAGTGGGATAAATTTGGGGCCTAAGTACAAAAACATTTGGGGAGCTTGAGGCGAGTGTGCTTGTAAAAATTTTGTAATAGGCCTGTTTGAAGGGTCCTTAAGGATGGATTGTGTGAGTTTAGTGTTGGTGAGAATGCGCGCTGCCGCTTTGGAAGGCTTTTTAATGGTGACGCGTGCAACAAATTGCTTTTTGTGGGGGCTGATAACGTTTTTAATACGGATAGGACGTGAGTTTTGTTTAGTGATCACATAAAACTTCACTTTATTCTTGTTTTGATAGCTGGCGGGCTTATCTTGCAGGATGTAACCACTTTCTTTAAGTTCAGCAAGAGCGGATTTGTAAGCCTTATCTAATGATGGTTGAATATTATGGTATTTACCAAAAAGCTTTTCTAAAAAAACATGCAAAGGAGCATTGTTATGCATAATAGTTGCTGAAGTGAGTGCGGAGCTTAGTAAAAGACTAGTAAATACCTTGAGAAACATCATCATTGTCCTTTTCTTTGATGTTGCTAAAGCTTGTGTCACTATCCTCTTTGACAAAAGCTTCTAAAATAGTATTGGTGGATTGAGGGTCTGGTTGCCCGGAGTTAAGATCAACAGCAATGAATTTGATGCCCTCTGGAACTGGGAAAGGTGCTACTTCATATCTCTTTAGATATTCTTCCATAAAAGCTTTAAATATTGGTCCAGCTACACGCCCACCAGTGCTGGCGCTCCCTAAACTTTGAGGTTTATCAAATCCGACAAACACACCCACAACGATTTTACTGTTGAATCCGATGAAAATAGCATCGCGGTTGTCGTTAGACGTACCTGTTTTTCCTGCGAGTTGTACCCCTGGTATGTGGGCCCTTCGACCAGATCCACGTGATACTACACCCTCTAACATAGAAGTGACCTGGTAGGCGTTTTCTGGACGGATGACTTGTTGACGTAAATCTACAATTTTGGGGGCAAATTGCTGCTGCCATTTCGCATCAGTTTGTGTTTCTTTAAGTTTTACAGAGGACTGTGCAATTAGAGTATTGCCATACCTGTCTTGCACGCGATCAATGAATGTAGGCTCAATGAATTTTCCACCGTTAGCAATCATGGAAAAGGCGGTTGTTAGTTTTAGAAGTGTCGTTTCTTTAGCCCCTAAAACGTTAACAAGTGACAGGTCCATATCATCATAAATTTTCAGGCGTTTTACCATATTTACCACACGTTGCATACCAACACGCATTGCAACACGAATGGACGCTAAGTTCAGAGATCGCTCTAAAGATCGACGCAATGTGTTGCGGCCATAAAACTTTCCTGTGATGTTTTGAGGTTTCCAATCGCCAATTACGAGAGGGGAGTCAAGTATCGTTGTGGAAGGATTAAGACCCGCCTCTAAACCTGCTAAATACACAAAAGGCTTGAGGGTGGACCCTACTTGACGTAAGGCCTGGGTTGCACGGTTAAACTGGCTCCGTGAAAAACGATACCCCCCATCAAATGCTAGCACGCGCCCTGAGTATGGCTCAATAGCAATTAGGGCTCCATTGAGTTCAGGGATTTGATCCAAGTGTAACTCGTTTTTGCTGTCTCTGCTGACCACGATAACGTCACCTTGTCTGGTGATGTCAGAGGGATTTTGAGGGGCAGGGCCAGTAAGAGGTTCTTTGGTGGTCTTGTCAATGTAGAAGCGTTTTGCCCACTTCATGTTTTGAAAAGGAAGCGGATAGAGTTTGCCGTCAGCTAGGCCAACTGTAATAGCTGTTTCGGAAACAGCCGTTACGACCGCAAGCTCTTGCTGATAGAGGCCCTTGATGGTCTTCATAGCAGTCAGGTGTTTGTGCCAGTCTGCTATGGGGATGTTTGTTATTGGGCCTCGGAACCCTAATATTTTATCGCGCTTTTGAATGCCTTCATGTAAGACTTTATCCGCGAGCTTTTGTAGCTCAGCGTCCATGCTGGAGCGAACATATAGCCCCCCTTCGTAAAAGTCAGCTCGATTATAAATATCAATGAGGTGTTGGCGTACATGCTCAGCAAAATAGTTGGCGTCAATGGTAAGAACCGCTCGTTGCGTTTTTGCCCCCAGTGGTTTTTTGGCCGCTTCTTTGGCTTGTTCTTCTGTAATATAACCGTCCTGGCACATGCGGTCTAAAACCCAATTTCGTCTGAAAATAGCATTTTTAGGGTTTCTTTGAGGGTGGTAGTTTTCGGGGGCTTTAGGGAGTGTTGCTAAAAAGGCAATTTCGTGGAGTTCGAGGTCGGGCAGCGCTTTGTCAAAGTATAGTAAGCTACTAGCTGCGACTCCGTAGACCCCAGAACCTAAGTAAATTTCGTTTAAATAAAGTTCAAGAATACGATTTTTGGATAAGGCTTGCTCTAAGCGGATTGCGAGAATGGCTTCTTTGATTTTACGGGTATATGTGCGTTCATTGGAAAGCAAGAAGTTTTTGGCAACCTGCTGGGTGATAGTGGAACCACCATTTAGTCGACTTTTAGTGCGGGCAAAAATGTTTTGAATGTTGTGGAAAAAGGCGCGGATAATGCTGGGAATGTGAATCCCACTGTGTGAATAAAAGTGGCTGTCCTCTACAGCCAGAAACGCGTTTGTGACGAGCTCTGGAATTTCTTGGAGAGGAAGAAAGATGCGGCGTTCTGTGGCATATTCTGCAAACAGTGCTCCGTCTGCGGAGTATATGCGGGTTCCCATAGGGGGAACGTAAGAGGCTAAGTGCTTGTGGCTGGGTAAACTTTTGCTGATGGTGTGTAGAATCACGCCGGTAATAAAGATTCCGCTAAAAAAGATCGCGGAAACAATTAAAAGGGTTTTTAGGTGCTTTAAAATAATTTCCTCTCTCTTAAGTCTACTGAACTTCATGGGGAGACTCAATGTTTTAGGTGTCGATGCAAAATTTATCGATAGGTTTGTGTGTAGAAAGTATTCTAGATGTCTTTGTGACTTGCAAAAAAGTGTAAAAGAATGTAGAATTTAACGTAAAGGTGATTCTATGAAGAAAAATATACATCCTTCTTACCATAAAATAAAAGTAGTTATGACCAATGGTGAGAGCTTTGAAACACGCTCAACTTACGGAAAAGATGGGGCCGTTATTCGTTTGGATGTGGACCCTTCTATGCACCCAGCTTGGACAGGAGTTTACCGTACTATTGACTCAGGAGGTCAATTGTCACGTTTCCGTAAGCGTTTCCAAGATCTGAAGCTGTAGCGCTTTCCGAAGTTATTTGGTCGTAAGACTGTAAGGACTCCACAAAATTGATGATGCTATCTGTTATTATGTTCGATAGCCCTTGTTGATATTGAGGGTTTTGCAAAGATTCGCACTCGTGTGGGTTTGAAATATGCCCTAGGCATATG
Organism: Alphaproteobacteria bacterium; assembly: GCA_965261615.1. Classification (GTDB taxonomy): domain Bacteria; phylum Pseudomonadota; class Alphaproteobacteria; order Bin98; family Bin98. The sequence goes on from OZ253461.1 coordinate 531,416, forward strand.
TAAGATTGAGCGCACGGCAGCGTTGTGATGCTGCTGCTAAGCTCTCGGCTTTCTTCGTCGTGAAGAAAAATGCATCCTTTTAAATTTTCAAGAAGGTGGTCCGCTAATAATAAGCTGGAGTTGTGGATGGCTTGATTGCTGTCTTCCCAGCCCTGAGGTAAGTTTTTTGCGGCCTCTGGAGGTTTGGGGTGATAAATCATGGCTCCTCTGACATTGTGATGGCTGTTTGCTACTGTATGTAGCGTGATATAGCATGTAGGGTAAACTTGTGCCGCCATGTTTGCGCGCGCTTGAGCGCTGATATATGTGTCGTCCTGGCGTGTCAATAACACCGTGTACTTTGTGCGGCGGGATAAAGTTTGAGCAAGGTTCCGTCCGACTTCTAAAACGATGTCTTTTTCACAAGCGTCTCCATTTTGTGTGCCAGAGTCACGACCACCATGCGCGGGGTCGATAATAATGACGGGGCGTAGCTCCTCTGGGTGCGACAATTTTTGCTTGTGCACCGGTAGTATTGCATAGGAAATAGACCCTTTTTTTTGTCCAACTTTTTTTAGTAACAAGGGTGAGCTGCTATGTAAAGTCACTTGATGTAAGGTGCAGTTAGGTGGCCTGTTTATGGTGATGTCGTCAGCGGGTACATTAATTTCCTGATAAAGGATAGGGGCTGAGGCGGTAATTTCAATCGTGTACGGGGATGCTAATTTTAAGTTACATAAGGGGGGGGATTCTGGTGGTGCCGTAATGTGTAGCAAGGTGCCTCGCTCATCATGGCTAAACGAAAGAGATACGCTTGCGTGCGCTGCTGCCACAAGAAATAACATTCCGAGCAAAGTGTTCATTAATCCATACTACCGTGCTCTAGCGTAGAGGCAATGTTTTCTTAAGAATATGGTGTGGATGGAGGAATAGGTGATGCATGGTTGTAAAGCATGGATCTTTTTGGTAAATGCGATATAATGAGTGGAGTCGTTTATACGACAAAGGAGCTAGCGTATGCGAATTTTAATTGACGCTTTAACCCCGGGTGAAGTAAGGGCTGGGGTTCTTAATAAAAATGCAGAGCTCATAGAGTACTTATTTGAGGACAGTCTTTCCGATCAGGTGAAAGGCAGTATATTTTTAGGTCAAGTAGAGCGGGTTGAGCCTTCTTTACAGGCCGCATTTATTAATTATGGCGCTGAAAAAAATGGTTTTTTACCGTTTCGAGAGGTGCACCCTGACTATTTTCGTATTCCAGTGGCGGACCGTTCTTTTGAAAAGCCAAAGCCTAAAAAAGAAGAGTTCTCCCTTTCTTTTTCTGGGGATGTTGGGTCTACGTCTTTGGAAGTGTATGAAACAGATGACACTGAAATTCGTAAGGCACGCGAGGGATCGCGCGCCCATGAATTTTATAAAAAGTATAAAATACAAGAGATATTACATCCTAAGCAGGTCATACTTGTTCAGATCGTAAAAGAGCAGCGCTCTAGTAAAGGTGCCGCACTTACAACATTTATCACTCTTTCGGGCCGCTATTGTGTGTTTTTGCCAAACACTATAGCTGGTGGAGGAGTGTCACGCCGTATTCGTGATCCACAAGTTCGTGAAAAAATGCAAGAAGCAGTAGATGCTCTTGAGTGTGAGGAAGGTAGTGCGGTTCTCGTGCGGACAGCGGCAGACAGTAAGCCGAAACAGCTTATTAAGAGGGATTACCTGTACTTGAAAAAGACATGGGATGCGGTGCGGCAAGAAGTGGTTAAAGCTAAAGCTCCAGTTCTTATTCGTCGAGAGATGAACGCTGCTATGCGAGCCGTGCGCGATCTTTGGACGGATGAAGTGGAAAGCGTCATAATTGATGGCGAAGATCAGTATAAAGAGGTTGTAAAGTTTTTGCGAGGATATGCTCCCAAACAAGTGCAAAAAGTTAACCTTTATGAGGAAAAAAAGCCGCTGTTTGAAAAGTATTCAGTAGACTTTCAAATTGAATCTCTCTTTGAGCCAACAGTATACTTGCCGTCTGGTGGGTACATTGTCATTAACCAAACAGAAGCGCTTATTTCCATTGATGTGAACTCAGGTCGTGCCACCAAAGAGCGTCATATTGATGAAACAGCACTTAAAACGAACCTGGATGCAGTTTGTGAAATTGGTCGGCAAGTACGCTTGCGAGACCTTTCTGGGTTGTTAGTGGTGGACTTTATTGATATGGCTGACGCTAAAGGGCGTCAAAAAGTGGAAGAAGCTATGCATGCCGTTATGCAGAGTGATCGTGCACGTGTGCAAATTGGGAAAATTAGCCAATTTGGGTTGATGGAAATGTCTCGACAGCGCCTTGGTTTTTCATCCATTGATAAAATGATGGAAGTGTGTGAGCGCTGCTCGGGGTTTGGCTATGTGAAACGGTCAGACTTTTTAGCAAAACAAGTTCTGCGTTCTGCTGAGCGTGTGCTTTTATATAACAAGGTCTTTGGTTTGCAAATTTGTGTAACTGTTCCAGTCTTGGAGGAGATATCTTCAACGTACAGTAATATGCTTGAGCGCATAAAAAAAGCGTACCAAGTTCCTATTCGCTTTCATGTGACGCACCATGGGCAAGAAATGTCCATTTGCGTAAGAGATCAAAGCGGGACTGTTTTGTGGTGTGAAAGTATTGTAAAAAATAATGATAGTGGAGAAAAAGAAAGTGTGGATACGACAAATAGTAAGCGCCGCTAGCTTGGTGTGTATCATTGGATGTGCGCCTGTAGGAGGCCCTAACTCTTGGATACCCAAAACAATAGCCAGTTTGCAGGGAGGAGGGCAGAAGCCTGGATGGGGCTCCTCTTTTCAAGATTGGGAGTTGCATAAGAGAGTAGTGAAAAAGATTGAAGAAACACTTCCAGATATTGCAAAAAAAGTGGATATCTATATTAAGGATAAGAAAATTCTTGTAGTGGGGGTTCTGCTGTCGCATCAGCAACAGGAAGACTTGCGCCTGACGATTTCTTCGGCTGCACCGCAGCATAAAATTGTAGACCGTACTGTGTTTGCTACGAGTTATCCTTTAAGAGTTCGAATGAAAGACTCCTGGCTAGAAACAAAAATAGAAAGCAAGCTTCTTGTGACCGCTGGCGTGGCGTCGTATAACTATGGAGCTATTGTGTTTAACAGTGAAGTAGAACTGTTGGGTGTCGCTCAATCGGAAGAGGAGCTCCAAAAAGTTGTGGACATCATTAAGAGTACCGATGGCGTAAAAGAAGTTCATAGCTTTGTGCGTGTGACAGAAGATCAGGTGCAGAAACATGAAGATAAAAAAAGCTGTTTATGTGTGCGCTGTGAAATGGCGCGTAGTGTAGCCCGAGCTGTAAAAAAAGAAACGACAGAGATAATCCATAATGCTGCAGATACTCCGGTGAGCCCCTTACAAAAGAAGGAAGGGGTGGCAGTGAGTAAGCCAAAGGTTCAGGCGCAGAAGAAGAAACCACAGCCGCAGCCGCAGTCAAAGTCAGCTTCTTATAAGGTGGTTGCCGCGGATTCTTTCCATAAAGCTCCACAGGGGCAAGTCACTGAGGTTATTGAAATGCCTGATGACGATGATGATGATGAGTAAGTGGGAGTGTAAAAAGGGCGGATTTCCGCTCTTTTTTTTAGATGTAAAGTGAAGAACTAGAGGTGTTTAACTGCAAAAAGGCAAAAAAAAAGAGCGAATTTCGCTCTTTTTTTGTAATCGTTGAGCCTACCCTTGACGTGCCTTACAGCGAGGGTTCTTTTTGCAAAGGATGTAAAGACGGCCTTTTCTCTTTACGATAATGCAATCTTTGTCACGCTTTTTTGCGGACTTTAATGATGATACTACTTTCATAACACGATATTATAATATTTTTTTCTGATAAAATCTATAGATAATCGGAAGAAATGCTCCAGCGTTTAAGAGTAGGCCTTATGTGTGTAGCATGTTGAACAAAATGCTATTAATGTTAAAGATAATATAAAGGCGGATATTAAGGAGTAAAGCGACATGGTTCCCGCGTAAGAAATAACCTTGATTAGATGAAACGAAAAAGCACCTGCTGCAAACGCGAGTCGGTCAACGATTAGGTCAAAAAATGCTTTACCTTGAATTCTAAGGGAAGGCGACCATGACATGAATATTAGCTGCTTGGGCGCGGTAAAGAGCGCGTGCTTTGCATATTTTACAGCGTAGGTGGCGCACAGTGCATATGCAAGGTAAGAGGGGCGTATGTCAGCCATAAAAAGAATAGCAGTTGCCGCCACAATTAGCGCGATAAATAACTGTAGTATTATGGTGGGCCTTTGCACTTTGAATCCAAAAAATGCTGCGCATGAAGATAAGACGATGGTGTAAGCTGTGACTGAAGGGATGTATGTTATAGCCTCTCCTAAGTGTTGATTAAGGTCGGAGGCCAACTCACAAGAAAGGGAGACAAAGACACCGGCTATTGTTGCTAGCGTGGCATTTAGAAAGAAAAATGGACGGTGTTTGGAAGCAAAGAATGTGCGTAACATGCTGGCAAGTGCAATAGATGGAGTGGGAATATGGTAAGACGACAGAGTGTTTGAATATAGGATAGTGGCCGGGAGTGCAATTGCTGCTAGAAGCAATTGTGGGTTGGTGGAGTGAATGCTTAAAAAGCACAGAGCTTTTTGTGTGAGCGTGTGAAAGGCTGCAAATATGGCTATGAATATGGGAAAGCTCTTGGAAGCTGACTTGACGCTTAGTGAGTTGTTAGCAATTTGCCAAAATGCAAAGGTGATAAACCATATGTTGATAATATGCGCTAATGCAGCAGAGAGCGTGTAAGGTGCAGATATTAGCACGGAAAGCATGTGGTTCATCCAGCCAGGCTCATAGGGTTGTAAAATAGATTCGGGTGTATGTTGCCAGGCAGGAATGATAAATGTGGGAAGCAGCATGGCTGACGCAATGAGCACGTGCGTGATGGCGGTTAAAGTGGATGAGAGTCCGTGAGACTTAATGCGCACACAGAAAAAGGCGTATAGTGCACCACATAGGCCAAACATGATAAAAACATACTGTAGGCTCAACCACATGTCTGTACGGATGAGTTCTGTGCATGGAGCGCTGACAAGAGTAGTCAGCTGGGTAAGTAAAACAGACATAAATTGAAAAAATGTCAATTTATAAGACGCGCGTGAAATCATAAGTCCTCCCAAACTATGTAGACAAACCAGAAAATACGTAGTATAATCTATATAATAATTGTACAATTTTATGGGACGTCCTGCCAATGGTTGGTGGGCTCTTTGCGCGAGAATTAAGAGATAAGGATAAATGATGCAACACCAAATTCAAGGAACAACAATTTTAGCAGTGCGTCGTGGACGCAAGGTGGTGATCGCAGGGGATGGGCAGGTGACACAGGGCAACTTATGCCTGAAGAAAAATGCATGTAAAGTGCGCCGTATTGCACAGGGAACAGTTCTTATTGGCTTTTCTGGTGTTGCAGCAGATGCATTAGCGCTGACACAGTTAATTGAGCAGTATGTAGATAGGTTTCCTAAGCAACTGGGAAGAGCTTGCTCTGAGCTGGCTCAGGCATGGCGAGCGGATCAGCATCTACAAAACTATAATGCAAACCTAATAGTTGCGGACTCTTCTGAGACTTTTTTGATTTCAGGGGGAGGAGATGTTGTGAGCGCTGATTATCCGGCAACAGCTACGGGTGTGGGCGCGGGTTACGCCCTTTCTGCCGCTTTAGCGCTTTATGACAATACATACATGTCACCCAAGGAAATTGCAGAAAAAGCTATGGCTGTTGCGGTGGATCTTTGTATTTATACAGGTGGTCATATAACGTACGAGGTGCTAGGTGAGTAGTTTAACACCAAAGCATATCATTAAGGAGTTGGACCGGTATATCGTAGGTCAGCGCGCAGCCAAGCGGGTATGTGCTATTGCACTGCGTAATCGTTGGCGTCGTAAAAAGCTCCCTAAGCATGTGCGCAAAGAAATAACACCGAAGAATATTTTAATCGTTGGTCCAACGGGAGTCGGTAAAACAGAAATAGCCCGCCGTTTAGCGGGGGTTGTTCGTGCACCCTTTATTAAGGTTGATGCGACTAAATTTACAGAGGTCGGATATGTGGGGCGCGATGTTGACCAAATCATTCGTGATTTAGTTGACGTGACCATGCGTGATATGCGGCTGGCAATGCAGAACAGGGCGCGACGTGAAGCTCGTGAAATGGCGCGAGCAACTATTGTCCGCAAAATTGCAGGAGATGAGGCCGGTCAAACTGAAATGGATCATTATTTTGAGCTTTATGATAAGGGCAAACTTGAAGACCGTGAAGTTGAAATAGAAGTAAGCGAAAAAATACCAACACTTGACGGTAAGCGTAGTGAGGTAGCTGCGGACCCAATAGATGATCGTTCCTTTATTTCCGCTCGTAATGTTAAAAAAGTGTGCGTGGTTGCTGCCAAAGAAATTTTGCTACGCGAGTATGCCAAAGAAATTTTGAGTGAAGGCGGTATTGCCGCGGATGCCATTGCGCATGTGGAAGAAAATGGCATTGTGTTTATCGACGAAATAGATAAGCTTTGTGTTACAAGCAGGAGCGATACATCAGGTGTCAGTCGAGAAGGTGTGCAAAGAGACTTGATTCCTCTTCTTGAAGGGTCGGCAGTGCACACAAAGTACGGTGTAGTGCGCACAGACTTCATATTGTTCATTGCGTCTGGTGCATTTTACTTATCGAAGCCATCGGATTTATTGCCGGAGCTGCAAGGAAGGTTTCCCAACAAAATAGAAATGGACTCCCTGAGTGCAGATGATTTCTATAGAATTTTAACAGAGCCAGAATCCAATTTAATTCAACAATACCAGGCTCTTTTAAGTGCAGAGGGTGTTGATTTGCGCTTTGATGATTCAGGAATTCGTGTGATTGCAGAAATGGCATGCGTGCTCAATAAGCGCATTGCGAATATCGGAGCGCGCCGTTTACATACTGTGTTAGAACATGTTTTAGAAGATTTAAGCTTTGAAGGACCAGATTTACATGGTAAAACTATTGTGATAGATCGTGATTATGTGCAGAAGGAAATGCGTGTATCTGAAGGTCAACAGTCGTTAACCAAGTATGTCTTATGACGAAATCAGTGTATGAGGGAGTTTCCCCTCCTTTGGAAAAATTTCAAAATTTTGTGACCGAACAGACCGGGCAAAATTTCACAAATTACGCAGAGCTCCATGCGTGGTCTGTACGGGATGTGGAGTGCTTTTGGACTTTGTGGTGGCGGTTTGGATCCTTTATTGGAGAAGGTGAACCTCAGCATATTGTCCAGGGAATAACGGGGCGGTTTTTTCAGGGAGTGAAGCTTAATTTTGCGGAAAACCTGCTAGCTGGAGATCCGCAGCGCATAGCGATGGTTTGTGAGGATGAGCGTGGTGCTCGTTCTGAGATGACCTACTGTGAGCTTAAGGACCGAGTGGCCAGTGTTCAAAATATACTTAAAAAGCGCGGCCTTAAATATGGTGATCGAGTAGTCGGCTATCTTCCCAATACCCCAGAGGCGGTTATTGCTATGCTTGGTGTATTAAGTCTTGGCGGTGTGTGGGCTTGCTGTGGGTGGGAGCTGGGAGCCTCTCTTGTGCAATCCCGTTTTGCTATAATTCAACCTAAGTTTTTGATTCTAACTGGCTCAAAAGAAGGGCGTGCTGAAGAAGCCGCTCTTTTGCAACACAAAGAAGCTATAGGCGTACAGGACGTTTTATGTATGGGGTATATGGGGCAAGAAAGTGCAGATCCTTTTGAGGGGGCTTTGGTGGTTCCTAGTGTTACTGTAGGTTATGAAATAAGCTTTGAAAAGTTTGACTTTAATACGCCAGGGTATATTGTGTTTTCATCGGGCACCACAGGAAAACCAAAGTGTATGGTGCACTCAGTTGGTGGAGCGTTAGTGCAGCATAAAAAGGAGCACTTTTTACACTGCAGTATTACAAGCAAGGATGCGGTTCTTTTTTATACAACCGTGAGTTGGATGATGTGGCAGTGGCTGGTGGGATCTCTTGCGCTTGGGGCGACGGTCCTTTTGTATCAAGGTAGTGCGCTGGCTAAGGGAGGACGTAACTTACTCGCTTATGCTGCCAAAGAAAAAGCAACTGTTTTTGGCGCATCAGCGAGTTATTATGATCTGATTACCAAACGTATGAGGCAAGTGGAGGGGCTTTCTATTCGTTGTGCATTGTCCACTGGTTCTGTCTTGACGAAGTCTACTTCTGAAAAAATAGAGAAAATCTTTCAATGTGATGCCGTTTACTCTATTTCAGGGGGGACTGATATTCTTTCATGCTTTGTGCTGGGCAACCCTCTTTCAGAGGGAGTCCACGGTCAAATTCACGGGGCTGGATTAGGAATGGATGTGGGCATATTTGATGAAAAAGGACATAGAGTTTTTAATGAAAAAGGTGAGTTGGTGTGTCAGAAAGCATTTCCAATCATGCCTTTATATTTTTGGGATGATGATGACGGATTGCGCTATAAGGATGCGTATATGCGTAAATTTGAAGGTGTGTGGGCGCAAGGGGACTTTGCTCTTGAGGATGAGACAGGGCGATTTGTTATTTATGGAAGATCAGATACTGTATTAAACCCTGGCGGTGTGCGTATAGGGACAGCTGAAGTGTATGCAATTTTGCACAAACTTCCCTATATCAGTGACTCTCTTATGACGACTGTTTCAAAAAAACGTGAGCGGCTTATTTTGCTTGTAGCTATTAATGATGAAGAGGGGCTTTCTCAAGCACGTGCGCAGGAAATACGGACAGTATTAGAGAGCGAGGGCTCGCGATCTTTTGTTCCAACTTGGATACAACAAGTGGCGGCGGTTCCGCGCACGCATAACGGAAAACTTGCGGAAAAGGCGGTTTTAGAAATGCTTCGAGGGGAAAAGATTGACCGGAGTGGCCTAGCTAAACCAGAGGTGCTGAACACTTTGGAAAAAGAGTTGCAGCACCTCATTGATTAAGACGGTTATTTTTTGCTGAGTATCCCCCTCCTTTCTGTTGGTGTTTGCGTAAGCGCGTTTAGACTATTTGTTACCGATGTGATCATCTTTCTGTCAGCTGGAAACATGTGGGTATGGTCGGCGCAGTAGTTTTTCCAATCAGCTTGAACTAAGACATCGTCAATTTTAACGGCCGGCATTTTTGCTTTTTTCCACGCTCTTTGAAGCTCGATTGCGGCGTTACCGCGTGTGTGAGTATCAGAATTGAGTTTTGTAATAAGAGTGTAAGCCCAATGGTGGAGTGTGCGGTGATAGATATGGTCTTCATTAAAGGTTACGTCAGAAAGCGTTGTTGGTAGGGCATTCAGTATGCAGTGATAATCTTCCGGCAAGCTTTGGAGAAGCTCTATTGTTTTTTGGAAGGTATTCTGAGGCCTTAGGATATTTAGGCCGTGAAGCTGCAAGCTTGCACGTTTTGCATGATTTAGTCCTTTCTCTAGATCTAATCGAGCAATGTCCATCAGGATGTTCAAAAGGATAGCATAGTGGTTTGTCGTTTCATCGATTGTTGATGTTTGAAGATGAAGAGGCACTTTAGGAAATGGTGGGTGCTCTTGGTTCATTTGAAGGATGGCATCAAACTCTTGGTATTTGGAGTTATAAAAGAAAGAGCATCCTGCTACGCTAGGCGTGATGAAGATCACACTGTCAGTGATGCGATCTTGCTTAAATGTTTGAGGCGGTGTATGCGCTCCAAGGGCGAAACTCCAAAATTGTGCTTGCTTGCTGAAAAGAAGGTTTGTTGGTGATTGGGCCCTTTGCATGAGTGCTACTGCACAAAGAGTTTGTTGCTCCTCATTGGCTTCTGAGAGGGCTTGATCCGCTTCTGATATAGCCTTCTGTGACAGTGTTTTGAGGTGTGTGATCGCATCAGTGTTATAAATCACTGCTTGTGATAATGCGGGGACAATAGCATTTAAGTCTGCTTGCCGTGTCTCTGGGTCCCACTTTGCATTGATCCATGCTAGCGCGAAAATATCTTGGGCTTTCTGGATAAAATCGTGGCTTAAAGCGGTAATGCCTTGTTGTGGGCGAGGAAGAAGATTGAGCGAAGCATTATGTATGGCTTTTACAATAATGGCAGGGTTATGGTGCCCATTATGTATGTAATCTGCCATGCACACAAGGTCAGTGATGGGGAGGTTATATACTGCTGTCTCTGAGTTGTGGATAAGGCCGTGGTAAGTATCAAGGATCTCTTCTGATGACATAGGTCTTTCTGATGTGAATATGCTTAAGAAGCTTTTCATGCTTGAAAAAAAAGTGGAGCTCTCCAAAGGAAGCTGCTCTTGAACCTGAAGGGATGATTCTAAATCTAATAGAGTAGCGGCACGAAAGTCGTATAAGAATTTCGTGCTCAAGCTTGTGAAAGGTAGAGCGCACCCTTGGTCGTGGAGGGTGTTTTGAAATTGATCTAAGAGTGCAAGAGCAAATGGTACCATTGGCTCTTCTTGAGAAAGCTCTTCTCGTAAAACGTTGAAAATGACACGGGCAATGAATTGATTCGACCATTGTTTCTTTTCGGCTGAGTGGTGTGGTTGGAGCAGTATGGGGATGAATGTAGGGCTATTTAGGGTAGCTATCATCAGTTGATCGTGGTAACCTGACGGATGTTCTTGAAATAAACGGCATCCTCCAAGAGGTTGTTTAAGAATAATTAAATCACCCTCTTTTGTGTGAGAAAGCTGTGAGAGCTTGGGAGTGGGGTCAGATAACATCGAAAGGTAGGGGTCGTGTTTTTTGTACTGCTGTGACCACATATTTTTAGCGGCTTTGTGGTAAAACTCTTTTTTTTGTGAGAGTGCTTTGAGCTCATCGGTGATTTTTTTTGAGCTTAAAGTACATGATGGGGCCAAGGATAACTGATTGCCCTTTGACCATATTAGTGCGGGCATGTGAGCAAAGTGTTCTTCGTATGTAGCCGTTAAGTTGGACGTAACGAACGTAGCCAGTATAGTAATATAAAATATATTCATGATTACTATTTTCGCATATACGAACATTCTTGGCAATGCGTTGTAATGTAGTTTTGCACAAAACCTCCTATGTCAGTGCTCTTCTTACGTAGATGGAGAAGGACTTTCTCAAGATCGTGTTCATGAAGTTCGGCCTTATAGGGAGAGGGTTCGCGATCTTTGGTTCCAACTGGGATACAGCAAGTGGCGGCGGTTCTAGAAATGCTTCGAGAGGGGGGCGCTGGAGTGGATTAGCCAAGTCAGAGGTTCTGCACACTTTGGGAAAAGAATTCAGCACTTCATTGATTAGGGCGGTATTTTTTGCTGGAGCTCATCTTCCTTTCTTGTGGTGTTTGCGCGAGGGCCTTTAGACTGGAGAACACCGCTTTGATCATCCTGCTGTCAGCAGGCAGCATGTCAGCAGGGCTGGTGCAGTAGTTTTTCCAATCAGTTTGAACTAAGAGATCGTCAATTTGAACGTCTGGCATTCCTGCTGTGCTCCACACTCCTTGAAACTTGGTGGCGGCGTAAGCGCATGTGGGGATTTTATTATGATCGAGCGCTGAAATAAGAGTGTAAGCCCACTGGTGGAGTCCGCGGTGATGGGTGTTTTCCTCAAAGGTTGTGTCAGCAAGTGTTGTTGGCAGGGCGTTAAGTATGCAGTGATAATCTTCGGGCAATTCCTGGAGCAACTGTATTGTTTTTTGGAAGGTGTCCTGAGGATTTTCGAGATTTCGGGAATGAAGCCGCAAGCTTGCCTGTTTTGCATGATTTAGTCCTTTCTTTAGATCTAATCGAGCAATGTCCATCAGGATGTTCAAAAGGATAACATAGTGGTTTGTCGTTTCATCGACTGTTGATGTTTGAAGGTGAAGAGGTACTTTAGGAAATGATGAGTACTCTTTGTTCATTTGAAGGATGGCATCAAACCCTTTGTATTGGGGGGTATAAAAGAAAGAGCATCCTGCTACGCTAGGCGTGATGAAGATCACATTGTCAGTGATGCGTTTTTGCTTAAATGTTTGAGGCGGTGCATGCACTCCAAGGGCAAAACTCCAAAATTGTGCTTGCTTGCTGAAAAGAAGGGTCTCTGGATCTTGAGTTCTTAGCACTAGGTCGTGCGTAGAACGATTTTGTGCTTCCGCACGGGCTTGTGAGAGAGCTTGAATCGCCTCTTTTATGGCCTGGGTTGACAGTTCTTTGATGTGTTGTATTGCCTCAGGGGTATGAAGAATATCGTGTGATAATGTGGGGGCAATATTTGTTAAGTCTGCCTGCAGTGTCTCTGGGTCCCACTTTGCATCGATCCAGGCTAGTTTGAAAATACTTTGGGCTTTCTCTATAACAGTCTGGCTAATAGTGCTTTTTTCGCTAGGCAGAAGACTGGGTGAGGCGTTCTGTATGGCTCTTACAATAACGGTAGGGTTATGATGCCCGTTGTGTATGTAATCTGCCATGCACACAAGGTCAGTGATAGGGAGGGCATATAGGTCGTCCGCTGTATCTGAGTGGTGGATAAGGTCGTGGTAAGTAGCAAGGATTTCTTCTGATGACATAGGAGTGTTTGAGGTGAACATTTTTAAGAACCTTTTCATGCCTGAAAAAAAAGCCTTGTTATCCAAAGGGATTTGCTCTGGACAACTAGGCGGTGTGTCTAGGTTTTCTAAGATGGAAGAGCAAAAGTCGTCCAGGAGAGAAAAGCAAAAGCTGTTTAACTGTCCATCACTCAAATCTGTAAAACATGGGGTAACTTGCGGTTTGCGAGGGAAGTCTTGAAAGAGTTTTAAAATTTTCGCTGCAAGTGGTTTTTGAATTGGTTCGGAGGGGGACGTGCCTTTTGTCATTTCGTTTCGTAAAACATTAAAAACGACGTTAGCGATGAGGCGGAACGACCATTCTGCGTTTGTCTCCGGTCTGTGTGATTTTAGCAATATGGGAATGAATGTATCGCCAGTTTGGGTTGCGGCCATCAGTTTGTCGTGGTGATTTGATGGCTGTTCTTGAAACAAACGACACCCCCCAAGAGGTTTTTCAAGAATGATTAAATCACCATATTTTGTGTGTGGTATCTTTGAGAGATTGGGAGTGGGGTCAGACAACATAGAAAAGTAGAGGTCGTGTTTTTTGTCCGGCTGTGACAACATCTGTTTAGCGGCTGTGTGGTAAAATTCTTTTTTTTGTGAGAGACTTGTAAAGTCAGTAATGATTTTTTCTGCGCTCAAGGTACATGATGGGGCCAAGGATAACTGATGGCCGGTTGACCATATGAGTGCGGGCATGTGCACAAAGTGCTCTTCATATTGTGCGGAAACTAAGCTTGACGCTAGGAGTGTAGCTAGCATCGTCAGTGAAAATATATACATAATGTTGATTATGCCACGTTGCATGTTGAAAAACAAACTGTTAGTGCGAGCTCTCCACATAACTAAGAGGGTTGGTGTATGTGGCTTGTTATTTAGCGTTCTTAAGAGCTTTTTCAATAACGTGGATGGCCCTACTGTCAGCCGGAAACATATCTGTTTGATTGGCTTTATAGTTAAGCCAGCTAGCTTGAATTAGCACATCATCAAAGCTAACTGGGGGCATTTCCGCTGTTTGCCATGTGTTTTGGAAGGAGAATAGAGCTTTTTTGATTTGCCAGCACGGTAGGTGGCTTCCTAGCGTTGAAACAAATGTGGGAATAGCAACAGACAGTGTGGTGTGATTAGGGACATTTATTCTTATCCCTGATGGTGCCCAATTGAGACTGTCTAATATGACATGGTCTTTTTTAGGTAGCTTGGCCACCACGGATGCGGCAGTGTGATAAAAGAAATTAGGATGGTCGAGTGCTTGTGCAATAGCAAGACAGGTGTTTTGAGTGTGCGTTAAATCGTCCTCAAAGTCTAGGCGTAAAATATCTAGCAATATATAGAGGACGGCAACATAGTGATTTGAGCCTTTTGTTAAGGTTTTTGTTTGTATGTAGAGAGGGACTGTGGGGAATTGACCATACGGGAGGTTGGCTTGGCGTATCTCATCAAACACGTTGCAGTTGGAGTTATAAAAGAAAGAGCATCCGGCTATGCTGGGGGTGATGTAGGTCAGATTGGAGGACACTTCTTCTTGATAAAAGTATGGGGGTAAAGGCTGAGCTCCAAGCGCAAAGTGCCAAAACTGAGCTTGCTTACTGAAGAGAGGGAAGTGTGGTTGATGACAGTGTTGAACTAACTCTTGTGTGTAGCTTGTTTTTGCATGAGCAATAGCCCTCTTTAAGTTTCTTTGTGCATCTGGAGGTATGCGGGAGGCACCACAGCTGAACTCTAAGGCTTGACTGCTCCACTTTACCGGAATGTCGGCCCCTTTAAACACGCGCAGGATCTGGCCAATAAAGTTGTGCCCACGGTCACTTAGTTGGGGGCAAATTTGACTGGAAAGATTATGTAGGGCGCCTACAGTCACTGAGGGATTGTGGTGTGAGTTGTGTATATAGTCGGCCATACAGACAAGATCAGAGATCGGCGGGATATTGTACTGACAGCTTGTTGTGTGAAGGAGAAGCCTATTTTGAGCTCGGAGTATTGCTTTTGAGTTCGCGGGCTTACCCGCAAAAAGATTCAAGAAACATTCCATATGACTGAAAAAACCAGGGTCATAATCGAGCCACTGGAGAGGAGGTCGCGCGAGTTGTGCAGTAAGAGAATCCTGTAGGTGTGTGAACATAGCTGTGTAAAATGGGCCTGATTTCCGGCCAAAAAAACAGTGTAAGCTCAACTTCCTTTTTTTTGTACTAGCTCTTTAAAGTCTTTCAAGACGGATAAGGCACGTGCTGCGGGATTTGGGTTGATGTCGCGCAAAAGCTCGTGGCGTGTAATGTTGAAAACAACGTCGGCGATGAACCTGTATGACCAAGGTTCGCTTGTGGGAGTGGTCGGGAGTGCTGTTTCTAGCAATATGGGCTGAAATACCTTGCTGTTCTCGTTGGCAGAGGCAATTCTATCGCGATATTCTGATGGTTGATTTTTGAAGAAACGACAGCCACTAATGGGTTTGTTCAGAAAGGCGAGGTCATCGAGTAGTTTGGCGTGGGGGGTGTGTGAAAGCGCCAGTGAAGGGTGGCAAAGCATCATGAAGTATGGATCACTAGGGGCCTTTATTTGCATCATTTGAATGGCGTACTTGTGGTAAAAATCTTTGCGAGTGGGTGTTTTAATAAATTCGCCATGAATGGCTGCTGATGGCCAGGCGCAGGACGGGGCGATGGCAAGTTGGTTGTTGGGTGCCCAGGCTAGTGTGTCCATATGCACAAAAAGCTCTTCTTTAAACGTTCCTTTTTGTGTTGCCAGTAAATTGGATGATATGAGTGTTGCGATGATGGACAATGCTAACGTGCTTCATTCTGACATTTTTTTATAGTTTTGTCCATTAAGGCTTCGTTTGTTCTGCGCTAATATGTGAAAAGGTTGGTTTTCTGTTGTTAAAGGGGGAAAAATGATATAATCGAAGCGTTTTGTGGGTTGGTTTTTTTTTAGGAGATGTCGTATGGTGGAGTGGTTATTCGTGTGTGCTAGGTTTTTAGCTTGTTTTTTGGGGTGTAGTGTTGGGCTGGATGCTGCTTCTAAAAAAGGTGGGGGTGATATCGATCAGTGTAGACAAAATGCGGTGATGAAAGTTCAAAGGCGTGTTGTTGTTGAACGGTTGGGGGAGTACACTGAGATGTGTGATCGCATGCATGCGTGGCATGCTAAGCGTGGAGTTTTTGCAAAAGCACGCGTGGATTTGGAGGCGATGGTGTGGCGTGAGTGCAGAACGGTCAGCGAAAGGCCACGCTTATTGCGTGCTTTTGCTGCGCCGTGGAGTAAGCTTGTCTTGATTGGTGTGATGCTGGATTGGGCCATTGCGAAGGCACGCGAAGAGATTGAGCAATTTTTGCCTTCTCTGCAAAAACTGCTTGATCAAGCTGAAATTCACCAGGATGTGAAGGTGCCGGAATTAAAGGCCTGCGTAGCTACAGAAAATGGCGAGTGGATGAAGATCGCGGGTAAGCCGGATGAAGAGCTTCCTGTGCAAGTTAGGTACTGGCGAGATCAAGTGGACTTGTGCGATGATGAGTTGTCGTGTGACGTGCTTCGGGCTGGCTTGCGGAATGCGCGTGCTACTGCTTTATTTTACGAGAAAGAATGCTTGAGAGTGGAATCCCAAAAATCTGACGCATTGTTCTCTTTGAGGGGCAGGCATCAGGCCCCTTTGTATCAGGCTATACATAAACTGGCTGAGGTGTACTTTAAATTTCTGTGTTCCTTTTTTACAGAGAAAAATTAGTTTTTATGATATAATGAAGGTGTTTTGAGTATTTTTGTTATTACAACTTTGTTGAGTGTGGCCTCTTTTTCTGCCGATGTATCAACGGAGTGTGATGTGGAATATGTGAGCTATTCTTCGCACCCCAAACTGGAAAAGGCAAGGGAAGATTTTGTGAAGAGCCGAGATGAATATCGTGCTTTTTACTCTGCCAACAAAGAGATGCTGGAGGCCGGGAGGAAGCTGAGAGGACAGCAGAATGGTCTGAGGAGAGCCCTTGCTGCAGAAAGAGATAGGGACAATCAGCTTGCTGTGAGTGCTCTGAAGGAGCAGTGTGCAAAAATTGATAAAGAGTATCGTAATAACTCTAGCTATCGTGTAGTTGAGGGGCAGCGGCGCGCTGTGAGTGAAACATATGATAGGTGTATGTATACATTTTCCTCGTACTATCTAAATTGCCCCACAGTTATTCGTGACGAGTATCGCGGTCAAAAGGGGGCGTGGGGAAGTGATTCCTGTAAATTAAGGGAAGATTTGCAGGCTAGGTTGGGCGTGAGGCTCGAAGGAGAGGCCGTGGATTTTTATGAGCAAGAGGAATATCAAAAGTGGATGGGAAAACGATAGAGTAACTGTCACTGGATGGGGCTGGCTGGTAAGCGTGATGAAGTGTTGTTTGTAGCGGATTGATGCTAGGGTATCCTACTTTTACATAGAAAAATTAGTTTTTATGATATAATGAAGGCATGTTGAGTATTTTTGTTATTACAACTTTGTTGAGTTTGGCCTCTTTTTCTGCCGATGTATCAACGGAGTGTGATGTGGAATATGTGAGCTATTCTTCGAACCCCAAACTGGAAAAGGCAAGGAAAGATTTTGTGAAGAGTCGAGATGAGTATCGCGCTTTTTATTCCGCAAACAAAGAGACGCTGGAAGCCGGGAGGAAGCTGAGAGGGCGTATGAGTGGTGTGCTGCAAGTCCTTCATGCAGAAGAGAGTAAAGGCAATGATTTGGTGAAACGGTATCAGGAGCTTGAGCAACAGCTCAAGAGTGGGTCATATAAGGTGGTGGAGGCTCAGTTGAGAGAACGTCAGGACACATATGAGCTTTGTCTGCATGGATTTGTTGGCCATTATTTGCGTCACATCTACCCGGAAGCATCTTTGGAATACAAAAGGAGTCGGTCAGAATTGTTTGCAAAATTCAAGGTTCAACTGGGAATTATGAGTGCATTTGAGTCTCTGATTTTTCATCAGCACGAAGAGGTGAAAGCTTGGCGTGGGAAGTAATAAGGCAGCCCTGTTTTTTGTGTGCTTTGGGGAATCATCAAATATTTACAATCTTTCATATACTATAGATTGGGAGGTTGGCTGGTCATGTGCAGAAGCAAGGGAAAATGGTGGGCGTGATAGCGATTGAAGTAAACAATTTAGAGAATGGTTTGGAAAATGGTGCGTGTGTGGTAAAAGGGGGGTGAAGGACGCTTTTATGTTTAAGAAACTATTAATATTTTTCGTTGTATTGTGCGGTGTGCAGGCTAGTGCTGCTAATCGTGAGCTGCCAGATCTAGAGCAGCCAAAAGTGCATGCTCCTCAAATGGCAAGAGGTATGGTGCTGGAGTGGGAGCAAAAACATGATGGCCCACAACCAGTAGAGCTTCAAAATGTGACGGATCACCTGAATAACAGCCTCAAAGTGAAAGTGGTGAGGGTCACCGCGTTTGAGAGGCCGACGGCGCGGCAAGTGAAAAGAGTGAACGTTGTCGTGAATGAAGTTTAATTTTCTTTTGAATGCCAGTGCTTTTTAGTTGATTGATTTTGCTTGCTGCGCAAAAGTTATTGGAGGAAGGTTGAATTATTGCTTTTGACCTGCAGTTTAGCAGAGGTGAGCTTAAGCCCACATATTATTTTTTGGCTAACAAATAGAAAATCGCAAATTTTATTGGAGAGGTTGTGATTTTTTTGTGATATAATAATTTATTGTGATTTCGAGGTTTTTATGAATAAAGGAATAATGCTCTACTTTTTGTTTACTTGTGTTGTATATGGCGCAGGGTACACCGACACTGTAGATGGCGCAGAGGAGCTGTCTTCGCAGGTCGTTTCGCTTATTGAGGAGACTGATGATGAAGGGGATTTAGGTGTAAGCCGCCGTGAGCAACGCAACATCCTCAAGAGAGCGATGCACAAATGCGTGAAAAGAGCTACATCAGGTGCTCGGTCCCTACAAAAAGTGTTTACACCTCGAAGAGGAAATCAGGGAGAGCCTCAGCATCGGGCTAGGTGTCCGGAGGTGCGATCTAACGCCTTGGATATTCACCGGTCGCTTGTGGCGAGTGCGCGACAGGGTGGCATAGTGTGCCAGGCTTTTAGCGCCCAGCTTGATGAGCTGAAGAAGCGCGAAGGGAATGGTGAGGATGTGTCAGAAGAGAAGCGAGCGCTGAAGGTTAAGATGTTGAGTCATGCCAAACTACAGATGCTGCCTCTTGAGGACGGCGATTCGGAGGTGCCTCGCGTGACGGTGGCACATACGGGGCTTATGTGTGCGATTCGAAAAGACCCACAGGCAATTTCAGCGCATGCTGTGCGCTTTGCAAAAGCGTTAGAAATGGAATCGGATGCTGAGAAGCATGGGACAGAGTAAGGGTTATCTTTAGATCTGCGAGGTTGAATAGGGTGTAGTTATGTTTTTATGTGCTTTGACTGTTGTTGTGATCGGTTGTTCTGCAGTGGCATGTAATCAGACTGAGCCTACGTTAGATGTTGCGCGTTTTGTGACACACAATGCATATGTGTCGCCACAAGACTATTCGTCTATTCAGGTTGAAAAAGTGAAGCGGACGCACTTGGTTAGAGAGCGAGATCTTTTGTGGGCGCGGTTGGAACTGTGTGTTAAGATGTCTGGAAATAATTGGGTGGCAGATCATATTCGATCAGGGCGAACTGTCTCGGCGCGGGGGCTTCCACAAGAGGAGAGAGATTTGGTTTGGGAGTATTTTCGTGTACGTGATATACTTAATCTTACGAAAGAAGACACCATAGAGCTACACTCGAATCGTCCTTTCCTTTCATATAGTCTGCAACTAGCCTCTTCTGCTGAGTAAATCTTTTTGCAAACGCACGATCTTGTGTGGTAATACTTCTTGAATTTTGGGTTTGTTGTGTAATTCGCAGGACAAGATGTTGCCATAAGCCGAAAGTCGAGAAGAGATCGCATGTGCCCTGTTGCGCAGATGTTGGGGAAGCTTCTAAAAAAGAGACAGGTATCGCCATGTGTTAGACGAAAGGCTGGGGCCTTAGGTGTTGTGAGTCGGCAGGGGGAGTGAAAAACATTGTATCTCTGAATTTTTTGTGATGTAATGAACCATGTTAAGGTATTTCACTATAGTGGCCGTAAGTGGTGTGACATTTTTTTCTGCGATTGCATCAAGCAGCGGGTTGGATGTAGAACAATGCCCTTCCTTTGAGAAGGTCGCGCAAGCTCCCTGTTCTGTTGCAAATATGCGATTCTCGTCTTATCCAAGGTTGGAAGCGAAAAAGACTGAGCTTTTGCTGTCACGCACAAAATATAGTCAATTTGTTGAGAAAAACATCGATGTTTTGAAGGCGCTCTGGAAGCTGCGTGGAACGAAATTGGGAATTGATGCAATTCGCCGCAAGGAGGAGCGCAACAGTAATGCGAGGCTTGAGCGTTTCCTGCGTAACAGTTATGAAAGATGTCAGGCAGAGTATGATGCTCTTTTGTGTAAGAACTATGAAGTTGTGCGGTGCTTTGGAGAGCTTTGGGGTCTGTATGACTATGCTTGCAGCAGTTTCGCTCGTGAGTTTTCACGTTACTCGAGCTTCTCAAAGGAAGGCATAAAGCGGTTTGTGCATGACGAGCTTTCCTGTGATGATGAGCTAAGTTTAGTATCATTTTATGCACGTGAGGCCGAGCGGGAGTGGCGTGGGAAGGTGAAATAGTGGTGTTTGGTGAAAAGTTGTTAAAATTTAGTATTGTTTTTATAAGTTTAATTTGGATTAGCGCTGCAGTTTTTGCATCTGGTGTATTAGAGAGCGAGCTGGTTGAGTATACGAGCGTACCCTCGAATAATAAACTGGAGGAGAGCAGGATAGAATTTTTGCAAGCTCGTGGAGCCTATCAGAGTTTTTATGTTGAAAACAAACAGATAATTGAGGGTTCTTGGGCGCTTTTGGGTAGCATGAGCGGCATTGAGAGAGTCCGGGTTGATGCAGTGTGCACAAACAACTTGAGGGTGAGTGGTTTGCTGGCAAGTGCTTATAAAGAGTGTGATGTAGAATATGAGGAGTTGACTGAAAGGAACGCGAAAATTTTTGAAGAATTTGAGAGTCTAAAGGAGGTGTATGAATCTTCTTGTGCTCGATTTTTGAGCTTTGCTCCAGATTATGTGGGCATATCCGGTGCGAGGATAAAGAGAGGGTTACGCGATCGCCTTGGCTTTGATTGTACCCAGACAGTATGTTTTCACACACAGAAGGCAGAGCGTGAATGGCGTGCAAAAGTGAGCCAGTCGTGGTTTTGGAACAAGCTGACCATAACTGTATTGTGTGGCGCTGTATGGTGCGGTACTGTATTGAGCTTTTTTTTATTGTGTGAAAACAATGAATATGATGTTTGACAGTTTCTTTTTGTTATACACACAAGCCGCCGATTGGCTGCATCGGCATTGCTGAAAGTGTGGCAGGGCGCTTTCATGTGCTGCAGGGGCGTATTTACGCGCTATGGGGAGAGGTTTACATATGTCTATGCAGACTACAAGTGCTTCCTTTTACATTCTTTAGCGTGCAACTGCGCAGGCTATCGGCCTACAGAGGCAGAGAACAAAATCTGAATAGCGTTTTGGCTGCGTGTAGTTGAGTAGGTGCGTTCTTGAGCTGCTAGTGCCACCTTTGCCGGAAAGCCGCTTTTCGTTAGAAGCTAAGTGATATTGCTCACTGAGCTTGTTTTCTTAGATAAACCAATAAGATCTTAAGATCAGCGTTTTCAGCTTTAAGCCTTCAAGGATCGTCGACTAAGTTTGAGGTGTTTGCGCTTTGTTCTGCTTTGTGGTATAATTTTAATTTATGTTGTTTTATGCTATATTAATGCTGATTGGTGCGCAATTGTTTGCAGCTGGAGCCAAGGAGACGATTGAATCGTGTGTACTTCCTAGTAAAGACCTGGAACACTGTAGGTCGCAATTTTTGCGAGCGCGGAATATATACTCTAAGCTATACCATAAGAACAAGTGTGTTTTGGAGCAAGACTGGGCTATGAGGAGGGTGCTTGCTGATGATGCGCAGAGGCTTCCGGTGCGGTCAGCAGGCCCTAAGGGGCGGCGAGCCATGGAGCGACATGAGGAGCTTGTTCAACAACACAATGATTTTTACCAGGAGCACGAGAACCTTATAGCCAAATTTGACAGAGTCGAAAAAAAATTTCTGCATTTATGTAATACTTTTGCAGTTGAATACGCAAAGAGTACAGGCAAGACATTCCTTGAGGTGCGTGATATCTTGTGCGCTAATATAGGGTTTGTGCCTTCTGTGAGGCGGGAGTTGGCTGACTCTGATCGACAATACTTTCCCAAAGTTTTGTTTTCAAATTAATGCGGGAATTTTAATTTTTTGTTTGGGTGTGGTAAATTACAAACATGAAATATTTGTTTAATTTGAAATTAGTGTGTTTTATGCTCGCTCTAGGTCGTGTATTAATGAGTGCGGAGCTTTCATCTTTGGCGCTGGACATTGAGTGCCAGAGCTTTCCAGAGAACGACAAGCTAGAGATGGCAAGGGTTAAATTTGTGAAAGCGAAATCTGATTATAAAGAATTTTATAGCGAGAATAAGTTGTGGTTGGATAGGATGAATGCAATTATAGCCCGCCAGAGTGCACTGCAGAATCCGAGACTCGCAGAAGAGAGTGTGTCCGAGTATAGAGCTTTGGCTAAGGAGATTAGTCAGTTGACTAAAAGATACAATGCACTGCTTGAGGATAACAGGCGCTTAAAGAGCGAGTATGATTATGCCATGATGTTGTTTACATCCCGATATGGCCGGAGTGTGGATCTTTCTGGGAGTGAAGAAGTAGAGCTAAGAACCAGAATGAAATTGAGGTTGGGCTTTCAGGAGTTGAGTTGGTGAATTGTGCTAAGTTTAATCTCTGTATGTGGGTTGGATTTTTAGTATCAATTTTTTAGGATAAGGTTGCTAATCCAGAAATGGTTTCGTAGGGTTGTTTGAGAGAGGAGAGGCCTCGCCTCGCGGCAATTATAAAAGGCGAAACTAATGGCGAAGATGGGCCGAATGATTGCTTTACGATTTTGGACGGCTCAGGGCAGGCATGACTTATGGATGCTGTTGTACCTATTATTTGCGTCGGTGGGCCTGTTCTCTTTTGAAGCGGATGCGACTCTTGGTGTGCTGATAGCTACGCTAATCTAGAGTTTGTGCCTTCTGTGAGGCGGGAGTTGACTGACTCTGATTGCCAATACTTTCCTGAAGTTTTGTTTTCAAATTAATGCGGGAATTTTGCTTTTTTGTGTGGGTATGGTAAATTGAAAAAATGAAATGTTTGGTTGATTTGAAATTACTGTGTTTTATGCTTGCGCTAGGTCGTGTGTTAATGAGTGCGGAGCTTTCATCTTTTGCGCTGAATATTGAGTTCCAGAGCTTTCCAGAGAACGCTAAGGTAGAGGGTTTAAGGATTCGATTTTTGAAAGCAGAATCTGATTATAAAAAGTTTTATAGTGCGAATGAGGCTTTATTTGAGAGAACGCATGTAATTCTTTAAAGCCAGTTTAAACTGCAGACTGAGAGAATGACAGCAAAGGATGCGACCAAGCATAGAGCTTTGAGTAAGGAGTTTCGTCATTCTTCTCAAACCCACGAAAAACGGTTTGATGAGAACAGGCGCTTAGGGAACGAGTATGAGCATGCTCTGATGTTGTTTACATCCGCATATGGCCGGATGTGGGCCTTTTCTATGAATGCAGAAGACACGCTAAGAGATAGCATACAATCGAGGTTGGGCTTTAAGGAGTTGCGCTGTTGAGGAATTGCGCTTTTAATCTCTGTATGTGGGGTGGTTTGTTTAGTATCAATTTTTTAGGATAAGGTTGCTAATCCACAATGGTATCGTAGAGTTGTTTGGGAGAGGCATCGTGGCTATTATCTAAAGCGTAAAAATGGTTGGAATCACTGTCTTGTGATTGTCGAGTGCTCATGGTACGATAACTCATGAAAACTATTTTGTCTATTATTTTAATGTTGGCTGGCTTGCCCTCTTTTGCAGCGGATGTAGCCCTTGAGGTCATGGAGAAGATTTCTAAGCTAGGAGTGGAAAAGTTCAGGGTTGAGTTTTTGCGCGCGCGGTGTGAATATTCCGACTTTTATTATGCGAATTCGCGTGCTGTGGATCAAGCGAGCTCTTTAAACAGGGTGCTTTGTGGTAATGACCAGCATTTGTCGCAGCCTTCTCCTTTAAATGCCATAAGTGCAGTGCCTATGAGTAAATTGGAGGACCTTGAAACTCGGTATAGCCTTGCCTGCAATGCTTTTTTAGATCAGTTTGCAAAATATACAGGAAGAGGGTTCCAAGAGACGAAGAAAAACCTATTATATAATTTGGGATTAGCGGGGCCCTTGAAGCCGGGAGCGTCTAAGGGCAGGTTGCTTTCTCGGCCAAGCTTGATTGTTCTGATTGGTTTGTCGTTGCTATCTGCTGATGTCGTGCGAGCACGAATGTCCTGGCCCTCCTGAAATCTAGACTTTGCGCGATAGTTCCGCAATATTGTGCAACATAGTTAATGGTGGTGTAACGCGACTTACTGCACAGTGCTCTCAGTAATGTTTTAACTGGCTTGGAGTGTGCATCTGTAGCGTTAGGCGTTGAGCTCCACAGTTTTGCAGAGATCAAAGCGCTAGCTATTCATTTTGTTTCATTGTTTTTATGAGCAGGAAGGTGAGACCAAATGGAGAGAGTGTGATATGCAATTTAATTTTTTTGTGGTATAATTTTATATGGTTAGAGTGTTTATTATAATGGTTGTGGCCAGTGCGTCGCTTTTTTCTGCGGTTGCATTGGAAGGAGATGCTGTGCCGGCTAATGCAGAGCAGGAAGGTGGCAGGAAAAATGTACTGAAGGTGCGAGATAATCCACAGGAAGCTGAACAAGACAAGAAGCCGTGTGGAAGCCTTGTGGATGTGGAGAAAACAGGAGGTTCAAGGCAGGAGGGGGCCGCGGAGACCCATAGACTGTGTCAAGAAATTGTGCGACTTCTGGATCTACAGAAGGAAGAGCCCATTGAAAACAAGAGTTTTCCATTTGATGAAGAGCTAGAAAAGTCGAGGCTTGTCTTTTTGCAGGCGCGAGCTGCCTGTAAAACCTATTATGTCGCAAATCAGGTTTTATTTGATCGGGTTAGGGATCTTCATGAAAGCATAATGCCAATGTTGTGTCCGACCCTCAAAAAAGAGGATCAACCAAGGTATATGAGTCTGCAGGGTGAGCTTGGTGGTTTGCGTAAGTCAAACGCACAAGCGTTTACCAGGATTAAAAACTTACGCTGGGAGTATTATCGTACAATGTATGTCTTTACAGGAAAGTACATGCGCTATGCGCGCCTTAGCGACGAAGAGGAAGAGCAGCTCAGAGCCGGTATAAAATCGCGCCTTGGGGTTTGTGTGACATTTCTGTAAATCACATGACCATCCTGTAATGGGGCTTTTTTTGTTGCGATTGGGCAAACTAAAGGCTAGGCAGCTGGCTGAATCTCTTTGCGTGATTTTGGGATACAGGATGATTTTTTTGTGTTTTTGCGATTAAATATACTGGCTTTGTTCTGAAAAGGTGGTAATGTATCTTTATGTTATATTTTTATTCAATGGTGTTATTAAGTAGCGTTTTTCTGTGTGCAAGCCTTACATCGGCAACTTTGGAGGTCGAACTGCAGCGCTACCCATCCAATAAAGAGCTAGAAAAGGCGAGGACTGCCTTGCTACAGGCGCGAGCAGAGTATCAAACGTGCTATTATTCTCATATGGATCTTCTGGAGAGAAATAGATCGCTTTTTTTGCGTATGAACATAATGAAGGAGAGTTCGAGTGAGGTGGCGCCACCACGAAAGTGTGATAGGGAGGCGCTCTATCAAGAGCTGTCCGCACAGCGGTCTAGTTTACTTCGGTCACATCCAAGCGCGTTTGCCGCTATTATCCAACGGAAGGACAAGCACACAAAGGCGCTGGACTCCTTTGTCGCTTTATATGCAACGTGTTTTCAGCTTACGGCCAGGAAGGAAGCTAATCTAAAACAGTCTGTTGATGGGAGAGTTGGGTTTAGGCAGCTTACACATGCGTCTCTAATAGAGCAGACAGACACTGGGGCATGAAGTTGCGTTGACGATTGTTGCCCTTCTAGTTAGAGCGCCATTTTTGCGGAGGAGTCGGTGAGTTCTGCAGTCGAGGAAGTGAGCCCCCCCCTTGAATCCACGGAGGCTCCAGAATAAGCTTGTGGGAGGCACGAAAAGGCTAGGGAATTTATCACACTCACTCAACAGTTAGAGCTTGTTTGATGCACTCCGCCGTTTACGGTGCTGTGCGTAAGGGCTTATGATTTATTTTGCTGCAGAGGAGTTCAGCCGCGAATGGCGTGAGAAAGTGAATTTCTGAGCGATAGGCTTTTTAACTTTCTCATGTGAGATTGTCTCAAACTGTAACTAGAAGATCTCAAAGCAGCGATCTTCAATCTATCTAGATTTTCTTATGGGTGTGAGCACATCAAAGCCAGACTTGGAGCCAATAATTACTATTGTGCCTAGAGGTGATATTGTTTTTATGAGTAGGAAGAGGGTGATGTACAATTTAGTTTGTGTATGGTAAAATCATTCATGTGCAATATTTTTATTATAATGGTGGTGGCCAGTGCGTCGCTTTTTTCTGCAGTTGCATTGGAAGGAGACGCCAATGCAGATAATGCAGAAAAGGAAAGTAGCAGACAAAATGTACTGAAGGTCGGAGATGATCAACAGGGCGTTGAACAAGACAAGAAGCCGTGTGGAAGCCTTGTGGGTGTGGCGCAAAAAGGAGATCCAGAGGAGGAAAGGGCTGCTGAGACCCATAGACTATGTCAAGAAATTGTGCAAAAGCTGGGTGTAATGAAACTGGAGGACGAGCCTATTGAAAACAAGAGTTTTCCATTTAACGCACAGTTTAAAAGCTGCAGGGACGCTTTGCTGCAGGCGCGAGCAGTGTATTTCAGGTTTTATTCCGAAAATTCGGCTATCGAACAATCTAGAAGGCTGCAAGGAAGCCTTATGGGTGTATTGAGATTGCTCGCTTCAGGGGAGTTTAACTCCAATCTAGGCATTGTCACTATGTTGCATGATCGGAAAGTGGAGATTGAAAAAATGACATTGTCTTTGCACAAGCAGCATCCAGGGGTTCGTTGTACATTCGGCTGTTTAGAGTCGGAGTATACATATGCTCTGGATGCATTTGCTTATGAGTGCGCAGCGCAAGCGGGCTTAGACAGGAAGGCGGTGGTCGCTAGTGTGAGGAGCCGCGATATCGTTTGTGGTGATGGTGAAGCGCTGTGCGATTATGCGGAGCAGGAAATAGATAGGTGGCGCGAGAAATTGCGGCCTAACGTGATTTACGATCTCACTTGTATGAGGAGTGACTAGATGTTAAATGTTTTTTTTATAATGGTTGTGGCCAGTGCGTCGCTTTTTTCTGCAGTTGCATTGGAAGGGGACGCCAATCCGGCTAATACAGAAAAGGAAAGTCGCAGACAAAGTGTACTCAAGGTGAGAGATAACCAACAGGATGTCGTACAGGATAAGAGGCTGTGTGCGCAAACAGGAGATTCAGCGGAGGCAAGGGCTGCTGAGACCCATAGACTATGTCAAGAAATTGTGCAAAAGCTGGGTGTAGTGAAACTGGAGGACGATCCCATTGAAAACAAGAGTTCTCCATTTAACGAAAAGTTTGAAAGAAGTAAGGTCGATTTGCTGCATGCGCGAGAAGCGTACTTCAATTTTCATTTCGCAAATCCGGCTGTTGAGCAATTGAGGAAGTTGCAAGGAAGCCTTATGGGTGTATCGAGATTGCTCGCTTCAGGGGAGTTTCAATCTAATCTAGAAGCTGTGAGTATGTTGCGTGCCCGGCAAGCGGAGGTTGAAAAAATGTCATTGTCTTTGATAAAGCAACATCCACGGATGCGTGATACACTCAGCCATTTAGAGGCGAAGTATGGATATGCGCTGGGTGTCTTTGCTTATCAGTGCACAGTGCAAGCGGGCTTAGATATGGAGATGGTGATCGCTAGAGTGAGGAGCCGCGATGACGTTCGTTGTGATGCTGACGCGGTGTCCGATTATACGGCGCAGGAAGTGGGCAAGTGGCGTAAGAGATTGCGGCCTAAGGTGACTGAAGGTCTCACTTGTGTGAGAGGTGACTAGATGTTAAATATTTTCATTATAATGGTTGTGGCCAGTGCGTCGCTTTTTTCTGCAGTTGCATTGGAAGGAGGCGCCAATCCGGCTAATGCAGAAAAGGAAAGTAGCAGACAAAGTGTACTGGTGAGAGATAGCCAACAGGATGTCGCACAGGATAAGCAGCTGTGTGTGGCGCAACAGGGAGATTCAGTGGAGAGGAGGTCTGACGAGGCCTATAGGCTGTGTCAAGAAATTGCGCGACTGACGGATGAAACTAAGTTGGGGGAAGAGCCCATTGAAAACAAGAGTTTTCCACTGCAACCAAAGCTAGAGGAATCGAGGCTTGCCTTTTTGGAGGCGCGAAAAGACTATAGGGATTTTTATTACGCCAACGCAACAATTATAGACGAAACGTGGAAGCTAGAAGGCCAGATGATGGGGGTCAACAGGGTGCATGGTGAGCTGTTGAAACAACACAGTGATCAGGCTGCGAGAGTGCTGCGTGCGGAGTATAGTGCCGTGGACGGCAAGCGTGCTAATTTGTGTACGCAACATAAGAGTTTGTTTCAAGAACTCCGTCGTTTACGGTGCTGTGCAGAAGCGTGCATGATTTATTTTGTTGCATTTGCTTCAGATCATATGGGTGAAAACTTTGCGATGATGAAGACAGAGATGTGGGAGCGCATTGGCTTTAATAAGGATGACTCGGTGCTAAAGGCTGCAGCGGAGTCCAGCCGCGAATGGTGTGAGAAAGTGAGTTTCTGAGCGATAGGCTTTTCAACTTTAGAGTGGGGGTTAATTTTTGTGAGTGAGTTGATGTTTAAGTTTGCTGTTATTATTGTAATGTTAATGGGCTTGCCATCTTTTGCGGTGGATTTGGCGATAGAAGATACGCCTGTGCTGTCAAACGCGAAAGTGGAAAAATGTAGGGTGGACCTTTTGAAGGCGCGAGACGAGTATCGGAGCTTTTACGATGCCAACCAACAGATTATTAATGATTGCTGGAAGTTGGATGGGGAGGATGATGGTGTTAAACACCTGCTCAGGGAGGAGTGGGTAAAAGGCAATGCTGTAACAGCGCGTATGTTGGGGCAACTATGTGAAGAAATTGCTAATAAATACATGAAATTTCATCATACTCATGAGAAAGTTTTGGGGCAGTTTTTACATTTGAGTCAGAATTATGACTATAAGTGTGCTTGCTTTGCGTATTCGGTGTCAGAACATATGGGAGTGCCAGAATGTGATGTGACTGCAGGACTGCAAAGCCGGCTTGGGTTTGACAAAAAGGCGAGTGTGGAGTGTTATGCGCAAGAGAAGAAACAGGCCTTTCGCTCATGCTTGGGCGATTGAGTAGATGTGCCGTGTGCGTGACTTTTGCGCCATAGTCGATAAGGTGTATGGATGTGCTAGTGGCTCGCGGATGCAGGTGAAGGGGAGGTTGTGCGCTATGCGGTGAGTTTGTTCGTATATATGTTTGCTTTTGAAAAGTCACCCAAAAGAATGCTGCACTATTTAAAGTTGTCGATTTTGTGGTATCATGTTTCGTGTTGTATTTTTTGTTGACTGTAATTTTAAGTTGTGTGTTTGAGTGTTCGCATCTTGTGTCAGCGACTCAGGATATTGAGCTGCAGAGCTTTTCCACATCATATCCTGGGTTAGAAGAGGTTAGGCTGGCATTTTTGAAAGCGCGAACAGAGTACGCTGATTTTTACTGGGCGAATAAGCTCGTGATTGAGGAGTATAGGGGCGTCAGTAATCGGTTGGAGGAAATGCAAAGTTTGGGGGGGATGCGTCCGCCGCCGCAAGGGGCTAGTGCTGTGGACCAGCAGAAGTTCACTGAAAAAGTGCAAACGCACCGCTTGCTTTTTAAAGATTTTGGACGTTTGGCCTCTGGTGACGCTGTGCAGAAATTGCTGAATCTCCAGAGTGAGTACGAGGGCGCTTTGGCTTACTTTGCTAATCAGTATGCGCATGAGCATGGACTCTCAGATATAGCCATAAGCGATATGAAAAGTGACATAAAATCAAGACTTGGGTTTTTGGTGGTAGGGTCGAGCGCTTGGTAGGCAACGCGTTAAGGGAGTAAGTGCGGCCTTCAGGGCATTTCTGGCACAGGGCGCGGAGGCTTTAGTGGTGAGTTAGCACCATACAGAGAGTTCTGCTGGTGAACTTTATATGAGAGAGTCGTATTTTGAAAGAGGAGTGTTATCCTTAATTTATGAACAGTATATTTTTTACGGTTATGTTAGTGAGCGTGACATCCTTTGGTGTAGGCTTTGAATATACGCCTGTTCCATCTAATCCAGAATTGGATGCGAAAAGGCTAGAGTTTTTGAAAGCGCGAACAGAGTACGCTGATTTTTACTGGGCTAATCAGATAGTTATTGACAAAGGAAGTGCGATGCGCAGAGTGGCTTCTAAGGTGGGGGATTGCCTTCCAGGTCTTCCAAAGGGTAATGCTCTGGATGAAGATGCGTCTTTTGCTGTTATGAAATTATATGCGATTGCTAAGGGAGAGCTATCCTTTTTTGAGCTTGTAAATCAGAATATTTTGCCTCACTTTCGGAATCTCGAAGTTGTGTATTCTAGAAAATTTTTTGAATTTGTGGTGCTCTACAGAGCGCATCTAAATACTCCTATCGGGGTGCATGTTCCTTTGCGTAGAGAGCTGGCGGGACGTCTAGGCTTTGTGAGGGCTTGTTCTCAAGACTATACGCCTGAGGATAAGCGGCATTTTTCGTTACTCTTACAGCAAAGTCTCCAATGTTTAGCGCTTTTCGAATGAAGCATTAGCAAGTGTTTGTGTTGAATGCGCTCGTTTCCAAAATATATATGAAAATACGCTTCAGGGATTTGCTTGGCAGTACTCGGAAGATCAGAGACCAAATGAGGAGAGTCATAATTTTGTTTGAGGTTGTCCTATGACGGGGGGGTAAGAGATGTGGTATAACGAAATATGCTAAATGTATTTCTTGTAATGTTTTTTGTTTGCGCCGCTTCTTTTGCGGCTAATACCGTGGATTTGCCTGTGGAGGAGGTAAGCTACTCGCATCCAGCACTGGAGGGTGCGAGAGTAGATTTTTTGCGCGCGCGCGAAAACTATCATTTGTTTTATACTACCAATCAACAGGGTGTTGATCAGTGCCGGGAGGTGCGTGGGCGCCAGATGGGGGTGTTCAGAGTGCTGGGTTCAGGGGGAAGTTCTGATGATCTACTTGAACGGTGGAAGGCGCTTGATCAACAGCATGGAACTTTGATGTTGCAATATTCGAGCGTTTTAGCGGAGCTCCGTCGTTTGCGATATAAATATAAAACTGCGCTTCAACGGTTTGCGTGGCAGTACGCAAAAGACCTGCACTTAAGCAGCGATGCAATAATCACTGATATGGAGAGTCGTGAACCTGTGTGTGATGAGCCTCAAGTGCTGCTGTCTTATTCGTGGCATGAAGAGAGTAACTGGAAGAGAAGTTAAAATTCTCAAAGTGACGCTCCATTTGCTTTAGTATGTGGTGCAATCAGATATGTTGAATGTTTTCCTTAAGTGGTGTAGAATATTCGTTTTGCTGCAATTTCAGAAGGTGACGGGGGCATTGAGTACAAGTGTGTTCCGTCTAACTTAAAATGAGAAAGCAGAAGGCAGAACTTATTGAAGGCACGGGAAAAACATAGCCGCTTTTTTACCAATCGGCAAAAATTTTCAGAAAGCAGAGATCTGAGAGGAAGAATGACTGGTGTAGGTCGATTGAGCGATACAGGATCTTGCCAGCAATGCAATGCTTGGGAGGGATGAGCCCCCCACTGCAAGGTGCGAGTGATGTGGTCAGGCAGAAGCTCGTTGAAAAAGTGCGGAGGTATCGCGGCCTTCCTGCAGAGCGTGATTGCATGACTGCTGGTGATGTTGCTATCGTTTGATTTTGTGGTATAATAAATAAGTTTTTATTTATGTTTTGTGTTTTTATTTATGTAATGCTAGGTTGTGTGTCTAATGCCGCATCTCTTGTGGCGGCGACCCTGGGTGCTGAACTGCAGAGCGAACAAACAAAGGAGTTGAAAGCGAGTAGGGAGGCATACATGAAAGAGCGGATTTCTTGCTACCCGGCGGTTGAGCTTCAGAGTTTTTTGGACAGCAAGGTAGAAGCGAGTAGGCTGGCGTTCTTAAAATTGAGATCCGATTACACTAATTTTTATCACGCTCATCAGAGCGAGATTGAGCAATACAAATTATCCGTGATAAGGTTGAATGAGCTTCAAAAATCGGGGGTGCTGAATCCGCTACCGCAGGGGGCGAGTGATGAGGATCGGCAGCGTTTCGCTGAAAAGATGAGGTTGTATAAGGGTCTATCTTTAGGAATTGATGATGCTCTTTCTTCTGAAGTTTGTGCGAAATTGGCAAATTTTGACAGTACATATGATGCCGCTCTGACTGAT
The DNA here is from genome assembly GCA_965261615.1 of Alphaproteobacteria bacterium. Lineage (GTDB taxonomy): Bacteria > Pseudomonadota > Alphaproteobacteria > Bin98 > Bin98. Next base: position 563,522 of record OZ253461.1, read on the forward strand.
TTCGTATATAGTTATGCGCACCTATTTGACCTCTCTAATTCAGCTGCTGAAGAGATGTTACGCGATGTAGATTCAAGACTTGATTTTGTTTCGGTCTCAAAATCTTTAAGAAATATGTAAGAATGTGGCGCGGCTTTCTTCTAACAACGCAAAGAGGCGCTATACGTGCCGTCAATGGCTGCAGTTGTGATGCATCGGTTGGTGGCCCATTTTAATTTGGGGGCGGGCGCATTGGTCTGTGGGTTTTTCTTGCCTAATGTGCGGCTCTTCATGCAAGCTGCCGTCGTGCTTGTTTTGCGGCGGCTTACACTTGGGGGTCTTGTGCAGTGCGTGTGTTACGTTGCTATGTGAATAATGTGTTTTGCGTTACGGATGCGTTAGTGAGTTCGGAATCTTTTGACGGGGGGTAAGAGATGTGGTGTAATGAAATATGCTAAATGTATTTATTGTAATGTTTTTTGTTTGCGCCGCTTCTTTTGCGGCTAATACCGTGGATTTGCCTGTGGAGGAGGTAAGCTACTCGCATCCAGCACTGGAGGGTGCGAGAGTAGATTTTTTGAGAGCGCGCCAAAGTTATCGGGATTATTATGCTGCAAATCACCAGGTTATTCAGGATGTGTGGAAATATGAAGGGTATGCAAGTGGATTGGCGCGATTGTCTTTTCAGCTAGCAGGCACAGGAGAACGGGAAGCATTGGAGCGCTTGAATCATCTTACGAAGGAGAACACCAAACAATTCACTGAGGCTCGATCAAGAAGTAAGGATGTTATTGCAGTATGGGCAGAGGTGCAGGAGAAGTATGAGTATTGCATGGCGATGTTTGCGGGTTATCTTAGTAGTCATTTGGACGTCCAGGGAGCTGTGATTCGCAAAGGGTTGAGTGATCGACTTGGTTTTGATAAAAAGAAGGAGCTCTCGGTTTATGCATCCGCGAAAGCGGATGAGGTGAAGGCAGGTTTGGGGCTTTGAGTTGTGCAGACTCTAAAATGAAGCCCTCGAATACTTGTGCTTAGTTAGGGGCTCATGGTTGATTAATAAGTCCGCGGAGTGTAGGCGCCAGTGCTGCAGTTTCTTCGAAAAACTCTTTGTTGTGTGTGTGTGCGTTAGATGAGAAATCACGAGACCCTGCTGCATTTGCAATCCAAGCTGTATGTGAAAGGGACGCAATTTTTGGGTGCCTTTCTAAGAGATCTTTTAGGGTAGGGTGGGCTTTGTATAAGGTGCACATGTTGACTATTGATCCAAGAACGGGGAGATTTGTTTTTGAGCAAAAATCAGAGAAAAGAAAAGCTTCGCGAATAGAAAGCTCATGGGGTGTAGTCACCATAATGTGGCTATACCTATGGAGGGCCTTTCGAAGAGAAAGCACAATATCGCCTGTTCCTGGGGGGATGTCAATAATGACAATTTCACAGTTCTCCCAGATGTTAGGGGCAAGCATTGAAGTGATGGCTTTGTGCAGAATCGGCGCACGCCAGATGCGTGAGTTTTGCTGAGAGTCTTGTGTTTGTAGGGAGAGGCACTGGACACCTTCTATAGCTATCGGTTTTGCTGTTTGAGGAAGGTCTGCTCCCAGAATTGATAGTAGAGAAGGGCCGTATATGTCGGCGTCAAGAAGGCCTACTTTGAAAAATGATCGTAAACTAAGGGCGAGAAGTGCGGCAACTGTAGATTTGCCCACGCCTCCTTTGCAGGATCCAACAGCTATGTAATATGGAGAAGCCATAATAAAATATGATTTGTTTTTTGCAAAAAGTAAAGAAGTTTTATTGAACTAAGGTGTTAAGGTCTGTATAATAAATTTGTGTATAATCCGTGGGATGTTAAAGATGAAGGGGCTCCCAAAAAGGAATCGGCCCCAAAAAATGATGGGAGGCCACCCTTGCCTTTTTCTGTGCAAAAGGCCGTCCTTTCTTGTGTGGTAGCGTTGTTGGCAGGATGGCTGATGACTGGTTTTTTTCAGGTGGATTTGGGTTCGGTTGCAGTGGTTACGCGCCTTGGCCAAGTGGTGCGCACTGAGTCAGAGGGGTGGCACTATCGGCTTCCGTTTCCGCTAGAAAAAGAGTATGTGTGCGACACGTCTGTGGTGCACCAGCTGAATATGGATCGTGGTGTCGGCGCTGGTCAGACCATTACAGGTGACCGTAATCTTGTGGATGTAAGTTATACGGTGCAGTGGTTTGTTAGTGACCCTCAGCTTTTTATGTTTCATCTTGCTAACTATGCTGACTGTATTCGCCTTACGGCAGACTCGTGCATGCGTGATGCCATTAATAATTTGGATATAGATGAGGCACTTTCTGAAGGGCGGAGTGCTATCGAGGACGCCGTGAAAGTTCAGATGCAAAAAGTTTTAGATTCCTATGGTGTCGGCATGTGGATTCAGGGGGTAACTCTGCGTAAACTCGATCCTCCACAAGAGGTTGCGGAGTCTTTTTATGATGTGGAAAAAGCGTGGGCGGATCATCACTATGCCATCAACCAGGCTGAGGCATTGCGCAATGAGATGATTCCTGAGGCCCGAGCTCATTCAGTGAAGGCCGTAGAGCACGCTCGGGCAGAGGCCTATTCGCTGACGCAGTGTGCTGAGGCGGAAAAGCTTGTTTTTGACAACTTGAAAAATGTGTGGCGTAGCGATGCGGCTCAAGGGGCAGAGACCTTCTTGGTGTACGATATTTTGGCGGAGGCGTTAGAGGATAAAAAAATGCACCTTTTAGATAGCTCTGTTTCGCACAGTATTTTGCCTATTTTGTCAGCTCAATATGGTCAAGGGAAAACAGTATGTCAAAACAAATTATAAGTGCCGTTTCAGGAGGGCTTGTTTTATTAGGTCTTTTGGTTGCAAGTGATGCGATATTTATCTTAGAGCCTTATCAGAAAGCGATTGTGCTGGAGTTTGGAAAACCGCGGCAGGAAATTCATAAGCCAGGAGTTTATTTTAAAGTTCCTTTTATGCAAAATGTTGAACGTTATGATGTGCGTAACAGAACTTTTGAGGTGTGTGGCGAGCAGGTGATTACTAGTGATAAAAAGCGTGTGATTGTGGATACATACCTTGTGTATCATATTGCAGAGCCCGTTTTGTTCTATAAAAAATTGCATACGCATCAAGAATCTAAGGCGCGTTTGCATGCTTTGATGGTTTCGGCTTTGCGTGGTTGTGTCGGGAAGTTTGATTTTGAGGGCTTTTTAAAGCACAATCGCCAGGAGGTTATGGATGCTGTGGAGGAAGTTGTGCGTAAAGATATGGCTTCTTTTGGGCTAACACTGGTGGATTTGCGGATAGCCCGTTCTGAGCTTCCAGAGCAAAATAGTCAGGCGATATATCGCCGAATGGTGTCAGAGCGTCAGAGAATTGCAAAGCGTGTTCGGGCAGAGGGTAAGGAAAAAGGAGAGCGTGTATGCGCAGAAGCCCGCAAAGAAGCCGATCGGATCATTGCAGACGGAAATAAAGAAGCGCAGCGTATATCTGGAGAGGGTCTTGCCATTGCGGCTCAAAAGTATGCTGACATGGCTAAAAGCGACAAACGCCTGTTCCAAGTTATGCGCAGTAAGCGGTTTGTGCAGCGTGTTGTGGCCGGCAAGGATATGCCTATGTATGTTTCTGCGGAGAATACGGGGCTTTTGAGTCCTTTAGCTCAGTTGGTTAATGGTCAGGGGAAAAATCGCGCACGACAATAACTATATTGGAGCTTTTTCTTGGGGTGTGTTAGTCGCGCAATAAGGGCAGCTTTTTTCTTCTGTGTAAAGCGGGGAGCGAGTATCTTCCTCAGATAAAGGGGACCGGCAGTTGAAGCACAGCTTGTGCGGTCCAGGGCGTAGCTTTTGGGTAAACGATACGCGACGATCAAAGGTAAAGCAGTCGCCTTCCCAGTGAGAGTCGTTAGTGTGGCGCAGATACTCTAAGATGCCTCCTTTAAGTTGCTTGACGCTTTTAAAACCAAGGTTATCCATGAGGGGGGCAACTTTTTCGCAGCGGACGCCGCCGGTGCAAAAAATGACTACATCTTTGGCTTTCCAGCTTTGCGGGGCTTCCTCAAGCTGCTCTTTGAGGTCTACAAACTTTTTAATGTTCATGTGCGTTGCGTTTGCAAACGAGCCAATGCGGTACTCATAGTCATTGCGCACATCTAAGAGCATGTAGTTTTGGTAGTTGGAATCAAGTTGAGATGCATCTATATATTCGGGCTTCTTCGTCGCGTTAGCAGGAAATGGAATGATAGCTTTTTTTATGCGCACAAGCATGCGTGAAAAAAGGTGGGCTTGGGCAATAGAGGGCTTTAAGTAAAGATTGCGCGTTTCTGGAAATAGGTCGAGGTATCGCTGCAGGGCCATAAGTGCTGTGGAACTGAGGGTGGCTGAGATGTTAATGCCCTCTTCGCTGATTAAAATGGTCCCTTGTGCGTCAAATTGGCTGCACAAATTCAGAAGTTGGGTTTTCCAAACTTTAAGTTTTGATAGAGGGACGAAGCGGTATGCGGAAACGTGCCAATATAAAAATTTATCCATATATACATTGTACCACAGAACTGTTTCCATGGTGTTGTGCCGTATGCTGTGATAGAATAGACCACTTGTTATATGTGGACATGTCGATTTTCGGTCACTTATGAGATGCGATGTTTTCGGAATTTTCAAGGTCTGGTGTGAAGTACGTTATTGAGCGGGTTACAATGAGAGGGTGGAGGTGAAAATGTTAAGTTATAGTGCACTTGGCGTCGTTCATACATATGGGCAGGTTTTGCTAGAGCTTGTGAAGGAAGTGCAGGACGAGCGTGCGTTTCTTACGCAGTGCGGAGAGCTTCGAGAAGTTTTTGCTTCATTGTCTAGTGAGCTGAATATGCAGGACTTGACAGATGGCTCTTTAAGTCAGAAGTTTTTGGCAATTTTGGGTGAGCACAAAGACTGGGACGCAACATTGTGGGCCTGGTGCTGTGTGGTTGCCAATGAGGGACGCTTGATATATTTGGGGCATATGATAGATTTCTTATATGAAGTTTCTCGGACTAGCTTAGATCCCACGTATGTGGTGTCATCGCATGAGCTTTCAGAGTCAGAGAAAAAGATGTGCTTTTCTTTGTGTGAGGGAAAGATCCCTCTGAAGGATGTGCGTTTTGTTATTGATAAAAGCTTGTTGGGTGGAGTTGCGGTTCGTCAGGGTTGGCGGCGCTTAAACCTTTCTATGCAAAGCTTATTGGATCAGGCTGTTCAAGAAATCAGCCAAGGTGTGTAATGGAAAAGAAGACAGAAGAGATAGTAGGTCTTTTGGCGCAAAAAGTGCGCAATTTGCGTGACAGCGTGGATGTTCAGCAAGTTGGACGTGTTGTTTATGTTGGTGATGGGGTTATTACCGTGTGTGGCCTGGAAAATGTTAGCGTGATGGAAGTTGTGCGAAACAGTGCGGGAAAGCAAGCTCTTGTGATGAGCCTTGAGGTCTCTTCTGTGGGTGCAGTGATTCTAGGTGGTATGACAGACTTTGAGCAAGGCGAGGAAGTTTTTGGGACTGGCAAGTTTTTGAATGTGCCGGTTGGAAAGGAGCTCTTGGGTCGCGTGGTTGACTTTTTGGGTCGCCCCATTGACGACAAGGGGGCTTTGGGTGCGAAAGAGTTTAGAGCAGTTGAATGTGATGCCCCGGATATTCTAGATAGGCAATCTGTGTTTTCGCCTATGCAGACAGGGGTTAAGGTTCTTGATGCCCTTGTGCCTGTTGGGAGAGGGCAAAGAGAATTGATCATTGGAGATCGGCAGGTTGGAAAAACAGCTGTTGCTGTGGACGCAATTATTAACCAAGCGAAAATCAATGAAACTTTGGACGTAAAGGATCGCGTTCACTCTGTGTATGTGGCGGTTGGGCAGAAAATGTCGAAAGTGGTCCACTTAGCGCATAAATTGGAGGCGGCTGGAGCTTTGCAGTACACAACTATTGTGGTGGCATCTGCCTCTGATTCAGCGACTAGTCAGTTTTTGGCTCCATTTGTGGGTTGTGCCATGGGTGAGTACTTTCGCGATAATGGCCAGCACTCTTTGGTTGTTTATGATGACTTGAGTAAGCAGGCGGTGGCCTATCGTGCTATGAGCTTGTTGCTAAGGCGTCCGCCAGGGAGAGAGGCCTTTCCCGGAGACGTGTTTTTCTTGCATGCGCGTTTGCTGGAGCGTGCAGCGCAAATGAGTGAAGAGAAGGGTGGAGGAAGCCTGACTGCCCTACCGATTGTGGAAACGCAAGCGGGGGATTTGTCGAGTTATATTGCAACAAACGTGATTTCGATTACGGATGGTCAAATATTTTTAGACACTTCGCTTTTCCACGAAGGCGTGAAGCCTGCTATTAATGTTGGATATTCTGTAAGTCGTGTGGGGTCAGCTGCGCAGCGTCATGCTGTGCGTTCTCTTTCCGGAAAGCTGCGATTAGAGCTAGCGCAATATCGAGAGTTGGCATCTTTTGCTAAGTTTGCAAGTGATGTGAATGACGATACAAAGCTGCGTTTAAAGCGTGGAGCGGCTTTGGTTGAGTTGTTTAAGCAAGATCAGTATGCCACAATGAGTTTGCCGGAACAGATCATTTCTCTGTATTATTTTGCAAGACATAAGGATGAAGAGCTGTCAGTGAATCAACGTATGCGTCGTGTTCGCCTCTTAAATGAGCGTATTTTGCGTGATGAGGAGCTTTTTCAAGAGCTGGACCTGCATGAAAAATGGACTGACGACTTGGAGCAGAAGGTTGAACTTTTTTATGATCAGACAATGAACCTTGTGGGAGATTCCGAGTGAGTAGTCTGGCGCATTTGCAATCTAAAATAGAAAGCGTGCAGATGATTGCAAAAATCTCGACTGCAATGCGTTTTGCTTCTCAAGCAGCGCTTACTCGTGGCTTGTCAGGTTTTCAGTTGTCTAACCAAAGAATGGAGATGGAAGAGAAAATTCTTTCGAGTGCATGGTCTTCTTGTGGTGGAGAAGCTGTTTTGCCAAAATGGGCGCGTGTTGTGTCATCTGCCCCTAAGATTTACATTGTTTTAGGGACAGAGAAGGGATTTTGTGGAGCTATGACGGAGTTTTTGCTCCGTGCTGTTGAAAGTAATGTTTCAAAACAAGATGTTATTTGGGCTAGTGGGGTTAATTTTATTCGACGGCTTAAAGGACGCGGGCGGCACTGCGATATGCGTTTTAAAGACTTAGCGTGTCTTAAAGGACTGGCAGACTTGATAGAGGGGCACTGCAAGAAAAAGCCATGCGGTGGGATATCCTTTATTTACCCGCACTATATTTCTATGATTAGCTGGGAAATTCGTGAAAAGCCGTTAATGCCATTCTTTCAGGAGGTGCAGGCTGAACAAGGAACCTTCCTAGAGGAAGATGAGTGTAGCTTTTGGGGCGCGTCTATTTTGAGGTACATTACAACTAGTGCATGCTGGGCGTGGACACATAAGGAAGTTAGTGAACACTCGTCGCGTATGACAGCTATGGATAAAGCGGCTAATAATGCCGACGAAATGCAAGAAAAATTAAAGCAAATCTGGCAGCGTAAAAGACAAGAGCTTGTAACAAGCGAGTTGCTAGAGGTAACAGCCGGAGCTGTTGCAATTGAAGGAGGGTGATATGACAATGCAAAAGAAGGGAGCAAAAGGAACAATTGTAAGGGTCGTGGGCCCTGTTGTAGATGTACATTTCCAGGAAAGTGTGCCGATTACAACAGCTGTTCGTGTGCTAGGAACGGTCTCTATGTTGGAGGTCGTTATGCATATGGGTGAAGGGGTTGTGCGCACACTGGCACTAACATCCACTGAGGGGTTAAGGCGTGGCTTAGCAGTCGAGTCGACAGGGGCTCCTTTGCAGGCGCCTGTCGGAAAGGGTGTTTTAGGTCGTATTATTAACGTGTTAGGGCAGCCGCTGGATGGCCGTGGTGAGGTTGTTGCTGAAGCGTATCGTTCCATCTACTGTGATCCGCCAAGCTTTTCAGAGAACCTGTCTGAGCCTTCTGTTTTGGTGACGGGGATCAAGGTTGTGGATCTTTTGGCTCCTTATATGGTCGGTGGAAAGGTCGGTCTTTTCGGCGGAGCGGGTGTTGGGAAAACCGTTGTTATTATGGAGTTGATTAACAACATCGCTAAGGCGCAGGGAGGTTACTCTGTGTTTGTGGGAGTTGGAGAGCGTACGCGTGAAGGAAACGACTTGTACCATGAGATGATACAGTCTGGAGTTATCGACCTTGAGGGAGAGAACTCCAAAGCAGCGCTTGTGTATGGTCAGATGAATGAGCCTCCAGGAGCTCGTGCGCGAGTTGCATTTACGGGCCTAGCCGTGGCGGAGCACTTTCGTGAAGCGTATGGTCAAAATGTTCTTTTGTTTATTGATAACGTATTTCGATTCAGCCAGGCTGGTGCAGAGGTTTCTGCGTTGTTAGGGCGTATTCCTTCTGCGGTGGGTTATCAACCAACATTGGCGACGGAAATGGGAATGCTGCAAGAGCGTATTACTACGACTAAGCGTGGATCTATTACCAGTGTGCAAGCCGTGTATGTCCCTGCAGACGACTTAACGGACCCTGCTCCTGCTACAACGTTTGCGCACTTAGATGCGACTACCGTGTTAAGTCGTGAGATTGCTGCTATGGGTATTTACCCAGCGGTTGATCCACTGGACTCAACGTCACTAATCCTGCAAAAAGATATCGTAGGTGAGAAGCACTACGAAACAGCGCGTGCTGTTCAGGAAACTTTGCAAAAATATAAGTCATTAAAAGATGTGATCGCTATTATGGGAATGGATGAGCTTTCAGAAGATGATAAGCTTGTGGTGTCGCGCGCTCGTAAAATACAGAAGTTTTTCTCACAACCTTTCTTTACGGCAGAGGTCTTTACTGGGCAGCCTGGAAAATTTGTGCCGCTTGAGGATACAGTGGATGGATTTCAAAAGCTTGTTCAAGGGGACTGTGACCATATTGATGAAAATGCGTTTTATATGGCTGGAAGTCTTGAGAGTGTCTATGAACGTGCGGGGCAAAAGAGGAAGTAATCGATGAAGGTGACACTACTGACGTCAAGTGCAAAAATGGAGCTTCAAGCAGACGCTGTGAGCCTGCCAACTACGGAAGGGCGTTGTGGTGTCCTTGCAGGACATGAGCCAGTTTCCTGGCGGCTGTCGCCTGGGGAGGTTGTTGTACACAGTAGTGAAACCCATCGTATTTCAATTTTGGGTGGCTTGGCACAAGTGCGGATGCAACACTTGTGTATGAGTGTGGATGAAAAGAAGTAGCGGCGTAACGGAGCGCGCTATGTTTGTTGACACCCAGAGACAGTATGGTTTCCCTTTGATTTTTAGGGGGGTGACTGAGTTGACATTGTAACCTTCTAGTTACATTATGTAGATAGGAGTTTTGCATGAAAATTTTATGCTTGTTGAGTGCCTATGTTTTGTGCGCTCTCCCAGACATTATTATCACATCAGATAACAAGATTATTGGTCCAAGTCTGGATATGGTTGGGACAGATATGCCCCAAGCATATGGGCTTAAGAAAGTGTGGGAGGGAGTAACCCGCGAGGACTACACCTACTTTTTAGGTAAAGTGGCTCTTGAGTTGGAAAGCAGTACGCTTTACGAAATCGCCTGTTTTTTAATGTCGGTGAGTGACATTACGCCGTCGTCACGCCTTGCGCATGAATGCGTTTCTTTGCGTATGACAAAACTTCTTTCTTTTGGATACGTGAATCGTGTGGAGGAGCTGTGGAACCTTTCTACGCAGTTTGCAGAACCTGTTTTTGAAATTAAACGTGTGCGTTTGTACCAACTTCTTTATGCGAATAAGATAGAGGAAGCAAAAGCTTTTGTGATTGCGCAACTCGATCAGTACAAGGCTGGTCGATCTGAGCCAAATAAGGACTTTTGGGCCCGCGCCAAAACAATTTTAGAGCTGCTTCTTATGACTTCAGAGGAGGCGAAAAACTCCTTTAATGTAACGTCAACTATCGCAGCGTGTGTGCGGCAAGACCCTCTTCAAGAAGTCCGTAACTTTATTATTACGATGGACCTTCGGGATATTAAGCAACTTGATCCGCTAACAGTCAAACTAATTTTACACTTGGATGCTTTTAATAAAGACCTCCTTTTAGCAATACCTAAGCAGTTTTTCTGGCTTCTTTATAAAGACACGAAATGGCATGGATTTCATCGTGATGTGAAGCTTCAGGTCGTAGAACACTTGGCTAAAACTGGTGCTTTGCCGAGTAAGGAGCTTATGTTTGTGTATGAAACTTCTTTGGTGTATGGAGTGGAGGTTAATGCCGATGCGCTGCAAGATAAGGCAAGAGTGCAAACTCTTATGCAGGAAAAGGGACCTGTTTTACGTGCGTTTTTGTATCAAGTAGTGGCGCGCGATGGTAAAATCACACCTACGCTGTTGGACCTTTTGATGCGTGCCTTGAATGCAAGAGGGTTGTTGCGTGTGTGTGCAAAAGAGCTCGTCAGTATGACCTCATATATGCTGCCTAAAAAAGAATTTAAGGACTTTGCGTCTATGCGGATGATTCTTTTGCAACTTGCGGAGACAACTGATAAAAGTGGTATGGAAGAATGGCTGCAATTTATGCAGGATCGTCTTGATCCTTGGTGTGCGGTTCCTTTCTATATTTTGAACTCAGGTAAAAAAGATGTTGAATTAGCGAAGCTGTTTAATGCTTGGTATCACAGCAACACAAGTCATGAGTTTATGGAAAAGCTTCTTTTGGCGATTGCTGTTATTAAGCCAGGAATTACTAAGCATCTAACATGCCCGTATGTGCATAGCAAGCCGTCGACTGAGGTGGTCGATACAAATGCTGTGTTGCCATGGGTAGAAGCCTCAGGGCGTGTTGGGAATATTTTGGGTGCTGTGCTTATGAAAGATACAAAATATCATGCGTTTTCTGTGGTTCGCGCTGTGAGTCGAGTTTATCAAAAATGGGCTGCGAGCTTGGCGCTAGAGTATGTGTTAAAGCCATGGAACACGCTGAAGCATTAAGCGCCTTTTTGGATTTTCTTTATATCGAACGCAATGCGTCTAAGCATACTGTTTCTGCGTACCAATCAGATGTGCAGCTGTTTTTGCGAGATTGCTCTGCGCTTAACTTAAAAGATATTCGGAGGAAGAGCGTAGAAGACTTTTTGCAATCACTAGATTGGATGAATCCAAACTCAGTACGGCGAGTAGTTTCGTCTTTGCGGCATTTTTTTCGATTTTTGCGCCAGGAAAAGGTGGTTGCCATAACACCTATGGAGGGCATTCTCTTGCCTAAAAAACGGTTTGCGCTTCCTAAAATACTATCCGAAAAAGAGGTGGAAAGCCTCTTGCAACATGCCTATGCGCAGACTAGCCCACAGGCGTTAAAACATCAAACAATAATTGAGGTTTTGTACGCTACAGGCATGCGTGTTAGTGAGTTGGTGGGGCTTAAACCCCAACATATTCTTTGGGATGATGGCTTGATTAAGGTTCTTGGGAAAGGGAATCGAGAAAGGTTTGTTCTTATACATGAAATGGCGGCGAAACTTCTTGGGCGCTACATTCATAGTTTGCCCCCAAACGGTGTGTGGGTGTTTCCTTCACCGCGTAATATGAGCAATCCTATAACTAGGCAGGCGGTGTTTTTGTTGCTTAAAAAATATGCGGCACAAGTGGGTATTGCTGACGATAGAGTGTCTCCACATGTTTTGCGGCATGCCTTTGCGTCACATTTGTTAGAGAGAGGAGTAGAGCTTTTTTTGATTAAAGAAATGCTTGGCCACCGCAGTATTGTGTCCACCCAAGTGTATACGCATGTGCTTCCCCAAACATTGAAGAAAGTTTTGGATGAACATCATCCACTGTATCAAGGTGTGATGGACGTTGCTTAAAATCGCGCTAGATCAAAAATCCAATATACGATATCATCAACACGCCAACCGCGTGGAGTGGGAGTGTCGTTATTAATGTGAGGTGTGTAAATGAAAAACCTATTTTGTGTAAAGTGGGTGTCAATATAGCGTGTGCTGTGTGAGCCCCATGCGATCGTTATGAGATCATGGGTGGCGGATGCTGTGGTGTGCGCAGCTTCAGGAAGGGCTCCTTGCGCTGTAAGAGGGGTGGGACGGAAAAATATATGGTTTGGAGGAATGTACGATAGCAGTGAGGTTGTGTTTTGAATAATCAGCCCTAAAGCTTTACTGTTGCTTAACTTGCTGGACATGTAGTGAAGTGCAGGGGTGAGTGAGCTCGGTGGATTATATGGTAAAACGACTAAGTTGGCCAGTACGTTGTCTTTTTGGCTGGCGATGGCGGGTGAGGCAAGGTCCTCCCAGTTTAGAGTATGGAATATAAAGAGATGTGTGTCCTTTGACGATTTAAAGGCAAAAATAAAAGGGCTTTTATGATTTTGCTGAAAGGTGATGACAAAATTTTTGTGATGGGATATGTGCTGTGTTACGGAGCTTTCTATATCTTGGATTAAAAATGCTGCTTCAGTGGGGTTGTTGGAGACTAAAAAGATGTGATGGTGTGTTTTGTGCTGACACAACAGTGATATATCTTTGTGGCAATTTGGGCAGCACATAATGGATGTACTGCTGTTACAATCAGGGCAGGTCGCCCCTTTGCTTGTGAGTATACCGCTGCTATGCTCAAATATTTTTCCTTGAGGCGTGTCAGTTCCCCACTTTTTGTGAAGGACTTCATCAATCACATGCGAACACTGGGTTGTGTTAGATTGGCATTGAAATGTGGTGTTTTTTTTGGGTAAATTTGTAAAGCAATAAGGGCAAAAATGTTTCATGAGATCTCCTTAAATATCGCGACAGGCTCACCATAGCTTTGTCGTCCTAGTAATGCAAATGTGAGGTTTTCTGTGTCCGGAAGCTTCATTGTAACGGGTGTGTAGGGGTGTATAGCTTCAAAGTAAGATTCCGCTATGGTTTGGGGGGCTTTAGTGTTGGGGGAGGTGACTATGTAAAGTGTGATGTTTGAAAAACTGTGGGGTGAAGAAATGATAAGAGCCTTTTCTCCTTTTTGTTCCACCTCTCGATAAAGGATGTAGGTGTTTTGCAAGGACTGTGTATGCAAAGGGGGGGCAATGGGAATAATTTGGTGGGCGATAGTAGTGGCTGGCCAAATGCTGACAAAGACTTTTTCTTCCTTTAAGGGAATGCACACGTGATGAATGCGGCCTTTAGGTCTTGTTGTGCACAAGGAAATATCGTTATTGCTGGTGTCAATAATGGAGCGAGGGTGGTGTTTAGTGTTCCATAAAATAAGACAGTGAGAAATCAAAGGGTCGCATGTTGGCCAGGCAAAGATCACGTGCAGGATTCCCTTTTGAATATAGCAAAGGGGCCAAAGAGGGCTGGAAGGAAACTGTGTATTTTTATACATTAGCCGCACAGCGTCTTGTGTGGCTTGCTGGAGCCCTTCATGCTGCACGGCAGAGGCGAAGAGCTTTTCGCTCCAATGGTTGCGTAAAAAGGAGATGTCTTTTTCTAAAATAGCGCGTTTTGTTACGCTCCATGTTTGTGCGATACGTTTGCCTCTGTGTGCATAAGTGGCGGCTGTTTTCCAAGGTTCTACGCCTTCTTGAAAGAGTGGGTCCCACAGTCGGTGTATAGTTAAAAAATCTTCATTTTTAACAGATCGTTCAATGTTGTGCTGTATATTGTGTTTGCGTTTTAACAGATCTTCAAATTGGGATAAAGTAACGTCATTAGAGAGCTTTTCATGACAAAAAGATGAGTTTAAAAGATCGGGGAATTTTTGTAACTCGTGGTAAATTGTTGCGTGAGGTGCTTTATTTTGAATGAGCGTGTTGAGGTGCTCAAAGTTTTCTTTGTGCTTATTGGCCATCTGCAAAGCCTGCTGATAAGACTGAGGCATTGTTAGAGTTTTGAGTTGTTTGTGATGCTCTTGGTGTAAGGCTCCGAGGGCAACATCATTTTGAGTATGCACGGCCTTGAGGAGCTGACTCCAAATTCCCACTACCGTTTTGGCTCGTTCAATGTGGTCTCGAAGATCGGGGTACAAACTTGGTATCGCGCCTTTTTCTTCGAGGTTTTGGGCGTATGTGACGATCTGTTCACACACATAGGGATCTTGCACCATGTCATTTTCTAAACGTTTGCAAATTTTTGCAAGGTTGTTAATAGCGTCTCGGTGCGCTGTATGTGCTGGCAGAAGGTCTGCAAAAGGAAAGTGAGGGATATCTTTCTTAGATATTTCGTGTGTCTCGGCATATTGCAACCAAAGCTTGGGCGTGTTTTCAGCTGTGATAGGCTCAGAGAGGGATTGAAAATGCTGGTAGGCATTGGCAAGCTGCCGGCATAGCTTGAGGCTGTGAACGCGCTGTTCGCTGAGGGGGATGTTTTGGAGGGCAGCATAGGTGTGTGTAAGGTGCTCAACTGTTTGCCAGTCGCGTGAGTCGAGTGCTTGCAAAAGTGCGGGTAATGATGGAGCGTCCTGTTTATGGGGAAAGGACTCAAAGCTTGTTTTTCTCTTGAGGGTGCACCATGGACATTCTGATACAGGAGGAAGAAAAAAGTGGCTTGCGTTAGTTGGACAAAAGTCGAGCTTTGTGAGCGCCTGGGATGTCACTTCGCCCCACCATGCTGGCTTTGGTCGGCGGTGTGCGGCATCTGGAGTGTCAAATACTTGGTGAAAACCCTCCGCAATACTTGGGTCAAGTATTTTATAAGGCGGGGTGAAGCTGGGCGGGGAGGAGGCGCGTCCAAGCCAGTCTCCTTTAAAGATACAGGCCTCAAGGTTTTCGTTAGTCGTGTGAGCAAAAGGGTGGTGTCCCATGAGGATGAGGTGTAACAGTGTAGGAAGAGCAAAGAGGTCGTGAGTGCGCTGTAAGGGTGTTTGAGGCTGTCGCTGGTATTCGGGTGAGGTGAATCGAATAGAGGGCTTATGCCCGCTTAATATGCGCTCAGATGTGTGTACTTGGATGTCATCGAGCCCGACCCATGATAGCATCCCATTAGGGTAAACAAAGATGTTGTTAGGAGAGAAGGATCCAATTGTGTAGTTGTGAGAGTGTAGGGCATGCACAAGCGCAGAGATGTTCCGTGCTACTGTGTGCATAATATACCAGTTATAAGAATGAGGAAGTTGGGTGCGGCTTTTGGGTTGGCATATGTGGGTCAGTGTGGGAGCCTCTGGAATAGATGGCATAAAAAAACCACAGCAGTGACCGTCTTTGTTGAAGAGACGACCAATGGGCCATGCAAAGGATTGATGTGCAGCATTGAAGGGATCTGCGGGGGGATTGCCGATCATAACCTCGAGCTTCTGGCCGAGGCGCAAAGGGGTGTTGTGATAAATTTTGGCAATGCAGTTCTTGGAGCCTTGCATATGCCAAAGGTTCGCGTTCGACCCTTGATGTACAAGGTGTGAGAGGGAGGCGGGTGAGCCATTTTCGCGGAAGATAAGCGTGTTCCCCTTCATGAAATACATTGTAGCACATCCAATTTCTAAAAATCATCACTACACTGGTGTTGTGTATGTTACACATTCTTAATGTGTCTCTTTTTTATGATCTGCATTCTGCTGTATTGTGTCCGGAGAGTTGTGCTAAGGTGAAATTATATCAAAGGGGAGAGAAGCATGGATAAGCGGGCAATGTGTCAACTGGCAAGCAATCCGGAAAAGCGGTTTTTGGTGTCAGTTGTTTTTGACCATAAAGGCCAAGAGCAAGGAGGAGCAATGACTGAAGAACAGCGTGTTCTTCAGCAGTGGACGGATAAGCTTGCTCAAGACCCTTTTTTGGCTACCTGCGTGGAGATGTATGTGTCGTGTGTGGGGCAAGTGGCGAGCTGTCAGCCTACATTTGTGCCCCTCGACGCTTTAGAGCCGCCACGAATATATGCACGAGTTGATCGTGATATGCTGTTTGAAGGGCTGTTGTCGGCGTATAAAACTTTGAGATTGAGGTGCTCTTTTTTGAGAAGGTATGGTTTGGGCTACTATACTCCGCTAGTGGTTCTGCTTTCAGACAACCTTTCATCGTATCGATGGGACTTGGTGCGTGCTGAGGTGGAGGATATAGTGCAGTGTCCTGATTTAAGTGCGGTAGCTGTCGGTGTTCGACAGCCAGGCATTCGTACGCTGGATGGCGCAGATCGTGATGATGTGAGTTCTAACGTGTTAAACGCGCTGATTCAGGCTTAGATTGGGCCTTCTTTGAAAGAAAAAACAAAAAAAACAAGAAAAAACCTCGGAGGGCATTGCTATTGTCTGTCATTCTTGATATAAGGGTTTAGAGGGAATTTTTTATGCGCTGTGTTTAACGGCGCAGAAGGGGGAGGCATGTCTGAAAGCTTGCAGCATAAATTAGATAGGGTGCGCCCGCCAAGAGTGCAGATTACGTATGACTTGGAGGTGGGTGACGCGATAGAAATGCGTGAACTGCCGTTTGTGGTTGGAATCATGTCTGACCTTTCGGGTGATCGTGATCCTGAGCTAGAGGTGAAGCCGCTGTCTGATCGTAAATTTGTTGAGATTGATCGTGATAACTTCAATCATGTTATGGAAGATATAGCGCCGCGTTTGTCGATGCGTGTGGCGAACAGATTGCAAGAGCCAGCGGAAGGCGAAGAAGCTACCGAGTTGAACGTGCTTCTTAACTTTCAAAAAATGGAAGATTTTGATCCGGTGGATATCATACGCCAAGTGCCCGCAATGGCTCAGTTGTATGAGGCGCGACTTAAGCTTCGTGACTTGCTTGCGAAGATGGACGGTAACGATAAGCTGGAAAAAATGTTGCAAGATATTGTGGAGAACACAGACATGCAGCAGGAAGTGCGGCAAAACCTGGATGACAGGCCTTCTGATGGAGGTGATGATTCTGGAGATGGCGGGGCAGATGCTGCGCCGAAAAAGTCTAAGTAGGGAGGTGTGTCATGGCTGATACAAAAGATACAAAAAACAATGAGCAAGCCGTTCAGGAAGACAAGAGTTTGCTTGATCAAGTGATCGAAGGGGGGCGTCTTGCTCGTGATGAGGACCAACTTTCTTACGCTTGTGATATGGTTTCTGAGTTTGTGGACCAGCTTCTTGCCCAAGGAGGGTCGGTTAAAAGTAATACCGTTATGTTTATCACAGCGCGTATTAAAGAGATTGATGCCTTGCTGAGTAAGCAGCTTGATGAAATTCTGCATAACCCGTCTTTTCAAAAGCTGGAGGCTGCATGGCGTGGCCTGTCCTACTTGGTTTTTAATACAGAGACCGGCTCTCAGTTAAAGCTTCGCTTGATGAATCTTACTAAGGATGAGTTGAGAAAAGACTTGGAGAAGGCTGTGGAGTTTGATCAAAGCCAAACATTTAAAAAGGTTTATGAGGAGGAGTATGGTACATTTGGTGGAAATCCTTACTCGTGCATGGTTGCGGATTTTGAGTTTTCCGGTAGTGCGCCAGACATGTCTCTTTTGACAAAGCTTTCCAATGTTGCAGCAGCTGCGCACGCCCCTGTTATTACGGCGGCTAGCCCTACTCTGTTTGACATGGATGACTTTTCTTCTCTGGGAAAGCCTCGTGATTTAAGTAAAATATTTGAAGGCGCTGATAAAGTGCGTTGGCGTTCATTTCGTGAAACAGAGGACTCCCGCTATGTGGTGATGACTTTGCCGCGGACTCTGATGCGTTTGCCATACGGTGAGGATACTTTGCCTGTTGAAGGTCTTTCGTATGAGGAGAGAGTGGATGGCCAAAGTTTGAGGACGTTTTTGTGGGGTAATCCGGCGTATACTTTTGCGCAAAGAATCACAAATGCTTTTGCGCTTTATGGCTGGACTGCAGCAATTCGTGGTGTTGAAGGTGGAGGATTGGTTGAAGGTTTGCCCGCTTACACTTTCAAAACAACAGATGGTGATGTGGCGTTGAAATGCCCAACTCAAATCTCCATTACAGATCGTCGAGAAAAAGAGTTGAGTGACCTTGGTTTTATTTCTCTTTGTCACTGTAAAGGGACGGATCGAGCCGCGTTTTTTGGAGCGCAAACAGTTCACAAGCCGCGTAAGTTCAACTTGCCGCAAGCTAACGCAAATGCTAACGTTTCTGCCAGAATTCCATACTTGATGGCAGCGTCACGTTTTGCGCATTACTTAAAGGTTATTATGCGGGATAAAATTGGATCTTTCATGACGAAAGACCAGATTCAGCGCTACTTGCAAACTTGGCTGGCTGAGTATGTTGTGTTGAACGATGATGCGCCTCAAGGAGTGAAAGCCCGCTTTCCGTTGAGGGAAGGGCGTGTTGATGTTTATGAGGTTGAGGGAGACCCTGGCAAGTTTAGAGCCAATGTCTTTTTGAGGCCGCACTTTCAGCTTGAGGAGCTAAGCGCTTCGTTAAGGCTTGTGGCAGAATTGCCGGTTGCTGGTAAATAAAGAATAAAGAAGGTTGCTAAAAAAGGGGGAGGGCAATGACTAATAATTATGGAGCGCGTAGAGATTCAGCGCTAGACCAAAATCCTGCAATAGAAAATAAGGCTGTATATATTAGCACTTCGGATACAGCATTGGCTGGGAGTGTAAAGGTTAATCATGCAGATGCGAACCTGTCAAAGTCCTCAGTGTTGCTGAGCGAGCCTAGCATTACTTTTTTAAGTGAGCGTATTGGTGGAGGAAACGTTATTCACATGGGAGCGCAGCATAATGTTGTGCCTGTGGAGGTCTCTGCTATCTTGGATAAAATGGGAATAAGGGCAGTTTCTTTTTTTGCAACAGGAAAGCAAATTAAAGAGGTGTACATCACAGAAATCGGGGAAGTGTCTGACAAGATTGTGATTGTGCGGCAAACTACATTGCGGAATGTTTTTATTCAAAAAATAGGCTATCAGTTCTCCAAAAATTGGATCGCGGAAATGCCGGAAGGTTTGATCTTTACTTTGGAGCTAATTGCGCAAGAGATAGAGATGAAGCGAAACGTTTTTGATAGTACGTTAAATGCGCAAGGAAATGAAGTGACGACATACTCTACAGTTACACGTGCAGTGGAGGCTGGTTAAACCAGGGGGGGGCTATTATGACAATGAATTCAACTACGCAAGCGATACTGCACACTGAGAAGGTTCCAGGTTCTGTCAACCTTAAGGGTCGCGACGAGTTTCCGCAAGCGCATGAATGCCTTTCTATGGATATGAGTATGATTCACCCTGTAAGCTCTGGGCGAAGTGGTATTCACCAGGCGTCTGGATCCTTAACCTTGTCTTCTTTGCGCTTTATAGTGGATGCAGGTCCAGGAATATTAGGGTTTACGACTTGCCTTCAAAGAGGTACAGAGCTTCCGCAGGTGAGTTTTGTGGTTGTTCGACAAGATGGCGGCAAAAACATGATAGCTTACCAACTGAATGCTTATGAGGCTATTGTTCAGTCGGTTTTAACGAATGCGCCATATGACCAGAGTCAGCAACGTTTGCAGGATGACCATACGCGGCATGGCGAAAGAACTCGAGACATGCGTGAGCTACGATCACAAAAGCTTAACACTCATGAACTGAAGATTATGGCCAATAGAGTGGAGTGGCTGTATATGCCACTGAGTGTAGATGCAGAGCCTAGTGGGTCTCTTGGTTCAAGTGTTGATTTTGTAAGTAACTCTCTTGCAGGTGAGTAGGAAAGAATGAGTCGCTTTGCTAGTCGTGTATTGCTGTTTGATTTGCTGTCTGATCATAGCCCAGAGGAGACATCTGAGTCTCCAGTGCTTCAGTACTACACAAAGAAAGAGCTTATGGCCTCCATACAGCAAGAATTAGAAGCGCTGTTGAATACACGTTGCACGATGAGTTGGCAGGACTATGAGTCTGCAGATAACCTAGAGTTTGGAGTTCCTTCTTTTTATGGTTTGCTTGATCGTGCTATGAGCTTGCGTAGCGGTGTAAAAGGGACAGATGCTGTGAATTTTTTACTTAAAAAAGCAATAGAGCGCTTTGAGAGCCGAGTTACAAATGTTATGGTCGAAGTGGTTAAAAGTGACCAGTTTGCAGGGTATACCGTAAACGTTAGTGGCTTGGTTATGTGTGGTGATGTGCAAGAAAAAGTCTTTTTTCCTGTACAGATGAAAACAGAAGTGCAGAATATAGTAGCGCAAGAAGATAAAGTTTACGACCGACATGAATCCACGCTGAAGTGGCCTGCGGATAAAGCTGGTAATCCGGTCGTTAAGCTATGAGTAAGAAGTCAGAAAAGCATTTACAATACTATCAAAGAGAGATGGCATTTTTGCGGGATATGGGGCAGATTTTTGCTCAAAAACACCCCAAGGTTGCAAAGCGTTTAGGTTTGTCTGCGTCCCATGCTTCTGATCCACAGGTGGAGCGTTTAATGGAAGGGTTTGCCTTTTTAACGTCGTATATTCAGCAAGATATTGATAGTCAACTTCCTCGTTTAAGTAGTGCGATTTTAAGTACTATATATCCGGCTCTTACAGAGCCAATGCCTTCAATGGGTGTGGTTCAGTGTCAGATGAACTATAAACAAAAAATGTCACAGCCGGCATCAGTTAACAAAGGGAGCGTGTTTTTTTGTCACTCCTTGAATGACCGTATGGTGCGCTGTCGAGCGATGGATGACAGTTTACTGCACCCTCTTGAGATCGAAGAGATAGATGTGGTGTCTATTCGCAACCACCCGAACTTGCTTCCTTATTATAAACATCATACGGCGCTTCACATAAAATACCGGTGTGTGAGTGATGCTCCTGTATCCGTCTTAGATGGTCCCGTGCGATTTTATATTAGTTCAGTTCGTTCTCAGGCTTTGCCGCTATATAGCTATATTATGCGAGCTCAAAATGGAGTATCTTTTGCAAAAAATGATGATGAATTTGTTTATCATCCGAATTGTAAAGTTCAGCCTGTGGGGCTTGATAATGCTCCTGACCATGGAGTACACTCAGGTTACGCTCTTTTGCGCCAGTATTTTGCGATGCCTGAGCGCTTCTTGTTTTTTGATTTGAATATTCCAGTAGAGATGCGTGCGCAGAAGGGGAGTATACTCCTTCCCCTTACTACAGAAGGGTCTCTTTCTGCATTTAATATAAACCGGCAAACATTTAGGTTAAACTGTGTTCCAATAGAAAATGTTTTTGAAAAAACTTCTGACCCTATTACGCTTGACCATAAAAAGGTTGAATATAAGGTGGTGGCGGACCGTCGTCATGAAGACAGCACTGAAGTTTACGCTGTGCGGGATGTGTATGTAGCGCGTTCTGTTGAAGAAAAAGAGCGTCTTGTGGCTCCTTATTTTTCATATCACTATCAGAACTTTTTAGATGGTGCGAATATTTTTTGGTATGCACGACGTGTGCCTGCTCAGCAGTATTTAGGAAGTGAAGTTTACTTGTCGTTTGTGGATCGTAATGCTGAATCTGCGAACCCTAAGCAAGAGACCGTTTATGTTCGAACATTATGCACCAATCGTTATTATGCGTCGGATATTGCAGAGGGAACGCCTTTTTTTACAGAAGCTCCTTTGCCCGTTACACAGGTAGTATCACTGCTCGAAATGACAGAGCCCATGTATGCTTTTGAGCAAGATGATCAATGGAAACTGGTTTCAATGTTGGCCACAAGCTACCTCTCCCTTATGGATAAAGATGATGGCGCAGAACGTTTACGCAACTTGTTGGAGTTGCTTGCTATGCGTAATGCACAAGAGGCTCAGTCTGAAATTATGGGTATTAAACACATGACAGTTGAATCCTGTGTGAAGAGATCCGCGGCGCGGTCGGAGTGGGCTGGTTTGCGCCATGGGCATAAAGTAACCATAATGATAGATGAGCATTATGCGCAAGCTGATAGTTTGTATCTACTGTTGACATTGTTGAATTTATTTTTAAGCACGCAAACGCACATACATACGTTTGTGGAGCTTTCGGTGCAAAGTAATGCACGTGAAGGAGTGTGGCACAAATGGCCATTGAAAAACGGCAGCGCAGCGACAATGTAGAGCTTTTAAGTGAAATCAAAAAGGCTCCGGACTCTTTTGAGTTCCATGCGTTGATGAAGCTCTTGGAGGTAATATATGATGAACGCGTTCCTGTGGGAGAGGGTTCTGTGCCGCATCAAGAAGTGGTGCGATTTCGTCAGCACCTGTCGTTATCTTTTGCTGGGTCGGACATTCATAGTATTGCACTGCCAGAAGAAGAGGATAACGCTCCAGTTTTGCTGGAAGAAAGCTTTTTTGGTTTAGCTGGAGCCAATGGCCCGTTGCCGATGACTTTCACACAAAGAGTATTGCAGCAAACAGAGGCTAAAAACTTTGCTATGCGCGACTTTTTAGATATTTTCAACCACAGGTTGCTTTCTATTTTTCATAAGGTGCGTAAGTCCTATTGGATTGGTGTGGACTCTTCCTTGCCGGAAGATAGCATGGCTGGGCGTATTCTAACAAGCTTTGTGGGAGCGCACAGTTGGCTGGATTCCAACTCACTACCAATTCGTACCATTCTTAATTTGGCAGTGAGTTTTTGGGAGAGGCCGCGTAGTTGTGAGCAGTTATGTCGTGTACTCTCGGTATTTTTGCGTATGCAAACAGCAGTAGAGGGGTTTTGCGGTAACTGGAGATTTGCTGATCATGAAGATCAAACCTGTTTAGGCAAAAGCTTTCATGCACTGGGGCAAGATGTCGTGCTTGGGCGCCGCATGTGGGATCCGCATTACTTGATGAGCATAAAAATAATAGTGCCCTCTCTTGAGAGGTACTATCACCTGTTGCCGGGATCGCCTATATACAGTATGCTTTGCCGATTGAGCGCATCTTTTTTAGATGGCGCTCAGAAGGTGAGGTTTCATTTAGAGTGGGAAGGTGTAACACCACAAGTGCGCCTGGGAGATTGTAGGCTGGGTTACACATCTTGGCTGTGTAGTACTCAAAGTGTGGTGCGGGATAAACAAACTTATATTATGGGAGAGGTTGTATGAGTATAAAAATGTTAGTAGGACGCCTGTCGTCTCTTTGTAAGGATTCGTTTGAGCATGGCGCACGCTTATGTGTGTCGTCAGGGCATTATGCAATTGATGTTCCCCATGTTCTTATAAAGCTCTTAAGCGACAAAGAGAGTGATTTTGTAATTTTGCTTAACCACTATGGCGTAAGCGTAGAGTCCGTTCAGGCTGAACTTACTGCGCTTATGGAAAAGTTTAAAAAGGGGTGTGGTGCGACACCTACGATGTCTCCGAATGTGGTGAATTTACTAGAGCATTCCTGGATGCTAACATCGGTAGAAATGGGGCAGGAGCGTATTCGATCCGGGGCCATTTTGTGCTCACTTCTTAGTGGGAAAGGTTTGATTGGTTGGACGCTGGATAATCTGCCGGCGCTTATGGGGATTCCTCGAGATCAGTTCGGTAAAGAGTGGGAAGGTCTTTTGCATAAGCTTCCTGAAGGGGGAAGGAGAGTGGCGACATCCTCTTCTTCAGAGGACACAGTGACAGTGGAGCAAAGCCAGACTCCTACGCTTGATAAGTACTCTTTAGACTTTACTGCATTAGCTCAAGAAGGTAAGTTGAGCCCAGTAGTGGGTCGTGACAAGCAAATTCGGCAGCTTGTGGATGTCTTGTCGAGAAGCCGCCAAAATAACCCTATGCTTCTGGGTGAGGCTGGAGTTGGAAAAACCGCGTTAGTTGAGGGGCTTGCCATGTGTATTGAGCAAAACGATGCGCCTGATATGCTAAAAGGAGTCCGTATTGTGAGTTTGGACGTGGGCAGTTTAGAGGCTGGTGCAGGAATGAAAGGTGAGTTCGAGCAGCGTCTAACGGATATCATTAAGGAAATCCAACAGTCTTCAGTGGAGATTATACTTTTTGTGGATGAGGCGCATGTACTTCTGGGTAGCGAGAAGAAAAATGATGCGGCTAATTTATTAAAGCCACCTTTGGCTCGTGGTGAGCTGCGTACAATTGCAGCGACCACTTGGATGGAGTATAAAAAGTATATCGAAAAAGATGCCGCATTAGTGAGGCGTTTTCAAGTAGTGAATGTTCCTGAACCTGAGGAAGAGATTGCAGTGGGAATGGTGCGGCTTGTAGCCCAGCATTTAGCTAAACGTCATGATACTGTTATCATGGATGATGCAATACGTGCGGCTGTGCGTCTGACAAAACGATATGTGGGGGATAGACGCCTTCCGGATAAGGCAGTCAGTGCTCTTGATACAGCGTGTGCGCGTGTGCGTATTTCTCAAAAAATCCGCCCTTTAGTCTTAGAAGAAATGATGAAAGAAAAGGCTGCACTGAACCTTGAGCAAGATATGCTAAAAAAAGATTTAGAGTGTGGTGTTGATTGTCATGAGAGGGTTAACCAGTGTGTTCAGAGGAAAGATATTTTAGCGCAAGAAATAGAAAAGCTGACAAAGCAGTGGGAAAAAGAAAAGGATCTAGTGAACGCAGTGCTATCAGCTATTCAGTCGCAAAACGACTCTGAGGTGACCAAATTAAAACAAGATCTTGAGAGTCTACGTAAAGATCAAAATCCGATGGTCTTTCCATTTGTATGTGCGGATAATGTTGGTCAAGTTGTGGAGTCATGGACCGGAATTCCTATGTCTGACATGGTTTATGATGATACAGAGGTTTTTTTGTCTGTAGAAAAAAAACTGAAAGAGCGGGTTATTGGACAAGAGTATGGTGTGGCTTTAATGGCAAAAAATATGATCGTGCACCAAGCAAAATTAGATGCTCCAGATAAACCCATAGGCTCCTTTTTACTGGTAGGCCCTAGTGGTGTTGGAAAAACAGAAACGGCTCTTGTTCTTTCTGAGATTTTTTTTGGAGGATCTCCTATAGTGGTGAATATGTCAGAGTATCAAGAGGCGCATAGTGTGGCTACGCTTCGTGGCTCTCCTCCGGGCTATGTTGGGTATGGACAAGGAGGCGTTCTTACGGAAGCCGTAAGGAGAAACCCCTACAGCGTGGTGCTGTTGGATGAAATAGAAAAAGCTCACCCTGATGTTCTTGAAGTGTTTTTTCAAGTTCTGGATAAAGGAGTTTTAGAAGACGGGGAAGGTGTGCGAGTAGACTTTAAAAACACCGTGATTTTAATGACATCTAACACGGGAACGGAGGTGATTACACAAGCTGCACAGCGTGGGGAGTCTAATATGGAAAACGTGATAACAGAGGTTTACCCGACATTAAAAAAAGTCTTTCAAACAGCATTTTTGGGCCGACTGTCAGTGGTTCCATATTATCCGCTGACGAAAGAAGCTATTGCATCTATACTGGACATAAAATGGAAGAAAGTGGCGGATAGGGTTAAGCAAAATCACGCTGTGGATATTCATTTGAGTAAAGACGCCCAGAAAAAGCTTATAGAGTATGGGTGTACAGAAGATAGTGGGGCGCGTGTTTTAGATAGAACTATAAATAGGCAAATCCTCCCAATACTAGCTGAAAAACTATTACAGCCCCAAAAGGACAAAGGCCTTTTTGTACAGTGGGATGGTGTGAGGTTTGTGCTTGATCAAAAGGGCTAATTTTATCCTTGGGTTTGTTGAAGGTCCTCTCTATACTGCACTGGTGCCTGCATTGGTGATTTGGGCCTCTTTAGCAAGATCTTCGTAGTGTTGCATAAGCTCCTGAAATTGGCACATTTTTTTGTCTTGGGTTTGCGCAAACTCTGTAAAGAGGTCAAGGAATCCATCTGGTATCCATGCCGCAGTAAAGCACTCTGTGCGCCACTGTTCTACATCGATTTTTATGAGATCGAGGGGGCAGTTGTACCACCCAGGGGAGAGGATTCTATTGATTTCTTCTGTGAGTATTTTGTGTAGATCCCGCATGTTTTTTCGTAGTTCTCGTTCACCCGGCACAGAAAGGCTTTTGCGGTATACAATCATCCAGCGCGTGATGTGTGCAAAAAGCCCAATGCGTTGGAAGGGTAGTAGGTTGGGGTGCATGCTGTCGAGGAAGCATGATTTTTGAGGTTCCCCAATAAGGTTCAGGTCTTGATAGCAGTAGATCTGTCCTAGTTGACACCTTATACTCTTAAATAATAGATCGAGTTTGTGATACATAGTTTTGGAAATTCCGGCAAGCATAAGTGATCCAATCGTATGTAATTGGAGTAAAAGCGGGTATGATCTGTGTGTCTGGGATCTTTCGGCTAAGTGCTCTATGGTTTGAAATATGTGAGAATTTTCAAAGTTTTCTTGCCAAATTTCTCCTCTATTAAAGGGGTGACAAATGGATGGAGTGTAAATTATCGTGAGAAGTCCTAGAGGGGTGTCGTCGAGAAGGTGATGCCCTTGAAAGAGCTCTGGTGTTCTGTCAAAATAAGGCCAGATATCTTTTTGACACTCATCGTAGCTCATGGACGATGGGGAGTGTTTTTTAAAGGTGGGGGCTGCACGGCGTATGTTTGGGATGAGTACGCCTGAGGGTTCGGGCGGCCATAGCGAAGAGTCGTTCTTGCCGCTGTCGGCTCTTTGTTGAGGGGACAGGTGAAGCTCGCGATAGTCGCAAGATTGGCCAGGTTCTTGGAGTGGTCTTGTTATGAAGGCGGATGTAGAGGCGAACAGGCCAGTGACAATAAAGATAAAGTGCAACATGGTATACGGTAACATGTTCGGAAGATTTTGTATACCCTACGAACAAAAACTGTGATGTGTTGGGTTTTGTTACTTTGGTTCTATAGTTATAGGGCTAAAGGGTTCGCCTGTGTCGGGGTTGATGGCTTTGCTAGCAAGGTTTTCGTAGTGTTGTACAAGTTCATAAAATTGGCAGTCGCGCCGGTTTTGGGTTTTTGTTACTTTGGTTCTATAGTTATAGGGCTAAAGGGTTCGCCTGTGTCGGGGTGATGGCTTCGCTAGCAAGGTTTTCGTAGTGTTGTACAAGTTCATAAAATTGGCAGTCGCGCCGGCTTTGAGTGAGTGCAAAATCTGTAAAGATTTTAATGAATTCATCTGGTATCCATGCTGCGGTACAACAATCTGTGAGGAATGGGCCCGAAAGATTTTGGGGGAGGGGGCTCTGTATAGGTTTGTCAATGCCTGAGGGAGAGAGAAGGTCATTGACTTGGTGAGTGAGTATTTGGTGTAGTTTCTGGATGTTTGCCTGTAGTCGTGTATCACGCGGAGGAAGCTTAAGGTTGTTTCGGTATTTAATGAGCCAACGTGTGATGTGTGCAAAAACTCCAATGAATTGGAAGGGTGTTTGACAGCTATGCATTTTGTCGAGGAAACATGATTTTTTAGGGGCATAAATTTTATTGGCGTCGTGATCGAGGTAGAACTGATGCAGTTGATATTTCATATCTTGAAATAATAGATCGAGTTTGTCATGCATAGTTTTGGAAATTCCGGCAAGCATAAGTGATCCAACTGCATATAGTTGGAGTAAAATAGGACGTGCTATGCCTGATTTGTCTCTCTGGGCTAATAATCGCTCTATAGTTTGCAGTTTGTGAGCATTTTCAAAGTTTTCTTGCCAAATTTTTTGTCTATCAAAGGGGTGGCAAATGGAGGGGGTGTAAATTATTGTGAGAAGTTCTAGAGGTGAACTGTAGCTTGGCAATACGTAATTTGGCAATGAGAGCTCAGGTGTGTTATCAAAACAAGGCCAGATATCTTTTTGATGCTCATCGTAGCTTACAGAAGATGGGGAGCTTTTTTTAAAGACAAGGGCTGCACGACGTGTGTTTGGTATGAGCCCGCCTGAGGGTTCAGGTGTCCATAGCGAAGGGTCGCTCTTGCCGTCGATTCGTTCCTTAGAAGGCACGTGAAGTGCGCGATAGTCGCAGGACTGCCCAGGTTCTTGGAGTGGGCGTGTTATGAAGGCTGATGTAGAGGCGAATAGGCTGTTGAAAATAAAGATAAAATGCAACATAGGTTACGATAACATGTTCAGACTCTTTGAACAAGCTCGTGAGTTACAGTAGATTGAATTTTCTGTGAACGAGAAAAAGATTACTGGGGTGTGCTGGAAGTTTGTTCCTTGTCTTCTGAGGGAAGTGGCTTCAAGGATGATTGTGTTGCGGATTTTACGGCTTCGCCAGCAAGTTTTTCGTAGTGCTGTACAAGTGTGTGAAAGTGGCAGGACATATCTTTTTGTTTTTTTGCAAATTCTGTAAAGATTTCAATAAATGCATCTGGCACCCATGCCGCGGTAAAGCAATCTGTGAGGACTGGGTCCCATTGCACTAAATCGATTTTTTGTTGACTGAGGTGGCGTTTAAAGTGCGCAGGGGAGAGGATACCATTGATTGTGGTTGTGAGTATTTCGTGTAGTTCCTGTACGTTTTTCCGTAGTGTTCTGTCATGCGGCATCCGAAGGTTGCTTTGGTATTTAATGAGCCAACGCGTGATGTGTGCAAAAACTCCAATGAATTGGAAGGGTGTTTGACGGCTATGCATTTTGTCGAGGAAACATGATTTTTTAGGGGCCTGAATTTTATTGGCGTCGCGATCGCCGTAGAACTGATTCATTTGAAATCTCATCTCTTGAAATAATAAAGAGAGTTTGTCATACATAGTTTTGGAAACTCCGGCAAGCATAAGTGATCCAACTGCATATAGTTGGAGTAAAATGGGACGTGCGCTGTGTGATTTGCCTCCCCCGGCTAATAAGTTCTCTATAGTTTGCAGTGTGTGAGCATTTTCAAAGTTTTCTTGCCAAATTTTTTGTCTATCAAAGGGGTGGCAAATGGAGGGGGTGTAAATGATCGTGAGAAGTCCTAGGGGGGTGTCGTAGAGAGGTTTCGGCAATTCAGAGAGCTCTGGTGTGCTGTCAAAACGAGGCCAGCGATTTTTGAGGTCTTCGTCGTAGCTTGTCGATGGGCAGGCTGCGCTGAAGATAGAAGCTGCATGACGTATGTTTGGGATGATCCCGCCTGAGGGATCGGGTTTCCATAGCGAAGGGTCGTCCTTGCCATTGGCTTCTCTCTTTTCAGGAGGAAGGTGAATGGCGCGATAGTTGCAGGACTGGCCAGGCTCTTGGAGCGGTTTTGTGATGAAGTCGACTGTAGAGGAGAACAGGCTAGTGAAAATAAAGATAAAATGCAACATGAGTCACCATAACATATTTTGAAAATTTGAACACCATGCTGAATGAATATATCGTCGACATACTAGATTTGTGTGCAGTTTGGGTCAAACACACCTATAGAAATTGCGGCATGGAATAGAAGAGGTGCGCTTGAATGTAATGATCAGGTGCTAGTGTTTTGTGGTCGCTAATCTATGAAAAATAACGCCGAATGGTGTGATCCCCAAGTGATCCAGGGCGGTTTGAGGATCACTTGGGTTCTAAGCACTCTTATGAGCGCACAGATAGTGGCGCGAGTGTCTTGGGGTCCACTTTTGTCACATTTTCATAGCTCGCTGAAAATGTTTTGTGCCAATTTTGAGCTAATTCTAGGTGTGAGGATCCGGGGATAAAGTGATCTTCTTTTGGTGTTTCTACGAAGTGTGGAGTGTGCCTTGTCTCTGGCTCAAAATCATTATACTCTTCTCTGGGCTCAAGCAGTGAAACAGAGGTGCACTCTTCTGCAGAAAGAGGTATGTTAAAGTGCAGCATAGGTCGTGCAGCATCCCACACGCTTCTTTTATCGTTCCAGTGTGGATGCGTAAATTTAATGCCATGAAAGGCGTGCCTCATTGCAGGCAGGGAACTTTTGTAAAAAGTACAACACATAGTTGCGTTTAGATAGCCGATAGCCGCCCTTTCAGATCTTTCTAGAATTTGCGCAAATGTACAATCTTTTTCAGACTGCGTTTTGGAGTACTCTAAAAACTCTTTAATATAATCTTCAGACACCCATAAAGCGGTGCGCCAGTCTGCTTGCAGGCTAGCCCAGGGACGCGAGAAGCTCCATTCTGGAGAAAGAAACGCGTTAATTTGTTTCGTGACGATTGCGTGGATTTCTGCGTCAAAATCAGCGTGATCTGGCGCAAGATTTGCGCGGTATTGAATGAGCCAGTGTGTGTAGGGAGAGAAAATTCCGATGTTTTGCCATGGGAAAATATTGCCGTGCATAGTATTCAAAAAATGCTCTTTGCTGGGTAGCTTAATGAGTTTCAATTCGGATTTTCTGTGCCAAGAACTTTCGTCTAACTTTTCTAGAATTGTGATGAAAAGTTCGGAAAGCTCTGTATACATGTTTTTGGAAAGTCCCGCAAGAGCGAGGGTTCCAACAGCATGCAGCTGTGATAATAGGTGCTTTGTATGACTGTCTAGAGTTATGTCCTCTAAGAGATTTTCTATTAGCGTAAATGTGGAGGCACCTTGGATGTTTTCTTTCCAAATAGCCTTACGGTTAATTGGGTGGCATGGAGTGTCTTGATAAAGCATTTGCAGTAAGTTGGTGGGTGTTGGTCCAGACGCACACTTGTTGTAATCGAAATAAGGCCATGTTTGAGGTGTGGAGCTGTGTTCCCTAAATGCGTCAAGGTACGGTTTGTTGCGGGTCATAAAAGCGGCTAAACGTGTATGTTTGAGGGTATGCTCTTCTGTGTTGATTTGTGATGACCAGAGGTTAATTGGTTTAACGCCAGGAGGGTATGTGAGGTCTTTTACCCTTGATCCTTTCATGGCAGAGTACTCGCACTTTATCGTGCTAACTTCGAGATCGGTGGAGATTACCTCTGACGTGGAGGCAAATATACTATGTATAAATAACAAAAAAATGTAAAACATACAGAAACTTACCATCCTTTTTGGGAGAAGTCAATTTGTGATCTAGTGGAGCAAAGGTTGTTAGAGGCATTGAAAAACTCCACTAACAGGGGGAGCTAGGATGCTGTGACTGACTATGGATTGCTGCATTTTTGTATGTGTGAGGTATAGTTATGCTAACCAATACCTTAGTGGGCAGGTTGACGGCGACTGCAGTTGCAATATCTGGCATTTTTCTCTTTGTAAGGGTGGGGGGGACAGCGGGTTTGAATTTGTTGCTGCGAAAATACTGCAGCATGCCAATAAGATTAAGAAAAACATGAGTGACTTTAGCGCGAACACATCCTTTCTGTCAAGTAGGGGTGGCTATGCTGCCCCACCTGTTCAGCATGTTAAAGTCAAACATACTATTATGGCAAAAGCCTCTCAGTGTACTGGGAAGCTTTTGATTGGTGTTATGTCCGTTTGTGTATCTCCCAGGTGAATGGTGCGCACTCTTCTACAGGGAGTGTTGTGGGGCTTACATCTGTCATCTTTTCATACCATAAAGTAAGGTTGCGATGCCAATCTTGAGCTTGCTTGAGGTGTGCAGACCCTGGAGTGAAATGTTTTGCTTGTGGGGGCTCTACAAAAAAGAGTGGCTTTACAGTAGAATTCTTGTAGATTGTTTGGGGGGCGCGAAGAGTGTGCTGCACGGTGCGAGTGCTGTCTATTGGTATATCCATTGAAAGCATAGTTGCTGCGGCATCCCAGACGACCTTATGTGCATCCGCGGGGAGATTTTCCAGGTCTTTATCCTTCAAGACGTGCTGCATTGTAGTCAGGGAAAGTGTGTAAAACTCACAGCATTTCATAGCATTTAGGTATGAAGTGGCCGATTTTTCCTGTGCTTGAACCATCTGTATAAAAGTACACTCCTCACTTGATTGTGTCTTGGCATGTTCTAAAAAACCTTTCACATACTCGTCAGGTATCCATAAAGCAGTGCGCCAGTCTTCCTGCAAATGCAAGAAAGTTTTTTCGAAATGCCATGGTGGCGAGAGAAATGCGTTGATTTGTTTAGTAACGATTGCATGGAGTGCTGCATCAAAGTCAGAGGTGCTTGGGGAGAGTGTTTTTCTGTATTGAATGAGCCAGTGCGTGTAGTGAGAGAAAGCTCCAATGTTTTGCCAGGGCAAAAGAGAGTGACGCATAGCGTTCACAAAGTGTACTTTGTTAGGGATCTCAATCTTTGCGAAGTCGTTGCTTCTGTGACACGTTGTTTGCTCTAACTGATCGAGAAGCGATGCAAACAAAAACTTAAGCTCTATATACATTACTTCTGAAAGTCCAGCAAGAGCGAGTGTGCCTACTGTGTGTAGTTGCGATAGTAGTGTTTTTGTGGTGCTGTCGATGGTGGTGTCGGCTAGGAGACTGTTTATTAGAGTGAACATGGGGATATGTGCTTTGTTTTCTTTCCAAATGGGATCGATGTTAATGGGGTGGCATTGGGACTGCTGATAAAGCATGTGCAAAATGGAGCTTGGCTCTGATGTATGCTGTGTTTTTGTGTAGTCAAAGTAAGGCCAGTGGGTGATGGCGTGGCTGCCTTCCACATTAGAGACAGGGCTGTACAAATCGCGCGCAACAAAAGCAGCAAGGCGTATGTGTGGGATGGAGTGATTTTCCACGTTGATTTTTGATTTACTGAGCGATAGGAGTTGAACGCCGGGAGGGTATGCCTTGCTTCTTAGTCCTACTCCGCGCATGTTTGCATAATCGCAACGTGCGTGAGCTCGTGAATAATTTGAAGAAATGACCTCTAACGTGGAAGCACACATACTATACATAAATAGCAAAAATATATAAAACATTCCGAAGTATATCACCCCAAGCTTTTATCGTCAATGCTTTGATGTCGATTGCGATGTGTTATGTTTGCGAATGTGTTTGAGGGTGGCGTTTTTGGGGGGGAGATCTTTATGGCGCCTTCAACAAATATCAGTGTTGGAGTGTGAGGGGAAGAGCTTGAACTTCATGATAGGCCAAATGGTGTTATGAAGAGAGGTCTTGTGCTGTGTACTCTTTAACTGGAAGAGTTTGGCTAGTGATGCTGGTCATTTTTTCGTATCCTGCCGAAAGTTTGTCGTGCCATACTTTCGCACGCATGAAGTGTGTGGAGCCTGGTAAGAAGTGTGCGGCTTGTGGTGGTGCTGGGAAATGAGGTGTATATGATAAGGGGGCGGGGGGATTATAAGCATAGTAGGTGTCTTGTGGGCTTAGTAAGTGATAGGGTGCCAATTGCTTGAAGGACACTGGTATATTAAACGACGTCATGCCTTCTGCTGCAGACCATATAGCGGCTTTGTGACGCCAATTTGAGTGAGTGAAGTGCACTTCGTGAAAGGCGTTTTTCATGGCAGGCAAGGAAAGCCTGTAAAGGCTACAGCACCGTTGGGCGTTTAAAACTTCAATTGCAGCTTTTTCATAAATATCCACTATTTGTTCAAATTTACAGTCTGTGCTGCTCTGTGTTTGAGCATACGCTAAAAACTCTTTAATATACTCGTCGGGTATCCATAAGGCTGTGCGCCAGTCCTCTTGTAAATCCGACCAAGGTCGTGTGAAATGCCACTCTGGAGAGAGAAATGAATTTATTTGTTTAGTGATAATTGTGTGAATTTCTGCGTTAAAAGTGGTGTTGAGGTCAAGGTTTTTGCGATACTCAATCAGCCAGCGTGTGTAATGAGAGAAAGCACCAATACTTTGCCATGGAAGAAGAGGGCCATGCATAGCATCAACAAAGCGAGTTTTTTTCGGCAGAGTAAGAGATTCCAATTGGGAAGGGGAAAGGCAAGATCTCTCTTTGAGGGCGACTAGGATGGTGCTAAATAGCGCTGAAAGTTCCGTATACATTGTTTCCGATAGAGCTGCAAGTGTGAGAGATTCTACTGTATAGAGCTGAGTTAAGAGTTTTTTGGTGGTGGAGTCTAGATTGGCATCAGTTAGGAGCTTCTCCATGAGCGTGAATGAAGGGGTTCCTGTGATGCTTTCCAGCCAAATAGCGTAACTGTTGATTGGATGACACGGAGACTTGTGGTAAACCAAGCTCAGTAGGTGGACTGGATCTGATCCAGTCTGTTTTTTCGTGTAGTCAAAATACGGCCAATGTTCCGGTCTAGTGCTGTGCTCCCAAAACCGTGCAGGGCATTGGTGGTTACGAAATGTAAAGGCAGCAAGCCGTGTATATGGGAGCGAGAGTTGTTGTGTGCTGATAGCTTCTTGATGTGCATCTGAGCATGTGACGCCAGGTGGGTATACACGGTGATCTGATCCGTGCATGGTGGTATATTCGCACTGTGGCGTGTCTGAGGAAAGGTCTGTAGTAATTGAGGATATGGAAGCACAGGCGATTTGTGTGCAAAATAAAACGATATACAACATTTTATATTTTATCATAATTTTTCTGTAAATAGGATGTTTTGAGTGGATGTGGGGTGCTGTGCGTTATAGTAAAAGCCCTTCAGTGAGGGAAGGGCTTTAGGAAGGTTGTTTACTGCTTAGTTTCCGAACTGATGTCGCAAAAGAGGTCATCATCACTGCT
Source organism: Alphaproteobacteria bacterium (assembly GCA_965261615.1). Lineage (GTDB taxonomy): Bacteria > Pseudomonadota > Alphaproteobacteria > Bin98 > Bin98. The sequence goes on from OZ253461.1 coordinate 597,700, forward strand.
ACAATCTACATCATTGGAGTTTGCCTCTGCCTCAATGTTGGTAAAGCTTCCTATGCTTGTTGGGAAATCTTCTTCTTCAAGGTTGGACAAGATTTCTGTGCTTGTTGGGAAATCTTTTTCTTCAATTTCTTCGATGTTGGTAAAGCTTCCTATGCTTGTTGGGAAATCTTCTTCTTCAAGGTGGGTAAAGCTTCCTATGCTGTCTGTAGTTTCAACACTGTCGTCTGTGGTCGATGGAAATGTGTCTGCACTGCTTAAGTTTCCAGAACTTGCGGGAATTTCCTCTGAGTCCAAGTTTGCGGTGTTTTGTGTAGTTTCAACACTGTCGTCTGTGGTCGATGGAAATGTGTCTGTACTGCTTAAGTCTCCAGAACTTGCAGGAATTTCCTCTGAGTTCAAGTCTGCGATGTTTTGTGTAGTTTCAACACTGTCGTCTGTGATTGGTGGAAGTTCGCCGGTATCTCTTAAGGTGTTTTCAAAAGAGCAATGCCACTTTTGGGCATGATCGAAATGGTCCGATCCGGGGATAAAGTGTTCTCTTTCTGGCTTTGGTAGCGTGATCAAAGTAGTGTGACTCCATATTGGATCTAAAGATTGCTGGTAGCATGTCTTGGGGTCCAGTAAAAGACACTCTGCGGTTTCTGAGTAGTCTGTGGGCACGTTAATGGTGAACATAAGTGTAGCTTCTTTGAGAAACTCAGAAAGTTTTTCATCTTTTGTGTTGGAAAGTGCTGGCTGCCAAAAAGCCCACTTCATGGCTGGTATGCTCCACAAAAAATGAAAGCGACACTCTCTAGCATTGAGTATTTCGATGGCAGATTTTGTGTAAGCATCTACAATCTGTTTAAACTTGCAGTCACCGTGGTTTTGTGTGGCCGCAAAGTTTAAAAATTCTTTAATGTACGCATCGGACAGCCATAAAGCAGTCCCCCACTCATGCTGTGGGGATAAGGAGGTAAAGAGAGTTCTTGCTGCGGGGGAAGGGGCACTCCACTGTGGAGATAGAAATGAGTTTATTTGTTTTGTCACGATCTTATGTAATTCTGCAGAATTAGCGTCTTCTTTGTCTGCAAGGCTTTTTCGGTACTCAATGAGCCAGCGAGTGTAATGGGCGAAAGTTCCGATGCTTTGCCACGGAAGGAGGTCGCCATGCATGGTGTCTATAAATTGAGTTTTCTGAGGCAGAGCAATCTGTGATAGATCTATTTTTTCTTCACAATATTCGAGTTGCCTTAGAATACTATCAAACAAGGTGGAGAGCTCTGTGTACATGGTTTTTGAAAGGCCTGCAAGCGCTAAGGTGCCCACAGTATGTAGTTGTGTGAAGAGTTCGTGTGCTTTTGGGCTTGCTGTAAGGGTCAAATGAAGTTCAATATTCCTGAAAGTTTGTAAGCCTTTTTTGTTTTCTCGCCACATTTCTAGGCGTGCCATGTGGGATTGTATAGGCCAATTTTGAGAGGGGGTGTGGAGAAGTTGTAGGAGACCTGCAGGATGGGTTGTTGTTTGTTGTGATAATACGCTTTCTATTGAGGGATCAAAGGATAGCCAACTTTTATTTGGGGAAAGAGGGGAAAGATCGAGGTCACTTAGGGTGTGAAAAGCTGCAGTGCGTATTTCGGGAATAGAGAGGTTTTCTTTTGAGACGGAGATGAGTCCTGTATCTGACTTTGTTATTCCAGGGGGAGTTATGCCCTGTGCGTCGTGTTCAGAAGCATGCAACCACGCATAGCGTTGAGTGAGAGTGTCGGCTGTGGAAGCGTAAAGACTGGTAATAAATAAGAAAACGATATACAACATGTTGAAGTATATCATATATTATATGGTTATATGGATAATTTATGTTTGAAGGAAAAGAGGGAGATAACAGGAAAGGCGATGAAAAGCGTCGATGTTGCCTACACCAACGCTTTAGGTGTTTTCTTATTGAATAATGCACTGTGCATCATTGGCCTCTGGATTACTACTGTCTTCCAAGGGAGAAGTCTGCTGTGAAGCATTGACTTCTTGGTGTGGTGGGAACTCCGGGCAAAGGTCATAATCGCTAAGGTCAGTGCACTCAATAGTGCCTGAAGGGTCGCTGGGGTGTAGTTCACCTCCGGCGGCCCTAAGGACTCTTGCAACATTTGCATGCCATTTTTTTGCATGCGCTAGGTGTTCAGAACCCGGAAGGAATATTGTTTGCTTAGGCGGTAAGGGAGCCCTAAGGGCTCCATGCAATGGAAACTGTACGGTGCGCTGATAGCTTTCTTGTGGATTGCGCAAGAGGTAAGGGGCTGTAGTTGTGTAGCTTACCGGCATGTGGACAGTTAGCATGGGTTTGGCGAGCTCTAGCAACTGGCGTAGTTCCTCTCTTGTGGCTGGACTATTTGCTTTACGCATCGGGGCAAAAGCCCATTCAATTGGGCGTTTATAACTGTTAAAATGCATACGACATTGACGGGCGTTTAGCCATCCTATAGCGGCTTTTTCATAGGCATCCATTATTTGTAGGATTTTACAGTCATCACTGGATTGAGTGCTGGCAAAGGCCACAAACTCTTCAATAGCATTGTCTGACACCCCGGAAGTGGATGACCATTCAGCGTAAAATTCTGGGGAGGGAAAAAGCTCGCCTTCTTCGGGAGTCGGGACGTCCCACCTTGGGGAAAGAAAAGAGTTTATTTGCTTCGTTACGATTGTGTGTAACTTTGCAATATTAGAATCGTCTTTTGGTTGAAGGTTTTGTCGGTATTTAATAAGCCATCTCGTGTAGCAAGAGAAGTAGTTAATGCTTTTCCACGGAAGGCATCCGCTATGTGTTGTGTCAATAAAGTATTTTTTATCAGGTATCGTAATTTGTGTCACGTTTGCGTTGAGGGCTTGTAGTTCGTCTAGAATGGATGTGAACAGTTGGGATAGCTCGGCATGCATAGTTTGCGAAAGGCCAACAAGTGCCAATGTGCCCACAGCATGTAGCTGAGATAATAGCCTTTTTACTGCAGGGTTGTCTTGATCTTTCAACTGTGCCTCTATTATCTGGAATGTTTGCGTGCTTTGCTGGTTTTCTTGCCACATGAGTTCCCAAAACTCCACATTGTCTATGGTCTGGCATTGAGCAGGGTAAAAGGGAAGCGTCAGCAGTTCTTCAGCATGATTTGCTGTGCTGTTCAAGATCGCCTCCTCTAACAGGAACGATTGGTATGTATTATGTGATTTTGGTGGTGTAGTTTGCCTGCCGTTTGTGTATGCTGGCTCATCGCTGATAAGCCACCATGCGTTTCGTATCGGCAGCATTGAACTATGGACGATGGTTGTGGAATTTGGTCGGGCTGTGTCGGTTTGACTGGATGAGGTGCAGTTTACTGCGTGCGATGGAGGTGTGTCTTGGTCAGTTTTTGTATAGGGGCGACTAAGCACTTCTGATGTGGATGCAAAAATGCTTTGTATAAATAACAACAGAATATAGAACATGTCGTATTGTAGCACCTGATGACAGAAAGTTGAAGGGAAAGTTCGCGAGCGTTATTCAAAAAAGCCCTTCAGGTTTGAAGGGCTTTTTGTTGCTGTAAGGTGCACCAAGCACTATGGGGCTTGTTATAAAATAATGCACTGAGAGTCTGTGCTGTTAGCAGGTTCTAGATCACCCTCTTGATTGCAGAGATCAAATTCTATAAAGCCTTCTCCTCCTGCTTTTGTAAAGATAGTTACAAAATATTGATGCCATTTTTGAGCGTGCCGTAAATGATCAGAACCGGGAACAAATTTGCTTGCTTTGGGTTCATGAAGCTTTAACACAGACATAGCATGGGATTCTCGAATCAGGAGCTGTCTGTAAGCTTTATATGGATCTCGCAGGAGGTAAGGAGTTGTTTGCCCGTCGCCTGTGGGTATGTTGACAGTTAGCATGGGCTTTGCTTTCTCTAATATCTCCTTTGGTTCTTCGTCCATTGTTGTGTTGTTTGACAGGATAATCCATTCGAGATTGTGTAAGTAACGGTGTAATTGTGAGACACACTCTTTTGCGTTCAGTAACTCAATAGACGCTTTTTCATAAGCCGCTACAATTTGTGTAAACTTACATTCGTCACAGGACTGTGTTGCCGCAAAGGTCAAAAACTCTTTTACATATTCGTCTGATATCCAAAGGACTGTGTTCCAGTCAGAGTGGTGGGGCAGTGAAGGGAATATGGTGTCGTCTACGCTCGTCCACTGTGGGGATAGAAATGCGTTTATTTGCTTCGTTACGATTTTGTATAGCTCTGCGGTATGAGCATCGTTTCCTGGTGATAGTGTTTTTCGGTACTCAATAAGCCAGCGAGTGTAATGGGAAAAAGCTCCGATACTTTGCCATGGAAGGAGGCCTTGGTACTCCTGGTGCCGTGCGTGAATGAAGACGGCTTTTTTGGGCATTGCAATTGCGGTGTGAGTAATTTCTTCGTCAACAAGTTTGAGTTCGCTGTAAATGGTGTCAAACAGGTTGGAGAGCTCGGAGTGCATAGTTTCTGAAAGACCAGCAAGTGCTAAGGTTCCCACAGAGTGTAGCTGTGATAAGAGTTTTCGTGTTTTTGAGTCTTGTTCGTATTCTAGGCGCTGCTCGATCACTTGGAAGACTGAAAGGTGTTTTTGATTGTCTTCCCATATTGCTTGAGAGTTTAGGGGGATACATTTAGAAGAATGAAAGATAAGCTGAAGTAGCCCTACAGGGTGATGGTGTGCACAGCTTAAGAAAACGTTTTCTAATAGGTAATCAAAAAATGGCCAATAGCGAGATGGAGTCCATCTTTCAGGAATTGGGCTATTGTGGAATGCAAAAGCGGCTGCTCTTATTTGTGCAATTGATCGACCCGTTGTGGATATGTAAGCGTACTCGCCGTTTTCTGAGATTGTTACACCGGGTGGAGTTGCCGTTTTTTCGGGATTTTGAAGATCTAATTTCGCAAATTGATTGGGGCACTGCTTGTCCTCTATATAGGGCTGAGCGATCACGTCTGCCGTTGATGCAAAGATACTATATGATGCAAATAACAAAAAAATATAAAACATATTGGGTCATACACCATGAACTGACTGATTGTCACACATTCTCCTTGACTGCTGCTCATGCCTCTTGGGTGTTGTGTTTGAGTCACTTGCGATAGTTGTTGTGATGCCGGATAAGGTGTTTCTAGTGGTGAGCCGTCAGTGCGCAAAAAACCGCACCCATTTACTGGACTATAGCTATAAAAGGCCGCGAGCGTTATTAAAAAAGTCCTTCAGGGAGGAAGGACTTTTTTGTAACAAATAGTGCTGATGCAAGACTCACGGTGCTAGAGGTGCCCTATGAAACAACGCACTGAGAGTCGACGATTTTAACAGGAATGTCTTCTTCATCATCCTCTTCAGCAATAACATACCCTTCATCATCCTCTTCAGCAATAACATACCCTTCATCAGAGAGGTCAGCAAGGTCGTCAGCGTGTAATGCTCCTCCTGCTTTTGTAAACTCTTCTGCAAAATCTATATGCCATTTTGTAGCGCGATTTAGGTGGTCAGAACCGGGGATAAAGCTGCTTGCCTTTGGGCCATGGGGCACTGGAAAAGAGCTGTGGAGTTCAACAGAGGACCGGAACGCATAGGATGCATGTGGATCAAGCACTCGGCAAGAGGCGGTTTGTGCGTATCCCGTAGGTATGTTGACAGTTAACATGGGGGTTGCCTTGCTCAATAATTCATCCAGCTCCCTGTCAGTTTCTATGCTGTTGGATTTTCTCTTAGGGTCAAAGATCCATTCGATAGGCCTTTTGTAAAAGGAAAAGTGAAACCGGCATTCGCGTGCATTGATCAGCTCAATAGCAGACTTTTCATAGGCCTCTATAATTTGTGTAAACTTACATTCGTCGCAAGGCTGAGTTTTTGCAAAGGCCAAAAATTCCTTCACATAATCGTCCGACATCCAAAGGGCAGTGTTCCATTCGATTTGAGATGTGAGTGAAGGGAATAATGACGCTTCCGTGGGAGCTGGGGTGTTCCATGCTGGTGATAAAAATGCGTTTATTTGTTGAGTTACGATTTTGTGTAGCTCTGTAGAGTGAGCATCGGCCTCTGATGATAGGCTTTTGCGGTACTCAATAAGCCAGCGAGCGTAATGAGAAACCGATCCGATATTTTGCCATGGGGAGAGGGTGTCCCTGTGCATTGCGTTAACAAAGATGCTTTTTTGAGGCATTGCAATTGCAGTGCGAGTAATTTCTTCGTCAATGGTTTTTAGTTCGTTGTAAATGGTATTAAAGAGACTGGAGAGCTCAGAGTACATAGTTGGTGAAAAGCTAGCAAGTGCTAAGGTTCCCACAGAGTGTAGTTGTGATAAAAGCTTTCGTGTTTTCGAGCCTTTTTCGTGTTCTAGGCGATGCTCGATTACTTGGAAGATTGAAATGCTTTGCTGGTTATCTTCCCAAATCGCTCGAGAGTTTAGCGGGGAGCATTTAGAAGGTTGAAAGATAATCTGAAGGAGGCCTACAGGGTGACTTTTGTTACTGCTTAAGAAAGCCTGCTCCAACATGTAGTCAAAACAAGGCCAATCTTCAGCTGGGACTTTTCCTTCAGAGATCGGCTCATTGCGAACCTGAAAGGCGGCCTGCCTTATTAATGGGATGGAGAGCCCCTCTGTAGATATGTAGGGAGGGCTGTATTCTGGAACCGTTACGCCCGGTGGAGTTGCTGTTTTTTCAGGGTTGTTAACATCGAGTTTGGAAAACTGGGTGGGGGAAAGCAAGTTTTCCTCATAGGGCTGTAAGAGAACGTCTGATGTGGAGGCAAAAATATTATATGCCAATAACAAAAAAATATGTAACATTCCGAATTATATACTATGTGTTGTGTTTTGTCTGTGGAGGTTTTTTTTATTTTTCGGCGCGCGTCATTTACTGTTGCGTGATTGTTACGGTCGGTGGGGTGTTTTGTTCCGCCTGATAAGGAATTTATCGTGATGTGCCGTCTGTGCACTGAAGGCTGTCCTCGTCCACGAGAACATAATCGTGAATGTCTTCTATGACGAGGCAATCACTAAAGAATCCCATATCGAGTGGGGGGGGTGGGCTGTCAGGCGTGGCAGAATCTACTGGAACACCACCGGCTTTTATAAAGAGTTTCAAGAAAGAGGCGTGCCATTTGTGGGCACGCTCTAGGTGGGCAGGTCCTGGTGTGAAGTTCTTTTTGTGAGGTTGAGTAGGAACCCAAATACAGCAAAGAGCCCGGGTGTTGACGTCAGATAGATGGTGGTGTTCTGCTGGGTTGATGAGTAGAAATTCTGCGGTTGTTGAGTCGCTTGAGGGTATGTTGACGGTTAGCATTGGCTTTGCATCGTCCAATAATTTCTGAAGATCTTCTTTTCTTCCCGCTAGTGCTTTTTGCTGAAATGTCCACTGTGTAGCCTGTAGGCTACATGTAAAATCCAGAAGACATTTGTGGGCGTTACACATTTCTATGGCTGCCTTTTCATACGCCTCTATAATTTGGGGAAATTTACAGTTTTCCTTGGATTGTGTTGCGGCAAAGAATAAAAACTCTGTAACATACTCATCTGGCATACATAAGGGCGTTTCCCACTCAGATTGCATTTGTGCGGAAGGAAATAGTGCGCCGCCTGTGGGGGTGGTGATGTGCCACTTTGGTGATAGAAAATCGTTTATTTGTTGTGCCACAATTTTTCGTAATTCAGCAATAATTGGGTTGCTCCTGGGAGTAAGGCGCTTGTGGTATCCAATAAGCCATCGAGTGTAGTGCGAGAAAGTGCTGATACTCTGCCAGGGGAAAAGGTCCTTATGCATTGCGTTAATAAACACCTCCTTTCGAGGCATTGTGATTTGCGAAATATCTGGTGCGCGACGAGCTGCTTTTAGCGTGAATAGAGTTTTGTGAAATAGTTTGGATAGGCCTTTGTACATCGACTGTGAGAGACCGGCAAGGGCTAAAGTGCCGATCGCATGCAGCTGAGCAAAAGGCTCATCCATATGGTGTGGTTTTGACCCTTGTAAATAAGACTCAATTACTTGGAAGGTTCTGATACTTCTTAGGTTTTCGGCCTGAACCTTGAGGACGTTTATGGGGCTGCCTTTAGGCGGATTAAGCACGAGAGTTAATAGTTCTGAAGGATGGGTGAATGAGCTGGCTTTGACCCTGGCTTCAGCGTTGTGATCAAAATATAGGTGATGGTCAGTATAAGATCGTGGATGTAATACGGTGTGTTGCGAAGCGCAAGGGCAGCCTTTCGTGTTGTGGCTATAGCGCTTCTCTTGGAAAGAGCTTCTGCTTTATGAGTGTGCAGGCACGCATTGTGTGGTGTGAGGGTTGCTTGAGAAGGGGCAAAACTCGCAGCGGCTAATGGGGTCGGATCCTTTTCTGTATTATGGTAGGGCTGCTTAAGTATTGCGACGGTGGATGAAAAAGTTGCTGAGGTAAAGAGTGATGCAATATAGAGAGCAGGAAGGTTTAACATGATGTTTGTGTGCTTTTGTTGTTTGAAATAATTCTGGTCATGACTTTGAGGTGCTCGGGGGAGGAGAGCCTAAAGCGCTTATTATGGCGTGAACAGAGGTGTCCGTGGGATCCTTTAGCTGAGTTTGGAAGTGAGGGGTTGTTTGGTATACAGTCAATGCGCGTTCGAGAGATCGGGAGTGTAGAGCAGCTTTAATATTAAATGCGGCAGAGTAACACCGACGATAGCAAGTATTTGGTTTGTTGTTTTCGTCGTGATGAAAGCACATAGCGAGAACAAAGCTTGATGGTTGTAAAAGTAAGCGAATGATTGTGTCTGAATTAAGTGTCGCGAGTGCTTGGTCAGCAAAATCTTTGTTGAAGACGTAGGTTAAGAGATTTGTTAAGTAACGCGGCGTAGCTCGTGTTTGTAAAAAACAAATAAACCGTTGGGCTTCTTTGTGGGCTGTGTAAGAATTGGCGAGCCAAATTTCTGCTTGGTTAATTACAAAGTGTACATCCCATGTTTCTTCAGGATCAATTTCGACTAAGGGTGTAACGAGTTGTAGCAATTGTTGGTAGTGTAGGTCCTGATCTTCTTTGGGGTCAAAACACGTAAATGCCTCTGCCAAATGATGCGCGAAGATATCGCACTGCGCAAAGGACAGGAGTTCAGAGTCTTTATAGATCTTGTTGCAGCTATGAAGCTTTTCTTCTATTGTGGAAAGTTGGAGTTTATAGTGCGCACGTCTATACTCCAGGGATTGTGAGTGATCGACAGTGATGCGCAGGTCAGAGGACATCTTGAGCTGTTCCATTTTTTTTGCTAATAAATGGCAGGACTCCCCGTTTAATTGATTGCATAGATCTCTGAAGCGATGGGCGTGAAGTCCTGGGAATTCCTTGTGAGATAAGGATATAGCCTCCTGTAATGCCTCGGACACTTTGTCTTCCTGAACAAAGCTTGTGTCTGCATAAAGGGGGGGGATGTGTGCGTTGGGGGTTAAACGGCATGGATGCAAATAGCGGGCGCATACGTATGTAGCTGTTCGTAAGACGTTAAAATCACTGCGGGCAATCTTTTGTGTCAATTGAAACCACGATTCGGGGGGCAGGTTTGTTTTGTCTTGGTTGCGTGTGGATAGAGCTTCCAAGACAGGGTGTATCATCGTTTTTTCCTTTTCATCAGAAACCTTTGTGCGGATTATGGGCAGTGGGTAAGCTTGAGGAGTTTTGTGCGGGGTGAAGGCCAGTATTTGGATGGCTTGATGTACAGCGTCCCCTACGTCCTTCATCGTAAGCTGTGGCGCTCCTGCTTGAGCTCCGGGGGCGGAGTCAAGCGGGGCGAATCCTGGTGGAGGAGCAATGTGGTTGCTGCAAGATGCGGGAGGAGCTAGGAGTGCTAGGTCGTGTTTTTGCGTTTCGTATAAGGCTGCCAAAATATCATTGCTAGTTAAAGAGATCGCTTTTAATGTGAGTGCTGATAGAAGGATAATAATCATGCTTAACTTTACCTTTTTGTTAAAAATCAATCAAAATTTGCCTTTGATAGTGCTCTTGAATTCCTGGTTTCGTGGTAGTGCGTAGCCTTAGGAGGTGCGGAGCACTCACTTGTTTTACGTGCTGTCCACGCTTGTGAGAATCCGCTGAATACATCATCTGTTGTAACCTGCTCAAGAGATGTCGGTAAGCAGTATAGGTGTGGGGCCAGCTCTCCTGATTTTATCTTGAAGTACTCTTCTTGAGAAAGGCTGCTTATGATGCGGGCGATGCAAAAGCAGCTGTGCCAGTATGTTTCATAGTCTGCTATGGCGGATTGGTAGAGGGGGCTTAGGAGATTGCCATGCAAAAATATGGCTCTATGGACGTAGGGTGGCTGTGTAAGAGTTTGTATGATTTGATCTTTGGGGGTTTTTTGCACAAAAGGTATGCCGGCTACAGAGCGTAGTAGGGCGTATGGCATTTTGGGGTTGTTGCTTTGGTTGTGTAAATGCTTATAAAATGCAGCGTATGCCGCGCATGTTCCTTCAATGCATACATCTAAGTTGTGAACTAAAGTGTTTAGTTGATCGCGTTTCCACTGGTAGGGCGCAGATGTGGGAAGCTCGCTGTACACTTCGAGCATGTGACGTTCATAAAAAGATTTTTCATGACGGGACCATAGTAACAGTGTATTGTAAGCAAATGCATTGATGCCTGCAATGCACTCGTCTTCGCTGTACAGCAGGGCGTCTAGATCTGGTTTTTGAGAAACCGTTACTTTGGTTCTATGTTGTGGGTTTGAAATTTCAGATTTTTCTAAAATGTGAAACTCAAGGTTAAGATTTTTTAAGAGAGCTAGTGCCGTAGACAGGGTGGGACCGTTCATAACTTGTGTTTCGGCAAATAGCGCCATCTGGCGCTGTGCGATCACAGTCCCGTCTGGTGTTTTTTTGTCTGGCTTCGGGGTTTCAGCGGAACGCGCGCGCCGTGCCAGCTCAATTAATTTAACGATGGCACGCTCATCTACATCTGCGTCAACAGGTGTGTGTGTGGCAGTGGCAGCTACGATAGATTGTGCCACGATGATATATAAAAGTTGTACGAAAAACACAACTAATTTTACCATATGTTTTTCTTGCTTGCAATTATTTAAATTGCTGATGGGTGGCTTAATTAGAAATATCAAACATATTGTAACAGGTGGAGTGTGAATTTCTGAATGATGAGACAAGATGTATTGCTTCATCGTGCCACAACAAGATAGAATTTATAGTGAGAGTGAGACCTTGTTAGCATTAGTAACTTCTGGAATGTGTACTTGCTCGTTTGGCGTAGCTCCAACGGCTCTTAATTTTATCAAGACAGTTTTTGGAGGATCCTTGATAGCAGGAAATAATATGGACTTTGTTCCGATGTTGAATGTTCCAACGTTTGGGATGTGTAATGCTCCATCTAACCCGGCTGTGATTTCTGCTACAGCGGCGGCTTTTGGAGTTCCTACTCCGGCACCGTGTATCCCTCTTTTGGTGGCCCCTTGGATTCCAGGGCCTGTTACCACTATGATAACGTACCTGCCTGCAATTAATGCTATGTCTACATTGATGTGTGGGTATGGTGGGGTCATTAAACCAATTCTTCCTGGTCAATTTATGGTGATGGTGCAAAAATGAAGTGGTGGGGAATTCTTTTGATGATAATGGTGTGTGCAGGTGTTGGCTGTGGGGGATTTTTTCTTATGCAGATTTTAACCACTCCTGTGAAAACAGAAAAAGCAGAAAGCTCTCCCAAAGAGGAGGCTCCTGAAAAAAAAGATGAGGGGTCTGAAAACAAAGAAGATGCACCTGCAAAAAAAGAGGGTGATCCAAAAAAAGTCACTATAGCGCCTACGCTACCACGACTTAAAAAACATATGCAGCCAATTAGAGAGCGAGATTACTGGTCGGGCAATAGTCGCGTGACTGCGCCAACATACTGGAGTGGCCAAACTTCTTATGGTCCTCCTGTGGATATGCATGTGCGTATTTTTGAAGATACAATGCTTGCCATGCCTAATGACCCAACCAGCAGCCAAAAACCCACGGCCCATTGGCAAGTTTCTTTTGGGACCTACTCAACTTATAACCAGGCTGTTCAAAAGAAGAAACAGTTAATGACTAAAGTGGCTTTTGCTCTGACAATCCACACTACCGTTGGAAAAAAAGGGGGGCCAGAATATTCAGTGCGTTCGCGCGCTCCTTTTGCTCGAGATGCTGCTGATCAGTGTATTTTAGATTTATTGCATCGCTCAGATATCGTTGCCCATCGCTCGCCCTATATTCGTTCAGGGTAGGCGTTGTTTTAGGGGGACAGTGTGGGTTGCAATAGAAAGGGGGAAACGTGTACAATGGGATTGAGGATAGATAGTTTATTGAAAAAAATAAGGATTTTCTTGACGATCGCTCTTCTTGCTGGATCTCCTGTTTTGAGTTTAGCTGCCGCTGCAGGCGGTGGCGATGACTCTAAAGCGCGACTTTCGCGTGCAGCGAGTGACGACGAGGAGGATGTAAAAACAAAGCCAAAACCAAAGGGGGCCCCTCAGCTGGTACAGCCCCAATGGGTTCCTTCATGGAGAGTGGCTACTGCAAAGGAAGAGAAGGCTATAATGTGCCATATGGTGATGGACCGTCTGGCCAACCTTTTGCCTGATGTGTGCTGTGCTGACGCATTGCAAACGTGGAATGAAAACAGGAGGCTAAAGCCTTACTCCCTTAGTATAAGCCCTGAGAACCTTCCTGAAAAGATAAGGGGAAGAGCCGTGTTTCCAGAGTGTGAGTTTATCCCTTTTGCAGATGGCGGAGACGTTGCGTTTGTGGAGTTTCTGGAAAACATATGGCCAATTATTAGTAAGACAGCGGCTTGTATTACTGTACTAAGAGAGCAGGGTGATTGCTTGCCTACGTCTTTGCAGAAAACATTGCTTGCAAATTTGGCAGATCATATGAATAACACTTTATTTTCTGCTGAGATGTGCAAGTTTTTGAAACACTATGTCGAAGAAAGTCATTTTTTTGAAACAAGAGCTGGCAATATGTTGGCCGATAACGTTTGGAGGGTTATCTCAGCTTTTGAAAACTTTCAAATGAGCCTGATGCTTGAGGAGTACTTTCCTGCTGTATTCGCAAGGTTTCTGAATGTGATTCATGAGCAGCAGAGGGGGCGTCATAGATATGCCTTCGATAAGAGGAAGCCGCCTCGTCGGCAGGAGGATCGCTTTGTTAAGCCCACCAAGCAGCGTCGGAAGAAGCCGAAAAATCCCCCCCCCTTTTAATGGACGTCATGTTGGCCTCCCATACGACACTGCTCTGAGCTTGTGGGTCGAAAAGAGTGGGAAATTTTCTTTTGAAAAAATATGTGATATTGTTTAGCTAGCGGGCTTTATGAAACTATTGTGTTTGTTATTACTTTTGTGTTCTGGTTGTGTGAACAAGGTGGAGGATCATAAAAAGCCTCGACCAATTCGGAGGACAGAGATTATTGCACATCCTTCTGCGAATGGCGGAGTGCCCATGGTTTTACATTGGTGCTTTGTGCAGACTCCGAAAGCAAACAGTGTGGTGCAAAGCTTAACTCCATCTCAGTTTTTTCAAACGAAAGAGGAAGTAATGCGCTCCTTTCCGCAGGAAATAACCTTTAAGAAAACCATGGTTATGCCTGGTCAAAATTCAGTGATAGAACTTCCCAAACACTCCGTTCAAAATTCCATATACTTGTATGCTCGTTTTGCAAACCAAGGCATGAAGCGCTGGGTAGTGTTGCCAAGAGGGCGTATACGTTTAGAAATCCAACATTCAGACATTCAAATTACAACACGGGAAGATGCCACTAAGAAAAAGCCTAAAAAAAGGTTGCTTCCGGTGAAGTCGTAATTATTGTAAAGGAAAAGTATGGCCGCTCGCTCCCCGACGAATCTTGACACAAGCATTAATTTATTAGATATTCCTTTTGTTTTGAATAAGATGACATTTGAGGAGGGATACTCGACCCTATTTACGGCAGAGATCGATGCTTATGTTGCACGGCCAGTCAGTGAGGGGAGCCTTGATCTGAGCTTAAATGATTTTTTACAACAGCCATGCGTGGTTACGTTGCTGCAAGAAGATCAGACTCGTGTTTGGCATGGTATGGTTACCCAGTTTGTGCAAAAAGACACTACACGCATTGTATACCAGGGGTCTAACTTTCAGGTCACACATTTTCAAATTTCTTTGAAGCCGCATCTTTTTGTGACTACGTTACGCACAAACTGTCGCATTTTCCAGAATATGAGTGCAACGGATATCATAGAAGAAATTTTGGGTGAGCACGAAATTCTTTACACTTGGGAGGCCGCATCTGGTACAGCAGAGCGCATATATTGTGTGCAATATAATGAAACAGATTTTCATTTTATTTCACGCCTTATGGAGGAGGAGGGCCTTTTTTACTTTTTCACATACGCTGAGGATGGCCATACCCTGGTGGTTTATGATCTGAACTGTAACTTTGCTGATAATGCAGTGACATCTATTGTATATGACCCAACCCAGGCTTATGCTGGTTGGTGCGCGCATCGTATACAAGAAAGTAATAGTGCGCGTATTGCTGCTCATAAGACGACAGATTACAACTACTTAAACCCGCAAACCAGTTTGCTCGCCGGAGGGGATGCCCCAAACTTACAGACAAACTATAGCTATCCGGGTCGGTATCGCGCGCCCGCTGAAGGGGAAGAATTTACCGATCTATGGCAAGGATCCGAGGATGCATTGGTTCAGAAGATTACTATTCACACAAATGTTCCTCTAATATATATGGGAGGGGCTTTTAGTGTGGAGGGTGCTACGCGTAGCACTATTCAGGATGTGGGTCTTGTGCCAAAGGGGATTCGTCATATTTTAAGGTATGAAGATGATTTGTTGGAGATGCAAAGTACGGCGCTGCAAAGAGCTCGTTACGAGAATATTATAGAAGCAATGGACCTTACGGTGCCTTTTGTGCCTTTACGTGTTCATCACAAAAGGCGGATTTCTGGTGTGCAAACAGCCGTTGTAACAGGAGCAGATGGTGAGGAAATTTGGACGGATGAGTACGGACGTGTGCATGTAAAGTTTCACTGGGATTTAGATGAAACGGAGTATGATGACACAACATGCTGGGTGCGTGTTGCGCAAAGCTGGGCGGGTGCCACCTGGGGTGCTGTGTTTATACCACGTATTGGGCATGAGGTGGTTGTGTCTTTTGAAAATGGAGATCCAGACCGACCGCTTATTACTGGGTGTGTGTATAATGAAGCAATGCGCCCTCCATTTTTGCCAGATAATCCGACGCGATCGGGTTTTCGTACAGCAAGCTCTTTAGATGGTGATGCTGAAGGTCAAAAATTCAATGAGTTTTCAATGGATGATTTAGCCGGAGAAGAGCAGGTGTTTTTGCATGCGCAAAAGAACTTTGATGTTGTGGTCCACCGAGGGTGTCGCACAGAGCTTATTGAAGCTGCCGGTGATGATGAGGGGCATAAAGCCCTGGAGATGAACAAAGGTACGCGATCAGCTTTGCTTCATGAAGGAGACGATACCTTAACAATGACTAAGGGGGATCGTCAGGCTACTTTGAGCGAAGGAGATGATTCCTTAACACTTGAAAAAGGTAACTGGTTGATTACATTGAATGAAGGTAATAATGAAATAACCCTGTCCCAGGGAGATATGGTTGTGTCTATTACCGGAAACCAGTCTACAGAAATCTCGCAAAACTATACATTGGATGTAACTGGTGATGTTGCCATTAATGTCACCGGGGCCACAAGCATAGAGTCTCAAGGGGCTATTTCTATTAAAAGTATGCAGGACGTGACTATTGAAGGCATGAATGTGACCCTTAAAGGGCAGATGAATGTTAGCCAAGAGGCCGGAATGGAGTTTGCCATAGCAGGATTAATGGTAAAAATGGAAGCTCAGACTACATGTGATATCGCCGGTATGATGTGTAACATAGAGGGGACAGTGATGGCAGAGTTTAAGGCACTAATGACCACTGTTAAAGCAGATGCTATACTTCAACTAGAGGGTGGAGCAATGCTTAAAGGTGCAGGTGGCATTATTATGTTAGGGTAGATATGTCAACGTTAGATAAAAAAACTTTAGATTTAATACATGCGGCTTATAACGAAAGTTTAGAAGATGACAAGCAAGAAGAGAGCGACGGTCAAGAGCCTGAGGAAGAGCTTGAAAAAGAAGAGCCAGAAGAGTTTCAGAAGCCTCACGGAGTCGTTGAAACGCGGAATAAAGATGATATTCTTGTGCAGCGCTCTAACTATTATAATGGTGTTTTGCATGGAGAAACAGAGGTTTTTGAGGGTGATAGACTGATACAAAAGTGTCATTATGTGCAGGGCCAGTTGGAGGGAGAGGTGCATGTCTTTGAACGTGGCGTATGTGTTGCAAAAATTTCTTATGTGCAAGGGAAAAAAAATGGCAGCATGAGGTTATATAAAGGCGATTGGCTTTTGGTGGAAAATTACTATAGTGATAATGTGCTGGATGGCCCTTCCGTGCATTATCACCCTAATTCTGCTCAGTGCAGTGTTAAAACACACTATAAAGAAGGATTGCAAGAAGGGCTGCTTTTGACATATACCGTTACGGGAGGCTTAGTCCGGGAGATGGGTTATGTGCAAGGCAAAAAACATGGGGTTTCTAAAACTTACTATCCTACGGGCGAGCTTTTTGAAGAAAGCAGCTTTATAGAGGATGCGCAAGTTGGAGTGATGACTCAATATTACCAGAATGGTGTGAAAAAATTTGAGCGATTTTTTGATGTTTCTGGAAAGGCTGTACGCGAAGTGATTTATGATTTAAGTGGTGGCGTTTTGCAAGAAACGGTACAGCCTGCGCCCATTCAGGAGTAGGCGCAAGGCTGGTTAGTAAGCGTTTTTGTGAAGCTGTGTTTGTCAACAGATCTGACAAGGACCACTTATGGTGTCGGGTTCTGAGGTGGAACGCACGTAGGAACGTGTAGACCCACTCTTTCACTGTGAAATATTCGCGCGGGTTCGAGGTCTAGGGCACTGCTGACCTCACTCCAATCGCTGCGGGCATTTTGTAAAGTATAAGGATCTTTTTCTTTGCCATTTAGGTCTATTACACTCCCTAAGATAGCTCGGAACTCGGCGAATAGAATGTGACAGCAATCTTGCACGTTTATTGCGCCTTTATCATCCAGACAGTGGGAGAGATGTTTGTAGATCTTGTCCTCAGTTGTGCTTAACTGGGACCAGTCCAGATTGCGTAAAGTGCACAAAATGTTTTGGATCTGGGGTGCAGAAGTTCTTGCACAAATGTGGTCTAAGGTTTTGGTGAGTGAGGCAATGTCAGGTGTTGCTAATAATAGCAGAGGCTCCGCTAGGGCTGACTGTGTTAGTGAGGGTGTGGATTGGCGCAAGAGATTTTGAGTGTGAGTGCGCTTGTCGCTATTGTGTAGTTTGGGCCAATCAATGAGGTATTCTTTTATGAGAGGTAAGAGTTGAGCTCTTTTTTCGTCCGTTGAGGGTAAGTCAGTGAGAAAAGTGTGTATATTTTGGTGTAATGCAGCTCGATCAGCATCGTCGAGTAGCCACTCTTGTATGCAGCCTGTCGTTGCAGTAAAAAGATCAGTTTGTTTGAGTTTAAACTGGTAGTAAGAGAGCTGATACACCGCTGCCAAAACAGTGTCTTGAACAGAAAGGTTCTGCGGAATAGGAGCGTCACTGAAAGGATTGTGTTTTGCAGACTGGTATGATGCTGTGTGAATTTTATTTGAGAGATCGGATGTGCTCAGGCCCTGCATGTGGGGGAGTAGTGAGCATGAGCCTGCTTTGGTGTAGCTTTCGTCTGCGGCGTAAAAACCTGTGGACAGTAAGAGAGTGCCGTAAAGTAAAATAGATATTGAATTCATGCAACATTATCCCACGAATCTTTATTGATGTATAGCAAAATCATTCAGATAAGACAGGATATGGGTTTACCTTGAACTCTTTGCATATAAAACGACAGGGCTGGCTGAAAGTCAAGTGTGGTAACGCTGTTGCGGATACTTTCAAGCAGGGTTTCCACTTCTGTAGCGTCATTTGACCAGATCAGGTTTTCAATATCTGTCATGTTATCTCCTAGTGCTTGGCTCTCAAGAAAGAACGCCTCCCCTCGTGATAAGAGGAACTGTACGCACTCTTCAAGGTTTGATTCCTCGCTGAGGGGAATGAAAGAGGCTGGAGTTTCTGTCGACCATTCTATGTTCAGTAAGGTGGAAATCACTTCCTGAATGCGAGTGTCTGTTGTTTTTTCCACAATCTTTTTAACGGATTCAGTAATGGACTCGGTGTCAGGCTGCGCGAGCAATAGAGCCGCTTGGTGTAACTCTGTGGTTGAGGCGCGTTCTAGAATTTTTTTCAAACAGCACGCAACTTTCTTTTTATGCGGGCTTGAGTAAAGGGTGGAGTAGCTAGTTAAGTATGACTGTATGTAACTTTTGACTATGTTGCTAACTTGATCAGGAAGTTGTTCTGAAGAAATATCGCATATGCTATTGAGTATACCCTGCCGCGCTGCCTCACAGTGTGTCCAACAGAGGAATGTATGCAAGATTTCTGACAAAGGGGTATTTTGCTTGAGGGCAAGTTTGTAGTAAGATAGCTGGAAAATGGCTGCGACAACTCTTTCTCGAGCAGTGAGGCCCTGAGGAATGGGAGCGTCACTGAAGGGGTTGTATTTTGCAGATTGGCGTGGTGCTGTGTCAATTTCATTTGAAAGAGCGGGTTTGCTCAGACTCTGAAGCTGGGAGGGTTCTACGCATGGGTGTGTTTGTTGGTTATTCTCTTCTGCGGCGTAAAAACCCGTGGACAGTAAGAGAGTGCTGTAAAATACAGTCAATACTTTTTTCATTTCACACCATATCATGACTTTTTCCTACGAGCAATAAAAAAGATTGGATAGGCAAGGAAATAGGGGGTAGATTTTAAGCTAAGCTCTTTGCGTACTAAAAAGGTGAGTTGGCTGTAAGTCAAATGCGCAAACTGTTTTGATGATATCTTGACCTAGGTCGTTTATTTTTTGTGCACGCGTTTTGGCTAGGTTGTGGGTGCTCGCTATGCTCTGTTGGAGCGTTAATTAAGCATGTCAGCCTTGGGAAGATCTCTCTATCATTGATCGAAGAGATTTACTGCTCTTCTTGTTTAGTTCGGGCTAAATAAAAACTAAAAGCAGGTTCGAAGTTAAGGTCGCTCTTCATTGAGTTTAAGGACGTAAAAGCTTTTTCAATTGTGTCTGGACTCTTTTCGTCGACTAGTACGAGAGTGTTTAGTATGGCTGATCGGCATGTTGCTATGCGTACCGAGCGCCACTTTATTTTCTGTAATGTTAATACAGCGTCATATGAGTAGGCGTTGGTTGTGCCTTTAAGAAGGACAGAGAGCATGGTGGTGGGGTTGTGAGTATTATCCTGTTCTAACAACGGAATAGCTTGTTCTAACAAAGTAATAGCTTGTTCAGTGTGCTCTACAGGGGTCGTAAGGTATTTGTTCAAAGTATCCACTAGGTCTGTCTGTTCGTAGCATAAAGTCGGGAGAAGGCTGACAAGGTAAGTCCGAATGGAGGTTTTGATGGCGAGGTTATCGAAAACATTTGGTAAGGGGCCAATTGTTTTACGTATGTCTTCAAGTAACATTTGCCGCAGGGAACTATCACATAAAAAATTAGTGAAGGTTTCGGTTATTTTTGGCAAAGGTGTGGATAGTTGAAGTTTATGCTGGGCGTAAGAGAGTTTTAAAATGGCGGCAATAATCGTATCTTGAGTGGAGAGGCTCTGAGGAATAGGGCCATCACTAAAAGGGTTGTATTTTTCTGGCAAGAGAGCGGGTGTTGCGCCTGATTCAAGGGGCTGTTGAAGTTGGGAAGGTTCTGGGAAGTTCTCTGAATCAATGGAAGAGTCCCGATGTTCACGGGTGCCCGCGGCCATTACGAGGATATTACAAAATACAAGGGCTATAAATAACATAATAAATTATTCTATAAGCCCTTGACGAAGTCAATAGGCAGTATGAGCTAACCTGGTAAAGCCTTGTATTGAAATGCAAGTTCTCGGTCGCAGTTAAGCTTGCTGCTGATTGTGAGGCGGATACGCTTTGCCTGCGTGTGGCAGTGGACGGAATTGTCCATGATTTTGGGAGTTTTTGATAGTTAAATGGGACCAGTATACTCTACAGTTGAAAAGGTGTTTTTTTATATGCTTGGGCAGTAGAGGCATTGCTACTGCTAGTCCTTACGTGCATGGATTTAGGGTGCCCTAGGGTCTGGTGTTGTAAACACGACCTTTGACCCTAGGGACTGTTTTTGCGCTTGCTGTGTACAAGTTATTGCTCTACGGGCGCAAGCCGTTGTAGGTGAAAGCCGGCAATAGGTGTGAAATCAAGACTAGAGCAACATAAATTGTTATGTTGTCCTACAAAGGTAAAGGCATCTAAGAGCTCGTCATGATGTGTGGGTGATAACAAAGCGCTTAACCAATTCATGCTATGGACGGGGTCACAGCAGACGGGTTCATTGTAGAGGGTAGGTGGAGGGGTGGGTGCAGCAAGAGCTCGGTTGTGCGTTGGGCAGGCTGGAGGAGTTGACTGCGTGGCCTCAACAAGAGGTGAGCGAAAGTGGCGGGCGTAGGGTGCTTGCTGCCAATTGAATGTGCATAAAGTTAACATAGCTTCAGACTCGAATGGAGAGAGGGGGCCTAACGTCTGTCGATTTCTCAGCAAAGTGTTTAGGCATGTGTGTAGACTTTCTGCATCGACGATTTTGAGGCGTTTTATTAATTCTGGGGCTACTAGATTCTTGCTGTCATCTGTAGTGTTGAGGTAGCTATGTATGCAGGTGCAAAGATCTGTGCTTGCCGCTGTTGGAGTTAAGGGGGAGAGGAGTGACTCTAGGAGCCGACAGTATGACGGGTTTAATTTATATGTGGACGAATGTTCTAGAGCTGCGCTTACTGCGAAAGCAGACGATTGCTCCATAAGCCAAGTGGCTATGAGGTTGGCGGCTTTTGGCGCTATATTGGGCTTGTGGTCTATGAAGTGTGCATGTGCCAAGTTGCAAATAGAGGCTATCACTTTTTCATGTGGATCGAGGTTGGTTAAGTCAAAGGGAGTCCACTGCACATCGGTTGTGGCTGCGGTGCATGACGTAAAAAACGAAAAGAGAGTGATAAAAAATAAAGATGTCTTCATGGTATAATTATACATCATTTTTAAGTTTTTTGCAAGGAAATTTTGGTGTGGGGATCCGTGGAGAGGCATAAAGGAAGGGGATGTTGTTTGGGACTCTATCAACAGTGCAGTAATGAGGAGGCATGTTTGGGTTGAAAGTTTTTTCATCTTTAAAGAAGTAGTACGTGATGTTTAGTCTGTGCATGTGAAAGTTAAAAATAGTCCACAATGCTTTATGAAACTGACCGCACTGTGGTGTGAGCTTTGGCATTTGCGCGTGCACCTGGTATAACTCTATTCGTGAGGGTGCTGATAGCTGGGTTGCGCGCAAAATGTCATCATATGGTGTGTGACATTTTGCGGTCCAATCAGCGTCTATCAAATGACCTAGAATTTCCTCTAGAGCTTGGTCGTTTGCTTCTGCGCGTATTTCTGTGAGTTTGCGTTTGAGTGTGACTGTGGAAGGGGTAGAGATCTGATTTCGAAGACCCTTTATTACTTGAGAGTTGTCACTCTCAGGTTGTATAGAGCTTAAGAGGTCAATGAGAGATGGAGGTGTATTTGGGTTGTTTATTATGGGATATATTATTTTTGATATATCGGCAGTAGAAGGTTGTTTTTGTGATGATTGAGTGAGTGGTTTCTTTAGTTTGAGTTCTAATCCTTGAATTTTGCTAAAGTTGCGTAAAAAATCCTCTATGACTGTGGCCACTTGTGGCGCCAAATTTTTCTTTTTTTGTATAAAGTGGGCTTGTGCTAAGTTGAGAATAGAGGCTTCTATCAAGTTGTTTGGCAGGGTATGCTTTAAGTCAAACTGTGTCCACTTCTCAGCAACACAAAAGTGTGTCAGGTACGTTTCTTCTGACTTTTGGGACGAGGCCGCGTGAGCAGGTGGCTGCTCCGGAGTCAGAATTTCATTTAAATGTTCTGAAGCGGTGACTGCTTTTGTAGGTAGTAAAGCAATACTACACAGTAATTTTGGAAAAAGTTTAATCATATACTGTTACTTTATTTTTGGTAGGTGTTTAAGTCTTTCGAGGTGAAAATCCACCGCAGGCCCAAAATCTAAGCCCAATTGGTGACTTTCGTTTACTTGGGTAAGGTATGTCCATGAATCGATTAGCTCTTCTGGCGTATTTGCGCCTGAAGCAAGCTCTTGAGCGTGCCAAGGAGCTAAGGAGTTAAGGGTACACTTTTCCCAGTCAGTGTCGATTAAATTTGTCAAAGAGGTTTTTGTCGCAAGAGATGTTGCCTGCGGTAATAGCGTTTTTAGTGTTGCGGTGATTGACTCTGAGTCACAGGACTGTAAAAGATCTGATGTCAGGCGCACGTGTTGCTGCGATAGATCCTCTTTATTTTGAATGCTGCTTAGGTGCTCGCATATAAGCTGTCTTTTGGGGCTTGAGCTTAATTCTCGAGGCTTTTTGATCTCTTTCGCTATCAGATTAGATAGCATTTCGCGTGATCTGTGGTTCATTTGGTTGGCGTTGGATAGCTGGAGAATCTTCCTACCTACGTATTGAGACTCTTGCTTACGACGTAGCCATACATGTATAGGTTTTGCGACCTGAAGGGCAAGGTTTGGATCACCGTGTATAAAGTGCGCTTGCGCTAAGTTGCAAATAGCCGCGACAATAAGGCTATTGGTCGATAAGTTGCTTTCTATAAAAGGCACCCAAGGGCTAGGTGCGGCGCTTGCGGCATTTACGGTTCTGGTAAAGGCGCAAAGGGCGACAAATAACAGCACAATACACTTCATGCCTAAATTATACATGGAAAATAAAAAAACGCCAAACAATTCACAAAAAAATAATACAGGTCGGGAAAGAGGTTCCCAGGAGGCAGCGCATTTTATTTGCAAAGATTTGAAACCCTATTTTGCGTGTTGTTGCCGTGGCAGAGGAGAGGGAGCAAAATGTTCAAATGGTGAAGAAAGGCAGGGTTCATTTTTTCTGCTATCTGAGGGTAGTCGTCCTTCACAAAACCCCAAGCAAAGTTTAACGTGTCCAGATCTGCTGCGTGGCCAAGTATACGTGATACTTGGGTAACGAGTGGTGAGGAAATATTCACTAGCATGCCGGCATCTAAATTGCACAAAGCTAGAATGTTTTTTGTAACGACTGGACTTGTCTGCTTTGTAATGAGTGCAGTAAGCGAGTTTTTAAGGAGCTGCATGTCGGGTGCAGAAAGCGTGTCGAGAATGGACTGATCAACTGTGAGGTCTGGTGGATACATAAAAATTTGTGTTTTCAGGAAACTTACTACTAAATCGCGCGATGGACTGCTTGTTAAATGGCGGGTTGATAGCGCTTGTTCTCCGCATAATCTCAAGTTATATAGGAAAGGGTAGTTAGTCAATGACTGATCATCTACGTGCTTTAGGCGTTCCTTGAAAGCTAGAAGCCTTTCATGGTAGTACAACCAATCCGATATTTTTTCGGCTACTTGTGGCGCAAGGTTTGGATCACCGTGTATAAAGTGTGCCTGTGCTATGTTTGTTATAGCCATGACGACCGCTGCCTCAGTGGAAAGATCGTTAGTGGGGACTTGTTGCCACTGAGTGCTTGGGGTACTCTGGCTTGCGTGTGAAATCTCACAGGCGCAAATTATCGTGCATAGCAAATAAAGAAGTATAGTCATGTTCAAGAATTGTATCGCAAAAATCCACAACAGTCAAATGTTGCTGCTGTGGACTTGCAAAAGGCGACTAAAAGAGCGGAGGACGCCTGTGGTGGTAATGTAGGCCTTGATCGATTCAGCAGATGGAACTGAAAGGAAGCTGCAAATTTATATGGGGGTTGTGCTGAGCGAGCGACTTTTGTGATATCTGAATCTCGT
Organism: Alphaproteobacteria bacterium; assembly: GCA_965261615.1. Classification (GTDB taxonomy): domain Bacteria; phylum Pseudomonadota; class Alphaproteobacteria; order Bin98; family Bin98. Next base: position 621,692 of record OZ253461.1, read on the forward strand.
AGAGCGACAGTTTGCTTGTGTCTGCTAGCCATCCTGCCAGGAGAACATCGCAGTTACAGTTGGTGTTAACACTTGCAAAGAGTGCATTATAAACCCCAGGGTTTGCAACTGTAATGCAGCACCTTTCATCCTCTGGGTGTGTTACGTAATCGGTTAATGAGTATCCGTGGTGGGAAAACGCATCACAGGCTTTTTTCCAGTCAATGTTGATCAAGAGCTCTAGATGTTCTTGTAAGATAGGACTATCTGCTGCGAGAGGGCGCAAGTGTGATAGAGATCGTACAAGTCTTTCTGTGTCTGGCTGTGCAAGATTTTCTATAAAATTTGCATCAAACTCTAAGCATTGGTCGTCACTGAGAATATTGCGTTGTATGTCATGTTTGAGATTTTCGCTCCACTCACTTGAGAAAAGGGCATCATAGCTTTGTTGCGCTACCTGTGCAGAGTTTTTTATATCAGCAAAGTCTTCGGGTCTAACTTCTTTAGCGCAGCTTACGAGCTGGTGGCGTAGTCGCTGTTTGAGCGTGTGATCTAGCAGCCAAGCATAGATGGCTGCGCTTGCTGGAGTGCTAATATTGTTCTGACCTTGTATTTTGTGTGCTTGGGCGAGGTTTATGATAGATGCAACTACCTGTTCGCGAAGCGGTAGGCTGCTGATGTCTTGTATTAGAGGCCAGGATGCTCTGGGTGGATTTTGTATGGAGGCATGTCTAGGGTTGGTGAATAAGGATACAGTGAGTCCCTGTTGGAAAAGTAGGCTGCTGATGCTTGGTGTTGGAATCCAATCTGCGCTGGGTGGGGTTTGCATGGAGGCAGGTCTAGAGGCAGTGAGTACGGATACAGTGGGTCTCTCTTGGAGAGAAAGACTGTTGCTATCTAGTTCCAGATACAAACCCGCAGGACATGGTAAGGAGCAGGCTCTGGTAGTAAGAGGAGCTTGCCTTGTGGCTGCCACTCCCATCGTGCTTAATAACGCAATTAATAAAAACATGATTTATTGTACCTTAAAAACAAAAGAAAGTCAATAGGAGTGAATTTTTTGCAATGCGTCACAGTATACTTTCGATTACAAGGGCCCTTTATTATACAGAGGGTTGCTCTGTTTGTGATCCGAATAACCTGGTCTTGAGGGAAAGCACTACGCAGGAACGCTGATGAATGGTCTAGCTGCATTTGATTGGAGGCTGCGCCAGATGCAAGGTTTGCGTAGAATATAGCACTGCGGGAGCTTGTGTGGGCAGCATCTTTCCAGTCAACCTCCATTAGAGATTCAAGGGTGTCTTTTACTATTTGGGTGTTAGCCTCCTTGCCTAGTTGGAATAAGGCGTTTTGGATAACGTCCGTGTTAGGGGTTAAAAGAGGGCGGATTAGTTCTAATTCTTCAGAGCTCATCTGTGTGTCACACCCTAGATCCGAATAGGGGCTGAAGAGTTGTGGTAATAGTTGGAATAGCTCTTGTTCTTTTGAGTTCCCATCAACAGTGATAAGAGTTTTGTAAAGCTTCTGGGCACAGGATGAAAGTGTGTTTGGGTCTAAAAATGCAAAAGTATTTCTGGGAGAAAGAATAGAAGTCATTTCGTTTTTCAGGTCACAAGTTTCTAGCCAAGACTTGATAATAAGTGTCGCCTTTGGCGCTAGATTTGTGTGGCCATGTATAAAGTGTGCGTGTGCTAGGAAAAATAGAGGCCACTATCTTATGGGATGTTGTGAGGTCTTCTGTGGGGATGTGTGTCCACGTTTGTGTGTTGTCAGTTGCGTGAATGGTGTTGCAAAGAGTCTCTAGTAATATAATAATACAAGTAATCATAATGCTGAATCATATGCTCACAGAGCTAATGGTTAGAGTTAGTCTGGTTAAATCGAATTCTCAATAGGCGTGTCTTTGAGGCGCTTTAAGAGAAACTTCATTAAGGAGGGGGTATCAATATTGTAGTATTGAGACTCAATGGTGCTTAAGTACCTGAGTGTACCTTCTAGAGTCAGCTCCCCCAAGACATTAGTAGCCATGCATGGGGATAGCAGTGTTTCATGCACTAGAGCCCATTCGATTGAAAGTAGGTCTGAAATGGCTTGTTGCATCCAAGGGTCGCTTTCTTGAGTTAGAGCGCTATGTAAAGCATCAGGCACTTTAGTTGCATTTTCTTCGACTAAGAGTATAAATAGTAGTGGAAGTTGTGCACGAAGATTATCGAGATTTGTGGGATCCAAAGTTAGCAAAATTTTCAGTATCTGAGGGTTGTTGGGGGCTAACTGGACGAATTCATTTAGCTCCGTAATTGTGCTGCGGAGAGTCGCGACTTTTTCAGTGAATTCCTGGCATATTAGCGGAAGTTGCTCGCAAAGGTTGTTGATATTGTTTTTGTCTAGTAAAAATAGACAATTCTGCAGTGTTTGAGGGTCGCTGGGCACGAGTTGTATTGCTTCATCCAGCCTCAAAATTGTGTTGTGGAGTGTGCTGACTTGCTGAGCGAATGCACTCGATACGAGTGGGTGTAGTGCGTGATAGCCGTCGATATTGGTAGGATCCAAAGTTTGCAAAACTTTCAGAATTTGAGGATCGGGGAGCGCTAACTGATCAGTTTTATCCAGTTCCCAAATTGTGTGGGGTGTGGCGACTACTTGAGCGGTCTTTTGCACGGCTACTAGAAGGTCGACAATTTGCGCTAGAGCTTCATCTCTTTCAGATACGTATAGGCGCCAACTCATCATAATGTCGTAAATGTTTTGAACTCCTGGGCGTGAATGCTCTTCGTGAAAAAGAGTTGCTAGTACTTTTTCTTCTGGAGACAGGTGCTCTGGGATAGCCTCGGCACTTAGTAATTTAAAGCGCGGCATTTTCTTGGCAAGGCGTGCTGTTGTTCTGCTTTGACTTTTTTCTCGAAGCTTGTAAATAGATTTTTGGAGATTAAGGTCTGGGTTGATTTTCTCAAGTTGTGTTAGTGCAAAATCAGGTGAATATCTTGTTTCTGACATTAGTTGCTTAGCATAGAAAACAGTCATGGCTAAGAGTGGTGTTTTTATGTTCCAATTAGTGTTGAGTAAAATGTTAAGAGCTTCTTGAACGGTTTGTTCTAGTGGCGGTGTACGAAGTGTTTGGATAAGGTCTATGATTTGGGTGTGCTGTGCATGATGTATAGAGGGGGGAGTTGTTGTGGAGTCACTTTGCGTATATGCACTGTGGATCCAGGAAAGTATAGCATCTGCTATTTGTGGCACTAAGTTTGGGGAGTTTCCCATAATGTGTGCGTGGTATAGTCGGAAAAAAGCGCTGGGTACCGAGTCTTGTGTGGACAGGTTGCTGGGAATTTCGCTTAGGTTAAATGGGTTATAAGCAAGTGTGGGCAGGTCCGTGCTTTGGGGCTGAGGTGTCGCTTTTTGATTTGTGTGTAGGCTGTCAGCGTGTTGGGCGTCAGTTAGGGGGGCATCTGTAGCTGTATTGGTATGGAACTTTTTTTGACGAAAAAGAGCGGTAGGAGATAGGCGAAGGTGCGGGTGAGATTCGGTTAGTTGGGTCCATGTTTTGACAAGGAGGTCTTCTGTTCCTGGCTGAGTTAGTTTGTAAGCGGAATGAGCTGTTTGGACTAAGGAATATATGTCTATGTTCCAGTTAATACTATTTAAAAGCACAAGGGCCTGGTGGTTGATAGCGTCAGTTTCTTGTTCAAGAAGGCTAGATAAATACTCTGTGATTTCGCTGGTTTCCGGTTGAGATATAAAGGTGCGTGCTTGTTTTAAGAAACCCGGATTATATTCTGGGCTCATAATGCTTGTGAGGAGATTAGCCAGTCTTGGGGGGAGAGGGAGGGGGAGCTGCATGCCTTCAGCACCATGCAATTGTAGAAGAGTTTCGTTGAGTTCTTTGCTCTCAGTTGACTCATGAAGTAAATGTATACGCTGTGCGTCATTGATCTGCCATGATTCTATTACACTCATGATGTGGGGGAGTAAGTTTGGCTGTTTATTTTCAAGATGTGAATATGAGAGCTTGAAAAAAGCAGCTATAATTTTCTCATGACTTGAAAGGTCAGGCGGTGCAGGCATCCTGCTAAAGGGGTTGTATGTAGCTGCAAGAGTGCATGATTTTGTTTGTAATAGTGTTTGGTGGTCCGCCGTATCCGCAATAGTTTCTGGCATACCCAGATCTTCTACTGCATCCATGAGGTTGCACAATACTAGTATAAATATGATCACACTGCAGATGGTATCTCACAGTGGCTTGTTTGTCAACAGACTGTAGAGACGAAGGGGTAGGTTGACTGCACTTTTGGCTATGGCATGATTTGGATCAAGGGGGGGGGGTAATGGGTTTTAGGTTAGTAAAAATCTAGAAAAGAAGACAAAAGAACGGAGGCGGCAATTTGGTCATTAGTTTTTTTTTCTTTTTTTGCTGTTTTCTGAAATGGACTCGTGAGGCTAAGAGCGATTTTTGTCGTAAAGCGCTCGTCAAATAGAAGGGCGGGTATGTTGGACTGTGTGCTTAATGCTTCTGCGCATCGTTGAATTGAAGGGCAATTGGCTCCTTCTATGCCTTGAAAATCTAGTGGCCACCCAAAAATCCACCCGGCAATTTGACGGTCCATCAGGTGAGGGGCTAGGGTTGCGTAGATTTTTTGGTGGCCGGGGTTTTTGATCGTGCAGAGTGGGCTGGCAATCGTACGGCTCACGTCAGAGACAGCGCACCCAATAACGGAGGAGCTATAGTCTAAAGCGACTATAGCTCCTGCGGGCAAATGACCTTTAAAATCTTTTGGTTCTTTGAAAATCATAATTTTTTGAGGTCAAAGTTAATTTCTTTGTTTAGCTTCAAAATGGCGGCCATATGGATATAAAGAAGAAGGCCACCGGCAAAGCTTGTAATTGCAAAAGCGTAGTCTGCTTTAAAGAAGGCAAATAAGAAAAAAGACAAAGGTGCAATGGCAAAAAACACTTGTTTCCCATGCTTAGGGGATAAGTATGTTGACGTACGAATACCACTTACTAAATAAGAGATAATAGTGGTAAATCCGAGGAGTAAAACCAGTATAGGCATGAAGTAGTTCATGTATGGAAATACCGTGCTTAATGCATCTTGGACAAGTAGGGCTGACGAGTTTTTACCTACCCACACTCCTGTGATTAGGACGAGCAACATAGTCGCGGTGCAAATAAGCAGTGTATCAACAAATATTGACATAAGAGCCAGGCTTGACTGCTGCTCTTTTTGGTCTGTTTGTGCGTCAATATGTACGATAGAGTTGTACCCAACACCCATATCTCCAGAAAAGGCTGCAGCGGATGCTCCTTTAGACAGGGCAAGCATCATTGTTGCACCTCCAAACCCTGCAATGGGGGCCAAAGGAGAAAAAGCAGAGTTCCACACAAGTTTGAGTGTGGGAATGATTGCGGATGCGTTGACTATGAGTACCCAAGCTGTCATGAGAAGATAAATGCTTACAAAAATTGGCATCAAAACAACGTTCACTTTCCCAACACGCTGCATACCACCGAGCACCGTGTAAGATATTACGGCGATGAACAGAACAGTAAAGAGGAGAGGGTCTACATTGAAGTTTTCCACGAAAGAGTCTTTGACTACGTTAAAGGAGTAAAACTCAATAGCATAACAGGTCATTAAAACCGCGGCGACTTTAGGCAGCCACTTAAGCCCTGGAAACGCTTTTGCGACAAAGTACATTGACCCACCAACATAGGACTTTTTGTCTTTTGACAAAAAGCGGTACTTTAAGGCTAAATACACCTCTGAATACTTAATAGTCATGCCGATAAATGCGATGACCCACAGCCACAAAAGGGACCCAGGTCCACCAATGTGAACAGCTGAAGCCACTGTGGCGATGTTTCCGATCCCCACACATCCTCCTAGTGAAGTGAAGAACACGTACCGTGGTTTTACACCTGGGGTATCTGTGCTTCCTTGTGTAAGTGACTTTAGGAAAAGTTTAAATATTTGTTTGATCTGAAATACTTGAAAAAACTTTGCGCGAATAGAGAGTAAAATTCCCAGGGTAATAATTGTAAAAAGCGCACCATATCCCCAAAGGTAGTCAGTGCCCCAAGCGTCTAGTGCTGCAATGCAGCTATCAAGAGAGTGCACAATGCGGTCTAAAAAAGGCAGGTTGTTATTAATCATGCTTTAAGCTATCACGCAACTTTGTTTTGAGTCAATGCATTTATTTGCTGGATCGCAAGGCTTTTATGAAAATGTCGCGAGGAACCTCAACCTTACCTATTGTTTGCATTCTTTTCTTACCTTCTTTTTGCTTTTCGAGTAGTTTGCGCTTACGGGAAGCGTCACCGCCGTAACATTTAGCGGTCACATCTTTTCGCATGGCTGGTATAGTTTCTCGAGCGATGACTTTTGCGCCAACGGCAGCCTGTAAGGGTATTTTAAACATTTGGCGTGGTATAAGATCTTTGAGTCTTTCGCAGATTACTCGCCCTCTGGACTCTGCTTGTGTGCTGTGACACATAAAGCAGAGGGACTCTACGGCTTCGGCGTTAACTAACAGTTGTACTTTGACAATACTGGAAGGACGGTATTCGTGAAATGAATAGTTCATGCTTGCGTACCCTCGTGTTCGTGACATTAAAATGTCGTAAAAGTCAAAAACGATTTCGTTCAGTGGAATGTGATATACAATCATAGCTCGCCCACTGTCACCGTAAGTATAATCTTTTTGCTCTCCTCGCTTTTCTGCGCATAATGTAAGGACGCTACCTACATACTCGTCGGGGCAAAAAATTGTGACTTCTGCCCATGGCTCCTCAATGGATTTAATAGTCGACATGTCTGGCAAATCTGATGGCGTGCTAATAGTGAGTGTTTGGCCGGAGGATGATATTGCCTTATAGCGGACGTTGGGTGCAGTTGTGATTAGAGCAATATTGTATTCGCGCAAAAGTCGCTCTTGAATAATTTCAAGGTGCAAAAGTCCCAAAAAACCACAGCGAAAACCCATTCCCAATCCAGGGGAGTGCTCATTGTCAAAGGAGAGGCTGGAGTCATTGAGCTGGAGTTTTTCTAGTGCCGTTTTGAGGCCTTGATATGTGCCGGCTTCTTCTGGGAAAAATGAGCAATACACCATAGGTTGCACTTCTTGGAAACCAGGAAGTGGTTGCTTTTGAGGCCGTAGTGCATCTGTAATCGTGTCTCCCACGTGACAGTCTGCAACGGATTTAATGTTTGCAATAATGTAACCAATTTCTCCTGCTGCGATTTCTTCTGTAGGAGTGGGTGTCGGGTGAAAGATTCCCACTGTGTCCACATCGTAGGTAGAACAAGCGTGCATCATTCGGATGCGGGAGCCTTTGCGAATGGAACCATCTGTCACCCGGACAAGAATAATAATTCCTAGAAAATTATCGAACCAGCAGTCCACAATGAGCGCCGTAAAGGCGTTTGCCTTTTGCTCTGTAGGAGCGGGAATACGGTGAATGATAGCTTCCATGAGCTCGCGCACACCTTCTCCAGTTTTCGCGGATATGCAGAGAATATCTTTGGGATCTAAGCCGATAGTTTGTTCTATTTCTTTTGAGATGGTAGGCACATCGGATGCAGGAAGGTCGATTTTGTTGAGTACGGGGATTAAAGTATGGTCTTGGTCAATAGCCTTGTAGGTAGTGGATAAGGTTTGTGCTTGAATGCCTTGTGTGGCGTCAACAAGTAAAATTGAACCTTCACAGGCGGCAAGAGATCGACTTACCTCGTAAGAGAAGTCGACGTGACCTGGAGTGTCGATGAGGTTTAGACAAAAGTCTTCACCATTTTTATCCGTGTAATAAAGCCGGACAGTTTGGGCTTTTATCGTAATGCCTCGTTCTCTTTCTATATCCATAGAGTCGAGCATTTGTGCGCTGGCTTTGCGCAGGTCCGCTTTAGAAAAGTACTCAATAAATCGATCAGCAAGGGTGGATTTTCCGTGGTCGATGTGCGCGATAATAGCAAAGTTGCGAATTTTATTAACTGGAATCATTGTCGTAGTTGAACTGGAAATTTGGCAGTAAGGTTTTTGATGATTTTATTCATGCTGCTGGAGACTACGTCTTCTGCAAGCTGTGCATGTTGGCTGTTGTACACAAGGTGAAAGCCTATAGAAACTGTATTTTCTGGCAAGCCTTCTCCCGTGAAGTAGTCGAATACAGACAGTGAGGCTAAATGTTCTCCTGCAGAGCTTTTGATTTCATCGATTAGCTCTTGCAGTGGCGTTGTCTGGCTCGCAACAAAGGCAAGGTCGCGATGAATGTCATGCCACTGAGAGATGACGGGAGAGGACCAATTTTGAATAGCGTTGTCACATAAAGAGAGAAGAGGGCCAAGGTTGATTTCAAAAAAACAAATAGGTTCTCGGGTTTTCATTAAGGAGGAGACGATATTGGGATGTAGAGTGCCGATTATTCCTAAAAGTGTGTCTCCATAAAAAATATGTCCGCTTTGTGTGGGGTGGCAGTATGACGGTGGGTTATTTTGCTTGATCGTGATGTTAGTGGGGTCAATGTGTAGGCTTTTCAGTATAGCAGACACGTGGCGCTTAGAGTCAAGTGGCGATGCGCTTGATGTGGGGTTTTGCCAAGAGTGTGCGTGGAAAGGCCCCGCTATTAGCCCACAAAGATGGGTTTCACGACTTTGTGGGGTAATGTCTGAGTAAACAGGTCCGATTTCAAAAAGCTGTAAGGGGTATACCTTGTAATCTATGTTTTGTTTAGCGCTAAGTAAAAGAGATGAGATAAGGTTTGGGCGCAAAAAGCTGAGGTCTTGACTAATTGGATTGGTAATATGTGGAGGTTCTTGTTTTCCTGAAAAGTCGCTATGGACCTGCTGGCTCACCATCATAAGAGGAGTTGTTTCATGATAGCCTTGAGCTATGCATGCGCATCGAACGCTTGAGGTGGCTTTTTGTAACAAGGAAGGCTGTGGCCATTTTGTTGTTGTAAGAGGAGTCAGGTTTTCTGTGCTTTGAGAGCTCATTCGCCAAATATCAAAGAATGCATCTTGAGGGAGCTTCACATCATGGCGCCAAGAGGGGGCTGTCCACTGGTTGTTGTTGACTTCAGTGTATCCGAGATCCTTTAAAACGTCAGTGTAGTTTGCTGGTGCTGAAAACCCCATGAATGTGTGATAGTCTTCGGCGCTGAATGCGAGAGTGGGTGGAGTAGGAAGTTGTGTTTTGTGTTCTACAATTGTTCCTGCATCTCCTCCACAGATTTGTAAGATCATGGACGTGGCTTGCTCAAAAAGCGCGTGGGCTCTTATGGCATCAACGCCGCGCTCAAACCGTGTGCGTGCTTCTGTAAGAATTTTGGTCTTCTGTCCTGTGCGGCTAATGACCGCGGGATCAAAAAGCGCGCATTCAAGAATGACGTCAGTCGTATCTTCATAGGAACCTGAGTGTTTGGCTCCCATAATGCCGGCTAAGCTAGCAATTTTATTGTCGCTGTCTGTGATGACGATGGACCCCGCAGGGAGTGTGTATTCATGCTCGTCAAGGCCAACAAAGTTTTCTCCGTCGTCAGAAAGGCGGATGTTGATAGCGCCATTCTTAAACGCTCTAACGTCAAAAACGTGTAGTGGGCGGCAGGCATCAAATAAAAAGAAATTTGTGATGTCTACAAGAGCGGAGATAGGGGACCCACCCGCTTCGCGGATGCGTTTTTGAAGCCAAGCGGGGCTGGGTCCATTTTTGACATTGCGAATGACGCGGGCTAAGAAGTGAGGGCAGGCGCTGGTATTGCAGTTAACTGATATATCTGAGGGGAACTGCGCAGGGTTAGTGGGTGCCTCTTGGTTGAGGTTAAGGGGTAAGCGCAGTTTTGTGGCTAAATCTCTTGCTATTCCTTGGACGCTAAAGCAGTCGCTGCGGTTAGGAGTGAGAGCAACTTCAAAAGCGACATCATTCATGCCAAGAGCGTCTTGAGCATTGGTGCCAAGTGGGTGCTCATCCACCTCCATAATACCTCGCGATGCGCGGGTGGAAAGCTGAAGCTCATCACGTGAGCACATCATGCCGTGGCTAAACTCACCTCGAATTTTAGACTTTTTTATTTTTAATCCACTGGGCATTACAGTTCCAATAGGGGCAAGCACAACAAACATGCCAGGGCGTACGTTAGGTGCCCCACAAACAATTTGAAGTGTTTCAGACCCTGTATCGACCATACATAAAGAAAGGCTGTCGGCATTTGGGTGCTTGTTTGCCTCCAAAATGCGTGCAACAGAAAAGTCACGTAGATAGTCAAAAGAAAGAATTTTCTCCACCTCAAGGCCAATAGATGTGAGTGTGTCTGCCACTTCTGAAGGGGTTGGGAGATTGGGAATGTAAGATGCTAGCCAGCTATAAGATACGCGCATATTTAACTCAAGCTATTTTATCATAATGTGTGGTCTACAGACAATTTTTAGTTGGAATAAAGTAAGGACGGGGGTGCAGTCATCAGTAAGAGTGATTGCTTTACGTTTGTAATAGTGTGTGTGTATAATAAGGGTGCGTATGATAGTAGGGATCGGGTGTGATTTGGTTCAGGTTTGTCGAGTAGAGCGTATATGGGCGCGTTATGGAGAGACTTTCTTGAACCGATTTTTTACATCTGCTGAAAAAAAAAGAGCTTTAAGCTCGCATTCTGTGGGGGTTTTTTTATCTGGAAGGCTGGCCGCAAAAGAGGCTTTTTCTAAGGCGGTGGGGACAGGATTTGGATCATGCTTAAGTTGGAAAGATATTTCTGTAGAAACATTGCCAAGTGGGGCGCCGACATTATTGTGCTCCAGAGCCATTAATGGTGTGAGTGGTAAGTTTAATAAGGTGCACGTTACAATTGCACATGATGCGGGTTTTGCTATGGCATATGTTGTGGTAGAGTATGCAGGGCGTGGAGTCTAGTGTACAATAAGAGAGTGGTGGAATATGTTTTTGAAGAAAAATAATAAGAAAAAGTCGTGGTTAAAGGAGATGTTGTGGACCATTGTTTTTGTGGTGGCATTTCGTGCGTTTTTGGTTGAGCCGTTTAACATTCCTTCAGGGTCAATGATGCCAAACTTGCTGATAGGGGACTACCTTTTTGTAGACAAGCTTACATATGGTTGGAATGGGCACTCTATTTTTGGGAATCCAGATTTTTTAAAAAAGCGTATTGGAGGGCTGCGTTCTCCAAACCGTGGAGATGTGGTTGTGTTTCGTTTGCCCAGCGATCAGAGCATTCATTATGTAAAACGTTTGATTGGGCTTCCAGGTGATCGTGTTCAAGTGCGTTCAGGAGTGGTATATCTTAACGGGGAGCCTTTACCTCAGGTGGCTGCGCGCGACTACGCTGTGGAAACAGCAGTAGGGTGTCAAAAGCGCATTCCGGTTTTCAAAGAAACCCTTCCTAACGGTAAAAGCTATGAAATTTTAAGGGAGGGGCTGGGTAAATCTTCTCCCGCAAATGACACAGAAGAGTTTGTTGTTCCAGAAGGGCACTGCTTTTGCTTAGGGGATAACCGTGATAACTCTGCAGACAGTCGCTTTGAGTTAGGTTTTGTGCCAATGGAGCTAATTGTGGGGCGTCCTTTTTTGATATTCTTTTCGATTGACAGTAGCATACTAGACTTTTTGAAGGTATCAGAGTGGAATAAAAATGTGCGGCTTTCTCGATTTTTAGACTACGTAGCAAATGTCTAGTTTGAAAGAGATTGTTAAAGGGCACCAGGCCCTAATACACCCGAGCTGTCTGAATGAGGATACGCGAATATACGAGCGATTCGAGTTTTTGGGTGACCGGGTTTTGGGCTTGTGTATGGCGCGTCTTCTTTTAGAGCGCTTTTCTGACTATACTGAAGGTGAGATTGTCCGTATTTTTAATACATTGGTTTCTAAAAGTGTGATGTATGAAATCTCCCAGAATAAAAAATTATTTGATTTTTTTTCTATCGGCAATATTAAGCTCTCCCATGCGATTTTAACTAGTATGTATGAAGTGGTTTTGGGGATTGTTTTTGAAGAAAAGGGGCTGGATTTTTGTCAGGATTTAGTTAAACAAGACTGGGAGTTTTGGCTCAAAAATCCGGAAGGAATACCACAAGATTATAAAACACTTTTGCAAGAGTATGCGGCTAAACACAACATGGGAGCCCCAAAATATGCTACGCTAAATCGTATAGGCCCTGACCATCAGCCCACTTTTTGTGCGGAGGTTTATGTGGAGGGCTTAGGGCGAAGTCAAGGTCAGGGCGGATCAAAACGTGCCGCAGAGTCAGAAGCAGTGCGACGCTTATGTGAGCAGCATCAAATAAAGTTATAGTTATGGAAAAAAAGTCAGGGTACTTAGCGATAGTAGGTCCAACAAATGCGGGCAAATCGACGTTATTAAACAAAATTGTAGGTGTGCGTATAGCGAGTGTGTCCCACAAAGTGCAAACAACTAATGTCTGCCTATCTGGGATCGCCCACAGAGGCGATGTGGAGTTTATTTTGCTTGACACACCAGGTCTATTTGTTGCTGAAAAAAAGACTCGGAATCAAGCGCATATTATGCGGAATATTTCATACGCTATTGAGCAGGCGGATTATGTTTTAATTTTGCTTGACGGTACGCAAGATGTGAATGCGGCAGCTATTAAACGGGTGGTTAGAGATGATAAGAAGTTTTTTCTTGCCTTAAATAAGGTGGATGCTATTCAGGAAAAGTCGACCCTTCTTGAAAAAATAGCGGCATATAATGCGCTGGAAGTTTTTGATGAAATCTTTTTAATTTCTGCGCTGCGTAACTTTGGCCTAGAGGAAATGCTAAGCTGCATTGCGGGGTACTTTGAGGAAAGGCCGTGGTGTTTTACGCAAGAGGACATGACTCTTTTGACCCAGAGAGAGCTCGCCACTGAAATGATGCGTGGTGTGATTTTTCAGAGGTTTAATAAAGAACTCCCTTATACAACAGAGGTGGAAGTGGTGCACTGGGAAGATAAACCGGACTATGCCTCAGTTATGATGAAAGTGTTTGTGGAGGCACCAACGCACCGAGGTATTCTCGTAGGACATCAAGGAGAGGGTGTGAAATATATTCGGGAAAAAACACAGCATCGGTTAACTGCTATTGTAGGGCGAGATGTGCGAGTTTCTGTGGATGTTATGGTGCGCAAAAAATGATAATAGAGGGGCTCATAGTGGCGCGTCATGCGACGCTGAAAGGAGCTTTACGATTAAAAATATTTACAGAAAAAGTGGGGCCAGTCGTTGGTTGCAGCCAGAGAGGGAAAGCAGCAAGTAACTTTATGGAAGGAAGCTATGTGCAGGGCACGGTGGCTCGTATGGGAGCGCTTCCGTTTTGGAGCTTAGAGATTGTGCAAGATCCTGTGTTTTTGGAGATAGTTGGCCAGCCAGAAAAACTGATAGCATGGCGTACAGCCCTAGAGTTGTGCGATTGTTTGTGTGAGGGCATGTCGGCATTAGAGACCTATGCTGCATTATTGCAATTGAGATCTGCCCTGTCAGATGAGGAGCAAGACTGGCGTAGATGCTACCTTCAGTTTGAGCTGAGCTGGCTGCGTAATATGGGGTATGGTCTAAGTTTAAGGTCGTGTGTGGTGACAAAAAGCAAGTCGAACTTAAAATATATTTCTCCCAAAACAGGCTGTGCTGTTGTGGAGGAGGTTGGGCGGCGATATGAAGCAAAACTTTTACCATACCCAGATGCTTTTTCGAGTATTTTTGGTTCAGGACAGGACCTCAAAGAGTCAGAGTTTGCACCGGCATTGAAGGTGCTGAGTTTTTTTATCCGCAAAGTTGTCAAGAGGCAGCTTCTTCGCAATAACCTGCATGAAATTTTGGCTCCTGTTCGCTGAGTGGGTATTGTACATTGTCTTTCAAGGTCGCTGGTAATTACACGAAGCAACGAGGGACGTTGTCAGGGAATATTCTTGTGCGCGTGGGTGGGTTTTTTTCTTTATGTGGTGCGAAGGGCTTCTTTTGTGTGTGCTGATGTTGCTGTGTAGAGTTATTGCTGGTTGCATGCTGAGAAGTGGTCGCCTCTAGTTTTGGGGCTGTAAGTCCCATTGTGTTGTTTTGTGGTGCGAGGGGCTTCTTTTGTGTGTGTTGATGTTGCTGTGTAGGGTTGTTGCTGGTTGCATGCTGAGAGGTTGCCTCTAGGTTTTGGGCTGTAGGCTGCACTGTATTTGTTTGCTGTGGATTTGTGGTCCTGTTGCCTGCTTTGTGTTGTAGCTGTATGGGCTGAGTGCTATGTGCGCGTACTGCGGGATGGCAGCATACTTGATACTGAACGGATGGCTGCCAAAAAAAGCGATTTTGCAAAAACCATGACCACTCTAGTGCTGAGAATAACTTTAAGGGACGGAATACGATCGGGAACAATTGGGGAACTAAGTTCACAGAAAACAAAACGGGGAAATCTAAGCTTTGGAGGCTTGCTTCCTGTTCTATTAAAGTGCGAAGTGTTGATTTTTGTTGCGGGTCATGTCTGCAAGCTGCGGCTTGAATGCGGATGTGTCTTGTGACGGACTGTTGGATTGTTTGGGCAAGGCATGCGTCATAGACTCGCATTGCTACATTGTTTGTTTCGAACCATAGCTGCTGTAAAGTTTGGCCGGGCTTGGGTGGTGTTGGCATCGCTTTGCCGTGTGTAGGTAAGTAGCAACCTCTTTCAAAAGAAAGGAGCTCTGCGATCACTGCCTCAGGAATCCAGGCGGCTGCTTGGATGTCACCGTAAAATTTTCGCGTGCTGCCGTAATGCCTATTGGGCTTGGTTGTTGATATTAGGCCTAATATTTGATGACGTAAAATGCTTAAAATTTGGGAGTCGATATTATCAGGGTAAGAGTTGCCTTGATTAGCGATATGTCGTATGAACCAACAGTTGATGTGGGCTGTGGCACCAATGATCACCCAGGGGGAGCGGTTTTTGAGTCCGCAGGTAATGAATACATGTGGTTGTGGTATGGAAGTGAGCGTTTGTAAGTGCTTGGGGCGGATGTCATGCATGAGGGAGTTAAGAATTTTATAATATAACGCCTGTAAGTTTTGGTGCATATGAGGAGAAATATTTAGAAGAAGAAACGATGCAACAGAGTAGAGCTGTGCGCATAGCTTTTGGTTTTTAGGTGTTTGTTGCTGCAGAGCAACTGCTTGGATTGAGTTTAAAATGGGCAGCCAGGAGAGGCTTTGATCGTAAAGGAGTTCCTTGTTTTTGATTCCGTCGCAAATTGTGGGGTTGAAGATTAGAGGGAGAATCTCCAGGCCGTTTTTGTAAGGTAGGTTGTGGAGAGCTGAGTGTTTGGAGTGATCGTACCCTGGCCACTCTATATCTTTTTGCGTTCTATACGCTAGGGCTACATCCTGAGGAATATTGAGAAGTGATGGCAAAAATGCAGTGTACAAAGAGTATATGGGGGCCATGAGAGGGCGATTTTCAAGTGGGGGGAGAAGTGGAAAACCTAAATCACTTGGGACGACATAAGTGTACGGGGAGTGAGAGATAAAGTATTCACTATAGAGCGTGTGGTCGGGGACCTTTGGTGTTTTGGGGCACTCTGCTTGATACAGTACGTTTAATCCTGTTGTTGGAAAGTCAAGAAGTGAGGTAGAGGAGTGTAGCGTGTAATATACTACGGATAAGAAAATCACTGCTAAAATCATACATGCATTTTAGCACAAACATACGCGCACGAGAATTGATATGTGAAGTTTATGTAAGTGTAAAAAAAACAGTGTCACCCTGTAGGGTGTCACTGTTTTTTCGAGCTCTTACTGCTAAGCACGTAAAATGGCCTCTTTTAAAGCGGATAGTGCTGCATAACCTTCTCCGGACTGGCACCATTCCGTGATCGTAGGCTTGGCCTTTGAGACGAGGGGAAATTGCGTTGCGTAGGAGAGATCGTTAAGCTTTTTCTCAAAGAGATTGAACGTTCCAGCTTCTTTTGCAGCTTTTGTGATTTGGTCACTTATGATTGACATTTCTAAGTCTGTCATTTTCAGGAATGCTTGCATTTCTTCCCAGCTAAATGTAGGTGACGTGTCTCTGTAAATGCAGTATATCACTTGTGAGAACGGTTTTAGCGATTGGGCAATAGTTTTCGTTTGGCGACGTTGTAGTGCGAGGAAGTAGCTGTGATCCGCCTTAGTGCTTGCGATCGCCGCAGCTAGGTGTGCTAGAATAGCCCTTTCCTCTTTTTGGTAAAGGGCAAGTGCATCATCTGCAATTGAGCTTACTAGTGGGAGATCTATTGCGGCTTTGATTATCCTTAGGATTCTTGAGGGTGCTATGTCTTTATGCATTTGAAAAAGTTTTACAAATGTTTCTACACACTTCTTGTACTCAGGAGGCTGCGCTGGGCTGTGAGGGTCCGTGTGTGATTGTGCAGGTTCGGATTCATGAATCTTTTTTGCGATGGTGTCGAGCTCTTTTTGAATTTTTGATCGCTTTTGCAGTATGGTGTCGTGTTGGAGTTGCATCTTTTTGAGAGCAGTTAAAGTAGGCTGCGCCTCGTTTTGAATCCAAGCACGAATCTCACTTTGTATGTTTTGTGGCAACGAAGATGCGCTGAGCTTCATGGCTTGATCAATTTGCTTCCAGTATGTCGGGTAAAACTTTTGCATTGCGGCTTGTAAGGCTTTCCCCTCCAATTCAGATAGTGATAATTGCGTTGTGACGTCAGACCATGATGGAGCGGTTGTGGGGTGTTGTGTGTAAAGAGTGGATACAGTAGTCGCTGTGTTTTTTAGTAGGCTGATAAGTGTTGGTAGATTCTTGCTTTTGAGTGCGGCTATGTACGCTGAATTGTGCTTCAATTTAAAGCACAAGTTTTGCGCCAGAGTCAGCGTGTTTTGTGCAGGTGTCGTGTGTTTTTCAAAAGCGTATGTTATATATGGCTGCATTGCAGTGCTGTCTTCCACTTCACGAACTGTGCGTGTAATAGATGCGGCATGAGTGTTGGGATAGCGCTCGTATAGCTTAATAAGCTCATTTGCGAAATCGAACCCTTTCTTAGCTAGCTGCGTGCTTGGCAATGAAGGCAAGGTTTTATGCAGTTCTGCAAATTTTTTACGTTCTGCGCTAATCTTTTCTGTGCGACTTATGGTGGTAGTGAGCGATGCGGCGGTAAGAGAGCCAACACATATGCTGTGAGTGACAAAAATAAAACAAAAACGAAGTTTATCCATACATACTGTCTACCATTCTTTTGGGGCAAATCATAGTCTTATAGCAATAGTTTATTTTTTTACCTAAAAAGTTGCGCAAAGTGTGCGAATGATTGGACTCATATATTTTTTGTTAAAAAATTAGTTGTGAATATAGATTCGCTGTGTTCTATTGTAGAAATGACGTATGACGACAAGGTTTTGACGGTTAGCCAGGTTTCGCAAGTGATTAAGCGCACTCTGGAGACAGAGTTTGCGGAAGTTCAGGTTAAAGGTGAAATTTCTGGTTTTTTGCACCACACTTCAGGGCACATGTATTTTGGCATTAAAGATTCAAGCGCTGTGATGGACTGTGTCTGTTGGCGGTCACAGGTAAGCCAACTTTCGCTGAAGCCAGAAGATGGCATGGAGGTGGTGTGTGTTGGTCGAGTGACAACTTATGCTGGTCGATCTAAGTATCAGTTGATGATAAAGGATATTAAGCTTGAAGGCGTGGGCGCTATTCTGAAGATGCTTGAAGAGCGTAAGCGTAAGTTGGAAGGGGAAGGGTTATTTGCGGAGTGCTATAAAAAGCCACTGCCTGCTTATCCTCAACATATAGCTGTTTTAACCTCTCCCACAGGTGCAGTGATTCGAGATATAGTACACCGTGTGACAGAGCGTTATCCTTCTCGAGTGACTGTCTTTCCTTGTGTGATGCAGGGAAATCAAGCTGTGGAGAGCGTTGTAAATGCTTTCAATAGCTTGAAGGACCTGCGTGAACTAGATAGGCCTGACGTGGTGATTGTGGCGCGAGGAGGAGGGAGCATAGAAGATCTGCTTCCGTTTAGCGATGAAGCTATTGTGCGCGCTGTTTTTGCTTGTGATATTCCTGTAATTTCTGCTATTGGGCATGAGGTTGATAATACATTGATTGATTTGGTTGCGGACCGTCGTGCACCAACACCAACAGCTGCGGCGGAAATGGCTACTCCCTCTAAGACAGACCTGATTACACGGCTGACAGAGATGGAGTCGCGAGCTATGCACTATATCCATCGCTTTATGACAGAAAAGCGTGCCTATATAGAGGGGATATATGTATCTGAGCATCGCTTAATTGAGGCAAAGTGGTTGAAGCTTGGAGAAATGATGGCTCTCATTCAAAGCCAGGTAACTGTGCATCTTGCCCGACATAAGTCTGCTGTCCAAGATCTTTGTGTTGTGAAAAAGCAGCAAAAGCTTGCATATGAGTATAAAGTGATGAGGGAGCGTATTGTGAGTTATGTGGGAAAAATTCAGCTTTTGCAACAACAGCAACTCTATAATTCTAAGGCTGACCTTGAGAGTTGTGCGCGGCTTTTAGAGGGAGTATCTCCCAAAAATATTTTAAGCAAAGGATATGCGATGCTTTTTAAGGGAGATCAGCCTGTGCGAAGTGTAAAAAGTTTAGAGAAGGGTGACTCGCTGGATATTGCTTTGTCCGATGGGCGCTGTCATGTGCGTGTGGAGTCGTAAGTTTTGCCGGTGTTTTCTCAAAACTTTTTAGACGAATTAAGAAATAAAGTTCCGATGTCATCGGTGGTGCGTACTTACACGAAAGTGATGAGCAAAGGGGGCAAATTGTTGGCGTTATGTCCTTTGCATGACGAAAAAACACCATCTTTTAGTTTGTCTGATGAGAGAGGAGTGTTTTACTGTTTTGGGTGCGGAGAAAAAGGGGACATCTTTTCTTTGGTTATGCGCAAGCAAAATATTAGTTTTGCAGCAGCCGTCAAGGTGATTGCGGGGCAAGCGGGAGTTGCGTTACCTGACACGCAAAAAAATGACCCACAATCGCGTTTGCGACAGGAAATGATAAGACACACAGAAAGTGTGGCTAAATTTTATAGCGAATATTTATGGTCTTCGTCTGAAGGGGCAATGGCGCGTGATTACTTAAAAGGGCGGGGGTTTAGTAAAGACACGTGTGAGTACTTTCAGGTGGGTCTAAGTCCGCGAAGTGGTGCTAAAACATTGCAAAATTGGGTGAAGAAAGGCTTGAAGTTTGAGTGTCTCAAGGCGGCCGGCTGTGTGGGTGATGGGCAGAGACAGCAGTATGATCGGTTTGCGGGCAGATTGATATTTCCAATACGATCAACTCAAGGTGAGGTTTTAGCTTTTTCAGGGCGTACGCTAGATGATAAGGCTAAGGTCGCTAAGTATGTGAACTCACCGGAAACGGCGTTGTTTAAAAAAAAGTTTCAAATTTATAACGCACACCGCTTACGCTATGGTCTTGATCAGCTGTACATAGTGGAGGGCTTCACAGATGTAATGCGTATTCATCAGGAAACTCAAGCTGTTGCTGTAGCCTCCATGGGAACGGCCTTTTCTGCAGAACAAATGCTGATGGCTTGGAAGTACTGTGGGATGCCTACTTTGTGGTTTGATGGTGATGATGCAGGTCGCCGAGCGCAAAAAAGGCTTCTGATGCTGGTTGTGAAATATCTGGAGCCAAATCGCTCTTTGCATTGTGTTAATTTGGCCTCTAATCAGGATCCAGATGCGTGGGTGCGCGAAAATATGGCCGTGAATTTGTCTAGTGTGCCGCGCATACCCTGCTCAGAAGCGTTGTGGACTCTTCTGAAGAGCGACCGTACATTAAGTACCCCGGAGCAGTGGGCTAGTTTTGAGGAAGATCTTTATTCTTGTGTTGATACAATAGACCACGCGGGGGTGAAGAAGTATTATCGGCGTTACATGAACCAGAGGTTGTTTGATAGCCGCCCTGTCATGTCTGTAAAACGTGCAGCTTCTCTTGCACCGAAAAAACTGGACGCTTTGCAGTTGCGACAAAAAATATTATTGCTGCTGATGTGTGGCTACCCTCGCCTTTTAGACTTTTATGACGAGGCTTTTGAGGCTGTGCATTTTGCGGATGCTCGCTGGGCAAGTTTGCAGGAAAAAATCCTTAAATTTTATGTGGATCAAGATCAGTTGATAAGCTGGTCTTTAGTGAAGAGCTTGTTGCTCGGTGGCTATGCTAATGTATTGCGGGACTTGTATCAAAAAGATCTGTATGTGCATGCTCCGTTCTTATTTAGGCCTGAAAGTAGCTTTGATACTTTGCGTGTCGTGTGTGATGACCTATTTGCAAAAATTCCCAAGAAGTAAATTGAGATCATAGGATGGGGGCAGTCTTTTTCTTGGAGAGGATTGGGTTCTTTGAAAAACAATGCAAAGGTATGGACCTCGTGTGCTCGATGTGGCGAGTAATGCTCAGAATGAGTAAAAAAGGGGCTGAACTTTCGCTCCCTTTTGTGTAAGAGGAAAGTGTGATAGGTTTGGTTTGGGGAGATTATTATGTTAAAGAAATTTTCAATGATAATATTGTTGGCGCTGTGTGCGACTGAAGCTGTATGTGTAACAAGAGAAGCTAGGGAGCTTTCTGAAGAGATTGGGGTCTTGCAAGAGACGATAATAGACTATCGAACGCGTCCTCTCGACGCGCTCATATATTTGAGTAAGCACTGGGATCTTATGGAAATCATAAAAAAGATGGAGGCGGAGGCGCAATCGTCAAACTCTATGTTAGAGATGCTTGTAGAGTTTGATGGCAGCATTGCGGTGATGAAGAAGCGTGTTAAACAAGTAGCCGAGCTGCAAAAAGCTATTGCACAGAGAAAAAACATAGGGCCGGCGTATGAGAGTTTTTTGCGAGCTTATATTCCTCTTGTGCTTGGATCGATGCAGCTTTTTGTGAATCGTAACTTCACTTACGTACAAAGCGGAAACCCAATGGCGGAAATGTTCGAACAGTATGCTCCAGGTGCAATGCAAAAGAGTAAGCAGTGGAAAAATGCGGCAAAATTTGCACTTGAAAAGAACCCAAAGGGCTTGATGCAAATCACTCGTCGCCTGGGCCAAGAACTCGGACGTTGGAGCTCTCAAGGAAGCGATAGAGAGCCACGAATTTATACATTAAGAGAGGGTGTTGACCCTGATGCTCTGCAAGCAGAGGGGAATGTGCAGTACTAAAACCTATAAAAGAGCGATGAGTTTTGTTGCTCTTTTATGTGTGTGAAAAGTGTGTTAGGTTGGATTTGAGGAGATTATTATGTTTCAAGTGTTTTTGTTAAGTGTGTTGGCTTTTTCTTTTTCAGTGAGTGCGACTGAAATAGGTGCGATGTTTGTGAATTATAAAGAGTATCCAGCAGAAGCTGTAGGTAGTGTATCTGACTTGCTGCAGATTTGGGCGACTCAGCATGATGCAGAAAAGGGGAAGAAGAAGGTCCCCGCAAAATTTGCGTTCACTCAGAACTTGAGTTACATTAAGACAGTCGTAGGGGCGAGTCGAGTGACTGCTTTGGAAAAGGCAATCAAAGATCAGAAAGGGGTTGCTTCTAAGCTTTTGGATGTGATTAGGTCTTACAGCGCAGTTGCCTATTCATCCCTAAAAGGGTTTGTCGCTGTAAACCTTGACCCGATAGACCCGAGAAAGAAGACTCCTATCATTGCGATGGTTTCCGAGCACTTGGGTAAATCTTGGATGACCCAAGACGATGTAAAGGACTGGGGTAAATTAATGAAAAAAGCCTTTTCACTGAAAGACAAGAAGGATGCGGTACTTCTTGCTGCAAATGAAATAGCTGTTGAGTTCGACAACTGGACTCAAAGTGGTGACTGGACTTCTGGACGTTATTACAAAACCAAAATGGGTGTTACTAAGGGGTCAACTGCAGGTAAAAGATACGCGTAATCCACTAGCATCAAATAATAAAAGGGGGGGAGGATTCCCCCCCCTTTTATTATTTGCTGAAATGGGGAGACGCTAGACTTGGTCTGTGCCAACGGCTGTTTTGATTTTGATGATAACTGTGTTAGGTTTGATTGGGGGGATTTATGTTTCAATTTTTTTTATTAACCTTGATGGTGAGTGCCTGTTTTGGTGAGGTGCCACATGTTGATATCGGGGCTTTGTTCGTTCAGGTGGATAAAGACCCTGCTTTTGC
This sequence comes from Alphaproteobacteria bacterium, assembly GCA_965261615.1. Taxonomy (GTDB): domain Bacteria; phylum Pseudomonadota; class Alphaproteobacteria; order Bin98; family Bin98. Next base: position 643,779 of record OZ253461.1, read on the forward strand.
TGTTAAGAGGATGTCAACTATATGGGAGTATTATCTCCAACAGAAACGTACGGAAAAACAGGCAAAAGGGAAAAAAGCACCTAATCAGTTTGAGCTGTCTTCTAATACGGAGTATTTAGAAAGTGTAGTGGGACGTCAGCGTATCAAATCCCTTCAAAAAACTTTAAAAAGTCAGCGCCATGTGTCTGCAAGGCTGCTTGATGTGATAAAAGCATACTATATGGCAGCCTTTACAGCGCTTCAAAAGTTCGTTGAGAGCAAGCTAGAGTATGTTGATGATAGTCGAAGGGATCCATTTATGGCAATTTGGAATCAACACCTGGGGACTCCGTGGAAGGCGAAGTATCACGACAACTGGGGTAAGTTAGTTGGCCGTATTCTGAATAAACCGAATCAGCCAGGCATGAAGGATGCAATAGAAGAGATGAGTGCAGAGTTTGCTAACTGGACACAGAAAGGCTCTTGGAAATCAAAGCGCTATATGGCAAGAAGAGGAGCGCGGCCTTCTCGGTAGAGTATATTGGGTAGCGTTGCACAAAGGGAGAGCATGGTTGGCTCTCCCTTTTTTGTTGCTGTTTCGCAATAAAAATATAGTGTGCGTTCCGTTTCTATGTCAAGGCTAGATATAATCCCGAAAGGGTGGTAAAATAAACATATTATTTTGTTTTAAAAGGTTGCTATGAGAGTTGATGATCCGAATGAGATTGCAGAAGAAGAGTTAGAAGAAGGCGAAGATGATCATGATCATGAACTTGATCTAGAGGCTGGCCCCAAAGAGACGGATGCGCATGATCGTATCCACAAGGGCGGAGAGCATAATGAAGGTGGAGAGTCTAAAGATCAGCGATTCATTGAAGTTGGTGCGGGTCGTGTTGAAGACCCAGTGCGTACTTATCTTCGTGAGATGGGGCGTGTGCACCTACTTTCTCGAGAAGAAGAAGTTGTTATTGCGCGGCGTGTGTCTGCGAGTCGTGAAAGCCTGTTGCGAGAGCTTCCTAAAAGTGCCCTTGTTTTAAATAGTATTGTAGAAGGAAGCTTGCGTCTACAGGAAAACCCAAGAGCAGTGCGTACTTATTTTGCTTTACACTCTGCTGCCGCACGCACTGGTGTTGGTGATGATTTTCACGGAGACGATGCCGATGAGCGTCACTTTGGTTTGATTGCTGATGAAGATAGCAGCTTAGATGCAGCGGAAGATGATACAGACGTTGGAATTTATACTGATTATATTGCAACATTTCAAAAACTAGCGGATATTGCCTCCCAGGTTCTGAGTGTTGTTGGAAAAAAAAGGCATGCCTTGGCCTTGAGGGAGCCTCACGACCACTTACACTCAGATTTAGAGCAGTTGTATGCTGAAGCAGCAGATGCTATGACTGAAACTAAGTGGAATGCAACGAAGCAGCGTGAGATGACACAAATTATCCTTGATGACTATAAGGAAGTTGTGGCATTAACGCGAAAAATATGTGACCTTGCAGTAGATAAAGGTGGTATTAATCGTCCGGACTTTTTGGCGCTTTTTAAAGATGGTGCTGGGTGTTACGAAAAAGGAAGCAATAAAGCGTGGGGCGCATTTTTAGAGAACTGCTCTTCTGAGATTGAAGAGCTCTTGGGCGGTATGGAAAGTATTGCGCGTCGCCATGGGTGGACCTTGGAAGATATGACGGCTGTCTCTAAAAAAATTCGATCATATGTTCGTGATATGAATGCTGCAAAGTCAGAGATGGTTGAGGCAAACTTACGGCTTGTGATTTCTATTGCAAAAAAATACACGAATCGTGGTTTGCAGTTCCTAGATTTGATTCAAGAGGGGAATATTGGTCTGATGAAAGCTGTGGATAAGTTTGAGTATGATCGTGGATTTAAGTTCTCAACTTATGCAACATGGTGGATTCGACAAGCCATTACGCGTGCAATCGCGGACCAGGCAAGAACGATCCGTATTCCTGTGCACATGATCGAAACAATTAACAAGCTTGTTCGTGTTTCGCGTGCGATGTTGCATGAAATTGGTCGTGAGCCAACACCAGAGGAATTGGCCGAAAAATCTGCAGTTCCACTTGATAAAGTGAAGAAGGTTCTAAAAATCGCGAAAGAACCATTGTCGTTAGAGTCTCCAGTTGGTGATGAAGAGGACAGTGAGTTAGGAGACTTTATTGAAGATAAACGCACGATTGCTCCTTTAGAGTCTGCAGTTCGCAAAAGTTTAATTAACGTTGTGAGTGTTATTTTATCCTACTTAGTTCCAAGAGAAGAGCGTGTCTTGCGGATGCGTATGGGAATTGGTGGTCAAGTGGACCATACTTTGGAGGAGGTCGGGCGACAGTTTGATGTAACGCGTGAGCGTATTCGCCAGATTGAAGCGAAAGCCATTCGAAAAATATCAACACCAAAACGCTTAAGCATCTTGCGTGGATTCATTGAATCTGTATAATATATATATGGGGGCCTGTAGTTCAGTTGGTTAGAACCCACCGCTCATAACGGTGTAGTCGTAGGTTCGAGTCCTACCGGGCCCACCACCTTTTGTTAAAAGCAATGTTTTTGACGAGGAGGTGTGTTGCATTTTGCTCTTCATATTACCACTATTTCTGACATCACTGTGGTGCTGTTTTTAGGAGATGGCGTGTGCAGCCAGTCATTATCTGTGCGTAGAGCTATACTTCTTTAGAGGGAGCTTTTGCGGAAGGCCACCACTTTGTTAACCAATCAGTGGGATCTACTATTTCCTCGTTTCTTCTGACCTCAACGTATATAAGGGCATCTTTCTTTGTGGGCAAGTGACCAATAACGGTTCCAGCAGCTACAGTGTCTTGCGGCTGAATCGATAGGTGATGGAGTCCAAAGATTGCGGTAAAGTAGTTATCATGATGTTGGATGATGACAAGCTTGTTGTTGTAAATCGTTTGACAAAGCACAACAGTTCCAGATGTGGGAGCAAAAACAGGACTATTGCCAGGTGCCATAAATGTTACTCCGCTCTTTTGGTTAAAAGGTGCAGGTAAGGTGGAATTAGAGATCCCGTATTTTTTGAGCACGTTTCCTTGAATTATTTTGTGTGAGTACATGGGGTCAATAGCAGGAGGTTTGGGAGGCTCAGGAGCGTTAAACTCTTCTAGAACAACCTTAGAGGGGGTTGCGGTTTTTTTGATGTTTGGTGCGCTTGTTTTGTTTGAATCGACCACTGTTCTTTTGACTGGCTCGGATGTAGATGGCTTTTTTTGTGTTTCCTTTTTTTTGTTCTTTGCGCTGCTGTGTTTTTCCACAGTAGTTTTTTTAGCTGAAGGGTTTGCATTTTTAACAGGTTCTTTTGTGGCTGGTTTGGGAGTAGTGGAGCTCAAGGACTGTGGCTTAGTGGGCTCTTTTTTCGTTTTCTCTTGAGGCTTTTTTTGTGATTTTGTATCTGTGTTTTTCTGAGCGGGTTCTGGACGTTGCGGGAGATCTATTACTTCTGTAACAGTAGGCTGTTCCTTTTTTTTAGGAGCGGAGGTGTTTTGCTTTTCTTTGGATTTTTGCTGTGTGAAAGAGTCAATATAGGCTTGAAGCATAGATGCCTTAACAAACATTTCCGTTTGGCTTAAACCTTCTGAGGATAGCCAAATATTTTGAAGTTCTTCTTTGCACTGCTGTAAACGTGAATCTACATCGTGTGTTGAAGCACACAAAAGGTAAGATAAGATTAAGCAGGTTATTGACATAGTGGAGATCCTTGAATAAATGTAGGGGGACTAATATTGAGTAGCTTGAGAATGGTGGGGGCAACATCGCATAAAGTGCCCTGCTTTTTTAACCAGGTTAGGTCTGAATTGGAAAGACAAAAAAATGGGACTTCGTTTGTGGAGTGACCGGTATGCTTTTTGCCGTTAGGCAAAATCATACTGTCAACATTTCCATGATCTGCTGTAATTAAGCATGTGATACCCTTTTCGCGGGCTGCGAAAATAACATGTGATAGCGCGCGATCAACGCATGATACACTTTGTCGTGCAATGCTCATATCTCCAGTATGCCCTGCAAGGTCAGGGGCAGCAAAGTTCATCACAGTGAACTGAGTGTCTGAATGATGTATGATGTTGTGTGCTAATTTTGCAATGGAATTTGTCGCCACATTGGGGTCAAATTCCATTGGGTTGTGAAAGCTTAAAGATGGGGCGATATGTGATTGTACTAAATCAGACTCTTGAAATTGATGGGCGTCAAAAAAGTGGGTGACGTGAAAGAGCTTTTCTGTCTCTGCAATGCGCGTCTGCGTGATGCGGTGCTCTGTTAATAATGGAGACAGAGAGGGTGGAGTGGGGACCCCTTGTGTAAGTGATTGGATGAACGGGGTGTTGGTGTAGGGTAAAATAGAAAACCAATTTTGATTTGTGGGTTGTGGCGTTTGGTTGCTATCGTAATTCGGGTCGGCTAAGGCGGACACGATTTGCTCAGTGCGATCAGATCGGAAGTTTAGAAATAGCAGTGTGCTTTCTGTGGGTCTAAATCCCTGGTAGTCTCGGTGGGCTTGTGGAACAAAAAACTCTTCAGAGGACAAACCGTCTACTGCTTCACTTGGATCAACAAAGCCTTTATTGTGTCCATGTACAATTGTGTTGTAAGCTTGTGAAATTTTATGCCATGATTGCGTGCGGTCCATGGCAAAATCACGGCCGGATAAAGTGGATATGTTCAAGTGCGGGCAGGTGCTCGTAACTTTATTGAGGAGAGAGTGGTAGCTTCCGATGGGGCTGTCTCTACCGTCAAGAAAAAGATGAGTGGTAAGCGTAATGTTCTTTTGTTTTAAAAACTGCGCCGCTTGGATTAAAAATGAACTATGAGCATGAATATACCCATCGGAAAGTAATGAAAATAGGTGGACGTGATTGTTGGTGCGGGCAGCTTCATTTAATAAAGGCAGGAAAATTTTTTCTGGTTGTTGAAATTGCTCTGCTAAAAAAACAGGAGGGCTTTTTACAGGGGATCCTGTGCCTAAAACCATATGTCCAACCTCAGAGTTTCCTGGTATTCCAGGGGGAAGTCCCACATCTGTTCCGCTTGCGCTAAGAGACGCAAATTTTTCTGTGTTATACAAATGGGTCATAAAGGGAGCGGTTTCTGGTGTAATAGCGCTTTGGCGGATATTACTGGGAATGCCCCAACCATCAAGTATACATAGTAAAATTCGAGACCTTTGGTTCATATTTGTATGATAGCATGCTGTGGATATTCGACCTTGGATTCCGACTGCTACTGTAGCCATAGCTTGACAGGTATGTTTTTTTTTTGCATCAATTTTTAAAACTTCACGGAAGGGTGCTATACTGACGTTGGTGTAATTATGACCCCAATGCTGCAACAGTATAGCGCAATAAAAGCGCAACATGAAGATGCAATATTATTGTTTCGTTTAGGGGATTTTTATGAACTTTTTTTTGAAGATGCGCAAAAAGCAGCCCCAATATTAGGGGTGGCTTTGACAAAAAGAGGGTATGCAAATGGAGATCCAGTGCCCATGTGCGGTGTGCCTTATCATGCAAGTGATCTATATATTAGCAAACTTTTGAAGGCTGATTTGAAAGTGGCTATTTGTGACCAAATTGAGTCAGCAGAAGAAGCAAAAAAAAGGGGAGCATCAGCTATAGTTACGCGAGATGTTGTGCGTATCGTGACTCCAGGAACCGTTGTGGAAGAAAACCTTATTTCAACGGAGCTCAACAATTATTTGGCTTCTATGTACTTTAGCCAAGGTATGTGGAGTGTTGCTACATGTGACCTTTCAACAGGTAAGTTTGTGGTGACTGAGTGCAGCCCTATGGACCTAGAAAATGTGGTGGGCTGTGCACGGCCTAAGGAAATCCTAATATCCACAGAAGATGCGGCCTCAGACGATGTGATGAGCCTTTTGCGAGCGTTAGGCAGTCATATTACAATTCAGCCTAAAGCATTTTTTCACTATACGGCCATGTGTAATGCCTTAAAAAAAGCCTTAAATGTTTCCGATCTTTCCGGATTAGGAAGTTTTTCTGAAAAAGAGGTGTGTGCTGCAGGGGCTGTGGCTCAATACATGACAATCGTTTATAAAGACACTGTCGTGCAGTTGGGTAACCTTAAGAGAGATCATTTCGATGATTGTCTCGTGATCGATTACACGACGATGAATAGCTTGGAGTTTTTTGAAACACAAAAAGGCCAAAAAAAAGGCTCGTTATTTCAAGCTATTAACGCTACAAGTACACCAGGGGGGGGGCGCTTGCTGGCGCAACATATGATGAAGCCTATGGCCTTGCGCTCTACCATAGAAGCGCAGATCAATGCAGTAGAGTTTTTAGTGAACAATAGCTCTCTTGCTGTAGAGATGCCGAAAATGCTGCGCCACTTAGGCGATATTGAGCGTATTTTGACACGTATTGTGATGGGGCGATTTTCTCCACGAGATGTGGGTAGTGTGCAGGTTTTTTTGCAAAAAGTAGAGGAGATTGCAGAGTGGACAGATCGCTTGAGCTCAGTACTGTTTTGTGACATTCAATCTGCAGTAAAAAATATGCCTTTAAGCCTCTTAAGCACCTTGAATAAAGCGTTAAACGAAGAGCTTCCTAACGGTATACAGGATGGTGGTGTCATTAAAGCTGGGTTTGATGAAGGGCTTGATGAAGTTCGAGATCTTAAAAAGAGATACCGTGAAAAGCTTGCTTGTTTAGAGAAAGATTATGTGAGTGAAACTGGAGTAGGTAGTTTGCGTTTGCGAGAAAATAAATCAGCTCAAATTTATATCGAAGTGAACAAAAAGCACGCTAATATGCTGCCTCCTAAATTTGTGCAACAACAAACCATGACTAATGCAGTGCGTTTTATGACAGAAGAGTTGCAGGATTTGCAGAACACACTGAATGCAGTGGATGAGCGTGTGTATAACCAAGAGTTTGAAGTGTACTGTCATGTGGTAGAGGCTATTTTATCTCATCGAGATGCTTTAATCCGGCTTAGTCATATCATTTCAGCGTTCGACGTTCAGGTCTCGCATGCACTTACAGCTTTACGGTTTGGCTATTCAAAACCTGAAATAACAGATGAAGCACTCCTCAAGGTCGATCAAGGGTGGCACCCTACAGTGCAAATGATGTTGCACGCTTCTCAAAAATTTGTTAAAAATTCCTGTAACCTTGAAAAACATGGGCTCATGATGGTTACAGGTCCTAACATGGGGGGGAAGAGTACATATTTGCGCCAAAATGCACTGATTATACTCTTGGCTCATATGGGGGCGTACGTTCCGGCACAAAGTGCGGTAGTCGGGCTTTGTGATCGCTTGTTTAGTCGTGTGGGGGCGGGAGATGATTTAACACGTGGCCGATCAACGTTTATGGTGGAAATGCTTGAAACCGCCGCTATTTTAAACTGTGCAACGGAGAAGTCCTTTGTGATTTTAGATGAGGTTGGACGTGGAACAGCAACTCATGATGGGCTTTCTTTGGCTATGGCTATTACAGAGTATTTGCATACCCATATAAAGTCACGTGCGCTCTTTGCCACGCATTATCATGAAATGGCTGAAATTGCAGAAAGATATGAGGATGTGTCGAATGTTCATGCTTCAGTTCGTGAATGGAAGGGAAAGCTAATATTTGAGTACAAAATTCTTCCGGGTGCAGCATCAAAATCCTATGGAATTATGGTTGCAGCGCAAGCCTGTGTGCCTACTGCGGTTACACAGCGAGCCGCGCAAATTTTGCTAAGCTTACAAGACCAAAGCATACAGCCTCTTCCTCAGCAGAAAGATCTAAGTGTTACTTTTACAGAAAGACCTGAGGTGGAGAGTGTGCAAGATTGGTTAGCAACAATAGACGTTAATAACTTAACACCCAAACAAGCTTTAGACCTTTTATTTGATAAGCGAGCAAAAACTTCACTTAAAAATTGAGAGGGAAAAATTAAACAGCAAAGTGGTGTAGGCGTTTGTGGTAGTGTGTGATAGAATATATTGTGAATCGCAGTGAGGTCAAAGGTTTTTTTGCTTTGATGGCTAGCAAGACTTTGCTAGCCACGAGCGCCTTTTTGATGAAGGTGTGCGGTGCCTCCATGTGGTTGATTTCTGGAGCAATCGCTATAATTGGCGTTATGGTGGTGAAAGCTCTGTTTTGGGAAAACAAGCCAGATGTTTTGACCAAACCTCAATTGGCAGTAGAATATTTACGCCTTATTCTGAGAGATGTTGGTTTTTTCATGATGTGGTGGGCGTATTTACATGCGTCAGTGCCGCGTTTAAGCGCTATCTTTTTTTCCGCTTTGTTTGTTGTTCCGATATGTGATCGTATATTTTTTCAGCAAAAACAAGCGTGGTGGAGATGGGCTCTTCTTGGCTGTGGTTGCGTCGGAGTTGCGCTGATCGTTGCGCCTTGGGATGAGAAATGTTCTGGCGATTTATTTTGGGACTTAGTGGCGGTAGTGGCGTCCCTTGTGGTTACAAGCAATCACTGTTTACTTAAGTACTTAACGCAAAAAAACATGAGGTTTGACAATTCGATAAAAAGAAGTGCATATCTACGTTTTGTGTTGTTTGTCGTGCTTACCGTGATTTTTTGCCGCGACTGGGAGGTGGCCTTTTCTCTTAGTGGGCACTATGGACCAGCAATGACGATCTTCTGGATTGTAATGACATCATTGGCTCAAAACTTTGGGGCTATACTGCATGTTTTGGGAGTTGGTAATTGTGGCCTTGGGTATATCATGTTCTTAGACTTATGGCGGTTTGCGTACTCTTGCTTGTTTGGTTACTTTGTGTTTAACCAGGTTTTGAAAGGCCGGGCTCTTGTGGGGTCTGCAATTATAATAGTGGTTGTCACTATTATGGCATACAGCGCAAGTGCGACTAAAAACCAGGATATTCCAGACGATCAGTTGTGATTGTTTCGTCACGTTTTGTGATGACTTTCAGTGAGATTTAATAAAATATTAGTCTAATAAATTCTTTGCATTATAATTTATTATGACTAAAGGAAGGCGAGAAAGCTTTTGGGGATACTTGGTGCTATTACTGGCTAAAACGAGCCTCTCTACTAGCGTTTTTATTGTAAAGTACTATGGAGTAGGCCTGCTTGTTACGTCGTTTTCAGTGGCTTTTTTTGGTGGCGCGTGTTTGGCTATTTATAATATTTTCCGGCACGTAAAAGCAAGCTTTCCCGCTCGCCTTCGCTATTTAAATATTGCGCGTTTTGTTATTCGTGATTTGGGTTTGTTGGGTGTGTGGTTTAGTTATGTCCATGGATCCATACCTAGAGCAAGTGCGTTATACTTTAGTGGCGCTCTGTTTTTGGTTGTGTTTAATCGCCTGTTTTTTAAAGAGCCTGTCCCTAGATGGCGAGTGGGGCTTTTGCTTGGGGCATTTGCCGGGATGTTGATAATGGTGCAGCCGTGGCACGCCACGCAGAGTATCTATATCGACTGTTTGGTTATCGCGTCTTCGTTCTGCATTGCGCTGAGTAACTGTTTTGTAAAACACCTTTTGAATGAAGGGATGGATATAGCGAGTTCGCTAAAAGACAGTGCATTTTTTCGCATTTTTCTTTCCTGTGGTGCATATTGTTGGTTTAGTACACAAGTGCACGAAAATATTATGCAATTTGAGGGGCGCTATGGATTTCTTTGGGGACTTCTTTTTTTGGTGGTCATTATGCAAAACTCAGCCCTTATTCTGCATATGATTGGCATGAAAAAAGGCAGGCTCCTTCATGTTCCTTTTATGGATGTGTGGCGATTAGGATATGAATGGTGTATGGGGTTCTTTATCTTTAACCAAACAATTAAAGGTAGCGCTGCTGTGGGAGCTATCGTCATTTTCCTTGTGGTCTTTATGACAGCTTTTTGGGAGTGGAGACAGCATCGGTCGCAGTCAAAAAAGTCTTTAGCTGCAGAATAAGACGCACGTTCTGTGCGCTAACTTTATCTTTCCAGAAGGATTCTTTCATGTTTTTATAAAGAATATCGATTTCGCGCTGGGATATATTAGCTTGAGTTGTCAGAGACTGAGGTGCCACTTCAATTACTATTGGCATTATTTGGGCAAAGCTGTTTTTGAGTTGAGGACGCTTAGCGATGGCTGTGTGCACTAAACGAAGGAGTTCGTTTAGTTTCAGAGCAAATTGTGGGTTGGTCCCGCAGGCGTCTACTGCATGCTGTAGTACCTGATACACTTTACGATTTTCACTGACCGCCTTTTCCTGTAAAATAAGAGGAAGGTTATGCGCTAAAGAAGTTTTAGTTTCTAAAATAGCATGGCCCCACTGGCTAATCATAGGCCGCTCTGGATCTGCTAGTATAGGCATAATGTGTAAGGTGTACAAAAAGTGAGCCTTTGTTGAGGTCACCTCCATAAAGTGGTGATGTAACATTTGTGTTAATCCTTTTAAGTCCGCCTCACTGGAAAATGAAGAGTGTTTGGAGCAAACTTCTTTTATGGCTTCAATTTTATTGAGAAGAACCTGAGCGCATTTTTTAGCTATTACCTTTGCTTCAGTTTTGATCATGGGGAAATTAGGCGTGTCTTCAAATATGTCGATCCAGTCGGGGTGTTTGGGGGCCTGAAGAGCGGCAAGCAACTCTTGCTCACTGGAGAACTCTTTAGCCGCAGCACCATACACACTAAACAGAACCGGGGCGCTGCGAAGCAGGATGTCGTACTCTACTTTCGTTGCCGTTGGGATGCTGTGGAGCAAAACGGTTAAAATCTCACGTGTGTGTTTAAAGGACTTGCTCCTTAAAGCGGGGAAAATGGACGATACGACATAAAGTTGTATGGCGTTAGCACGTTTGTCTGAAAGGGAGAAAGCAACTGGAAAGGATTTGTGCCATTTATGTGAGCTGTGTAACAGGCGACGACCCCACTCGACAAGAGCCGGCGTGTTATTTGGACAAATGTAAGGCAGGAAAATAGGGGCGATCTCTGTTAAGCTCACACCATTGTCTTTTTTTGAAGGTAAGCGTTCATGGTAAAACCATAGGATCACTGGTAAGGCTTTTTTAAAAGATTGAAACATGGCTTGTGTCGCCATGACGTAGTGAGGACTTCCAGACTCTACTGTGGCTGCAGCGTGAGTGAGTATGCTATGCCAATTTAAGAGTTTCTCGCACAGTGGAAGAACTTTTCGCAATGTGGTTTCAATGACTGGCCAATTGTTGTTGAAAAGAAAAAACGGGCGAGGCTTGCTGTGGATGGTTTTAAAATAGGCCCAATATTCTGCTGAAAACGAGTCATTTTTGTGAGGGTTTGTTGGATCGGCAAGCAAAATCCACGCGCAAGTGCTGAAAAAGTCTGGAAAAGATGTTTCATATTGAGAGCGAGCTGACTGAAGGGCCATCTTTAATAAGACAGAGCGTTTGTGGTCGCGTTCACTGGAGCTATGGAATATATGCTTGGCGAAATTTAGCTGAGCTTGGACAAGTGGCGCCGCCTTATCATATTCTTGCTGTGTGCCAAGCATGATAGGAAAGCTGGCTTGCAGGGCTGAAATTTTGCTCATCATTGCTTGCCCCCATGCAGGGACTGTAAAGGCAGCAGTGGATGGCGTAATGTCTGCTGCTTGAAGTTTGTCGTACATGGATGTTTCTAACTGGTAGCACTGGGTTAAGTATGGCAGAAACTGTTGAAAGTCGTTGAGCTTTGCGTGCTCCAGTGTCCACCGGATGTCAACGGTAGGGGCTACTTTGATCATAGCCGCTAAAGCAGTATGCCAGGCTGAAGTTTGAGTTTTGCTTAACTTAATAGTCAATGACTCTGCGTTCATATTTGGAACAAGCATGCACTGACACAATACCGCAAACGGTAGTGCGATTCGAAAAATTCTCCCCATCAAATTCATCATAGCAAAAAAAGTAGTTAAGATCTTTTGACAAGGCAGCTGGGTGGCTGTTTTTTAGGCTGGTGTTTGCGACTTGATACAGCCTGTATCTTTTTGTGGAAAGTTGTTAGGATAAAACTTACTATGATAAAATGCTGTAAAGAGGTAGAGAACGATGAACTGTAAAAGCATTTTGCCTGAGTGGGATTTATCCACTCTTTCTGCAAACCCACGAATTATGTTGGATGAAAAATATTGGGATGATCTTGAGGTTGTGTGTGAGCAGCTTTTTCAGGAAATTTCTGATTTAGGTGAAGACATGGGCTATCAGCAGTTGGCCATTTGGTTGGAAAAGCAAGACCAGGTGATCTGCAAAGCACATAATGCTCGCGTGTATGCGTATCTGTTGTTTTCGCAAGACACACAAAAGGAAGGGTCAGCATCTTTCTACCAAACCATTAGTGAATTTGTTGCGCAAATAGACGCTGCTGTTGGTGAGATGACGGCATTTCTTGGAAAAATGTCAGAGTCCTATATAAAAGGAGCTATGGCTTATGTGGGGCTGGAGGCGTACCAGACATTTTTTGGACGACTGCTTGCGCAGCGCGCTCATATGTTGAGTCCTACAGAAGAGCGTCAGTGGGTGGAGCGTGCTGTGACCGCGCGAGATAACTGGCAGCGTTTAGCGGAAGAAAGTAGCAGTCGTGTACGTGTTGCTATCGATGGAGAGGACGTGCCTCTTGATGCTGCTTGGAACATGTTGCGGGATAGTGATGAGGATAAAAGAAAAAGTGCTTACCTTGGGTTGGTTGAGGCCGTGTCCAAAGAGCAGTTTTTGATGAGTTATGTTTATAATGCAATTTTGAAGGACTGTTCTCTTTCTAATGAGTGGAGAGATTATGATGGGGTGGACGATGAGCGTCACTTGGCCAACGACACAACGGCAGAGTGGGTGGATGCTTTGCGTAATGTGGTGCGCGCATCCTATCCGCAAACAAGCCATAAAATGAATGAAATTCGTTTGCGTGTTCGTGGTGAAAAAAATCTTTCTATTTGGAACGTAACATCACCGCTCGTGCAAACTCAAAGTGATGTGAGCTTTGAGCAGGCGTTTGAGTGGGTCAAGGATGCGTATCAAGCATTTGATCCTGAAATGGGAGCCCTTGTTCAAAAGATGCGTGATGAAAAAAGGCTGGATATGGCTTTAAGGCCTAGCAAAGTGGGCGGGGCATACTGCTATCCAACGCCTCGTTCAGGTGCATATGTTTTGTGCAACTACTATGGTCGGATGCGTGATGTGTTGACGCTGGCCCATGAAATTGGTCATGCAATACACTCTTTGCTTTCTCAAAACCTTCCTGCAGTTACGTCTTCAACATCTTTAGTTCTGAGCGAGATAGCATCACTGTTTAGTGAAAAACTCTGTATAGATCACATCTTAAACCAAGGTGTGGATGTAAACTTAAAAAAGGAAGTGTTGAGCTCCTACTTGCAAGATCAAGTAGGATGCATTCAGGGAAGTATCAATTACGACCAATTTGAAAAACAAATGCATATGGACCGGGTTGCTGGAGAGGTCTCTCAAGAAAAGCTACAGTATACGTGGCAGCAAGTGCGTCAAGAATTTGTGGGCCCAAATGTGGATGTTCCTCAAGAGTACGGTGTGATTTGGAGCGTGGTTCCGCACTTTTTTCATACACCGTTTTATGTGTATGCGTATGCTTTTTCAGCGTTGTGTATGCATAAAATTTACACACTTAAAGACACGGATGGTTTTGTGGAGGCCTATAAAGGTTTCTTAAGTGCTGGTGGATGTATGACCTTTGATAAAATGCGAAATCACTTTCAGTTTTCGGAAGGCCCTTCATCGTTTTTTCAAGATGCTATTCAGGCTCTTTGTGAGGATGTGCACCGTCTTGATGTGTTGTTACGATGAGCAAACGCACGCTGCAAGTTCTCAACAGCGTTTTGTCTGCAGGTGCGCAGCGCCTTTTGTCTGCAAGCGATGCTCAAGGTGCTGCGCAGTCAATTAATACACTCGCAGAAATTCGCGGACCAATCGTGAAGATTCTGCAGTCTTTGGCAATGTTTCCTGACCTTTTGCCTAAAGATATGCAAAATATGGGTGAAATTGTTTGTTCAAACGTTCCTCCCATGGGGGAACGCTTTGTTCAAGGAATGCTTCAACGTTGTTGGGGTTCGGATTTGTCTAAGAGTTTCTCGAGCTTTGATTTGCGGGCTTCTGCTGCAGCTTCGTTGGGGCAGGTGCATCAGGCTAGCGCTATTGATGGGAAAAAGTATGCAGTGAAGTTGCAGTATCCGCAAGTAGAGTCTTGGGTGATGCATGATTTGAAGCTTCTGAGGCTGTTTTTAAGCTATCGGTACGGACAGGCTTTCGATGTAAATCAAATTATTGAGGATATTCGTGTGAAGATCCTGGAGGAGATGGATTATGTGCAAGAAGCTCAAAAAATGGACAAGTTTGCCTTGTATGCTGAAAGCTATCCTAAGATTTCCATCCCTTGTGTGTATCATCAGCTGACATCAAAGAAAGCCCTGGTTATGGATTGGGTAGAGGGAGAGTCATTGGCGGATTATCGTAAAAGCAGCACACAAGATGAGCGTTCTAGTATGGGAGAAAGTCTGTTTTCCTTTTGGATGGAGACGTGTTTTCACCGTGGAGAGATGCATGGAGACCCTCACTTTGGAAACTATATTTTTAGTCAAGGGCGCGTTACTCTTTTGGACTTTGGTAACACTTTGACCTTGCCGCAGGGTTTTCGGGAGGGTATGAAGCTTCTGTTTTATGCGTTGGACCATAGCGATATGGATAAGGGATTTCAGGCTCTGGAGCTGGTGGGTTTTTGGGCACCTACAAGGTTGGCTTGGACGGCTCTTTATGAGTGGGTGAGTTTTGTGTTTCAGCCGCTTCTGAAAAGAGGGGTTTGCCCCATTTATTATAAAGAAGATCTGCATAATGGGTCCAAAGTTTTTAAAAAAGTCATGGAGACTCTGAAGCAGGAAAAAGGTGTCAAAATACCTCAAGAGTTTGTCTGGTTTGACCGCGTAATTATGAGCTTAGGGGCGGTAATGTATGCGTTGAATGTAGAGTGCTCTTGGCGTGCAATTTTTGAAAAATCAACCCAGTTTGACTGACGTTTTGATCTTATGGTAGTGTGGGGTAAAGAGGGAGGTGAACAATGTTGTTCCGCGCGATGATAGTTTTGCTGGCTTTGTGTAATCAGCCAGTGTTGTGGGCTTTGAGCTCTAGCGAAGCAGAGTTTGCTCAGAGGCTTCAAGAGGAGAGGGGCTCTTTGTCTGTTGGGGTTAATAGATGGTTTAGGTCTGGCAAGATTAAAAAGAAACCAGGGCAACCGTCATCAGTTTTTGTTGCTCATGGGTTTGCAAAAATGGAGAAGGATGGCAAAGGGGGGGCTAGCCTATTTCGTGCAAGAAAGAAGTGGGTCCATGAGAAAAGATCATTTGTAACCTCCTGTCAGATCTCAGAAAAGGACCTTCTGAGTGCGCTGAAATCAGAAAAAGATCGATACTTTATATACGCCTCTTTGTATAATAAGCATCTTGAGGTCATAACAGCAAAATTGGAGGGGGATGACAGGCTCGCAAAAATCAAAAAAGCAGTTGCGCTGCTTGATTTGTCTAGCACGACATTTTTGATGCGCGAGCGAATGCAACTGTACCCTGAGTTTGCTCGTGCGGTCACTGAACGCTGGAAAGAGCTAAACGGAGGTCGTAAACTGCTGCAAAATTTGCGTATTAGATTCAGTGAGGTCACACCGTCAGGCTATATACCGCAGGGGATAAATATAGCTAAAAAAGTTCAAGAGTGGGTTAAATCTCTCACTCACTTTGCTGGAGCCATGGCAGTCAAAAGTGTGCCTGTGAAAATCAAGCATGACAAATGGCAAGAGAACTGCCTGAATTACTTCCCTTGGATGTGGAAAACCATGAAGAAATCTAACCCACGTTTGTGGGGTGAGGTTCAGCATTGGGTTCGGTCATGGGAGAAGCAGAAAAAGAAAATCATGAGTGTGTGTTCGGACGAGCTAATTCTTTTAACGATTCTAGGTTCGAATGACTTTGATTTTTCATGTGACGATGAAATCTTTGTGATAATGAGCTTGCTTGCTAGTTGGCACTCCTCTTATGATTCTGAGCTGGCCTCTGTTTCGGCTGTGGGTGGATATTTAGAGGCTATGCCACTTGCTGCTGTAGAAAACAATGAAGTAGTGCGTAAGGTATATGGAAAGATTCCAGAGGTGAAGAAAAAGGTGCTGAAAAAAGCAAAGATACAGAAGGGTGTTGTTTCTGAACATGTGCACGAAGTCTTTGATGGACTTCGTGAGAAATTGCAAGTTATGGTAGAGTACAATATGATAGATCTTAGCGATGTTGCTCGTGAATGCTATGAGTACGTCGTGTGAGTGGCCTCTAAAGGTTGCGCAAATACTTTGTGTGGCTTTTAGCGTAGTGCAGGGAGATGTTTTGGATCTTCCTGCCACCATAGAAGCTTATGATCTGGAGCTAGATCGACTCGACCTTACAAAGAAGACAGACCGTTGGTTTAGAGAGGAAACAACATGGCGGTCTTGTGAGCGAGATGCGTCTGGAGGTTACTTTCAAGACTCGCTTGAAAAAATGAAACGTAACGACAGTTTGCTTTACGCAGAGCTGGCACAGTGGGTGGATGATGCTGAAAAATTAGTCGATCGCTTTAAGTCAACGCTGAGTGCAGCGGATCTCAAGCAAGCATTAAGCAAAAAAAAAATACATTTTTTATATGGCAATGTGATCTCAGAATTTTTGAAAGAAAAAGATGTGAAAGAGGCCAGGGTGTTTATCGAAGACCTCCCGGATTCGGGAGTGGAGTTCTTAGTGCAGTCACGCCCCCGGTTGTCTGCGACTGTTGTAAAGATTGTTGATGAAGAGTGGACAAAGCGTGGCTTGGCCACTAAATTTGTGAAAAGCTGGTGCCAGAAAGTGAAGCAAACCGCTAGGAGTGGGGGGAACCTATGGGCTCGTGGGTGTCATCTTGCAGAGCAGGTTGCGTTGTGGGTAAGCCGCAAGCTTTATGTGGGCCCAAGAAAAATTGATTACAAGGAGTGGGCTTATAATGCGGATAAATTTGTTCCTCATATGTGGCACGATATAAAAACTATCGAGAATGATTTGTGGAGACGGGTTCGGAACTGGCAAAAGAGATGGCAAGACTTTAAGCGTTATGTGAAAACAACAATAGAAAATGAATTACAGTTGCGGGCGATCTTATCGAGTGGGTGTACAGAGGAGCTTCAGCAGGTTCTTTCCACGGGTATGCTTGTGGCAATATTGGATATTTACTCTTGCTGGCACTCAAGTTTTGATGCACGTATGGCTGTCTTTTCGTCTACGCAAGATGCGTGGGGGGTGTTGCCTAATCAGTCTCTTGAGGATATAGTTGAAGACCTTGAAGAGTATGGGTATACAGAGCTGGTGGAAAAGTGCGTGCAATCCCTTGCTCTCCAAAAGTCTGATATTGTTTCTCCGTATATGCATGAAAAGTTTTCTGATGTGCGCAAACAATCTCACGAAATGATCTTCTATGGTTTTTTAGACATACATCGAATCTTTAGAGAGGTGGCTTACTGCATCTGAGCTGATAGTGGTGCAGTAGTGTTGTGTGTCCGTGTGTAAAACTTACCGGAAGCGTAAAGCAAAATTCCAAATAGAATAGAAATAATTACAGTATTATTCATAAAATTTTCTCAAAATATAACGTGCCTTACAGTAAAGGAGCGCGTTTTTTTATTAACTACAATTGGCAATAGGCTGACTGCCGAAGTGAGTGGTTGCTCACTTTAATTTAAGTGGGAAGCCCGCTATTGATTGTTCGGTCATGCTGACTTGAGCATGTACATAACAGTCAACTTATCCCACTGCGGAATACTTATAAATTATAACGCTTATCTGTGAACTTTGCAAGGATTTAATTTTTAAAATTTAGGGTGATTTGTTTTATTGGCTGGAGGATGAGTGTTGTTGTAAGGCCTTTAAGATGTTGGGCTCTTAATTGTTTTGAGTGCACCACGAGGCAGTTCTCCGAGCTCAATAGGCCCAAATTTTGTGCGAATGATGCGGCTTGCTTGAGAGTTAATTACCTCTAAAGCCTTACGAATTTGGCGATTGCGTCCTTCCCATAAGGTAAATTCCACCCAGGTGTTGGAAGTGGTACTTCGTAAGATAGATAGGGACATGGGCGTAATCGGATATCCGTCGATATGCTTTAGCTTTGAAATACGTGCTAAGCTTTTTTCAGTATGCTTTCCTTGGATGCGTACCTTGTATGTTTTGGACCATTTTTTGTTTTGAAGTGAATGTGCTAGGCTTGGGCTGTTTGTAAGAAGGAGTAAGCCTTCAGAGTTAATGTCAAGGCGTCCCACGCTCCTAAGCTGCTCTGATGTTTGACCGTGCAGAAGAGAGTATATAGATTTTTGAGATTTTTGCTCTGTATGCGAGCATACAAAACCAGCAGGTTTATGAAAAATAAACAGTTTTTGCTCGACTTGTTGTAAAACTTCGTTGTCGAGTGTGATGATATCTGTGCTTGAGACAAAGAAAACAGGAGTAGTTATGGTTTTTTGATTAACTTGGACTGTGCCGCTTTCAATAGCGCGTTCGGCTGCACGACGTGAAATTCCGGACAGCCGGGATATGACTTTAGCAAGGCGCTCATCCATCGTATGACCAAGTAGTTCCTTCGGGTGAGTCGTGTAGCTGAATGCCCTTCTCGGAAAGCAGTTTGCGGATACTGTCTGCTTTTGCGAAGTCTTTGTTTTTCTTTGCTTCTGCGCGCTCTTGAATCAGTTTTTTTATGTCGTTGTTAGGTAAGGTTTGTTGAGCAACATAATATGTTGGAAGCCCTAAATAGTAACAGTGCGCGATTGTTTGGTTGGAATCGTTTAGGTTGCTTAACAGAGCTCGGATAGCTTTGGGTGTATTTAGATCATCGTGTAGGGCGGACTGAAACTCTTCAGAGGCGTGTGTGAAGCTTGGTGCTTTCGTGGGTTCTTCCGGAAGGTGTTTGCGAATTTTACGCCAAATGTTAGAACACTGCTCTAGCAAAGCCTCTGTCCAATCCAGAGGTTGTCTATAGTGGGCACTTAAAAGAGCAAGGCGTACAATGGGAGCGTCAAATTTTTGGAGCACACTCTCAAGGTAAATAGTATTTCCCAGAGATTTTGACATTTTTTCACCAGAATTTGTGACATGTCCGTTGTGCATAAAATAATGGGCGAGGTTGTCTTCTTGCGAGCAGCAGACGCTTTGTGCAATTTCATTTTCATGGTGCGGAAAGGCTAAGTCTATGCCGCCTCCGTGAATATCAATGGTACTTCCAAGGTGTTTTTCAATCATGGCCGAGCACTCAATGTGCCACCCTGGTCGGCCCTTGCCCCATGGACTTTCCCAGGAGGGCTCATTGGCTTTGGCTGGCTTCCAAAGAACAAAATCCGAGGCATGCTTTTTTTCATGTTGCGTGGTAATGCGAACATCCGAGCGAAGCTCATCGAGCTTTTTGTTTGTAAGTTTGCCGTAGTTAGGGAAGGAAGGTACATGAAACAATACATGGTCTTGGCAAATATAGGCGTGCTCCCTTGATAGAAGCTTCTGAATCATTGAGATGATAGCCTCAATGCTTTCGGTTGCTCTAGGCGCTATATCTGGCGGCATAACGTACAGTGTCTTCATAATGCTTAGGTATTCTTCTTCCACCTTCTGTGTTAGTTGGGTGTGGGTAATCTTGAGTTCTTGGGAGCGTGTAATAATTTTGTCGTCAATGTCCGTGATGTTTGAGGCGTAAATAACTTTAGGGTAATGGGCTTTGAGCATTCTGTATAACGTGTCAAACACCACACAAGGGCGTGCGTTCCCTATGTGTGGTGTATGATACACAGTGGGGCCACACACATACATAGTCACTGTGTCTGGGCTTTGAGGTGTAAAAGGTGCGACCTTATGGGATAGAGTGTTGTAGAGCTTAATCATAGGCTGGTTTGAAGTCGGTTAATGCACTCATCTGCGCCAATAATTTGAGCAAAGGAAGATAAGCATGGTCCATGACAAATTCCGGTAAGAGCAAAGCGAATTGGGGCAAAGAATGCGCGACCTTTTCTTGATGTTTCTTTTTGAGCTTCTTTGAAAAATAGTTGCCACTCTTCAAGAGATCCTAATTTTTCCGCTGACTTTTTCGTAAGGTTGATGACCTGCAGAATGAACTCTTTATCTTCTGGGTTGGTGCAGTGGTTTTGAGGAGCATGGCTGACAATTGTAAACCAAAGCTTTGCGTCCTCAAGGGAGTCAATGTTTTCTTTTGTGCTTTCCCACACCTGTGAATTGGGGCAGGCCTGTCGATAAGATTCGGGGAGCTTACCGTAAGGTGTGTGATGTAAAAAAGATTTGTTGACAATGCCCAATTGTGTAAGTGAAAATTGCGGACTAGCGTGAGAGTACTGTGTAATGTCAAACTGGTCACACAGTTCTTTGAGGGACGCTTTTTTATGAGATGGTGCGAAGGATGCACCAAGTGCTGTGAGGTAGTAAAAAACAGATTCTGGCAAAATTCCATCCTTGCGTAAAGAGCGTATGCTGCATGCACCATCAGACTTAGAGAGCACGCATCCTGCTTCAGCTTGCAAAAGAGATGTGTGTGCAAAGGTAAAGGGGCATGATCCTTGTAATGCGCGGGCTAATGCAATATGTACAGCTGTGTTCGTAATGTGGTCTTCACCTCGGACAATATGCGAGATATTTAAGTCAATGTCATCAACCACAGAGGCAAGAAGGTATGTAAGTGTGCCGTCCGCTCGAATAAGCACTGGATCGCTAATGTGGGAAAGGTTAATAGAGACACTTTTTTTGCACATATCATCCCATGTGATTGTTTCATGCGGCAGAAGAAAGCGCCAATGTGGGGAAGTCCCAGAAGCCTCAATTTCTTGACGCTTTTCTGCAGAAAGATTTAATGCGGAGCGGTCATAAATAGGGGGCTTGCCGAGTTTGCGTCGTAAACGACGTTGGTAGTCAAGCTCTTCTGGAGTTTCGTAACATGGGTAGAGGAGGCCTTTGGCGATAAGATTTTTTTTAGCTTGGTCGTAAAGATGTGCCCGGTCGGACTGCTTCACCTCAGCGTCAACTGCAAGACCAAGCCAAGCTAAATCTTCGCGGATTCCACTAGCAAACTCTTCGGTGCTGCGCTCGGTATCAGTATCGTCAAGACGTAATAAAAACTCACCGCTGAGTTGTTTGGAAAGAAGGTAGTTTTGGATGGCTACTCTTATGTTCCCGGGGTGAAGAAGCCCGGTGGGGCTTGGGGCAAACCGTACTCGTTTTAACATGTTCCTCCCATAGTGCAAATAAGGTTCCAAGAGTTTGGATCAATAGGCATGACAGACAAGCGGGAGAGCTTTACAAGGGGCAAATGTGTCAGTTGTGGCGTGGACTTTACCTCTTGAAGGGACACATGGTGTGCAAAACTTTGATGTGTTGTAACATCTACTGCATGAAATTTCTCTGTCTCATCTGTAGGGTCGGGATAAAACTCTTTTGTAATTTTTACAACGCCTCTGATATGCTTATCTTTTCCTGTGTGATAGAAAAAGGCCAAATCATCAATTTTCATGCTGCGCATATATTTCTGGGCTAGAGCATTACGTACACCGTCCCAAGTGGCCGTGTGATCTTGCACCTGTTGTTGCCATGACCAGCAGGTAGGTTCTGTTTTAAGAAGCCAAAAACTCATAATACATTATAGCATTAAAGCTATTTATTGAGTAAAGGTTTCTCCTAGCGGAAGTGTTTGCGTGCATTCAAAGATATGGTTAGAGTGTCTCGATCTAAGTAGTCAAGCTCTGCTCCTACCGGAATTCCTTGAGCTAGTTGTGAAACATGAATGTTTGGTGCCGATAGTTTTTGAAGAAGCACCTGTGATGTTGTGTGGCCATCAAAAGTATTGCTGAGGGCAAGAATAATCTCTTCTACAGGGTGGGTTTCAGTGTGATGAATAAGTTTGGTCAGACGCTCCATAGTAGGGGCATAAGTTTTGCTGGAAAGGTTGCCGTTGAGAGAGAAATATATCCCCTGAAATATGTTGGAGCGTTCCAGCGCCCAAATGTCACTAATGTTTTCAACGACGCATATAACGTTTCGTGTTCGTGTGCTGTCTGCACATATGGAGCAAGGATCTACAGTATCAATGTTGCTGCAAAAACTGCACTGCTGAATACTTTTGTGGGCCTGGAGAGCATGTTCTCCAAGTTCTGCGAGTAAATCAGGCGATTGGAGTAAGTGAAGAGCAAGCTTCTGACTTGCGCGTGGCCCAACTCCGGGAAGTTTTTGCAGTGTGCTGATGAAGGTCTGTATGATTGTCATTTGTTTAAGAATTTTACAGTAATAGATCGAGACTTTTCCGCAACATTCTCTTGAAACTGGTTGTATGCGTCACGGATGAGGTCTTCAGCGGACTGACGGTTTTCTTGTGTGAAAAGTGATGGGTCAAGAAAGACATGTGTGACCTTGCCTGTGCCGTTGCCCTCAATGGTGACTAACCCATGTTCTGCTGAGGCGCTGACGTACTCATTGGCAAGCGCTTGTTCAATATCCGCTATTTGCTGTTGCATGGAGGCGTTGTCATTCGATGTTGTCATTGGAAGGTCCTTTTGTAATTGTTACTTGCGCATCAGGAAAAACATTTTTCACAGATTGGGCGATTTCTTGGTAAAGTTCTGGAGAGGGAGCGGCGGAGAGCCCTTCCTGAAGTAGTTTGGTGTCGCTAAACCTTAAAACAGCGATGTGAAAAGCTTGCTCTGCGTTGTGGGCGACTTTTATCTCTTCGATAGCGCGTAGTAATATTTGCCAAGCAAGAAGTAAAAAAGGCAGGGTATAGTCTTTTTGGATGTCCTCTACAATAGCGCTGCAATGCTCTATGTTTACAGGGAGTTTTTGTGAGTTCTTAAACATGGTGACTGTAAAAAGAGCGTCTAAAATGGTAGACATTGCTTGTAGTGGACGCACTCCTTTTTGAAAAAAATTATGTGCCTGGGTTGTAACGGAAAGAGTGTTAGCTTTGAGCAAGTCTTGAAGGATTTCAAGGGCGGCCTTGAGGGAGATTGTGCTTAGTATATTTTGAGCGCTTTCAAGGTTGATTGTTTGATCCCCGGAAAAATGTACAAGCTTCTCTAATGACATAACGGCGTCACGGGCAGATCCATGCGCATTTTGTGTAACAAGTTGTAAGACATCCTCAGAAATCGCAAGATTCTCTTCTTGCGATATTTTTTTGAGATAGGCAAACATCTCTTCGCTCGTAATAGGGGAGAGGTCTAAAATTAAACAGCGTGAAAGGGTTGTTGCAGGAACCTTTTCGATTTCTGTTGTGGCAAAAATAAACTTAACGTGGGATGGGGGCTCTTCGAGCGTTTTAAGAAGCGCATTAAAGGCGCTTTTTGACAGCATGTGGACCTCATCAATGATGTACACTTTGTGTGTAGATATGCTGGGTTGGTAAGGGACGCTTTCGATAATTTCCCGTATGTCTTCAACGCTGGTGCGACTGGCTGCGTCAATTTCGCGCACATCAGGGTGTGCGTCTTCTAAAATAAGGGAGCAACTTTGGCAAGAGTTGCAGGGCGCGCTGTCTTCTGCATTTTCACAGTTTAAGGTTTTAGCGATAATGCGTGCAAGTGTTGTTTTCCCAGTTCCATGTAAACCGTGAAATAAAATGGCATGGGGGACCGTGTTTTTTGCAATAGCTGTTTTAAGAACGGTAATTGGGACAGTCTGTCCAACAACGTCGGAAAATGTAAGAGGACGCAAACGCCTTGAAAAGGTGGTGTAGCTTGTCTTGCTCATGAAATTTCATGGCCTCTCCAACCCAAAAGTAAGCGCCTGGTTGCTTTCTTCCGAACCTGGCCAGTTGGACGCAAACTCTTGCCCGGAGAGACCAGTAACATTCTAGCAGAAAACAGCAACGTAAGAAAGATGATTTTTATTTTTTCTCAATATTTTTCCACGTGTGAGCCAACCGTGCGAAGTGGTCTTCGGTTGATCCCCATCCAGAGGAGATACGAATGGCCGATGAGGCGATTTCTTGGGAGAAGCCTAAGGCAAGAAGGGATTGCATGGGTGAAGAGGTTTGTGAGTGGCATGCAGACCCTGCGGCAACCGCAAAACCTTGTAAGTCAAACTGTATGATTTGGCTTGTTGCAGTGTTGTTGGGCATGACTAAAACAGAAGTATTCGGCAATCGATTTGTGAAGCCCCTTAAAGGCGCGGAGGCAGGATTGATCTGTAGAAGTTCATCCTCCAGGTTTTGATGCCATTTTTGTAATTGTTTGTTATGTGCCCACGATACATGTGGGCATAAGGCTCCGAAACCGATAATGCCCAGATTGTTTTCTGTTCCAGCACGAAACCCAAACTCCTGGGAACCTTGAGAAAGAGGCTTTAGGTGCATGTTTTCTTTGAAAACAAGAGCCCCGATGCCTTTGGGGCCACCAGCTTTGTGAGCAGATAGCGTTAGAAGGTCGACACCTAGATCGTTTATGTGAATAGGCACACGGGCAAAGGCTTGTGTGGCGTCGGTGTGAGTGTATGCTCCATATTTTTTAGCAAGGGTGAAAATTTCTTGTAGGCTGTGCATAAGGCCACACTCGCTGTTTGCCATCTGTACGGAAATTAGTATCGCTGATTTGGCAGTTGTTTGGGCGAGTGGGCGGAGCCTGTCTTCCAGCCAATCAAGGTCTAGGCGCCATGCGTGTTGATAAGGAATCGCGTGGTAATTGACGTTAGAGGAAATGGAGGGGTGCTCGGTGGATGTTGAAAAGACATGTTCCCAAGGTTGCTTGAAAACAAGCGCATTGCTTTCAGTTGCTCCACTTGTGAAGATCAACTGATGATTTTCGGCGTGCAAAAAAGAAAGGACAGATTTGCGTGCCTGCTCTACCCGAAATCGAGCATTCTGCCCCATGCGGTGCTTGGAGGAAGGATTTCCTGTAAGATTGAGCTCCTCCTGTATAGCTTTTACCACTAAAGGGTGTAGTGGTGCTGTGGCATTATAGTCCAAATAGGTATAGTCAGCTGACATTAATTTTGAAAATCAGTTAAATCAATTACTTGTCCTTTTTCAGAGGACTCTTGTCCGGGGGATTTCTCCTCTGCTTGTTTGGGAGGAGAGGGAGGGAGACTTTCGATTTCGTACATAGATGTGGGTTCAAGGTCTAAGTCAAAATCTAAAGAGGGGTCTTGCACGTTGATGATCGATCGAAAAGGCACAACAATGCGCTCCATTGCTTTGTCAAACACAAGTTTGACAGTAAAGCTGTTATGCATGATATGCATATCCTCAAATTCGTACTGAATAACAATAGTCATTTCTTCTGGGTACGCTTGCTTTAAGTAATCAGGAATATCTACACCGGGGTGTTGGGTTAAAAAAGTCAAGAAAAGATGCTGATTTCCGTGGAGCCCGTCCTGGGCAACTTGCTGTAAGATCTCTTTGACAGCAGACCTTAAGTGTTTTTCGATGATAGCATTGTAGTTCATTGTTATAACTCTCCGCAAAGAAGGGGGATTCTGTTGACCGGCTCCCCCAAGCCGCGCTTACCTGTAATTAGGCAGCGTGTGCTGCAACGCGTTGACGACGACTTCTGCTGTAGTTTGCAGGAGTACGAGTCGTACGACGGCGCTGACTTCTATTGTTAGCACTTATTTTGTTTCGACCATATAACGGTGATCAAACCGAGAGAAAGCCTAGCCTTTAGCATACGTCGAGCCTATTTCATCCCCATGTTTGGTGGAGATGCCGGGTACCGCCCCCGGGTCCGCATGGTTATTACTCTAAGTGTTTATCTCCATAGGCAAAGCCGACCTATTGTAGCATAAAGTTTCAGGGGCTTCAATCAATGTGGTCGATGCTAATAGAACGTGTGTCGTTTTGTAGTGTTAAGTTAACAATAATGCGCTTTTTGTCTTGGGGAGTGGGAAGTTTTTCGAGGACTGGATCAGGCCACTCTATAAGAAAAGATATGGGTGAGTTGACGGCCTCATCCCAACCAAGAACAGTGAGCTCACTGGGATCCTTTAGGCGAAAAAGGTCCATGTGCCAAAAAGGGTACGGCTGTGTGTCGTAAATGTTAACGAGCGAAAAAGTAGGGCTTTGAATATAGGTCTCGGACGGTAAAAGTGTTTGGAGAAAAAACTGGGCAAATGTTGTTTTTCCCGCACCAATTGGGCCGTTGAGACAAATCACACAGTCTTGATTTAAGCTGGAAGCCAAATCTGACGCGGCTTTTTGCGTGTCTTGGAGTGAGTGCAGTAACTGAATCATACGGTTTGATCATACTACTAATGCGCCTGAGTTGCCAAGAGAATTGCGAGTGCTCAGCGCATAAGACTGCGTTTTTCAGATGATGTGGTAACATAGCAAAGATGGATAATATGTTGTGTGAAAAGGATGTGGCGGTTATTGGTGCTGGTCCGGTAGGCTTGTTTTCTGTGTTTTCTCTTGGGATGGCAAAGCTTCAATCCTGT
Organism: Alphaproteobacteria bacterium; assembly: GCA_965261615.1. Classification (GTDB taxonomy): domain Bacteria; phylum Pseudomonadota; class Alphaproteobacteria; order Bin98; family Bin98. Next base: position 670,175 of record OZ253461.1, read on the forward strand.
GTAATTGATAGCATGTCAGAGGTCGGAGGGCAGTGCGCAGCTCTCTATCCTGAAAAACCGATTTACGATATTCCTGGGTTTCCCTCTATCTCTGGGGAAGGCCTTGTGGAAAATTTAACTCAGCAAGCGGCACCTTTTAAGCCACAGTATATTTTAGACAGTCGTGTGATTGGAATGGTGCGTGATGGTCAATTTATCATTGTGCAACTCAATTCTGGGCAGCAAGTGCGAGTGCGAGCTATCTTGATAGCTGCCGGTGCGGGGGCCTTTACACCAAACAAACCAAATATCAAAAACTTGGAGCCCTTTGATGGCAAAACAGTTTTATTTTCCGTTAAATCTGTGGACAAATTTCGAGATAAGAAGGTTGTTATTGCAGGTGGAGGAGACTCAGCTCTGGATTGGGCTCTGTTATTAAGCAAGGTTGCCCAAGAGGTCATTTTGGTGCATAGACGTGACTCGTTTCGAGCGCATGAGTCTACACAGGATCAGCTGAAGGAAGCTGTGCAAGCGGGACACATTACCCTTAAAGTTTTTGCGCAGCTTGAGTCCTTAGGTGGAGATGAAAGCGCAGGTTGCTTAACACAGGCTACAATACGTTATAAAGATGATAGTGAAGAGCAGGTAAGTTGTGATTATTTGCTGCCATTTTTTGGGATTGCAACAGACTTAGGGCCCCTTCAAACGTGGGGGATGGATATGGAAGGACGCCGAATTGTGGCTGATCCTACCACTTGCGCGACATCTGTGGGTGGAGTGTATGCGGTAGGGGATGTGAGTACGTATCCTAATAAGCGTAAGCTAATAGCCGTGGGCTTTTCAGAAACAATGTATGCGGCACAGTCCATTTATCGATATATTCATCCTGACCAGGTGTTTCGAGCAGGGTATTCCACAAATGTAGGAGTTCCCCAGGAATGAGGCGCTACTTAACTAAGGAAATTTTTTTCTCATCATGGTTTTTCCTTGTAGGTGTGAGTGTTATATTTTACGATATTTATCGAAAAAAGAGCATTGCGGTAGCCATTCAGCTAGAGGAAGCAACGCTAGAGGCCTTTGAAGCAGAGTTTGAGGGGGTTACGCGTCCACAACCTAAAGCTATTACAATGTCAGAAAGCGAACATACGTGGATTGAGCTTAAAGCTCGCGGTCAGGAGTATGTTGCAGAGCTTAAATCAAAACTTGGAAAGGATTTGGCTGGGCAGGTGGTGAGACAAGTTCGGTATTTTGAGGCTGTTGAAAAAGGCACAAAACCTCTGGCTGTTTATTTGCAAGAAAATCTTGTGACAAAAGGCTGTGATCGTGTTTTGTTCTATACCAGTGGTATGAAAAAGGTGGAGTTGGTTTTAGATGAGGACAAGTTTGTGCTTAAAAGCCCTCCTGTTGATCTTTGTAAAACAACTGAGTTGTACCAGGGGTGTGTGCGTAAAAACTTTTATTATGATGCTCAACAAAGCAGTCTGCATCATAATATGATTGATAAGAGTACTATGATTTTACGTCATGCATTAGACTTTCAACGTGATATTTGTTCTGGAGACACCTTTAAATTTTTGTGTGAAAAAACATATGACAAAGAAACCGGGTTTGTCGCACAGCAGACACTGCTTTATACTGAAGTGGTGTTGAAAAACCGTAAGAAAATTAGTGCTTATTTAATTAAGCTTGAAAGAGGTAACGAAGTATATTTGGATGAAAATAGTTTGCCATTAAGAAGGTCTTTGCTTGTTACTCCTGTGAGGGGGGCGCGTATATCATCGCACTATGGTGCACGCCGCCATCCGATTCGTGGGTATACACGTTTTCACCAGGGAGTGGATTTTGCCGCCCGTACAGGAACGCCAGTTTTAGCTTCTGGGGAAGGGCGAGTTTTGGCAATTAAGCATTCTAAAAAGGGTTACGGAACTCATGTTATTTTAAAGCATGGCAAAGGTTATGAAACCCTGTATGCCCACTTACATCAGGTTGCTACAGGGTTGACTCAAGGTACGTTTGTGGATCAAGGAGCGGTGATTGGGTATGTCGGTACATCAGGAGAAAGTACAGGGCCGCATTTGCACTATGAGGTAAGAGAGCATGGCAAGAGAATCAACCCTCAAAGCGTAAACTCTCTAGCTCCAGAAAAACTAACAGGAGCGAAGTGGATGAAGTTTAGTCAGCAAAGGCAGGAAATACAGCGTAAATTGGATCTTTTGAAGGTAGAATAGGATGAAGATGTTTGGATTTTTGTTATTTATACTGTGGGTAGGTTCTTCGTGTGGTGCCGTCAACGAGGTAATGTCGGCAGGGCTTAAGGCGTGGGATGCTCAAGAGGCCCATCGTAATCAAAAAAGAGAAAGTGATCGGAGAAATCGGCAGAAGGGTTTTGCCCAGGCAAATATTTTTGGTTGCGTTGAGCCTGAGGAGGAACATCCGTTCGCCGATCAGAGTAATTTGCTTGGTGGTGTGCGTCAGCCCGCACCTCCGGCAGAAACTCCACCGCCTCCTCAAAAGAAGTATGTCGTAGTGCTGCGCACTCCTAAGCCTGATATGTGGGAGGTGCATGATATGAGCTCTGACGCGAGAGTATGCAAATTGTTTTTAAGTGAAGGGCCTGCTCCTACTCCTGAGGATATTACTTTCCTGGAGGGTGCAATAGGTGTTACAAGTTACATGACTTATACTGACAAAGAGTCTTCGGGAACCTATGTGGACCTTCAGTTTGACCTTCCTGTTAAAAAGAAAAGTGTAACCTTGAACAAACAAGATATTACATTGACGTTTTCTGATAAAAGAAAAAAGCCCACATACAAGAGTTCTGGAGGTCTTCAGGGTTTCCAGTGTGTAGAGGCGGGAGCGCAAAAGGCTATTATCTCTTTGCAGGTGCGGCAAGGTATGTCCATAGATGTACAGGAGTCAGTGGACAATAGCAGAGAGCTTATATTTTTATTTCCGAAGGATGTGGACTTAGAAAAACACACCTTTTTGTTTAACCACCCGATGGTTGCGGGTGCCCATGTGCAACCCGCAGCAAACTATGGGGTTTTGAGGGTTATTATGGATCATGGGGTGCAGCTCAAGAGGACCTGGACAGAAACTGATGAAAATGATCCAGAGGTTGTGGTCTATAAAATTATGTTGGTTCGTAAAAATGAGACGCAGGGAGGGAGCATTCAGGTGCCTCAAAAAGTTATGGCGCCGCTTCCTAAACAGGAGATGAGTCCTGAGCAGGTATATGATAAACATGCTCCCAATATGACCACAGAGGTTGTGGAGGATGGGTGGACGCCATCAGAGATGGACGTAGATTTAACTCAAGTAGCGAAGGTCGCTCAAACATCAGAGGAGCTGGCGCGCACCACTTGTGTGGCCCCTTTGTGGCTTCAACAAGCTACAGAATCATATAAAAGATATAAGTCGTTACGAGAAGGCTCATAGCATGGTACAATTTTAAGGAGAACTGAGATATGAAAACACAACCATCATCATTACGTGTAGGTAATGTCGTTATTCAAGATGGCCGTTTATGGGCAATTGTGGATATGCAGCACACACAACCAGGAAAGGGCGGTGCTTACTTTCAAGTGGAGCTGCGTGATATTTTGTCTAACACTAAGCAAAACAAACGTTGGCGATCTAGTGAAGACATAGAACGTGCCATATTGGACGAGTATAAGGTTTCATATATGTATAGATCGGGTGAGTCTTATGTTGGAATGCATCAGGAAACGTTTGAGCAAATTGAGATACCTGAGTCTTGCTTAGGCGCTACAAAGATCTTTTTAACAGAAGGCATGGAAATTACAGTAGTTCTTCATGAAGAGAATATTATTAGCGCAATGCTGCCTAATGCCGTCAAGGTGATGGTGCAGGAAGCGGATGCAGTAGTTAAAGGTCAAACTGCAGCCAGTTCTTTTAAAAGCGCAGTTTTAGAAAATGGAGTTGGAATTAAAGTTCCTCCACACATTACAGCGGGTACTATGATAGTGGTAAACCCTAATACTGGCGAATATGTTGAGAAAGCTAAATGAAGGTTAATGTCTTAATAAATAAGATCAAGCCTCTTTTAACCTTGATTACATCGCATATGCAGAGGGACTATCGAGAGCTTTACAACTTGAGAAAAAGTCACTCGCGTCCACACCACTTTGTAGAAAACTCACTAAACATTGTCTTTAAAATCATAGAGCGATACATTGCTAAAGATCCCTTGATGTATAAATTTGTGCTTGAAAGAGATCCTGATGAGAAAGAGCCTCAATGTGTGATAAAACTTCATGGTCGTGAGAGCTTTATGCGTGCTATGCCAGGTGGTGTGCTAACTATGACATTTTACTTTGGTAAGTCTATACGATATGTCCTTGCTTATGAAATTGGCTCGGATATGCTTTTTGGTGCAGAGTATCAAGGCGGGTGTTTTTTGCATGGGGGGGGGCGTATGCGCGTGGATAATCCGCAGGATGCTCTTCCTTCCTGCTGTTGGGAGCTGCCAATGAGTAGGCCGTATGTTGAGGGTTGGGAAATGTTTTCTTTTGGCTCCTCTGCTTTAGCTATTTTGTGTGTGGTGAGTGGGCGTGTTATTTCTGCCGCTTTGCCTATAGCAGATTTGGGTCCTGAATTGCGTTTTCTTTTGCAAGAGGCTGCAGGTTTTGTTTTAGACTATTCTGACACGGTAGCTGTGGTGGGTGAAGCCTCACATATTACGAAAATAACTGGGTTCTTGGGAGAGCCCTCAAGTTTAGATTCAGAAAGTGACTAAATCTAATCGGTGTCGTGAGGGATTTGTAGCTGCATGTTTTTGCTGTCTTCTTTAGATAAAGCTTTGCGATAGTGTATCTGGGTGATTGGTATAAGACCAAGGTATCCTGCAGAAAAAAGAACAAAAATATGCCAAGGTGCAACGGCCAGTGCTGTGAGTGCAAGGCAGAATATAATGAGCACAGGTGCGAGCCACTTTCGTGGTAGAAGGGTTTTTTTCAAGGAAAATGTGGGAATAGAGCTGACTACCATAAATGATATACATAAAATAAAGGCGGCATAAGCCCATGGGGAGCATGCCCATGAAATGTTAAGCATTTTGTGCATTACAACTGGTGTCAGAATTAATATTCCCGCTGGTGGGGACGAAATGCCATAAAAGAACCCGTTAATGATGTCTGTTGTGGTGTTAAAGCGTGCAAGACGTAACGCAATACACATTACAAAAATGAGGGAAAAGGGCCAGAGGAAATCGTGACCAAGGTGTGTTGTGTATAAATATGCGATTAATGATGGAGCAACTCCAAAACAGACAAGGTCTGAGAGCGAGTCTAGCTGTGCACCAATTGCGGATGGGGCATTGAGGATTTTCGCAAGCTTCCCGTCCATAAAGTCTGTAATGCAACATATGACTACAGCAAGACAGGCGCTTTCCCAGTCTTGTGTTATAGCCCACTTAATGCCAAACAGTCCAAACATGAGGCCGGTGAGAGTCACCATGTTCGGCAGCAAGTGGTAAAATGGAAGTTTGTTGTTACGGGACCGACTAAGCCTTTTGCGCCGTCTTCTTTTGTCCCAAAATTGTCTCTCCGGCAATGGATCGTTGTCCTTCCTGAATAAAAATATCAAAGTCTTCTGGCAAGTAGACGTCTACGCGTGAGCCGAAGCAAATGAGTCCAAACCTTTCTGCTAATTTAAGCTTTTTATCTGCGTTAAAAAAAGGCTTAATGCGTCGTGCGTATCTTCCCGCCACTTGTACTACAACAAACCGTTGGCCATTGTAGGAGCAGTCATATATGCAGCGCTCATTGAGATTGTCAGCATTTTTTTCTGAAGCGTCTACGAACTTACCTGGAATATGGTAAATATTTTTGATTGAACAAGGTAAAGGCATTCTGTTAACGTGCACATCAAAAAGGCTCATAAAGATACTGACGCAATGAAAAGTTTCATCGCTTTTTACGGGGTCAGGGGCTTTACGCTGGCTAACAGAAATGACCAGCCCATCTGCGGCGCTTATAGCGGCATTGAGGATGCTGGGTGGCTTCCTTGTAGGGTCGCGGAAAAAGAATAAAATCCATCCAGCTATTACAAGAAATGGGGTGGAAAAGCCAAAGCCATAGGGAAAAGCAAGTGCTGCTAAAGCCAAGGCGCATCCGGCAAATACAAACCCTTCCCTTACAATTGTGAAGGGCTGAGTATAACGGTGCATCATTCGAGAACGTTTCATAAGATAAGATAATATAACACACTTTAGCTCGAAATGTTATTTTTGAAGAGCTAAAAGATAATGTGTTTTGGTAAGGCTGCAAGGGCGCCACTTTTGGGCAAGGGGGTAGTACCTCATTCCAGAGAGATGCACGGGAGTCAAATCGCGTTCTTGTGCAGAGAGGGAAAGTTCAGAGGGGGTGATGAAGTCACTCCATATGTGAGTGTGGCGCGGGAGAATTTTGAGAGCGTATTCAGCAAGCCCAATTGCAGTAATAAATGAATGGGGTGTTCTGTTGAGGGTGCTGATAATAATAAGACCTTTTGGCTCGAGCATGGCGCTCAGGTCGTTGAGTGTGTTTTGCCAGTTTGCTAAATGTTCGAATACTTCTAAAGCAAAAATAAGAGAAAATTTCTTTTGGTTTTTTGCGGAGAAGTCCTCGATAGATGTGTGATGCCAGGCTATGTGGGGGTTGGGGTTTCTGGTTTTTGCAAGGTCTATAGCCGACTCTGAAGGCTCAACAGCGGTTATATTTGTCGCTCCTAAGTTTAAGAATGTTTCAGTGGTGAGGCCGTCTCCGCAGCCTGCGTCAAGAAGGGCAAGGTCTGTAAACGGAATGTTGAGGTGATTGTGTAGGATGTTCAAGGAGATATGCATGCGACACCCGTGCATGCTGTGCAAGGGGGCAGATATATCTGCGTAGTTGTCGAATGGGGATGATTGCATAAACTGCTTACCATGGTGCCCCCAACGGGACTCGAACCCGTGTTTCCGCCGTGAGAGGGCGGCGTCCTAGGCCGCTAGACGATGGGGACCACAAATCATTATAGCCTTTTTGCCTTAATCCCGCAAGAGGTGTTTTAAGTGTGTGCATAAGGATGGTTTTCCCAAATTTTTTCACAGCGATAAACCACCTCTAGCAAAAGAATGCGCATTAACAAGTGATTCCACGTGAACTGAGATAAGCTGACTGTTTTGTTCGCGGCTTCTGTGACGGAGGCAGGGAGTCCATAGGTCCCTCCAACAGCAAGGCAAAGGCGTTTGGTTCCTGTGACTCTTTGCCCCTGTAGGTTGTGGGCCCACTGTACGTCAGACCAGTTTTCGCCATGGAGGTCTAAAGCCCATACTGGGCTGCCTGCAGTGTGTTTCTTCCATAGGTTTGTGTGCTTTGTGAGGCATGTTGGCGCCTCAGAGGCTATTTCAACAATTTGTATATTTGTCTGGATTCTGCTCTGATACCAGTCGATAGTCTCTCTAAAAGGGTGCGACTTTTTGAGGGGGCCGATGGTTAGAATGTGAATTAACATATACATTATTTTTATCACAAATAATGTATATATTAAGAAAAACAAAAAAATGTTGACTTTGATTCTTTTTTTATGGCAAAATCAATAGTTATGTTAAAACTTTAAAAGAGGTGATATTATGTGGAAGCAATTTTCCCCAATACTAATTTTTGTAGCTATATTTCTAGGTGTTTCTGTATGGCTAACAATGATGGGAGTGGAGTTTGCATTTTATAAAATGTCGGCAATCGTTTGTGTCTTACCCGCAATAATGTGGGGTTTGCTTTGGGCTCCAGGCTCATGGAACAAAAGAGTAGACGATTTTTCTAAAGGGCTTGCTGATGAAGGCATTGCTTCTATGTTGCTTCTTTTCTTCCTGGCTGGTGGGTTCGGAGAGTCTGTTAAGTATATTGGGGGGCTTGGCGAGGCTGTAAGCTTGTTTAAGTCGCTTAATATTAGCGGTTATGTTGTTCCAGCAATATTTGCCTTTTCTTGTATCATGTCTTTGGCGCTAGGTACATCTATGGGGGTTATTGCTGTTGTGACGCCTTTTGCTTTAGAGCTAGCTGGAGGGGACAGTAGTCTGATTTTTTGGCTGGTAGGCTCTGTTGTAGGAGGGAGTGCTTTTGGTGACAATCTTTCTTTAGTGTCAGATACATCCTTGGCTGCAAGTCAAACGTTGAGCGTGAAGCCCTTTGAAAAATTCATCGCGAATGCAAAGATCGCTATTCCTGCTGCCGTGGTGATGATCCTGATTTATGTATTTTGTCCGATTCCAGAGTTGAGTCAAAAACTGGCTTGTGGAACTGGAGGAAATATATGGTGCTTGACTCCATACATTATGGTAATTGCGCTATCGCTTTTGCGTTGCCCAGCGATACTTTCCCTGCTAATAAGCGCAGTGTGGGCTCTTGTTTTGGGAGTCGGAAGTGGAAAGAGTTTTTTGGGGTTCGTGGATGCTTATAAGTCGGGAGTTCTGGAAATGGCGGATGTTGCTATTCTGTCCTTCCTTTTAGGTGGTCTGAAGAACTTTATTCAAAATGACTCGTTGCGTAAGCTGGTAACCAGCCAAAAAAGCTCGAAAAATGTTCTCTTGAGAATCGCAAAAATGGGTGTGATTAGTGATTTGATTTTTGCAAACAATACCATTGCGATACTGTTTGCGGGTCCCGTGGCTAAATTGCTCGCCCAGCAAGGAGGCGTTTCCACTGCAAGAGCGGCCAGTGTTTTGGATATATTTGCAACTTGTGCGCAATGCTTAATCCCTTATGGGGCCCAGATTTTATTGGCATCTTCTATGTCAAAATTATCTCCAGTAGCTCTTGTAGGGTTTTGTTTTTACCCTATGTGTTTAGGGGTGTTTGCTATGGTAGACATTCTTCTATGTTCTAAAAAGAAACAGGACGCGTAAAATTACGCTCACCGAATAGGTTTCCCCTCTTGGCTTTTCTCTACTTTATGTGGTAGGTATGTTAAGGGGGGAAAATGATTTTACATTTTATATTTTTGATATTTTTGATTTCCAGTGACAGTGCTGTTGCAAAATCGGACACGCTGAAGGCTGCGCGTGTTAGGTGTGGCACTAAAAAATGGAAAAATATGATCAAGAGCGGCGAGGTAACGTTTGAGGGAATGGCGAAGCATGCGAAGAACATCTTTCAACGTATGGATGGCTGTACTTTGGCAGATCGTATGAAAGCAGAGGAAAGTTTTTGTATTGAGGTGTGCTCTCACGGTGGGGACGCTATGTGTGTTCCAGGCTGTGCGGAAGTATGTGGTCCTTTCGTAACAAACAAAGGAGCTATGGCGCCAGATCGTAAAGGGAAAAACCGCTCTAAATTTGCAGGAGTGGCGAGTTGTGTACTTCAGCAGGACTCTAGCTATAAGAAGTCTGTAGAGAAGGTGCATGGAAGAAATTCGAAGCGTGTAAGCCTTTCTAAGGCGGACGAAAAAGTTCTTAAGAAAGTAGAAAGCGCCAACGATAAAGGGGTCGAAAAAGAAATTGAAGGAATCGTCCAGTATTGTAAAGCTTACTGGAACGCAGAGAAGGTGTGTGAGGGGCTTAGTGAAGAGAATGAAAACGCTTGTTTAGAGAGTGTTCATAAAATGATGGAAGGCTATATAGCAGGGTTTTCACGTCGCTTTGATGCAAAACACAACGGAAGCTTTGAGATGCACGAGCGTATGGATGGTGAATTGCGATCACTGTGTGCAGAGATGAAACAAACAATGGCGAACAGCTCTCAACAGAAGTCATGGGCGTATATCCTGGCGGGTGACTATGAAAACGCAGAGGAAGCTCAAGACGATTACATAATGGGCTTTTAAGGGGGAACGAGTGATGAAGATGCAAAAAATAAAATTATTTTCTATATTAACTTTGCTGTGCAGCGTACAGGCTGAAGCAAAGTCAGTCGCTATAGGGACAAAGGCTTATGTTAAACAAGAGACAAAGGCTGCGGCTAAGTACTTGAAGGAAGCGTATGTGGTGGACTTGAATGCTGCTGCTAAGGATCTTAATGCACGGTGGAGTATGAGTAATGGTGGCAAGGGCCGGGTTTCAGTAGCGCCAGGCTTTCTTTCAGATGCATTAGAGGCACATTCTAAGAAAAACTGCCCTGATAAAAAGAAACGCTGTGGTACTACTTGTGAGAACAAGCCTGCCTTAGCTATGGTAGCGCAAGAAAAGCTATCACTTGACGCTATATCTGGCAAAAACAAACTGAGAGATCAGTTGACCCGCCCAGGGTGTCCAAAGAAATGGGGGGCCTTTAGCGGTTTGTGGGATGCATCCACTAGGGCCGTGGATCAATTTAATAGCTCCATTAAGGGTGATAAAAAAAGTATGGCAAAGCGTAGAAAAATGTTTAAGCAAACAATGCAGGCTTTGAAGTCAAGTTTTGCAAAACTAAATGTGGGCTATGACAAGTTCTTGGAAGCACAGGCAAAGAGGTCGGAGTTTTCTCATAAAGCTTCTACGCAGGTTGCTTTCTCTCAAGAAACTTTGCGTACATCGGCGTTCTTTCAGAAAGCTCTCAAGAAAAACTTATCAGAGATATCGCAGCTTCTGGTTCGGGCTGATGCGATAGTCATGCCTAAACCGTACACGATTTAAGTTGGATTTTTGTGCAAAAAAAGGGCCCATTTATGGGCCTTTTTTATTGTGTAGGTTTTCCATAGCGCTTTGCACTTGATCCTGGATGAACTCGTGGGTGAGTTGCTCTCTAAGAATGGGGTTTTCATTAAGAAGTGATGCGGTGCGATGCAGGCTGGTGTTTATACGTGATTGGGCAAAAAGAAGAAAGGCATTTGTTTGATCGTGGTGTAAGGTTTGGGAGGAGGTGCTCATGATGTTTGAGGCATTGGATAGGCGGGAGCTGACACTAATATTTTCTTGAAAAGTCTGCATTGCTTGCTGTAGGTTTTGAATATGATGGTTGGCGGACTTTGCTTGAGACTGTAAGGACGCTGTTGCATTTGTAGTTTGCTGTTGTGCGGATAGCGCTGTAAGGGTTTCCCAGCTTTTTTGTAAATTGTGAGTGCTGGCTAAGCTGCTAATTTGAGAAGTTGTTTCTTGCTCACTTGAGGAATGCTCCCCCTGGTTCTGAAAGGAGGGTCCGAGTAGTAGTGGAAGTGGAATAGACATGCTCATGCCCCAGGAAATTCTTTGTGCTGCTTGCTTGGAGAGGCCGTAGCTATCTTCGAGCTTTTCAGCAAAACTGGTTATATCCTGGATTCCGGACTTTTCTAGATAGTTTAAGTTATTGGACGTGCTATCAGAATCTCTTTGCTCTTGTGATGTTGACTCTACCTGTGAGGAGACGATTTCATGGAGGGCAGATGTGCTCTCCATGATGGCTTGTCCCGTTTCTTCAGCACGTTGATATGCTTTTTGCGACTCTATATTGAGCTGACTGCTGATGCCCTTAGAGGCTTCAATAGAAAAGGCCAGCTGTGAAAATGTGCTGCCGGAACTCTGAAGTACTCGCATATTGCCGTTTTCAAATTGTGTTATTTGAGAGCCGTCCTGGGCGGTATATTGGAACGCCCCTCCAGACGTGACAGGGTTATTTTGAGCGTGAAAGGAAGAAATGTTGTGAGAGCTGCTGTTGTTAATGCCAGTGTTCCCGAATTGAATATTTCCACTGGAAAGAAGGCTGGATGCTTGGCTCGTTGCTTGCTGTATTTGAGAATTCATGTGCTGGGCAAGGTGCACAATTGCTCCGGCACCGCCTTTAAGAATGAGATATGACAAGGGAGGGATAGAAAGAGTGAACATAGCGGCAATATCTAGGATATGTTGGTGCGCTGTGAGGTGAGATGGAAGGTTTGCTAGGGTGTACTCAAGGGTGCCTTGATATGTATAAATCCCTATGACACTGTGTAGTATAGAGCTAAAAAAAGGCCAGGACTGTATCCATAAAAGTAAGCCGGTGAAAGTGCACAGAGTACGCCATCCCCGAGGGAGCAAGCTTAATATCGCCACTATGCAAAACGAAGCGTACGCTAATACCTCCAATAATGTTTTGAGAGCTGGTAAAAAATCTTCAGAAATTTTCAGTGTGAGTTGGCTACTCCAGTGTTGTTGCATTTGCGCGTAACCTTGAGGAAGCTCTAGCCCGCTTGGAATTTTGGAGCTGAGGGTGTGGCATAAAAGGAAGTGCATTAAAGATTGGTTGGAAGCCTTTGCTGTATGTTGTGCAAAGTGCTCTAGCGTCATTGCTCCGCTTCCTGCCGCGAGAAGATGAGATGGCGAGGAAAAGGTTGCTTTGAAAAAGCTAGAGTATGATGATATTATTTCTTTTTCAAAGCGAGAGGCAGCTTCTTGGCAAGATAAGAAACTCCTTTTTTGATTGTGTTTGTCTATCCAGTACATCCCTAAACACTTATTCGCTTGTGTGCGTATTGTTTTCCATAAATTAGGTGTGTTTAAAAGATCGTCAAAGGTTATTCGAGCTCCAATGAGAGCTTCTTGTATAATGCATCGATTGATGAATGTTGTGACGTTTTCTATGTGTTGTGGAGGAGGAAGGCGTATGAGTTTGCATGGAGTGTAAGGGCCCATTATGTTGGGGAGACTATTGTGCTCTTGAGGTGGCATGAAAATGTTGTGAGCAGCTATTCGAAGAGTGTTACCAGCGGCGCTAATGCTGCTTGCAACAAGCGCAAGAGACCAGGGCGCATTAACTACAGTGTTTTGCTGTTGGGTGAGTGTGTCGCGAATTAGTATAGGTGCTGTGGGTAGAAGTAGTGCATGACTAGAAAAGATAAACCATAAAAATGGCGCGATTCCTTCTGTTATATTTTGGCGGGTATATGTTTGAGCTAAAGTATACACAACGGCCATTAACCCTATGATTCGTACACAGCTTAAAAGTGTATTAGGGTCATGTAGCAAAAAAGTTATGCACTGCAGGGTGTGTGTAACAGCGGCGCAACCTCCATGGGTATATAGGATAAAAATAGCTTTCTCCTTATTAAAGGTTTATATACTTTTCGATATAATACCACATGTTTATATTGTTTTGCTATATACTTGTGGTATTGTGCTCTGATGGGGCAGGGGGAGATAATGCTCTTCTGTGTGAAGGTCACTTAACGAAGCTTAAGAAGTTAGCCCCAGGAAAGTGTCAGCAATTGGCTTGGTACAAAACACTCTATGATCTGAGTGTTTCTGATGCTCGCGAGCAAATCATTAACTCGGTAAAAAAAGGAGAGCCGTGCTTCCTCTGTGCAGATGACTTTGCTTCGGCATCCGCAGAGGCGCCGGAAGAAGGGCATAAGGCTTTGGCTCATATTGTTAAGGCAACTCGAGACGTGGCCGGCACTGCGTCAGTTGATGCCGTGGAAAGTCTTATGCGGTCGTATCGTGCTATAGGAAGGCGGTTGCTTCCCCACCAAGAGCCTTTTTTTATGGATTGGAACAATATTCTATGCCACCATCAGGATGCCGCTTTAAAGCTGATGTTGCTCCCTTTATGTGAGAAAGATATTTTTTCAAATGTTAAACTTTTCATGCAAGTAAAAGGGGAGGCTGCGGGAGTGTGTTGGCGTTATGATCCGGAATCTGACCTGTCTGCTTTTGCTTTTGTGAAAAATGCTTTGCCAAAAATTTGGCCGCAAATATCAACCCTTGCAAAAATGCGCATTCCACACACAAAAGGCAAGGAAAGGCTTATTTTTGATGGTGTTGATGTGCGATTGGCAGGAAAGGTGACGTCTTATTCGGCGTGGAATCAATCTCTTGCAAAGCAGATTGATTTTTGTGATGAAAGATTTGGTGGGTTGAGCGCGCTATATTCTTTCAAGGCCGGTGCACCTCTTGATGAGGGAAAAGGTATTTCGCAAATGTTAACTCCAGCCCCCCTTAAAATGGAGGAAGTGCTTACCGTGGACTTTCAGATGATCTCTGATTGGTACGGCTATCTGTTGTTTTTGAAGACACAAGAAGTTGGTATGCAGGTTCAGCGGGCTTTAGTGGAGAAACGGATCGAGCAGTTTAGATCGGATATGAAGGAATGGATAAAAGATGCAGACGTGCAAATTAAGATTGAATCTGCGGCGAGGGACCTAGATTCAATTAAAACAGAAGCCCAGCTTATTTTTGCGAATGGCGGAACGAAATCTGTGAGTGAGGTAGTGGATTTGTGCAGTAGCTTTTTTTGCAGACAGCTGCAGTACTGCTTAGATAGAGAGCTTTTTATGAAAGCAAAAGATGTGCTCTCGGCTGTGAAGAGACTGCCTGAGCATACAATGATGGTGTGTCAAAGTTTGGGCACATCACACAGATTTCATGCCGCGCTAAATCGCTTGCGCCGGAATCAGCTTCAGAGTTGGGTTGACTTGACAGATAATGACATGGCCATGTTGGGTAGTGATCGCAAACAAACTTCTTTGAGAGTGGATACGAGTCTTTCTGTAGACGAAAGTGGGGATAGTGGAGCGCCTACTCCGATGACGCCGGTTTCTATGAGTTTTTCAGAGAGTAGTGAACGATCGAAGTCAGCTGGACTTAGCACTGATAGTGGGATCGGGGGTCTTGCCGCTGTGGGCATTTGTTCTGATCGCAAGGTGAGTTTTGCTAAGGTTTCGGATATAGCTTGTGACAATAAGCATTCCACTCTGAGAAAGGAATTAAGTCGTGCCGACCAGACTTCTGGTAAAGAAACAACGGTCCCAGAATATCGATCACGAGGTGGTCTCTTAGACGTAAACAAACTGGCGATGTTTGGGGGAGGAGAGATTAAACCCCGCACCAGAGCACACTCAAGGAAAAAGGTTGCACTTTCCAAAAAATAGGTTCAGTAACCTTATGTGTGAATTTATAAAATTTTATTAAGCTTTTTACAGAACTACTAGAGGAGATAAGGAAAAATGTTGCGTATATACAAAGTAAGTAGAGGGATTGTGAGCGTGTTACTGGCATTGTCAATTCCTGCTTTTGGAAGTGGGGGCTTCCTGGAAGATAATAATCAAGAACTCTTGGAAAGAGCTGCTGCATGGGCGGGCATGGTGAGTGTTGTCCATGACTCTAATGCGTATGACTTTATGTGGACAAAGGAGGGGATCCCCCCCCTCTGTTTAGAGGATAGGGAAATAAGGGGCGCCTACACTTTTTTGGACAAATGTTTTTTCCAACATGGTTCGATAAAGCAGCTATCTTACCTTTATGCATATGAATCCAGAGAGGCAAGGAACATGCTTAAAAGCTCTGATTTTTTAGACGCGAACATAGGGTCTGCAAGGGGCACGTATTATTCTGATAAAAATGTGCTTTGTTATATAACGCCTCTCCCTAGTGACGAAAAGGTGTCTAGTCGCGATGAGCTGTTTTACTGGAACCTTGTGTACGTAGCTCTTCATATATGCAGTGCATCATTAAAGGGCCGCATGGAGTATGAAAAACTTAAGCACAAGGGCCGCATGGAGTATGAAAAATTTAAGCAGATAACACCTGGATTTCCAGAAGCGTTTTACCTTCAAATAACTCGGGTTCTAGCTCGGGATTTTTTGCAAACATTTAATGCAAAATCGCTTCGATTTTGCTTTCCAAATCGAACTGATGCTCCAGTAAGTTTTATTCAGCTTGCGTGCAACCTTCCTGTTTTGGCCCAATCTTTGCGTGCTTTACGGTACTTAGTGCTTAATCCTGATTTGAAGCCAGATGATTTACTTGGCTTTCATCCAACAGATCTCTTTTTTATGCAAGGGGGGTATGCGAATCAGTCTAATTTTGAGAGAGACCTCAAGGAGGCTGTAGTGGCTATTCAAGGCTGTAGATATATGAAAAATTCCGCTTGTGTCAGGGCAAAGCTGATAGAGTCTGGGTTCAAATATTTTACTCCTGAGCGTGCTGTTTATATGCGCTTCTCTCTTAATGCAAGTGTAGCTCTTGAGATGAAAGATAAACCTTGTATTACTGTGGACAGTTGGCGCGTTTGTACTGCGGAGAGCCATGAGTGGGATGCTCTTGTTGCAGGAGAACCTCTTGGTAATCAAGTACGCAAAGAGCTTTCAGGAAAGTACGGATCTAACTTCTTTTTTAGCCTTCTTGTTTACACCTTAACTGGTTTTAAAAAAGAGGCCGGAAATAACAAATGTGTGAAGATGTTTTTGAGTGGATTTCTTGCTAGCTGCATTAAGAAGGCCGAGAAGCCTTTTGCAGTAGGCCCGTTTGGTGAGTTGTTGATTGATTCACTTGAAGGTGAACCGAGCTCTGAGGCCGTGATTTATGCGTTGGCGTATTCTCAGGGCTACCACTTCAATGAGTTTAGGCGGCATCTCGAGGAGAGGAGATTAGTTCGCAACGAGTGCCAAATGGTTTGCTTTGACACGAATTTTTATCTAAGGAACTTGACGAGCAGTTTAAACTATAATACATTCCTTATTCCGGTTTTGTGGGACTCTGTTGTTCCCGGTTTTGCCAAATCTTTATTATATAAAGCTGGGAAACAAGATAACTGGATTCACGAAATAGCGGCTTTTATGCGTAAGCAAGCCATTGCAGTGGGTGGAGGAAAGGCGCTTATGACTACGTATATTTCTGATATAACGATCCCGCCTGACTTTGCTTTCAAGGTTAAATGCGCAGAACGTCAGAGTAATCTGTCGTTAATTTGGGAGAACTTAGCAAAAAGCCCATTCAGCTTAAACTAATATATTCGTAAAACTTTGATAAAGATGGCGCCGTAAGGCGTCATTTTTATTAGCAAAAATGCACGCTTCCTCTTGGGATTTGTTTGTTGAAATAGGAGGGGTGGGGGATAAGTAAAAAAAGAACAAGGCAGAGGGGCTCAATTGGGGAGGCTAGCCGAACTCTGCCTGTTCTTAGTTGCGGGCTCTTATGCCCGACTTGCAATATTATTGCAGATAAAATATAAAAATGCAAGTTTTTTGATGTTTTTTGATGTTTTTTTTAGTTTGTAAATCGTTTGTTGCAAAATGTGTTGTATTTTCAGCATTTTGTTTGTTTGTAGGGTAAGAATGATAAGGGTATGAAAACGCAAGATTTTAGGTGTAATGAGGAGAGTTTATATGATACAATCTCCTATGATTATAACTGTAGTGATAGGGCTTTTGAGTTCGGCTCTTTTGGGAAGTAGTGAGCTTCAAGAAAATAATGTTCGCCCCGCTAAATTTCAACTGATCAGGGGAACCTCTAGTGTGTGGTGGAGACCTCAGTCTTGCAGCACGTATTATGATGGTGTTGTTCAAATGTCACGACTAAGGATGCAAGGTTTGAATTGTCAGGTTATTTGTGTGCCGGAACAAGAGGATGAGGGTCAAGCAAGGCTGTGGTCTATTGTTGTGGCGGCACAACGTGTTATAGATGGTGATGATAATCCTATAAACGCTCATCAGGATGAGGACTATCGTACAATACATCGTAGTTTATTGACGTCTGAGACTCCATTTGATGCGCAACGAGTGCGCAGCCTCTCAGAGCAGCTATTATTTGCGATGGCGCAAATTTTTGAGAAGCAGGATTTTTTGCTGACTGCGCTTTCTTGCATCGAGGCGGATTTTGATAAAGAAAGTTTTTTGATGCAGGCGCTAGATTCTGTAGTGCAGAACCTGGGAAAGCACCCTCCTTATGAAAATATTTTTTGGGAGCGCGTTTATAAAGATGATCCAATCATGCAGCGGGCTCATCTGCTGGATTATAACGAATTGGATTTAGAATATATTATTCGCTCGACCTTAATGCTTTTGTGCGTGAATACACCAGTAGAGTTAATCGAGGTGCTTTCTGGGTTTTTAGTAGAACAAAAAGAAATACCGTACTTGCATTTGGATGGGTACTTTCAGATGGTCGAAAAATTACTGGACCTTTGCTTTGTGAAAAAAATGAAGACCACACCGCATATAGAAAACGCTTTGCGTAAGCTTTTGATCGCTTTTGCATGTTGTGAGGTTAAGTGTCTTGCCGCATTCGAAATGGAAGGCAGGTTAACTTTGTACACTAAGCTTTTAAAAACAGCAGCGTTGATTTTTGAAAGAGATCTGCAAAAACAGGAGCTGTGTGCACTTGTGGATAGTTCCTGTGCAAAGAATATCTATAGCGTACGTAAACATATTGCGTTGGCTTTGAGGAAAAAAGCAGAGAGTTTGCTGATGTGTAGGTTGGATCGATCCTTTCAGCTTTCCATGAATAAGGGACAGCAGCCAAAACCTTCAGGTGAGTTTATTGATGAAAAACTTAAAAAAATGGATCCACAAAAGCTGCATGCATGCTACTTATGGAAGGAAGCAAGCTCTAGCTTAGTGGACTTTTATGACAATGAAAGAGTGATTCAGGGTGAGGTGGCATCGTACTATTTTAAGAGCTTATGTGCAGACTTAAGGGCATGGGGAAAGAGAGAGAGTACAAACTTACCGGAAGTTGATATCGAGCAGATTTTAGAACAAACCATTAGACGGGACGTGGAGGCGCGTGATTTGCATAAAAAGAAGGAAGGCGGCTGTCCGGGCCGAGATACTAAGGACCGTAGTGTTCTTGTGAGTAGAGAGGAGGCCACACTGTATGGCTGGGCGTGTTGGGCTCTTTCTACGCGACCTTTATTGGGGTGGTATGTTGGTTTTTATGCAGCACGCTTCAGTACTATCATGAGCCCCAGAGTTAATGTCTTAGATACGGCTCCTTGGGGGAAAAAAGTCGATGAGCTACAACAAAAGAAAGTTCAAGAATATTTTGATTGCTCTGTGCAAGAAAGTTTAGGTGCTTGCCGGGATATGACATTATTTTTACAACGAAAGAAAGACGATGAGGGTTTGTTGCATTCTACAGATGCGACTTTATGTCGATACGGGCCCTGGTAACAATAAAAGGGGTATATGAAAGTAACGCTTACACAAATACGCAGCCTTGTAGTAAAAGATTTTCGCTCATTTTGTCTGTATGGCGCTTGGGGGTGGTTTAATGTCAGTATCGCTCGTAAAATCGCAGATGGTATTGAGGGAGATAGGCGAGACGTAAGTGATTTATTGGGAGTTCAGTCAATAATGCAGGAAGCTGAAGCCACAATGCTTGGATCACCGCGTTCAGTGCCAAAGGTTATTTTTGTGCATGATGCTCAAAGCCTGACCCTAAAGCAGGTGAAGGAGATTTTGGCTGAGGAAGCGTGTCAGTTTTTCTTTGTGTGTTCGGAGTATTTGATGCCCTCGTCATCTTTGCGTAAATTTTTTGAAAAAGCAGAAGATGCCGCTATTTTACCCTTATATGAGCCTACAGAGGCGCAAATTCAAGATTATGTGGAGGCCCTTCTAGGGGCAAGGGGGATGACCGTAGAAAAGGAGGCCCAATCTCTTTTGAGGATGTACGCAAAGTATAACCCAGAGCGTTTGGATAATTTACTGCATGTTAGTCAGCTTTATGAAGGATCAAGGCTATCTAAGCAAGGGCTGATGGTGTGCCTACGCAGCTTTTCTGGGGTTGTGGACTCTGAGCGTTTGCTTCAGGCGTTTTTGGCCAAGGATGGGGGGCTTTTTGCTCGTTATGTATATAACTTCAACTGGGAGGATGTCCCTCAGTCACTGTTCTTTAGCCAAATGCTGCAAGAAGTGATGATGCTGTTTTTGTTGTTGAAAAAGCAACTTATGACACAAATGGATCCGTTAATGTTTAAGTGGAAGAAGTCGCAAGCATATGTGGGCAGGTGGGCTGTTCCTGAGCTTCAAGGTGTTATACGATGGGCAGTGCGTGCTGAGGTCTTGGCAAAAAAGAGTCAGATGAAGAACGAACTATACTACCTTATAGGCATGCTTAAATAAAGTGTCTGTGCGCTTTCAATACATTTATGCCATGCACTTCAGATTGCTATCTGCGCTGTGGAAGACGAATATGTTGTGGTATGGTAGAATCCATTTATGGTTTTCATAATAGTAACTTTTATTTTTTGTGTGCTGAGTGACGCTGTGTCAAGCAGCACTTCTATACGGTATGATCTTCCAAGATTTTCGGATGCGTTGGCCCAAATGGCTCAGCTGAGTCGATCGTCCTTTTCTCAGTGGAGTGAACTTGAAAAAGTGACGGTTCAAGAAGCAGTTTCTGACAAGAACGCAACGCTTGCTGAGTACTGGAAGTTTATGAAGTGTGGGTTTTCTCTTAAAGAGAATCCATCATCTGATATCGGGGATGCACGTTATGCTTACATCCAGAGCTTCCTCAGTGAAAGATTTGAAGGGTCTGTTCTGCTTCCCCAAAATATGGGTGCAGTTTTGGATGGCATGAGTCACATCATTTACGCTGTAAGTGCAGTTCGATTTGCTGCTGGAGATAGGATGCGTTTTGATGAGTCATGGCTTATGACAAGGTTACTGAATAAGGTGGAACGCCGTAGCGCTAACATCTGGCTGGCAAATCCTCGTTTTGTGATGGTATCTATTTGCGAAGAGAAGGAACTGCTTCTCTCGTCTATTCCGACTCAGGGCTATAATTATGAGGATGTTCTCGTTTGGAAAGCGACAGGTTTGTTTTCTGGATTTGTAAATACAGAGCTAGATCTTGCTCGTGCCGTAACGGGAGAGAAGCTTCCTGATGGGCCTAAAGATCATTACGAGGCGTGCTATAGAGAGTATATTGATGTAGTCTGGAACTTACTTCATTCAAGCGCCTGTGGACTGCCTCTCTCCCAACATACGCAAGGGTTTTTAGAAAGACTGTTACTTGCAGTGCTAATTGCTGAGGCGCGTGCGCCAGATCCTTCTTACAGTATGAAGGGAGATTTATCTTTGTATGTGAATTGTTTACGCGCTGTGGCGGCTATGGTGCAATCAGATACGCGCTATGCGTCGCTGAAAGGATGCGGCGAGCTGTTTAGTAAGGATAAGATCCCAACTTTTGCTGAGGTTTTCAAGGGACGGCATAAGGCAATAGGGAACAGTTTGTCAGATAAGGCGTCAAGACTATCTCAGGTAGATCTCCCAAATATTTCGCTAAAAAAACAGCTTCCTGAGCGAGAGTTAAAGGACCTTCCAGAGAGATGGAAGGGTATGCTAGCTACAGGATTGCACGCTTGTTATGCGTATGATGGCCGTACGTTGATTAGTATGCGAGGTGATGCCAAGATAGGAGGCGATTTGGCTCAAGACTACTACACATCTTTAAAATCAAACTTAATTGATCTTTTTTGCGGTAGAAAAACAAGTTTGAGTCGAGGTCTGCTAGAGCATATTTTGATTAATACACTGAAGGAAGATGTTGGTAAGGATGTTGTCACGCTTAATTTTTTCTGGAAGCATGACTTGTACACTTTGGCTTTGTCGGCTGTTAAGAAAATAGGTATTGCGCCTATGGCAATGAACTTTTGCACCGCTCGACTTGGGGTTTTGCAGCCGTTTGTTCCGGTGTTAAAAGACCAGAGTTTTGTGGCGAGCGCTTTAGAGTGTCAAAGTGGAGGACATGTGGAGAGTAAGCGCATAAGAAAAACCACTGTGTGTGTGAACTTCCGTGCACTTACTCAGGCTCGCGCCCTCTATGATTTCCTCTATCAGGGAGGGCATTTAGAGTGTGATGACGTGCTCGTCTTTAACAAAGCGGTTTTTGCTGGTGTGTCGGACTTGCATACGCTAGAGGCAGGATTTTAACATAAACACATTCCCCCGCTATTTTCCAGCGGGGGAGTATTAATTGTTATTTTTGTTTTGAGGCATTATCGAGCTTTATAACATATATGACGCCGACACATCCTATAAGTAGTGCTGCAGGTATAACGCTTATTCCGTATGCAAAAGATAGTGGAGAGGATTTGTAAGCTGATATTACAAGTCCAATAACAGAGTGAAACGCGTATCCAAAAATCATGATGATCATATTGGCAAGAGCTGTAGCAAGACCTGATGCGTGCTCTGGAACGTATGTAGAGGCTTTATAAATTGCGATAATTTGGTAAGCACAACAGATACCCACAAGAACGAAGCTGGCGCCTACGGTTGCTTGAGGGAGTAAGTGCAGAACAAGAAGCGTGAAGGCAGCAAACATGATGCCTCCTGAGCTCAATATTGTGGTCAAGTAAGAGTTTTTGCGCTCAGCGATAAAGCTTAAGATCGGCCCTCCAAAGCACATTCCAAGAAATATAGATGCCGGCAAAGAGTTTGCGACACTTGTGGAAAATCCGTAAATTCTCTTTAAGAACTCTGATCCCCAAACGTCACTAAAGCCTTCAAGAGGGCCTACAAGAAATCCAGAAGAAATGCAAAGAATAATGACTTTTTTGTTTTTTAGGACAAGCTTAAGGTTGTTGTAAACAGACTCTTTCTGAGGGCTCTGTTGATGTGGGGCTGTAAGATAAATGATGGTTGTTAGCGCTAGTCCTGCAAAGGCTAACAGCTTTACAACATACTCGTAACCATAGAGGAAGCACAGGTGGCTGATAGGCCCCCCACCATAAATGGCTCCAATTAACCCAATAGTTACTGATATGCTGAGCATTTTTGTGAATTTGTTTTCTGGAAAGGAAAGGCGAATGATTTTAAATGTCCCAAGCACAGCCGCGGAGGAGCCAATACCAATAAGTAAGCGACCGAGTAAAGGCCAGATCCAGTGTGTTGCAAAAAGAATTGGCAGTGTTCCAATGGTCGTTAACAAAATGCACATGGCCATGATAATGCGGGGGCTGTATCGATCAAGCAGGATTCCAATAGGTATATGCATTAATGAGTAACCAATGTAATAGAATCCAGAAAACTGCCCAAACACTTTTGCATCCATATTAAACTGGTGCATAAGGTCATTTATCATAATGTTTGGCAAGACTCTCAGGATGTACTGATAAGCGTAAAACAAGGAAGCAATAAACCATACAAAGTATGCTTTTTTGGGTATAGATAAAGTGAACATGCTCTTGTATATCACGGAAATGCGTGAGAAGAGGCGGTGACGGAAGAGGAAGGAGGGCGTTTTTTTGTAACGATGGCGAAATAGTTACAGTGAAAAGTAGGAAGCACCTTTGAGGTGCTTCCTGTTTAATTATTTCATTTTCCGAATAATCATACGGAGCTTGAGTTCAACAAAACTTTCTAGCTTAGAAGATGGCGTTGCTGTTCTTTTCCAAATAAGAGAACCTGCATTCTTGGCCTCTGCCCTAAGCTCTTGGAGTGTTTTAGAGGAGATTTTGGGTGTAATTCCAATAACGAATGCCTGGTTCAGTATGCGAACAGCTGCGATAATGTCTTGGTCATCTTTTGCCATTTCAACGAACTTGCGAACCTCAGCCTCAGGCATTTGAGAGAGCTTTGCGTAAGTAGAGATGACGATGTCTGTTAGCTGCTCTGCATTGTCTTCATCTTCAATGTCTGAAACAACTCGGGCTAAGTCATGAAAAGGGGATCCCCACCCACTATGATCAAATCCAGTCCAAAGTGTACGAGTTTCTTGAGTAAGGGCGCTGTCTCTACTTGGGTCTCCATGTACTAGACAAAGAAACTCCTCAGAGTAAAGGGGGGACTTCGCAACTTTTTCTCGCACTTCTTCAGTATCAACACCATTGTTTGCTAAAACCTTCTGAACTGATGTGTTGTTAAGGTGTCTGTGAAAACGACGCAACCTTGGCGCTGTCATGTCGACTCTCTGTTGAACGTGGGTTTTAACAGCTGTTTCTAGTTCCTCTTTGGAGGCAAAGCTTTTGTGAAGCTTATAAAGGCCTGTTGTGAGTCGTTTCATCTCCTCTTCTTTTGAGCAAGGGGAGTCTTTCTCAAGCTTTGTCATGTATGAGCCGTCTTTAGCAACGTATAAAAGATCAGGAGTAAGCCCGCGTCCTTGAAGGGCAGAGATGACGCCTGTAACGCGGAGACGCAACTCTTCAGATGGGATAAGCTTTAAAATATATTCCTGTCTGTTGGAGCAAATTACTGTGAAGAGCTTGTCGGATTCTTTGTTTTGGAAAAAAGATAGGACACTAAGATTTAAGGTTTGGAGTTCGGCGGTAGATTTGCGCAATACTTCAGAGGGGCTTAAAGTGAGGCCGTCTGAAGCGTAACTGCCCGAAGGTAACGCACTAAGGCAAATAGCTAGTAATAAATGTTTGGACATAAATTCTCCTTAGTTACATTCTACATCAAAATACAGAAAAAGCAATAATCAAAACGGGATGTTCTTGTGGTGTGTGTGATATGATGTCGTATGTTGAAAAATTTGCGTACAGCATCTGTTATGCTTGCCTCGTGTGTTTTTGGTGTGGTGGTCAGCTTTTGCCCCTTCCCGGGCTTGAGCGAGGTGGCGCATTTTGTTATTGATGTGTTTATGCGCCTTTTGAAGTTTATAGCGCTTCCCATGATTTTTTTGTCTATCATTTCGGCCATTGGAAGTGTGGGTGGAAAAAAAGAAGTAAAAAGTCTGATTGGGCGTACGGCTATGTACACCATAGGGACCACAGTGTGTGCGGGATTGATTGCGATGCTTTTGTACCGCATGTTTACTCCTGTGTATAAGGCGGGAGGCGAGGCTGCCTCTTCTATTAAGGGGAAAGGTATAGCATCTTACCTGCTTAATATTATCCCGGAAAATGTTTTTCAAATGTTTGTAGAGCACAATGTGATGGCCATTGTGTTTGCGGCTTTAATGCTGGGGTTGGCCACATTAGGCCTATCAGATGAGAAGCGTCAAAAGGTTGCAGATTCCTTTTCGTTGATATTTGATCTCTTTATGACTATTGCAGGGGCGATCGTTAAGTATGTTCCGTACTTTTTGTGGACGTTTGTTGTATGCGTTATAGAGGACATAAAGTCTGGAGTAAGTCTTGGCGCTATTGTGAATTACCTGTGCATTGTTTGTGCAGCGAATATTTTTCAGGCAGTTATTGTTCTGCCCTTGCTTCTAAAAATAAAGGGATATAGCCCTGGGAAAGCATTTAAGGGCATGTTGCCGGCTTTGATGACGGGTTTTTTTTCAAAATCATCAAGCGCGACTATGCCAGCGACTATGCACTGTGTTGAAAAAAACTTAGGGGTCGACTCAAAAATTGTGCGTGTTACTATCCCCTTGTGTACTACCATTAATATGAATGCATGTGCTGGGTTTATCTATATTACTTTTATGTTTGTGGCAGAAAGTAATGGGCTGGCCTTTAATTGGCTAGACTCAATTTTGTGGGTCGTTCTAGCCACTCTGGCTGCTGTTGGTAATGCGGGTGTGCCGATGGGGTGCTTTTTTATGACAACTGCGTACCTGGTGGGAATGGGCATTCCGACGCATATGATGAGCTTGATTCTCCCTTTTTATGGTTTAATTGACATGTTTGAAACAGCCGTCAACATATGGTCTGATGCCTGTGTGTCTGTTGCAGTGAATAGCGATCAAAGCAGGACACGTACTTAGAGCGCTTTTGTGCGTCCTTAAAGTGTGATATGTTGGATCTGTGAGGTAAACACCATCGTCTAGGGGGGCGGATGATTTTGTTGGTAGTGTGCTTTTTTTTGGCGGCATTTGTGTCGAGCGTGTGGGCAGCACCTGTTGATCAGGCTTGTGCTGACATCATTGTTGCTGTCAACAGGATTCTCGACAAACTGCACGATTCAGCGGATGTTGCAGTCGAATGCGAGGACTGCGTGAAGTTTGATAACGACTTACAGTGGCGAGCTTCGGACCCAGCGGAGACTAATGTGGCGCGCCCGATGGAAGGGGGCTTTATTTTGCGCTGTGAGCTGCAAGAAATGATGCCAAACCTGTCTCCCTCATTTGATATTCTTGGAGTTAAGGACGAAAGGCGAGCGCAGTATGTGGAGGCTTTGAGTGCGTCCTGGCAGGCATTTTTCGAAGACGATATGTCAAGTGATGACCTGCGGCGAAACCTTGTGGATGAGCAACGGCGTAAAGAGTTTGCTGCTAGTGTCGCTTCTCTGGTTGTGCTGCGCTGGTCTGGCGCTCCTATTCCAGATGGGGTTTTTGATAAGCAGTGGGGTGAAATTCAGTGGTCCAAAAAATCGTTGCGCGCAAAAAAAGAGTATCAATACCATGTGTACTCAGGGGCGCATCGTCATATAAAAGGAAGATTGATTTTTGATGGTAGTGATTATGCCCTGCAGATGTCTGCAGCTCTTGCGAGGTGGCTGTATGCGTCTAGATATGAGAGCGATGTGCGTGTTCGCTTGCCGATGAAATTTGTGGTTTTCTTGCTGGAGCGTCTGCTGCACAACTTTGGTGTGTTTTCTTTGGGCAGTGAGGATAAGGTCGATCGCATTCAAATTGCGACTCGTTATATTAAGGGTTGGATTGATGATCGGCTGGTCGTGTGCGATGGTAGGGATGATGATGGTTCTATTCAGCTGCGTGGGGCGCGCGCTGTGGAGGGGCGAAAGATTAGTTCTTTGGAAAGGGATAGGGTGATGCAAGGCGCTGCTGTGCGTTTGCTGTTAGAGTTTTTTGAGAAGTTTTCGTTAGATGGGTGGGTGATGAGCCGCATGCCAGCGCGTGCATCAGATCAGCCGCAGCAGGCGCGACTTAACTTGCTGCGTAGGCTGCAGATCCAGATGGGGATTCCTTGCGGAGCGGCTATTGCAGTGGGGGATGATGCGCCGCACATTATAGTTCCTTTGGTGATTCAGGCTTTTGCAGGAGGGCGTGGTGACATATGGCCGTTATACGAAGCTTGCGCTCTCTTGGAGCATGGGTGGGAAGATTCTTCAAGGGCTGCTGAGGCCTTGTACCTTTTTGCGGAGTTTGGTAAATTTGAAGCTCATCCCATGATGGTAGAGTTTAAAGATCGGTGCGTAGAGTTTGGGCGCGTTTTTCTAAAGAAGCATGTTTCTGACCCTCAGGGCATGGAGGTGTATGTCCGACTGTTCCGCAGCGTTACAGCTGAGTTGGCGCTGCAAGGTGTGTTTTGGGGCGTTGAGGAGCTGCGTAAGGGGCTGGGTAAGGTTCAGGCGTGGGAATCAATTTTGACGACATCAAAGCTTCCATCCAAGCAGACTAGTGCGCATCGAAAACAAGGGTGCTCTACATTTGTAAAAGCTTTGTTTGCAAACTATATAACGGCAGCAAACCCCATTAATAAGATTCCTGAATATTTCTTCCCGAAACTGGAGGATGAAGGAGTGGCTGCGAATGAGCAATTAGACTGGAGTCAAGCTTGCCAAGCTCTGAAGAGGGTTCTTATTCAATCTGCGGGTGGGTTGATGATAGACTCTGAAGAAGATTTGATAGACCGGAATACATTGCTGATTAAGCAAATGGCGATGGGTTTGCGTGTGGACGGTGCTAGGGGCTTTTTCAAAGGGGCTGCTGAGCTACAAGGGGAAGTGATTCGCACGCTCATTCTGGAATAGCAGGCGAGATTGGGATGTGATTATGTTGGTGTGTTTTGTGTTGCTGCTGTTTCATTCTGCCGTAAACGCAGTGACTGACGGTGGGGCGGATGAGTCCAAACTTTTGCGAGAAGGGTGTCAAGTTTTTGATGGCGCAAAAATTTTAACAGAGTTAGCGCTAGATTTTTTGTTACATTCAGAGAATCTAACGCAAGAGGATGTGTTAGATATTGTTGATTCGTGGATGCTCCGTATTGATCGGGGACGTGTTCTGCGAAGCAAAAAAAGAGCTAAAGGGAAATCTGATCTTTTTGTTCGTGCAAATAATCGATTTTTGCTGCTTGTTCCATATACAAAAGTTCGCGAGAAGCCAGATGCGCTGTTAGAGTTGTTGGAGGATCTGGGAGGTAGTGACGATGTGAAATATTTTTTGGAAAGTAAAAAGATTGAAATCATCAACTATGTGGCGGGCTTGGCTTATCAAAGTTGGGTGGAGAGTCAGCCGGCTGGGCGACCTTATGCTCCTCTTGACGCTATAGTTGCAGAGAGTGCATTTGATAAAATGCAGATGATGGAGAAGCGATCTTTTAAGTTTTTTGGCCAGGAAAAGGTTTTGCCGATTGACTTAGATTCGCCGGTTTTTGTGGCTTGCATTGACAGGAATGATAGAGTCCAGCAGATAGCCCATATGTTTGCGGGGCTTTTTTCAGACGAATTTCTTCCAGTTGCGGAAAAGGACTGGAATCTTTTTCTGTGGACTGCAGTTCTGATTCCTGTGGTGAGAGAGCTGAGCAATCTTGATGATGAGGTAGCAGACGTTGATACGGTGATGGAATCAGTGATGGCCCGTGCGGCGCCTTTAGGTGTATATTACCTGACTTCTCATAAAGGTGCTATCAATCTTGTGCGGAATGGGGGAAAATCTAAACTGGTTGCTGATGATGTGCAAGCTATGCTTGCAAACTCCCCTTTTGTTCAGAGGCTATCGTCGCTTCTTAAGCTTGTTTCTAAAAAGAGAACTGGCATTGGCTCTATTTTAAGGCATGGTCCAAAGAGGGCGTTGATAGGGAGCGCCATTCAGGATTTCCTCTGGATGTGTGGCTGGAAGGAAAGCTTGCATTGTGTTGCGAATCAGAAAATGTATAAGGCCGCAAGTCTGGCTTCTTTCCTTGTGGCGCAACGTTTTGCTGGCAAAGAGGGGGATCCGTTGATTTCTGAGTCTGCGCGTTGGTGTGCGCAGTCTGTTGCGCTGAATGAAATCGAAGATACAATTCCTGGCGTGTGGACGTCAGTAGAGCATTTGGCGCCCTACCTTATAGGCCTGAATATAAAGAGCGATTTAAGCGTTTTCTCAGAATCTGAACAGACTCCGACTAATGCGTTGCATTACATGCAGCTAGAGGCTGCTATCAATGAGTTGCTTGCGAGTATTTCTGATCTTATGGTGAGGTCTCCTGACTGGAAAAAAGAAGTTATTGCTAGGCTGAATGTGAGGTATCGAACGACAGTAGAAAAAACGCATTTTATGTATGCTTTTATTAAGTATATGAAGGCTTTACAAGTGTTGGGTGCGCAACAAAATGACTTTAAAATGGATTTGATAGAGCTTATAAAAACCTGGCCTAACTCTTTGGGAGGGGAAGACCAGATTGAAAAAAACTTGTGGAGTTTTGCCGGCAAATGGTGTCGCTACTCTCAAGGTGATGCGGTTGCCGTTGTGGATGGAGTGCTGTCCCCAGACGCTGTAAAAAGCTCCAACTTAGAGATTCTGAAGAAGTGGGCAAAACGTTGGTCCCCTAAGGTGTATCCAATTATTGCTTTTGCTGGAGGGTATAAAAAGAGCGTTGTAAAGATGAGAGTTTTTCATGATGTAAAGATAAAACATTTGAAAATATAGAGTACAAAAGTAAGGAGTAGTTATGGTTGATAGAGGATTGTTATTTGTGGTTTGTTTTTCCCTTTCTGCGGTGAGCGCCACCCAGGGATTGCCTGTTGCCCCGGTAGATGGGGTTGCGTTGTTGCGAGATGGGGTGAAAGTCTTTGATGGAGCAAAAATTCTAACAGAAAGAGCGATAGATCTTTTGTTGGAAGGGGTTGTAGACCCCAAATCGGCTGGTATGATCCTGGTGGATGCGATCTCTAAGCTTAGGTACGGCCGTGAGTGGATCGTTGAAGCACCTTCCGATTATAATGCAGCCCAGCAAGACGAGTGGTGCATTTGGCGTGCGTTTTTGTTAAATCTTCCGTATACAAAAGATCAGTTTCAAAGAAGGGAAATCCTAGATGAAGAGAAAGGGCTAAAGGCTGCTTTGATAGGTGCAGCAGATACTATAGGTGAGGTGAGGCGCCAAAAAAATGCCATCATCAACCTGATTGCAGAGTTGTCTTATAAAAGCTGGATGCAATTCAAAGGGGAGAAGGGCACTCTCACTCTTGATCAGGTTAAGCAAGCAAGTAGGTTTGATGACATGAGCGAAGATAATAAGAAAAATTTTCAATTTTTTGGTCAGGAGGATGTATTATCGAGCGATGTCCCATTCAAGGTGGCTTGTGTTAATCAAGATGATAGGGCGCAGCAAATAGCGATGATGTTTTCAAACCTTTTTGGGTTTGACTATTTAGGCGAGAGGAGAAAGTGGCATATATTTTTGTGGATCCATGTGTTGCTTCCTCTTGTTGAGACAGTAAGCAACAGAGGATATAGTGAGGACGCTGTTAAGACGGTGATGGACGCGGCGGCGCTAGTTGGCTCCTGGCAGATCAAGCGCAAGAACGGTCATGTTCACTGGTTAAAGGATGGGGAAACCTCCAATCTTTCTGTGGATGATGTTCGTCAAATGCTCACTGAGTCACCGTTTGTGCAAAAGTTACAAGCGCTACTGAAAGTGGCTTCTAAAGATGCTGCTAATGAACATTTCATAAGATATGATGTGCAGAATATTCGTGTTGAGCAAGTGATTCAAAAATTCCTGTGGATGTGTGGCTGGAAGAAAAGCCTTAACTATCTAGTAGAGGGTAGTGAGGACAATGCAGTTTCTTTAGCTGTATTTTTGATCTCGCAACGTTTTTCTGGTGTGAAGGATGCACCTTTTTTGTTGGACTCTGCAGCTTGGAGTGCGAATCTAGTAGCAGGAACTGATTTTCCTGTGTATATGCCAGTAGTCTGGGAGGAAAGAGGGCTTGATGCTGGTGGTGCTATAGACAGAGAGATTTTACGGTATATGAATCTGGGGAAAGTCGTCTCCCCTAATGTTTTATACTACATGCAGTTAGAAGCTTCAATATATGAGTTGGTGTCTTGTATGCAAGCACTCTCTAAGATGAGAAGAGGTTGGCAAAAACTTCTTGTAGGCAGAATAGGCAGTAGCTCCTTACAGAAAACAGAAAGCCTTGCATTTATGCACGCCTTTCATAAGTATATGTTGGCTTTGAAAGTAAGTGATTCACAGAAAGCTGCGTTTAAAGAGGCATTTATAAAGCATATAGAAGGGCTTCCTCAGGATATGAAGGGCGATATATTGCGTCAAAGGAGTGTTCGCGATTTATGGAGTTTTTCTTCTAAATGGAGTGAGTACAAAGATGACCCTCAATTTGAAGAGGGCAGGATTAAACCCACAGTTGTGCAGCAGGCCAATCGGGCAGTTTTGGAGGAGTGGATGCGTCACCTTTCTTTCACTATCCAATTGCCCGCTTTAGTGAAATGGACAGAAGAAGAACAGCCTATACAGGGTAGTGATCTGGTGTCTGTATACCAACATAAGCCTTCTATGATAAAGTCACAGGTGTTGGCGTAAGACCAGAAAAGGTTATTAATATGAGAGGAGTATATTATGATTAAACTGTTTCTATGTTTTCTAGGCGCTTGTTGGCATTTGCATGGTGCAACCAGCCAAGCAGAAGGTGTTACTGTTTTTGACGGAGCTCAAATTTTGGTGGCACAAGCCTTGGATCAACTTCTTTCTGTGGATAAGTCTCTGCATGACGAAAGCATGGATATTCTTTATCAATGGTCACTAAACTGTGCTTACGGACGTGAGGTCTGTGGTGGTGGGTTTCCTGTTAACTATCAGCATAAATTTAATGTCTTTCAGTTGACGATGCCGTATACTCGTGTGCGGAAGCAAATGCATGTTGATATTGTGGATCGTGTGAGGGCTGTAGTTCGTAAAGTTAAATCTGACTATAAGAAAAATAGTGATTTTGTCAGCGCTATAGAGACGCACAAAAACAACCTTATAGAAACGGTTGCTGAGTTGGCTTATGCGAGCTACTGTGAACTTGGCATAGATGGGATCATTAATGGGATAAAACAATATAGTCAATTTAAGACTATGAGCGTAGAGGATAAAAAGAACTATAGTTTTTTTAGAAAGAAAAAAGGTATTTCTTTGCTGCAAGGAGATCATCAACAGCTGGCATGCACATCTGAAGAGGATCGCGTACAGCAGATTGCGTGTATGCTTGCCAGTATAACGTCCGATACTTTGTATCCACTTGGGACACATGAGTGGGCGGCTTTTCTTTGGCGCTGGGTCTTGTATCCAGCTTTACGCATTACCGCTCTTAAGGGGTATAGTGATCATGAATTTGATAAGATTTTAAAAGAAGCTGCGCAAATTGCGCCTATGCTAATAGATAAAGACCTATATTTTCTGCCCTCTGATAAATCTCAATCTCTTCAGCAATCTGATGCAGAAGAGGCAATCCGGCGTGCGCCTTTCGTAAAAAGACTCCAGATTTTCTTTCAAACATTTGCCAGGAAACATCCTTTGCAAGAAAGCAAGACTGCCTTAGTTACCATAAGACATTTTTTGTGGATGCATGATATTTTGGCGGCTTGTACGTACATGGCACAAAATAAAGTTGCCTGTGCCTGTGATGTAATAACGGCTTGCTTTGCTCAGCTCTTTGCTAGTGAAGACCCCGTTTCTTTAATCCCTTCTGGGGATGTGTCCTTGTATCGTGCAGAAAGGTTTCATGAATTTATATATACTCAGGAGGATAATTTGCTTGTGTTACCTCCGGATGGGCAGCAGCAAAACAAGATAGACGAGGTAACATTGAACCAAGAGGCGTACTTGCTTGAAGGTCGCCAGTATAATCCGTTAGCTTTAAGGTACATACATATAGAAAACGCTATCCATGAGCTTGTTATGCAGATTCATATTTTGTCTTTTCGACACTCGGAGTTAGCTCGAGAAAAAATGAAACAATACGTGGGCAAGGAAGGAAACGATCGAAACGCCTCCTTACCGCTTCCTTATGTACTTCAAAAGTATTTGTACACAGTCCTTGGTGGCGATGATCAAGACTCAGAGGGACTTTGTAATGCGGTTGTGCATTTGGTTCCGGAGTCACTGAAGGATGGTTTTCCACCTGCATTAATGGAAAGCATTCGGGAGGAGCTATGGAAATTGGCGGCTTTTTGGGGAGATTATAAAGATGATCCTGAATCTGTGGACGGAAAGGTTACGGTGCAACATATGCAAAACTCAAACAAGAAAATAATAGAAGCTTGGCGTCAAAAAGAAAGAGGGGTGAGGCAGTCGGCAAGTCCGCTCTTTAAGTCCAGCGTCATGAAAGTAAAAGTGATGAGGTAACTTAGATGTGCTTACTCCTTGTTTTGTGTATACTGTGTGGCGTAGGCTTTGTTCCCGTTTTTGCAGGAACCTCAGACGGTGTGCGGATTTTTGTTGGAGCAAAAATTGCGACAGAACGGGCATGGGATATGCTAAAAGACTCTACGGAGTTAACAGATGCGGAAAAAGCGAGTATTCTTGTGAGCTGGTCCTCTAGCTGCGTTAATGGGCGTTGGGCGGAGTGTGATGCCATCAACGCAAAGGCGGCCAAGATACAGAATGCTTTTTTACTAAGGATGCCGTATACGAAAGTTTCCAGCCCTGATTCTGTTCACAAAAGCCTGGAAATAAGAGGTATGGTTCAAGATTTAGTGCGAAGTGGATCTGAAAATATCCATAAATACAAGGATCATTTCATACATGATGTTGCAGAACTCTCTTATCTGAGCTATCGTGAGATGTATCAGTTTTTTGATGATAACGTTTCTTCTTTAGAAGCTGTGCTAGCAGCTAGCGGCGATGTGTCTCTTGAGGAAAATGAAAAGAGTCTCTTTGCATTTTTTGGGCAAGATCAAGCCGCCACAACGACAGATTTAGAGACCTTTTTTCTTCCATGCTTGTCTGATGGAGATCGTGCGCAACAAATAAGCTGTATGTTTGCAAGCCTTTTTTCGGATGAGGTCTTTGTACCTGCAGGAGTCGTGTGGAGAAATTTGTTGTTGCAGCATGTTTTGATGCCTGCTGTGTTGGCTGCAAGCTCTGACGATATTTCTGAGTATGGTTTTGATGATGTCATCCATAAGGCCGCTCAAACAGCTGCATTGCAAATAAAAAGTGCAGATGAGGTTTTGCTTGAGGGAGAGCAGCCTGTCTTAAGTGTAGAGGATGCAAAAAGTATTTTAGAGGAATCGTTGTTTGTAAAGAGTTTACGCTGCTTGCTTCCAATTATTTCGGGTAGGAGTGTGGGGCTTAAGGAGTGGGTCGATACATGGCAGGAACAACGAGGAGATCTTGGCGCTGCTGTGCGACAGTTCTTGTGGGAGCATCAATGGCGTTTGTGCTGTAAAAACTTTTCACAGAACCCTGAAAACTCTGCTGTGGCAGACTCTATAATCACCTTGATAGCACAACGATTTGCTGGAAAAGGTCAGTGTGCTTTGCGTACAGATGCGCAAACGTTGTGTGACTTAGGACACACTTTTCAATCGGCAAAATATTGGCTGAATTTTGCGAAATTCACTACTGAAAACTTGAGAGAAAAACGACGAAACCATCCCATAAATTTCGATACTTATGACGAAGAGCGAAGGCTAAGCCTTAGCGTGAAGGGCAATGAGGAGGCTTTGAGGTATATGTATTTAGAGTCGGCTATTCAAGATGTAGCTTCAGCGTTGAAGTCATTGAGCTGTTCGAAAATACTTAATGGTGGAAAGGATGTAGAGGACAACATCAAAGCGTTGTCAAAGCACTATGTTGCTTATGCGTACTACACTTATGAGGCTGCTGTTCTTGGCCCTTTGCAGAAGAGTGAAGCGTTTAGACAGGAAGTTTTTGCTTTAACAACTTCTGCTGTAGATGACCCTATTGATCAGCTAAAGCAGAAGCTTTGGAATTTAGCTGTTGCTTGGGGAAACTACTCTGGAGACCCAAACTCTGTTAAGGGCAAGGTTTCTGTAGAGCACATTAAGAAGTCAAACCGTAATTTGCTGCTGGTGTGGTTACAAGACCCTGATAGATATACGAAAACTCAGAAAGAGTTGGATCAAATGCCGCGTGCTGTGTTTATGCAGTCAAGTGTGCTAAAAACGTCAGTGCTCAAGTGAGCTAATGAGATTTGCGGAAAAGCCCATATATATGAGCAAGTGTAGGATGCAGGGGGGGGCAGCTTTATCTTGACAGATTTCGAATTTGGGTTTAAACTTCATTTATGAAAAATATTTATAAAATTATAACTTTATGTTGTGCCTGTTCTGTATTTGCAATGCAGAAAGGTTTAGTGGATGATTCTACTCTAAGGGATGCGCTGTATATAGTAGGTCAATGTTATCAGCCTGGTGTTGTACCTTTCCCTTCAATTGGCTCAGACTCGATGAACAAGAAAGCTTGCTTTGCAAGGAATCATTTGCTGGGGTTGGCAAAGTTGTTATTCGGTAAAAAAGCTGCACCTGAAATTTTGGACAATCTTCCTAGGATAATGCGCGAAGGAAGGGAGGGCTTTCGCTCGGCGGACCAAGTTTTGAGGGAGGCCTTGCTGGCAAATGAAAGCTTGTTATCACCACTGCCGTTAGCGGAAGGTCTTGAGGTGTATTCAGCTTTAGCGCAATTTGAAACAGTGTGTCATGCTCTTAATAGCATGCACTATTTTTGCGCATACTGTTTACAAAACACCATCCTGAAAGGTATGTTTCCATCTTTGCGAGAGGAGGCTACACAGCATATGTTGGCAATTACACAGCAGTACTTTGCGCGTTATTTGTCGGCCTATATTCACGATAATGCTAGCAAACCAGAAGTTTTGAATAAAAAAATGGGAGAGAATGAAAGGGGACCGATAACCATAATTGACATGCTTTACACGATGTCTTCTGAGGTAGAGCTAAAGGGTGTAGCTGCAAATGCGGAGTTCAGTAAACTCATTGAGGATGTGCGTGAGGCGTTCTGGCGCAGTCAGTTGGAAAAGTTTTGGGCCTATGCGCAAGCGGATAGATTGTGTCCTGGTCTTGTGTACTTTTGGCGCGTTGTCCGTGAGTGCAAAGAAGCTAAGGCTGCTGATGTGGCGCTTTCGATAGGGCAAAGAACCGCCTTTATGAAATGGAACGGTGATTGGAGTGGCTATTGCTTCAACAGGGACCAGTCTATAATCCAGGATCTAGGAATTCGCTGGGAGGAAGCGTTTCGTCTAATGGAGGCTCTTACGAAAGCTTATACCAAAGAGGGTGATGTTCACCAGGATGAGGTTATTCAGTTTTTGGCTAAGGAAGCCGCTGTGGGCCTGTCTGAGATAAGTACTGATGTATTTGTAGGCGAGCAACTTCCGAAACTTTTGAGAATAATGGAGGACTTTGACAAACTGGACTTAACGCAGAGAAAAATGAATTTGTTGGTGTGCTCTGCGCCACATTTGAGCCATCGTACGGTGCTAAATCCGCACATTCAATCTTTGCTGGTTGGGGCGGATCTTAACTTTTTAGAGCCTGAATTTTTGTGTTCTGAAACAGCTCAAATTCTAAAGGAGCTACATTTGTTAGAGATGGATGATGTGTGTTCTGGACAGGTGTCTGTTCTTGCTGCATACATTAAAGATCTTGATAGTAAGTCATGTTCTGTTAACTGGAACCAGGTTATTTATGATGTGGTTGTGGGCTTGCAATCTAGCAAGAAGGTGACATCTTTTTTGATAAAGATGAAAGCCGTCATTGGAAAGAAATGCAGTGACGTAGACGGTTTTTGGACCAATGCTTTGGCCGGAGGTAAGCTCAAGGCTTTCCAGAGAGATGCTTTGACTAAACATTGTCTAAAGAAATAACAGATCAGAGTGCTAGTCGTTGATTCGCGGCTAGCACTCTACAAGAAAGGAAGTGTGGGAGTAGACGACACTGGACTCTTATGATACATTTAATCCATGAAAAATATTTATAAAATACTTATTTGCTGTTTGTACTCTACGTATGTTTCCGCGAGTATTGGTGATGTTAATGTGTCTGCTTTACAAGATGCCTTAAAGATTTTGGCTTTTTATGGTCGCCCAAGTTATTTTTTGCCTTGCATTTCAGTGGGTTCAGACGAGGTGAATAAGAAAGTTTCTGCGGCAAGAGATCACTTGGCGGATATGGTAGACCTGATGACAAATTATAGAGTTCCACGCGACCCTTGGTTGATGGTGGAGCCGTGTTTGCAGTTTAACAGCCCCGATTATATACCTACAGGAGAAAGCCTGGAGCGTGCTTTGCAGGAAAATCAAAAGCTTTTGTCGCCACCGTCATTAGCAAAAGGTGTTGAACTTTTTTCAGCCGTGTCTCAGTTCAAAAAAGTCTGTGGGGCAATTGAGAGTATGCAAACATTTTCTGGGATGTGTGAGAAGAACACTATCCTGAAAGACATGCTGCCTAACCTGATAGCAGAATCTAAAGATCATATACGTAAAATCACAAGTATTGAGGCTGTTTACTACCTACATCGTTACATTCGAATGAGTAAGCCTGGAGTTTTGCATGCAAAAGTGGGTGCGCCCGTAATTGCACTTGAGACGAAACCGATAACAATAATCGATATGCTGTATGATGTCTCTAGGCATGTAGATGTGCGGGATTTACAAAATGTAGCAGATCACCAGTTTTGGACAGTCATTGAGGAGGTGCGTGATGCGTTTGCTAGAGGCAAGATAAATCAATTTCGGGCCTATGCTCAAGCAGAGAAGCTATGCCCTGGTCTTGTAAAGGTTTGGTGCACCAAATCTGCACGCAAAGAAGCTAAAATGGCTAATGCCGCCGCTGATACTATTGTGCGTAGGGATTATCTACAGAAACGTGCTGATGAGTGGAAAGGGTTTCGCTTTGAGCAGAACAGGGAGCTCCAAGATAAAGGTGTTGAATGGAAGGAAGCACTGCGTGTAATGGAGGGGCTTACGAAATTTTATATTCAAGAGGGTGATGTTCATCAAGATGAGGTCATACAGTTTTTGGCAGAAGATGCCGCTGTGGGCTTGTCTAAGATACGTTCTGACGTATTTGTAGCAGAACAACTGCCGCAACTTCTGAGGGTGATGGAGAAGTTTGAGCAATTGGATGCCACGAAGAGAAAGTTTAATTTGTTACTGTGCTCTGCGCCACATTTGAGCCATCGTGCGGTGCTCAATCCGAAAATTCAAGAATTGCTGAAGGAGACCAGTCTTAACTTTTTAGCGCCTGAGTTTTTGTGCGGTGAAACAGCTCAAATTTTAAAGGAGTTACACCTTCTAGAGCTGAAAGGTATGTGTTCTGGACAAGTGTCTGCTCTTTCTGCATATATTACAGATATTGATAGTCAGGCGTGTGCTATTAATTGGAACCAGGTTGTGTATGATGTGGTGTTGAGCTTGCAATCTTCTAGTGACGTGAGATCTTTTTTGATAAAGATGAATCCAATAATTAAAAATAAGTGCAGTAACGTGGGTGGGTTTTGGACGAATGCTTTGGCTGGAGACGTGCTAAAGGATGCGCAGAAAGCTGCTTTGAGAGGACAGACTTTTCTGAAGTAATGCTCTCCTATGCCTTGGGTTTCGGAAAGTCCGCTATAAGAACGTTTTATATAGTGTTTTTGATCGTAGACAAAGTTTGTTTTGTGTGCCATAATGCTAACATGAAAAAATGTATAATATTAACCTTATGTATGAGTGCTACTGTAGTTGCAGCAGTGCTAGAGCAAGATAGTTTACTGGGAGACGGAGCGCTGATCGATAAATTTCAGAGATATGTCATTATAGAAGAGCAAGATTTAAGAGATGAATCAGACAACCCTTTGGAGGTTCAGTTGGGTGTATTTGCGAATCCGGATGATTGTTTTTCTAGTCTGGAAATTTTGAGACCTCAAGCTGAGCATAAGGGTGCTAATGTGGCTGATGAAGATATTGAGGCTGCTTGTAGGGGTAAAGTTGCGCAGTTACAAGATGCTGCCTTGAAGCTGTCGGGGATAGAATCGGATGCATTTGTAGTAGAGCTACTGCGACAAATCCTGGGCGTGATGGAGAATGTTGATCAGTTGGACTGCACGAAGAGAAAGCTTATTGTGTTTGGATGTTTCGCTCCACATTTTACGCGTATGGCGCAGCACCCTAAGGTTCAAGAATTACTGCAAGGGACGAGTCTTAACTTTTTAGATCCTGAATTCTTGCGTTCTGAAACTGCTCAAATTCTAAAGGATTTCTTGCTGTTAGAGATGAAGGGTGTGTGTGTTGGACAAGCCTCTGCACTTGTTGCATATATTAAAGATATTGACGGTAAGACGGGCTCTGTTAACTGGAGCAATGTTGTGCATGACGTTGTGTTGAGCTTGCAGTCATCTACTTGTCAAGCGACATCCTTGGAACAAAGGTGGTTCTTACACAATTTGACTACACCCTTGAGGTGAAGCCTTTCTCATCATAGGCCCGTGAAGGTAATTGATTGATAATACACGATTGTTCTGTTTTTGTGGTAATGTTTACTCATGAAGAAAGTTTATAGAACCCTTTTTTTGTGTTTATTTTCTACCTATGTGTTGGGGGCTAGAAATTTGGTGGATGCGGTAGAGCTTCAAGAGGCGCTATCTATTTTAGCCAAATATGCTGGTGGCCACTCTGCTGTACGCTTCTGGTCAGTTGGGTCAGATAAGATGAATAGGGAGGTTTGTGCCATAAAGGATAATCTGATGGATATGGTGCGAATGCTGGATGAGGAAGGTGCAACCATCGGAGTTTGGTCGCAGGTGGACGCGAAACTGAAAGAAGATTCGCGTTGGTATGTACCGACGAGCCAAATTCTGGCGAAGGCTATGCTAGAAAATGCAAAATTGACTTCTCCACAGCCATTAGTGTCAGGGTGGGAGCTGTATTCAGCCTTATCTCATTTTAGACAGGTGTGTTACGCCATTGAGAACATGCAAGAATTTTCTTGTCATTGTGCAAAAAACCCTATACTGAGGGGGGTGCTGTCAACTTTTGATGAGGATGCTACCGAGCATATGCTTGTAATAACACAGCAGGCGACAGTGGACTATCTAATAGATTACATTCGTAAAAATAAAGATAACCCTGAAGTGTTGAATAAAATAATGGGTTCGCATGCAGGCGAGCGATTGAAGGGGGTGCCTAGAAACATAGTTGATATAATTTATGATGTGTCTGATGCGTTAGATGTAAAATATATGCCTGAAAACATGGAGTTCAAAAAATTCATTCAAGAAATTCGTGAGATGAAGAGGGACCGTTTGCGGGAACAGTTTTGGGCATATGATCAAGCAGATAAGTTGCTCCCTGGTATTGTGTTCTTTTGGTGCGAAGCTGGACACAAAGAGGCCCTTGTTGCGGATGAGGCTCTTAATACTTTTGATGAACCTCTACGAGAGTTAAGCTCTGGTCGGTTTAGCCGTTTTAAGGGGGGGGCACCTATCCAAGAAAAAGGCATTTCCTGGGAGAAAGCGTTGAGCGTAATGGAAAATCTTACGGAAGTTTATATCAAAGAGAATGATGTTCATCAGGATGAAGTTATACAGTTTTTGGCGCAGGATGCAGCAGAGGGCTTGGCAAAGGTACATTCTGACGCATTTGCAGCAGAGCAATTTCCGCGACTTTTGGGCATAATGGAGAGATTTGAGCGATTGGACTTAACGAAAAGAAAACTTAGTCTTCTAGTGTGTTCTGCGCCATATTTGAGCCATCGTATGGCGTTAAATCCGAAAATTCAAGAGTTGCTGCAAGGGACTATCCTTAACTTTTTGGCTCCTGATTTCTTGTGTGCTGAAACCTCTCAAATCCTCAAGGAGTTACACCTTCTGGAGATGAGAGGGGTGTGCTGTGGGCAAGTGTGTGCTATTGCCGCATATATTAAAGGCATTGATAGTAAGCGACTTTCTGTTAATTGGAACCAGGTTGTGTATGACGTTGTGTTGGGCTTGAAGTCTAGCGAACAAGTGGTTTCTTTTTTGATAAAGATGAAAGCAATTCTTCAAAAGACTTGCAGTAACCATAGTGGTTTTTGGACAAGGGCTTTAGAGGGAGGTGAGCTGAAGGAGTTCCAAAAAAACGCTGTGGCAAGGCATGTCTCTGTGAAGAGGTGAGGCAATTAAGTTTTTCTGTGCGCTGAGCTTGGAGGGCTCATGAGGTTTTGCAGCTGTGTTTAATGACCCTCTAGACGCCGTAGACGCTTTATGGTAGCATCTACGCATGCAGAATGTTTGTAAATTTTTTCTTTGGTGTGCTTTCTGTGCTAAGGCGGCATCTCTACTTCCTGACCCCTTTGAGCTCCACGGAGCGCTCGAGGTGTTTTCCAGGTATAGTTCGTCCGTTGGCACAGATAGATTGAACAAAAAGGTTTGCATGATGGCAGAGCAGATCCTAGACTTGATCTGCTTTGTTACTGATTACATGGATTCTACGACTGAAAGGTGTGTACCTGCATCTTTGTGCGCTGGAAAGCCAGATTATATACCGATGAGTGTTCGGCTTGAGAATGCGCTTTGGGATAATCAGCAATTGCTGGCTCCGCCACCCTTAGTTTCTGGTCTTGAGACACACACTGCGTTGCCTGCCTTTGATGTGCTTTGTCGTGTAATTATTAGCATGCAACATTTTCGCGAACACTGTGAAAACAACAGCATTTTAAAAAGTCTGTTGTTAGACTGCCAAGAGGAGGATAAGGCTTTTATGTTAGCTATTACACAGCAAGAAGCCGTGCATTATTTAAGGCGTTACCTGCAGCAAGGTAAGGATAAACGCGAGTTTTGGTCTAAAAAAATGAAGTCAGGGGGAGAGGATACGCTTCGGGCAGGTGACGTTGTAGATCACCTGTATGCTAGGTCTGCGGGCATATGTGTGCAAAGTTTGGGTGAGGCTACAGATTTTGCCAGCTTCATTTATGATATTCGTGATGTGTGGTGGAAGATCCATCTTTCGAAGTTTTGGGCATACGCGCAAGTGGATAAGTTATGCCCTGGTCTTGTACACTTTTGGAAAACAGAAAGACAATATAAGGAGGCGGAAGTGGCTGAACAAGCGCTATCCGCCTCTCAACTCTTTATGTCCAAAGAGAAACCCTTGGGAAGTGAGGAATGGCTTGGCTATAGATTTAAGCGTGTGGAAAAATTTGCGCCATCTGGAGTACTTTGCTGGAAGGATGTGTTGGGTGTAATGGATCAGCTTACGCAAATCTACACCAAAGATAATGATAAAAACCAAGAGAGAGTGGTTCACTTTTTGGCAGTAGAGCTAGCATCTTGTGTTGCAAAAGCGGGGTTTGAGGATAGTGCTCGCCAAAGATTTGTTGGGGAGATTATGCCTCAATCGCTTTCTATACTGGAGAGATTGGGTAAGCTGAACCTTTCCGAGAGAAAAATTTCTTTTCTTACGTGTGTGGCTCCATGTTTGATGGAGGGTCAGGGTGTACTCCAGGAAATAGTTGCATCCTTAAAGGGAAGAAAGTTGAGTTTTTTATGTTTATCATACTTGTATGCTGAGGGTGATCAAATTTTGCTCTGCCTACATCGTCTGGAAGAGCAGGGTATATGTTCAGGTCAGGTGGCACGATTTGCAAGATATATGCAGAAATCTGTTCAAAAGACCAGCCCCTTGCAGTGGAACCAGATAGTTCTAAATGTGATCCAGAGCTTAGGAGACGGTCCACCCCTAAGGTCAACAAAGTCTTTTTTACACAAAATGAATGGAGTTATTAAAGAATGCTGCAGCAATAAGGATGGGTTTTGGACTTACGTGCGAAATGCGGGGCAGCTGAGTGATGACCAGCAGAGAGCTATTCATCAGCACATCCCTTTGCCCACAAATGAGCACAACCCACTTTATCCGCATTTCAAGAAAACAGAATTTGCTGATCGGTTGGTGTAAATTCGGGTACGCCTGACTCTAAGTTGGGGCGGTAGAAGTGGGGCTGTGTTTTTTTTGTCATCATATTGCATTCTTTCTGGTTGTGGGGTAAAATCGGCTAATGAAAATTGCGATATTTATTATTTGTCTATGTGCACATGTGCATAATGCTACCGCAGCTATGCTTCCACAAGAGGGGCTTCTTTTGGAGAAGGGGTTGGCGGATAAAATTGATCATACGCTGGATGTATTAGCCTATGTGCATTATTCAGTGGGGTCAGATGACCTTGACAATCAAGTCGCTAAGGTTAGGAGTTTCCTGACGCAGGTGGTGACATTGCTGAACTTATCTGGGTCTTCAAAATATTCCCTACATTATTCTGTGGATGTGTATCACAAGCTGTACCGCGAACCCTTTCAGAGAGTCCAGGGGGCTTTGTGCGATCGGGAAGAAATTTTTGCTCCTGTATCTGGTTTTGTTGGATTCGAGGTTTTGGAAGCGATAGAAAAATTTTCTAAAATCTGTCAATTGATTTGTAATGTAAAGGCGTTTCACGACGATTTTCGCAAGGGTGGTCGCTGTGCACAAGAGTTGTTTTCAGATTTACAAAAAGACGCGCAAGAGCATCTTAAAAAGATAGACGCATTACCGACTGTTACTTTTCTGGCAGAAAAGATGGAAGCAAAAGAGTTCGAGGTTGATGGTCAACCCAACATAATCTTGTGGGCGCTTCAATATGCCACAAAAGGTGTTGACCTAAACTTAGTTAAAGGTAGCCCTATTTTGTTGGGGCTGCTTAAGAGCATTCGTGTGGCATGTGAGAGTTGTGATCGTCCTGACATAAAAGGCCAGGGAAAGCTTTTGTTGGACCAAGATTCTTTGCATGAATTCCAGAGGGCATGCAACGCGTTAACGTATTGGCATGGCTCAGTGGGCACAGATGATTTTAACAAAGATGTTGCGCAGGTGGCGTGCAGTTTGAAAGGAATGGTTGATGTACTTTCTCGCGGGGACTTGCGCTATGCGTTTCCTGATGTGAGTTTCGACCATAAAAACTTTCGCTTTCGTGAAAAGTTGCAAAAAGCGTTGACCGATAATAGAACCCTTTTTGAGCCCATGATTTCTATAAAAGGGTGTGAGGCGCTGGCTGCAGCAGGGAAGTTTTGTCAGCTATGTGATGTTGTAAAGGAGATAATGTCATTTCGTGATCATCTTTCACGCTCTTTGCTTTTGCAAGGAACGCTTTCACACTTTGAGCAAGAGGCGACACAACACATTAGAGACATGGAAAAAATAGATGCAGTTGGGTATTTAAGGGCGCAGTTGAAGAATAAAGAGAGTAGCCAAGGTGGGCTTTCACGAGCTATGTTAGCTATACTTTATAAAAAATCAGAGAGTATTCACTTGTCTGCCATTTCAGGGCACTCAATTTTGATCGATTTGATAAAGAGCATTCGAGCTCAATACGAGTCAAGCGATAGTGCAGACATGAAGCAAGGGAAGACTTCTCTAGTAGGTCAATGTTATCAGGATAAGATCCAAGATGCGCGAGATGCGTTGAGGTTCTGCCATGGCTCAATAGGTACAGATGCGCTTAATCGTCAAATTGATCAAGTGAGAGAGCAGTTAATGCGGATGGAGGGCCTGCTTTTAGATAAGGTGAGCGGCTATAGTGACCATAACCTTCAAAAGGCCCTGTTTGATAATCAAGATCTTTTTGCCCCTTTTGATGCGACTAAAGGCCTTGAGGAGGTTACAGCTATTTGTAAATTATCCAAAGTGTGCGAGCAGGTGCTTGAAATTGCAAAATTTCGGGTTAATTATAATCGCTCCCCTCTTTTGAAGGAGATGCTCCCTCAGTTTGAGACAGAGGTGTGCGCTCATATTAGCCAAATAGAAGGACTGGATGCAATTGTTTACCTTAAAAATAGGCTTAAGATCGCTCAACCTGATAAAGGTGCGCTTTCTGATCAAGCCATTAGAGGGCTTTTCCAAGTTTCAAGAAAGATTCGCCCTAACCAAGCGCCTGAACACTCAGCGTTGTATGATTTGATCTTTAACATTCGTTCAGAAGCTTTGCAGCGTGTGCTTGTGTATGTAAAGGCTGAGGCTATGTGCCCTGGTTTATTATATCGATGGATAGAGAAGGAGTATCCAGAGGCAGCGTACGCTGAGGCAGTGTACATAGCCGCCCAGAAAGATACGGACAGTACTGCGACTCGTTATGGGTTTCCTAAAAACTCTGTTTTCTGCACTTCTCTGGATGGGTTGTTGGGCGTGATGCAAGAAGTCAGCTTTTCTGAAAATGAAAAAGGTAAATGCAGCCAAATTCGAGCAATATATTACTTGGCGTTAGAGGCAATGTCAGAGAGCGCGAAGATGCGGAGAGAGGACTTTCAGAAAAGTCTCAATTCTATTATACAGACAGTATCCGGCATGAAGTTTTTGGATATAAATCAAAAAAAGGACATCATGTTTATGTTGTGTGCACCGCACTTGTTTTATCGTGGCTGTATGAACCAAGAGTTAACAGCTGCCTTGTGGGGTACAGGGTTGGAGGTTTGTGCCCCTGAAGAGGATTCTTGCTCTGAAGAAGATCGCTCCTTTGCTGACGGAAGC
Source organism: Alphaproteobacteria bacterium (assembly GCA_965261615.1). Taxonomy (GTDB): domain Bacteria; phylum Pseudomonadota; class Alphaproteobacteria; order Bin98; family Bin98. The sequence continues at coordinate 715,116 of OZ253461.1, forward strand.
CTATCAAAATATTTGGAGCTACAATGGATGGAGAGCTCTTCCGTTAAAAAAGCGCCTAACTTTTTAGTAGACAACGCGGTGAACGTTTTATTGAAATTGCATTGTTGGGAATTGCAAGGTGCTTGTTCTGCCCAGGTAATTAACTGTGCTGCATATATTAATGGGGCTTCTGATAAGGGGTTTAGCTGGAACCAGGTCATTTTTGATGTGCTCTGCGCACTTTCTCGCGAAAAAACAGAGCAGTCGCTGAAAGTCACCACAGAATCCTTTTTGATTAAGATGAAAGCTATTATTAAAGAGCACTGTAAAAAGAACACTAGCTTTTGGAAGGAAAAAACTCAGGGACAAGTGCTAACACAAGACCAAAAGCTTGCTATTAAACGATACATCATGTAAGCACTAAGGGAGCATGTGTGGTGCGCCGTGTAAAGTGCTGCGCACCCTGAGTGCTTCTGCGTTTAACGCAGGAGTGCAATAACTGTATAAAGTGTAGTGCTTGTGATAAGGTGAGAAATGAAGAATATTTTTGTGGGACTCTTATGGGTTCTATGTAGTGGACAAGCAGCTTCGATCCGCAGTGATGTTTTTTCTCAGGAGTTTTGGGGTGAAGTGCAGGTTGCGCTAAGTGTTTTGGAGGAACTTGACTCGTCAGTTGGGACTGATAGTTTTAATGAGGACATACATATTCTGTCTCAGGAACTTTTGTCTTTTGTGGGTTATGCTAAGAGCCATCATTTGCATACAAGCTTGACCCTCAAGGGTTTAGATTGCGCTAAGCATTCCAGACGTTTCGACTCTTGGTTTAGTGGTGCTTTGGCCGAAAACAGGGCGCTTAAGAGGCCTTTGCCATTGATTCCAGGTCGGGAGTTAGAGTGTAGTTTGTCTCATATGAGCAGAGTTGTTTCTTTTATTGTAAGGGTGTACATTTTTTCTCAGAACATGAACCAATGCTCCTGGCTTAAATCCAAACTTCAACATTTTACACAAGAGGCTGAAGCACATATTTCAGCGATTATAGAGACGCCTCCTGTCCAGTATTTGATGGAATATTTTACTGGTGAGCGTGACTCTTGGCAAACATTAATCGGGTCAAATGAGGGGCAAGCCCTAGAAGCAGAGAGTTACTGTTTGGTTGAGTCGTTGTGTCAGACTTTCCAGTCTATACATTTTGACAGTTTTCTCTGGAAGAGCCCATCCTGTTCGAAGCTTCTCTCCTTTATCAAGGAGGTAAGATCGTGCCTCTGGAAAGAGACCCTTGATCGTTATGTGGCTTATGCTCAGGTTGATAAGGTTTTTCCTGGAATATTGTCTGTTTGGGAAGGTGAGGGCGATATTGGCGCTAAGGATGCAAGGCGCTTTTTGCAGCAAGCGCAGGAGTATTTATGTAACGAATCCCTAGAAGAGAAGTCAGAGTGGGGTAGTTACGATTTTGATTATGAGAGTGACTTGAGAGAGGAAGACGCTCTTTCTATAGAAAAAGCACTAGCGGGTTTAGAGTTGCTTGCTCCTTTATACAGTCAAAGAGAGCATGCGAGCCATGAGAAGATACTGCTTTTATTAGCTGCAAAGACCAATCCTAACGTCCAGAAGGTGCAGCGAAAAGAGTTGATAGATAATATTTTGCCTAGTTTTGCGCAAGTAATGATGAAATTTTCTACACTGAGTAGAGAGGAAGTTCAAAGAGTTTTACTCGCTTTTTGTAAAGAAAGGAGAGCGATCGCTTGAATAACTTTTGTAACTACAGTGTTTGTTGTCTATGATATAATAAGCCTATGAAAAATATTTTGGTGGTACTTTTCTGGGTTGTATATAGTGCACAAGCAGCTGTGGATCAGTTTAAAGTTTTTTCCTTGGAAGCCCTAGATGAGGCTGTAAAGGCGGTGCGCGCCTTAGCTCCAACGGGAGGATCGGTCGGGACTGATGAGTTTAATGAGTGTGTGTTTGTGGTCTACGGAGATTTGGTCAATTTTGTGTGTTGTGCACGGGACTTGGGCTCTTACAGCATAGGTGAAAAAGATATGCGCCATTTGCAAGATTCTGTTAGAGAGAAGTTATTTTGGAGTGCATTGTTAGAGAATAAGAAACTGAAGAACCCGTCTGCTTTGGTTAAAGATCAGGAGTTAAGCTTTTCTTTGTGTTACTACCGTCAAGCGATGGTGTGCATTGCGCGGATAGATATCTTTCGAAACGTTTTGCAAAAACATAATATTCTTGCGCAGAAATTTCCAACATTTGAAACAGAGGCGGCAAAGCATATTGAGGATATGGTGCAGACGCCACCGTTTCAGTATTTAATAAATTATGTGGAACAAGAGGAGAAAGCTGCTTTGAGTGCTGTCGTGGGAGAGTATAAGGCTGGCGTTATGAAAGGAGAGCCCCTGATGCTTATTCCTTGTGTATATGACAGCTTTGCCAACATTTCAGGCACGGCAGTTGGTAGTTGCTCTGATTTGGCCAGGTGGAGGAAGAAGGTCTGCGAGCTTTGGTGGCAAGAGGCGTGCGTGCGCTTTATGCCGTATGTTTATGTTGATAATGTGCTGCCGGGCATAGTACGTATATGGATTAAGGACAACGTGAAGGACGCTAAGATGGCGGACTACTGGCTTTATATGACAGAAGACTATTGTCCCTTTGCAGAATTGGATGATTTTAAAAAATATGACTCTTGGCCAAAAATACTTGCTGCCTTGAAGACCCTTGCCCCTATGTACAATAAAGAAAAAAACTCTAGGCATGAACAGATACTGGTTTTGCTGGCAGAAAGAGGGCGGGCTGATGTTTCATCTAATCGAGATTTTGTGAAAAAAATGTTTCCGCAGATACTGCAAAGCATTAAGGGTTTCTCTACATTGAGTCCAGATCAGAAGAAAAGAGTTTTGGCGGCCTTTTGCTCCCCGCACCTGAACGCAGACTCTCCAGAAATAACAGGCGTGATTTGACAGAATTTTGTTTTTAGTATATGGTCGATTGATGACAGTGATTTTGTATACTTTATTGTGTATGTGTAGTGCATATGCTGCTTCTTCGCATCAGGAAGCTTACCCTAAGCAGGTATCTGATCAAGTGATGGATGCGGGTTATAAGTTATATTGCATATATGGCTCAGTTGGGACCGATGAGTTTAATGAGGACGTGCTTGCGGTCTACGCAGAGCTGGGCAATCTTGTGAAATACGCGTGTGGGTCTGGTTTTGTACTGGATAGAGAGAAAGGCAGACTTTTTGAGGATGAAAAGTTGCTGAAATTGGGCTGGAATATGCGGCGCCAGAACAGGGCACTTAAGAGTCCGTCCCCTTTGACCGGTGAAGAAGGAGACCTGATTTATTCTATGAGCCAGATGAATCAAGTGACCCTGTGCATTGTGCGTATGGTTGACTTCAGCGAAGCTTTGCAGGAGAATACTTTGCTTGCAAAGAAGCTTCCGAGATTTAAAGAAGAAGCGAAAAAGCATATTCGTGAAATTACAAACACCCCTCCTATTCGGTATCTTTGTGAATACTTTTCGCGAGAAGGGGCGGAGGATCGCGCTGTCAGAACCCTCGTGGGAGAAGAGTATGGCGTTATGAAGGGGAGGGAAACTCTTCTTCATAAGTTGTATAAAGATCAGGTGGGTTTGTCCAGTAAGAGGAGTGATATGCAGCAGCACTTCACTCCGGAATTTATGGATTTTGTGCGGAAGGTTAGAGCCATTTGGTGGAAATATTATGGTGCGCGTGCTGTGCCGTATGTTCAGCTGGATCGAGTTGCTCCCGGCATCGTTTTTCGATGGATCGAACGGAGAATGCAGAACGTTGTGCAGGCTGATTATCTCCTGGTTATGGCGCAGGCGTATCTAAATGACCCGAACGCAACAGAAGGGAGTGAATGTAAAGGTTACACCACCTTTTTAGAGCAAAAAGGTGACTATTCTTTGCGCGACATACTGGGTGTTCTCGATACTCTTGCTCCTATGTACAATGAAAGAAAGTATGCTGGTCACGAACATGTGCTGACTGCGCTTGCAGGAGATGTTGTAAAGGAGATTCAGAATATGAATGGGGGGGATTTTTTGAAAGAAATGTTTCCTCAGATAGTGCAAAGAATTAAGCGCTTTTCTAAATTGAGTCCAGATCAGAAAAAAAGAGTGTTGTTGGCCTTTTGCTCTCCGCACCTGACCGCAGAATCGCCGGAAATTATAGAAGCGCTCCAGCAATAATAGCCTTCGTGATGAAGCGTGTAGTTGGCTTTTGGCATGCTTTAAGGGTGGGGGGGGTAGCGAGCATATGCGTGTCCTTGGCCGCCGCGGTGTATGCTCTGTAAAACTAAAGTTTAATTTGAGCATTGGACGATCAGGAGTCCTCTTGTGAGGTGCTCTTGGAAATCGAGCCGGCTGTCTTTGATTTGTGTGGGGAAGTGTGCTAGTTTGAATGTAGGGGGTGTGCACTCACTTCGACGGGAATGTGTGCACAAAATGCTAAGAGTCGAAAGGGGGGCATGATCGCAGTATTTCTCACTACATTCTGTGTGGAAGTGTGCTTAGCAGCGCGTCAAGAGGCAATATCAGCGAATGTTGATGGTGCGTGCTTGGATGTGATTGTAGCCGTGGACCGCCTTGCAGATAAGATTATTCAACACCCAGCGATTGGGAGCGCTTTAGTTAAGGGCTACTTGGTGGTTGATGCAGAAAGCCTAAGCCAAGGGAGAGAGTGTGTATTTACTGGTGGGTCCAGCTTTCTTTTGAAACGTTGGAACGGGTGGAGTGAAGAGGATTTGTCGCTTTATCTGTTGACGCGCAAGCATCTTCCCAATATAGAGGCTCCTAAACAGTATGACGTAAAAAGATCCAGGTCCGCTAAGCATGATCGAGGACGTTGGATGAAAAATTTTGTGGATTTGTGGAATTCAATATTTAGGTCGCGAACTGAAGTGATTTGTAAAAGCAAGTTAGGAAATCTAATGTTGCGAAAAAAATTGTCCCGTTATGTTGCCATGCTTTTTACAACCCGTTGGCGTGGGTATGCGGCAACTGAGGAGAACTTTGAGCGGCAATGGAATGTGTGGACCAAAATGAGTGATGTGGAAAAAGAAAGCTATGAATACCATAGCTACAGTCCAAAGTATAGTTCTGTAAAGGATCGTCTTATTTTAGATGGTTTGGATCATGTGTCGCAGTTGACTTGCGATTCTATTTTGGCGAGGCACCAAAAAGACCTTTCTGCGAGCTGTGTGTATGTGAGAGTTCTGGAGTAGGGAGAGGGTTGTGAGAAAGTTTTTTTGTTTGTATATAATAACGTTAGGTTTGTGTGCTGTGGAGTCTTTTGTTCCAGCGAACACAGATCGTGGAAAGTCGGCGCATCAAGCTTTGCAGGGCCTTGTGGATATGTATTCCAGTGGTGTAATTGGGCCCAAGGAATTAAATGTAGTGTTGGAGCATTGGGCCAACCACTGTTGTGCTGGTGCAGTGCCTGCGGTGTGTGTGCAGGGAGTTCTTTCTGGATATGACGGCTCCCCCGATCAGTCAGCTTATCTTGCTGACTGTATAAATGTGTTTCAAAAGAAAATGCCAGTAGCTCAGTCAGTAAGCAGACGTGAGTGTCCTGCAGCAAAAACATGGGCCAAGAAGGTTGTGGATAGCCAAGATAAGCTGAAAACAATAAAAGAAACAACTTCTGAGTTTTTGCAAGCAATTGCTCAGCTTGCTGTGGGAGACCCCTCTCGAGCATTTTCGTTAAATGATGCGGATTATTTGAAAAAAAGAGAAAGCATGCAAAGGGTGGGGTGCACCTTTGCAGGTGTGTTTTCAGAGTATGAGCGTACTTTAGCGTGGCATGTGTTTTTGTGGAAGTCGGTTTTAATTCCATCTATTGTGAAGGTTAGTAATAGCGGTGGAGAGGAAAAGGGGTGGTTTGCAAAAATCATCAATACGGCGGCTGATTTATCCACAAAATATTTGAAAAACATGGGGGAATTTTTGTTGAGTGACGAGGTGAGCGCCCTTAGTAGGGATGAAGTGCATTCAGAGCTGATGCAGTCACATTTTGTTCAAAAGCTTCAAAAAGCTATTGCTAGTGTTGAAAATTTAGGCATAAGACCTTTGAGCGAGGCAAAGATCAGGGAAGATCGCTTTGGAGGGGTGCCAAAGCTTCTTTCTCAATTTGTTTGGGAACATGAGCTTTACCGCTGTTGTGCCGACTTTGCTGAGGGCGAGCGCGATATGCGCAGGAGTGTGGAGTACATGTTGAGCCTGGTAGCGCAGCGCTTGGGTAATGCTTTTGAGGATGGAGTAATTAGTTATCCGCGAGCCTGTGACGCATTGGCCCTTTCCATGGGGCACCTTGCGTATATGGATAATTTGTCGGGGCTTGTGTGTTTAGATAATGGCGCTAAAAAAAGACATCCGATTCTTGCTGATATTGCGTCTGCTGAAGTGCTGTGGAGCAAGGGCTTGGAGCGCTCCCTCTTGTTGAGTTTGCGATACATATATGCTGAGTTGGCCGTGTACGAAATCCTTGAATCATGCCAATCTCTGTTTCGCAAAAAGGGTGACTTGAGAAAATTGGTGGAAAAGTCAATTGCAGATGGCTCTGACATGCTGGCGTGCGCGTTCAAAAGGTACCAGCTTCTGGTGCCATTGGATAAAGCTAAGGAATGCTTGGTGCTGTCGCTGCCAAATAGCGATCAGGAGTGGAGTGAAGAACTCGAGAACACTTTGTTTGACGCGCTATGGAGACCGTTGCTTGAGAGCTTTAGGTCAGCTGAGCCTAAAAAAAACCGAGAGGGTGCAGAGATTTCTATTAAGTCGGTGCAAATGGCAAACTTAAAACTTATGTATCAGTGGTTGAGGGTTGCTGCGCCTAATGTGGCTCCTGAAGTGGCTGCGATAATAGCTAAAAGGGAAGGGAAATCTCCTCCCAAAAAGCGCAAGTGTTTAAGAAAGAAGAGGCTTGTGCGACAGACAAGGTAATATTGGAGGTGCAATGTTGTTGAGATTATTAATTCTAGGGGCCTTTGTGGGTGCTCATGGAGCCTCTGCTCCTGATAAGCTAGTTAAGGGTCAGATAAGTAAAGCGTTTGCGACCTTAAAAGACGAGAGTCCAGAAGTGGTGAGCGTGGTTTTGCGACATTGGGCGGATCACTGTGAGTGTGGCCCTGTTCCTGCGCTTTGTGTTGATGGGGAGCTTCTTGGCTATAGACCGCCTGTAGGGCAGTCTTCAGGCGTTTTAGGCACAGTGTGGATGGCCGCTAAAGGGTTGGCGAGTTACTTGCCTTTAAGCTGGACAGAGGGCGGCGTGAATCCAGAGCATGCTGCTTCAAAGATCAATCAATTTAAACTGAATCTTCCGTACTTTGGTCAAGATCCTAAGGTGGTTGAGTTTATTAAGGGGTGGGTCGCAAAGGTTGTCTCGAGCGATGATAAGCATAAGGCTATAGAAGAGACGAAAAAAGATTTGGTGCGTTATGCGCGCGATTTGGTTGTGCCGTTGAGGGCCAAGGGGGCATTTAGTGTGATGTTGCTACATACCTACCGCGAAGAGGAGTCTTATAACTCTAGAGAGGTTATGAGTGAGTTTGCAAACGTGTTTGCAGAACAGGAAGGATCTTTAGCGTGGCGCCTGTTTCTTTGGCGGAGTGTCTTGATACCGAGTATACAATTTGCCAGTGAAAACGGCTACAATAAGGGAACGTTTATGGATGCTATTTTGGACAAAGCTTCGGAAGAGGCTCTTGAGTTTTTGAAAAGCTTTGATGAGTTTTTGCATAAAGGTGAAGCAACGTTCTTGCAGCGGGAAGAGGTCATGCAGGCTTTGAAGAATTCACCCTTTGTAAACAAGCTAAGAAAAGCTTTGCGCTGTTTGCGCTTCCCTGTTTTAGAAAGGATGTCTATTTCGGGGATGCAACATCGCCAAGATCTCCTGCAAAGATATGTGATTCGAGAACACGAGCTATACCGTTGTTGTGTTGACTTGGCCGAAGGTAGGGATGTGAAAAAAATCGTAGAGCGTCTTTTGAGTCTGATTGCTCAGTATACGGACTGTACGTTTAACACTCCTTCTTTGCGTATCCATGCTATTACATGCAGAGATCTGGGGTGGCCTTTAGAGCATTTTGCGCAACAAACGTCTGAGCCAAAATTTTTCTGGGACGAAGATAGTCAGCGTCCTTTGATCATTAGAACTATGGGTTCTGAATCTTGGTTAAAGCCGACAGTTGCGGATAACAAGAGACTGAAATATTTGTGTCTTGAGCTCGCTATTAATGACATTGTAAGAATGGCTGACTCTCAGCCGCCTCAAAGGGTTGGAGAGACGTTGACTAAAGTGGGCGTGAAGAATGCTGATTGGTTGTATGTGATGGCGGCATATGAGGGCATTATGCCTTACCTAGCTGGGGCTTTGAAGGAGCTGGGCGAAGAAGTTTTGGCTAGTGCTGAGGATATGAGAGTTGAGGAGGTAAGGGAGTTTGTAAGCGATGCTTTGTGGAGAATTACAGTGCGGCGCTTGCAGGAGGACGCTAAGCTCAGCGGTGGTGCTGTTGATGAGATTTCTAAGAGAGATATTTGTCTTTTGAATCGGGATTTTATTTACCACTGGGGAGGAGCCCGTATGGGCAAGGAAGTGACCCAGGTCTTGTTGCAGGATTGGCATAAGACGTCGCAGAATTTTGCTATTGAAACGTATAGCCCTTGTGTCTTGAAGACGCAAGTGCGCATTTCTTGAAAGTAGATTTATTGGTCTAAAAGGGGGGCGGATGTTGTTTTGTAAGGTGTTGATGTTTTTGAGTATTATAACCGGTGCTTGTGGATCTGAAAAGGAGAAGTTTTTTCAGAAAGAGGTGGACACAGCAATGGCAGTTTTGCGTGATGAGCCCCCAGAGGTGGTGAGTGTGGTTTTGCGACATTGGGCGGATCATTGTGAGCGTGGTCTAACTCCAGCTTTTTGTGTGGAAGGCAATCTTCTTGGGTATATATCTCCAGCTTCACCACCTGCCGCAAAGCCAAACTCTCAGCCGTCGTCACAATCGGGTTTAGGAGTTGCTGGTCTGCTGTGGGGGATGACAAAGTCTGTGGGCGAATATCTTTTCTCAGGGAAGGACACTTCTGTGGCCGCTGATTCAACTAAGAAAGCTGCAGTGGATGTGGAGCATGTAGTTGATGTGATTAATGCATTTAAGCTAGCGCTGCCAGATTTTGGTAGAGAAAAGAAGTCTGTTGACTTTATCAAAAGTTGGGTCAATCATGTTCTTGAGAGAAAAGATAAACAACAAGCTTTAAAGGATACAAAAAGTGCATTGTCTCAGTTTTGCCTTGAGCGTGAGTTGGCTTTCTCACAGGGGACTGGAAATATGCTTTACCGGGGTCTGAGTAGAGCTTCTATGAAGCATACTGTAAAAGTGTTTAGTGCTTTTGCCAACTTGTTTGCAGAAAAGGATATGCCCTTGCCTTGGAGGGTGTTTCTTTTACGGTGTGTTTTAGTGCCGAGTCTACAGTTTGTTGTTGAAAATGGCTATCAAGACGACTCTTTTTTCAATTCCATACTGAGTGAGGCAGCTCTAGATGCCCTTAAGTTTTTAAAAACATTTGATCAGTTTTTGAATAATGGAGAGAGGAGCGACTTGACTCAAAAAGACGTTGATTTGGCGTTAAAAAAATCGAAGTTTGTGCAAAAATTGCGCATCGCCCTAAAAAAACTACATGCACCCGCTATCAATGCCAACAGACTTTCGGATGATGAGAGTAGGCGACAAAATGCACTGCAGAAATATGTGATGCGAGACCATGAGCTATATCGCTGCTGTATTGATGCGGCTGAAGGTAAAGACCTGATGCTAGTGGCTGAGCGCATGCTAAGCGTAATTGCCCAGCACTCTGCTGGAAACGAGGAAACATCTTTATTAGGTTTGCGTGGACGTCGCGAGACGTGTATAGATCTTGGTTGGCCTTTGGGGCATTTTGCGCGCCAAATGTCTGAGCCGAAATTTTTTTGGGACGAGGATAGCCAGTACCCACTGCTAATTAAGACAATGGGATCTGAAGCTTGGCTGAAGCCTTCTATTGTCAGTGAAAGTGGCCAGAGACTGCAATACTTGTACCTTGAGAACGTGATTGACACAGTTGTAGGTTTTGTTATGGGGCTATCTCGTCAGGACATGGCGTCTGACCTTAAGTCTCAGCTGGCGCAGCCTGAGGGTAAGTGGGCCTATATAAAGGCAGAGTATGAGGGTGTGATGCCAGGACTACAAGGGGGGCTGGAGATGTTAGCGGAAGGTCTTCCGAGCAAGAACTTGGAAATTAACAATGAGGAGGACTTTAAGCCTATTGTGAAAAAGATCATGTGGTTCGTTACATTAACTCTGTTAAAGGCTGCGGCGGAGAAAAATGGTGAAAACTTTGCGCATCTTACAGAGAGAAATATCTGTCTTTTGAATCGGGATTTTGTGCACCATTGGGTGCACGCGCGCATGGGGGAAGAGGTAAGTAAGATTTTTTGCGAGGACTGGTATGAGGTTTATCAGAACCTTGCTCCGGAAGAGTATAAAACTGGAGTGTATAAAGCCAAACTGTTGGCATAAGGGGTAATAGGGATGTTCTTTTTGTATGCTTTAATGTTTTTGAGTCTGGTAAGTCGTGCTTACGGCGCTGTCGACGTTGACAACACCGTAGTGCAGGATTTAGCAGAAAAGATGGAGCAAGCGCTGGCAGTTTTAGAGGATGAGGATCCCGAGGTTGTGAGTGTAATTTTGCGGCATTGGGCTGATCACTGTGAGTATGGTGCGATTCCAGCTTTTTGTGTTTCTGGTGAGATGATGGGGTATGTGCAGCAGCAATCCTCCGACCGCGTAAGGGCGGGGAAGCGTCTGTCGACGTATTTGCCTGCGGTGATGCAAGCGTCTGACTTGAGTGTTGAATGCATCGTTAAAAAGATCAATGACTTTAAAGGAAAGCTTCCGACACTAGACGCAAATAAGAGTTTGGTTGAGTTTATAAAAGGTTGGGTTGCAAAAATTGTTGCGAATGAAGATAAGAAAAAAGCCATCAAAGATATGCGCGGTGATCTGCTAAAGGCTGTTGTGAATGATGAGCTTGCGGGCGAAAGAGAGAAAGTTTTGGTTATGTTTGCCGAGGGTATGAAAAAGTCGCGCACGAGGCGTTCTCGGCTAGCAGTGAGTAAATTTGCAAATGTTTTTGCGGGGAAGGACTCGTTTCCTTGGACGCTTCTCCTTTGGAAGTGTGTCTTGATTCCGAGCTTACAGTTTGTGAGCAAAAATGGATATCAAGAAGGTTGTATAGCCCCTATTTTAGAGCAGGCTGCTACAGATGCTCTTAAGTTGTTAAAAAGTTTTGATTCTCTTTTGAAGGAAGGTGATCAAAGCGCCTTGAGTCGCACAGAGGTTGTGGGGGCCTTAAAAGAGTCGAAGTTTGTCAAAGAATTGCGGCAAGCGTTAAGTGCGTTTCGTTGTCCAGCTATTGGAAAATCAATAATAAGAGGCGATGACCATACGGGTATGAGTGTTCGTCAAGATCAGTTGCAGATCTACCTTCTGCGTGAGCACGCGTTCTATAGTTGCTGTGCTGATTTGGCTGCTGGAGAGGATCTAAAGGTGGTAGTGGAGCGTATGCTAAGTGCAATTGCTCAGTATATAGGTTGTGGTGAAGATGAGGGATCTCTGCGGAACCATGCCTGCACATGTAGGGATTTAGGGTGGCCTTTAGTCCATTTTGAAAAACAGGTATCTGATTTGAAGCTTTTTTTGGATAAGTCCAGTGAGTATCCCCTTCTGCAGAAGATACAGTCTTCTGAATCTTTTTTGAACAAAAAAGCGCGTGGTGATACCAGACTGAAATACTTGTGGCTTGAGCAGATAATTGAGGTTATAGCAGATATGTTGTGTGCAGGTCATGATATAACCGTAAAAGATATCCGTGATCAGATGGAGCAAGGCTCTTTGTTGTATCTGAAAGCAGAGTATGAGAGAGTGATGCCATGCTTATCTGGAGGACTAGATATGTTGCTAGCAGGACTTCCTGAAAAATTTGAGAGTAGTCTAGAGCGGCGAGGGCGTGTAAAAAATGATTTGTGGAAAATTACAGTGGACCTTTTAAAAAAGGATGCAGAAGAAAGAAAGAAATCCTCGGAGGGTATTTCGAAACAAAGCATTCTTCTTCAGAACCGAGAGTCCATTTATAGCTGGGCTTGTGAGCTCTTGGGGGAGCAAATGGAACCGGTTTTGCGTGAGGACTGGTTTAGAACCTTGCAGGGATCTGCGCCAGAAAAGCATAAGCCTTGCGTGTTAAAAAGCAAAGTGTTGAAGTAACGATAGCTAGGGGGGGTAATAGGTGTGTGTTTTTTTAGGGTGACGATTTTTTTTCTTGCTGCGGGTGGTTTGAGCTCCGAAAGATGTCAAAATGAAACAATTGATGCCGTCGTTCAAGGGGCGCAAGTTGCGACTGAACGTGCTGTGCAATGGTTGCTGGACATGGCAAAACAATATAACGCTGACTCTAATGAACTTCAGTCCGTTTTAAAATATTGGATTTCGGGTTTGCACTCTGGCCGTATACCGGCTGTGTTTTTGGACAAAGCAATCATAACGCATCAATGGCAAGAAGTGCGCGTTGAAATAGCTCAATTAATCAATGGACTGCAGTGTCGACTGCCTTATATAGCGAATGCGTCTTCAGAGAGCTTGAAAGCTTTTCAAAGGTGGATGTATGGTATTTTGGCGGTAGAAGATGCTTATTTAGCTTTGAAAAAATCAAGCTCGCAGATTGTAGCTAAAATGGCAGAGTTGACTTATGAAAGCTACTCTTTGTCTAACTGTCCGGAGCGGAAGGTAGCTTTTCGGGATGTCGTTGTGCGCAGTGATTTTGACCAAATGGACAGTGTGCAAAAGCAAACCTTTCCGTTTTTTACACGAAGTGATTTGTACCCCTATAAAACACGCATGGAAGGGGAGGAGTGCGCTACAGTTAGCGTAGCAGATTATGCTCAAAAAATAGCCTGTCTTTTTGCGACTCTTTTTCGCCAACCCTGTAATTTTGATAACATGGCATGGCTTGACCTTCTTTACAATGGAGTGTTTTTAGAATTACTGCTACATATAAGTGATGTAGGTGAAGGAATTTCATATGTGTATGAGCAAAAAGTTCGTCAAGCTGTTGAAGACGTAAATAAGACAAGGAGTAAAAGGAAGCCGCACACACAGCCTTGGAGCGCTAAGGCCGTGATGGAAGACTTGTTTGCCTTAAATATGAAAGAGGCGTTTGAAGGAGTTAGGCTTGTGGGGGCCCAACGGTTTATAACAGCCGATAAAGTGGAGCCTGTAGATTATGTTATGCTGCTGGCCTGTTTTGTGTGGGAGCATGCCACTCGAGAAAGCTTATATTATCTTTTAGGACCAAGTGCAGCTGATAGCGCGATTCTTTTGAACGCGCTAATCGCCCAGCGTATATCTGCACCTGCAAACAAGGTTCTTATTCCTTACTATTCGTATGTTTGTGAGGCGCTCTCAGTGCCTATTGATATTTTTGTAGAACGCGTATTAAATGCCTCCTGGCTGGTGGGAGATCAAGGCGATCATGAGGCCTCTATTGCCGCTTGCTCTGAGAATCAGCTTGTGGAGGCATTAGGGGATTTAGGTTTTGAGGATGCGTGGGCGCTGTCTTATGCGTATATTGAGCTGTCCATAAATGAGATTGCTGCAGCGTGTGAAGATCTTGCTGAGCAAAACGGAGATATTGATTCTATGGTTCATGATGCCATATTCTGCTTTGTTTCTTCAAAATCAGGGTCATTTTTGACGTACGCGATGCAAAGCTTGCTGAGCTCTCTCCCCGGACGCCCTCCTGCGAAAGAGAAGGTGTTTAAGATAGAGCTTGAGAAGAGGCTTATAAGCCTTCTGAAAAAGACCCCACAAGGTGATGAGTTGAAAAAAGGCCTGGAGGATATTTTGTGGGAAGCTGTCACAGAGTCGTTTTCTTTTTTTAATAAAACAGTCCCGCCTGAACGTCAGGCTCTGTGCTCTAAAAAAGACATACAGCTATCAAATCAGGCTGTTTTATATGCATGGGCGCGTGTTCGCTTTCCTCAGCTTTTGCCTCACTTTGAAAAGGTTTTGAATGTTAAATATGATGCTGTTGACAAAGAAGGTGTGTATGAAGTGCAGGTGCTCAAGGCTAGGGTGATATAAAGAGGTGGGCGAGTTTGGCCGCAATATGCTGGATGTGAAGCATATTTGGTCAGAAGCCGGGCAGAGGGCTGTACTATTGCCGAAAAAGTGTGCTATGTTGATTTGGGGGGAGCATAATGATTTTGATAGTGCTTTTTGTATGTGCTGCGGTTTGTCAATGTACAGCGGCTTTGCGCGAGGGTATTTCAGAGCAAGAGTTAATTTATAGCGCTATTCAGTCTGCGGGCTATGCAGTAGATATATTTGCTTGGGTTGAAGCACAAAAGCTGACGTCTCGTGCTTTCGAAAAACTCTGTCAGGATTTCCCAGAGCAGTTGTATGATGGTCGGGACCATAATGCTTTGCAGAAACGATTGGATGAATCTGGCTTTTCTGGTGCAGAGGCTAAGTCCTATGCCGCTGTAATGAAAGAGCTGTGGTTGATGCTTCCTGAAACAAGATTTGATCGCGCAAAGGCATCCTCAGAAGTGGTTAAGCTGGCTGAGCACTACGCCGCTCTTGTGAAAAATGCGCTTCTATCCGTTAAAGATGAAGATCCTCGCAAAAGAGAGGGCGCCCTGGAGAAAGTGATGGGCGATTTGATCAAAGGTATTGCTTTTTTTGCTTATGCTCATGTGCGATCTACGATGCCTACACAAGTGCAGTTTGAGGAGCTTGTTGACTCAAGTAAACTCCTTCCTTTTACGCGCACTGGATTGAGAAGTCATGGTTTGTGGGTGCACCCAGATGTTGTAAGGCACCCTAAAAATCCTCAAACTCACTTCATAGCAAGTCCACTGGATTATATGCGGTGGCAATTTTTTTCTGTTTTGTGCAACTCTGAAACTTGGAGGACCCAAGCGATTCCTCCGCTTTTTTTCTGGATCCAGTGTTGCTATGCTCTTTTGACGGGGGATTCGGGAATTAAGGCGGTTCTCTCTCCTGGGGGGAGGGCTGACTATGATGAAGATTTATGGATGTATGTAGGAAAAAGTGTGGGCGATCTGAGAAAGAAGGGGGATAAAGTCCGTTATGATGGCGAGAGAAACTGGGATGAATTGCTGGAGGTTTTCGGGTACCCTCAGGGGGTGTCGTCTGTGGGCAAGGCTCTTTCGCGCGGGCTGTATGATCGAGAAAGCAGGGAGGTTTTGTTGCGTTGCTGCACTTGGGCGCTGCCTTTTGTGTGGTTTGGCAAGCAGTTAGCTAAAAGAGATGACTGGGCCCAAAGGGATTTTGTGCATCAAGAAAAAAACGTATTAGTGGCTCTTTTGATGCAGTGCGCTGCTGCGGATAACTTTGTGGGGGTGCAGTCTTTGGCGGATATATGGGCCTTGAAGCCAGGGCTCCTAACTTCACAGCAAATGCATTTTTTGCTCCCGGCAAAGAAAAAGCAAGAAAAAGAAGCTATACCCCAAGACTGTTTGGATTATATTTTGAATGATAAAGTGTGGTCGATGCTGCCTAAAGAGGCGGGGCTGGAAGATGGGCTAGAAAAGGTTTTCGCAGAGATGTGGTATACAGAGCTGGCAAAAATTTGCAGGGAGTGTGCGGCAAAAGGTGTGGATGGCCTTGAACATTTGATGCGCGTGTTTTCAGCAGGACTCACAGACCTGCTGGAAAAAGAGCCTGCAAGCAAAGTGGAGTTTGCTCTTTCTATGCTAGTGCGTCTGCTGGGCCCTGGGCTGACGCCAGTGAAATTCTCGAACAAAACGCCTTCTGATGCGACAGCTCAAGAGGTTCTGAACAATATTGAGCGTGCATTGCAAGGGTATGTCGTGCAGGCGTTTAAAGTGACCTCTTTTGATCAGTTCCAGGACGAATCGTCTGAAGCTTTATCAAGGGTTCTGAGGTTCATGTTTCCTGGACATGCGGCGAACGTTTCTGTGTACGAGAAGAGGAAAATTCGAGGGTCACAGAAGATGCAAAATCTTCAGGTGAGCTCTGATCTTGATGCTCTCCCTCGTGATGAGGGAGAGGACTCTTCAGGTTTTAAAACCTTGGAATCTGCTCTTGAAGCGGTTGGGATTTTTAAGAGGAATGTGGCCAATCCAAGGTCAGTTCTGCGGGCAAAAATATTTTAATGTGAGGTGTTTATGTTGTTGTTATGGATAATTTTAATTGCTGCGGTGTCAGGAAAATGTGCAGATGAGGAGGAGTCGGATTTTTTCTCTATGGGAGATGGTGTGGATAGAGGGGAGGAAGTCTTCTATGACGCCAAATCAGAGTTAGATATATCTGTTCCAGTGAGGGTTTTTTGTGTGCCAGTGCTATAGGAGGTGTGATTGTGTTTTTGTTTTTGTTGTGGGTTGTTTTTGCCGTGGCCTTTTCGCTAGAGTCTTCTGCTTCCGAAGGATCTTTTCGTGCTAGGTTGGAGAAGGCGGCTAAGCTGGTGGACGCCAAGTTGAAGGATGGTGGTTCTTCGGCTGATGTGCGTTATTTTTTGAAATGGATAATGGAGGATTTGCACACTTCTACAGGCAAAAGTGTGTACGTTGTTCCTTCGCAGAGACACGATGCAGAAAAAGCAAAGGTCCTGAATGCGTTTCAGGAGTTTTTCCCTCTTATGCCCTCTGCACAGCGCGACCTACTGGAAGTAGCTAGGCCGTTTTTGGGAGAATACTCGAGTGGCTTTTCT
This sequence comes from Alphaproteobacteria bacterium, assembly GCA_965261615.1. Taxonomy (GTDB): domain Bacteria; phylum Pseudomonadota; class Alphaproteobacteria; order Bin98; family Bin98. The sequence continues at coordinate 731,895 of OZ253461.1, forward strand.
ATGGCGGAGAATCCGGAGGCTCTGCAATCTTTAATGTCGTACATTGCTTGTGTCCAGTTGGCCTATGCTTATCCAAAAATTTCAGAGCAGAGCGCTCGTGAAAAAATTGCTAAATGGGACTTAACTAAATGTGTTCCTGACGGCATAGTTGGTGTGGATGCTCGGGTGTGGCCTCTTTGGAAGGAAAATCCGTTTGTGTTTTCTCGGGTGAGTTCTGTGTGTAATCGTCTGAGTTTTCAAATTCACCCCCTTGCTCGTTTCTTGCAAGGGCCCTCTGCTTCATTTCCTGCATCGTTCCTGCACTTTCTAGTGGCAAAATTTGTTGCCAATTTCGGAAACTCTCAATACAATTTGCCCATAGAGTGTGAGCTGTTTGTGCGAGAGTATTTGCACTCAGCCAATAGATTGCGTAAGGCGGATGATGATGGAGCAGATGAAGGGGGTGGGCAAGCTCTTGTCAGGGAGTTGACCCAAAGCCTCTTGCCTCTGCTGAAGCCACTTGCTCAATCCTTTGAGTGCACCCTTATCCCAACAACAATAACTCCAGAAAACAGGATCCTTTTGGTGCGCGTGGCTGCTTGGTGGAGTAACTTAAACTTTTTGAATATACTTTGTGTGAAAAAACCGCAACATTCCAGTGGTATTGAGTATGCTATGAAAGCTTTGCTTCTGCAAAGGTTGGCCGCAGGCTCTAAGGTTCTTCTTTCAACAGCGCAAGTTTTAGACGCCTTTCAGGTTGATCCTACAATATGTGCATACTTTCAGTATGGAAATCAATTTGATCAGGTTAGCCTGAGTTCATATGAGCATAAGCTGCTGCGTGATGTGGAGAAAATGGCTTTATTAAATTCTGAGTTTGTGAACAAAAAGCTTAGGCATTGCCTTCATGTGACTGCAGCTATTGAAGAGGTTTTGTTAGCTTGTGATGAGGTGGTTCTTGTCACTGACCCTGAAAATGCCAGAAAAATAATCCTGAACTCTTGGAGAAATTACTCTTCGGATCATGTGGTGCCAGCTATGCAGGCGAAAGGGCGACTGAAAATAGCTTTGAAAATGTTATCGTCAGCATTGCGTCCAGCGACCTCAGGTTGGTGCGTTTTTCCTGTGCTGGATCCCGATGTGCGGAACTGGAGCGAGAGAGGGCGCAAGTACTGCGAAGAAACTCTTCTGAAAGAGGCCGTTGATGTTATGAAGCTGTCTCGGGCTGATTTTCATAAATTCACCAACCAGGCCGTGAATGCGATTATTCCTCTGATTGCTCAAGGTTCATCGCTTTCTCGTGGTGCACTCTTTCAAGGTGTTAATGCTGGCGTATATAAGGTGCAGGTGAAATGATGAGGTTGCTTGGGGTTATTTTAATCGCTGTGTTTTCGCTAGAAGGTTCTGATTCCGTAGGGTCTTTTCGCGCTAGGTTGGAGCAGGCAGCTAAGCTGGTGGACGCCAAGTTAAGGGAGAATGTCTCCTTTGCAGATGATGCGCGTTACTTCTTGAGTTGGATGATGGCTGATTTGAGCCATCCTACGGGCAAAAATGAGCACGTTGCACCTTCCTTTAGACACGATGTAGAAAAAGCAAAGGTTCTTAATAATCTTCAGAGGTTTTTTCCGCGTATGACCTATCTTCGTGGGGATTTGTTAGACGTGGCTAAACCCCTTTTGGCGGACTATTCTAGAGGGTTTTCTATGAAACCTAACGAGCAACCTCTGAGCTCTTTGGTTTCATATATTGCTTGCGTTCAGTTGGCGTATGGTTATCCCAGAATTTCCGCCCAGGATGCTCGTGAAAAAATTGCTAAATGGGACCTAACGGGATGTGTTCCTGACGGAGAGCTTGGTGTGGATGCTCGGGATTGGCCTCTCTGGAAAGAGATTCCGCTTGTGTTCTCGCGAGTGAGCTCTGTGTGTGATTGCTTGAGCTTTCAATTTCAGCCTCTTTATCTTTTTCTGCAGACGCCCTTTGAGGGCATTCCGCAGCCATTTTTACACTTTCTAGCAGAAAAATGCATTGCAAACGTTGGAAACGCTAAATTTAACTTTCCTGAGGAGTGTGAGTTGTTTTTGCAAGAGTATCTATGCGGTGAGAACGAATTACGCACGGCTGATGATTCTGAAACAAAACTGCCGAATGCAAGAACTCTTTTTAAAGAGTTGTCTCAAAAACTTTTTCCTATCCTGAAAAATCTTGTGCAATCTTTTGATTGCAACCCTATACCTACAAAAATAACCCCAGAAAATCGCAGTCTTTTGGTCCGCGCAGCCGCTTGGTGGTGTAACTTAAACTTTTTACACATGATGCTTCTTGTGAAACAAAAGGAATATGGCCGGCACGCTTATCCAGCTGTGAAAGCTTTGCTTCTGCAAAGGTTGGCTGCAAGTTCTAAAGTGCTTCTTTCAACAGCGCAAGTCTTAGATGCCTTCCGAATTGCCCCTAAAGTGCGTGAGCTCTTTCAGTATGATCGTCAACTTGCAATGTTCTCTATGAGTAGTCCGTATGAGCATAAGCTTTTGCGTGATGTGGAGCAAATGGCCTTATTAAATAATCAATTTTTAGATAGAAGTCATGTAAACTGTTTACATGTGGCCGCAGCGATTGAGGAGGTTTTGTTAGCGTGTGATGAGGTGGTTCTTGTAGCTTCTCCTGAAAAAGCTAAGAGAATCATTATAAACTCTTTGAAAAATTATTCTGCGGAAGCCGCAGCCCCAAGCGTGCAGGCAACAGGTCGATTGAAAATTGCCTTGAAAATGTTATCGTCAGCACTGCGTCCATCTGCTTCAGGTTGGTTTGTTTTTTCTGCGCAAGAGCCTGATGTTGCACGCTGGAAAGAAGAGGGGCGCAAGAAGCTCGAAGATGTTTTTATAACGCATGCGGAGAGCAGTATGAGGTTGTCTCGGGATGAGATTCACACACGAACCAATCAGGCCGTGAATGCGATCATTCCTCTGATCTCTCAGGGTTCATCGTTTCCTCGAGGTGAGCTCTTTAAAGGTATTGACGCTGGCGTATGTAAGGTGAAGGTGCAATAATGTTGGTTGGCTTGTTTTTTGTTTGCTGTGTGTGCTTTGCGAAAGATGGGCAAACTTCTCGTGCAACTGTAGAGGCAAAAAAAACAACGGATGTCTTGGGAAGCAAGCTAATGGCTCGCGCGCAAAACTGGGAAGAGGTTTCCACAGTTTTGGGTTTTTGGGGATCGTCTTTGGGACAATTTAAGGGGAAGAGACGGTATGTGACAAAACAAACTGATGGAGCTGGTCACCTTTCAGATAGTGCTAGAGAGCTCTTAAATGATTGGCAGGCTTGGACCCCTTGGGTTTCCCAAGACATTAAAGCCAAAATCTCTCAAGAAGCTGCAGAGTCAGTTCTTGAGTATGCAAAAGCGCTCTCCACTGCTGCTGAGTCTGGCGACTCTAAACCCCCATATTTCGGAGACGCGGGTAGGAAATACTTGCTTTCTCTTGCGGCTCAGTCCCTTGATCCCTCAGCTCAGAGTTGGATGGATAATCCGGAGGCGAAAGTGATAGGTAAGGGCCACGAAGTTCCTGTAAAAGGCTTGCCCGGCAACCCATCTTTCTTTCCAGTTTCTGAGGAAGACTTTTTAGACTGCTTGTCTTTTAGGATGACGCCGTTAAAGGCTTTTTGGGATGAGGTCTTTGAGCCAAGTCATGAACAGAACTGGCGTGAGGTTTGGGAAAGTATTATGTATAAGTGGCTTGCTGTATGTGGTCTCGGAAATAAGAACTTAGGGCAAATGGTGACCTTAGGATTGCAGCGCTACACTGGCGTTGGTTGGGAGGGGCGAAGAAGTTCTGAGAAGCCAGCATTTTTCTCGGTAAAGGATGTTACAGGGGTTCGGGGGTACAAGCTCTTTACCCATGCACTTCAAAGTTTGAATCGTCGTTTTGAAATACACCCCATAAAGATCTCTGATTTTATCGGTGATGACAGACCCATGAGTTTGCGCTTAACCTTTTGGTTTTGTATGCTCCACAGACTGAACACATACATGGAAAAAGTCCAGCTTGTTCGGAGTGCTTCTTTCGATCGCGAAAAATTATGGTCTGTAATACAAGCGCTGTTAGCGCAACGTTTGTTGGCGGGGGAGGAGAAATTGCTTCCTGCCGCAGAGGTTTTTGCGTTCTTTGACGTGAATAAAGAGTATTCTAATGGGCTGCTTACGCGGGTTGGCGGAATGGATGGGGTGGAGGACTCCTTTCTGGAGAAGGATAGAGCGTTTTTTGCTTTGCAGGATCAGCACAGTCGAAAAAAAGGCCCCTGTGGATCTGTGGTAAGCAAAGAAGAGATACAAGGGGTTCTTGTAGAGGCTGCTTTGGAGGAGGTGATGTTGGCTTGTGACGCTGTGTTTGATGCTGTGTCTGTGACGGATGAGTCGGCAGGTGGGTGTGCTCACATTAGGAATGCTTTTAACGCTATCGCAAAAAAATTAGATCCAAGAAAAAACAGTGTTGAGGCGCGGCTTCAGCATGCTTTGTGTATGCTGCATTTTGCGTTCAGCAATTACGGACCATCACTGATGAATAAAGAGGGCACGCTAAAGTGTGCGCTGGCACAAGACGTAGATCGCATGGCGTGGATTTCAGTTGAGAGAGAGACCTTTTTGAGGGACTTGAAAGAACAGCTTGCTAGGCGATGTCACTGCGAATATAAAGAAATCGAAAAACGAGCGGATGCTGCGTTGATCAAACTCATTCCGGAAATACTTGAAAGCTTTCCCGATGTTGATGGGAGTGCGTCCTCCGTGCGTGTGGTGCCCATGCCTGCGAAGAAGCGAGTGCGGAGATGGCGACAAGGCACTATAGTGAAGGCTAAGGTGAAAAAATAATAGGGTGTGAAAATGTTTATTTGTTGTTTGTTGTTTATTTGTTTTGTTTTCGAGGCTCAAGGTGGAACAATTGCGCGTGCAGTGGAAGAGTCCGGGAAAATGGCTGACCCCTTGATGGAAAAGCTAATATCTAGAACACAAAGCTGGGAAGAAGCCGTAAACATTCTGGAAATTTGGCGGGAGGTGGTTGCTCAATTTGATGGAAAGAGGAGGTATTTAACAGAAGACTCTCCTGGTTATGCTGTAAGCCGTCTTTCAGAGAGAGAGAGAGAGCTTCTAAATGATTGGCAAGCCTGGACTCCTTGGGTTTCTAAAGACATTAACAAGGAAGTGTACGCAGTGGCAGTAGGGGCAATGCTTGACTACGCATCTCGGCTCAGCTATGTAGCGGAGCGGGAGGATGATAGTGATAGTGGCAGTGATGTCGAACGTCCGTCTTTTAGCAATTATGGTCAGAAATATTTGCTTGCTCTTGCTTCTTCGTCTCTTGACTCTTGGGAGGGGCATGATAAATATCTCATTGACACATGGCTGCATGATCCCAACACGCTAGTGGTGGGTGAAAGCCGTGAAGTTCCGGTAAAGGGGCTTCCTGGAAATCCGTCTTTCTTTCCGATTTCCGAGGAGGACTTTTTAGATTGCTTGGATTTTAGAATGACACCGCTAAAGATTTTTTGGGATGATGTTTTTGAACCAACGGATGAACAGGATTGGCGTGAGGTTTGGGATACTGTTCTGTATAAATGGCTTGCTGTCTGTGGTCAAAAAAATCAGAGCTTAGAAAACGTGCTGACTTCAGGGTTGCAGCGCTACATTGGTGTTGGTGAGAAAGGACGGAGAGACCCAGACGAGCTAAGTGTTTTCTCCCAGAAGGATATTAAAGGGCTGATGGAGTACAACCTCTTTACTTATGCGGTTCAAAGTTTAAATCGTCGTTTTGACATACGCCCCATACAGCTCTCTGATTTTCTAGGCGCTGACAGATCCATGAGTTTGCGCTTTGTTTTCTGGTTCTGTATGCTGCATAGATTCAACGCATGGATGGAAAAAAAGAAGCATACTCAAACCAAGCCTTTGGATCGTGAAAAAATTTGGCCAGTGATACAGGCGCTGTTAGCGCAACGCCTGCTTGCGGGTAAACAGTTACTGCTTCCTGCTGCAGAGATCTTTGCGTTCTTCAATGTGAATCAAGAGGTTAGGAACGTCCTTTTTAATCGGACTTCTGGAATGTCTTTTTGGGAAGATTCTTTCTTGGTTCAGGATAGAGGCTTTTTTGCTTTGCAGGACCATGGTTCCAGAGAAAAAAGTCCCTCTGGGCTTGCGTTAACTGATGACGAGATTAGGGGGGTGCTTATAGAGGCTGCTTTGGAGGAAGTGATGTTTGCGTGTGACGATATTTTTGATAAGGTGTCTCTGACAGATGAGCCGAAAAGTGGATGCCTGCACATGAGGAATGCGTTTGACGCGGTGAAAAATGATCGCGATCCGATAAAAAACAATGCTGAAGCGCGGCTTCAGTATGCCTTGAGCATGCTGTACTTTGCTTTTAGCCACGGACCATCGTCTGTGGGTGACAAACACTCGCTAAAATGTAATCTGCCACAAGACACAAGCCGCAAGGAATGGGCTTCGGGCGCGCGAACAGCCTTTTTGGTGGACTTAAAAAATCAGATTGCTAGGCTGTGTCAATCTTCGTACTCAAAAATCACAACACGTGCTGATTCGGCTTTGACTAAACTTATTCCAGAAATTCTTCAAAGCTTTCCTGTAATGGATGAGAGAAAACGTTCTGTGCGTTTGGCCCCCATGCCCGTGAAGAAAGTAGAGGAGTGGGAATGCGGCACTGTAATAAAGGTTAATGTTGAAAAATGATTAGTTGGAATTTTGTAGGAAAAAATAATAGGGCGTGAAAATGTTTATTTGTTGTTTGTTTATTTGCTTGATTTGCGGAGCTCAAGGTGGAACAATTGCTCGTGCAGTGCAAGAAGCCGGAAAAACGGCTGACCTCTTGATAGAAAAGCTAATATCTAGAGCGCAAAACTGGGAAGAAGCCGCGGACGTTCTGGGGTGTTGGCCGGAGGTGTGTGGTCGATTTTATGGGAAGAGAGAGTATTTGACAAAAAGATCGTTGGGTCCTGATGTCAGTCGTCTTTCAGAGAATGCTAGAGAGCTTTTAAATGACTGGCAAGCTTGGACCCCTTGGGTTTGCAAAGATCTTTCAGGAAAGATTGCTCTAAAATCAGCGGAGGTCATGATTGAGTATGCAGAAAAGCTGCGTTCCGCTGCAGAGGATGGTGCTGTCGAACCTCCGTATTTTAAAGACTGCGGTCAGACATACTTGCTTTGTCTTGCTTCTCCATCTCTTGACCCCTTCGTAAAAGAGGGGTATGAGATTAACAACTGGCTGCATGACCCCAACACTCTAGTGGCCGGTAAAGGTGGTGAAGTTCCGGTAAAGGGGTTGCCTGGAAATCCGTCTTTCTTTCCGATTTCCGAGGAGGACTTTTTAGATTGCTTGGATTTTAGAATGACACCGCTAAAGATTTTTTGGGATGATGTTTTTGAACCAACGGATGAGCAGAATTGGCGTGCGGTTTGGGATAGCGTTCTGTATAAATGGCTTGCTGTGTGTGGCCAAAAAAATCAGATCTTAGAAACAGTAGTGACTTCAGGGTTGCAGCACTATATTGGTGTTGGTGCGGAAGGGCGGAGAGACTCGTACGATCCAAGTTTTTTCTCCCAAAAGGATATTAAAGAGATGACGGAGTACAACATCTTTATTTATGCGCTTCAAAGTTTAAATCGTCGTTTTGAAATACACCCCATACCAGTAGCTGATTTTTTACTCGCTGATAGATCCATGATTTTACGCTTTGCTTTCTGGTTCTGTAGCTTGCATAGGCTTAATGCATACATCGATCAACAAGTGCGAGGTCGGGACGCTCTGTATGACCGTAAACAATCTTGGTCACTAATGCAGTTGTTGTTAGCGCAACGTCTTCTGGCGGGGGAGAAGTGCCTGCTTTCTGCGGCAGAGATGTTTGCCTTTTTTGATGTGAAGAACGAGCTTTCTGATGGTCTTTTTACACGGATTAGCGCAACCTCTGGGGAGGACAGCGCCTTTTTAGAGAAAGATCGTGCCTTTTTTGCTTTGCAGGACAAGCGTGGCAGAAAAAAAAGTCCTTCTGGTTTGGTGTTAACTGAGGAGGAGATTCAGGGGGTGCTTGTAGAGGCTGCTTTGGAAGAAGTGATGCTTGCATGTGACGATATTTTTGAGAAGCTGTCTCTGACAGATGAGCGGAAAGAAGGATACGGGTACATTAGGAAGGCGTTTGACGCTGTAACAGAAAAGTTAAACCCCATCAAAAACAGTGTTGGTGCGCGGCTTCAGTATGCTTTGCGTATGCTGTATTTTGCTTATTCCAATTATGGGCCGGCACTTATAAGTCAAGAAGGGAAGTTAAAATGTATGCTGCAAAAAGGTGTGGGGCTCCAAGAGTGGACTTCGGGTGCACGAGCAGCCTTCTTAATGGACTTGAAAAAGCAGCTTGCTAAGCAATGCCACTGTGAGTACACAGAGATCAAAAAACTTGCTGACGCTGCTTTGACTAAACTCATTCCAGAAATTCTTAAGAGTTTTCCTGTAGTGGATGAGCAAAAACGTTCCGTGCGTTTTGCCCCCATGCCCGTGAAGAAGATGGAGGACTTCCTCCACGACACTGTAATAAAGGTTAAGGTAAAAAATGATTAGTTGTATTTTTGTAGGAAAACACTTAAGAGGAAAAACGATGATGATGTTTGCTGGATTATTGATGGTGGTGCAGTTATGTGCCTCTGAAAATAAAAGTGAACTTCCTCCAGTTACTCGATTTGTGACTGAGCTTACAGGAAAGATTGAACACAGACACGAGATGAGGACATATACAGGAGGGCATTTGAATAAAATATTACGGCGTTTTTTTGATGTCGTGCTTAATCAGCACGCGGGAAAACAAATTCTTAATGTTTTTGCAGATAATCTTGCGTTTTTTCAAGGAGGGAGAAAAAGGATTAGTAGTGATATGCAGCTTGCTGAACATCTTGCTGAAGACGAAATTCGTATGATTAACCGTTGGCAAACCTGGCTGCCTTGGGTGCGTCCTGACATGGAAGCGGGGCTTTTAGCATACGCTTCTGAAAAACTTCAGGAGGGCGCTGAAGGAATGCTGATTCCAGATCAATATGAAAGAGATAAGAATCGCTTTGCAATACACGGGCTTTATTGGTACATTGTAACAATCGTTTTACAAGACCTTTTCGGTCAGGATGCGAATCGTGCAGACTTGGAAAAGAACAAGAGTTCCCTGCTTTATGGGGCCATGATAGATGGCCAGAAACAAGACCTTCTTTACCAAGGCCCTATAGAAATCCCTGATGCCTTTTTGTCTTCATATGAGGACTATAGAGATCTCTTGAGCTTTATTTATAAAGGCCTGAACGAGGTTTGGGATGCTGGCCGTGAGCATCGTAAAATCCCGTGTGAACTTTTGGATATGCTGATTTATCGCTCTGTTCTAAATGTCGATCAAGATGCGGCGGCATGTAAGAAGGATGTCTTGCAAGAGATGAAAAAATATCTCAATGATGACTTATCTCGAGTTGGCTTTTCTGGGCCCCAAAAGCCGATGCAAGATGAAAATGGCGTTGCACAAGAGTGTTCTATCGTGCTCGCGCGATGCATGGAAGAAATAAAAGAGCTTTATGAAATAAGGCCTATTCCATCAGGAAATGTAAAGGAAAACAGAGCTTTGTGGATTCGCCTTGTGGATTGGTTTAGTATGGCGCACCGGTTTAGTAGGGCTTCATTGCGCAAAAAAGATTGGTCTCAAGAGGAGGTGTGGAGTGTGATGAGAATGTTGCTATCACAACGCTTGTTGGCAGGGGACGACATCATTAGGCCTGTGGCAGAAACACTTGCTCGTTGCTCGGATGAAGTGTCCTTTAAAATATATCAAGAGTTGTTGTACTCCACTGGAAATACATCGAAGAGGTGGGATGACGACTACTTGCAAAGCGACCTTGAGGCTTTATCCTTGTGTGAGATAGGAGCATCTCCTGACGAATCTGAACTTTATTCAGGTTTGAAAAACATCTTTGATTTGAGTTTAGTTCATGTTCAGAGCCTCTTTGTGGAAGCGGCAATTGAGGAGGTTATGCTTGCGTGCGATGGGTTAGTGGTTGACACAAATAATACTTATAAATCTAGGCAATGTATGGCTAAGGGATTTAATTCTTATCGCCGAAAGAATGTTGCTAGCTTAAACGAAACCTCTGAAGTGAGAAGGCTGCACTATGCTTTGCAGATGCTTTCCAACGCAATCAACTACTATGGAGTGGATATGTTTGTGCAGTTCGATGCTCCTAAGGGACTGTTAGGAGTTGAGCAGACAGCAAACGACTGGAGAGAGCAATATCGTGAAATTGTTTTGACCGACATCAAGCAACAAGTTGCTGAAAAAATGAAGCTTGATTATGAAACAATACAGAAAAGAACCGATCAAGCATTGGCTAAAATTTTGCCTCATATTTTGAAAAACTTTGATGTTAGTAAGGAGTTTCCTCAACATAAAGACAAGGTGGCGCCTAGACCGAAAAAGAAACCCGTTACAGGTTTGCCGACATTCAAATCTGTAGCGCGGAGAAACCCTTTGGAAAAAGGGGTGCTAAGAACGAGAGTTCTTAAAAAATAGATTGATAGGAGAAGTGTTATGAATAAGAAAGCGATAGTAGCTTGTATGTGCTTGATAGCCGCTCAGGCTTTTGCCTCTGAAAAACATCATGAAAGAGGCCCTGTTCCTCAATTTGTGTATAAGCTTGCCGGGGCGGTTGACTTGACCCACGAGTCACAATTATGTCAGGGCGGCCATTTCAACAAAATATTAAAGCGCTTTTTTGATGTAGCTCGTGATGAAAAATCTGCTCGGAGAATCCTGAAATGTTTGGCTGACCACATTGATTTTTTATCTAATGGAAGGCGAATGATTATTCATAGTCAGGCTCTTCGTGAGTTTTCAGGGGAAGAGATTAATTTTATGAATCGTTTGCAAACTTGGCTGCCTTGGGTAAATCCGGATATGGATGACGAACTTTTGAAGTATGGGGCTGAAAAGCTTCAAGAATGTAGTGCCAAACTGGAGTATCCGGATTATTATGAAAAAGAAAAAGGGTACTTTACAGTTCCGGGACTGTATGATTATATCACCATGCTTGTTGCTAACGATCTTTTGCCTGGGGACACTATAGATAGGGAATTTTTAACAAATGATGTTGATAGGCTGCGTTCAGGTGTGGAATATCCTAAATCCCGTCACCTTCTTTATCAAGGGCCAATAGAAATCCCCGACGCCTTTTTGACATCTGAAAAAGATTACAATAATCTTCTTGAGTTTATATACCAAGGATTACAGGCTACATGGGAGCAGGACTGTGTAGATCTAGAAGGGACGATGCCGCGAGATCTCTGTTCTATGATTTTGTACCGGTTTGTTCTAAATGCTGACCAGGAAAAGTATGAATTTGACGCATCCTTTCAAGAGATGTCAAAATACCTAAGTGATGACTTATCTCGTGTTTCTTTTTTGAGTGAGCACTCTCAGCTTAGTGAAAATAATAGAACCGTCCATACATTTTTGTCTTACCGCTGCGAATATTTGATCAAAAATTTTAAAGATTTTTATGACATCCATCCTATTCCATCAGAAAATGTCAAGAAAAACAGAGCTTTATGGATTCGCCTTGTGGATTGGTTTAGCATGCTGCATCGGCTTAATTTGATGCGCCTGAAGAATGAAGAGCATGAAAACTCTGAGATTCCGATTTTCTCTTCGACGGAAATTTGGCATGCAGTGAGAGCTTTACTCTCACAGCGTTTGCTGGCTGAAGACAAAATAATTAGGCCCGTGGCCGAAATGCTTGCTCGCTGTACGGAAGACATTCCCTTGAAAATTTATAAAGAGTTGCTATACTCCCCTGGACCAGAAAAAATCATAGAAGGAAACGATTGTTTAGGAAGTGATCTTGAAGCCTTGGCCCTGCATTGTGTGGAGGCAATGCCTGATGAATACTCGCACTACGCCGGTTTGAAAAATACATTTAACTTGCAAAGGTCGCAGGTGCAGGCACTCTTTATTGAAGCCGCTATTGAAGAGGTTCTGCTTGCGTGCGATGCGTTTGCAGAGATTTATGAAAATGATGAAGATGTTAACAGTATGGATCGAATGCTTCATACCTTTGGCTATTACCTTCTCAAGGATGTTAGTCAGGAAAGCTGGGAGGTAAAGAGACTTGCGTATGCTTTGCAGATGCTTTCTAATGCACTGAATGGAGAAGGGTTGGATAATCGAGTTAAGCTTGAAGCTCCGGAGGCCCTGAAAGGAGAGGGCAGGACATCAAAAGACTGGAGAGAAAAGTATCGTGCAATGTTCTTAGGGCAAATAAAACAGCAAGTAGCTGAGTTCCTGAAGGTTAACTATGCTGAGATAGAAAAGAGAGCGGATCAAGCATTGGCTAAAATTTTGCCTCATATTTTGACAAACTTTGACGTAAAAAAAGAGTTTCCAGCATACGCGGAAGAGACATCACAGCGCGTGCTGCAAGCACATGCCGGTGGGCTGGAAGAGCCTTCAAAAACTGCGCTAGGGTCTGCGCAAAAAGTGCAAAAACACTCAAAAAATCCGGTGAATGTAAGGCATACAGTAGGTCAGTTCGCGCACACACTTTTCGGCAACGAGGAGGAACCAGGTCATGTTCCTAAGATGTGGAAGTCCTTTTTTGCCGCCCTGCGCAATAAAGAATCTGCTCAGAGGGTTCTGAAATTTTTAGCTCAAAATCTTGATTTTTTGAGAGGAGGAAGGCAAGTGGTAGATGCGAGCACGCCTGGTGCTGAAGATCTTTTGCCAGAAGAAATTCGTTTGATTAATCGTTGGCAAGCTTGGACACCTTGGATTCGACTCGACCTTTACGAGGGCTGCTTCACTTACGCGTGCGCACAAATGCAGAGATGTGTCGAAACCCTTGAAGGGCTAGAATCCGTCAAAACAGCAAGAGTGATTTGGGATATGAAGGGTATGGGAGAGTACATGACAGCTCTTGTTTGCCAAGATCTTCTGCCCTATAACCCAGAGGCAAGTCATGTAGAAGATGCCCTAGAAGACACGTTAGATGGCCTGATCCGTGGTGCGAATTTTGGTAAACGTGCACAGCCTCTTCTTTATGAAAGTGCAATGAAGATTCCTGGAGCATTTTTGGCATCCCAAGACGACCATCAAAATCTTCTGTACTTTATATACAAACCGCTGATTGGCCCTTGGGTTGCTTGCCGTGACCGCCATGAGCAACAAATACCATCGGCGCTTTTTGATATGCTGGTATATCGCAGTGTCCTAAATGCCGGTGAAGAGGGGTATGACTGTAATATGATCGTGTTGACTGAGTTGAAGAAATACTTGAAAGTTAATGGCTCTCCAGTTACTTTTCGTGATAAAAAACAATCTCACTCTGGAAAAAGCGAAGCTATGATAAAGGCCGCGAGTGCCGTAAATGCTGAAATGAGTCATGTGTGTAACTTGTATGAAGTTCGTGCAATTCCTAAAGAAAACCTTCAGGAAAGTCGGGCCTTATGGATTCGTCTTGTGGACTGGTTTAGTATGCTGCACCGGTTGAGCATGATGGCGCAGACGCGGAGCGACCCTAGTGCTGCAGAAGAAAGACATTGGTCTTCTGAAGAAGTCTGGAGAGTCATGCAGGCGTTGCTTTCGCAACGTTTGCTGGCAGGTGATGAAATACTAAAGCCTGTGGCCGAAATTCTGGATGTATGTAAGGCTGACATACCGCTTAAGATCTATCAAGACTTGCTCTACTTTGACGGCGCATATGGCCAAGGAAGTGAACACGAAGTGTGTATAGAAAGCGACCTTGAGGCCTTAGCGCTGCATAAGATTCATGTAACTCCTTATAAACCTGCGCACTATACAGGACTGAAAAAAGCTTTTGATTTGAAGCCGTCGCAGGTGCAAGCGCTCTTTGTTGAAGCAGCGGTTGAGGAGGTTGTGCTTGCCTGTGATGCTGTGTCTGATATTTATGATAGGCGTAGGTCTGGATTCTCCCAAGGCGTTATTCAAGATGCATTTAAACAATATGCTGTCAAAAAAATACCCGATGATGCTGAAGTTAAAGGAAGACAGAGGCTGCTGTTTGCTTTGCAGATGCTTTCAAACGCGCTGAATAGACTGGGATTAGATGCTTTTGTTAAGATTGATTGCCCAGAGGTTTTGCAGGAAACAGCAAAGAGTGCAACAGAGTGGAGAGATGAGAAGCGTGAAATATTTGTAGATCAGCTAAAACAGAAGGTGTCTGCATATATGAAGGTGGACTATTCCGAAATACAAAAATGGACAAATCAAGCATTGGCTAAAATTTTGCCTCATATTGTGACCAACTTTGATGCTACAAAGGTGTTTTCGGGCAGATCGGGAGGTTCTAGGCAAAAAGGTGCCTCTTCTTCTATTAAAGCTAAGGTTCTGAAAGTGAAGGTGCGCTCATAATGGCGAACTGTTAAGGAGGATATTATGATAAAGGTCTTTATAATTTTAGGATTTATTCCTTTGTTTGCTGCAGATATCGAGCCGCCTGCAGACCAGGATGTCAATAAGGTGGTAAATGTTTCCGACCCCCTTAGGGAGGCTGCTGAAGCCTTTGAACCTCATATCAGTGAAATTGTGCAACGTTTTTTTACTACTGTTCGTGATGAACAATCTAAGAAACGAGTGCTGACCTTCTTGAGTGAAAACCTTTCTTTGTTTAAGGGGGGGCGAAAAATAGTGAGTGCGAGTACACCAGGTGCGGAGAGTCTGAAGGAGGAGGAAGTTGCTTTAATTAATCGTTGGCAAACCTGGACGCCTTGGGTTCGTCCTGATATATTGAAGAGCGCATTTGACTATGCCACTGCGATGATGAGAGTCTGCCTTAAGGAGGCTGAAGTGCCATCACTAGCGGATCTGGAGTATGCTGATCTGGAAGGATTGTCAGAGTATGTGTTTGCTTTGGCAGCACAAGACTTTTTGCCAGATAAGAACTGGAATAAGGAGTTGCTAGAAGGAGGTATTATTGGGTTGCAGGATAAGGGGTATAGTAAAAAGGCAAGGCACCTTACACTGCAAGGTGATATTAAAATACCCAATAGCTTTTTAATATCACAAGCTGACTACAATGACCTCTTGAATTTTATTTATGAACCATTGCGGGCTATGTGGTGGGAGCACTCCTCTTCAGGTAGCCTTCAGTTGCGACTTTTGTCTGAAATGTTGATTTATCGTTGTGCTCTCAAGGTTGGCGAGAAAGACTATGACTGTGAGCGTGATGTTCATGCGAGTATGAAACACTATTTGCAAAACGACCTGTCCTGGGCGTCACAGTCTACGGCCAGCGGCGATCGTATAGGCTCTAGCCATTCGATGGTGAAATCTTGTGCTGAAAGTATTAGCGCGGGGATGAAGCACTTGCAAAACCTGTGCGATATTCATGCGATTCCCACACAAGGGGTGGAAAAGCATCGAGCGCTGTGGATTCGTTTTGTAGATTGGCTGAGTATGCTACATAGACTGAGTGTTTTTGCTACTAAAAATACGGCTGATCGGCATGCACCAAACTTTTGGAAACAACAGGAAATATGGAAAGCTATGAGGGCTTTGCTGTCTCAGCGTTTGCTTGCAGGGCCGCAAGTTATTAAGCCGATGGCCGAGGTGTTGACGGAAAGCTGCTCTGATTTTCCTATTAAAATTTATAAAGCCCTTTTATATAACACAGGGACTACGTGGCACGGAGACTCAGAAACAGCCCCAACTCTACAGAGTGACCTTGAAGCGTTAGCTTGTCATTCTGTGCATGCTATGGGAGATGTCCTTTCTGCCTCACCTTCTAGCTTAAAGATCTTATTTTCCCTTCAAAAAGGCCAGATTCAGGCGCTGTTTACTGAGGCCGCTCTTGAAGAAGTTATGCTTGCTTGCGATGCGGTAATGGATTTTTGTGATGATGAAAAAAATGAAATAAGGCCTAGAGATGCAGTGCGCCTCATTGAAACAGCCTTTAAGGAATACACGAACTATAAAGACTTGCCCGATAAATCGCTGAGCTTTCCTGGAAAACGATTGCACTATGCGTTGCAAATGTTGTCTAATGCATTGAGTCAAAGTGACCTAGATGACTTGGATGAAATTCCTGTTCCTGATGCGGTAAAAGGCCAGAGTTATATGCCTCAAGAGTGGCGAGAAAAATATCGGAAAGAGTTTGCTGTTGGTCTGAAAAAATTTATTTCTCAGTATAAAAAAATGGAATACGCTCAAATAGAAAGGCATGCCGACGAAGCGTTAGCTAAAATTTTGCCGCATATTTTGAGTACCTTTGATGTTAAGAAGGAGTTTCCGCATTGTTGGGAAAAGAGTGTGCACACAAACCCGGCCCAACCAGAAGAGCACAAAAGATTTAAGAGAAAAGTGCTAAAGGTTAAAGTGTGTTGGTAAGAGGGAATGTGTTTTTAGCTAGGAGTGTGTTATGAAAAAAATGATACTGATTTTTTTGACAGTGCAGTTGTTTGCTGCCAAAGGAAGTTCTAACTTAACGTCACAGATAGTTAGCGCGTTTGAAGAGCACTTGGCAAACGTGGAGAAGTTGTTTTTTGATGCAGCGCACAATAAGGACTCTAGAAAAAGAGTGTTGAAATTCTTAAGCGAAAATATAAAAGTGTTTAAGGGAGGGCGTAAAGTGGTTAGCTTAACCACATCAGGCGCAGAAGGTTGTTTACCTGAAGACATTCACTTAATTAATTTGTGGCAAACGTGGATGCCTTGGATTCGTCCAGACATAGATGAGGGCGCTCTTGAGTCTGCGTCTGAAAGCATGAAGGCTTGTTACGCGCAAATTGAAGCGGAGGGCGATAGAGGTAAGCTAAACTCAATGCTTGAGTATGCGCTGGCCCTTGGGGCGCAAGACCTGCATCCAAAGCAACCGTTTAGTGCAGAGCTTCTGGCGAAACTTCTCAAGAAAGAGAAAATTGGCCCACAAGTGCAGCCACTTTTTGTAAAAGGGGTGTTTGAAACACCGAGCAGTTTCTTTGTTTCAGAAAACGACTGCCAAGACTTGCTAGGCTTCATATACAGCCCTTTGCAGCATCTTTGGCTGAAGCACCTTGCAACATACAGTGTTATGAATCAAGCCAATGTTTCTAGCTGGCAAATGCCGAGGGTGGTTTGGGAAATGCTTTTGTATCGTTCTGTTTTGCACTGTGGGGCGGAGGGTTATGAGGCTGAAAAAGACCTTGAGCAGAGAATAAAGGTTTACCTTACGGATTGTGGCGGCTTGTACAACTTTGAATCGAACAGTACGACTGATAAATTTAGGGATGAAGCAAGAGTGTTGAGCAAAACTAGGGACCTTATAGCATTGCTTCGTTTTGCGCAAGGATTTTATCAAAATGTTCAGCCTGTGCCAACGCAAGGGGTGGAGCACAATCGAGCACTGTGGATACGCGTGGTTGGTTGGTTTAGTATGCTCCACCGAGTGACTTGGCGCAATAATAGTCTTGTTGGAGGTTTAAAGTGGTCTCAGGATGATTATTGGAGAGTAATGCAGGTTTTGCTATCCCAACGTTTGTTGGCAGGCTCTGAGGTGGTTAAGCCGTTTGCAGAAATTTTTGCTTCTTGTGAAAGTTGGATTTCTTTTAATATATATAAGGATTTGTTCCCTGTGTTTGTTAACAAATTTGGACTAGAGGAGAAGCGTGCAATTCGTGTTGAGAGTGACCTAGATTTTTTAGCAATGAGCTGTGTGGTGGTGAATCAGGAAAAGGAAGGTTTTTTTAATATGGGGATGAAATGCAAAGCGCAGCTTCAAGAAAAAGAAGTGAAAGCACTTTTTGTGGAAGCCGCCTTGGAAGAGGTTATGCTTGCGTGCGACGCTTTAGCCGAAGAATATCAGGATAATAAAACTCTTCCTTCTGGAGCGAGAATGGTTATTAGTGGTGTGTGGAGACACTTTCATAAGGCACGGCATTTATCCGACATTCAGGGGATGAGCTCTCCGAGACTGGTTTGTGCTTTGCAGATGCTCTTGCATGCGATGGGTAATCGATGGGATTTTGATGATTTCCTGAGTTCAGCGCCACTTCCTAAACTGGCAATTTTGGAGAAAACCTTTAGCTCGCAACAATGGAGAGATCAGTATAGAGCAGAGTTTTTGGCAGAACTTAAATCGTATATGTCAGACTTTATGAAAATTGACTATTCCGAAATACAACAAAGAGCAGACCAGGCGTTAGCCAAAATTTTGCCGCAAATTTTGAGCAATTTTGATGCGCAAAAAGAATTTCCGCACTGCTTTGAGCGTGCAGATCTCAAGGGGTCTGTGTCGAAAGGGGTGGTAAAGGTGGCGGTGCACGCGTAAAGTGTGCTATTAATGTTGTAGGGCGAGAGGATGAAAGCGTGAATATACGTGCTACTGTTTGTGGATAAAGATAGGGTCAACTTGACTTTGCCAAAGCCAATGCGTTTATACACTACGTGCATAATGTGAAAACTATTTTTTGATGTAGCACGCGAGAGATCCGTGTTAAAGAGTGTTGACGCTTCTGCACCTGCTAATGTTTAAGGGGGGAAGGTAATGAAATTTGTATTGGGGTTGTTTATAGCGGGGTATATGTTTGCGGCAGTATCGCAAGAACAGCCGGAGGCAATGACTCTCAGGAAGAGTAAAGAACACTTGGAAAAAGTGAAATTTATGTTTTTTGATGTTGCTAAAGATCAAAAATCTGTTGATGCGGTGGTGAGATTTTTAGCGGATAATATGGCTCTTTTTAAGGGGGGAAGGAGAATTGTCACCAAGGCCTCGCAAGGGGCTGGGGGCCTTTCAGACGAAGAAGTCCGTTTGATTAACCGCTGGCAAACTTGGATGCCAGCGGTTCGCCCTGACATAGGTGAGGGGGCTTTTGAGGCGGCTTCGGATGCGTTGAGAGAGTTTCAATATCATGTTAAGGCTCCAGAAGACCAAAGAGAGCAGGGTCGCCTGGCCATGCCTGGCATACTCAAATATATGTTTGCGCTCGTAGGGCAAGATTTGTGGCCAGGAGCGAAGAGGTTGTACACTAGCGAGGTTGATATAATGGCGTCTGGCGGACGTCTAGGCGGAAGTCCAGGGCTTGTGCCTCTGACTCCCCCACTGGATATCCCTGATGCATTTTTAGCGTCAAACAATGACTTTGATGATCTTTTGCATTTTATCTATCACCCATTACAGGACATGTGGAACCACCTTACGGACCCTCCGGCTAAGGCCATTCCGAGAGGACTGTTTGAAGTGCTGATGTATCACTGTTCGCTGAATGTGGGCCAAAAGAATTATGGTGCCCAAAACTTGGCTGGTATGATGAGGCGATACCTGAAAAATGACTTATCCTTGACTTACTTTAGAGAGGGTGAGACTTACATTTCAGCAGAGCATGAGAGTTTAAACCAGACTGCTGATGCTGTTTGGAATGGTGTGCAGCATATTCACCAACTGTATGCTGTGCATCCGGTTCCAACAGAGGGTGTGAAAACAAATAGGTCTTTATGGATTCGTCTGGTGGATTGGTTTAGCATGCTGCATAGACTAACAATGGTAGTGGAAACCAAAAGGCAGGATAATGTCAAATTGCCTTGGAGCGATAAAGAAGTTTGGTCTGCAATGCGATGGCTACTATCCCAACGCTTGTTGGCAGGAGAGCAGGTTCTTAAGCCTGTAGCAGAAATGTTGGCTGCCTCTGGTGGATCTGAGGTTGCTCATGAGATTTACAAGGATATCCTGTATTACAGTGGAGGAGGAAGAAGGGATGACGCGATTTGCTTGATTAATGATCTTCAGGGTTATGCACTTTTTCTCGTGGAGAGTAGGCCGTGGGAAGCGACTTATGCTGCAGTGAAGAACCTCTTTAAACTGGAAAATGAGCAGGTGCAGGCGCTGTTTGTGGAGGCTGCCCTTGAAGAGATCATGCTTGCGTGTGATGACTTGGTTGCTGCTGATGATGGTAGCCCCGAAGGACCTGCAGGATATATAGCTGTTGCTTTTAGCCGCAGCTCTGAAAAGCGTGTTGAAAGCGACGGCAAGTACGTTCGCCGTTTGCGCTATGCGTTACACATGCTTTCTACCGCTCTTAACTCTCAGGGTCTAGATTTGTTAAAGAAATTTGAAACCCCTATTTCTGTTTTAAATAAAGAGTATCCGGCTGCAGCATGGGGAAGAGAATACCGACAAAAATTTTTAGAAGAAATGAGAGCAATAATTGCCGTGGAGATGAAAATGGGATATGAGGAAATGCGGGCGTTAACAGACCAGGCGTTAGCTAAAATTTTGCCGCATATTTTGGCAAACTTTGACGTTCAGAAAGAGTTTCCGTTATATGCGCCAGCTCCAGAAGAAAAGCATACTACAATAGCAAAAGTGTTAAAGGTGAAAGTGGTAAGATAACCTGTTGTCTTTTGCAAGGGGGGTAATGTGCCTGGAGCTAGCTCGTATATTGTGCAGAGGACCTAGGAGGGAGCTTCTGGCTATATTACGGTGATTTTAGCCTGCTTTCACGGACCCCTCTGATGTTGTGCTATGTTTTTCAAACTCTTGCAAGCACATTGATTCTAAAAGGTTTGAGTGGTATCATTCGTATAAGCACTTCTGTGACCGTTATGAATAAGCACTGCCCACTAACATATAAGAGCCGTTTGACAAGAATCTTTAGAGGGGAGGAAGGAGATAGTTACGGTGCATATGAAAGAGGACAACTCGGCGCTACAGAAACAAACCAATCAAACTTTGTCAAAAGGTTTGATCCCAAAAGAGCTGATCCCTTTTCCTCAAAACAATTAACTTCAAATGTCTTAAAAGGTTCAGGCGCTGCAGCTGCATCTAGAGCAGCTTTTTATGGAGAGTTAAAAAAATGAAAAAAGTAACGTGTATTTTGATGGTTGTGTTGTCCCTATCTTGTAGGGCTGAAAATCGGAAAAAATTGGCTAATGATGCTGTTCGCTCTGCAATGTTGGCGGTGCAAGAAGTGGCTCAACTTTCCGAGGGGCAGATTGATGATATCCTTCAGTTCAGCTTGCAGGGGGATGGCTTGCAAAATGGTACGCTGCCTCGTTTGTTTGCTGATGAGATGGAGGTCCCTTTAAGTGGCGAGCTCCCTTTAGGGTTGCTGTGCTGGCCATATACACGACATGTGGACCACCTTAACAGCGAGCTCCCTAAAAGAAAGGCTGCATATGAGCATGCACACGCAGATTTAGCACGTCTTCTTAATGTACTGGAAGGGGGAAACTTGAGGAATGGGGGGTACTTGAAAGAACAGCTTGAACAGGTAGGCAATCAAGAGCTTTTAGCAAAAATTCTTGGATTCTTTGCATTTGCAAATGTGATCAAAGGCGAGATTTCGTATGGCGAATTTTTGAAGTACTTGCCAAAACGCATTAACGTGCAGGGCGGCGAACTCTTTGCGCTGCCTAAAGCAATTTGCTCCTCAGAGGATGGGGATGAGGATCGTTTTTTTAAGGCAAGTTTGGACCACTTGATTTTAATAACAGCTAAAATCATTGAGTCTGCAATAACATCTATAAATATTCAGAGACGGAAGGCCGGCACTGTGCCCACCAATAACTTGTTTTTGTGGCATTGCATCCTGAAGGGGAAGCTAACGCACATTGCGGATGGGGATTTATGGAAAAGTGAGGTTCCTTATGATGGAGTATTCACCTTAAACAGTAAGTATGGTGGTGATGGAGCCTTTCATGTAATCAAGAAAGGAAATCGTATAGATTTGACAACACCCGGAGAATATGAAACGCTTCGCGGATCTATAGGTCAAGGAGGATCAGAGGCTGCATCTGCTCGGAACCAGCGTATCTCAGCTGTTTATGAGACAATTGCGGATCAAAAATCTGATATTTTGCCGTGCTCCCTTATTTTAGGATCCTTAGACGCGACTGTGCCTTTTTATAAGTGTGTGCACCAAATGACTCCTGCAAAAGCTAGAAAAACTCTTGTGCGGCTACTTTTTTGGGAAGATGCTATGAGCCATATTAGCTCAAAAATGGTGCGAGATGACCTTAGCAACGTGGAGGATATCACTCTAAGCTACCTTGGCACTGATATGGTTAATGCCATACTGTCACAGCGTATGGCTGCTGTTTGGGAGGGGGTGCTGTCTCACTCACAAGTCATGCACCGTTTGGGCATTTCCCGTGTGAATGCTCTTGAAATTTGGCAGAAGCCAGAACCCACGCCCTATAAGGAAGCACGCTCTTTGTACAGTAGTGTTTGGGATTCACGTTTGGTGGTGAAAATGTCCGCGGATGAGCTGCTTTATCTTAAGCTGGAATATGTAGTGGAAGACATACTGGAGTCCTGTGAAGAGCTGGTTCGTACACATGGCAGCACTCAAGGGTCGCGCGTGATTGTAGAAGCGTTGAATCGCATGAAAAATAAAGACCAAACCCGCGCTAATATTGTGCGCCTTGACTATACGTTAGATATTTTGGCAGACTGTCTTCCCGATCGCACAGCTTTTCGTGACTTTGAGAAAATGGATCGTGACCAGCCCTGGAAAGAGCAGCGTGAAACTCTAAAGCGTTGCTTGTATGATTTGGTTGTACGCGCTACAGGTATGTTTTATGCGAATGTTCGTGATAAAAACTACCAATCGCTGATGGATTTTGTTAGAACGTGTACCACTGATGAGACCGTAATAGATCAAATAAATCTTACGCTTGAGGCTTCCCTTCTTGAGGAAGATGAGAAAAGAGAGGGGGCTGACCAAGGAGTGAATTTGGACCGTGATTGGGGGGCTTTAGAGTCAACAAGCTCTCAAGAAAGCTTAGATGACTTCGGGAGCTCCATACAGTCAACAAGATCCCAAGAAAGCTTGGGTGAATTGGGTGGATACCCCGTATCCGTAGTTCAAGCTATATGTTTAAATTGAGTATAATAGTATGGATTGTTGTATTGGTTGGAGACGGTGCGCTCTCAGCTCAATGCACAGATTATGCACACATAGCTGTGCAGGCAGTTTATTCGGCCAGAAATGGACTGAATAAAGTACTGTCCCTAGGAGACCCGTCCGAACAAAACGACCATACTGCTAAGGTGAATGCTGCGCGTCTGCGTGCGGTAATGGATGCACTCGGAGAGTCAGGTGTTGCGCATGGGAGAGCGCCCTGTACGGGAAGGTCCTACATGCTCTGGACTCCTGTGGAGTCTTCGACTCGATATACTTGGCCGTTTACGGGGCATGTGCGTCATGATAATGATCAGTATCCTAAAAGAAAACAAGCATACCAATATGCTTCAGAAAAGCTGATCTCTATGCGATCAGGCTGGAAAGATGCTTCTGATCTTCTTAGTTTTTTGAAGGACAAGGGCAACAAATCTGATCTGGCAGAGGTGCTGGGTTTTCTTTTCTTCGCAAATGCTATAAAAGATGACATCTCTTATGAGGAGTTTGCCGGCTTTTTGCCACGTGTATTTGAAGACAGGGACGATCGAGAATTTGTTCCAATGCCTATTGTCCGTGTCCACAAATATGGGAATTACCATTTTACCTCTAGTGTTGATCACTTAATCTGCTTAACAAATTCTATACTGCAAGCGGCATTTGAATCAGAGCTGGCATTTTGTGCCGGTCGCGATGCGTTAGTGCCACCGCTCTTTTTGTGGGAGGCTGTTCTTGGACATAGGTGTACAAACATGGACGATTTGTGGCAGAGGTTAATTCGAGGGGATGCCTGGCTCTATGCACCTAATGAAAGACTGTTTAAACATGTCATAAAGAACACAGAAGGTGGGTATAGGCTTACTCTCTCTGATAGTGAGATGTCGTTTGAAAGTAATTTGGCCGATGATTTTGTCCGACGTCTGCAGGGCAATACGATAGACAACCCAATTTTTCTCTATGCCTTATTGGCAGGATTGTCGAACATCGAATGTGTAGCCCCTTTTAATATGTGTCTGCGCTTAGAGGAAGAGCCGCGAGGAGTGCGTCGCAAACTTGTTCTGTTAAATATTTGGATGGAGGAGATGAGGATGGTCGGCATACATTTGTTTGCGAGTGATTACGAAGTGCTGACAAACGAATCTGATCTGATGTCAAATGCCGCTGTGTTTGCGAAATGGCCTATTCCTGCTGCAGTTCTTACACAAAGAGCTGGGTCAGGTTGGGAGGGTGTTGTGTCGCACTCTCAAGTGATGTACCAGCTTTCAGTGTCTCGAAATGCTGTTTTGCACCTCTTTCGTATGCCCCACATTACTATGCAGGATGCTGAGGGTCACTCCACGCTTGCGGCGCATATTTTGTTGGAACGACTTAGCCAGGAGGAGGGGTTGCGCAATTTAAAATGGGAGTATGCCTTGGAGGATGTGCTAGAGGCATGTGATGATCTGGTGGAAAGTCTTGGGGAGGAGGGAGCACTGCGTACTCTGTTCGCAAACTGGGAACTTCTGAATCCGTCAGAGTGTGAGGGGAGCTGTCGCCTTGTGTATGCGTTAGATTTTTTTCAAAGCCTATGTGGTCGCCCACTTACTCTTGAGGACCTGAAGGGCGTGCAAGAGGAGGTTGGGTGGAAAGCGCAGCGGCAATTGATGCGTACACGCTTGATGGAGGTCGTGCACGCTGTAGAAAATGAAGAATATCTCAGCATATGCAAGGTCAATAATGATACCTTGTGTGATTTCGTGGCTGATTATCCTGGCGATCAAGATAGAGACACCATCGCAACTGCGTTGGTGGAGTCGTTGAAAGAGTTGAGTGATGGGGGGCAGTATTATGTAGATTGGTCCCCTTTAACAAGTGGATATCCCTTCTTAAGGCCACCCTCACAACACGGTCCTGTTGCAAAGGCGGCTGTGCTCTCCGCTCACAAAGCACTTGAGGCTGTTTGTGAACTGGAAACGTATGATAGGGAGCTTTGGAGTTTACGTGAGAAATATCCAGAACTGGGAGTGCCTGATGTACACAACCTTCAAATGGAAGGGTTAAAAGAGATGTGGTATGCGCTGCATAACCCGAATCTTCAGCAAGGATGTCTTCCAAAAATTGACAAAATCCTCAGTGTCAGTGATGAAAGTTATTCTGCACACCTGATGGAAGGTCGATCTTTAAATGGGAAGCGACAATATTGGCCATATACGCGATTTGTGCGCTGGAATAGGACAGAGTTTCCTAAACGAAAAAGAGCCTATGAATATGCTGTGAAAAAGCTGGAATCTCTGCATCCAGATTTGCGCGAACTTGGTGTTATTCCTTTCCTAAAGCTAGAGAAAAAAAAGTCCGATCTGGCAGAGGTTTTAGGTTTTTTTGCTTTCGCAAATGCTGTAAGGGAGGACGTGTCTTATGCAGAATTTATTAGATGTTTAACATTTGAGGATCATGATAAGAACAGAAGGACTTTTGAGCATATGCCTATGATCAATATAGAAGATGATTGCGATAGCTTTTTTAAGGCAAGTGTAGACCATCTTCTGCTGCTAACATATGATAAAATGCAGTATGCATTTCAGGAAGGACGGGCTTCTTTAGTGGAAGCGCAGGCTCTAGAAAAAAGGGGCATTGAAGATCCTCACCCACCGATGATTCCACGTGTTTTTTCTTGGCATTGTATGCTTCGTGAAGCATTAACACACAGAAAAAAGGGTGCTGGCTTGTGGCGTAATAGCTTGCAGGAAGGTGGGGTTTTTAATGTTCGTATGCCTGAAGATGATAAACTGTTGTATTTGAAAAGCGATTTGGGATTTCAAGGACTGTCAAAAGAAGATGCTCTTGAAGCCCTTCAAAAGTTAGTCAGTGAAAGTGTGCCGCCAAGGGCTGGTGTGCTGTGGCTTTTTCAAGTTGTGGCAGGCCTATGCTCTTTAGATCAGGTCCCGCCTTTTAACCTGTGTCTGTACCAAACTCAAGATCCGCTAGAGGTTCGATGTAAAATAATAAGACTGATGTTTTGGGAGGACAGTTTATGCGCCATTAGCCAAAACTTATTAAACCAAATAAGACGTCACGCCAGAATGGAGCGTTTTGGAGGCAGTAAACGTAGTCAAGACATAGATTGGGATGCTCAGTGGTTTGCAAAGAAAGGTGTGATATCTGCGATTCTTGCACAGCGTCTGGGTGCTGGATGGGAAGGTATTGCTGCCCCATCTCGGGCTATGCATCGCGTGGGCCTGGGCACTAAAGATTTTGTTCTTTTGGTGAAGCCTGTAAAAAGTTTAGAAAACCAAGACTGTTCACTTGCTGGTGAAATTGTGCGGTTAAGATTGTCCGGCACTATGAGCGAGAGAGAGCTGCGTTACCTTCAGTGGGAGTGGGCACTGGAGGATTTGCTGGAGGCATGTAATGATGCTTTGGATGAAAGAGATGATGATTTTCTAGTACGTATCGTGCAGCAGGATATAGCAGGGAAGACCTCGTCTACAAGTGCTGCATATGCCTGTGAGATGTGGCGATTGCTTTGTGGTTGTGAGCTTTCAGGTTTAGATACGGTTTTTCTGGCCCAGTCTTACCACCTTCAACATAATGTTCTGCGCAAATATCTTACTGATATTATAGAGACAAAAGAGAAAATTTCGTATAAAAAAATCTGCGAGATCAATTGTAAAAATATTATGAATTTTGTGGATCAATGCACAAATGATGATAAAGAAAAGCAGTGCATTGCAGACGCGCTGGATATGTCACTGCGTATTTTGAAAGGTGAAGAGATCGACTTTCAGATGCAAATTGATTGGCCCATAAAAGATAAAGATTTATCAGGGTACACGTTTCCCAAAAGCAAGTGCTAAAAGCATGCAGACTGTGCTTTTCTATCGCAAAAAAGGAGGAGTGTAGCTCTTTTTTATCTCATGCTGGCTAATGTTGTTGAGAGATGCTCCTTCGTAAGGTATGGTGTCGTAGAGGGTGGCGTGATATATATTTTTTTAATTATATTTGTCTTTAATGGGGCGATGGCTCGTGACGCCAAGGGGTATAGGCTTCTTGTGGAAAAATCCGTGCAATCAGCCATGCGTGCGTTGGATGCAGTTGCTAATTTATCAGTGGTAGATGGACGATTTCAAGAGATGTTCCGGAGGGGAGGGATGATTCGGCTTCCTGAAGTGAAGAAGATACAAAGTGATAGGCTTCTGGGGGTGTGGAAAGCGCTTCAAGTTGACAACATTAAGAAAGGAAGCGCTCCGGACATTTCAAGGCTTCTGGTAGCTGAAACTCCAGATTCGGAAGCGCCACCACCGCCTCGACGAGGCGAAAAACCAAGCAGCCACCCAAAGTTTGATGCAGACCTTAGGGTAGGGCAGGAGACAAATGGAAAGCGGCATTACTGGCCTTATACGAGATTTGTTCGGCACCAGAATGAAAAGTATCCCAAAAGACAGGCGGCTTACCAGGCAGCTTTAGATCAGCTAACACGCATGGTGTCGGGCTGGAAGGGCGTGGATAGTATGGTTGTTGCGCTGCGGAACTCAGGTAACAAGCAGAGACTTGCAGAAATTTTAGGTTTTTTTGCTTTTGCAAACGCTGTAAGGGTGGACCTGAGTTATGAGGACTTTGCACAACACCTGCCGCCGAATATCCAAGATAGAGCTGAACGAGTTTTTCAGCAAATGCCAGTTATTAACATAGAAAATGATGTAGATAGCTTTTTTAAGAGCGGTGTGGATCATTTGCTGCTTTTAACATACGAGAAGCTTAAATATGCATTTGAGGATGGGTGGGACTCCTTTCTTGAAGCGAGTATAATCGCAAGCCGAGGAAAGCAGTATGCAAAGTTTACTCCGAAGGTTTTTCCACTTTTGTTTTATTGGCAGTGTTTCATTCATGACCACATAACTCACTTGAATCAGAAGTGTGGTTTGTGGGGGCATGATCTTCATGTGGCCGGTTTTTATGATGTTAAAATGCTGCCGGAGGGTAAAATATGGAATTTGTTGGGCTTAGAGGGCTTTCCAGGGATGGTTTTTATGGGGGACGAGAGGGTATTGAGCTCATTAAAATCAAGGGTTGCTGAACTCGTTCCGCCAAGAACGGATGCTTTATGGTTTTTTCAAGCTGTGGCGGGGTTGGCGAGCCTAGACCCAGTGCCTCCTTTTATACTCTGTTTACGTCAAGCTACCGACCCTCTGGACGTGCGATGCAAATTGATTAGGCTTATGTTCTGGGAAAATGCTATGTGTAATATTAGCAAAATCTTATTACGTCGCGAAGTCATATCAAGGCGCCATATATTTCGTGCACATAAATATGAAAAAGGAGAAGAAGAAACTAAATGGATGGCGAAGTGGGCCTTGGCTCCTGCCGTTTTAGCACAGCGTCTAGGGGCCGGTTGGGAAGGAATAGTTGGGCACTCAAGGGTGATGAACCGACTTAGCGTAACAAGAGCGGATGCTTTGGAGGCTATTAATCCGCCTTTAATGCGTGATCTTCCGGTGCGATTTAAGCTTGCGGATGAAGTTGCTAATGCAGGTTTAGCCAGCACTATGAGCCTCGAGGAGGTTCGCTGTTTGCAGTGGGAGTGGTGTTTGGATGAAATTTTAGAGTCATGCGATGAATTGGTCGATGATATGGGAGAAAAACGTGGACTTGATTTAATTGTAAGCGTTTTGAGTAACCCTCAATTTGATAAGGGGTATGTTGGAAAGTGTAGCCTAGTTTATGCTATGGATTTTTGGAATGGTCTCTGCAATGGAGGTGTTGACTTAAAAAGTGATATGGAAGAAGTGCAGAAACTCCCTGGGTGGGAGGCTCAGCGTAGAAAACTGCGTGAGATACTAACTGCTATCATTGAGTCTTTTCAGGGAAGTGGATATTTTGAAATATGTCAGGCAAATAGTTTGAAAATTAAGGAGTTTGTGTCAAAATGCACAAATAACGATAAAGAAACAAAATGTATTTTTGAAGCAGTAGACCTTGCTGCAGTTGCGTTGGGTGGTGCAATGAAGGGTGACTTGAAGAAGATCAATTGGCCTAATGATGACCTAGACCTCCGGCGTTATTCAGTGCCGAATCCAGAAGACTGGACGGATGCTGCTTTTCAAGAGGGGGAGGGTAAATTTGAGTCGAGTATTGTGGACCTTCCTCAGCTAAGAGAGAGGGTAGAGTCGACGAGCTCTAGTGATACAGAGATCTATGGTGGATTGCTAGATGACGTTGATGTGGCAGAGCAATATGCAATTCTTGAGATGCTGGAAGAAGAGAAAAACGCGTCTAAGGTAAGTGTGAAAAAGCCTTCGCTTCCTCGAACAAGATCTTCTGTAGAAGCGTGTGTTAGGGCAGTGGTTCGAGCCTTGATTTTGTAGGCGTCGTGTAAGATTAATTGAGCGTCGATTGTGATCCTTGTGTCTTGATGCGTACAGAAAACCTGCGAAAACGCGTAAAGGTGGCCTGGGAAAACCACCTGCAAACTGCATATGGAGTGACTCTATTAATACTATTTGCGCAATGACAAACGGGATAAAGGCGTTGTGTGATAATTTTGTTTGTGAGACGGGAGGGTTTTAGACTATGATGAGTGAGGGGGGTGTGTGTGCGCTATATTTTTACAGTATTTTTCATATTGATAGGGAGCTTTTTGTGTGGAGACTATAAAGAGGTCGCGGAAAGATCCGTGTATTCAGCGGTGCGCGCTTTAGATGCTGTTTTGGCCTTAGCCGAGGTTGACCCAAACTTCATTGAGGCAGGAAATGCTGATGTCGACCATGAACTGCTTCCTGATGCGCTTGCTTTGCAGGGTGAACGTTTAGAAAAAGTCTTGTTGGCGTTGAGCGAAGAACCCATTCAACAGGGGAGTCTTCCTGATGTATCATCTGTTTGTGTAGATGCTAGTCAGGAGCGGCCAGCCCCTGTTAGCCAAAGATGCAAAAATAGAAACCGTCAATGTTGGCCGTATACTCGATTTGTTCGTTATGATAATCGTAAATACCCTAAACGACGGGTTGCGTATCGTGACGCCTTAGAAAAACTTAAAGTTTTGGTTATGCAATGGCCAAACACTGGTGCTATGCTACAGGCTTTGCGTTCAGGGCAAAAGCGTCCTCTAGCAGAGGTCCTTGGTTTTTTTGCTTTTGCTAACGCTGTAACAGAGGACGTGTCTTACGCGGATTTTGAACAATATGTTCCCGCTTCTTTAGTAGATGACCCCAAAAAAGTTTTTGCGCATATGCCGATGGTTAATATCCAAAATGATGTAAGTAGCTTTTTTAAAACAAGCATGGATCATTTATTGTGCTTAACTTACAGTGAGTTGCAGCATGCGTTTAAATCCGGGGTAAGGTCGCTAAAGATGGGTGGTGCCCAAATCGCTTTGCCGCTTTTGTTTTCTTGGGAGTTTCTTATTAAAGAAAGCTTAATGCACTGTAAAGCGGAGAAAAATTTGTGGAATACAGGGCTGAAAGAAGATGGTTCCTATGCATTTTCTATCCCAAAAAATAAAGATATAGCATACCTTCAGAAATCAGCTAACCGTGATGCGCTGCAACTGAATTCTGAAGAAGAGTATCAAAAAGCAATGAGTGATTTTGCAGGCAGTGTGGCGGAGGTAAGGGGGCTCATTCAGGGCCATCTTCCAACAAGAGCAGGAAGTCGCAGTAAGTGGCTTTTTCAAGTTGAGTCAGGTTTGTGTGCGCTAGACGCTGTTCCGCCTTTTAATCTTTGCTTGTACCAAACGCAAGACCCTTTCGAAGTGCGGCGCAAAATCATAAGGCTGATGGTTTGGGAAAATGCCATGAGTAACATCAGCAAAATTTTAGCCCATAAAAGTGCTGGTGTGGTCAATCCACAGAACCAATGGGATGACGCTGATTGGTTTGCCTCATGGGAGGTGCCATCAGCCGTTATAGCGCAGCGCTTAGGAGCTGGATGGGAGGGTATTGCCCCTTACTCTCGTGTTGTGCATCGATTAGGTTTGGCAAGAAACAAAGCTTTGGCTGTTCTTATGTTTACAAACACTAAGGTCTTATCAGACAAGCGTCTGATGGGCGCGATGTCTACTTCAGGCTTATCTATATCTTTAGGTAAAGAGGAATGGGATTGTTTGCAGTGGGAGTGTGCGCTCGAGGATATGTTAGATGCTTGTGATGACCTTATAGATGATTTGGGGGAAGAGCGTGGTATTAGGATTGTGATGGCTATGCTTGAGTCTTTATCTTCACCGAAACCTCTGTCAGGGGACTACCAGTTGGTTTATGCACTGGATTGGTGGCGTGCCCTTATAGGTAATACAACCTCCCTGTTCCAGAGTGTTGAAGCAGCAATAAAATCAGTTTCTGGATGGAAGGCGCAACGTGAAATATTGAAGAAGAAATTGATTGAGGTGATTGAGAAAAAAGCAGATAAGACTTATATTGCTATATCCTCGACTAATGCACGTAATATTACATGGTTTGTTCGTCAGTGTACAAATGATGAACAAGAAAAAGCTTGTATACAGATGGCGGTGGATGTGGTTGACTTTGAAAGAGCTGGATCGACTATGCAGGTAGCGCTTCCACGCATTGATTGGCCAGTTTCTCGGAAAAATCTAGCTATGTACTCACTCCCAAATAGAGAAGATATGATTGAAGAAAAAGAGGCCCTAGAACCTCTATTGACGCAAAAAGAAAACAAGACCGCCCTTTCAAAGCCAGAAGATTTTGTAGGTGTTTTGGGCTCAGCTGATATAGAGACACAAAAAGCGCTGATGGCAGAGTTTGAACGAAAAAACGAAAAAGATGCCCCCGAATTATTAGCAGAAGGTGGGAAAGATTCAGTAGTTTCCGCAACTGGGGAAGACCACCCTATGGTGGAGCTTCCAGACAGTTTGAAGCATCTTAATAATATGGCGGAGCAACAAGCCATGCTAGACGCGATTACAGCAGAGTCAAAGAGGAAGGATAAAAGTCCTGCCTCTCCATCAAGAAAGGACCGCTCTCATAACGTGAATTTAAGGTCCGGACTTGAACGCACTACTATTCGATTGAATAAGGATCCATTACCTATGCTTGAGGTTGCTGAACTGAGCCAACAAGAGGTCCGTAGGATAGAGGATTTGGACTTTTTAGAGTTCGAGTATAGAGCTCAGGTGTTGAAATCCTTGGTGCTATAGAACGCGCATTATCCACCAGGAGAGAACAATGAGCGTCGTTACAACTTTGCTCATTGTTCCCTCCTGAAAGTACTTGTGGAGATATACGCCTGACTTTGTGCTGTAGATGCTGATAAGGGGTGTGTTGTGTAAGTAGCTATTTCTTTTGCGTCACAAGACTTCCATTTCTCTCAGCATGATCGCTGGTTATAAGCGTCATTTCCCCCATAGTGAGTGAGTGAAACTCAGAGGCTTCTTTGGGCAGTGGACGGAAAAACTTTTTCTCTACAGGCATATGAGACGTGGGAATAGTTATAACTCTTGCGTAGGCATCTTGTAACTCTCTTAAAAGCTCTGAGTTTTTGGCCGCTTCCTCAGAAATAAGAGCAACTTTACTCTGAGAATCTCCAGGAAGTTTCGGTGACGATACGCGAAATCCATCAGATTCAGTACGTTCATATTTTATGTATGAAATATTTTGAAGGCTTAGGGCATTGTTTAGCGTTTCTACAGTAGTTAATGCATTGAGTAAAGCGGACGGCCCACTGTTACTTGGAGGAATAATCACCTCTAGAGTGTCTTCATTGAGGGTGGTGAGCTTTTGCAGGTGAGTGCGAAGTGCATTGGCCTCTATGCGCTCCACAAAAGGAGAAAATGACTCAAAGTATTGGACAATCCAGGGAGAAGGGTCTTTGGCGATTCTTTGAAAAGCTTTATGTGTCATGCCAGAATTGGTGTAAAAGTAGCATTGCTTTATCATTTGCGTAGCTTCTTTTTGTGCTTTTAGAACCTGCGCTTTTACTGAGGGCGGCAACGAATCTAAATCACGAATATCTCTTTCTACGTCCACCTCACGCAACAACTCTTCCACTAAACGTTGAAAAATTCTATCTTTAGGGTTGGGAATAGCTACAAATTTCCCACCAGTAAATACGTCGTTAACTGGGTCTGCTTTTCCTTGCTTTTCCATGCCAAAAAAGATTGAAATAACCATGTCTGGGGATTTACGGAGTAAGGGCAGAATTGTTCCAACATTTGTTCGACCGTTTCCGAGTATATCATCATAAAAAACCGCCATTTTAGGAAGGTCTTGACCACTGTCATAGAGGGTTGGGTTTGGTTCTATAAAGAGAGTGCTGCTGTTTCCAGGGCGTACGTCATCTTTAAAAGTGTGCATTTTCTGAGATTTTTCAGGAGGCAGAATGACGGTCGGCAGCAAAGCGCGGAGCATAATGTTGCCCAAAGTGATGTCAAAGCGCTCTTGATGCTTCTCAACATGCGCAAATAGGTGGTCCATAGTGTGTGTCAGCAAGCTGTCAGAAAAGTCTTGAGTTAAAAAAACCATAGGGTTTTTTTTGTGTAAAACAAGAGCTCCCGCACCGGCTTGTGCCGGAGTTTGCTCAAATAGTTCTTGGAATGTTTCAATTTTTTCCGCACTACTAGCTAGAGTGCATGTGACAGCAATAAGTAATAGATAAGACATGATCCCTCCTGGAACACACACGATGTGTTGCCCAAAAGCAACATACCATGTGTTAGGAAGACAAGTAAAGAAAAATAAAATCTACATTGCGGGGGGGGCAATGCCTCCCCTTAGTTTGAGTTAGTCTTCTGAAACGCAATGTTTTTTGAGCAAGGTGAAGTCAGAGTCAGAACAGGGAGAGCGCTTGCGTTTTCCGGCAAAGGAATGCATGGGAGGGGAAGATTCTCGAGGGGAGGGGATTATAACTACTGAGGACTGTGAAGAAAGGGTGCTTTCTGTGTCGTCTTCACTGATTTTAGACATTGGATTGGAGGGTAAATCTATGATATCCAGCGACTCTACTGATGCTGCTGCAGTTGTGAACACCCTGAGAGGGGGATGAGTAAGGTGGGCGTTGATCTCTTCCATAAATGCTTTATTCAGTTGTTGAGGTGGTGCTTTTAATAGCGTTTTTTTCAAGAGTGAGTCAGCTGTTTGTTCCGTTGTTATATCAAAGGCGGTCTCAGAACGTTGGGCATAATACAGGGTAAATGCTAGTTTACAGAGGCTTTTTAGATGATTTTGGTAGATCGAGAAATTATTTTTTTGTGTGGCTTGTACTCCCCTTGATAGTTGGGGATTTTCAGCGTATTGTGACTCTAATGGTTTGAGGTTTTGTAGAGCTTTTTTCAAAATGATGTGTGTCTCTGGTGTATGCCAACACAGCGCAACAAACCTAAATATATGACAAATAAGAGGGAGATGATTTGGCTGATCCTCTGTCCAATCTTTATCCGGATCTGCGTATATCTCGTGTTTTTTCGGCATCTTGGGAAGAGCTTCTGACCCTGGAAAGTTCTTCCACATAGCCGTAGATTGATCGTTGGTGGTGTACACTGTGTGTAGTTCGGGAATGGCCGAGCACAAGTCTTCAGCCCCATCTATATCAAGAACAGATTGTATGTTTGGCCACTCCTGTGTCATTAGGCTGTAAGCGGTTTGCAGGGACATAGAGCAGATAATCTGCTGTAGAAGTATGTGAGCATCAAGATTCCGCTTTAGGTCAGCGATCATGTACGAAAAATACAAGTGTGGTATGGGCTGGGATTTACAGAAAACTACCACTTCTACGGCAGGCCGCGAACTTCCACTCGCAGAGAAGAGTTCAGGGGCAAGTGCGCACTGCAATACATAGAGGGACCCGATCTCTTTTGCCAATGTTGAGGCGTGTGCCATCAGTGATATGTTGTTGTCTTGGCCAATTAAAGGGTAATTGTGAGGGAGTTTGTGCATTCTGATCAAGTTAAACACATGAAAAGGTATTTCGCATGTCATGATTTCGTCTGGAATGCTGTTGAAAATATCAGGTAAATGCACCTGTTGGGGCAGGCTGACGGGAGCGTAAGCGGCTTCCAGTAACTCGGGCGAAATATTCAAGTGATATTTGTGCAGTTCGGCCATAATGCTCCAAAGTATGGTTTTGAGGCACAGGCTGTGCATCTGCTGGAGGCAAGGAGTATGAATCTCAGAGGAAAGAATGCGTTGAAGGCTTTGTAGGTGTGTTTTATGATGGTTATAGAGATGTTTGAAGTGTATGTGTATATGTCTGATTAACAGATGGCTAACCTCTAATGTATGATCAGCATATATTTGTTGAACGAGTAAGGCATCACGAGAGGGCTGTAAGCTAGGGGGAAGCGAAAGGGATCCGGTTGCTGACATTTTCCATAGGAGGGGGTCGACCTTGGACAGAGTATATTGAGACATTGGCGCGGGTATCTTGCGTGCTATTGAGGCCTTGGCAAGCTCATATCGGTGAAGTGAGAATACATCTAGTTGATCTGCAGTAACGCTTTTTCCTAAAAGACGTTCTTGGATGAGAGGGGCCTTGGGCTCAACATATAATGATCCGGGATAGGGGATGCTTAGGTGTGTTTTGTTTGTGCTTAAGTATGTCTCTAAATGTTGTTGAGCTGATTCGGGACTTCCAGATGTTAAGATTGCCACCGCAGACGTAACACTGAGTTCTTCGATGCCTGTTTCCTTAGTGGCCGCAAATGTAAGTGTGTGAAAGGCTATTGTAGCAAATAAGAGTATAAATTTTTTCATAGTTGTTCAATTTAGGTTATATCGTCAAATCTAGTAGAGGAAAAAACCTCTAAATATGCGTTTAAGTTTAGTGAATCCAGCTCTGATTGTTCATTAGTGAAGATGCATGTTTCTTTTTCGGTTGTAGTGGAGGAAACATTTTCTAAATATGCTCTTAATTGTAGTATCTCTAGTGCTGATTGTTCATGAGTCAAGGTGCGCATTTCTTCTTCGCTTAAGGGTTCTGGGAAGGGGGTAGAAGCCTCTTGTGCTGTTGTCTCGCAAAAAAGGTTAACAACATCTGCGGGCAAAGGAGTGCGATCCCATAAACATTCTGTATTTTCTGCGGGCGCACTGAGATGGTTGGGTTGTGCCCATGAGAAGCCAGTTTGAGCAGATGTAGTGGGCTGAAGTGAGCATTCTTCTGAAAGGTCATTTGAATCTGCGTACATGAAGGCATCCAGCTGACTTTGAGAGGTGAGTATAGTCTGTTGAGTTAGGTGGTTACTATCCCCAAAAAAGAGGTTTAATAAGTTTTGTACACAGGAGTTGGTTCTGTTTGTACGCAGAGGAGCACTGAGCATTTGACGTAACTGGTGTATTGCTTCGGGATAGAAAGGGCTTTGCGTTTGATTTAAGTGATGGGTAATGGCAACTAAAGAAAATGTGTGGATCAGTGCGTGCTCTGATTGCGAGAGTGCAGTATCTTTGCTTGATAGGTATCCTTGTATTTGTTCAAAAAGATTCCCCATTTTGGGAGCACTTATGACTAAGAGGTCTTGTGTTCTGTGATAACTTTCAAAGACACTTTGCAGATCCGCTGTTGTTTGGGCCTTATCAAGTGCTTGGAAAAACGCCGGACATTGACCAAGGATACAAAGGTTGTTTCTCATAGATTCTGCCATGTTTGGATGATAGATTTGAATGGATTGACTTATTTGATACAACTTGAGTAATGTATTGAGTGTTGAGCTTGGTGCACCGTGGATGATTGGAACGGAGAGTCTGAGTTCGCCATTGCTCAGTGATTTCAAAGCAAAAAATTTTGAAAAACTGTACGATTTTCCGTAAATTTGAGTGGAGGAAAAGGCTAATAATGGTTCCTTAATGTAGTCTAAGTCCTTTGAATATACTCTCCATACCCAGTACGTATAAAGGGCATTTTGAACCTGAGGGTGGTGGTCGGCGATGCCTTGAAACAACTCAAAATCTGAGTCTCCTGTACTACGCACGTAAAGAAAGGGAAGCACAACAGGAACGCTTGCGGTATAAGCTGTTCCTTCTATGTTTTCTCTGATTTGTTTGTCTGTTGCTCGTAGGAGGATATTTCGGACTTCTGTGGCGCATATCTCCTTCTCACTTTCGCTTAAAATAATGTGACCTAGAGCAAGGTGTTGTAGTAAAAGCTTGATGGTTTGTTCACAGCTTTCCGGTAAATCAGGAAGTCGTAAAGATGCGAAGTTGGCTATATTTTTGTCTGTAACCTCAGCGGGAATTTTATCTGTAGAAGGGGTGATTACGTCTTGGAAAATATAGGCACAGGCAAGCCGGAGGGAGATGTTTGGAAGGTGTACTCGCTCAACACGCCTCCGTGCTTCTCTAATAGATTGTGGAGGCATACTTTGAATAATTGTATGGGAGAAAATAGCATTTACCCAGCGTGTTACGCAGTGGGTTTTCTGCGGAATTGTTCCAAGATAAGTCGCGAGGGTCATAAGGTTTATCTTGCTAACTTTACCACAGAAGGGGTCGGGCAATATTTCTGTTTGAGGCTGATTGAGATAGTGCTTTGTTATGCAAGACGCTAAGTGACGCACACTTTGATCGCATATGTTTGCGACACATAAGTCCGTTTGTTCGCATGAATCCTGTAAAGAGAGGGCGCGGCTCATGCAGAGAGAGTAATGAAAAATATTAGTTTCGGATAGCTCGCGAATGTTTGGGTTTTGTGTGGAGGCAAAGCTTTTTAAGGTTTCTGTAATATGAGGACTTGATGTGTGCAGAAATTCTGGGATGTATTGTGCAATAGTTCGCTTTGGGCTGTTCATATGATTCAGGAGTATAGCCCCTGTCGTGCGTACTTGCATTAACCTTAAAAAAGCTACCTCTTCAAGTGTGCGTTGCGTATTAGGTGCGTAAGTAAAGAATTGACAGATGGTAGAGTAGCACAACGCCCACCCCTCCAACTGAAGGTTAAGAAGAAATGCTGTGTCAACGAGAACTTCTGTGCTGGCTACTACTGCACTCTGATTTTTAAGTGGCATCGTTTGTGCTTCATGAAGTATGTTGGCAAGTCGTGCATGTGGAGTAAGGGCGTGTATTGTGTAAGGAAGAATTAGGTGATAAGGGACCACGTTCAAAATGTCCCCAACGCTAACAGATAAAGATTGCGGCCTATTGTATATTTGGAGTAAGGTGTCACTGAGTGTTAGCATGCATGTGGTGTATAAATCAGCCTGGTTTAATGGGGAGGCTTCGGTAGCAGTAACCTGCGATTGAAGTATATGTAAGCGTAATTTTGAGGATGCGGAAGCATACAGGTTTATGAGCCAATCAGCGTGTGGAGTATGTTTGTAAAAACTAAGTTGAGCAATGGCTATAATAGAGAAATTCACTAAAGCGTCTGGGCTATAATTGGCAATGAGTTGGTTGTATACCGCTTGAAAAAGACGGTGTCGACCCTGGTAAGGTTGAGTGGAAATTAGCTGTTGTGTATGAAGCAGTCTTAAAAAAACACTAGCATCATGTATTGCGGACTTTGTTGGAGCAATCGGGCGAGAAAAAGTTATAGGTTCTTGATATGATGCGTTGGTGTGTAGTTCAGAAAGGTGTAAGAGGGTTTCTGCCAGATCAAGTAGAGTGTCGCTTTGATGTTCTGTATGTGCGTCTTGTAGAATACGATACACAATACTGTGCACGTTATTGGCACACCCCATGTCCTGCGCAATGCTGTCTAACATTGTGCAGAAACTATTCAGAGAAGGCATGGTGCTGTATGTAAAAACATGTTGGAGTGCTTGATGTATAGGAGCGGCATTGCTTACTGAATCAGTGAGGGAAATCTCCTGATTGTCAGTGGACCAGAGACAGGTGCAGGATACAAAACAGGATAGGGCTATAAGAACAAAAGACATTGCTGTTAATATTTAAATACACCAGATTATATCACTTTTTCTTATAAAGTCAATAAGACTTAAAAAGCAAAACGGTGAAGATCTTTTTGAAAAATGGAAGGAAAAAAGGGGGGAGTGAAGACGCCTAAAGGAACTTTAGGCGTCTTGATTGTGTGTCCACATTAAGGGGCGACAGCAGCTGTGTTGCTGCTTGCCTTTGCTCAGAGAGTCTTAATTGTCTCTAAACTTTTAGCTTCGCAGTAGCCGAGGACTTTATGTATTGCTCTCGCTTAGTGCGTAACGCGGCAAAACATTCTTTTTCTATGTTTGATAAACTTACTCCTGTCGCAGTCAGTTTGTATGTAGGCGGGTCTTGAAAAATATGCGCATACAGGTAATCAATGCTAATCTTTTTTCCGAAAGCATGGTATTTAATTCGAAACTCAGCGTTTTTTACCAGTAAGTGAGAGAGGCGGGGCTCCACAAACTTTTCAGGCTCTTTTGTGCCCTTTGTCCGAGAAGAGGTAAGGGCAGTTGCATAAGCTTGTGGGTCGTGGCAAGCATCAAGAAAATATCTGCTTGCTCCGAACATATGTGCATCGTAAATGACTAAAAGGTCCTTGTAGTCTGGAGGCGCGATTGCTAGTGCACTCTCAGAGCCCTTTTCTTGTGCGTTAGCGAGTTCGGTTACATCGCAAGCGTCTATGGGCCTTCCATTTCGGAAAGATGATAGTACTCTATGAACAAATGCTGGTTTGGCCGCTATAAGAAGATGCTTGCTTTCAGCGTAGATTATCTCATTAAGTTCTTTATGCCCTGTTTCTGAAGCGGATATTGCGAACGATTTAAATAACCCATTAATCTCGGTCAAGCGAGTGGCGGACCCTCGGCACATTACGTATTTCGATTTCTTAGTTATAGGTATAAGAGCAAGAGAGAAATGTGCGCGCTCTTTGGGTAATGGCTGGGAAAGCGTGTTGCCTTGTGCCAGTAGGTTAGATACTGCTTTCAGGAAGAGGTATTGAGCAGAGTCTGGAGAGCTTGACAGGGTTGATAGAGCGGGCAGGATCTGTTGTACAGAAAATAAAATATAGTCTGTGGAGGCCGACTCTGTATCGATGTCAAATACAGCGTGAGCAAGAACCAAATACCCATCATGTTTTGCTAAATTCTCTTTAGTGATAGGCAAAAAGTCCGACATTTTGATTTTGTTTTTTGCAATTTTATCGGGCGAGGCTTTTTTCATTAGCAGTCCCATTGCCGCGTGAATTTCGAATAGAGAAGAACGGTGCACGAACGTGTCGACCTGATCTTCCGTTTTAGGAGGCATATTTTTGGGCGGAAATGTGCGTGTGCCCGCCCTAGGATAAAGAATTGGCATAATGAATTTTATATAAGGGTATTGGGCTAAAGCGTGGTGTGCTGTGAATTCATCATACTCCTTAGTAAGAAGCATAAACTCTGCGCGTAGTGCATCATGTAAGCGGTCGGGGCAGCGCAAGTCGTCTTGCAAATGCTGTGCGATATCGCATATGTACGCGATTCTTTGTATGTACGCTGGAGCATCTTTGCATAGATCTTCGATATCGTCAGTGCCGATGGATTTTGGAATTGTTTTGAGCTTGAGTCTTGCATCGGCGTGGCATAGGAACCCATTTGCGCTCATACCTTTGATGGTGGCTGATTTTTCTTCAGAAGTGCAGTTCTTCAGTTTTGCCAGTGTGGCTGTTCTTCTGCTTGGGTGAAAATTATCTCCTTGAGCGCCTAGTGAGGTTGATTCAGGGGATGTCGCGCAATATGCGAGGTGTGTAAATAATGATAAAAGTATAAAAATCATAGTGTTGAATTTTTGCATGAATTGGGGTGGTTTGCAAGATAAATTTTAAAGTTGTTTGAATTGCGCCCCAGTCACACTGCGTACAACAGCAGTGTGACTGAGGATGTTAACGGCTTCTCAGCTGTTAACAGACTTACGACTGTGGATCTGGGATGTCGTAAAGGACGGGCTCGCCTTCTCCCAAATCTTCCGGAGATGCCACAATTATGGAAAGTCGATTGTGGTCGATAGGTTGTGATTGAATTGTCGTAGGATTGGGATCTGCGATTTCTGGCTTTGTTGGTGCAAGGATAGGCTTAGTCGCTGAGACGCTCTTTGGAGGAAGCATCGGTGCCTTATTTGGGTGGTTTACCTGAGTTTTCGGCGGCCTTGGAGGTAGTGGAGGTGCTGCCACTTCTGTTGAAATAGGCTGAATGCTTGTCTCTGAAATCTCATCGTAGAATGAAGGCTTCTCCTGAAGTGGAGGTGTCGCCTGAGTTGTTGCAGTGTCATGTGGCACTTCATCGTACGTATGCGTATCCTCTGTAGGCTCGCTTTGCTTAATCGCTTTTCCGTGAGCTATAGCCCCCTTAATCGCTTTTCCATGGGCCATAATCCCCTGCTTGAAGTCGTTTGCCTGACCCATTATCGCGCGCTTGAGTAGGGTCTTGTGTCCTGGAGTTGCTGTTGACTTAAAAGAGAAGTCCTTGCCCTCTGCGAGACGTTCAGCCTTAAGGGTCGTCATACCTGGGTGGCTGGATTTCTTGTCCTCTTTTTGCCCATGTATTTTCTGGAGTTCTTTCCAAGATGTTTTGAGCGTCTGTAATAGGGCATGGTTTACG
This sequence comes from Alphaproteobacteria bacterium, assembly GCA_965261615.1. Taxonomy (GTDB): domain Bacteria; phylum Pseudomonadota; class Alphaproteobacteria; order Bin98; family Bin98. The sequence goes on from OZ253461.1 coordinate 773,196, forward strand.
TTCATGTAGAGCAAACCATTCGATAGCTTGGAAGTTTGATTAAAAGGACCTGCTGTCTGACTCAACTCTATGGATTTTTGCAAAGGATATGCGTAAGTCGTGTGCTGAATCTTCATGCCTGGTGTATAGTGTCGGGTTCCGTCTCCCGTACGAAGTGTGGCAAGTACCACGTAACCCTTTTGACTAAGAAAAGCTTCTTGGGACCATGGAGCAAGGTACTCGTGCCAATCTTTCAGTTTATCGCCTACGCAGTCCTCACTTAACCAACCAAAGACACAGTAGGAGGAAGTCGGTTTCCCACCGTCCCTGAGTTCAAAAGTCGGGTAACAAGGAAAGGGATCCCTTCCAGGAAGGGCGAAAGATGGTACAGTGTCGCTTGCGTTATCAAGAAATTTTTGGTATTTTTTTGGCAATGCCGTTCCGGAAATGATGCACTCGAACAAAGCGTGGGCAAAGTTATGATCTGTATTTTGGGTCATTATGTTTATCTTATTCTGCCAACGCTCAAATAAAGCAGGAGGGAGCGTGCCATAATTACGAGCTAAAATCATCATAGTTTCTAGCATTCGGCGAATCTCTTCTGCATATGCGGTCGGCAAGACGAATTTAGAATTCCTGCTTTGAGTAATTGTTTTGGCAGCGACTCTTCGGTAAGCGGCATGCATGGAGCTTAACTTGAGGGGTGGGAGAGTGATTCTTCCAGGAACCTCAATGTCTTCAGGAATAGTCACCGGATTTGGCGTCTTTAGCGCTCCAGAGAGTGCCTGATCTGCAGGGGCAGGAATCTTCATACTTTGCCTGTATCTAGCGGTAGTTCTGCGTGCGGTTTGTATCGCTTCGTGTCTCGCAATGTCGGATGCACTGGGGGCAACTGGCGCTTGCTGGCAGTGTTGCTTATCCTCTTGGTTTGCGTCTGAGGACGAAGTCTCCAAAGACGCTGCAGAAAGAGTCAAAGCTGAAATAAATAATGCTAAGGTAATCATAACGAGCAATTATTGCACAGAAATCAAAAGTATACAAAACTTTTTTGTTTTTTTGATGGTAAAAAACTTGTGGTGCCATAATATTGATTGCCAAGATTAGGTTTGTTGTGTAAAATGGGTCATGACTAAATATTTTATTATTATTATTGCTATGTGTGTGTTTGCTGAATCCAATGCTGCTGGTTTTTTGCCTTGGACCAATGGAGAAATGGATCCCGCTAATCCCGCTAGTAAGCGTGTGATGCGCTTTACAGGTTTGGAGTGGGAGTCTGTCATTGGTGAGCGGAATGCATTTGCTACGCTACCTTTTGCGGAACATCACTTTCTTCTAGGGGGGAAAGGCCTGTTTATTAAGGAGAGCGGAGCTAAGCAAATCATTGACCTCTTAAGTAAATTTGACCCAGAATTTCGAGGAGTCGCCTTTGCAGCAATGGATCCAGCTTTTCAAGATCTTGTGACTACCCGTGGCTTTAAGGTTGGAGAAAACTTTGCGTTAGGTAACAAGAAGCTGATGGAAGGCTTGCGTCTTCTTTGTAAATGTGATCAGGAAGAGTACACTTCCTTGATAAGTAAGGGGATCATTAGTCAATATATATTAGGCGGTGCAGCATGGCCTTGTGATGTGACGTTGTTATCCGGAGTTTTTTATAATACTGATGCGCATAGGACTAGATGGGGGCTTTCTGCATCTGGAAGATCAATGGCTGTAGCGTTTCACCCCGAACAATGGAGTGAGGCTGCTAACGTTTTGTTGAGTTTTCCGACGTCTTTTCGGGAAACGCTTATGATTATGGAGAGGCCTGGCATCAAAGGTTATCAGCTGCTGCTCTCGGTGCTTTCTTTCAGTGAAGTTGCATCTTGTCTGGAGCGGTCGTCGAATGACCTAACAGTGCTGTCTGAGTGCCTTAAGGCTGAAGTGAGGTCAGGAATGCAGCTTGTGGATGAACAGATACAAAGATCTCAAGCGTGTGCTGGGCAGAGAGAGGACGAAAGCCCGTTTTTTAAAAAAGAAGAGTTAGCAGCACTGAATTGTCAATCTATTAGAAAAGTAGTGCAATCTTTTTCTTCCAGTGCGCAAAAACAGCCTTGCGTTTATAAACTCTTGGAGGCTTTGTCGAAGACTTCAGCTGCAGATCAATGGGCTTTGCTTTCCATTATAGACTCAAAGTATCTCTCAGCTTTGTTAAAGTTGAATGTTGAGGGTGACGATAGAGAACAGCGTGATGCTTTTGAGGTGAAAGATAGGATCAAGAAGTTTCAAAGTGTAGTCTGTGCTGTTAAAGTCCGTGATTGCTCTGGAGGCCTTTGGTTGTCTTTTCGGAGAGTGTAGCCATAGTGTTGTGTTTGGGTACTACTGAAACCCTCAAACTTGTATCAGCATAATATCTATTGTCATGAGTAGTTTTATTTTGTACAATTAAACTATGATTCAATTCTTTATTATGCTGATGACGGCATGTTGCTCGCTAAAATTAGCGGCCACCCATAATCCGGTAGACAAGTGGCAGGAGGATTTTCGTGAACGAGGAGCGCTGCCGTTTAAGGGGCATATCCTACGCACTTGTCCGCAACACCTTGTGCTGCAGGAAAGCGGAGCAAAAAGGATAATCCAAATTTTAAAAGCATTTAATCCACCATTTCAACGCGAAGCATATGCAAGGATGGATTCAGTTTTTCAACGTCTTGTGAAATCCAATGGGTTTAATATTGAAGACAGTTGTGATCCTTGTCCTTTCCCACTTAATTGGGGGTTTAATCTTCTTGGCAAACGTGATCAGAGGGACTATATAGCTTTACTGAAAGACCCGTGGTTTTCCGACACTTTTTCTGAGGGAGATTGGCTTTACGATATTGCAGACCAATATCGTAAAGCTTGGCGTTTATACGGTGTTGTTTATCAAGCAGAGTGTGGTGCTAGGTGGGATGCCTCTGAAATAGGGTTGTCACGAGAAAGGACTTCATGTGTAGCGTGTAGCAAAGATTGAGTGGAGAGAGTGACTGAAATGTTGTTGAGTTTTCCAAAGTCCTTTTGAGAAACGATTATTGTTGAGACAGAAGGCAGGAATGGTCATGTGCTGCTGCTCTCGATTCTTTCTTTTAGTGAGGTTGCCTCTTCTCTGTGAACGTCTAGAGGTGATATGGCGGTAGTGGCAAAATGTCTGCAGGGTACAGTGCTGTCAGACATGAAGTTTTTAGATGAGCAGATACAAGAATATCAAGCATGCGCCTTGCAAAATGAAGGGCCTGGCTTAATTGTAAAAAAATCAGATATAGAGTCTTTGAGCTGTCAAGCCATTCAAAAAGCAGTGAAATCCTTTTCCACTGACGCGGGGGAGGAAAAATGTGAACATGCACTTTTCAAGATTTTAGCGGCCGCTTCATCAGAGGATCAATGGTTGCTGATTTCCGTGCTGGGGCCAAAGTATCGCGCAGCCTTGATAAGGCTGCACGATGACCATGATAGAGAGTCGTTAGTGTTTGGTTTGAAAAAAAATATTGCAGATTTTGAAAGAACTGTTAGTAGTGCTAAAGCTATGGATAGCAGTGGCAGCTTCTGGTGGTCTGTTTTGCGAGTATAGAAGTTAATAATGTTTCGTGCGTGACCAGCTGAGTGTCTGCGACTATGATGCTGACGCATTTTGTGATACCGTGAAGAAGGGAGACCTTATGATGAGGTGCGCTTTTTTTCTGATAGTATGTTTTTTCTTGTTTCAACAAGCTTTTTGCGGGGAACAGTACATACGTGCACAGGTGCAGACTTCTTTAGAGAGACTCGATCAAGTTTGTGCAAGTAGCTCGATTATTACTCCAAAGCTAAAGCACAATTTACTGCGTGGCTTGCCAGGCCTGCTTAACCGAAAATTTTGGGTAAGTGGATGGAAGCAAGTTGCCTTGGCTATGAAACCCAAAGGAGATGTAGATGCCTTGCTGGCCTATGAGGCCTATAAAGTTTGGCATGCGCTATATCCTCTTGAGGCACTTATGCGGCCTTTATCTGTTGAGGGAGTTCCTCAGGGTGATGAGCGTAAAATTTTTATAGAACGATGGAAGGAAACTTTTGAAGAACATGCTAAAAACACTGAATCTCAAGGTGACTGGACCTTTAAGAACGAGGGCTTGATTGCCCTGTTGTCGGAGGCCTTCATGCTACAGTCCAACCAATCTGGTTCCATGATCCTTTCTGGTAGTGGCGCCCCACCGTCTTTGCAGTGGGTGTCAGAAGTTATGGGCTGTGAGGTGATGGGGGATGGTGCTTTTAGCCCCATAAATTTTTTTAGATCAAAGGAGTTGCGTGAGCTTATTCAAGATCCCGTGACAGAAGACGATTTTTGGATAAACTACATTCAGCCTATGCTCCCACCTAATGGTTTTTTTTCACAAGGAGATCACAAATTTCTTGTGGCAAATTGCCAGATTGAAAAGAGTAGAGAAACTCGCTGGCAAAAATTAAGCACAGCGCGTTTTTTTCCTGACTTTAAGGGAGGAATGGTGAAGAGGTTTACACTCTGTAAACCCGGTGATCACTTTGAGTTCTTGATGCGCACTATGTACTTGAACCTGAGCTGTGCTCTTGCAGCCACTTCTAAAGAAGTGGATAGCACTCGCCTAACGCACTTTGTGGGAGTTCTGCTGGGTGATGGAGATGATCTCCCCGTAAGCATTTTAACAGACCATGGGCCACAGGACCTTGAAGCGACTTTGCTCCAAATGTTTGAGTTTCAAGATCACCCAAAAGTGAATTCGATTTTTTGTTATTTTTTTGTTGTATGGACCCTGTTGTCTCATATTATGAGCCGGAAGGATCCATATAATCAGGCACAAAGGCTTCTACCCTATTTGTGTTCTTCACCACCAGAGGTTGAGATTATCCTCAGTTACATCAAGGAAAAGGGAGTGAAGGATCGAGACAAGGCTTTGTATACGCTGCTGGCCTACATTTGGGGCGAGGGGGAGCCTGCTAGTAGAGGCGAGATTGTTGAGCGGTGTCGAGATATTCATCGCCTTGTGCTGCAGTATGATCTAGATCACATGGGTATATGTGGCACGTTCAAACAACTTGCTCATGTTCTCCCGTTCTCTACATTTAAAGAAATGGTTCAGATGCAGTTGCGTAAAATTCCTCAGAAGTGGGAGTATATTCCTGGTCTTGTAGAACTTCATAGAGAGCTCAATGCAAAGCCATTTCCGAGAAGTGTAATTCGAACGCCGTGTCTATAGCTGTTGACTACTTGAGAAGGAACATGTTACTTTGAATGGTATCCTGGGGGGGGGGCATGAGTTCTTTTTTTCTAATAATCATTTTTATTTTGAGCGCTATTTCTGGGATAGAGGCCGGAGAGGGTAAAGGGCCTGCAGTAGAGAGTTTGTGGTGGATGGCGGAGCGGATAGAAAAGCTCTGCCAAACTTACAGCGCAGACGAGGAAAATGCCATTTTGCGTCATTTGCACTATATATTAAGGGAGGAAATTCCCTTTGAAGAGTGGGGAGATTTAGCATCTCGTGTTTTCGTTGAAGAAAACCCCTCTTACCGTGAGTTATGGGTGGTGTACCAAATTATGAGTGCAATTTCACCTTGCGCTCAAGGTTTTGCAAATATAAAGGGATTGGCAAATTTTGAGAATTTTCGCAATAATCTGAGTCTTGCTTTGAGGGACTTTGCTTCGATCGATGGTTCTGATAAGCGTTTTTTCTCCAAAAAATCAAACAAAGAAAGACTTTTTAAACTTCTGTACCGACTGTGTGGGTATGCCAGTGATCAAGTAGATCAGTATGTTGCACAATACCAAAGCGTTTCTTTTGAGTCTCAGTACAAAACTCAGTATGAAAAACAATGGGTAAAAGAATCAATGGTGGTTAAGCCTACACATGAAAACTTTCAGGATGTAGTCAGCTTTATGTTGCATGACTGGTCGCAGTTCACTGGAGTAAATTTTAGCCTACCACTACTTACTGAATATTTAGTTGACAACTATTTTTCTGTATATGCAGTTGGTGAAGGCTTTCATAAGGTTTTAAGCGAAATGAACATTCCTTCAAATCCTTATGGCAAATGGAGCGCAGCGTTACATGCAGCCGGCCTCTTTCCAGAGGTGGAAAAAGAAAGCATCCTTAGCCGTGTTCGTAAATCCAAAGGATTAGATGCCTATAATTTGCTAGCTCACCTTGCTGTGTCAAACATGATGTTGAGGCACCTGGCTTCGCAGGATCAAGGTTATCAAAGCGTAGAAAGTCACTCCGATTATGTGCAGGTTTTTCGATACTGGCTGGGAGAGTTCGCTCATATCCCTGAGGTGTCTTTTCAGTTAAAATCAGATAGTTTTTTGAAAATTCTTTGGTGGGTAGTCGCCACGCGAATGATGCAAAAGTGTGAATTAATCCAAATCCTCAATGATATAAGAGGCGTATTGGGAGACTGTGCACCTAAAAGCGCAGCGGCGCATATAGATGCAGTTTTGCCTATTTTGAAGCAGGAGTTGCGTAAACTGCATGACCCTGATGCCAATGTAGTTTTTTGGACCGTCATCCGTGTGCTTTGGGCTGACCAGGGACAAGAAGCTTTGTCGCAAAAAGAACTTGTGACTCAATTCCAAAAAACACTCCATGACGTCAAAGATAGTACAGGTTTGGTTTTGGATGCAGACTTATGGCATGGAATTGAGCAGGATCTTCAAACTGTATTGGGGGATATGCTTAAAAATGAAGGCATATGGGGTGAGCTTGCTAAAGCCCCAGTGGATCTGAGTAGTGTGATGCAAGAGCTGCAAGGCGCCTCAGATCACCTCGTGTTGAAGCCGTCAGTTGTTCGAGCTTTGCCTCTTGAATAAGCATGGTAGGCGAAGATTTTGCTAAGTCACTAGAACTGTGATTTTTGCTTGACAAAAACAATGGTAAAGCTTACAATTAAGCATGTTTATATGCTTAATTATCTTTATTTTTGTAACTGGGTGCTGCTGGGATCACCATGTGCATACCATGGTAAACCGTTTGAGAGAAGATGTTGTGGAAATGCAAAGTGAGGCTATTGCTAGGTGCTTTAACGATGGTGCTCTTGTGCAGGGTGAGGTGATAGATGCTGTTTTCATCCCTCAAGAAATGAGTTTGTGTCAATTGCAGAGCCAATTGGACTCAGACGAAAAAAAGGTGTTGGGCGTACTAACGGCGAGTACTAAATCGGTGATTGTGAGCATATTGTGTGTCAAGCGTATAGAAAAAATTTTAGAATACAGCGAACAGTTGGGCCATGAGACACAAAGTGAATTGATGCGCTTAAAGTCTGTTATATGCAACGAGCAAGTCCGATGGCTTGCCTTAGAATCTGAAAACCTTGAAAACTTACAATCCTTATTTCAAGAGAGTGGGCGTAAAAATCAAATATGCATGGGTTTTTATCGATTCTTACGTGACATACATGATTTGTGGGGGCTTCCTCAAGATGCTCTATCCGCTTTAAACCAAGATTCTAACTTTTTTATTTTTGTTCGTGGCGTTCTTAAAGAAACAGCAGGTATTTTGCGTGAGGAGGTCGAGCCTGTTCAAATGCGTGCTAATCTGGGGATAAAATACAGACAATGGGTTTGCCAGTTTCAAGAAACTAAGCTTTTGCTCGCTGAGATAATGGGTTGTTTTGGCATGTACTATGAGTGTGATGTTCCAGCTATTAAACAACCCATTATTGCTCAGACCTGGGAAAGTGTAGCGCGTGTGTTTAATTTTTTTAAGGAACTGGAGGTTCACAAGCAGTATGATTTAGAGGTGTTTTCCGCTTATGTAGAGCGCTTGCTGGAAAACATCAAGACACAAGAGATGGAACAGTGTTGTGACGAGAGGGTTATACAGGACATTTTGGATAGCTGCTTAGAGTCTGCTTTTGTGCGTAGTGCGCTGTATCAAGTTGGAAGTCCTGATGAATGTAATAAAGCCATTCAGCTTGCTAAGTACTTATATGATTCTTGTACTGGAAAAAAGGTCTTTGATATGATAGTTCCTGCATCTCCGGTGATCCAAGTGGTTTGTGCTCTTGCTGGGCTTGATGTGCAAGGCTTTTGTGAACATTACCTTTGGAGTAATTGGGAGGCCCATTCTCGATTATCTTATGAGCCAATTTGTATAAGTACGAGTGTTTCGCCTATTTTCAGGCATGTGGTGCAATTGGCCCGCTGTGCGGACCGGTTCCAGAAGCTGCAAGATCCTGAGGCGATAGCGTGCTATAACCAAGAGGTTCCTCTGATGCAAAGGGTGCTTATAGGTGTGCGACATCTGTCGTGTGAGCCAGTGGTCGCAGTGCGAAATATTGCTACTTATGCGGGGTTCTGTATGTTTCTTCAACATAAGTTATTGCCAGCTGTGACCTCCAACTGCTTGGGAGTCTGTCTTCAAGAATTAGATGCTGACTTAGACATGAGACGCAAAGTTAATAAACCTTATGCAGAGTTAAGAGAATCGTCTTATTTTTATGTTCAGAATAAAGGATGGCTTGAACACTCTTTAAGAACGGGCGAAGGTGTGAGCTCGTTAATAAAATCTTTTTTGAAAGGAGTAGACGAAGAGAATCTTATCGGATTTTTTAACGTTATGTATCACACTCCACTTGGGTATATATTCAAGGCACTTGCGCAGCGCAACAAAAGAACTTTGCAAGAGTCAGGGTGTGGCGTGCAGTTTGGTGATGAACAGGTTAAGCAAGTCGCTCTTGACGTTTTTTCAACGTAGTTCTAATGAGGGCCTTTAGGTTTAGGCTCTTGGATATCCTGCTGTAGGTATTTTATAATTGACGGAATAGGTGTGTTTGTCATACAATGACACATGATTCTATATATATCTGTATTTGTTGTTTTTTTAGATTGTTGGGCTTCTCAAGACCTTAATCAAGGTGAACGGGCTCTTCAAGAGGCTGCAGTATATTTGCGAGAAGGTGTCGTTGAGATGCAGAGCAAGATCATTGCGCAACATTTTAAAGAAAGTGAGCTCGTGCACAGTAAGATGGTCAGCGCTGCTCCCCTTCCGCATAATAGCAGTATTGCGGTGTTGTTAGCAGGGGTGCGGTCACGTGCTGCACAGGTGTTGAGCGTACTAATGGCTACATCTAAATCTTTAGTGGTGAGTAGTGCTTGTCTACAAAAAATAGAAGAACTCTTAAGAGAATGTTGCCTGCGTGATAAGGTTCAGCTAGACCTGAAGAGGTTAAAAGATGTAATACATAATGAGCAAAAGAGGTGGGTTACGCTTGAGATGGATGGAGTTGAGCCTTTACAGAGACTTTTTCACGAGAGTCGGCGTAAATATGCGGTGAGCTTTGAGTTTCTCGATTCTTTGCGTGCACTCGACGCACAGTGGGGTATTGGTCAGGATGGACGGTGCTATTTTGACCCGGATTCTAACTTTTTTCTTTTGGCGTATGATGTTCTAAAAGAGGCTGAAGTCGCTATGTATAATGAGGTTAATGAATGCCAAAAACGCGCCAATTTGGGCCTGTCCTGTGATCAGTGGGGGGGGGATTTTCAGAGTAGTGAGAAACAATTGTCTAAATTTATGTGCGCTTTTGGCATGTCCTGTGAGTGCACTGTTCCTGAAATTTCTATGCCAGAGAGGGAAAACACCTGGAAAAATGTAGCTCAGGTGTTTGAGTTTTTTAAAAGCCAAGAGTCCTACAGGGATTATGACTTAACACTGCTTAGTGATTATATATTGGATTTATTAAAAAAAATTTGTATCTCGCAGGAGATGGAAAAGTGCGGAGATGAACGATGCTTACAGCTTATTGTGGATAGTTGTGTGGAGTCTGGGTTAGTGCGTGTGGCAATGTTTCGAGCAACGCTACTGCGAGGTGTGGATCTTGCGAGTGAGCGCTTTTGTTGGGAGGGGTCAAATATGATTTTTGAATGGAATATTTCTACAGAACCGGTGAGGTTTGCTGTGTCTTTGCTTGCAAGACCGGATAAACTGGCGTGGTGTGACTTATATTTGAGAGAGAGGCTTGTTTCTTCATCTAAGGTTCCGTATGCCCCTGTGTGTGTGAACAGTAGCTTGGTTCATACGTTTCTGCATATGGAATTTTTAATCGAGGCTGCTGGGTGCTTTCAACTGCTTAAAGATCCGGAAGCTGTAGCATGCTATAATCAGTATGTCCCTGAAATGCAAAGGCTTTTTCTGGGTGTTCGTGAATTGTCTTGTGAGCGAGCAATCATCAATCTAGGGAGGCCTACTTACGCGAGTGCTTGTGCCTTTGTGCGACAGAACGTATTACGGGCAGTAATATCAAGACTCTTAAAGCAGTGTATGGAAAATCTAGGAGTAAGCCCGGATATGATTCAAAAGGTTAGCAAGCCCTATGAAGAGGTGCGCGCTGCTTCTTCTTTTTATGTTGAGAATCGTGAGTGGCTGAGTCGGGTTATAACTACAGGAGAAGGCGCGAGCTTTTTGATAAAGTCTTTTTTGAGCGAAATTACAGAGGATATGCAAGAAGGTTTCTTGGACGTTATGCATACAACAGCACTGGGGGAGATACTTCACGAGCTCATACAATATAACCAGAGATCGATTCAAGAGACAGGTCAAGGGGTGCAGTTTTTTGGTGAGGAAGAGTATAAGCAGGGAGTACTTCAGGAGTTTTGTGATTTGCGGATGCAGGGCGAGATAAGAATCGAAGATATTAGGTTGTGCTTACCAGGAGAGAGTAACGTTTAAAAGCATTGCCTACTTAATTGATTTGACTAAACTAATTAAGTGTTGTAAATTATCTTAGTATGTATGTATTCTGTGTTTTTGTTGTCCTAGGGTGTTGGTCCTCTCAAGCCCTTGTTCAAAGTGAGTGTGCCCTTCAAGAGGCTGCGGTATATTTGCGTGAGGGTGTTATTGAGCTGCAGAGCGATATGATTGCGCAACGTTTTAATGAAAGTGTGTTTGTGCAAAATAAATTGGTAGGCGCTATAACTCCTCCAAGGGAAATAAGTATACAAGCGCTACAGGAGGGCACGAGCTCGCGCGCTGAAAAGGTGTTGCGTGTATTAATGGCTATTTCCAAAATTATTGCTGTCAGCGATGCTTGTGTATTTCAAATAGACAATACTTTGGACAGTAGCGGTCAGTTGCAACGAGAGGTGCAATCGGATCTTATGGCATTAAAAAACGTAATCCACCATGAAAAAAAGAGAATAACCACGCTAGATCTAGAGGCGGTAGAGGGGTTGCAAGGTATGTTTCATATGAGCAGACGTAAATGTGAGGTCAGCCTTGATTTTTTGAAGTATTTGAATGATTTAAGGACTGACTGGCGAGGAACTCAAGATGGTTGGTGCATTTCAGACGCTAACTTTTTAGTACTCGTTGATGATGTTTTAAAAGAAGCTGCAAGAGTCGTGTGCGACGAAGCTAACGAATGCCAAAAACGGGCGAATTTGGGCTTGTCACATGAAAAATGGCCTTTGTTATTTCGCGAAACTGGGAAGACCCTTGCTGAACTTATGGAGGCTTTTGGTCTGCAAGGCGAATTTGTAATTCCAGAAATTAGCCTTCCACAGGTGGAGCAAACATGGGAGAGAGTGTTGCAGGTGTTTGATTTTTTAAGGCAGCAAGAGTTTCATAAGGGGTATGACCTCTACGTGTTTAGTGCTTACATAGAGGAGTTGCGGAAAAAGGTTATTAACAAGGAGCTTGAAGACTGTAACGATGAGAACATTTTGCAGGGCATTATGGATAGTTGCATAGAGTCTGGGTTAGTGCGTGCAGCAGTGTTTAATTCGTTTTTTTCAGAGATCATGCCGTCTTGTAAGTGTGGTCATGCTGCGTATGAATGGAGTGTTGATCCAGACTGGGTTAAATTTACGGTTTGTCTGTTTGCAAGTGCGGATAAGAGCACATGGTGCTGGTTGTATTTGGAAGACCGTTTGGCTAGAGAATCTAAGTGCATTTGTGATCCTATTTTCGTCAATGTTAGCCTTGACCCTATTTTTTCCGAGATGCAAAAATTTGCAAGTTATGCTCAGTGGGTTCAAAGAATTCAAGACCCCGTCGTTATATCAGAGTACAATCAATGTGTTCCTGTTATGCAAAGACTGTGGGTAGGGGTGCGAGAGTTGACGTGTACGCCACTGGCAATATGTGCAGGTGAGCCAACTTATGCAAATGTGTGTCTGTTTGTGCTACAGCACCTGCATCGGGCTGTAGCTTCGGTATATTTGGCAGACCTTGTAAGAGAGTTAGCGGGGTGTTGGCTAAGTACGCATAAAATTCTTGGGACGTATGACAGGGTCCAGGCTGCTTCTCGTGTGTATCTAGAGCAGCGGTCATGGCTTGACCGCGCTTTAGAAGGAGGAGCCGGAGTTAGCAGTCTATTAAGGTTTTTTTTGAAAGATGTGACAATCGAACTTCTCCCCAGTTTTTTCTATGTTATGCAGAATACAGCGCTCGGGGTCATATTGACGGAACTTGCTCAACACAACGAAAGAGCTCTTTTATCCGGAGGTGGAGTGAGTTTTTCAGGATATAAGCAAGCAATTGTAGATGTAATTTTGACTAATGCTTCTAATAGTTTATCTTTGTAATTCTTTTTTTATTTTGTCAATTTCTTTTTTCGTTTTATCAGAAGGTTGAGCTGATTTATATGGCCTGTAAGCTGGAGAGCATTGCTTCAGTTGTGTTGAAAAATCCTGTACTTCTTCGGGTGTTATTTCTAGGGATTTGAGGGTGTCGGTGATGCGTATATGAGGTGAGTAGCGCGCAACTAAATCGCCAATAAATCCGTATCGAGCCGCTTTATCTTCTGAAGAATCTAAAAGAAGTGATGTGTTTGATATCGCTTTGTTTAGCGCAACTGTATGAGGTGTCGGTGAGGACGCATTTACCATAGAATAGGTTTGTGAAGATCTTTTCTCATCGAGTAGCCATGACTTCCCAAGCGCTTTTAGTGTGTTTACAATCTCTAACTGCGTTATAGATCCCGCTAAATGATGAATAATGCTCTCCATGCTAAAAAACGCAGGATGGATGCATTCTATAAGGGTACAAATGAGATTCAACCACGCTTGGCGTTTTTTTGTGTACTCTACGAGGGTTAGATGTTGCTCGTTTGGAAGGTTAAACACATTGGACGGAGAGGAACTTTGGGTTAGCGGGAGTATAGTTTGTGCGAGTTCATCAAACTTGCAGGGCTTTTCTCTAAACATTTGAAGATCATATGATAAAATTTTCTCTTCTAATGGCTTCAGTGTATGATCTTTATTTTGATGGATTGTGGCCATCGCGCGTTTAGAAGCTTTGTCAAGAATCGCTAACTGTTGCTCTTCGCTGAATCTAACGGATTGAAATAGAGTGTAGTAGTCTACTTCGCCGCGCGAAAGGAGGTTTGCGCCTATGTCAACTGGGGTGATTCTTGGTGCGGGGCGCTTTTGCTGGAGGGCCGCTAAATAGTCCGCTGGGGAAACTAAGGCAAAACTATTTGAGGGGTTGCTAGCAAGCTCGGTGCGGAAGCCAGGAGTGGCACAGTGTATGTATGTGAAAATAAATAGAACTAATAAAATCATGCGATAGGATAGCATTCTTTTTTACAAATCGATAGTTCAGTTACATGCGATAATTAGTTGTTTTTGCAGCTTGTTGTTTAAATGTCGACGTGAGTTGTTTGTAGTATCAGCAGGTTTTTAAAGTTTTTGCGGAAGGCTTGAGTAGGGGTTCCTTTTTGCTGTTCGAATTTCTTGGCAGCCTCCTTGAGCTTAGATAAGGTTTTTGGAGCAACGACTGTGGGGGGGAGCGGTTGCGCTTTGTGTGTTTGTAAGGATTTGTCTGATACAAAAAACTCCACATCTGATGCGTCTACACTGATGATTTTTGCGGCTGTTCCACAGTCAACGTAAGGGTAAAAGGTCCTTAAAAATCTGTTGAGTGGAGCAGAAAGGCGCTCGCATTTCATCGTCGGGTCTTCATGTGATTTAAGTGCTGTGGTTACATCTGCAGTGACACTGAGTATGCGCAAATCCATAGTTTCCTGTGCATAAACCTGATCATATTTTGTGGTGGATGTTTGAGGTGTGACTGGCTCGTATGGCCTGTTTTCAAGGTCAGCTCTTATCCAGGATACGCCCTTATTTTCCGCGTAATGCTCTACTTCTTGCAAGAAGATCACGTTCTTGAAGCTGTTGTCGTTTAAAACGAGGGTTAGGGAGAAAAATTCCGGATGAGAACATGCGCTTAATTGGGCAAGGGCATCAAGGGTCCTTTGCTTGCAATCTATGTAGCTGTCAATGGCGATGTGGTGCTGAGGCCGGATTTTATGCTTACATCCTTGGTAAGTTTCTTGAAACTCAGGTAGTGATTCAAAGGGTAGGCTTTTAAACTCGGGGATGTTGTATTGCTGCGCTAAATCCAGCACTGTGATTATATGACGGTGCAGTGATTCTATCTTGAGGTCTATTGCCTGCATAGCGCGTGCTGTATATACTGTGAGTATTATTTTTTGAAGTGGGTCAGGTACACGAATTTGTTGAAATATTGTGTGATAATCTAAGCCAGTTTCTATCATAATAGTGGTTATAGATTCCACAAGAGCTGCTTGAGAGTTCGTTAATGGGGTTTCGTGCACTTCTGCACCAAATGCGGAAAAAAAAGAAAAAAAAGTTAGAAGGATAAAGTGGCTCATAACTCAACGTATCATGACTTAAGTTCTGGAGCAAGCTAAGGGGCTATAGCCTCTCTTTACTGTGGAGGTGTTGTCTTTTTTCGGGAGAAGTGTCTTCATCTTTTAGAGAGCAGCGTTTGCCTAAAATAGAATCAGAGCTTTTAACGAGACCTGACTGTTGAAAAGGGTGGCATGTTTTGCAAAAATCCTGGCTAGTACATGTTGTGGGCATTACAGGAAGAGAGGTAATTAAACTTTGTAAGAGCGATGGTTGTTCACTAGGGAGAATCGATGTGACTAAACACGCGTGGTCTGGAGATTGCTGTGCGTGTAATTTTTGAGTTAAGTGGTTAAATCTTTTTTGTGGTGCTAAAGAGTTGTGTAGTATATGCCACTTGATGATCTCAGACGAGGGTTTGATCACGGAAAGTTGTTGAAACATCAAATAGTGCATGGACGAAAATGACATCTGTTGTGCACGCTTCCTTATAGATTCATTGAACTTTTGGCAAGTCTGGTGTGGGTCTTCGCTAATTATATGAAGGATATGAGCGACTTGTATAGCTTGCCTTAAACTATAGACGGTGTTTGGAAGCAGCCCTTGTGAGTGCTGGAGAAGGTTTGATCTTAGTGGGGACAAGCTAAAGCTAGTAGAGGATAGTGTATGTGCGCAGAAAAGAAACTCTCCTAACAAAGGGAAAGTGGCAATGGCTGAAGCTTTTTCTGGGTGAGTGAGTAGAAAGTCGAAGGTGTCGTAAGTTCGGGACATAACAGCTTCTTCAGAAGAGACTTCCTGAAGGGATAAAGGGCGCGTGAGAAAAGAGTTTATAAATGGCAATAAGTGGTATATTGACCCGTACTTAAAAGGAACTTGGATCCACCTGGATATAATACTTGTTAGTGTGCCCTCTAAAAAGATCGGTCCTTTGTGAGGAGGTTGTAAAAGCTTTTTGGGGTAAGACTTTCCTGTGATATTTGCATGTTGTGACAGGAGGTGAGCTGCTATTTGTGATGTGAGCTCGGACTGTGGTTCAGCTGCTAAAATATCTTCTGGGGATATCGCAAGCGGGGGTGTTTGTTGGCAAGGGGCTGTGATGTGAGGAAAAAAGTGTGAAATAATAGTGGCAAACCAGTCGTTGCTTGCTTGGTTAAGGGGGCGTGATGTGATTTGGCTCACAAATGTGGAGAGGCTGGAGTATATTTCAGGGGATTTCTCGCTATAAATCTTATACTGCATTTTGTACGTTTGATCTAAGGCGGCTTCTATAGAATAGATCAATATATAAAAATCATTAGGACCTGGGGGGGCTTTCTTGGTGGAGTGATGAGCTTCAAAAAGAAAGAGATCAAGAGGCATAGTTCTGTGATGCAACATGACTATGGCTTTGATTACTGTGAGTAAAGCATTGCTAATGTGTGCGGGCGATGCACAAGCAGCGTTGTGCATTGCGGCAAGATCTTGTATAGATATGTGAATTGAATGCTGAGGTTTGTTTTGGAGTCCAATATGAGTTTGCAATAGTTTGCAGCTATTCTGTGTATCGGTTAATAGATCTGTCAGAATGCAATAAAGGCTTTCGTGAAAAGATTTCATATCCTCTTCGTTGGCAGGGAGATGGATGGTGATGGGGAGGGGCATGCGTTTTAAGGGAGCAGGAGGTGGGTCAACAGATTCGGCAGTCACGTTTGTGTGCGGGGTAGTGTGCTCTTTCATATATGCAAAATACTCTTGGAGCCTATTGTGATGTTGGTAGATTGGAAGCACTACGTTAAGGGTATGTTGAGAGACTCCTAGGGAGGATAGCTCATCGTGAATGGCACTTGCAAAGTTAGGTCTTTTGTCGTTGAAGTTGTTTTCATATAAGAGCGTGCTGGGACTAATAATCCCTAGGATTCGGCTTGCACTTATACGACCAAAAGGTTGGACTATTTGAGAAAAAACATGATGTAGAGATGACTCTGTGGGGAGACCAAATCTTTGGAAAATAGAGGGAGTGGATAAATCGGGAGCAAGGCGTGTCAGTACGAGTACAGCCTTGATATGCTTGAGAACGTGTGCGCTAGAGGGGGAGTCTGATACTTGGTTTACAAGCGATAGGATACTGCTGTTCAGAGGGCTACTGTTATGCTGTATTAGGTAAAAAATTCCTAACATGTTTTCACAGATAGACGTGACCGCTTCTTTCTCCTCAAAAAGTGCTTGAGAAAGCAGACAGAGAGCTGTAGGGGCGTCATCCGGGTTTTGGCAAGAGGAAAACTTAGAAATAAAATCTTGAAAAAAAGCAGGTGAACAATATGGAGTTTGGAGCATCTTTTGTGCTAGTTGGTTGGCGTGAGTTTGTAACTGTGATAGCAGGAAGGTGTGGCAAACAGAGAGCGGTGATATTGTGATAATTATTTCGAGATTGAGATCTAGTGATAACGTGCTTATGCTGTCAATGCACTTTTTTGTTGTTTCTTCCATTTTGTGAAGAATCGATCGAGAGTTTTGGGGTTGTGTTAGCGGTGTTGATGTTGAGCCGTCACTTTTTCTTATGCGTGATCGTGTAATTCGAATAGAGCCTTCTAATAGGGTTGGGGTTATAGATAACGCACTTGCTCTAGAATATGTTTGTTGCGCAAGAGTATCCTTCATCCACTGAAGAGTTTCTTCGAGAGCGTTCTCCCTCCTTTGTGAGAGAGTGCTAACTTCGGACACAAGTATACAACTGTTACACAGTAGTTTTAATGTGTGGTTACAGGAGTGTAAGCGCGTTTTGCTTGGCAGGATAAGTGTCCAGGCATGCCAGTGCCATAAAGTAAATTCTTTTATAAGCTGAAGTGTTTTATGTGTATTTTGTATGGCTTCTATAATGTTTGTTCGGGCTTTGTTGAATGTATTATCATAAGGGCTCCAGAGCTTATCTATCTCCTTTTTCGTAGGCGGGTGAGCCTGTGTTATGAGGTGCGCCCAACTGGCGGGCAAAAGTGGTGTGAGGCTGCCTGTTCCTGTTGCCTGCGAGTACATGCTTCCGCTGACTGTAAAAAGGCACGTGGCAGTGATTTTTTCTTCATCTTGAGAGTGTAATAGTGATTGTGTGCTGCTAAGAGCCAGGCGTGAAATGCACAGGACTGTGTAAAAAGCGTAACGTTTAATCATTGACCTTGCCCTCTAGATGTGGCGTTTTTGTTGCTGGCATGTCTTCAGGGGAGCGTTTATGTTTTCTGGTTTTTCTTTGCTTTGCAGGGAGGGGCTGCATGTTATGCAAACCAGATCGTAGTGTGGCAGGGTCGTTGTGGTGGGCAGGGTAAGATAACAAAGGTAACGAGATGAGGGGAGGGGGTGATACAAGTTCCAATGTTTGACGCAAAAAATCCTGCAGGACAGATGGTTTACTTAAGTTTGACCAATAGGTATGAATGCGTAGCTTTCTTTGAGCTTCAGGGGAGAAATCTTGGTGACAACAAGAAAGATACCCTGCCGTTGACGCTGGCGTCACATATACCTGTATAGCGCGCTTGATGATGTAATATTGAGCTGGGCTATGCTCCCTGTACAATGCGTGCTATATCCATGATTTGAAATATGTTTATGTAGTGCAGAAAGAGACTGGAGGGAGTTGGTTTTGGAAGAATAGAGCCTGGGAAGTCTTGAGCCTCTAGTGGGAATTTTTTGGTGCGAAGCTGGTAAAGGGCATAGGTGAATTGGATAATTGCACTAGTGTCTTTTTTCTGAGCGTGTAAGTTGTTGAGCAAGAATGGCAAAATTTTTTGTGGATCCGACAGATCGTGTAGGCAAGCATTGGGAAAGAAGGGGATGAGATGGTAAAGAGAAAAGTAGTCTGTAGAGGGGTGCAGATGAGAGGTGAGGATTTTACTTAAAACATAGGGCAAGGAAAGGTTTTGTTTTCCAGGGAAGGTGTGCAAATGTGGGTCCGCAAAATCATGACCGTTGGCAATACAGTCTGCAAATCGTTTTGATATATGCGAGATAATATGTGGAGAAGTGCTCGGTGGTAATGTAAGAGGTGTCACACTAATGAGGCTGTATGATTCGTGACAGCATCTATGCGGGTTCACAAGTTTGCTGCACTCCTCTTCGCTGAGGAACAAGGGGTATTCCAGGTCGCATGTTGCGGAGACTGCAGGAAGAGTGGAGGCCCCTTTTCTTTGTTTTAAGTACATGCTGTTTTGGATGAGGATGGTTGAGTGGAGTGCAGACAGGATGGCGCTAGGGTGGATGACGGCAATGATATTGCTTTTGTATGGAGAGATCCCTTCTAGATTGCTGCTTAAAAACGCTTCAAATATCGGCAAGTTAAGGGGGGTCTCTTTATTGTGGGTCGCTAAGAGCAATGTGAGAATAGCGTGAGCGGAGGTGATTAAAGTGGGTGAGTGGTAAGACCCACATGTTGACATGAAGGTTTGCAAGCTTTGTGTGGTAAGAGCAGCGTCAGGGCTGTGTGTAATGTTTAAGAAAAAAAGCAACCTGCGCATTTCGTTGCAGCTGTTTTTTGTATTTGATAGGATGCTCAGCAAAAAATTAAACACAGTTACAGTTGGCGCTGTTTTACTGCTGTTGCATATAGTGCTCTGAAGGGTTTGGGTCTTGCCAATGGGAGCGAGTATGGAGTGTGTCCTAATATAGGAAAAGAGCTCTGGCCAGTTTTGAGCGTCGGGGTTGGTCAGCTTGTAAAGCTCGAGTATGGCGGGGGAGTAGAGTTGCTCTGCGTGCTGCATTATCGTATCTAAAGATGTTGTTTGAGTTAAGTGCTCTGCGATAGCGGTCTCTTTTGATTGGGCGGTGTGGCGTTGATCTGGGAGAGATTTTGCTAAGAGGGATTTTAATCTATGGGAATCTTCTGGGCTTGCAAAAATATGGCTAGCTATGAGACATTTTATAAAAAAATAAGAAGATGGAGTAGTTGTGCTCGCGTGTTGGAAGGCGCCTAGTGCCCAAAGAAAGGTTTGGTTGATAAATGTTGACTTTTTGCTTTGGATTAATGCTATGCATTTTCCAATTAATAATAAGTGTCTGATGATTTCTGCGTCGTAGGGTAGTTTGTAGTAGAGTGCATTGAGGCATTCAATAGGACACGAGTTACCTTGATGTAAAGTGAAGCTGATGCTGAATTGAGAGACAATGTTATAGCAATCAATGGGGTTGGCCATGATTTTTTGTAAAGTGATTGGAAGAATTTCTTGCAGCAAGTCTTTTGTAAACATTAGCACCCCCGAAGATACCTCGTCCTCCTCTAGAAAGCAGCGTAGATTATGTGGGGCGCAGTAAATGTTAGGTCCGAGATTTTGAATGAAGAGGAGAATAGGGTTTCGATTAAGATGAGGGGCAGTGCTCGGTTGCGCTGTGTGTGGTGTAGTATGGCTAAGTGGTGGTAGAGCATTTTTGCATTGTGCCATACGTTCTAATAAGGGTTGAGTGCCGTGTGTAATGTGATCCATGCACTGCTGGTAGGGTACGCACTGTTCTTTCAGTAGCATAATATGTTGAGCAATTTGGCATGTCGTGTATAATATGGAGAGCTTGCAAATAGGGCTGCGCGGTTGGGTGTTTTCGTCTGTAAAAGCTTCCAGTTTGATTAAATCTAGTATCTCCAGGATGGCTGGCATATAAAAACAGCACTGACCTTCTGTGGCAAATTTTAAGAGCCATCGTGTTTGATTTTTTGCATTTGTAAGTGGGCTTGGGTTTAACAGACTGTTGTAGTGTATGTGCAGTTCTGGCTCGGACGATGAATTTTTTCGTTGCAATAGCTGAAGAGCGTCTTGTTGGGAAAAAATTTTCATATTTTTTTTATGCAAGGATGGAGAGTGCAGAGATGAGCAGGCTGCCACTAAGTATTGCGCAATAAGTGGAGTGTTTGTGGGCGTATATTCATATGCGTACAGGTTGTGCACATATGCGATAAACATAATAAATATAATAAACATTGCCTCATAGTATTCTACAATAAAAATCAAAAAATGCAAGGAGTGTGGGCTTTTTTCTACTGTAGTCTTCGTTTGAGATTGGGTTGTGCATTCGGTTTGTGTAGCAAATGGGGCTAGTTCAATCTATTTGTGTGTTTACGACTGGGGTTTGTTGAAATATGCTTCTTTTCTACACTTGCTCCTAGTGTTTTCTTCTTGCCTTGCTCTTTTTACTCCTTGCGGTGTGGGGTTAACCACTGTCATTGTGCATGGGTTTGGAGGTGATGGTGGGGGCACGTCTTCTTCGACGATTTGCATGAAAGGCAGTTGAAAAGGAGGCTCCATGGGGGATAAGGTGTAGCTATTCGCGTAAGGTATTACTTTCTGGTTGCGTATAAATAATAGAGCTTTTGCTATGTGAGGGAATGGAGCCGCAAATAATTCGTATAACTTTTGAATGATAGGGTTAGCAATGCTTAGCGGTTGGCGTAATTGCGCGTGTAGTTGGATTCTTTGTGCTGTTGCGTGTGATAGTGTGTTTGTGGGAAGGCTGACTAATTTGGTAAACGTGGCAATATGAGGAATTTTCTTTTGCACCATTTCTTGGTATTTTTCTAGAAAAGTAGAGGATGCGTCATCTTGTTGACAGGCTCTTAAAATATCTAAGGACTGCGCACGATGACAGAGTTGTTGTATGCAGTCTAGTTTTGCTCCAGAAGCTCCAACAGAGATCTCCCAGAAGCTCTTAAAATCAAAAGGTGTGCTTTGCGTGATATGAACTACCCAGAGAAAGCAAGCAATAGCTTTGGGTGCCTGCAAGCACGTTGTGACTTCATGCAAGGCAGGGTTGGCAAGAACATCGTGCATGTAGTGACAGAGGAGGGCCCAAACCTCCTCCTCGGAGGAAAAGTCATGCAGGCTGAGATTTGGAAAAAACTGGAGTATTTGGTAGGGAGAGCAATATAGAAGATGTGCCTGAAGATAGCTTTTTGTTAGTGCAAGAAGTTGATATAAAAAGTCTCCATCTTGTATGGGGAGAATGCTGTGCATATGGGAGTGCGTGGTGTTATGTCCACTGATTTTACAAATATGTTGTGCAAATCTGAGGTTAGAAGTAATGGAACTTTGTGATGGTATGTTTGGAAGGTGGAGAATGCCTTCTGCTGGAATGTCATAGGTTTTTGCTGAAAGGCATGGTTGCCCTTCTTGAAACAGTTCACTTCTGTGGCTTTCTATAAAGGCAAGGTATGAAGCAAAGTCTTGTAGAGGTGAGCATATAATTTGAATTGTCTCTAAGAGGTTCTGGTGTAGAGTGAGGTTTGTGTAGGATAATAGTTGTGCTTGAATAGTATAGGTAGTTTGGAGAGCTTCATGTAATAAGTTGAGCTTTGCAGTATATTGAAACGCCTGTTGGGGGTGGCAACTCTTTACAGCAGCTAGTACGATAGATTCAAAAAGTTGTAGGTCGAGGGGGAGGTCCTTGCAGTGAATAGCTATTGCGAATTTCAGTATAGAGCTGAAAAAATTATCGACGAAGAGGTTCGGTGCCTGTTCATTATTGGCTAACTGTGTAATGGCTACCAGCAGCTTTTGGAGGGCTTCTGGGCTCAGGTGGTGTTCGGTGGTAACTGGAGAAACGTTACACAGTGGAAGGGCATGGTTTATGATAGAGTGGCAGCAGTTGTGGGGGGATGCTATAATTTGGGTTAACACATTGTGCGTGGATGCATAAAACCTGTTATGTGGAAAAGGCTTGTGGATAGAGGGTTTCTGTGTTTTTTGCTCTTTTCTTAGAGTGTGGTTGAGGGTAGCTTGAAAAGCGCGTTCAATTGTTTTGTACTGAATGGCTTGGTCGGGTGTGAGGTCTTGTGATATATCGAACTGTGTCAAGATATTTGAAACAGGGAGCCGATCTTTTCTTATAATGGTATGAGGTGGGTACTTTGTGATGTTGCTTTGCAATAAAAAGGCGAGCTTGAGTGAATCACAAAGATCGCCTTTATCGGATATAGTAGGCAGTATTGACTCAAACGCGAGATTGTGGAGCTCGGTACATTGCTCAAGGACTGTACGTATACTGTGATAACTTAATCGGATAGTTGGGCTCTCCAAACAAACATACATACAGAAAAAAAGATCGCATATGTCGGAAGGCTGAGAGCTATAATTTTTCAGATAGGCTTTGATCAAGCCGAGGTGTTCTACTGCTATAGGTTCATCATCTGGCAAATGCTTTTTCAGGATTTGCGTGAGCAGTAGCAAGTGAGTTTCAGGGTGGCAAATCATACTTTGAAAAGCTTGGAAAATTTGATTCGTTAGGACCTGAGACGTGTAACTATGTATAACGGCTGATGTTTGAGAGTTGCGTGAAAACGTGGGAGAGCAAAACAGGGGCTTGAAAGCACTCTTTGGGAAATTTATTGATGATAGTTGTTAAGCGCTCTTCTAAAGGTATAGAAAGAAAAAGCTCTTCCTTGTCAGGCGGCAGTGATTGTTTGGGGAGTGACGTTGGGTCTTGAGATGCTATTTTAGAGATCCTGGCAAGATCGGCGCAGGGCATGGGTGATGAGTCTATGTATGAGGCTATGCTGTTTAAGCGGGGGAGTAGTTCCCTATTGTTGTGGATTTGTATTGTGAGTTTACATATTTGAGTCAGTATCGAATGCCAGTAATTTGGGAGAGCCTTTTCTTTGCTAGTGGCCTTGGGAGGATGAGTGGCAGCAAGCAAAAGAAGTCCCCAGTCATGTTGAAATGCTTGCGAATTGTTAGCTATGGCGCTTAACGTTTTTTGTGTGATCTGTAAAATATTTTGAACTTGAGGAAACTCAGTGGATGAAAACCCTATATTAGTTGTGATAGGGGTTTCAGTTAGGAGGTGTTCTTGCCAACAGCTTGGGAACAAATCAACGGGTTGGAGGCTATTTCTTGGGGAGACCATGGCATGTGCTATCGCTGTTGTGCAGGCAGCATAAAGTGATTTTGTGGAAAAAACATCACATACAGGATGCGAAGCAAAAAGAGCCGTTGTGATTATAGTAAGAAGGGGTAACATAAGCAAAAAATTATACCAGAAAATAAGCGAGTTGTCTATGTTTCTGAAAGGGTGTTTTCACTAGTCCACAGGGAGACGTCTGTCCAATGTTCGGCATGTGTTTTTTTGAGTATAGGGGCATCCTCTAGAGAACTGGCTTTACGTTTGCGCGACCTTTGTTCACAATATGTATGCAGTGAAGATTCATGAAAGGCAGGTGTTTCTGTAGAAGCCCATGCACTGCACCCTACATTTGAGGGCGTTGGGTCTAGAAACTGCTTTGATAGTGCAGTGCCTGCACTATGTGCGTATGATTCGGACCCACCTTGATCTGTCTCCATTGTGGTGTGTAATTCCGGTGTGGGTGTGCTTTGGTCTTCTGTCAAGTGATCTAGAAACTGCTCTAGAGAGTTTGGCTGCTCTGATAGTGCAGTGCCTGCACTGTGTGCGTATGATTCGGATATGCCTTGACCTGTCTCAATTGTGGGGTGTAATCCGGGTGTGGGTGTTCTTGGGTTTTCTATCCACTGATCTAGATAATTCTCTAGAGTGAGTAGTTGCTTTAATTCTGCAGCAGCGTCTACACTTTGATTGGCTCCAATTGTGGTGTCTGATTCAGGTGTGGGTGAGTTTGGATGCTCCAGCAACTGTTGTAGATACCGATTTAGAGAGAATTGTTGATCTGACCCTAGATAGTTTACGCTATGTGCGTCTACACCTTGATTGGCTCCAATTGTGGTGTCTGATTCAGGTGTGGGTGAGTTTGGATGCTCCAGCAACTGTTGTAGATACCGATTTAGAGAGAATTGTTGATCTGACCCTAGATAGTTTACGCTATGTGCGTCTACACCTTGATTGGCTCCAATTGTGGTGTCTGATTCGGGTGTGGGTGTGCTTTGGTCTTCTGTCAACTGATTTAGATACGCCTCTAGAGAGAGTGGTTGCTCTGATTCTGCAGCAGCGTTTACACCTTGATTGGCTCCAATTGTGGTGTGTAATTCCGGTGTGGGTGTGCTTTGGTCTTCTGTCAACTGATTTAGATACGCCTCTAGAGAGAATGGTTGCTCTGATTCTGCAGCAGCGTTTACACCTTGATTGGATCCAATTGTGGTGTGTAATTCCGGTGTGGGTGTACTTTCCAGGAACTGCGCTACAGTTTCCTCTACAATATGCTGGGGCAAGATATTCAGATCATCGAGCGAGGGACTTGACTCTAAGAGTCTTAGGGAGTGGATCGGTTCTTGTGATTTTTCAACAAGACTGTTCTGGGTTGGTGTGGTAATGTCTTGTGCGACAAGAAAATCCTCAGGATTTAGCGGAGGAGTTTCTTTTGTGTGTAGCTTCGATAGCAATGAACTGCTGGCTGCAACGGCGTGATCGGGACCCTGACTCTCTAGGGTGAAGAGGATTTTATTTGCTGCGTGTGGGTGTGCAGCTTGCAGCTGTGAGTATGCTTGTGCGACAAAAGTTCCATCAACAATAGTGCTTAAAGATGGCTGACTGTGTTTATCAATAAAGAGTTTTACTATGGACATAGACTGATCAGAGAGAGTCTTTAAAATTTCTAAGAGTTTTTTGAGGTGCAGAATATCTGAGGGTGTTGGAGAGACAGCACGTTCGATGAAAGAGCATGCGTCGATAGGGTCTGTAAGCAAACGAGGGGGGGTAGGGTCTTGTTGGGATTGGATAAGGTTTAACAAGTTAAGGGATGAGTAATAAGACATGGGGTAGTTAATAGCACTGAGGGCAACATTAACGCAGGCTGTTTTTATTCCACCGAACGGTCGGGAAAGGTTGTGGTGCATGCTGCAGCAGCTAGGAGGGTGGTTAAGGGTTTGGCATAGCTCTTTAAGAGATTTGAGTTGAAAGTGAATTTTAGGAGCCTTTGCTCTGGCTATTGGTTTTTGGAAAGACCCATAAGAGTTATCCTCCTTATGTGATAGGTGGCAGCTCTCTAGGTTGTACTCAATTTGAGGTAGAAAAGACCATGCTTCCCGGCTCTTTGTGGTGCTGGAGAAAATTTGACGCAGGAGGGTTAATTGATCTTGGGAAACGGGGGAGGAGTTTATATCGGCTTTAGCGCACTGTATCTGTATTGCCGTATTTAGTGCTGTGTTGAAGTGTTCCATGGTGACTTCTAAGCTGGGGTGTTCTTGACTCTTGCTGTGCTTACTTCGCAAGAGATGATAGGTCGCTTCGAATAGCTGTAAATTAATGGGCACGCATGTGTTATGGATGGCCACTATGAATTTGGCGAGTAAAGTGTGTGGGTCGATGCTTTGTGTGTATTCTCTTGAGGTGCGTGTAGGGTCTAAATCTTCGATAGTTATGTGTATATTTTCGGGCGAGGAGTCTTGGATTCTCACTGCTTTGAATAGTTTACGTATAAATGAGCAGCAGCCATTTGGATGAGCTGTGATGTCAAGAATAGTTTGAAATACTTGTGACAGTAATTGTTGTTCGATGTTGGTTGCTTCTGGCTGCGCATAAGGGGTGTGAGGCAGCCAGTGTCTGTGGATTGCAGAGCATAGTTCGTTTAATGTAGAGCAGCGAAATTGTGTGATGGTTGCACTTAAAAGCGTTTGTGCTAACTCATGCATGGAAGCCAAAGGTCGGTAGGTAAGCGACATGGAGGGGAATACATTAGGATATTGAATGGTCTGCAGAAGGTCTGCAATCTGATAACTGCTTTGGATCCATTCCAAAAGATCCACATTGGGTTCAGATGCAGATGGATCGGCAGCCTTTGTGCATATAGGGAGAATTTTCCCTTTAACCATTACAACGAAATCAGGGTGGACTGGGTTTTTAGGTCTTTGTATGTAAAATAAGGCTTCGTCTAGCGCATTTATCCATGCGATTATGTCGTGATTGTTCTTATAAGCACCCCTTAATGTGGCCAGGAGTTTAGACATGTCTTTTTCATGGAAGTGTGAAAACTTATGAATGAATTTTTTACATTCATGGGACATACTGTGTGGGTTGAATATAATGCTTTGAATACATGTAAGAATCTGGGAAGGATCGGTGAGGGCAGGACTTGCTGTAGATTTTGGGCGGATGATCCTAGTGGATGTCTTTTTCTTGCGAGAGTAAGCCTTGCGTTTGTGTGTGTTTTCGTGAGATTGCGGTTGGATGATTTTTTGGAACAGTTGCACGCTTTCATCTTCTTGCGGCGTGAAGTGAGCTGTGGAGGTAAGGTTGAGCGGATTAAGGGAGAAAGTCGTATTGTGTAAAGGAAGGGGGGGATTTTGGGGCGAAGCTAGTTGGCTGCGGAGAATTGCTAGTGTAAGAATAGCATTTTGACAGGATTCGTGTAAAATGGTGAGCTTTTCAGATACGCTGGACCTGGGGTTTATGCGCTTCATAACAAAGTGTATAAGGAGTGATAAGTTTAGATCTGTAGAGTGATCTTGTAGGTAGCGCGTTACTGAGTAAAGTACCTGGAAGGGCTGGCTGGAGTTTTCCTCTCTGGTGGATTGAAAGTGAGCAATGGCTTTTGCAAAGAGTTCGGCTGTAATGGGAGCTTGAGAGCCCTCGTCCATGATTTTATGGGAGGCAAAAAACTGTTGAAGAGTTGAGTAACTGTTTTGAGGGGAGCTCAATACATTGCATGCAAGGCTTAAGCACACAGAGGCCATATTTTCATCAGTTTTGGTAGGTGAAGGGGCGGTAGCTGCAAAAAAGGTGTGGGGTGCAAATGCAGCCAATAGTATTAGTATGAGCATGATACATTTTATCAAATATTCATAAAATTGGCAATATAAACTGCTAAATTTTTGCTTGCATAATGGTTATCAAGACAGTGCAACATGACTGAATAGAGGATGGCCCAAAAGACTTGCTGCTTTTAATGCCTTTGGTTTTGTATTACTGTAAAAGCGGTATGGAAGTGGACACCCAGGAGGGGGGGCGTGTAGCGCCCCTTGTCCGTTTGTGTAGTTGCGTGCTATTTTTCTGTTTTTAGGCGAGGAAGTTCTGTGACATTAGGCAAAAAACGTTTGAGAATTTCGACTTCACCTGAGCTGAAACCCCTGAAGGATCCACTGCATTCAGTTTCGCTAACTTGAAATTTGTGAATTTTGATGTCAGGGTCTTGCCCCAGGTATGGTTGATCTCCCCAAATCGTATTTTCAGTGGCAAAGCGCTTTTTGTTGAAAACAAGGACCTTAGAAAACTTTTTGGACAAACTTTCGACGATGGTGGGGTTGTAATCCTTTGCATCTTTATTTCCGACAATTATGGCAACTTGTGGCGTTATGTCGCAGATGGACTCATACATTATTTCTCCAGTGGATGCATTGACAGCCATAGTTTGATGGTCTAGCTGATAGATATCTGTGAACGTGTTGGAAAAACCAAGAGAAATATTCATGCTCTCCTCAGACGTATAGGGAGTTGATGTTTCGGGGCGTATATCTGCGTTAAGTGGGAAAACCACTGCCATAGATTGCACTTCCGACTCAGATAGGACACTTCCTAAAGCATTGGATAGCTGTTGGTGGCTCGGGCAAGAGTGAAAGCATGACTGTGGAAGGTAAGCGGATATTAGTTGCGGGTTGTTGCCAACTAATTCCTCGAACCCCTTGTCGGATATAGTGGAATAAAAATATGTTTTCTGCATTATATCCAAGGAAACAGAGATCGCAGCTTTGATAGCGTCAGGGGGGCAGGCCGCAATGTGTCTGAAACTCGCATGTTTGGATAAGAGTTGGTGCATAAGGCGTAAAAATACGCGAACGTGTAAGCTGGAAACAGGGTAATACTCTGGTTGTTGTGTGGGGGTTTGTGACTCTGGAGAAAGGTTAGGGTCCCAGAATGCATCAAATTTGGCTGAAGGGTGCCCTCTTTTAAGGTAGGTTGTGTATATTTGAAGAAAGGATGGGTTCCAGCAATGCGCGAAGTGTTCGCCTATATAATTGTATTTTTTCAGCAAAAGAAGGGCAGTGGATTTGGCTGTGTCTATTGTGTCATCAAATACGGCGCAGGTAATGGATTTGGGGTTTTCACAATGCCACTTTTCTTCAGAGACAGTTGGGCCACTGCTTGCTTCATTTGAGAAAGAAGATGCCATGGTTTTAAGGTGCTCTGGGTGCATATGTGTTATAGCTTCTGGATGAGAGCTGAATCCTAAACCAGCGCCACGCATTGCGCCAGACAAATGAAAATAATGACCACTCTGTTCGGAGGCAACCTTGTTTTCGATCGCTTTTTGTAAGGCGTGAGCGGTTACTGCGGTTTCTACAGCGGGGGTGAAGTACACATTTCGTACTGGCTCCCCGCAAGAGTTGGTGCCGCCATTTGTAGAAATTAAGAAGAGGTCATCGGGTTGAATGTTTTGTTTTTTACACTCTAGATCTATGGCGGTTCGTAGATCACTGTGTGTATGGTAAGGGTTTGCTGCCGTTCCCTCAGGAAGCAAACTCTTTTGCGTGGCAGATAGAGGGTTGAGGTCTATGATGGTAGTGGCGCCAGCTTGAGAGAGGGTGGAACACAGTATGAATAAAATGTAAAAAAAAGTCATCCTTAAATCATAGACAGAAAGTGGTGTCTTGTCAATAATAAAAAAACATTTATTACGCTTAACATAATATTGCTTCTAATGAGAGGTTTGGGTCCGTGTGCGTTGTGCAATATCGTGGGGCGTTTTTTGGGGCAGGAGAATATTTTATTCAAAAAAAACCCCTTGCGTGTGGCAAGGGGGGAAACTGATAATATATAAAATCATTTTGCAGTTTTTTGTTGATTTTAGAGAACGGCTTGTTCTGATTGAGTCGAAGGCTTACCTACCTTGATTAGAGCCCGGAGTGTACCGAATCTTGATGGAAAAAATTCGTACAGTGTTCTTCTCTCTTCTTTGCCAAAACCATCGAATTTATAGCTTGTTGCAGTTTCTGATGTTTGAAATTTGTGAATTTTGATATCAGGGTTTTCGTCAACAAACGGGAGATTTCCAAACAGCTTATCTTCTGTGCTGAAGTTGCCTTTATTAAATACGGCCACTTTAGCATACTGTTGAGTTAATGCGGACATCATCTTGGAAAACTTCCTGTTGTATTCTGATGCATCTTTGTTTCCTACGATTACAGCAACAGTAGGCTTTACAGGGCTAATGGATGTGTACAGTCGTTCTCCGGTCACAGCGTTGATAGCTGCTGTTTGGTGAGGGATAAGGTATACGTCGCTAAGGGCGTTGGAAAATCCCAGTGAAATTTGCATGCTTTCTACAGAAGTTGTTGGCTTCAGTGTCTGCGGGTCTTGATCTGCATTAAACGGAAAGACTACTTCCATTGCAGCAATTTCTTCTGCACTAAAGCCAGAACGTAGAGCATTAGATAGCTGTTGATAGTCAGGGCATGAGTGAAAAAATGACTGTGGAAAGAAAGAAAACACTATCCATGGGCTGCTGCTTCCAGTGAGTTCTTCAAAGGCATTCGCTGAAATAGTGGTTGTAAATGAAGTTCTGTGTATGATGTGGGAGGCTGTTATTATTGCTTCATCTAGATCCTCACCAGTTACGTCTAAGCTATGCTCATACTTTTTATGCTTTAGCAAACGCGTAACAAGGTGTAAAAAGGTACGAACGTTCGTGCTCTCAATATGCTCATAGTGTGGCTGTAAGCTTCCATCTTTTGGCGCTTTATGCATTTTGGGGTCCCAGAATGCATCAAAAGATGTAGATGGGTGACCAGTTTTTATGTAATTTGTGTGCATTTCAAAGGAGCATCCTGGCACGAGTGATGGGTTCGCTTTGAGGAGGTGGAAGTGTTTGTTGAGCAAGAGCACAGCGGTAGATGCGGCCGTATCAATGACGTCATCAAATGTACTAAATTTTACAGGTTTACCTTTTTGAATAGCTGCTTTTTCTTTTTCTATGGAAATATTTCCTTTACAGCCGTTGGAAGAAGAGCACTCCATAGTTTTTAGGTGCTCAGGCCTCATTTGCTCTAAAGCCTCTGGGTGTGCGCTGAAACCTATGCCGGCACCACGCATTGCACCAGTCAGATATACTTGGAGTCCTTCCTGTTCAGATTGCTTTTTTGACTGAATAGCGTTTTCCATAGTGTGAGTGGTGATTGCGTTTTCAACAGCGGGAGTTACGTAAACGTCTCGTACGCACACACCTTGATCATCTTTTTTTCCATTTACGGAGATTAAGAACAAGTCACCGGGTTGAATGTTTTGCTTTTCACATTCTTTTGTCACCGCTGCTTGTAGTGAGCTATGTGTGTGGTAAGGATTTATTGTTGTGCCAGAAGGGACCAGTGATTCGGCACTGGGGGCGTAGGGGCTTAAATCGAATGGTAATGCATGATCACTGGCGGATGCCAAATATACAAAAAACAACAAAAATATATTAAACATAGTAAAATTTAACACAATAATTATTTTTGATCAACACCCTTTTGCAATAAATGTGCAAAAATAAAGTGAAGTGAGGGTATCTTATGTGCTGCTTTCGTTATAAAGTTTGAATATGTCTTCAAACTTTGTAAAATCCAAGTCCATTGGTGTTTCCGACTCTTGTATAGAAGGTGGGGTGTAGAGGTACTGCACTTGCTGCGTGGGGGAGCTGGGATGAAAGTTATTTTGAGTTGTTGGTGGGGGTGTGGGAGAGTGTGTACTTGACAACTGAGATATGGGCAATAAAGGCGGGGGCCCTGGCGTTTGAGAAGTTCGCTGCACGGAGGCAGAGTGCTGTAAGTGTGGAGAAGGAGACCAAGTTAAATAGGTTGAGGTGTCCTCGTGTTGGAGTGTCAGTCCAGGTGTGTGTTTTTGTGGAGGGTCTGTGAACAAGAGTAAGGTAGCCCTGGTGGAGGAGTCCTGAAGTAATATGCTTCTTGGCTTTGTGGGGGTAAGTGCAGTTGTTTTGGCGTAGGGATCAATGCTTTGAAGATTTTGCACTGGCTGTGCCCATGCAGAAGGGCCAGTTAATGGGTTGTTGATTAGTGTTTTTGTGGTAGGTCTTTTTTGCGAAAAAAATTCAATTAGAGGCTCGGCTCTATTCAGTTGTGGTGTGTTGGTGTAGACAAGAAAACGCTTTGGAATATCTTTTCCAGAAAAGGTGGGTTGGCGGAGCGCGTATTGAAAGTTGCGAAAAGTCTTGAATACCGTGATTTTTGAGTGTGCGGTTAACTTCTCTTGAAAATAAAGCGATGTAAGGGTATAGAGAATCTTATGACCTTGATCTTTTAACTCATCATAATAGCTTACTGTATCTGCAATGATAAGAAGTTTGAGGATCTCTAAAAGATGGCTTTTCATGTTATCTACATGCAGTTCAGATTTAGCATAGAGCTCTTGAAATAATGAAAGGTTGGGTGCTCCTTCTAGTAAAATCCTATATATTTGTGCGGTGTAAATAAAGGAGCCTCTTGCACTCTCAGAGGGTATAAGGTGAATTTTGCGGAGGATATCCAAAACTCGATCGCGGTTAATCCCCTCATCCTCAGGCCATAGGACTCTCTCTATCTCTGTAGAAAGAAGTGGCTGCTGCCGTTGTGTTTCTGTTTGTTGTGGCTCAATTTTTAAAAGTTTGCCCACCTCTTGCAGACACTTTAGCGACCAGCGATTACAGGCAGAGTGGTATTTTTGTGTATTGGCTGTTTGGGGGACTTGCGAGTGTATATAGTTCTCTTTAGTCGCGTAAAAATGTTGAGTGAAAAATTCCTTGATGGGCGAATGCTGTAACGAGAGTTCTCGGTGTAACTCTGGGTTTTTTGAG
Organism: Alphaproteobacteria bacterium; assembly: GCA_965261615.1. GTDB lineage: Bacteria > Pseudomonadota > Alphaproteobacteria > Bin98 > Bin98. The sequence continues at coordinate 805,451 of OZ253461.1, forward strand.
TATGTCGTAAGGGGAGCGGGGGCTTCTAGCGCAAATGTGCCCTCAGCGTTGAGGATGTTAGCTTCTTGAAAAATATATGCGAGGATTTTATTGCTTTCGGAAAAAGGCAGAAGAGCTGGGGCAAATTGACAGATGATATCATCAGCTGTTTGAGCTGTAAGTGGAGCTAACAAGGGCAGGGGTGTCTGGTGGTGCTTTGCAGCACTTTGTACATATGAGAGCTGTAATGTTTCTCGTAAGACGCTAATAGTGGTGGTGTACGAAGGATACGGTGGCTTTTGCCTGCTCCAGTCTCGTAAGTTTTGGAGCCATCTTTCTGGGGAAAAGATTTGTGTGTCTGAGATTATGCAGACACCCTCATGTATTAATTGTTTCGCTAGTTCTCCAAATGATGTGTGTATATTAGCTGTGTGAAGCCATGCGATGAACTCAGCGGGCTGAGTAAAAATGGGCGTGCATGCTTGGTAGTTGTTATGTTGTTTTATGAAATTCGCTAAAGTATACGGGATGCTTTTAGGCTGGGAGGTGAGGGCTTCGATGAGTTGTATGCTGTCATGAGCGCCTTGGGTAGGGTGTACACTGTTGGAGTGAGGCTTTTTTGAAATAAGGGGGAGGGCGTCCTCTGAGGGGGCCGAACGTTTGCGTTTTTGACTTGGCACATCTAGATGAAGGTCACTTGCTGAAAAAAGTGAAAGAGAGCTCGTAAGGAGGAGGATTTGCACGCAAAAAAGTAATGCTATATTTTTTTTCAACAACATAGTAAAATTTTAGCATATTCCAGTAAATAGTCAAGTCTACGATGTTTGTATGTTTGAGTGAATGCGAGTTGTTAGCTAAGTCTTTAGTCAAAGCGCGCTGCTAAATCGCTAAGTGATGTGAATTCAGTTTCCTCTGGAAAAAGAGCATTCTGGAGAGATAGAGACATATTGGAGGGTGAAGGATTTTGCAAAATGATTGGAGTGCCTTGAAGATCAATTGGGTTTGCAAGAGGGGGCAAAAGCATGCGTAACGCTTCATCCGAGAGAGGCTCCTTCCCCTGCAGTGGTGGAGAGTGTGGCAAAATGATTGGTGGGTCTTGCAAAGCGAGTGGGCTATTAAGGGATAAACATACAGCCTGTGGCTCCTTTGAAGGGTTAGAAATAGTGGATTCTGCGAGGTTAGGAGACCCTTCCTCCTGGAGTCGTGGAGAGTCTAGTAAAATGTTTGGTGAGTCTTGCAAAGCGGGCGGGCTATTAAGGGATAAATATACAGCCTGTGCTTCCTTTGAAGGGTTAGAAATAGTGGGTTCTGCGAGGTTAGGGGACCTTTCCTCCTGCAGTAGTGGAGAGTTTGGCAAAGTTTGTGGCTCCTTAAACGGCAGCCGATCTATAATGGGTGTTAATGGCTCTTGTAAAATGGGTGTAGGTGGTTGCTGTGATTGATCTGGGGCATATGACGTTTGCGCGGCTATACAGCGTTTTTTGCTCTGGTGACACTCTTCTGGGGTTCGATCTATTTTGCGTTTTCGTTGCGTTTGGGTTGCTGTGAACATAGGTGTTGAAAGTAACCGTATAGCATGCTGGATCCGTATGTGTTTGGAGACTCCTTGGGATAAAAGCAGCATTGTTCCTTGATAAAGGGAGAGCTTTTTCTTTCTTAAATCTGTTTCTTGATAGGTAGCAAGATCAGCGTGAAACATTGGAGGGAGGTTTCTTATAGGAAGGGAAGAAATGATCGTGTGATATAGGCAAGAGGCTTGCGTGATGTTTGAAGGAAAAGAAAACTTGAGGGATAGCTGGAGTTGGAGGTTGTGCAGTGCTGGTTTATGGCGTATCAAAAGCACTTCAGAAGAGTTTTCGGGTTCCATTTTGTGAAAAAGAGCTTCAGTGGATTGGGGATTTTCTTGCAGGAGAAGGCTGTGGGCACAGTAGTTTATTATTGTAAGGCCGATGAGGCTTTCTTGAGAAGACAACAAATCGTCTAGGGGAATTTTTCCCAGGTAATGTTTGAGCCATAAACTGATTGAATCGCCAGCTGTATACGTAGGGGGGGTGTGCTTTTGCAGAACCATCCCCAGAATTGGTGAGAGATGCGATATGCTTTGTGACGTAACGGGGGTTAACCATAGGTTTTCCTGCAGGAGGGAAATGAGACTCGTTATTGTGTCGGGAAAGGATGGTTGTGCTGCTGGAGGAAATGGTGTGGAGACATACATAAGGTGCATGCATAAAGTATTAATTGAGAGTATAATGTTGTGCTCTATTGAGGGAGTGTCCAGAAGAAGAAAAGAGAAACACGGACTGTAAGGAAGGTAGTGCTGCGGTACGGCTGTGGGGTTTTGGAGAAGACGCTCTATGCGCATCTGAGTTTCTTTGACACCGATTCTTTCTATAGACTGCGCAATGTTTGGCATGCGTACCTTGGGAGGAGCAATAGAAGAGAGGTGCAACGCTTTTGCAATGTCTCTGTAATTTGTGGCGGTTTCAATAGGTGTTTTTTCGCCCACATCCCTTGCCTCTTTGTTGATCGCTGGTTGGGCCTTTATTGCGCATGTGAGGTGTTCGTGAAATTTGCAAAAATCAATAATAGGAGCAACCGTGTATGCGAGGGAGCCCTGTAGTAGCGGAGTTATGTTTTGTATGGTATGCAGAATAGTCTGGTTGTCGTCTGTGTGAGGTGTCGGGGGTAGGTCAATCTTGGCTTGTTTTAACAGAAATTTGAGAAAACGTACTAAATTTTGCGAAGAGCATTTTTCTGGATGCGTTAGAAGGTGCTTGCTTAATAGTAGGGGAAGGCGAAAAAATTGCTGTGGTTGAGTCACAAAATCATCTTGGGAGTTGATGTAAGAGTAATAAGTAGAGTCTAGAACATTTTCTGGGTTATGAGAGCCGTCCATAAGTGCGTGGAATTCTGGCGGAATAGGGATGTTGTTTATGCAGTGTTCAACCAGTAATGTGGACAGCATTGAGTAGAGATAGTTTGTGGAAGATTGGTATTGTACAATTTGGGGAAGGACTTTTTGTGTCATCAAATAAGCATTTATGTGTGTCGCTGCAATAAACTCAAAGGCGTGGGAGTGTTCAGTTTGCTTGCTTTGTGTAAAATTCTTGAGGATTTTTTTGGTGTGCGGATATCTTTCAAACATCACTTTAGAGTGTTGCGCACAAGCCGCAAGCCGTATGCGATCCTCTGCGGTCGCTGTGCGGCAGCGGTGTGTACGCACGGAATCTGTTCTGTTGTAATTTAACCAAGTGTGAAAATCGTTCCCCCGACCTATACTGAGTTTAAAGTACAGAAGCTTTTCATCCATAGGCCGCTGATTGAGAAAACTATCTGTCATTGCTGAAAAGTACGCCGACTTTGCAGAAGTTACGAGCAATAAAGATATATAGAGGAATACATTTCGCATTAGCACCTTTGATATTATCATGATACTGACATTTTTAGAGTTACGTGCATCACCATTCATCCCAGTTGGCGCAGTCTGGCATATCGTTTAAATGTTTTGTAGATGTGAACAAACTGGCCCACTCAGAGTCGCTTGCTGTCATCAACTCCTCTTCTGGATCCTTTGTGTTCAGGGGTTGATCCAGTAGTCTTTGAGCGTCCGTTACGTTTGTGATGCTCGCTTGGAGCATTGAAGAAAGGAAACGGAGGTGACTCTCCACTGCTGGATCTGTTTGTTCTGCAGCTACAACATCAATCCTCTGAGCAAGTGTACGGGCCGTTTCTGAGGTGCTGAGAGCGCCTTGAAGTTGATCCGTAAAAGTGAGTGCGTAGGGTGTAGGGGGCAGTAAGTTAGAAGAGGTGTGAGGATCTCCTGAGTTTGCTTCTGAGATCGGATTAGTATGAGCTGAGATGAGTGGCGCCTCTTCATTACTTTGTGATAAGGTCTGCGAAAAAGTCGTGATTGGGCAAGGAGAGGTAGTACCTAAGGTACCTTCTTGCCACAGGGCAGGTCCAGCATTAAAGCTTGTGTATGGCTCCCACACTCCATTAAAATCGTCGTGAATTTGTTGTGGCTGGGGTGTGTGCAGTGCGTTAGGATCTTGCGTGGGGTCAAACGCAGGGCTGTATAGGGGTGAAGAACTCATGCCGCTGTGGTTGTCAGTTGAATCGTAGGGCAAATCAATTTCTAACGCTGTAGTTTCTGATAGCTTGTTAAAATCCTCGTCAGATAAAAATACGTTAGAGTTTGCTGTGCTCAGATTGTTGCTCGAGAAGAACTGATCTAGATCAAGGTTAGACACAAATGGATCGATGTTGTCTGGTTCGAGGTTCTTTGGGTTAGTAGTATGCCTCTGAGGGCTGGCATAAAAGTATGAGTCAAAAGAACTATTGCTAACATCTTCAAAAAACTCTATGCCTTCTGTGTTAGCTTCTGGGGTGTTTGAGTGCGCAGGTTGTTCAGTTTGCGCAGGTTGTTCAGTTTGCGCAGGTTGCTCTGGGGTAACAAAAGAACTATTGCTAACATCTTCAACACCCTCCATGCCTTCTTCTGAGAGCTGCATGATCTTTACGTATGTTATTGGAGAGCTTGATTCAGCAAGTGGTCCTGAGCTAGTTATAGCATCATTTGTCGTAGCAGGAGGGGGGGTGATGTCTATTTCAATTATATCGACAGAACTCTCTTGTTCGGGGATGTGTGGGACGGATGTGGCAGGTGAGGGGGCTTCAAGGGATTGAGTTTCGGCTGTTGTTTTTTGGAGAGCTTGGGCTCTTTCTTCAGCCATATGTGCGAATTGTCTTGCTGCAGAGGCTATCGTCTTGCCAGAGCTGTCTTTTTGCTCTATGATGTCTGCAAATATGCGAAACTTCTGAGCGGCATATTTAACGGAAGCTATAAATTTTTGACGCTCATTTGTGGGTGTGGTGCGTATTTCTTCTAAGGCAGGGTCTACGCTGGGAGTAAAGTTTGTGTCTGAGCTCTCTTTAATGAGTGCGCGGATGCCAAGGATGAGGTTCTGAGTGTTGTGACTAAGGTCGGGGAGGGTGTTCTGAGAGCTTTGTTCGAGCAGTGTGAGTGCAGAGAGCAGTTCGTGTAAGGACTGCAGATCACTCTGTGGGAAATGATTTTTTTCTTGCTGTTTGCTCAAAGGTGCAGAGTGGGTGTTGTTTTCTGAAAGGCTTAAGTTTTCTTCAATATAGTCTAGTTTGACTTTTTGCAAACATCCTAACAAATCTAGCGTTTGTGTTGATAGCTTGCAAATTTCAGGTACGCTTGCTCTGTTTTGAATGAACTTTTGGGTGACGCAGGTTAGAAGACTTTCTAGTTTGCAAGTGTCGGGGAGAAGGGAAAGGGCTTGTAATGGGGAATTGTTGACCTGCAACAAATAGCCGAGCTTGATGCAAAGACGTGTTCTCTCAACATCTGAAGTGGTTTGCATTTTTTGGGTTAGGGTTCTTACATCCTTTAGTGTGGATAGTGATAGTGATGGTTGTGAGCCAAAATGTAGTAGCACAAACTCTCCTGCCGTAATGAGTACGTTCTGTATGTGAGGGGTTTGGATGTTTTTTAAGAGAAAATACAAGAGGTCCTGGTGTTGAAAATGTGGTGCTAAACATGTTAAATGAGTGTGTGCAAGCATCGTTAAAAGGGGTATGTAATTGTGAGGCTTGGATATGATCGACTGTAGAAAAAAGGAGAACATTTTTTCAGAGACAGGAGCTATGAGGGCGGGGGGGCCTTTGGTTTCCGTAATTAAATACTGCTTTTTATTTATGCAGGATCCCTTATTTGTATGATTGATTTTTGGAATAGATGCAGGAGTTGCTGTGAAATTGGTAAAAAACTGAATCTGCGGTAAGCCCAGTACATATTGGATGCAGGGATATATTCGCTCAATTATATGGAGGGGTGTTTGGGCATCCTGAGAGAGAAAGTTTAGGGTTTCTTCTATATTCTGGGGGGTAAGAGAGGTGCTGAGTATTTTTGTGTGAGCTTGCATAATTTGTAATATATACGAGATCTTGTATGCATAGCAAAAGTTGATTAAACTTTGCTCTGAGCTGTCCGTGTTGGAAAATTTTTGAGACAAAAAGCTGCTTACATTCTTACATAATGTCCAGTCTAAGGGTTCTATGTTGTGATGGAGGACTGTGAGTTCTAAAAGAGCCTTGGGTGGTAGGCTGTTGGCGGTAGCGTGCGCGCCTGTTTGTATCCACATGTCGTGAAGTACTGTGAGGTCGTCAGCATCTTCAAACAGGCGGAACTTTTTGTATTTATTAGTGAATTGTGCAATAAATCCACAAAAGTGAGAAGGGTCTTTTTGAATACATTCAATAGTGGAGATGGTGTCTTGCAGTGTGTCTTGATATAGATGCTCTAGTGCCCGTGTTAAAAATGGGGCGCTGCACCTTGTGGGGTGTCGAGATTGGTGTTCCTGCGCTCTTATAAATAGAGAGTGGACTCGTAAAGCTAGTGTGTATTCAATAGTGAGAGCGGCTTTAGTGTCAAAATGATCGCTTGTGAGCTGAACTATGGCCGACATAAGGGTGCTGGATGGATATATATTAGAGGTGGTGACCGTTTGCAGGTCAGCACAAGATAGGGCGCCACATTTAGCGTAGTGAGCAATTGCGTTTGTTAAGCAAGGGGTTCTGCTGTTTTCCTGCTCCTGATGTACCCAGTGCGGAACTGGTTCTGATGGAGCATGAGCCTGAAGGTACGCAAGCTTACAGCAGCTGCGAAAAAACTCTAAACATTCGTCAGGACTGTTTTGTATGTGGTGTTTTGAAAAAGTAGGGAGTATGAAGTTTAAGTTTGCTAAAAAACTTTTAGAGTGATTAACGTCTCCGACATATATGCAAAACTCTACTAAGGGTTGTATATTAATGGCTGTAACTTGGTCTGTGATAGCTAACAGCAAACTTGGCGACATTTTTTTGGCGCTTTGGGTGCACTGGAATACCGTGTGGGGACATACGTTTGAGCAAGCATTGATAGTTTTGAAAAAAAACTGAAAAAGGTATAGGGCGGGGTTTGCGTTCTCAATCGCTTTTGTTGAAGCAAGTAAGACCTCGATTGCTGAGGGCAGTGCCGTTATTGGACGTAGTGCAACTTGAGGGGGTTCATTTTGTGCGCTAGATATGTGAGGATTCTGATTAAGAGCACCAGAGGTGACAAGAGCGTCTGTCGCATTAAGAGAGAGAGTTGCTAGTATAATGACAATATAAAACATGAAAACAATGAATTATAGCATGTTTTTTTGATATTGTGAATAGGGTTTTTGTTGTAAATGTGTGTTGGCAAGGTCTTAGTTATGTGTAGGCCGGTTTTTGTGTCTTTGGGGCTTTTTTTGTGTTTTTGATTTTTTAGTGGTGGGGTATTTTTCAGGATAGGGGTCGCTGTCTTCTTTGTGCTTTAAAGGCCGTTTGTTGGTAGAATGTTCGCTTTTTTCAATCCATTCCGCGGCGTGTGCTAAAGCAAGCAAGCCTGGGTGACTTTTGCCCTCTTGGGGGCATATAACAGGGGGCTCGCAAGAGGGAGTGGTAGTGAGTGTGGCTTCAGTGGCAATGGCCACTGAAGCAAGTGATGTTGGATTGACGGAGGCTCGTGATGCGTTTGCCATAGGTTCGGCCGAATATTTTTGTGGCGACGGTGTTTGTGGGCAAGGCTGAACTCGTGAGTGGGATTCGTTCTGCGCCGTTCTTGAAGAAGCTAGGGGACTGCTATGCTTTGAGCTATGATGGTGTGCAGTGAGTTCCTCCTGTTTGATGAAAAAAGAGATCATATTTTGAGACTCATTTAAAAGGTGTTCCGTGAGCGTAGTGCTTTTGCGTGTGCGACTGTCTAGGGTGAAATGTTTTGCGCTTGAGTAAAAGATATACCTCTTTGTATCGAAAGGGTGACTGTGGAATGCTTCGCAAAAGTTTTTAACGTTATGCTGCGGAGATGAGGCGCTAGTTTGTTTTAAAACTGGGGCATTTTGCAGTTTATCGAAAGTTGGGTTTTGGCGTGCAACTTCTTCTATATGCAGTCTAAAAACGTGTTTTTCAAGCTTCATGATTGTGTGCAAGGGCGTTTTAGGTGTGTCCAAGAGAAGGGGCTGTAAATCGGCAACCTGAAAGCAGTGACGTATATGCATAGCTAAAAGTGTGGCGTGACAAAAGTATATCAAGTTGTTTATGTTGAGATTTGCTAGATATTCTTGCGATAATTTAAGCATCCCTTGAATCCAGTAAAGAGGGTTCTCATTGTTGATGTGAATTTCTATTTGCATAGGTAGGCAAAGAGCCTTTATCAGAGTTTGAATCTTATCAGCTGTTAAATATTCTAATTTTGCAAGGGCAGTGACTATCACATCGTTAGTGAGAGACGCTAATTCTGGGACTGGCAACACGGAGATCGTCTTTGGGGGGGGGGCATAGTGCTGCAAAAAAACAGCTAATAGACTATGACGATTCTCTTTACTCCATGGCTGCAAGGGCGTTAAAAGAGTCGTTAGGAGGCGTGAGGCAGGAAGCATACATTTTTTGGCGTGAATGCTTTTGTATGACTCTGATATTGCGCTGGGGTGAACTGTTTGCCCTTCCAGTGTTGCGCGCTCACTGGGTGTAAGAAGTTGGGCCTGTTCCTCAAGAAGCGCTGCTTGTAGAACCAAGGAGGCTGCTTCGTAGTGCCAAAGTGCAACAGGCTTACGTGCGACTGTGGGTAAATATTGGGTGTAAGAATCGCCTAGCTTTTTTATCTGTAAAATTTGGGTAACAACACCAATGAGGTTCAGCGCGGCAATGCGTAGGTCACCTGTGACGTTTGCGAGAGGCTCTAGCTGGATGTGGCTATTAAGAGTCAGTATAAAATCATGAATCCAGAGCTCGGTTTTTGTGTCGGAATCGGAAGATGGAAGGCTTATTGTGGTGTATTGCGAGAACATGGCACAAAGCAGATTTTTAAGGTTGTCAATGTTGGCAAATAATGGATTTCGCAATATAGATTCTGTTGCGAATTTTGCAAAATCTAATCGGCTAGAGGATTCCCATTCATTTTCGTGGCTGAAAAGCATAAAATGGGAGTGCGGTACCGTTCGTGGTAACTGCGCATTAGCGTAAGGTAGAGCCTCCTGAGCTTTGGTCGCTAAAAACAAAAGAGCGGAGTTGTAGGTTGCTGCGGGATTTTCTACTTCAATAATGTAAGGTCGCAAGCAAAAATGAGGGCTTCTTTGATCTAGGTCGAATAGAGCCTTGGATCCAAGAAGGGTTAAGCATCGCAAAGCCTGATCGAGCTTAATGGTCGTAATTGGAGGGAGGTTTGGATAGTTTGCTAAAAAAATTTGTATATGTTGTTTGACTAAACTACTAATAGTTGTGGCAATTGGTGTCTCAGAGGTGATTGATTGAAGGTTGGGAGTGACGTTAAGGTCTTGAAATAAAAGTATTTGTGTCGCAAGAACTGTCAGATTTTGAAGACTGGCAGTTTCAACTGACATTTTAGTATAGAGCCCAAATCTGGATAGGTCTGAAAGAAGAATGAAGAGGTGGTGGTAAGGGATGCTGGGGTTGAGTGGTTGGAGTATACAAGGATGTTGGTTGAGGAGAGTTGCGGCAGAAGATGCTGTAATACTGCCTGGATTCGTAAGAAGCGAATTGTATATAGAGCGAATTCTAGCGTGGGGGGAGGGTACGTGTGCTTCCCATGGAGTTGGTTCTGCACCGTGGGAAGTCGCTACAGCACACAATATGAGGGTGCATAGCCCAAGGTGTAGTGAGAAGAGTGTGTTAGTCAGTCGTTCAAACAACATTCCCCATTTTACCATAGTTCTTGTTTTGATCAAGTTTGTGTTGCGGAGGTGGTAGGTTCTTGATCATTATGTGCTCTAAGAGCCCAAAATGATTGTAGCTGGATGTGTTTTGTTGTGTTAGGCTAACCTATGTATATATTTTTAATGATTATTATTGTTTTGAGTGGGGTGGCCGCTCATAAAGATGAAACGTTAAGGGCGCGCACCTTACTGCCTACTAGCAAGGCTGTCAAGGCCAGCAAGAAGGCGGATTGGGTTACACATGACAGAGTTGTGGCTTATGCTTGGACGCGTTTTCGCGATGCAGAGGAGAGTTTTAGGAGCTCTTCAGTTCTGGCAGAGGCTTCTAAAGAAAAGGATAGTTGGCTGTCGGGACGCACGTGTTCTATAAGGCAAGGTGCAGGAGAAGGCATTTATACCTGTGATGATTTTGTGCTTGCTGGGGAAACGTTGAAGAATGGCTTGAAGGGCTGTAATGACCTCATGCAAAAAAATAAAATTCATGCGGAGGTGCAGCCTAGACTGGATATGATCACTAAACAGCTGAGCGCATTGAGCTTATACCGCTTTGATCACAGTAATTGTGCTGATAAATTACATGCAGCTGGACAAAAAAATCAGGAAAGTATACATGAATATATTAAGGGGACATTGCTAGCCGTTGTCGGTGGGGATAAAGTGTTTCGTGATATGGGGCGTGAGGATGCGCCATCACTGCGCCTTTTGGCGGATTTGCTGCGTGAGTGGATTGAACAGTGTAAACAACCATTGTCGGCGCCGCAGCAGTACGCAGTTTACTTGAAGGCTTGTCGTGTCAACAGGATGTATCAGTGGATGTACAAATTTGTCACAAACAATCAAGTGCAGCACTGCCCTGTCCTTAATTTGACGACTCGCTTAGGTGCCTTGCAGCAAAACATTAAGGATAAAACTGTCAGATCTGTTTTGGATGTGCAGGTAAATGCCTGTAGCACCTTGGGTGTTTTGTGCGCAACATTTACTCAAGCTAGTTTATTTTTTGCTGACAACATGCACCTTCCAGAGGGAGCTGAAGAGATTCTGAGCGATCTTGAGTCAGAAGAGCTGTCAATTTTAGTTAGCAGCTAGAGTTGATCAGGACCTTTTTTGCTAAGAAATGACACCCTACCCCTTGTAGTGTTCCGTTTTGTGTGGAATATTGGATTAGAGGGGATTATGAAATGTTTTTTGCTGGTGGTCTTTTTTTGTTGGACTTCGTTTGCCCACGCTTCTGAAAGCGCGATGGATGTACGGAGTACTTTGCTTTGGAAGCTTTCTGGGGAAATCGTAGATTTTTTTTGTGATCCGACTCCTACACTTTCAGAAAAAGAAATAGTTTGCTTTTTATTAAAAGATAAGATTTTAGCGAGCGTGCATCCAGAGGTGAAAAAGGCACCGGCATTAGGGAGTTTGCGTGCAGAATATGGTGATACTAGCGATGTGAGCTGTTTAATATCCGGAATGTCTAAAAATATCCGTTCCGCTTTTGCTCGATGGTTGCTGTATATCCCGTCGACTGGTTGTGCGGTTTCTTTGGCAGAATTCGAGGAAGCGCAATGGGAGGAGTTTGAGGAGGAGGTTTTAGCTCTGAATGATACAACTTCAAAAGAGCAGAAACAGAAGCTTCAAAAAACGCTTTGCAAGTTTTTTTTGCAACACAAAGCTCCCTCCTTTAAGGATGCTGATGATATAGTTGATGCTTATGCAATTGCAGAGGGGGCCGGTGCTTTGGATATGAAGATGTCGGATATCGCTTTTGTTCCTAGCAATCAACCTATACCGTATATCAGGAGTTATTCTGATCTGTTTTATTACTCTGGTGTGGTGGCGGACCTTTTTATGGATGAGAATTACCTCTCTAAATCTGTGAGTATACCACACGCTGCTTACTGGAAGGCTTTCATAGAGCCTTGGATGAGTTATGATCACGTGCAAGAGCATCTGGTTATGCCGTTGCAATCAATGATGCACGTAGATACGCTGAAAGGCTTGAGTAGTTTGCTGTGTGTGGATGTAGAGCGAAGTGAGTCGATTCAGGAGGCTGTTAGAAAACAACTGGGTGCATTTGAGACCAAAGAGGGTATTATTAAAGTTTGGGCTTTAAATAACCTAAGAAGCTACGACGAATCTCAAAAATACTGGATGCTCAAGGATGTAGCGATAAAGAAGGCTGATGCAAGGGAGTGGGTTGAGAGGTTTATGCCCGCCAATGAAATGGACTGGATGTGGAAGATTTATAGTATGGACAGCATAGTACGCACATTGGTGGAAGGCTGGAGGGGAAGAGTTGCGGACGGGGATGACACAGTTATTTCTGCTTCTATTTCTGCTGCTGCAAGAGTTTTGTGGTGGAGGAGTGCTGTGCATGGTATGGCTTCCTTGTTGCACATTCAGCCGCATCAAGATGGGCAAAATAGGTTACACCTAACAGTATTTGGGCCTTTGGGAAGGGCTTTGATAGTGCAACGCTTGGCTGGAGGGCGGCATATACTGGCGCCTTTCGATATGTGCATGGATCACGCTCGCAGGGAGGATTTTTCTCACATTATGAGCGCGCGAGTGGCAAGTGTGATATCTTGTGACATTAAACTGTTGCATACTAAGAACGGAATTGCATTGGCACAGCTTGGCAGGCGATCTTTTTCTCTTAGACACAAGCCATTGGGTGATTTGTTGGATCTTGTGAATCTGGAGGAGCTGCTTCTTTTTGTTGATCTTTCTATAGAAGATGGAAAAGACCCAGGGGATTTTTGTCGTCAGTTAAAGGAAGAATTGATTTACTTGAGTCAGGACGAATTTCGTCAGGAGCCTTGGATTATCCCTGAAGAAAAATGGCCTTCTTGGAAGACTAATCCTGTTAGGGAAAATGCAAATCACAACTTGAACGTTTTGGCGCCTGTTTCTATGAATACACTGCGCTTTAGACGACCTTTGACCGCCAATGACCTGGAGTTTTTGGATGAAGTGCGGAGTATAAATGATTGGTATGCATGTAAAAAGAAGATGAGAAATATTTTTCTCCCTAACTTTTCTGAACAATTCCTGTATGAAACGTTTGAGACCCTCAATGATTTTAAGAGACCCGTTGGCGAGCAGAGACAGGTCAAGAAGCCGGAAGACGGACCTTCTGTGATAAAATCTTTTGTTCTATTATAAGTTTTGCCAGATGCTGAGCGGGTTTTGACTAGGGCCTTCTAGTTCGGTGTTCTGCTGATCTTCGACAGTGTTTTGCGCAAAAACGCTGTTGAGTGCAGCGAGGAATTCAGGCTCAGTTTCGTTCGCAGGAGTGTTGAGCACACTTATGCCTTCAATCCCGCTGTTGTGAAAGTCTAAAGCAGAGACTGTTCTTTTTAGTATATGCGCAATAATTACATCGGATTCATTTTTGCATAGCTCTAGGAGCTCAGTATGCTGGGTTCTTGTGCCAGTATTTTTGATCGCCAAAAGTAGTTGCGATGTGAGGGTGGAAATATTTTTGAGGGATAGGGCATTGGGATTGATAGCAAGAAAGATATCGGTGATGCTTTTCCCTTGAGTCGTAAAGGGCAATTTCTCTTCTAGACCGGGGGTGTGGCGTATTAAGTTAAGTGTACAAGTGAACTTTATGCAGTCCCTTAGATAGGTTTCCTCCAACCATGGATAGTTTGCATAACTTTGTTTGTGGTAAAAAAGAGAGTGGGTTGTTTCTATTACTTTGTGTAGTAGTGTCATATCCATAGGAAGAGGCATAAGGTGTGATGCGATAAAAAGCTCTGCTATGGCCTGAGAGATATCAGCAAGTTTGTCAAAATATGTGATTTGCCTAAACATGGAGAACGTCTCCCATACAGCTTCAGCGGCAAATTTAGGGCAATATCCGAGATTTTCTTTTGCATATGCTTTTAAAATATCGCCATGCAGATTCAGAGGTGCGTAGATAAGGTCCTTGAGTGTGCTTAGAAGAGGTGGGACAGAAAAAACTACTTTTTTTACTGGATCAGGTTGTTTTTGTATGCTTTGCGTAGTTTCTGTTTTGTGAAGGGGCTCTTCATGGGAAGATATAGGCGGAAACACGCGAATACTTTTCATTGTAGGAGATGTAGGAGGGCTATCTTGTTCATCGTCACTGTACTCGAGAGAGAGGGGGGGCTCGCTGGTCAGAGCAGTAGGCGTTGGTGTGTCTCCTCTTTCGTGTTTTTCACAGGAGGGGCTTTCTTCTCTTTCTGCCTCTGGAGAAATGCCTTCAAAAGAGGGTGATTCGCCTAATGGAGATGGAAGAGTTTGCTCGGGTAATAGATTAGCTGCTGTGTGCAAAATAGGAGGAGCTATGTTGATGGTGTCATGTTCCGCAGGAGTGTAGAGCTCCAATTGATCAATAAGGCGTGCTATTTTTGATCGAGGGGAGAAAAGATAGCATGAGCAGTGTGTATTTTTCAAGGAGTGCTGTAAGGCCTTCTTAAGGGTGGTGGTGTCACTTTTTTCAGAGCAGATTAGATCATACAGCTTTTTGGGGGCGAGTCTTGCTTCCGATTTATAAGAGTTAAGCACTTCTTGTGTTGACTTTGTTTGCAGATCGTCGAGTAAGTGTTTTGCCTGGTCAGGGGCGCTAACTTGTAAGCAGGATAGGGTGTAGTTTAGCTTACAACAATTGACTAAGAACCGTATTTTTTGATGAGAGTAGGATGCTTCCTCTGGTTTAATGTTCTGTAAGCCTAGGAGTATGATTGAAGAGAGCCTAAACAGTGGGAAAAAGTTGATGGAAGGTACTTTTTCTAGTGTATGACTATGTATAAAAACAGCGATCTCTAGAAGCGATTTTTTGGCCAGCGACATTGATTGTAGAAAAGCAGGGTCACATGTAACTGTGCTTCGTAGTGACGATTCGAGATTGAGTAGATTTTCTAAGTTGATGCAGCATACTTCTGGAGATGTGAGTAAAATTTTGGCTTCTTTTAAATACTGGTATGGCGGTGTATGTGCTGGACGTTTTTTTGTGTATGTGGCTTGCGGATCTTGTGAAATAGTAGTTTCTTTTTGTGATGCCTGTAGTGACGCAAACGCTAGTAGTGCGTAAACCATTAGCCTTGATACGATCAACATGCTGAATTTTACTATTTTTATAACGATCTGTCAATATCGCAAACAACTTGTGTTTTTCTAAAAAGCGAGTCTTTTTGGCAAGCTTTCAAGCTGCATTGCTTCTGTGTGTAGGTTAGGGGCTTCTGAAGCGCTGCGTTTCTGGGGAAGGGCGTGGAAGGTTGTTCTATAAAGGCTGGAGTATAAGTCTTGTTGCGTAGCAACAGCTGAGACAACTGGCTCTGGAGTAGCCCACCTGCCAGCTGGTTGCGGTGTGCACGTATTTTCTTCCCACATCAACTCTTCGTCTAGTGTTTCAGACAACATAGGATAGTGCGGCTCTTCTCTACTAATCAGTGCATATGTTGAGAGTTGAGGTGGCGCACAGTCTAGGGGGGCGGTGCATCCATTGTTAGTGGGAGTGCAGAGAGTTTGTTGGTTAAGAAAAGCAATTATCTTCTTACAGTCCACCGCTGCAGCAGCACTGATGGCTTGTTTGTGTTGTGCCGCACCGATTTGTGCGATGGATCGAGATTTTTTTGTAAGTTCGGCAATCACGTTAGCGGAGGTTTGGCGCAAGCACGACTGGGGGGAAGGTTGCTCTTTATATAAAGGAGTGATGACTCTTTGCATGCGCTCTGTAAGGGAGCACGTATATCCTGAAAAGTGTGACAATAGATCATGATATGGGTTTTTTTTGAGGTGTAGTAAGAGTATAGCCGCACTGCGAATATAGCAGAATAAGTTTATGACTGCCATGGATTCTGAATTTGAGTCTGTGGTAAGCTCAGAGTTAAACCAGGATGCGAGGCTACTGCTGTCATTAGCTGGTGTGATTGACGCTAGCTGCATTAAGAACTCTGTATCTGACTTTAAGTCTTGTAATGAGTATGAAGCATGGAGTAAGCTCTCCTGAAAGAGGTCTATGGCTATGATCTCTAAGGACTTAGGGGGTAAAGCAGGAAGAGTGTCTTTAGGGAGTGGGAGTGATTCATGAAAATGTTGACGTAAAGTAGCTAGCTTCATCAGATTTGTGGAGTAGCCGCTTAGAGGCAGAATACGTGTAAGCCTTGGAAACTCATGAACAGGTATTTGCTCGTAAAATTTACGTAAATTTCGGGCGATGAATACTGGTGAGCCAATTACACTTTTTACGCAAAAACTAGCAACAGTTTTTTGAATAATATGCTCAGTGTGTATGAGCTGTATATCTAGAGATTTTAATCGATATGGGACGTGGGGGATAGAGAGACCTTCTATGGAGGATTGCTGCAGATGTTGCGTATTAGGATATGTTGTAAAACACTGAGTGTTTGCAAAAGTCACTAGAAGGTCGATAATATCTCTACAGTGTTCTTGTTGTGAGGATCTGTTATTGGGTGCTAGTATTTGAATGAGCTCTTCGATGATTGTGGGTAAAAGGCTGTCACTGACGGGCAGGTCATGAATAGTGGGCAATATATTGCTGAGGTAAGCTTCTTGCTGTGCGCAAAAAGCACCTGCTTTAGTGGAAATATTGTGTGCAATGTAAAGGATAGAGTTGGACAGGATCGTATGTACGTTGGGAGGGGGCAAAGCAGGGACGGGCTTTGAAGGATGTAAACTTCGGTATAGAAAAGTTGATGCATACACCTGATGTGCGTGTTGCATTTGGCTATGTGCGCAGTAAATAATTAAGGAGCTTTGGGTGTCTTTTATTTTTCGGAGCCCAAAAACATTTAAATAATAAGGAGCATTTTCTTCAGTTGGTGTGACCTTCTCTGGAGCCTCTCTTTTTACAAATGCGGATATATGGTGGAAAAAAATTTCATCTAACCCTCGGTTGATGTCATTTGTTTGAGTGGTGAAGCATATGTCAAAATCCTCCAAAAGAGCAATTTTATGGGCAAGGATAGCTAAGAGGTTTTTATCGGAGGTTTGTAAACAATGAAAGTTTTGAGACCATGTGGGGAAATCAGAGGAGGTTTGTAACTCAAGCAAGTTGCATGTATCTTGTATGGATACTCTTTCAGTTCCTTGGAGTATGTTGCGTGTAGCGCGTGGACAGCTGGGAGAAAAACACTCACTGCATGGGCTACTAAGCGTTAATAGGGTGAGTGCAACTGTTAGGAGTATGGTAGACATGGAATCCTCTCTTTATAAAGACAATTTAATGTAGCACATATTTATGTTTTGCAAAAGTTATATGTTTTTCTGTAGTGCTGACCTCTACAACACCACCGACGACTGTGGGGCGGGAATTTTGGAAAATGTAAAAAAGTAAATAATACACATGAAAAATATGGTATAATTACATTATGATAGTTTTGTTTATAATCAGCTTGTTGAGCTTTAGTGTAGGTGCCGTAGAAGTGGGCGCTATAGAAAAAGATTACAATTTACTTGTGAAAGTGGCCCCCTTAGTTGCTGACTCAGGGTGCGGTGCTGCTGTCGATTTGTTGAAAAAAGAGCTAACAGTGCGTTCTCAGTACCTGTCTATTGTAAAGGGAGGTAAAGATAAGTATAGTACACCTCTAGACCTTCAGGTGGCTACCACTCAGCCATATATCCTTCTTCAAGAGGAAAATTTAAGTTGTTTACTTTATTGGGAGGCGAACATTAAAGCGATATGGAGTACAGGGCGGAGTATGGTTGCATTAGGCTCGCAGAAATTTCCAGGAATACATAATGCCTTGCAAAGGCACTTGACTGCTATGGAAGACGCTGAAGGGCTGAGATGCATATCCGTGAGTGTAGCATTGTCTCAGCAGCCGCAAGTGTCACTGTCGATTTTTCACAAAATATGTGAATCTCTAACTACAAGCTCTGAGGTTAGTCTTGTGAAAGAAGTTCTTTCACAGAATATGAGAGGAGGATTTTCCTGGCTGACGTCTTTGTTTGAGCTTCATATGAATGAGTTTGTGAATGAGGTGCGTATCCTAAACTCTATGCTTACAGATACACCAACTGTACTGCCGCAAGATCATGAAATTTATGTTTTGCTTCAAAAGGTACGCGCTTGGAATGACGGAGATCTTACTATACAAGAACGTTTTATATCCCCCCTTCAAGGTCGGGAGAAAAGGGTTGCAATCAGCCAGGATCAACTGCTGAATTTTGTGGAAATGTTGCATATGTACTGCAAGGAAAGTAAGTTGTCTAAGTATATCAAAGTGATGCCTTTTTTGTTGGACTACTTGGCCGATCCGCACTACACATTCTTAGCTGATTGGCACGTGTTGTTTAAAGACGTTGGGCCATTGGTCCGTAATTTGAATGTTCCTCAAGAAGAGAGGTCAGCTTTTCTTTTATGGATGTCAATGAAAGCTTTAGGTGCACTTCAAAAATCTGATCCATCCTGGCAGGCTTTTTGGGACTACTTTCCGCTTTTAGCAGATCTGGAGATTACAGTGGACGAGTGTGTAGACCACTGTGCACAAGCACAACAAATATTAGCCTCCCTGGAAGACTCTAAAGCTGCTCAATGCGCGCTCACCAGGTACAAAGAGCTGCTGTTTACTTCGTGGGAGCCAGATAACCTTCTGGATGCTTTGAATTTGTACGAAAAGCTTCAGTTAAATTCAACCGAGGCAAATGAAATGCTTTTGCAGAAATGTCGTAGATTAACGGAAGAGTTAGATTCAGACGACTATGAGGGATATAAAGATTTGGCGGACACTATTGCTGCTATTGAACGTGTTGCGGCATGTGGATGCTATGCTCAGGGTGCGCTGCTAATGGATTATGTGCAGCAAGCGGTTTCTGTGTTGCCACAGCCAACAGATCTTGAAAGTTTTTTTGAGCTCCTGCAAGCGATCGTTAACATGAAGGACAGGACGCAGGCAAAGAATGCCCTTGACTCCTTGTTTGCAAAAATTCACTTGAATGACCCATTAAAGAGTTCCTGCTGTGAATCGCTAGAAAAGCTTTCTTGCTCTTTAGAAAGTATCGATCTTATTCGGTTTGCCTTAGGGAAGGTTAGGAATGCTGGAAGGGGTGAGGTTGGTGTAGATAACTTCGCAAGCTCTGCAGAGGGGTGGGTTTATATCCCTGAAGGGCGGCAGGACTGTGCATGATTAATGGCTGTTGGTTTTCCTGCATAAGTGAGTTTGTTCAGAGCTAGTGGCCGCTGACTTTTCTACTGACTGAAATCTTGAAAAAGAGTAGGTTTTACATCAGTTCTCAACTGATGTAAAATCTGATTGGGTATAAAATTTAAGGTAAGTGATGAATTGGCTATTTCTTTTTTTGGGTGTGACGTTTTACACAAGCAGCTCTATAGCTGCCTGCCATACACAGGGCATTACGTATAAGGATGAGCTAGTAGCGTGTGAAGGGCTGATATTTCTTAGCGCAAAATCGAAATTGTTGCAGAAAATTGCTGCAGTGATGGACGCTTTGATTGTGAGAGATGAGGTGATACAACAATCGGGGTCAGAAGATGCTTCTGGTTATTTATATAAATTGCTGGTTGAACTTGAGCAGACCTATAACATATTATGTCCTCAAGCCCCAATACATAGAAAGCGCGTCTGGGAGTCTGTGCAATACCGGCCTTACTGCGTAAATGATATAGAAAAGCCTATATTAGAAAAAATGAGTGATCAGTGTTCTTTTGTTATCTATACATGTCATGCAATTAATTTTTTGGAGCAAATAGATACGCCCAGAGAAAAAAGGTTAGATGAGCCTAATTGGCTGTTGCCGCTTGCTCATGATATTGAGGTTGGTTTAAAGAACTCACCTAATTTTCAAGGCTTGCTCAGTGCGTTAAAAAAACATTTGAGCAATACTTGTGGTTATATCGTGGAGGCAAGTCGTCAGTTAGAGGATGCGTGTTCGGATGTGAAATCTCTGTTCTATAATGCGTATGTTTGGCTTGCGGATGGTCGTATGCAAACAGGTATAGAGGGTGACTCCGTAGTTTTCTCTTGCTTAAAAAAACATATACCTGAATTTCATTTGTTCTTTAAGAACTGTATGGGTAGTGAATGCCGAGAAAGTGCCACTAGATCTGCTGACGTGCTCTTGCGCGAAAAAACGCATTTTCCTTCTGCGGGTATAGAGTCACTCGGAGAAACGGACGGCGTAGAATTGAGTGTGGGTTTTGAAGGTGCGGGCGTAGAGGAGCTTTATGCTTTGAATCAGCTACAGTGTAGAGTTCAAAATTTACTAAGGAGTGCCCGTGAACCTTGGGGCTTTACGTTGACGCTGAAGAGTACGGACTCAACGTCTGATGCAGAGTTGGAGTGCACACTGAAGAACTCATACCGAGCGTATAGCTCAAAATCGGCGCTTGACTACCTTACTCAACATATGGAGTCAATTGTGGGATTTTGTAAGGTTCAGTATGAGATAGATCATTGTTTGCGACGTAACTTCTCTTTAGGAGTAGTGCAGGAACTGAAAAAATGTTGGGTGGATTGCGCGGAAGCTTTGAGGCGTATATATTGGGACAGCCCAGCGTTTGTGCAAGCTGTGTGTGAGGGTAAAGCAATTTTGAGCTCATCGCATCAAGGCTTTTTGCAGTTAGAATGGGAGAAATGCGTAAAAAATCCGCATCAGGGGGGGCTGAGTTTAGAGCGGGAGTACGCCCCCTTTCCTTTGGGTGTAAAAGAAGGTGCACGCTTAAGTTCTGAAACCAGTTTAGCAATTATAGAAGGCTACCTGAGCAAAGCGCTAGCACCATTGGGGAGCGTTTTTAAAGAGTTGACACCTGCTCCGTGTAGCGGGATTTTAGGGCATGTTGCAGCACAAACTTTTACCAATAGTTTGTGCCCAGAGTCGGATGTAATTTGTGCATACTTAGTGTGTAATGCGGCGCCAATAGTGCAAGCATGTGTGGCTGCTAAGAAAGGGCAAGGGGCAAACACTCTAACCTTTTTTTTAGAGCCTCAAATCGCTGAGCTGACTTTAAGTGGTCGTTGTCAGTTTAGGTTGTGCGAAAAGCAGAAAAACAAGATAAATGGGGCCTTTTTAAAAGCTAGGCGAGGGCGTTGTGCTCCTGGTGATTTTTGGGATTTGATTCAGCGCAATGCGCCTAATTTCGTCCAATCTTGGCGAAAAACAAAGAGCCTTCAGAGTGTATTGGACGATATTTCAGATGGGGGGAAAACGCACCTGAATATTGTGCAGGGGTACCTGGATATGTTAACGCATCTTGCTTCTTGCTCTTGTAACCTAAAAGTGATGCACTTCATTGATAGTGTCGTGCAAGGAACCTGTTCTGTTTATGATACTTTGGCAGGAGAAACAGTTTTGTCGCCAATTAACGTAAAACCATTGAGCTCTGCGTTTGAAGGGCCTTTAGATATTTCTTGTCTGAGTCATTTTGAAAACTTTGCTTATAGTTTGCGGTTGAAAGCCCGGAAGTTAGAACTCCTTATGCTTATAATGATGACGTTAAAAGATGCGGAGTGGAGTAAGAAAAATACGCCCTTACACAAGAAGATGGTGACTTATCTTGTGAATGACTTGTATTGTAAGGAGACTATTCTCCCTACGGGTGAAAGTGCACGTGACTTGGCTGCACTTTCTGCTGCTATGAGTGTATGGAGTGACGGGCCAATTGCGTTTGGCTATGAGGAAGGTTTGGTGATGCAAACATCTTGTGCAAACCAAAAGCAGTGGACTCTTGCGCAGTGTGTGCAGGCATTTTTCCCCCAAACGTATGCAGTGCATTGCAAAATATTTGAGATATATAAGAAGCAGCTCCAATGTTGTGGTGTGGAGGGGGCTACACGCACAAGAGGAACCGTGCGACCTGAGGATTTTTTTAAAATTCGAAAAACTACTCAAGAGCTAGTCTTATGTGATCAGTTTGTCGGTTTTACAGTACACAAAGGGTTTTTTTCTAACAGTCCTGTTTTTGAAGAGCTTTTATCGCTTGCGAAGAGCAGAGAGGCCTCTGTGCCCTTAGTTTTGAGTGTATTTCAAGACTGTATGATGAAGGAAAAGCCTTTCTTGCTGCCTCAGAATCTCTACTTGATTTTTTCGAGGTATGCTAATGCACGCGAAGAGGATTTGCTATGGTGTGATGCGGCTTTGGAGCAAATTTTCAGAAAGGTCTTAAAAGAGGAGTCGGTCGATGGAACTTCTTGTGTGAATGCCTGTGTGTATGCACTTCAAAATAGTGAGCGCGTTATGCGTGTGTTGGCCAAGCTTGCAGAAGAGGAAGAGTTTTTTCTTTTTTACAGTCAGTGCGAACCATGTCGTTTAGAACCTATATTTGTCCCTCAAGGGCATGTATAGATCTTGGTGCGGGAAGTTTGCTTTGCGTAATAGAATTTCTTTTCTGTTAGTGGCTTTAGTGTGTTAAGGTGTGCAGCGTTAAGGGCGAAAATGTAACAGACAAATCTCTAATAAGTTTAAACGCGATTCTTGGGGGTGTAAAATGTTGACACTTAATCTTTTTTAATGATAAAAGGGATTATGAAGAAAATCTTACTTATTGGCGCGGTAGTAAGCGCCTCTCTGTACGGGGGCGTAAACAACATGCCAGTGCACATAGCTCTAAAGAAGTATACCTGGCAGATCAGGGAGTTGGCGGACCCTATGGCAAGTCTTGCAAAAACAGACCCATCAGCAAAGGCGCATTACACCGCGTATACGGGTTTAAGCAAAAACCTTGAGTGGCTGCAAACGTCACCCGCTTCTTCGGTTGAGTCAACTTGGTCCTCTGGTCTGCGTAAAGATGCTCTAAAAGGTGCGAATTCTTTGCGCTCAAAAGGACTCTCTTTAATGGATGCGATTGTACGCTCACAAAAAACAACTCCTGCTGAAAGTTCAGAAACTGCAAAGATTTTGGAACAACTTCGACAGCTAAAAGAGGAAATAGAGTCGCATCTTGAGAAGTTAAAAGCTGTAGTTTCTGAGCCAAAGATTAACGCTGATAAAGCTCAAAAAAGTCATATTTCCACCTTGAAAAAAGTAGATCAAGAACTGATAAATATTGAGGCAAAAGTGCGCAGTCATGTGAAGTCGCTGATCCCAGCACAAATAGAGGTGTTTAGAAGCTTCCTTTCTGCACATCATAAGCTACCAAAGTCTAATTTTGCAAAGCGTCCCAGTACAATGAGTAAGCTTACGAGCAAAATGTCAGAGTCTGGTGCAAGACAAAAGCGAGTTAAGTAGAGGCCCGATGGGCTCTGATCTAAAGGGGCAAATGTTTTGCCCCTTTTTTATATCAGATTTTAGAAACAATCGTGCGAAAAGCAGTAGAAGCATATGATTTTTATTGAGCGTCCTGCAAACATTTGATTAGAGATATTATATTAGCGCCGATTGCTTGCCCTAAGGCTTCTGATTTGTCTGCTGTGCTTTGAAGGATAGCGTTGGCATCTGTGTGTTCTAGTGGGCTTGAGAAATCTGATAAGTGTTGATGTGGAGAAGGTAGAGGTGTGTGATCTGATGGGAACGCTTGCTCTTTCCACATGCTTTCGTGCGCATCTACAGTGGTCCAAGGTTGAGGCGATGAGAATGAGTCCGGTGTATAATCTTGTAAAATATTGGGGGGCAAGAGCCAGTCTTGGGGAGCGAGGGCCTGGTGGGATGGGAGGCCGCCAACTTGATCTGTTAGTGTATGGATAGGTCGGTGTGAATCTGTGGTTTTTTCGGCTTTAGATGCCAAGTCTGTAGGTGAAGCCGATCGTTTGCCTAAGCAAAGCTTTGGTGGGCTAATGATAGCTTGCTCGAGGCAGCATGTTTTTCCGTCACAATGGTATGGTTGTGAAAGGGTTTTTTCGATAGCCTTGAGAGTGCTGACGTCAGTGCATAGGTGGTGTATTAGTGGTGGATTGCTGCTTGTGTATGCAAAGAGATGGGAGAGAAGGTTTTGTAGGTCGGGAAACTTTTTGTGGAGTGCTTCGATGCTTTGTTCGATACAAGAAAGGTTATAAAAAGGGAGCATTTTTGTGTTGCGTATGTAGTGCATTAAATAGCCAATTTTGAATATTTTCACACAATATCTGTGTAATATTAATTCAGAGGCTGGGTATCTTTGGGTAAGACATTTAATTGTGTGCTTGGACGGTGGGTGCTCGCTATGGATGAAAGCTCCGATTTGGAGAAGAGACATTAGCATAAAGCGTACTTTCTCAGTGCTCCTTTTTATATAACAGTATACTTGAAGCATGCGAGAATTTGCTGCGCTTCCTTGAGGGTATTTGGCTAACTCGCTTGGTTGTGCAGGGAAAATGTGAGGAAAATTTGTGAGAAGAGAAGATATCATGGAGCAAAATAGCTCAGGGTGATAGAGCGTGTCGTATAAGATTTGTGTGGTTGCTGCAGAAAGGGATGTCTGTTTTTCAGTAGTAAGACTCAAAGGGTGATGAGGTGGGTTCAGTGTTGTGGCCTTAGAGCCTGCTTTTAAATGCATCGAATTTGTATGATGTTGTGTTTGTGATGCTGTCTCGGGATGTTGATTTGTGATGGAGGTGGGTGCGAGTAGAACAGAAACGTCTTGTTTTAAGGCAGTGAGAGGGTGACTCATGACCGAAAGGCTTGCTGCTATGTGTGTTGCTATGTGTTTTGTGTCCTCAATCGCATTTAAAATACGATTTATTGGGTGGATGGTGTGTGGGATCCCTTGCAACATTTTATGGATGAGGGAGTAGCTCCATTTATCAGAAATAGCCATTGTCAATAAGATGACGTGTAGGGTGCTGAGGTCTGGGTGCGAGACACTTTCTTGTAGAAGGCAGCAGGCGTTTAGAGCTGATCGTATATGTGTGTAGTGGGTGACGACCTCAAGGTGCCTCTCGGGGAGTAGTTGACGAAAAGAGCAATAAGAGTGGGGCATGCGGATGGATGATTGTGCCACTTGTAAGCAGACCCTTTCCAAAGGAGAGCGCTCTGTAATAAGAGAAGGGGCGTCAGAAAAAACTAAGTGAAAAGAGCGGGGAGGGATCTGGTTTAAGATTTCAAAGCAGGGTAAGAATTTTCCTAGATCAATATTGAATTGTTCGCATAAAGAAGGAATAAGTTTTGGGGGAATTTGCATAGGTTGCCTTGAGCAATATGCGCCAGCTTTGCTCCAGATTGAGGTGATGTTCTTCCATACAAGAAGCGAGGGAAGGTTAGGATCTGATATTTTTTTGATTGTATCAAGGTGTGTTATTTCTGCAGTAGTAAGGTTTGTGCTGAACTCCCAGGCTGCTGCCTGTAAAGCATATGCTTTACAGAAGCAGGCGTTTAGATCCTTTAGGTATTGAGAGATGCTGTTGTGATTGGGAGTAACTTCAGGAATTTTATGAAACTCAGCAAGCCATATGGCCTTAAAAACATATAGATTAAGGGGGAGAGTTTGATGATGAATGGTGGCGAGGAGTTTAGCTAATAAGAGTTGAGCGTGCATTTCTGTTGAGTTGCTTCCAGGCTGTAAAGGTGTAATGTCAGTATGTGGAAAAGGGTTGTTGATGATAGGAAGAGGAGTAGTGTTAAGGAGTTCTGTAAAAGATTTACAGGAGTCCTGGGTGTTGGATAAAATATCTATAATTACATGAAAAATTTCTTTTTGATTAAAGACGTACGGGTGTTGAGGCAGCATTTGTTCGAGATAACCCTCGCACCCTTGAGGCAGGGACTGACAGGCGTATTCGGAAAGAGTTGTGTTTTTAAGAAAAGACCATTTTGTGGATGCTGTATGCCAAACAGAGTCTTTCTTGAGGCATATGGCGGTTGTAGCACTGAGCAGTGATCGCTCACGATTGAATCGGGAGCTGCCTTTAGGTGGTTTTTTATTGAACCTCAAGAAGGAGGATAAGAGGTGGGTCTCTGACATGTGAGAGAGGTAGTATGTGAGGCGGTGAGACTCTTGCAAAAGTAGTAATTTATGAAAATTGGTGAGGGTTAACTCAAAATGAGTTGGGTTTTTACGGCCATAGTGCTCACGCAGTGCATTGAGCGTGGAAGACAGCAACGCATGATCATTGGGAAAATTAGCTGAGGTTTTTAAAGCAAGAATTTCAGTAAATATTACTAAAAAACGACTCGCCAGTGAGTTTGTGCCGCATTGTTGCTGACATTGGGCGTCAAGTGAGCGAATCTTTTCAATTAAATTGGTGGTTTCAGGGGATGGCGTGCCAGGAAGAAGGGCTTTCATCACTGATTCTGCGGAAAAGGTCTCGATAAATATTAGGTTTTGTAATAGAGTAAGGGCGTTGTCATTGGCCTGTGAAGGTGTCAGTAGCATAGGGCAGAAAATCATTGACCAATTGTCACCTATTTTTGTGTAGGCCGGCTGTGCAAGAATCCTGAGATCGCAGGTTGTTTCGCTGTTAGGTTGTTCTGGCGGCAAAATGGGCCGTGGAGGTAAGTGAAGGGGATGAGATGCCAGAACATTCTCTGTTACTAACCTCCATTTGGAGTGCGCTTGCTTAAGCATACTATCTAGAGATGAGGGTGGATTTATTTTATACGAGAATAAGCCCGCGTCATATATTTTGGAGAATTCATGTGTGGTCCCGCATGCGTTATATAAAAAATACAAGCGATCTCTTATTGATAATACAGGAAAGGTATGGTAAGTGTCAAAAAATGTTTGTGAGATGTCTTTAAATATACGGTATGAAAAAGAGTGTTGAGCGCCACAGACAAATAAGGTGATGTCGTATAGCATATAAAATAAATATTGGATGTTTTTTGATGTATGCTGCTGAAAAGCTTGATAGGCAAGATCAAAATGTATCTTTGTAATACTCTCAGAATTTTGTGATATTGTAGGATCACATTGATCAAAAAAACTCTTTAAAATAGGGTGTGCGTTACTTGGGTCACTGATAATGTTGCACGCTACAATGAGGGTAGCAGCCTCTGCGCTTGTAATGAATATTTCCTCTTCTTCTCTGGTGCGCGCACAGCTCGATATGACAGCCATATACACCAACGACAATATATAAAATCGCATAAAATATTATATGACATTGTCTTCACAAAGTCAATCAAACACCTTGGTGTTATTATCCTTCTTGATGAGTTCAGTAGGGGAAGTCGTGATGCGCAGGGTTATGTGGTGGTGGGTTTTTGTATGATTTTAGTCTGGGAAATTTCTGCAAGGTTTTTGAGAAAAAGGGGTGGTGTTTTTGCTATTTAAGAAAGGTTAGCGAATGGGATTTCCATTTGTGCCGTTAAACCTGTATTGTAGAGGTCTTCTTTTTGGGAAAGTTGTTGGATAGTCAATGGAAAGTTGTTGATTTTTGCAGTGCATAGTTTCAAGGAATGCTTAGTCTCTTCATATGTTAAACCGCTAATCATTTGCAAACCTTGAAAGCTGTCAGTCCAGACAATAGCTTGCGCCACTGCTTTATCTAAATCAGTTTCAAACGTTGTGTTGTAGTGTGTGAGTACAGGTTGTAAGATACTTTCTAGTGTAGCGTCGGAACCTGTAGTAATGGGGTTGATGTGTTGTAACATATATGTCAGCTTGGCTTGTTTGCGTAAATGTATGATTTGGTAGTGAACTGCAGCTTTCGTAAAGGGGTAGCTCTGCTGTACTTTTTTAAACAAAGAAAGGTTTAGTGGGGATGGGTCTAATAGGAGGGTGCAGATTTCTAACAAGCAAAGTACAGCACGTTGCGTGGTTTTTCCGGACTCTCTATAAATCACGGAAAGGGTTTTTGATAATGATTGGTTGGCGGGTATAGGGTGCAGTTTTTGCACAGATTGAAAGATTAAGCCAGGATTAAGCAATATGCTATTGCAAAAACCGAATATACGGTGGGGATCTAAATGTTGACCGTTGTTCTGGGGGAGGGCAGTCACTGACTGTTCTTGCTGACAGACGTTCGGATCACTTTCACAACAGCTCGAAACAGGGTTCAGAAATATACTATCTGCGTTTGTTTCGGCATTTCGAAGAAGCGTAATTATATAATCCATTCTAAGCCCTGATACTCTGCATAGACCAGCTGCGTCGCTTTTTTCTAGAGGGTTTTGAAGTTGTGGGTGTGCAGTTGTTGTTTGAAGAAAGCTTATACATTGATCTAAGGCGTTGTTGATGTAGCTGTGGTCTATCTCTAGGGTTTTCAGTACTTCTGTCAGGGTTTGGTTGGCGGGGGTAAGGTTTTCTTTGAGCGTTTGAAGGGCGTATGTAAGCTTGTTTGTTGTACGCATCAAAAATATTTCTTGATATACGTGACTGCGTCGTGCTACTTGCGGGCAAGGGCTGAGGCAATACAGCTGGTTTACCTCACTGAGAAGCTGAAGGTCTAATGAGGGGAATGATAGGAGAAAGGTACAGAGCTCACCAACGGCTTGGATACAGAATCGTGTCTCGTCATTTTTTCTTCCGGGTGAGATGTCCTGATGTATAGCGCGCAATACTTCTGTTATGGATGAGGGGGCGGGGTCACTGATATCGGCGGTTTGATACATATTGTATACTAAAGCCTTCATTGCTTTTGGGTCTTGTAGAATTTGCTCTAGCTTTGTCTTGAAAAATAGAGTGGTAAGTGCGGTAGGTTTAGGTATGATCGGGGCTTGATAAGCCTCTTGTGATACTGTTTGAAGGGAGCACTCGGTCGGTGTTGGCATTTCTGCCGGCGGCTGTAAGACAGATGGCACGATTTCTGCAGTTTCTTCTTGCAGGAAATCTTCTGCGTTAAGAGCGTTAGGGCTATGGGAGTTGTTAGAGTCAGTCGATAGATGTGTAGGGTCTGGGTCGGCTTCCGTACTTTGAAGGAGACTAAGCATAAAATGAATTTTGGCCCTGGAGGATTGGCACAGAATAATGGCTTGGCTTGTACACCGTGGAAGCGTAAGGTGTGGATGTGTGCTTTTGTTTTGCAGGAACTCTTTAGCCTGTGTTAAAGCTTCACAGGCGTTGACGCTATTTATACCTAATACTTGCAGTAGTTTTGCAAGGGATGGTGGTTTAGGTGTCAGACTTTCGCTGAATGATTGCAGGGCGTATGTAAGTTTGACAGTTGTGCGTAGAAACAGCATATTTTGGTACGGGATGCCATGTTTTGCCTCCTGAAAAAGGGAGGTGTTAAAGTACTGTTTTCGGACCTTGTTTAAAAGCACCAGATCTAGTGGAGGGCGTGATAGAAGAAAGATGCAGAGCTCAATAAGCGTTTTAATGCAGTATCGTGTATTACCGAAATCTTGTTCTGCTGAAACGTTTGCATGTATATAGGAAAGCATTTCTGATATGGATGGAGGAAGATGCGCGCTGTATGCCACCTTTGCATAAATACTGGAAATTACCTCCTTCATTTCTGATGGTTTTTGAAGGAGTAATTCTGTTTTTTTGTTAAGAAATTTGGGGGTTATTTTATTTTTCGGAGGGTCTGATTGAGGTGCACAACTATTAGGAGATTGACCTTCAAGAGGGTTTTCTGGCGTTTTTAGTTGTATCCACTGTTCCTGTAAAGGAAGTAAACGTAGTTTGGGTGCAGAGGCGATATCTGCGGGGGTGAATAAAGAAGAGAGGAAAGGGGATTCTGATTTTTCTTCAGATTTCTGAAGGGCTGTGATTAAATCTTGTATTTTTGCCTGTTGTTTTAGAGATAGATTAATGGCTGGGCTTAATACTAGAGGGCACTGCAGTGCTGGTGGGGGTGACTCGAAAAGATAACGAGATTGATTTAAGGCTTCGCAGGCGTTGACGCTATTTATATCCAATGTTTGAAGTAGTGCTGTAAGAGACTCTGGTCTAGGTGTGGTGTTTTCTCTGAGGTTTTGAAGAGCGTATGTAAGTTTGGCTATTGTGCGTAGTGAGCATATTGCGTGATATGTATGACTATGGCTTCTGGCCTGAGGAAAAGGTGTGCTGCGATACTGTGAGCTGACTTCATTTAGTAGAAGCAGGTCTAATGGGGGTGTTGATATTAGAAAGGTGCAGATCTCAATGAGAGTTTTAATGCAAAAGCGTTTTTCGTCATGAGACCGTGAAGAGGGTATGTTTGTATGTATAAAGGATAAGGTTTCTGATATAGATTCAGGGGCGGGCGCGCTGTGATTTGTAGTTTGATAAAAGCTGTATACTAATGCTCTCATGTTCTCTGGTGTTTGAAGAATTTGTTCGATGGTTGTGTGTACAAAGGTGATGTTAATTTGACAGGGTGGGGGGAGCGGTTGTGACTCCATACTACCATGTAGATTGTTGCTGGGTGTGCTGTTTGGTGGCAGCGGCTGCCGCTCCCAACTTGCTTCTGACAAAAGAGGCAAGATATCCTCTAGTGCTGCATCACCATCTATGTTTATGGCGTCAGGATCATCGTATGCGTTTGATGTGTTGCCGGTACATATAACCGAGATGAGGTTCGCCTCATTGGCTGATCCTTGTTCCTGTGTGTGGAGGTATGTGCAATCATAACCAGTGCAGGAAGTAAGAGGTGGCGTGATGTTAGGCTCTGGGATGGATGCTGTGTTTTCAGAGTGTACGTTTGTAGATGATAGGGTTTTTGAGATTTTTGACTGCCAGCCTTCTTCCAAGGTGGGTTCGGCTTTACGCTTACGTGTATTTTTTTCGCTAGTAGGATTTGTGCTTTGTGGAGGCGTAGCGGTTCCGATAGCAAAACACATTGCTTCAATAGATTTGAGGAGGCCTCCAGCAAGGTCTTTTGGAACGTGCTTGTTTGACGTATGCACGTTGCTCAATTCGCAAGAGTCTGCATAATGTTCCAGTTCGCCTGAGCCGTGAGAGTAAAGGGCTGTTAATATCCAAAAAAGTAATATCACTTGTCAACCATTTTACCATATTTTTTATAAAAGAGTAACCGTTTTGAGTGAAGCGTAGAGCTTCTATTATGCTGCGAGCACAGTTGTTTTTATATAAATCGTGGCGCTTCTGTACCTCAGTGTCTGGAGTAAGAGCGTCAGAAACACTATGAAAGATGCTCTAGAGGCGGCTATTTTGTGACTCAGCATTTTTAAGTAACTTAATTATAAGAGAAAATTGTACCTTGGGTGATAGGCATAGTTCAGTGGCGTCGTCTGTTGCCAGAGGATCTTTAAGCTGTGGGTGTGAGTTGGGATCTTGCAGCAAATCTGTACACTGCTCTAGGGCTTTGCAAGCGCAGTCGTCAGCTATCTCTAGCGTTTTAAGTATCTTTGTTAGGGGTTGGTTGTCAGGTGTGAGGTTTTTTCTGAGAGTTTGAAGAGCGTATGTAAGCTTGATTTCTGTGCGCAGAAAGAACATCTTTTTATAAATCTGGCTACGCTTTCTTGATTTTGGAAAAGAAGTTGTGCAGTATTGGCTGCGGATCTCATTCAGAAGCTGTGGGTCTAGTGGCGGGCGAGCTAAGAGAAAGGTGCAAGTTTCAGCTAGTGTGTGAATGCAAAAGCGTGTGTCATCATACTTGCGTTCACTGGGAGTTTCTTCGCGTATCAGGAGCAGCATTTCTGATACGGGTGCGGGAGAAGGAAGACGGCATCCTTGATAAATTCTGTAAATTTCTTTTTGCATTTCTGTTGGGTGTTGAATAATATACTTTGTTTTTGTGTACAGCACATCCGGTGTAATAGATGGACTTGGGCCTGATGCATCAAGGTAAGAAGTGCTATACGATGGGTATTTTTCTAAATCTTGAAGGATGCGAAGCAAAGACTCTGGTTTTTGATGTGAACTTTGACACAGATTAGTGGCTGGATTTACAAAGCATGGGACTTGAAGCTGTAGGTGTGAGGTTTTATTTTGGAGAAACCCTGCGCACTGCTCTAGAGCTTTGTAGGCGTCAGAGTCATTTATCTCTAGCGTTTTAAGTATATTTGTTAGGGGTTGGTTAGTGGGAGTGAGATGATCCCTGAGAGTTTGAAGGGCGTATGTAAGTTTGGTTGTTGTGCGTATAAAAAAAATATCTTTATACGGTTGAGAGCGTTGTTTTAAATGCGGAAAAGATCGGAGTATGTATACTTTCCTGACCTCACTGAGAAGCTGGCTGTCTAATGAGGGGTGTGATAGAAGAAAGATACAGATCTCGGTAATGGCTTGTATGCAGAAGCGTGGGTCGTCATTTTTTCTGATGGGTGGGATTTTAGTCAATATAGATCTGATCATCTCTGTTATGGATGATGGTGCTGGATCGCTGAGCTCTGCAGTGTGATAAATGCTGTGTACCAACGACTCCATTTCTGTTGGATTTTGCAGAATCTGCTCTGCTTTTGTTTTCAAAAATAAAGTGGTAAGCGTAGTGATTCGAGGTCTAGGGCATTCTGGAGGAGGTAATTGTGATAACGTTTCCAGACAAGTAAGCGGAGGTGGGGTAATCAAGGCTGCAGGGGCGCTATGAGATAAGTTTAAAGTAGGACTATTTGTAGATGGGAGGTCCCAAATTTCCTCTGACAAAAGAGACGATGCGCTAAGATCTGGGATTTTTGCCGCTCCTTCAAGTAGTGTATCTTTAGAATGCATGTATGTCGCTGCGTCAGTAGATTGGAGGTCTTGATCAAGGGGTTCTGGAGCGTGTATTTCTGGTGCATGGGAGCTGTTCTGTCTGAAAAATCTACAATATTCCTCCATATCCTCTGAGCCACTATGAGAGTAAAGCGTTTCTATAGGATTGGCGATTTTGATTCGCTCCGCACGTTGAAGGGTCTGAATTATAAGACAAAATTTGACTTGTAATGGCTGACACAGAGCAGTAGCAGGGTTTGTAACACATTGATCATCAAGTTTTTGTGAAGTAGGGAGGGCAAGCAAATTTGAGCATTGTTCTAAGGCTTTGAAAGCACATTTGTTGTTTATGGATAGTGTTTGAAGTATTTGCTTCAGGGATTGGCTATCAGGGGGGAGGTTTGCTCTGAGAGTTTGAAGAGCGTATGTAAGCTTGTTTTCTGTGCGTAGAAGGAGTGCCTTTTGATATGAGCGGCTAGATCGTGAGTTGGGAGTGAGGGTGTCGTGGTATTGGTCTTGTACTTCAGCCAGCAGCTCTGGGTCTAGTGGCGGGCGAACTAAGAGAAAGGTGCAGAGTTCCGCTAGGTATTTGATGCAAAAGCGTGTATTGTCATACTTGCGGTCACTTGGAAGTGCTCGGTGCATCAAAAACAGCATTTCTGATATGGATGAAGGGACAGGTGCGCTGCAGTCTGCTTCTTGATAAATGCTTTCAATTACCTGCTTCATTTTTGTTGGTTTGTGAAGAATCTGCGCTGCTTTTTTTAGCAAAAAGAAAGTGGGAAGTGTGGTGGCTGGAGGTTGTGGGCTGATCCTCCTAAGAGGGTTCGCTAACATTTCTAACTGTGTCAAATTAAGTGGGGGGGGTGGCACACTCAGGGTTATAGAATGACTATGAGAGAGCTTGAAAACAGGACTATTGGTCGATATGGGCATCGACCACCTGTTCTCAGATAAAAGAGACAAGAGTTCACTTTGCTGTGTGCCATCATTAGATGAGTTGCTTGAGCTTAAAGCAGAGGGGGAGTTTTCCTCCAGATTATTTGGCCCTTGTTCTTGACTAGCATTGAAAGTAGGAGGCGGTGTGATGTTAGGCTCTGGGATGGATGCTGTGTTTTCAGAGTGTACGTTTGTAGATGATAGGGTTTTTGAGATTTTTGACTGCCAGTTCTTTTCCAAGGTGGGTTCTGCTTTACGCTTACGTATATTTTCGCCAGCAGGATTTGTGCTTTGTGGAGGCATAGTGGCGCCAATAGAAAAACACATTGCTTCAATAGATTTGAGGAGGCTGCTACCAAGCTTTTCTTGAACGTGCATGTCTGGTGTATGCACGTGGCTCAATCCGCAAGAGTCTGCATAAAGCTCCAGTTTCTTTTCCAAGGTGGGTTCTGCTTTACGCTTACGTATATTTTCGCCAGCAGGGTTTGTGCTTTGTGGAGGCATAGTGGCGCCAATAGAAAAACACATTGCTTCAATAGATTTGAGGAGGCTGCCACCAAGCTTTTCTTGAACGTGCATGTCTGGTGTATGCACGTGGCTCAATCCGCAAGAGTCTGCATAAAGCTCCAGTTCGTCTGAGCTACTGTGAGAACAAAGAGCTGTTAATGTCACAAAAAGTAATATCACTTATCTATCATTTTACTATAGTTTTTATAAAATAGTAATTGTTCTGAGTAAAGAGTGGAGCTTCTGTTATGCGGCGATCGCGCTTGTGTGGACATAGATAGTGGCCTTCTTTCTTCTCCTCTGTGCTGGAGTAAGAGATTCAGACACACTACGAAAGGTGATAGGGTGGGTTGTTTTGTGACCTCAAGGGTCTTAATCATACCCTACTGTTTGAAGTGTTTGTTGCAGGGTTTGGTTGGCGGGTGTGAGTCGCGCTAAGAGAAAGGTGCAGATTTCCCCGAAGTGTTTTATGTAAAAGCATGTGTCATCATATTTGCGTTCATTTGGAATTTCTTGTCATATTAAGGGCAGCATTTCTCTGATACGGATGAGGGCGCAGGAAGGCGGCATTCCTGATTAATGCTGTAAATGGCTTATTTCATTTCTTTTGAGTTTTGAAGAATCTGTGCTGCTTTTTTCAAGAATAAAGTGGTAAGTGCAGTGATTTGAGTTTTAGGGGGATTCCTCTCTAAGATGGCATTCTGAGGTAGGTAATGGTGGTAACGCGTCCAGACAAGCAAGTGGCTGTTCTAAAGCAACCAAGGCGGCAGGGGTGTTATTCGAGCAGGTGAAAGTAGGACTATTAGGTAGAAGGCCCTCCCATCCTTCCAACAAAAGAGACAGAAACTCACTGTGAGATATGATATCACTTATGTCAAGCTCTACGGGGCCATCGTGTTCGTTAAATGAATGGTCGGCACTTAAAACAGATGTGAGGTTTCCCATCTGATGAGCTGGCCCTTGTTCTTGTGTGTTGAGGGAGGTGTGATCCTGACCAGAATTGGAAGAAAGTGACAATGTTCTAGGGTCTGGGGTGATTGCTGCATCTTCAGGGGGTGTGTCTTTAGAATGCACGTGTGCTGCTGATAAGTTTTTAGAAACTTTTGATTGAACGCTCTCTTCGGTAGGCTTGGCTTTTCGCTTACGTATGTTTGTTGCGTCAGCAGTATTTGTGTCTTGTATGAGGGGAGTACTGACAGAAAGGCACATTGAATCAATAAATTGGGTGCTTTTAGCAAGGTTTTCTGGATCTTGTTTCTCTGGTGCATGGGAGTCGTTCAGTCTGCAAACGCCAAAATTGCTGCCCATACCTTCTGCGCTACTATGAGATTCAATTTGCTCTATAGGAGGAGTTTTGGTTTGTTCCACCTTTTGAAGGGTATTTATGATACGGGCAAATCTGACTTGTGATGAGCGGCATAGATCAGTGGCAGGGTTTGTCGCATATTGGCTGTCAAGCTGTTGTGAGGCAGAGGGGGGCAGTAATTTTGAACATTGCTCTAAGGCTTTGAAAGCGCAACTGTCATTGATGGATAGTGTTTTAAGCATCTTGATCAGGGGGTGGTTGTCAGGGGTGAGTTTTTTTCGGAGAGTTTGAAGAGCGTATGTAAGTTTGGTTGCTGTACGGATAAGGAACATCTGTTGATGTGTGCGGCTATATTTTTTTGAGTGGGGAGCAGAGGTGTTGTTGTATTTGTATTGTACTTCTTCGAGAAGCTGTTGATCTAGTGGAGGGTTAGCTAAGAGAAAGGTGCAGAGTTCCCCGAGGTGTCTGATGCAAAAGCGTGTATCATCATACTTGCGATCACCTGGAATTTCTTGATGTATATAGGAAAGCATTTCTGATATGGATGAAGGAGCAAGGGCTCTGCAGCCTACATCTTGGGAAATACCGTAAATTATCCTCTTTACTTTTGTTGGGTTTTGAAGAATCTGCTTTGCTTTTTTTATTAGTTCGGCTGGTGAAACAAGTTTTCCTGCGCCTGATGCAGCAAGACAAGATGTGCCAAACGATGAGGCTGTTTCCGTTTCTTTCGATGAGGCTGTTTCCGTTTCTTTAAGGGTTGCAATCAAATATTCCATTTTTCGCCGTGAACCTTGACATAGAGCAGTGGCGGGATTGGTAATGTATGGGAGATGAAGGTTTGGGTGCGAAGTGTGTTTTGTGAGAAAATCCGCACATTGGCCTACGGCTGTGTAGGCGGAGGTGTTATCTATCTTTAGCGTTTGAAGTATTTGCTTCAGGGGTTGGTTAGCAGGAGTGAGGTGCTTTCTGAGAATTTGAAGAGCGTATGTAAGCTTGGTTGTTGTACGTATAAAAAACAGCTCTTGATACAGTGGGTTGCGTGTTTTTAAATGCGGAAAAGCTTTGAGGGTGTATAGTTTCTTTACCTCATTGAGAAGTTGAAGATCTAGAGAAGGGGAAGATAAGATAAAGGTACATAGTTCTCCGATGGAGTGTATGCAGAAGAGTGGCTCGGCATTTGCGGTAATGGGTAGGACGGTCTTCTGTATAGAGTTGAGCATTTCTGCTATGGATGAAGGGGCTGGGTCGTTAATCTCTGCAGTTTGATAAATACTGCATACCTCCGCCTGCATTTGTGTTGGGTTTTGAAGAATCTGCTCTATTTTTGTCTTTAAAAATAAATTAGTAAGTGCCGTGGGTTGAGGGGCCTCCTCCTTAGAGGAACTATGAGAGAAGTTAAAAACAGGGCTATTGGGAGGTAGGAGGGGATTCCCACTTTCCTCTGACAAAAGCGAAAAGGTGCCCTTTAGCACTGCAGGATCATCGTCTTCGTGCGGTGAATGGTCGGCGTTTAAAACAGATGTGAGTTTTTCCACCTGGGTTGCTGGACCTTGCTCTTGTGTATGAGCCTGACCAGTATTGGCAGAAAGAGACAGTGCGCTAGGATTCAGCGGAGTTTCTGAACCTTCAAAGGCAGGGTTTGTGTCTTGTAGGGGAGCAGCTCCAATAGCAAGACACATTGCTTCAATAGATTTGTGAAGGCCTCTAGAAAGGTTTGTCGAAGACTGTAGTTCTGGAGCATAGAGGCTATTGAAGCTGAAAAGGTCAGAATAGATGCCGGTGCCCTCAGAACAACTATGAGAGTAAAGAGTGGTTATTATCAAAAAAAGCAACATCATTTGCCGTATATTTTACCATATTTTGTATAAAATAGCACTACACAGCATAGATCCAACCTGTTTTGACATAGATGTGCCCTTCTTTCCCCTCTGTGCCTTACTAAGAGTGTTAGAAACACTATGAAAGATGTTCTAGGGTCGTGTTGTTTTGTGATTCAGCCATTTTAATGCACTGAATCATAAGAGCAAATTTGATTTTAGTTGATAGGCATAAATCAGCGGCGCTGTCTTTTACCAGCGGGTATTCTAGCTGTGGGTGTGAAGCGTTATTTCGGAGAAAACTTGCACACTGATCTAGGGCTGTACAGGCGCAGCTGTCATCTATTGATAGTGTTGCAAGTATTTTTGTCAGGGGGGAGCTGGAGGGGGTGAGGTTTTCCCTGAGAGTTTGAAGGGCGTATGTCAGCTTGGTTATTGTGCGTTGAAAGAACATTTTGTGATAAACGCGGCTACGCTTGTTTGCTCTGGAAAAAGAAGTGTTGCGGTATTGGTGCTGTATTTCATCCAGAAGCTGTAGATCTAGCGGAGGTTGCGCTAAGTGAAAGGAACAGAGTTCAGTGAGTGTGTTTATGCAAAATCGTGCGTCATCATACTTGCGCTTATCTGGAATTTCTTGATGTATCAAGAACAACATTTCTGATATGGGTGAAGGATCGGAGTCTCTGTAGCCTACAGATTGATAAATACTGTGAACTGTCTCTTTCATTTCTTTTGGGTTTTGGAGAATGTGCTCTGCTTTTTTGTTAAGTTCAATCGCTGAAACAGATAGACACTCGCTTGTTGAAGGGTGATAAGAATCGTCAAACGATAAGGGGGATTCCGTTTCTTGAAGGATTTTAATCACAGACTCTATTTTCCGATGTAGGCTGTTGCATAGAGCAGTGGCTGGATTTGCAAAACATGGGAGATGAAGCTGTGGGTGTAAAGTGTTTTTTTTGAGAAAGTCTGAGCATTGTTTTAGGGCTGTGTAGGATTGGGTGTCATTTATCTTTAGCATTTGAAGTATTTGTTTCAGGGTTTGGTTAGTGGGAGTGAGATGCTCTCTCAGAGTTTGAAGGGAGTATGTAAGTTTGGTTGTTGTACGTATAAAAAAAATATTTTTATACGATTGAGTACGTTGTGTTAAATGGGGAAAATCTCTTAGGAAGTATGTTTCCCTGACCTCACTGAGAAGCTGGTTGTCTAATGGGGGGAGTGATAGAAGAAAGGTGCAGATTTCGCTGATGGCTTGTATGCAAAAGCGCGTCTCGTCATTTTTTTTGATGGGTGGGAATTTCGTCAATATAGAGTTGAGCATCTCTGCTATGGATGATGGTGCTGGATCGCTAAGCTCTGCAGTTTGATAAATACTGTGTATCAGTGGCTCCATTTCTGTTGGGTTTTGAAGAATCTGATCTGCTTTTGTTGTCAAAAATAAAGTGGTAATTGTGGTGTCCTGAGGTTGAGGGTGCAGACATTCTGGGGTGTTGGTTTGTGTTAACGACCCCTGCAAAGTAAGTGGAGGCTGATTTGATACTGTAGGGGTTGTGTGAGAGAAGTTAAAATCAGCACCATTTGGTGATGAGAGTTGTTCCCGTCCTTCTTCCAACAAAAGAGACAAGAGCTCCTCTACTTTTGCGCTATCGTTGAGGTCGATCTTGATAGGAGCATCGAGTTCGTTAGATGCACATCCGGAGCTTAAAACAGAGATGAGATTTTCCCGCTGATCGTCTGGCTCTTGTTCTTGTGCGTGGGGGTAGGTGTGATCATGTCTAGCATGAGGCGATGTGCTGTTAGGTTCTGGGATGGATAATGCGCCTTCAGAGTGCACATGTGCCGCGGATAGGGTTTTAGAGGTTTTTGATTGCCAGTGTTCTTCTAAGCTAGTTTCGGCTTTACGCTTACGTCTGCTTGCTTCGCCGGAGGGGTTTGTGTCTTGTCGGGTGGTAAGAGCAAAACACATTGCTTCAATAGATTTGTAGAGGGTTTCATTCGTGTCTTTTTGAACATGCGTGTCTGGTCGATGAACGTTGATCAATCTGAAAAGTTCAGAGGAGCTGCTCATATCCTCTGAGCTACTATGGGAGTAAAGAGTGGTCAGCATCCAAAAAAGCAACATCATTTGTCTAATATTGTACCATGTTTTTTTAAGTAGCATTATGTTTGGATAAAGCGTAGAGTCTCTCATAGTGCGGCGCACAAACTTTTTAGCATAAATAGCGGAATGCCTCTATTACTTTTTGTTTCTGGAGTGGGTTTAGTAAGAGTGTCAGAAGTATTATGAAGGCTGTTTTAGAGAAACAATGCGCCCTTCGAGTTCAGCAATTTGCAGAATTTTAACTATACCATCTATTGTGACTTGTTGACACAAATCAGTGGCGTGATCTTTTACTAAAGGGACTTGAAGCTGTGGGTGTAAAGTGAGGGGGTGTAGAACAGATAAACATCGTTTTAAGGCTGTGCAGATGCAGCTGTCATTTATTTCTAGTGTTTGCAGTATTTGTTTCAGGGTTTGGTTAGCGGGTGTGAGGTTTTCTCTGAGAGTTTGAAGAGCGTATGTAAGCTTGGTTACTGTGCGTATAAAGAACATATTTTGATAATGCTGGCCACGATTTGCTGATTGAGGAAAAGGAGTGGAGCGGTATTGGTGCTTTACCTCACTGAGAAGTTGTGAGTTTAGCGGAGGTCGCGCTAAGAGAAAGGCGCAGAGTTCCCCCAGGTGTTTTATGTAAAAGCGAGTACTATCATACTTGCGTGCACTTGGAGTTTCTTGATACATCAAGGAGAGCATTTCGGATAGAGATGAAGGAGCGGGGGTGCTGTAGTTCCCCTCTTGATAAAGGCTGTAAATTAATTCTTGCATTTTGGCTGGTCTTTGAAGGATTAGGGATGATTTTTCTGTTATTACAGCCAGAGCAGGAGGTTGAACTTCGTTTGGTGTAGTAAGCTCATTAGATATATACGATGCCTGTTGCTCCATCTCTTTAAGAGTTGCGAATAAAGCATTTATTTTCCGCTGTGGGTTTCGACATAGATCAATTGCTGAATTTGTAAATCGCGGGATTTGAAGTTGTGGGTGTGTGCGTGTTTTCTTCAAGAAGGCTTGCGCGTGATCTAGGGCGGAGAAGACATTTTCATCATCAATCTTTAACATGAGCAGTAGTGATGTAAGGGTTTCTGGTTTAGGTTTGATGTTTTGCTTGAAGGTTTGCAGAGTGTATGTAAGTTTGAATACTGATCGTAAAAATAGCAGGTTTCGATAAGCGTAGCTATGGTTTCCTGCCTGGTGAAGCGGGGTGCTCAGGTATTGTTTTCGCACATCCCTAAAAAATGATAGGTCTAGCGGAGGCTGTGATAAGAGAAAGGAGCAGAGTTCAATAAGCGTTTTAATGCAAAAACGTAGATCGTGATACGAAGAGGTAGGGGGGAGTTTTTCATGTATAAAGAGCAAGGTTTTGGCTATAGAGTTAGGAACGGGTAGGCTGTATCTGGAAGCCTGATAAATACTGTCAGTGAGTGTTTTTATGTGATCGGGTGTTCGAAGCATCTGTTCGGCTGTGTTGCTTACAAATAGAGTGGTAAGCTGAGCGGATGGGGGGGCATGTTGTAACTGGAGGCTGTCGTCTATATTGATGCTAGGGGGGGTGTTTGGCAACATTTTCTGCGTGTCACCTTCATGCGGCAACATTGATAAGGGGAAATGACCGCTGGAATTGATCTCTACAGGTAAAACAGTGGTGAGGTTTTCTGGGGGGTGGACCGGTTCTAGCTCTTGTGTTTGGGGCTGTGCAGTATTGGACGGATCATCGTTAGGGCTAGGCGTCGTGTTTTTAAGTTGTGTGGCTTTAGAGTGTACATGTTTTGCTGTGTGAGTTTTAGAAACCTTTTGGGGACAGTAGTGATCTGCTGAGGTCGGTTCGTATTTACGCTTGCGTATACTTTCCTCGAGAATAGGATTTGCGCTTTGTGAAGGCGTAGCGCTGTAAAGAGAAAAGCACATTGCTTGAATGGATTGGTGGAGAGCGCTCACAAGATCATCGTGATCTTGTGTATGTGTTGTGTGGACCATGCTTAAA
Organism: Alphaproteobacteria bacterium; assembly: GCA_965261615.1. Classification (GTDB taxonomy): domain Bacteria; phylum Pseudomonadota; class Alphaproteobacteria; order Bin98; family Bin98. The sequence continues at coordinate 846,202 of OZ253461.1, forward strand.
TCGCACAATACAGCGCAGCTATCCAGGTCGTCTGATGGAATCGCGTAAAGAGCAGTTAATGTCAAAAAAAGTAATATCACTTGTCTAATATTCTACCATAGATTTTATAACATGCTCACGATGTGTAATCATGCTGAGAGGCGCAATGACTTTCCTTAGTTGTGGGTCCGTTTAGTAAGGCTTGATAGGCTGTAGGGTTGTGTTTTGCATATGCAGACTCTTCTTTTGTTAAAAGATCTATAATGTTTTGCGCAGGCGTTCCTGGAGCGCATAGGTGACAAGCACGGCTTACCTTAAGAGGGTGTTTGAGATGTGGGTGACGTGTAAAGAATAGACATAGCGCATTAGATTGATATAACGCAAAATCTGCTTTTGCTAAATCAAGATCTAAAAGTTGAAGTAAATCCTCAAGTGTATCAGCGTTATGAACAAGGTTTTGCTGAAGGTTTTGCAAAGAGTAAGTGATTTTCATTTGCATGCGCCACTCACGAACTTTCATCATAGCACAATCCACTGTGGGTCGGTGAGAGAGTGGTCCTGGGTATTGCTTTTGAACTTCTTTAAATAATTTAAAGTCAAATGTGGGGGAAGAGAGCATAAAGGTGCAAAGCTCTCCGATAGTACGAACAGTTAGAGATGAACGATCGGAGGTGCTGCTGCCCAATGCTTGTGTTATGGATTTTACTGCTTCAGATAATGATTGTAATGGTGGAGAGGTGGGAGATATTTTGTTCATGATGCTCTGCAAAGCTGAAAGTGCTTGGGTAGGGTCTTTTAGAATGGCCTCCAGTTGGTTGATTGCAAGAAGCGTGACGGAATTTTTTTTTGTCTGCGGTGTAGTGCTGAAATTAGCATGGACGGTTGAGGCGTTTTCTTGATCTAAACCGGCGGGGGTGAGGTGGGCTTTTTGATCAATGTCGTCGGTGGAATGTGAGGGTTCCGCAAACTTATAACCCGAGAGTGGATCGCAGCATATGCTTTCAGTGGTTGAGTGGGATTCCAACTCTATGAGCTTTAGAACTGCCAAGGATTTTTTGCAGGAAAACTCTTGCACGCAGAGCTCGTGTGCTGTGTTTGAGCCGGGGTAATCGCTTGGGTTTGGGCCCAAAGTATCGCAGCTCTTATTGAAGGCGCCTCCTAAATCGAGATCTTTGATTTGGCAGTGCTCAATAGTAGAAGCAATGTCGGGTAATTGGCAGCGCTCTTTAAGTGTTTGCAAGATATACGTCAGTCTGGTTTGCATGCGTAAATTACTTGACACCTGATTGCCTTTAGCTATAGTGGTTTTTGTGAATCGCTTTTGATTTGGGTACGCAGACCTGACTTGAGCTAGCCAACCCAGATCTAAAGGAGGTTGGGATAACAAAAAGGCAGTGCAATCTGTAATGCTTTGAAGGGCCATAGAGGCAGTGTAGTGTTCAGCCAAAGGGGTGAAAGATTTGACTATTTGGGATAGCATGAAAGAGATTTTGCATTTTTCAGGAGGTGATTCAAACAATTCTTTTATGTATAGGTCTGCAATAGCAGCTCTGGCTTGGCTAAAGTCTTTAGTGATGACCTCATAGACTTCGAGAATTTCCTGGTATGTGACATGGTTCGATTTTTTCTTCTTTAAAAAAATTTGCACTTTGGGGGCTACTCCACTCTCTGCGTTGCGGATGCAGGTTAGAGCAGATTTAAATGTGACGTCGTGTGATGGTCGGCATAAATGGTGTGCAGCATAGCTGACAGCTATCTGTCGTTTGATTTTGTTACTGCGCTTTTCTCCACGTAGGAAAGAGTAAGCATTGAGCAAAGTGTTCTCAAAGCTAAGGCGGTGTATCTTGAGTGTTTCAAGAATCTCGTGAAGGTTGTTTGCAGGTTGGATGAGGTTGTTTTGGATGTTTTGCAAGGCATATGTAAGCTTAACTTTGCTTTGAAAGAGTTCAAGAAATCGGGGCTGCTCTTGGCTATCTTCTGTTGAGTGTGGATGTCTTTCTACGACCTGATTCAGTAAGGTAAGGTCCAAAGAAGGTGTCGATAGAAGAAAGGCATAAAACTCTGCTATTACTCTCAATCGGGCACTCTCTTGAGGGTGTTCCTTATGTAAGTCACGTAAAGTAGAGGATAGGCTTTCATGGGAGTCTTCCTCACAAAAAGCTCTAACAATAAGAAGGGCCTGGTGTGGCGCCTCCTGTATAGCTAAAAACACTCCTAAAAGTTTTGGAAGTAACGGAATGTATGGATCTGAGTCGTGCAGAAAGAGATGGTGTACGAGGAGACTTAGTTGATTGACGTCAGCAAGAAAAGGCGCTGAGGGATGTGCAGGTAAGGCTTGCAGGGCCTCTTCGATTGCGGCGTGCTCATACATTGGAGAGGAAGGGGGGTGCGCAAAAGCAACTGTTGACTCAGGGGGAGAGTGCACCGACAGGCATGGGGTAAGCAGTGGTGGAGAGCAATGTTGACTAGTAGAGATGGGTGTGCAAACACCCCCCCCTTGCTCATGAGAAGGGAGGATAAGAGCCTGTGGCTTATGTTGGGCTGTATCTTGTAAAGAAAGGCTGGTGGTGCTAGAAGGTCCGTTCGTTGAAAATCCTGTGGTGCAAGGCAGGGTCTGAGCGAGGACGTGGTCTGTCGGGAGCGGGTCTTGAAGATTCAGGAATGTGAGAGGGTCTATTTCATGCAAAGCTGAAGTACACAGCAGTGGAGAGAGGTCAAACGTGAATAAGGATGCAAGAGGGTCTGTGGGATCTTCTGCATATTCCTCCTGTAGAAGTGAAGAAAGTAAGCTCTCCAGATCACTGTTTTCTATTTGTTTGTGAGGTGAATCAGTTAGTCTAGCAGATTTTTCTGGAGTAGTAATTGGAGTACATGGGCTTGCAGGTCGCTTTCGGGGTCTTATCTGTTGGCACGACAAATCTTCTTTGTCGTGCTCTAAGTGCGCATCCGAATTGAAATTATGAAGAAACCCTGTTTGGAGAGAATCCGTGAGCTCTGACTCACTTAGCAGCAATGCCTCCGCAAGCATATCCATATTTGCTTCAAAAGATAGGAGTCGCAACGAGACAGTGAGCGCTAGTGCAATAAAATGTACCATCATTGTAGATATCCTCCGTTTAGTAAGGCTTTATAACGCTTCGGTTTTTTGTTGGTGGAGGATTTCTTCTCCACTTTCTCAAGAACTTTAAGTGTTGTTTGGCAGGTGACTTTAGGTTTACAGAGGAGCTGTACAGCGGGGCTAATCTTAAGGGGGGCTTTAAGATTTTTGTGTTCCTGGAGATGGAGAGCTTGTTGTAATGCAGTTTCTGCATTAGATGTGTGGATATCTAAGAGCCGAAGGAGATCTCCTAGGGTATGCGAGGGAGGGATCAGGTTTGATCTAAGGTTTTGTAGAGTGTAGGTTATTTTTATGTGTATGCGTGAGTTGTTGAGTGCGCTTAATGTCTTCTGTTTAGGTATTAAGAAATGGTTGGGGTATTGGGTTTCGACCTCTTTGAAAAGACAAAAATCAAAGGAAGGATCAGAAAGTATAAAGGCGCACAGCGCTCCAATGCTTAAAATTCCTGATGATCGGGCGCAACACGTTGAATGTAAAGAGAGGCATTGACAGATGGCCTTATAGAGGCTGGCGCAAGAATTGTTGTTAGGAGGAGTTATATCAAGTGTGTGGCAAATGTTTTCTAATACTCTGAGAGTTTGAGTTGGATCGTGAAGTATGGTTTGCAACTGTTCATATAAATAAGAGCCACTGAGATTGGGACAGGGTCTACGCCTTTGAGATGGCCTAGCTTTTTTTTCATAAAGGCCATCTGGTCTGGTAAAGTCCATTTCATCGCTGGATAGCTCAGAGTTGTTTTCCTCTGCGAGGTCTTCATTACTCTCTAAACGCGTAATGCAATCTAAGATAAAACGCATGGTGATTGGTGAGGTGGTACACAAGTCAGTTGCTATATTTCTCTCTATGTATGGAAGATGAGGATGTTTTTTTTGTTGTGTCAGCAAATCATGAGCTTTTGTGAGCGCGGTGTCCAATTTAGATTGATGTATGTTTAAATGGCTTGTTAATTGACGTACTGTCTGTAACGATATTGATAGGCTGTTTTTAAGAGTTTGGAGGGCGTATGCTAATCTCATTTGCAGACGTAAGATAGTTTGGTTTTGTGTTTCGATACCTATTTGATCTTGAGTTCTAAATTCCGACTTAACCTCTTTAAATAGTGCTATATCTAAAGGAGGTTCTTCTAGTAAAAAAACACTAAGCTCACCCAGAGCCTGCGTCATTAAAACTTTTCGCCGATTATTGACCTTACTGTTTATCGGAAGGCTTTCTTTAACTGAGAATATCATGCTTGATATGGGAATTTCTTCTGTGATGTGTGGGTGATGAATGTGAAAAATATTCGCAACAACACTACGTAATTGAGTGGGGTTGTCTATTATTGCTTGAAAACACTTCAGTAGAAATGATGTGGTAATTTCGGGCAAAGAAGATGGTGATGGATTTATTGTAGGAGGGAGGTGAGTTGCCGGCTCAAGGTATTTGTGGAGTTCTTCAGATGTGGCCCTTTTGTCTTGCTGGGGGGTGCCAGCAAAGCCCTCTTTCTCGATGTGATGGAGGTGTTGTAATACAAAAGGGCAGCGGGATTGCGTGCATAATATTTGCGCGGTCTTACTTATTACAATCGGGGAGGCAAGATACTGGTTTTTTGTTTTTCCGTGTAATAATTTATAGGCTTCTTGCAAGGAACTTTCTAAGGGAAGCGCTAGCATATTAAGTTTCTCAAGAAGCTCTGGAGTAGTTTCCCCTAAAGGTGTAAGGAGGTTATGTCGTAGACTGTGCAGAGCACAAGCGAGCTTAAGGAGCTTCCAGACAGTGTGTGTGCTTTCGCTTTTTGCAAAATTTAGGTAATGTTTTTGGAGTTCTTTCAGAGTCTCTAAATTTAAGGGCGGCTGAGAAAATAAAGCGATACAAATTTCGCCGACCATTTGAATTCTGTAGATTTCCTCTAGGTGCATGCAGGCAGGAGTGCAGGTAGCCAATAGAGAGGATAATAGCCCTGATATAGTATCACTTTTGGCGCCAGAACAGTGCTGTTGAAGCATTGTTTTAATTGCGGGAGCTCTTGTAGGGGTAGTGGCTAAATAAGTGAAAAGTTTATCCAGCATTGAGCATATGGGGGGGGATTTTTCTATCAGATGGAGATGTTCTAATACAGCAGAGCATTTAGGTCTTGAAGCGCATAATATTTGCGCTGACATACTTACTGAAATAGGGTTGGCAAGGTGTGGGTTTTTCTGTTTTTTTATGGAGCAATTCCTGGGCTTTTTGTAAGGCATTTTCTAGGGGAAGCCCTAGTAGGTTAAGTTTTTCAAGAAGTGAGGCAGTTGTTTCCTCCGTTTCTTCTGGGTGTGTAAGGAGGTTATGTCGTAGATCGCGCAGGGCATAAGCGAGCTTAAGGTGCTGCCAGACTGTGTGTGTGCTTTCGGCACTTTCATGGTTGGGGTAATGCTTTTTCAGTTCTGTCAGAATCTCTAAGTGTAAAGGTGGACGGGATAGTAAGGCGATACAAAGTTCTCCAACCATTTGGATTCTGCAGATTTCTTCTATGTGCATGCGGGAAGGAGTGCATGCTGTGAATAGAGAGGACAATAGACCTGAGATAGTATCATCTTTGGCAGAAAAAAAGTGCTGTTGAAGATATTTTTTGATTACGGGGATTTCTGTCGGGTTCTTGACCAGGTGATTAAAAACATTGTCCAACATTGAGCATATGGAGGGTAATAGTATGCATGAAGGGTAGTTTGTTTTTGTATAAAGTTCTCCTGCGTCAGGGAGGAGCGTTTGATTGACATGGTGGGAAGAAGTGGTGTCTTTTAGCTGTTCACCTGTAGAGTGTATGCCTTCTACTGACTCAAGTTTAGCGACTTTTGTTAAAGGGTCACTTTCCGGAGGATCTTGAGCATTACGCTTACGGAGGCTGAGGCTGGGCTCTTGTGCAGAGCAGGTTAATGCGCTCTTCATTCCTTCGAGTGCGTGCTGTATATTACCAGTGACAGGGTTACTAAAACCTCGATCAGGACTGTGCGGGACCCTTGAACCTAGAAATGAAGAGGGCTGTGGTTCAGGTGTCATCCCGTCCATAATTGGAGGTCTGTAAGGCTCATGATCCTGCATAGAAAAAGCGCTGTGCGTGCTGCTGAGTTCTGCCCCTTCCAATAATTGCAAGAGCAGATCATCATCTAATGCGTGTTCCATACTATCCATAGAGGTGTAGGATCTTGCCTGCACCACGTGCTCATGAGAGAAAAGTGTGAGGGATAATATGAATAGACAAAACATCACTACATTTTACCACAAACTTAATAAAAACAGTCATCATTAAACAGTTTCACTGTTTTGAGTGCGAGAGATATATGCTCTTTCTGCTGCGAGCAATGCGTCAGCTACAGAACATTTGTGTGTGCATAGAGATAGGGAGGGGCTTGTTTTCAGGGGGTAGGCGAGGCTTTTGTTTGTTTTCTGCCCTGTACATAGTGCTTTAGCCTGATCTAAAGCGCACTCTGGGTTAGATGCTGTTATGTCTAAAGTGTTTAGCATCTCTTGTAGTGTCTGGGTAGGTAAGATAAGGTTCTCTCTAAGGTTTTGTAAGGAGTAGGTTGCTTTCATGTGCATACGTAACGTGCGAAGAGTGAGGAACATATTATCTGGTTGCTTCTGACTGTTGCTTATAGGTTGTGTAAGTTGCGTTTGAAGGTCTTTGAAAAGCTGAATATCAAAGGTGGGATCGGACAGTAAAAAGGTGCAAAGCTCGCCTATAATGCGGATTGCTAGGGATTGCCGAGTACCGCTGCTATCTTTTTTGTATATGGCAGAGAAAGCGTGGAAAAAAGACCGGTGAGGTGAAGGGCTCTGGTATAGCACTTCATAAATATCAGATAGAACCTTAAGTGTTTGAGCAGGGTTGTGTAGAATGCTGTGAATCTTTTGCTTCAGAAACGATGTGTGAAGGAAGGTGGTTGGCTTTGCTATTGAGTTTGTAAGAGGGTTGATGTGGCTGCTGACTTGAGGGAAGAGAATGTGAGATGCCGGTGCCACTTCGTTTGAGAGTGGGTGCGCACCATTAGAGTCTTCTAGACACTGAAGAGTGCTTAATATAAAAGGTAGAGTAGTGCGGCGTGGTACACATAAGTATGTCGCTGAATTTTGAACTATGTTTGAAAGATCAGGGTGATTTGTGTTTTTTTCGATAAAATCAGTTGCAACTTGAAGGGCGCTATCCACTTCAGAGTCAGGGATGTTTAAATGCGATATCATTTGTCCGAGTGTGTGCACCGATGATGGAAGGCTGTTCTGAAGGATTTGTAGGGCATATGCTAATTTTGTTTGTAGACGCAATATATAGGCTTCCTTTTGAGTGCGGCAGAACCCGCGTGTTTGACTATCCTTTTTCAAAGCAAAAAACCTATCGTGGACTTCTTGAAACAGAGAGGTCTCTAAAGGAGGGCTGGATAGCAGGAACACGGAGAGCTCCCCTATAGCTGCTAACACAGCTCGCTCACTGCGATGACGTGTTAGAGGTTCTGGGGTAAGATGTTCGTTGATAGCCGCTATCATTTTTGCTAAGGACGGAGCGTGATCTGAGGCCGCCTGATGGATGTAAAAGAGCTCTGTAATAGCAATGCGTATCTGTGAGGGGGTCGATATTATTTGTTGAAATTTAGCCAAGAGACACTCAGGCGTAAGAGTTCCAGTAGACAGTAGGGGGTCTGGATTCTCTAGTCTGTATAACGTGGCTAGTATAGATTCACAGTGAGGAGTTGGCTGACATAACAATTGCATGGGAGAGTTTGGTGAAGGGGATGGGATTAGGACATCACTTGCTGCTCTTCCTTGCAGCAAGTCATATGTGTGCAACAACGCCTCTTCTAAGGGGAGGCTTGCTAAATTAAATTGCTGAAGCGTGGGGACTGTCTCTAAAGGTGCGGGGAGGTGCTGTATGAGGTTGTGTAGCGCATAAGTTAGCTTAAGCTGCAGCCATGTTGTATGCATGCTGTCGATTTGTGTGTGATTGGGATAATACTTTTTGATTTCTGTGAGCAGGTCTAAATTTAAAGGAGGCTGAGCAGTCAAAGCAATACAAAGCTCTCCAATCATTTGAATTTTGGCGACTTCTTGTAAATGTTGGGGGGTGTTACACGTATCCAGTAGCGAGGATAATAGGTCTGACATAGTGGATCCTTCTGGGGCAGAGAGAGCTTGTTGAAGGTGTTTTGTTATCCGTGGAGCGTTTGTAGGTGCGTTAAGTAAAGATGTGAAAACGCTATCTAATACTACAAGTGTGGGAGATACAGGCACTTCCTGCAAAGGTGAGGCTCCTTCTTTATGGCAATGTGTGGTGCCAGGGGGGATATTTTGGTCTTCTGGGAAAGACGTAAGTGCTTTAAATCGTGTTTTTGTAGAGTGTATGTGCGCTGCGGAGCTGATTTTGGCGACCTTTGTATGCAGCTGATCTTTAGGACTGTTCTGGAGTGGGCGCTTAAGAGAACTTTTGCTGAGAACATCGGGAGGTAATAAAGCTTCTGAGAGAGCAGTGTTGGATAAAGAGTGAATCATTCCTTTTAATGCGTAATGTATAGTGTCAGTAGTTATACTGTTGGCTGTCTGTAAACCGTCAGAGGCAAAAAGTGCAAGCGTTAAAAAATAAAAAATTATCATATATAGAATATTTTAATTGTGGAAAATCACCCAATATTGACCAAGCATGACATGGGCGCCGAGCAAGTGTCGTGCTATCTACTGTCCTCCTTGGAGCAAGCTTGTATAGCTTTGAGGGTTTTTTTTGAGGTATTGCTCTTCCGCCTTTTCAAGAAGAATTTTGATTTTTTTTGAGTGGCGGGCACATAGGCTCTGTTGCTCGCTGACTGTGGGAGGATATTGTAGGTTCGAGTTTGCTGTGAGTCCTTGAGCTAAGTCATGGGCTTCTTGTAAGGCCTTTTCTCCATTAGAGGGGTCAAGTTTTAAAAGAGTTAAAAGGTCTTGTAGTGTAGGAGATTGGCAAGTCAGGTTTTGTTTGAGATTTTGTAAAGTATAGGTTAGTTTCATTTGCAAACGTAATGCACGGACTTTGATAAGCACGCCATCAGTGCGGGCTGATTTAGACTGGATAGGGGTTGGGTATATTGCTTTTACTTCTTCAAAAAGCCTAATGTCAAAAGAGGGTTCACTCAATATAAAGGCGCAGAGCGCTCCTATAGAATGAATAATCTGAGATGCGCGATTGTTTGTTTTCCCACCTAATGCATTGTACAGGACGTTGAAGATGGCGGATACGGTTGTTAGATGTGGTGGTTTAACGTATACGGTGTGTAAAATTTCTTGTAAAATTATAAAAATCTGCGTTTTGTCTTCAAGAATTTCCTCTAATTTTTCAAGAATAAAAACACTATGGTGTTGATATACATCAGAGCTTATCAGAGGAGAAGCAGGAGGGCTATCCGTGCTTGGCTTGTTATTTGTTTGTGTGTGTGTGGACTCTATGTTCTGTAGGATGCTTAGGGAGGTTGTGATCAAAAATGTTGGATTACATAGGGTATGGGCTGTATTTTTCACATGTTTTCTTTTTCCGGTATCGGCAACCTGGAAGTGCTTATTCAGGACATCGTAAGCTTTGCAGAAAGCATCTTCTACATCGCAACCCTCAAGTTGGAAGTGCTTAATTAAAGTGGGAAAATCCACGTCTTCAGTGAGCTCGATAGCGCGCAGTGTTTGCAGAGTGTACGTCAATCTCGTTTGTAGGCGTAAAGCGCTAGAATTTTGTGTGCTTTTAGCTGCTTTTTGGTGCTGAAAACGCTCTAGGTGCGGATAATGCTTCCTGACCTCAGAGAGCAAATTTACATCTAAGGGAGGGTCAGATAGTAGAAAGGACAAGCAGTCAGCAAGGCTTTGCGTGGCTACAGAATGGGCATACCATGTAGATGTAGGGTGAAATGCTCGGGTGATGGTAGACAACATGTCTGACATGGAAAAGGATGCAGGAGGATTAAATGCAAGCTGTTTCAGGTATAGACTTTTGACGGCATTTTTGGCCTGGTCTGGGTTGTGAGTCACGCTTTCATATACTTCGATAATCTCAGAAGGTGAAAGCGAGGCGGATGTTTTTATAGTGGTTTGACGGATCCGCTGTGTACGTTTCTTGCCTTTTTCTGCATCATCCAGGCAAGATAGGATGTTCTCGAACAGGAGTTCGTCGGATGGACAACACAAGACATAGGCTGTATGGCTTATGCGCATAGAATCTTTAAGCCGTGTGCTATTCTGTTCTCCTTGCAGTAAAGCATAAGAACTGTGTAAGGCGTTTTCCAGGTTACACTGATCCAGATTCAAGGCTGTAAGCATAGCAGTAAGATTTTCGGCAGAAGTGATTAGGTTGCTGCGTAGGGTTTGTAGTGTGTATGTGAGCTTAATTTGTTTCTGAATGCAGGAGAGGTCCTTCTGCTCTTGACTGCCAGTGGAGATTGCTGGGTACAGTGTTGTCACTTCTTGTAGCAAATTCAAGTCTAAAGAAGGTGCGGATAGTAGAAAGACATAAAGCTCTCCTATCATTGCGAGCTCAGCTCTTTTTTCAGGGTAAGCCCTTTCTAAGTTGGACAAAATTGAAGATAGGCTGTGGTAGGCTGTTTTAGCACAAAGAGATCTAACAGCAGAGTTGGCTTGAACTTCGTTGTCTATTATTAACCAGAATGCTTGCAAAATTTCTTCAGTTATCCATGAGGGAGGTAACAAATCACTGGGGTGATGAAGATGCAATTTGGCGTGTGCCTCTCTTGAGTCATCTGTATTGCGAGAAAGTGGGGTAGAGGCGGCAAGTTCGTGTTCTGAAGTGCTTGAGGAAGGGGAGTTTGGTGGGTCATAGGGCGAAGGAGCAACTGGGTGCGCTAAAAGAAGAGGCGTATTAGCAAAATTCTGACTTGGAGGAGAGCAGTGAGTCTGACAAGACCTGCTATCAGTTAAGGACTGCGCCTGTATTGGAAGAGGGTTTTGGACGCTGCAGTCTGGGTTAGCTGGAGGGAGAGTGTCTTCTTGGGGGGCTGCTCTATTGCTGACGCTGAAAGAAGAGGCGAGAATCTCGTGAGCAGATGTGGCTGATAACGGTATTGTAAGTTCTGTATAGGGTGAAGGTAGTGGGGTGGTGAATGGATAGAGCGAAGGGACGGGATTAGAAAAAGGGTGGCTTGGAGGATAAGGGAGAGATAAAGGGTCTTCAGTTCCAATTAATTGCGTTGCATAAATTGAGGAAGCAGGCGTGACGTAGTCGTCTGAATCTTTCGGAAAGCAAGAGGTTGGGGGGCCTGATGGGCAATCAGGGTGAAATAAATTGGAGATGTCGATGTTTTGCATCAACGCATCATAGGAGTGGTCAGAAGGCTTGAAAGATTTTTCACATAAAGGGGTGGGATTGTCTGGGCTAAGAGGTCGTTTGCGAGTGCTTTGTCTACGCAGGTTGCCAAAATGTGTAGCGGGTGTATTTGAGTGCGGGACATATGTTGTACGTGGCAATTGGATTGTTTGTGTATTTTTTGCAGGATCTTGCGAGCTGAATAGCAATTCAAGGAATGCATCATCACTTATGTTCGCGGCTATGGCTGGGAAGGAGATAGTGACTGCTATAACAGTAAGGCGTAACATCGTTAATTGTAACATTATATCTAATAAAAGTAAAATTGGAGGTCGGTTTTATGAGCGGAGTGTATCATTGGCAAGTGTGGTTGTTGTTAAGACGCCTAACAGCAAAAATCAAGATGTGGGATCTTGCTTCAGGATTACGATGCCTGTCTAATATTTTCTCGCAGAACAGCTTTTTCTGTTTTTTTCGATCTTATGGACTCTCAAGGCTTGGCACATGTTTGTAATTAATAGGGGTAGGTGGGATGTTATAGTGCTTTGATCCAAACCTGTGGCGTGTGCTGGATTTGTGCTTCCAATGATTTTCAGGATCTAACTCTTTCCGTTCCTGCAAACAAGGAAAGAGTTAGATCTACTAAGTGTATAAACAAACCATTTGCTTTTGATTGTACTATAAACACGATAAATATTGACAGTTCCTACTCTTCGCTTTAGTTGCTTTCTGTTTGAGAAGAGAGGCATCCGCTGAGATTAGTGGCTCTTTCTATTTTTTGTAATGTTTCTAAGACGAAATGGCATTGAACTCCCGGGAAGCAAAGTATTTTAGCCGTACTATTGACGATTAGAGGGTAAGTAAAACTTGGGTGCCGCTTTACTCCATGCAGTAAGTGATATCCTTGTGTTAGGGCTTGTGCTAAACTCAGCTGATCTAAGCCAAGGTGTTGAAGGCGAATTGCTAAAGGATCGTCTGAAGGGGGGAGGTTGCACATAAGGTTTTGCAGAGTATAGGAAAGCTGTATTTGCATCCATAAGGTATGTGTGGGCGTGTCAGTATTCTCTTCGCTTTGCGTGTTGTTCGGGTAGTGCTGCTGAACTTCTCTTAGTAATTCTATCCTAAACGGAGGATTAGACAACAAAAAGGAAAATATTTCTCCGAGCACTTGGATTTTTAAGTGCTCATCTTGGTATTTGTGTGTAGGGTAACAGAGCTCTTGAATGGAGGATAATACATCTGAAAAATGGTGGGGGGTAGATGTGTGTAATGGAAAGATTGAAGGAAGGATTTTGGTGATAGCGTATGCATCATAAGGCCTCTCTAAAACGGTAGTAATCATTCCATCTAGAGGGATGCTGATGGCAGCAGGCGGCAATTTGGGCACTTCTGGTTGAGATTTTGTGTGTATGCTTGGCCTAGGGGTTTTAGTTGACGTGTTAGGCTCAGGATCGTCATGGGCTTTACGTTTGCGTATACTGACTGAGGGCTTCTCACCCTGTACAACGCACATGCTTGCCGTTGAGTGCTGTAAGCTATTTGAAGCGCTGTCTTGGAGCTGAGTTTCTGTGGTCTGTGGATTTGATTGACGTGCGTCCTGCCACGCCCTTCTGTTAAGGCTTTCCTCAGCATCTTTGATGATTTTTATAGCAGTTGTCGTAGGGATCTTGTCTGTGCATAAATGTTGTGCGGGAAATACTTTCAAGGGAAATACAAGGTTAGGATGTCTAGTTAGGGTATAAGTTTGCTGTAGGAGTTCTGGTGCGTCAAGGGCGGAGAGATCTAAATGTTGAAGAAGGCTTTCTAGAGTTGTTGCTGTGGCGATAAAGGGTTCCCTGAGATTTTCTTTAAGGGTTTGTAGAGAGTAGGTGATTTTCATTTGCATACGCAACTTACGTATTTTCATGAGTAGGATGTCTTTGCTGGGTGCAATAGGTTCGGGGTATCGCCTCTGTACTTCTTGGAAAAGATTAGTGTCAAAGGAAGGTTCGGATAGTATAAAGGCAAAGATCTCCACAATGGGCAAAGATCCATTTGTTATGCGAGTGTAGTTTGGGTACGAACGAAGCTTGTAGTGTATGTCCTCGAATAGACTTGCGAAGCTTTGATCGGACTGTGGTGGTGTTTTGTAGATTTCGTGGTAAAGAGTGCGCAGCACGCTAAAAGCTTGACTCGGATCTGCAAGTATTTTTTTTAAACTTTCAAGAAAGAATGGCAGTGCGCAATTTTTTTCTTCATCCTCACTGGTTTTGAACCTCGTGTACTTGGAGCTGTAGTCAGTTATCTTGCTCTGTGGAGACTGTTTAGGTGTTTGCTCAGAGTTCTCTATGCGAAGGAGGACGTCTAATGCGGCTTTGCAGCTAAGACGTGCAGGGCACAGCTCATGCGCTATGCTCCGTGTAATCAAAGTAGCTGGTGAACCTTGCCATAAATTAAGAGCATTAAAGAGAGCTTGGTCTAAATCGCTAGAGTCTATTTTGAAGCGTTCAAGTAGAGATTTGAGGCCTTCTGATTTTGAAGGGGACTGGTTTTTAAAAGCCTGTAAAGTATATGTTAGCTTAGCTTGCTTGCGCATAGTGTGAATATTTAGAATGGATGACGGAGATGTGTGGTTATGCATGTGTAGTCGAGATGGGTACTGCTCTTGCACTTCAGATAATAGTTTTAGGTCTAAAGGTTGATTGGATACTAAAAAACCGCAACACTCTGTAAGCCCTTGAATGGCGCTGGATTCAGGATAGTGCTTTGAGGATTCGAATGAATTAAGCACAGAGGATAGTATGCTGGATAGGGGCTCACTCTCAGAAGGAATGACATGAAAGACATTCTGGTAGATTTCTGCAATAGCGCTTCTTATTTGAGTCGGGTCCTGAATGATACGTTGCCACACAGCCACTATTGCGGGATGCTTAACTTTGGGTTTAGAGAGTGGATTGTTCATTTCTATAAAAAATTGCATTTCATCAAACTCTAACTCCTGGAGGCAAGATAAGGCGTCGCTGCACTGAGAGTCTCTGGTGCAGAGTAATTGTGCCACCACGTCTACTGTAATTGTTTTCTGGATGTTTGGGTTTTTTTTTAGACCATGTAGTAAATCATATGCTTCGCTCAAAGCATTGGTTACATCCAGTGGGTCTAGATTAAGCTGCAGTAGAAGAGTCTGCAGTCTGTTTGTTGGAACGGTAAGATTCATCATTAAGTTTTGTAATGTATATGTAAGTTGGAGTTGCTTGTGTGCCATTTGGATAGCGTGTAATAATGTTTCTCCATTATGAGGTAAAGGGGGAGGGGAGTAGTGTGCTTGCACGTCTCTCAAGATGTCTAGGTCTAAATGCAGCTTTGCATTCCAAAAAGCACAAAACTCAGCAAGAAGCTGAATGCCATCGCTTTCTGTGGGGAAGGATTTATATAAGGTTAAAAGTATTTGTGACAGATAACTGCCCTGCGGAAGGTCATCGCCAGAAGGTGAGGTAGGAGTGTTGCACAAGGATGAGATTGCCGAAAGCGATAGTATAGGGTCTTTGCTTATAGTTTTGAATGCTTCAAGTAGTAGGGGGCGGATGCTTTGACTGCTGAGTGGTGCAGAATTTTGTGCTTGTTCTGTTGCAGTAGTGATATTCTCTTCGATTGGAACAAGAAAGCTGGTGGGGTCTATAAGGTCAGGAGGCAAATCATCTTGTGGAGGTAGGCTGTGTGTTGGCCCTAAACCAGTCATAGACCCTGTGTTCTCTAACATGTTATTTAAGGGAGGGACTGGAGTGTGCTGTAAGCTTACAAGATCGGCAAATAAACCACTATTTGTGTGAATAGAAAGATGTTCGCCCCAGCATAATAGTGCTACTAAATCTTCTTCACAATCCAAGGTAAGTTCGACGGCTTGATGGCTAGCAAAGTACAGCAGTGACAGAAAGGCTAACATGCGACATTCTACCACTATGTAAAGGTTAATGCAAATTATGAGATCATAAGTTTTCACATAGAGCTGATTGAGCTTATTATTTATATGGAGTTTTTGTTCTTGATTTCCCTTCTTCTCGATTGCTCTTTTCTTATAGTTGAGGGTTTTAAATACTTCAGAAGATGAGCTATTCCTTTTCTCCTGCTAGAAGGTAGTGCTGCTATGTATAAAATAACTTTTTACTTATTGGGCAATGATGTTTAAAGTTCGCTATCTATCATACACTGATAGTCAACACTATAACCTTGATTTGTTTGGCTTTGCTCTGCTATACGCTCAATACATCGTAACCACTTGATTGCGTCGACACATTTGAGTCCTTTACGACACAAAAAAGCGGCAGGGCTTATTAAGCATCTGACAGGCAGTGAAGGGTGATATGTATGGGAGTGTATAAGTGAGTATGACCTGCTCAGCGCTTCCTCTGCATCTTCTGTGTCGATTGCTAAGGTTGCAAGAACACTCTGCAAGGTCTGTGTCGAGGAAGGAAGGTTTGCCATTAGCACCTGCAAGGCATATGTTAGCTTGAGCTGTATGCGCAAAAAGTGGTGGATTTTAAACTGTTTATGCCGTACGGATTGGCCTATATAAGGGTTTGGGTATTGTTCTTGTATTTTTTTCAACAATCTGAAATCCACGTAGGGGGGCGACGTCACAAATGCGCAAATTTCAACTATGCTTTGTAAGCCAAGAAGCGGATGTTCATAAGACTTTGATGGTGTAAAAGTCTGGGCTACTGTAAGAAGGATTTCAGATAAGGAACTGCTATCAGCATAACACTGAAAACGCTGTTGATGAATGTCCTGGACGGCAGTATACGCATTGTCTGAACAATTTTGGATTTCTGTAAATTTTTCTATAAAAAATGATAAAGGGACTGTTTGATCGGCGTCAGCATGTCCGGGGATGTTTAACTCAAAATTTTGCAGCTCGGTGAAGAGGATCTGGCACGTTGCTTTAAGATGGCATAGCAAGGCTGCTTTATTCAGCACCAAGGGGGTCTTTAGTTTGCTATGCTTTGTGCCGCCGTTGAGAAGTTTTCTGGTCTGCTCCAGAGCAATATCTGGGTTAGTTTCGTGTAAGTCAAGAGACTCAATCAGTTCTTGCAGTGTGCTTACAGCAGGAGCGCTGTTGAGCATAAGGATTTGCAGGACATATGTGAGAAGAACATGTTTGCGAGTCATTGTGATTTCTCGACGTAACTTGCATACTTTTCTTTGGGCTCTAGAAGATTCTTCTGTGAATTTTTCGCTGACCTCGCTGTAAAGGTTAATACTGAAAGTGGGGTTGGATAATGCAAAAATAGAGAGATAGATCATCACTTGAAGAGATGCAATTTCATTTCGAGGCGACTTCATGGAGGATAACGTGCTGTGTATGCCTGCTAGCATGGTTAATAGATAGGGGTCTTGTGCTGGCTTGCCGTGGCAAATAGAGTAAATATGCGTAATGATTTCTTGTCGTTCTTCAGGGTGTTGCAGCATTCTATTGACACTACTTAACATGAGGTCTTCAAGTGGTGGCTGTTTGGATAGCAGCTCGTATTCGGTGCTTGCTGGGGACGCGCTCCTTTCCTCTATGAGAGAAAGGAGATGTAGGGAATCTCGGAGTTGGGTTTTTTTATTTATACATAAGGTGTCTGCAGTAATACTTTTGGTTAGTGGGTAAGTAAGATCAGGATGTTTGCGTAATCCGGTAAGGAGTTTTGCGCCTTCCACGAGCGTCTGTTCTAGGTTATCCGGTAGTAGGGTAAATTGTTGTATAAAGTCTGATACAGTGTTTGTTGTGATAGCGAGGTTTTTGTTAAGTGTTTGCCAAATATAGGTGAGTTTAGCTTGCTTTTGTATCGCATAGAGTTTTTGTAATTTTTTCGGCGCTTTGGGCGAATACTTTTTGTGCGGATTTGGGTATTGCCCTTGTATTTGCTCGAAAAAATTTAGATCTAAAGAGGGTTTGGATATTAAAAATATGCAAAATTCAGAGAGAATCATGACGGCAGTATGCATTTTTTTAGACCATTTGTGTAATGTGGCATGTTGGTGTAGTTGGTCGAGTATGGCGTGTAAAGATGCGTTGGGCTGGAGTGCGTCGCTACAATTTTGCGTATATAACTCTTCTAGTTTGGGGAAGAGCTGGAGGACATCCTTTTGTACTGCGCTGATTACATGAAGGCAAGATTGAAAAAATGCTGAAGCAGCTGGTACTAGTGCTGTCGTGACCCGGGTGTGATGTTGGAAAGCGCAGGGTGGCGTAGATTGGGTAGGTGGGGAGTTTAGACGTGGCAGCGCGACATTCTGTACAGTACTACAAGGTATAGCAGATTGAGGATCTAAGGGTGTGGAAAAGTTCTGGGGTGGTAGTGGACTATCTTCGGGTGCAATGCAAAACTCGTGCGATTGACTAGCTAAATCGCAAAAGAGTGTGGGTGAGTATGGGAATTCTCCGGTGCTGCCGCTGAATGGAAACATAAAGTCTGGGTAACCGTCTGTGAGAGGGGCCAAATTATGTGGGTCAGTTAATCGTAAAAATTTTTCAGCACTAAGTTCGGGAGAGGGGGAGTGCCTGCGCTTCCGGTGTCTGCGTTCGAGACTTTCGGGGGCAAAGTGCGTGGATTCTGGTGGGATGGGGGGGGCAATAAGACTGTTTGCAAGACTTAAAGCTTGTTCTATTGGACAAGTTTCAGGAACCTCTAAAAATCTCTGTAATATTTGCTCGGGTGTACACTCAAGCTCACAGCATGACATGGATAGACAAGTAATAACTGCCAAAGAAAATAAAATTAACACAGATGATTATACCATTAATATAAAATAATAAAAAGTATGCTATAGGTGTAATTTTGCTTCCTGTGAGATAGTTCACTGAGCAGAAAATAAAAAACTATGCTTATTGGAAGGGCCTTTCTACTTCTTTAAGGACTTTAATAATAGTTTCATACTTGATGCTCAGGGTGCACAATTCCGTGGAGGGGTTTGTTGTGGGAGTTGCAAGTTGTGGGTGGGAGATTGTTCCTCGCAAATATTGGAAGGCTTTGCGAGATGCTGAGCGTAAATCGGATGCATCAATGTTGAGAAGCTCAGTAACTTCCTGTAAGGATAGTACTTTAGGATGCAGGTGATATATAAGACCGCTAAGAAGGTATGTGAATGTCAATTGCTGACGGAGAGAATATATGTCACAAGTATCAGTGCGTAAGGGAGGGCTAGTTTGATGTAATGCTTGCAGCTCATCAAAAAGTAATATGCATAGTGGTGGATCGGACACTAAAAAAGTGGACAAAATACCAATGCACTTTAACGCTATACTCGAGGATCCACCTATGTTATTTAAGCTTTTGAATACTGCAGAGAGCATGCTTTCCAGAGACTCTTCTGTATCGGGCATAACTTGGAAAATAGAGTAATGCAACTCTCGAATGGTTTGATATACGCAGCCGGGCGCTCGTAGCAAATCATTTAGTGTATGAATTAAGCCTGAATAGGAGGGGCAACTTACATGGCTATTTTTCTTTGGCACGGTATCTATCTTGTGTGTGTTTAAGGGAGGAGGGGTAAGGCTGAATGATCTTAGATCGATTTCTGGAGAAGAGGGATGTGCTGTGTATGCAGAAATAGAGACGCAGGCTATGACATATGTGGCAATTTTCATTAAAAACATAGATTATATTAACAGGAAAGTTAAATATAGTCAAGGTATGCTTTGTGTGTGGGAGTGGCCCACTGGACTCTTGGTCTTGTAAACACTAGCATTAGGGTGAAGATGGCTCTGATCTTGGTGTAGTTGGGCAAGGGCGCTTAGTGTGCTGCGCACAGACCTCGCGCTCTTCGTCGAACTGAGTTTCAGGGTCTCTCTGTCGTTTTCTGTGATATTCAATTTCGAGATCTGGTTCTGATGTTATTGCAGGGGGCGTGTTAAGGAATGATGTTGTGTCTGTTTGGCTTAAAGCTAGCAGCATAGAGTGTAAGGATGTCTCTATGCATTCAGAGATATTGGGGAAAGCTATTTCTGGGCTTGCGATCATGCCGCTGCATGAGGGCGTTAGGGTCTCTGTTTCTTTATCTAGAACAGTATTATGAGGAGGGGACGGAGTGTTGTTTGTTATGAGTGTCTCTGAGAGACTTGAGTTTTCTGCCTCTCGAAAAAAGTAGAGAATTCTAGAGGGTGTGAGGTTAGTCCCGCACAGATTGAATGCATAAGTCTGCTTTAGTTCTAGAGGCAGACTTTCGTGCATTATAAGTCCGCTGCACAGAGAGTATGTGCGCTCTAATGCGTTTTTGACGTTAATTCGATCCAAGTTAAAGTGTATAAGGTAGCTTTCTGACATGGGGAAATCGCTTTTAGTATTTTGCATAAGAACCTGCAAAGCATATGTGAGTTTTATTTGTGTGCGAGTGAGTTGTAGTTGTTGAAAGGCTGTATTTATGTGGGATTCTGGATTATAACTGTGGGGATAGTGAGCTTTTACCGCTTGTAGCAAGTCTAGACTTAAAGGTAGAGGTGATAGCATAAATGAATAGAGCTCCATAATGGTATGAATTCCATAAATCTGTGTAGAGAACTTCGAAAAAGGAGTAAAGCTGTGAATAATGGAAGCGAGCATGTTGGTAAGAGGGGAGGCGTGAGGAAGGGGGAGGTAGACCGGGGCAAAAATGTTTGTGAACGTTTGTTGTATTGAGCCGGGGTTTGTGGTAATCCTGTCTATACTCGCCATAAAAAATTGAGGGGTCAGTAATGCATGTAAGTTTACGACATGCTCGGGGTTGATAGTATCTTTGCCTGGATGGGGGTGATCTGCTAGCTCAATGCTCTTTTGCTGGGATGTATGAGTGCGATCTTCTGATGGGACGAATGTTTTTTGTTGCTCTAAGGATAATGCTATATCAAGGGGTGACCTCAATGTGATGGGTTCTGATTCTGATTCGTCGTGCGAGGAGAGCCGCACTTTACTGAATAGGGTTGTAAGGTGTGTGTTTGTTTGATTTAATGCGGAAGCGTAGGATTCTGCTGAGTGGAACAGGGCTAACCTTTTACCATGAGAGAGAGTAGGTGTTGTGCACATCTTGAGCTCAGGAGTTGTTTGAAGTGGCTGGGAAAGGCTTTTATGCTCTATCACCCCTTGGCATAAATCGTTTGCGCGTTCTAAGGCTTTTATACAATTTTGGGGGTTTAAATCAAAATGTTCTAGGATGTTGGTGGGTAGTGGGTGGTCGTGTTTAAGGTTTGTAATAAGGGTCTGCAAAGCATATGTGAGTTGCATTTGTTTTCGGATGTGTCTGACTTTTTGATACGGTAACGATTGATGTGATTCGAAGTCTTGTTTGTGCGGGTAACGTCTTTGAACAGCTTGCAAAATAGGTGCGCTAAGGGAAAGAGGGGACATTATGAAAGAGTAAGCCTCCATAATGACATGAATACCGTAGCTTTGAGGACCACTGTGAATTTTATCCAGGACAGAGGACAGCATGCTTGTAAGAGAAAGATGCTCCTGAGGTGGAGGGTAGATTAGAGATAAAATATTAGGGACAATGTCTTTTATGGAAAGAGGGTTTTGAAATACTTCATTTAGATGGCGGAGGAAAAGTTTGCTGGGAAGTAACTTTTTCAAGGATCTTGCAGAAAGTGGATTTGGTGTAATCGGGTTGTTGGTCGGAGGGTGAGCTTCTAGGTTAAGAGAAGTGTGCTGAGGGCGTAAAGCGTTTGGCGGCGGAGAAATACACTCCCGTTTTTCTATACAGTGCGTAGAAGTACCGACTGGCGCAGGACAGGTAAGAGATATAGGTTTGGGCATGGATATCTCCAAATTATCACTTCTTTCCGCGGAGAGAAAATGCGAATCTGGAGCAGGGTTTTCTTCTATATTTTGGAGAGTATAGAGAGTACTTAAACAGTGGCTGTTTATGTAGCATAGTGAAAACTCCCCTTTTGAGGTTAAAGGGAGTACCCACTCTTGTGTTTGGGAGAGGGCTTTTTGAGCGTCATTGTCGTTTAAAGCAAAACGCTCAAGGGTTGCTGAAAGTGATTCTGCAGAGGGTGAAGGATGCGCATTAATCATGAGCTGCAAGGCATAGGTGAGCTTAAATTTGACACGTAAATCTTGGACCTTTTTTCGCATAATGTTGTCCCCCTTACTTTTGTCATTGAATAAATATGTACTGTGCACTTTTTGAAAAAGCTCTAAATACAAGGGAGGATTGGAGAGCATAATAAAGGAGCAAAGCTCAGCTACGCTTTGAATTAGTCGGGAGTTCGACCCTTTATTGTGTTTAGGAAGATTGTGATGCGCCCTCATTAAGATATTGGATAGAGAGAGCGCTGGGGGTGGTACGTAGTATATGTGTTCGTGAACTTTTTGGACGAATTCTAATTTTTGACTGGGGTTCTTTAGGATTTTATTTAATATGTTGTAGTTAAATCTTAAAGTTGGTGGTGCATAGATATTGACTTCTGGTTGAGAAGGGCCTATGGCACGAGCCATTTCAATGTGAGAAAGTAAATTTAAAGTTCTTTCACAGCTTATGCTAATGTCGCAAAGCTCTTGTGTCAGATTTGAGTGTGCACGACTCAGATGACTGTGTGCTTGCGATAAGGCTATTTGTGCGTCATCCAAGCTGATCTTAAAGTGATTGATAATGGGTAGTAGTAAACTTTCCTCAGGAATATTGTGCTTTCGCATCACTTGCTGCAAGATATACGTAAGCATGGTATGAAGGCGTAGGTCCTTAATTTTTTCAGATACTAAAGTGTAACGATGAGCTTGAGGGTATATATCTTGTACCTTGGCAAGGATATCTAGATTCAATTCTGGTGTGGATATCGTAAATGCGTAAAGCTCCGCAACGCTTTGAATAAGAGTCACGTGTGCAGCGACCCTGGGGCATGCTAGGCTGTTGTATAGTCTTACTAAAGTGTTTGCTGGGGTTTGGATAGTCGCTCCAGAGGGAGTCTTATGGATATGTCTTTGAATATTTTCGAGTACTGTGTGTATTTGTTCTTTATTTTTAATGAGTTGCTCTAACTGGATAAGGTTAAACTCGGTGTGGATTAGATCAGGATCACAAAGCTCTAATGAGGGTGTATGACTGTTGCAAGGGGGTGGGATTAGGCCGTCAATGCAGGGGGTAGAGGTAAGGAACGTGTATATTTCAGAAGCTTTGCAGGAGTACAGGGATATGGAAAGAGCTAAAAAAATGGCGAAATACACTAGTAATTGTAACACAAAAATGCATAATAACAAGATTAGAGCTCTTAAACTGAACAGCGAGTGCGGCCGGAGAGAGTAAAGGACACTTTTGACCGCCTCAGGATGTTAGCAAAGTGCTGCGCGAGTGCTGTATAGTCATTTGTCTCAGCATCATAGAGAGAGCTGTGGATCATAGAAAATTTGACCCCTGCTTTATATAGTACAGTGGATCGATTCCTGTGGATCTTATGCTTGCTTGTGTTGTACAGTTATTGTCTAAGTGGTGAAATGTGTTATGTAAGCCTAACAGTGTGGTCGAAAGCATTTGGCCAGTAGGGGGTGGGGATCCATAGATATTTTGATGTAGACTTGCAACTATTGGGTATGTGAGGTTCGGGGACTGAATGATCTGCTTCAGTGTAGAGATCGTGTATTCATTGCTGGGAAGATGACAGAGGGGGGGACTGCTGCACTTTTTTCAGAAAGGTCTTGTTTGTGTTCTAAGTCAGGTTGGGGGGGGGTGATATAGATGCGCGTTAGATGTTTGCTGGGGTGTTTGTACACAGATTGTTTCCTCTAAGAGCTGAACGAGGTTAAGGCAAGTTTGCTTTATTTTTTCCTGTAAAGTGCTATCTGTGAATTTCGGAGATACTTCAGGAGCGTCAGTGAAACACTTGGTAGGGTTAGGAAATGGCATTAAAGCTGGCGGTGATTTATGATTCGTGAATGATCTAATAATGGATTTGATTTGTATAAATGTTGTCACATCTACTTCTTCTATAGATTCTAATAATGATAGCTTAGAATCAACTTCGCATATAGTCTGAAAAAATTGGCATAGATTTTGCTCTGAAAAATAGGAGCGCGCTACTATGAGCGTACGAATATAACAAAAAAGATTGAAAGTGCTTTGAGTAATAGATAATGCTTGCGTACACTGAGGCAAAACTATGCTCATCCAGCCAATATATGTGTTGTGTGAATACTCCATGTTTGCTCCCAAGAGGCGTTGGATCCACATTACATCATTTGCTAAATCGGCCAAAGTATGCCGTCTGTGTAGTGAGCTTTCTTCTAAAAGTGTGGCGCATATGGAGGAAAATATTTTGGGGTGATAAGCGAGTATCGGAGAAAGTGTTGGAAAAAAATTCTTTTGAAAAAAAGAATGTAGATTGACTATATTGAATGCAAAATCATGAGGGTATGGAGAAAACGTGGGTTTTGTGCGTAAGCTAAACGGAATCTCTGATGAGGGTGTATTTTGAAGTGCGGGCATAAGGGCTTCGTATACTTCTTGGTCTGACTGTAATTTCGAAAGATCTTCAATATTAATGTGATGCTTTTGAGTAAGGGTGGAGACAAGGTGCTGCAAAAATGCTTGCTGAGCGCTCGTCCAAGGCCCGTTAGGTGAGTCGGATTCACTTCTCGTTAGAGGCACTACGTTTGGGTATGTAGCCGCAGATAGGCGATGCATGACTGTGAGCAAGAGGTTGGTAAGGGGGAAGTATTGAACCTTCTCCCATAATGTGGTGGAGTGCTGATAGTCCTCTAAGATGTGAGATAATGCTTCTAAAATAAAGTGGGGGGTGTTTTGCGGATTATATAGACAAGGGGTTGGTGTTTGATGTAGAAGCAAAATTTGAGCACAAAGGTTTACAAACATTAAGCTGCATAGTTGGGAGTCATGCATTTTTTTCAACAAATACTTCTCAGAATTTTCGGATGCCTGGTGGAGAATCTGATGCCGCTTTGGAGAGTCTAGTACATATTGTGTAAAGAGTATATGAGCATGATCGATATCGTGTGTATAGTAGACGCAAATAGGATTTTGCGAAAAAAGGGCAAAATACAGGCTGAAGGCATCCATTTCCAAGGTGCTTGTGGATTGCTCCTGCAAAAATTTGTGATGTTCAACAAACAAGGTTTTTAGCAAATTGGTAGAAACCTCTAGACATTCTTGTACACTACTGCTGTAAGGCATCGCTTGTTTGCAAGATATGCTGTGGATAACATTTGCATGAGCAAAGAGTGTTAACATGGAGTTAGTCGCTTTTTCTTGCTCATTTGAAGGAAAGGGGTTTATTAAGTTTGCAAGCCATAGATATGCTGGGCACCTAGGGTTTTGCTTGTGTAACATAAAGTATAAACCTTCAGGAGAGAGGTTGCTTCTGTTAAGGCATATCGCTTTGATTGCTTTTTGAATTCTATCTATAGGCACTTTACGCATCAAAATCTTTTCATATATGATATCTTTGTCCAGTGAGCTTAAGTTAGGGATGAGGGGCTCGGCACCATAGAGGGCGCTAAAACACGAAATTATAACTAAAGTATAAATATTCATATAAACACGACATTATACCATAATATGATAAATAGCACACTTACGTACGGATTTAAAAACTATAAAAATCAATTTTTACTTTTTTTTATAGATGGGGATTTTTGTTGTTGACAAAAATTTTTTCAGGATGTATGGTAGAGAGAATGAGGAGAACTATGTTTAGATTTTTATCAATAATAAGTTGCAGCTTTATAGCTGGTGTAAGTGCTGGAAGTAATGGTGGCTCAGTTGAGCCATTTTTTGTGAGCGAAATTTCGCCGAGCACCCATGAGGGAGAGTATGTATACTCTGGATCTGCTCACGGAGAGTGGGATGCAAAATATGCTGAATATTACAGTGGTAAAAGAGATAGCGGAGAAGCTTTTTTAACAGCCACCATAAAAAACAAGGAAGGAGAGACAGGTCATATGATTCTGCCTTCCGATAGCCTAATGATTCATGCTGCAAAAGTGTTATCTCAAAGAGTGCGGAGTAAAGAAGGCGGAGAAAAAACAGCGGTCTTCCCTATTTTGCGTGGTGGAGGAATTTTTATGATTGACTCAGACCCATCTTATACAGTACCGTGCACTATTCAGTCGATAGTGAGCGGTGGGCATGTTGGAGAAAAAGATGTGCGACAGGTTAATAAGCAGGAAGTGTTTGATTTGATTGCTTCAGGGGTTCGTGAGTTTACCGCAGTTGATGATGTTGCAGATACAGCGACTACGCTTGCAAAGTGGGTTAAGCTTGTGGTGGAGACCTGGGAAGAGGCGAAGTTGCTCCTTAATCTTCCAGAAAACGAGACTATATCTATTAATTTTGCCACAGTTTGGACTAAAATGGGTCGAGCTGAGCCGACAAAGATTGGGGGAGAGTCATACGGCCTGAATTTAAGAGGAAGTATGGAGTTGAGACTGTCAAGCCGGCTAGCGACTTTGTGTTACGATGATTTCATCGCAGACAATCCATCTGTCGGAGAAAATGAGCACCCAACTACAACCGTACTCTGTAATAAACAACTGAAGAAGTACATTAATAACCGTTACCTACGCTATGTGGACTCTGAGGTTGAGTCTGTTATGAGCTTCGAGAAACTCATTGACCAAGGATACATGAAATTACCAGAGGCAGAGGTTGCGTGGATTTCTTTTGCGTCAACGACTTTGAATCCAGATTTTATGGATAAAGAGACCTTTGAGACGCTTAAGACAATGCGAGAGGAGGATCCGAGCCGCATATATCTTGTTCCAATGCTACACTCCTACGAGGATGGGACAACTTCTTTAGCTTCGGCAATTTTATCTAATGGGTTTGAAGATCTTTCGACAATTGACCCTGCATACAAAGAGTATGACACTAAAAGTGTGCAAACACCACTTCTTGTAATTGGAAAAGACGGAAAGGCAGCCGATATAATACCTCACGTAAAAAAGGTTATTGGGAATACTAAGTGTACTGTGTTGGGAGTAAAGACCCTGACTTCAGATACAGTTTCTACGCACTTTGCTGAAATCGCACAGGACTTAAAAGCTGGTGGATTTACAGACGTTCAGTATGCTGAGCTTCCTTACTCCGCATCCGGAAGGTTGCTTCCTTCTTTATGCGCATTTAAGCTTTGCTGGGAGACTATTAAGGTGTATGGTTGGGACTTTGATAAAAACGAACCAATCTTTAAAGGATACCTTAAAGACTTAGCGTAAAAGCTTAGATAATACCTAGAAAAGCCCTTACATAAAGTAAGGGCTTTTTTACTTAAAGAACATGATATGTGAAAACTAGCGAATGTGGCTTATTGCTGCTTTATGAGTCAGACACCTCAATAGGTTGAGGTGGTTTTGCGAGTAAAGCTTAATTTCACAGAGTTTTGCCGCGCGAAATCAACATGGAAGATGTGCTTAAATGTGCTACTGATGTGTATGCTGCAAAAGCCAGTCTTTGAAGAACAGCCTCTGTTGCAAGTGATACATTTCAGGAGCAAGCTGTGGATTGACAGGTGGCAGTAGCAAGGGGAGAGAACTGTTTTTAACTGGTGTTGTGTGATGCTGGGCTATACGTGCTGCTGCTTTAAAAGATAGGTGGGGAAAGGGATTGTATGGATGTGGTCGATGAGGTTTTGTCGCTTTTAATATAGCCGACATACTATGATCATGCGTTAGTGTTTTTTCTATACTGTGATTATTAGGATCTTCTGTAATATGAACATCTGCTTTGTGGGTATCTTTTGAACAGGACGACTCCATGTTTGTGTCTTCCTGAAGAGGGTCTACAGGGAGCCCCTCTAGTGGTTGGCCTGCTACAGTAGGGAGGGGAACGGCGACAGCACATTGTAATGGCACATGCTCCATCCTTTCTTCAACATTTAAGGGGGACGCTTCCATTTTTTGTGTGCTCCATCGATCAAGGCGTGTTTTTAAGGTGGTACTAATGTGTTTTATATCTAAAGTTGAGTAGGCGTCCAAAATATCCTGGCTGGTTTTTTTGGAACAGTGCGCAAAAATTATTGATCGTACATCTTTTGCCGGCTTCTTACGAAGACTAAGTAGAAGGTTAGCGGGCATGTCCGCTTTCCCTTTTTGTGAAGTCCATAAAAGTGTAGCAACCGCTATATTGTGGTAACTATATAAGCCAAAATTGTGTGAGGAAGTACCTAGCAGCATTCTAAATAATTTGTGAGAAAAAGAGGGGTGTTGAGATATGCAGAACATATCGCATAGTTTGATTGTTCGAAGATATAGCTTCCGGTTAAAATTTAACGCAGGGAGTGCATCCAATAGTGTCTGCACGAAGCTGATAGAGATATGAGAAATCGATTGCTCAGGAAGATTTAAGGCATCACACACTGGTTGAGGAATGCGGGATATTGTACAGTTAGAGGATCCATCTTTAAGCAACGCTAGAGTGGAGCGATGTAGCTCAGAAACAAAAATCTCGTTGCTTTCGTTGTAAAGTGCTATTGGAGCGGTATATACCAACATCTCTGGTGTGGTGTACCTGCTTTGTAGAGTTTTGCCCCAATCTATAGTGGTATTATTACACTTTTTGTGCTTTAAGAGCTCCTCTAGAAATACAAAAAGATTAACGCCGGTAGCTTTATCTGACTGTGATGTTGGTCTGCAGGGTGTACTTGTGTGGTTGAGTGCATTAAGAGCGTCTTCTCCGTAAATAAAAGTGCTTTTTTGATTTTCTAAGAAAAACGTATCTACAGGAAGAGGCGGTGCCGATGATGATGAAGTCAAGAGCTGTGCGATTTTTGACTTAATTTCGTCTAAACCAACACCAAGGTTTGCTATTGACGCATGTGTACGCAGGGCTCGGATGCTTGTTTTGAGCCATAGCAGTTGACCGCGAGAACTCCAAGTACCCTGATATATAAAGTAAGGATTTAAAAAGTTTAAGTACTGGTGAAGATCAACGCCTTTAAAAGAATGTCGTTGATCATGCACTGCACATATTATGCCGCATAGCGTGTAAATAGCTACTCGAGATATCTCCGAGGTAGCAGGCGAGTTGTAATGGGTTTTCATCCACTCTTTAATATTGTTTATACTGGATTGTCCTGCCTTGATATCATCTGGATAGAAGTTGTGTAAAAACGAATCTGTTATATTGCAGGCTTCAGATGGGCATGCTGCGATGGCCGCTGTCATGTATAAAATGCAGGTGTGCGTATCGCGATCATGCATAGTGCAAGGAGTAGCGCTATATAAAAGAGAATTTGAAAGCACTACTGTGATAATAAATAAAATCATTACAAATAGTAACTTTTTTTTAACGTTTTGTCTATACTATAGAGTGTTTTACTTCCTGGTAGATGCATTTTTACCGTGAAGGACTAGTGGTTTGATTGTCTTGGGTGTTATTCAAGCTGGTTATTTTTTTAAACTAGATATATTGAAATTTTTGTATATAATAGAGTTATGCTCTTTTTAATAATATTGATGTTTTCTGTGCTGCAATCGTCTTCCCATTATGCGGGGCGCTATGGTATCGTTCCCACTTCTAAAGAGAGATTGCCACAAAGCTTATTAGGTCAATTGGAGTTTTTGCCGCGGGGGCGCGTGAGTTTGTGCTTTAACGTTATGGAGTACGCTTTTCAGGAGGAGATAAAGGGAAGCCGGACAAACACTATCATAAAAGATCCATGTACAGGCGCTATATATATTCGAACAGTTTTGGGAGATCAGCTTTCATGTGTTTCACTTCCAGAGGGATTAGAGCCGTATTTTCACATGCTGTATAGATTTTTTGATCCTGATATGAGCCAAAAATCGGCGCCAGCACTATTAAGGCATGCTGACAAAGCAGCTCTTTTGATGCGTAGATGTGCGCTGGAAATACAAAATCGAAAGCAAAATTCTTGCATAGAGGGTTCAATATTAATGCTTGGCTTCTTGGATTTCATGCACTCTGTTGCGCAAGAAGCTGCTGCGGACATGGAGTCAGTAGAGTACAAATGGATTTGTTCATCTATGAAAAGCGTGCCACATTTCAAAGATATGTTTCCTGAATATGCTTACATTTTTAAAAGTGAGAAGAAAGCAAAGGAAACCTTTAACGAGGTTTTTTATCCTTCAGAAGGGAAAAAGCGCCATATGAATCTATCTTCATTAGGGTCTTCTCTCCTCCAGTTGGAGGATATCGGAGAGCCTCATGAAGCTCTTAAAATTTTCACGCAACCTACGTTAGTAAGGGCGTTTGCCCCTGAACGAGAAATACCGCAGCTAATAGAACATAAACATTTAGTGCATATTTTGGCGTTTGTAAAATATCGTTCAGATACCATGTATGACTATTTGAGAGTAGGACGAATGGAGGGCGAATTGTTGCGCATGATGTTAAGCGTCCAATCCCAACAAACAAATATAAGTGATGTAAAAGCGGAAGTTTTAGATTTTATGCTCTTTAACAGCCACACTTGCGATTTCCCTAAGTTTAATCGTGATCGCGTTAATGATGCTGGGTTTTCTGAATATATATATCGACACAAAATGAATTTTATTTTTGAAAGAACTGAAAAGGTGTTTGAAATTACATTAAAGACACCTTGGAGTGATCACTTAATGTTTGGAAAATTTGGTAATATGGCCAGTCAAGATGGGGACTTGACAGAACATAAAGATTTTCTGCATACGGTATGCATGCGTGCGGCACATGCGGCGCTAATGGGGTGTCTAGCTCCTTTGCGCAACCAGACGAGCGCTTCCTCTTATTTACAAACTTTGCATCCTGCAAGTATAGAGGCTCATTACACAAAAATTTACCCGGTTCTTTTATCACAACGAGGTGATACGCTGTCTTTATCCTGCGATGGAACTGTGGTTTCTGCCATAGATATGCCGCCACTTACAGATGGTTTGAAGCTTTTAGCTATGGCGGCTTCAAACACGACTCTTCCAGATGCAATAAAAGAAGTCTTTGCAGAAGGCGTCAGAAGCTACTTGCATGCTTCAGCTGGTTATGACCAGAAGGTGTATGGGTCTATAGTTGGTTTGATGAATTTTGGCTATTTGATGAGGCAAGCTTGGTGTTTGCCCCATCAAAAGCCCACAAAATTAGCTCTTGAGAACTGGGTAAAAGAGATTCCAGCGTGTTTGCACCCTGCGCTCGTTATGAGCTCTATTGTTTTTGTGCCGTACTATGCTTATAAAAAACTCCTGTGTGTACTATTGGGAGGGGAGGTACCTGAGAAAGCGCATATACAGAATATTTATTTGAATTTGAATCAAGACTATTTGACTCTGAGCATGAAAGTAAAAGAAAAGGACTATAAGATTCAGGGTAAAGTAAACTTTCATGATATGACACAAAGCTCAGTGAATCTTATCAACATATTTTTAAGCCTTGAGGATATACCAAAGCTTATAATGAGCGCTGTACAGGAGGCTATGAACTGCATGTTAGAAGGAGGAGTGTTGAGACAATGTGGTTACGATTTTTTAGAGGTGGGGATTAATATTTTAGCCGCTCGATTATTAGGTTATAGTGTGGGTTCTAAGACTCCTGATGAGGTTTTGGACGCGTGCGGGAAAAGCCATTGTTATCGAGAGGTGATGCAAAGCTTGTATCACATGCCCTTTATTAGGGTAAGCGAGGTGAAAAAATCTCGTTTGTGTCCCTTTTTGGATAGCGTGATCCATGCGCAGGTTATGCCGCGCCTTCTGCATTGCTTTTTGATAAAAAAGCTTCTAATCGTACCATCGGAGGAGATAGAGCTTTTTTGTGCAGATTTGTCAGGTTCCTCAAGGTGGGGAGGATGGATAGTTTTGCGATTGCCGTATAATCATTATGGGCACCTTTTTGAAGGGGAGGGCTGGAATTGCTTGTCTTATGCGGCGCAAGTTTATTCTATGCGTATTTGGAGTCAACCTGTTAAAGGCGATGGGTTCTATGATGATCAGGGTCGATTTCAAGAGTATCTAGATGAGTTTCTAGCAGTTAATGAGTGGGGGTTGTGGTGCGATGTTCTACGCCTGAAAAACAAGGGGGCACTACAATGCCCCTCACAGCTAATAGCTCAATGGACTTCAGGTATGGAGCGTTTAGAACACAGTATGCTGTTTGTGCAGGATGGTGCATTTTCTTGCGGCCCTAAAGACGCTTTGCGTGATCATTCTGCTGAATGCAAGATATAGGATTAAGGAAAAAGGGCTTTATCTGGCGGAGAAAGGCGGTGTATCCGCATGAAGCGGAGGCATTGATGGGGACGGAAAGTGGTGATAAAACCTTTAATGTGGGGCATTTGCCTAAACTCATTCTGGTTTTGCAGAGGAGTGTTCACCAGCGCTTTCAAAAGTTTCAGGAAGTGCGCAGATGAGATTGTGAAGAGAGTCGCCAAGCATAGATAATATGGTGGGTATAAGCGTTTCAGTGTTACCCTCAAGTGTGGCAGGCTCCTTTGGAGTGTCAGTTGTTAAGGATGCGTCCATCGGCAGAAGAAGGTGAGATGGCTCTTGTATATATGCTTGTGCTGCTGGTGCATCTAGCTTATTATACTCTATGATATAGTGCTGTGCTGTTAAATACTGTTTATGTAGAAGGTATAAAGTTTGCCGATCAGCTGATGGCTGAGGATGAGTAGATTTGCGCCATAACTTTGACATGTGAGGGAGGAGGTCTTTGAGATATGCATAGCCAAATTGTGTTAAAATAGAGAGCGTTGAGGGGCTTAACTCTAAGAGGTCTTTGTATTTTTTGTAAAGATTTGTGGCGGACGAAGGAACCTGGAGTTGACTGTCAAAAACGTCAATAGAACTGACGGCGAAACTTGCAGGGATCGAACTTGGAAGTTTCGCTTCCACCTTTGATTCTTCAAGAGTAGCTTTTTGTTTTAGGTCACTTAAGGTGTTAAAAACCCAACTCCACAATAGTGTACTTTTAATACATGAGCAAATCCTGTGCTCCCAGCTTGATCTGTGCTTTAATGCGGCTTCTCGAGGTAAGTATATCTCGAAAGCTTTTGCAAAACTTTTATGTGAAAAGGGAATTTGGGGGTGGTATATTGCTATGAGTATACGCAATAAAGTTGACATACGTAATGCATCTGTGCTGTTACTGCAATTGGTTAGAATAGGTGTGAAGGATTCAGTTTCTAATGCAGTGATTAGACCAGGAACATGGGTTTGTAAAGCGGTGATTGGGTGATGTGCTAAAAACAAAATATCAACAATTGCCTGCATTGTAGGTGAGGGGGTATACTTTGGAGTTTTAAACGCCTGGATCATAGGCACAGGTAATTGTTGATTTGAGACTTGAAAATCCTGAGGCTCAGTGGGTTGCGTCTTGGAGGCTAAACTTTTCTTGGCGTTAGCTTGGTTAATGTGTACGATTGACTGGTATATTTGCTCGCAGAGGGGAGATATTTGATGAATTAAGTGAACCGGACAGTAGCGTTGAGGCTGCACGAGTAAATTATACTTCCGAATATAAACAATGAAATCTTGTATGTGGCTATAACAGTGAAAAAAGTGTTGAGTATATTTGTACTGGGGTGTGTGCGCTAGTACGTTGCTGCAATATTTGATTAAAGCAAATGGAGAGTGGCACCCTTCTGAACATTCTAATAAGTTTTTTTCAAGGAAGGTTGAGTCAGAAAAATTAGAATTTTGTGGTAATAAACCCACTATCTTTGTGGGATTCTTTTTTGTGTACTGCCTAATTTCTTCGAACGCACAACTCCAGATAACTGCAAAACTAAGAGAGTTGCAGTAAGTGCTAGAGTGGGGTTTTCTACCCTTTATGTTGCGTGTGCTTTCTAAAGCAAACTGCAGGGCATGAATAAGGTTTTGATGAGAGAACTGTATTTTAGGGTCATGAAGAGCAATAATAACTCTAAGCAAGCACAGAAGGGCGACAGTGTTATTTTTTTGGGTTTTTGTGTCTTGTTTTATGAGGTGGTGTAGATGGTCAAGAGTAATGTGGGACAGTGCTCTAAGACATGGGATGTTGTCTACACATGCCTGCTGGCAGCTTTGATTTTTCTTAATTATTGCTTCGATAGCACTTATGCATTGCTTTTGAAAGGTTTTTCCCACAAACTCTTCGGCAGTGAACTCTAGGCAAGAAGTGTAAGCGCTTCCGAAGGAGAGGAGAAGGGCAAGCTTAACAAGAAGAATTCTTATGGCTGTTTGGTTTTTGGCATTTATCATGAGAGAAGGGGCCTTTTTTGCTTCTTTCACCAAGCCGGAGGGGGCTGATAAAAGCCACTCGTGGTAAGAGTTTGTTGTTCCTCCCCTGTGCTGACGATGCCTGTTGGAGGGCAGTTGTTTGGATAATCAAAAGAATCAATGCTTTGCACTGGTGGAGTGTTCGGATAAAAAGAGGGTGGTTGGCTATGACGAAAGTTGAGACCGTAGTATGAGTGGCTTGTATAAGGGTTGGTCTGCCATGTAGTGTGGGGGTAAGTGCTGTCATATGCTGGGAGCATTGATGACGGTGTGTGCATATATTGTAGAGGTCCGTGTGCGGAGGGCGTTACAGTATATGTGGGGGCCGGCAAGCCTCCATAACTCAGATGAGAGGGTGCAGTTTGCGTAAGTGATCTATGTGCTTCGAATAGATGTTCCGCTGGAGGTCTTCTGTAAGAAACTATGTCTGCTGGAGCGAAGGTGGGTGTGGGTATGTAGTACGGTTGGGGTCTTTGCCTGCGGGGCGCTCGATCTTCAAGACTCTTTTTTTGTCGCCTTGCATAGACTGTGCGAAGATCTTCTGACCTTTGATTTTGAAGCATTAACATTGCTTGATCGAGTGTGTTTGTTAGATCTGCGTGCGTTGTGTGCCCTTGCGTTTTAGGGGCGACTGTCTGTGTTTGTATGGGTAGGGAAAGCAGATCTTTGATCAAATTTTTGCAGGAAGATTTTTTGTTAAAAAAGGAAGGTGATGAAGAGTGTGCAGGAGTGGTGCGCAAAATCATAGGAAGATCTGCTGTTTCGCCTTCACGTTGTTTTTCTGGAGACTTTTGTCTGCTTTCAGAGGGGCCTTCCTCTGTGTTTAGTGATAAATACTCATAGATAAGAGAGATGTCATTCTCAGAGTGGTCACGAACTGTTTGTAACAATGCAAGCGATGAGCTTAGCGTAAGCATACATCTAACGAATGAACAAAAACTTTGACTCACCCCATCGGTATAATGGTGTTTGCTGTAGCGGTGCATAGATGTTTGTAATGTTTGTAGAAAGTGATCATAAGAGAATAGAAGAGAGGGGTTATGCAATGCAATGATTAACTGCAGTACAGACGCTAAACAGCTTCTGTTTTTTCTTAAAGTTGGGCCTGAAAATGAATCGTTGAGTGCATCAAGACTTGTTTTTGACAGATCAGCTATTTCCGGAATATATGCCTGCAAGGCTTCTTTGCAGGTTTGTTGCTTAGTTAGCACCCCTTTTGTAAAGAGCTCACATTTTTTTTCAAAACTTTCATTGATTGAGATGTCGACCTCACTGTTTGATGCTTTAATCCCGGTGGAAAAAAGTACAAATAGTATATAGGCTATATTCTGTGAAAAATACTTAGAGCGTGATAAACATTCAAACAAAAACATTACAATTCAATAATACCATCAATGAACAATAATTGCAATTGCACATTTCCTGCTGCCCGCTCCCTTTACTCCCTGGGTGATAGAGCAAAATATGTTGTTTTTTTTCAATAAAATGAGGCATTTACGCTAGCAGGCAAGGTGGGATCATTGACTTGGTTGGCAAGGAGTGCAATTCTGGATTATGTTGTATATCCTTTTGTTTTGCTTAGCCCACTCAGTTTTGATGGGGGCTATGGAGGCCCAGCTTTTTTCAGCAAAAGTAGTTTCCGAAAGAATTGTTAGAAAAATATCCCAAAAAAATCGGAACTTTCCAGGCCACCCTGAAGTTGATCTTTTGTGTTATTTGTGCGGTGAATGCCTTTTGCCTCAAGATCGCGAATCTTATAAGGGCGTTATGAATCCTATAAAATCTGAGGGAAGCCGCCAGGGGTTGGAGCAAAAAATGACCCTTTTGGGGCCAGCACAATCCTTGCAAGAATCCATATTTGAGTTGTATAAAAAACTTCCCTCCTGTGCGTTACGTCTAAACCGCGAAGTGTTTCTTGAGATGCAGCAGGAATTTTTAGATATTTGTAGCGCCATAAAAAAAGACCCAAATCTCTCTGTAGAGACCGTCCAAGGTTTTACAAAACAAATATTTCGCTATTACGCCCAAGCTATTTTTGAAGCACACGGTATGGCGTTTGGTGAGGGCAGCATTGATCTTGCATTAGCTGCCGTAGAGGGAACGGCGCCTGTCTTAATTGACGCAGAGCATATCCCTATTACTTCTATCAATAAAAAAGAGAGCGAGTTTTTCATGTTGACGCAACAAGACTTGCTACATAAAACATCTATGTTTCTTGATATTTTGCTAAGTAGCGATTATCTTGCAACATCCACGAAGTTTCCACACTCCTTATGGTGGCTGGTTTCCGTTATTCCTGCCTTTTTTGATAATAGTAGAAAGGGTAATCGACCTCTTATTCAGGAGCAGTACGCTGGTAGATTTGAGTTTGGTGAAGCAGCTTCTTATTTAACAATGTCTGATCTAGGGACAGAGAGAGAAATACAGCAGGAGCTACAGAGGGTGAGCGAGCGTCTAAAGAGAACTGAAGCAGTACAGGACCTGCTGCCACAAAGAGGGGAGATTTGGCGGAAGTATTATGAACATATGATACAGAACTATAGGCCTGTGAGCAGGATGGTGTGGGCAAAAAAAACTGATAAGACTCAATCTCAAAATGATCGAAACGCCTTGATAACCTCGCCTATTCGCGCAGCTTTGTTATGGGAGATATATGGGATGTCTGACATTGTGGATGCGCATCTAACAAAAATGATCACAGCACAAGACGTAGATAAGGAGTCTTGCGAAAGTGAGTTTTTGAGTTGTCTTATGCAGCTTGTTCTTTGGGAAAAAAGAATGGATGACCTTTCGAAAGTGCTGTTGACTCGAGAGCTGAGTTTTGACAAACGTCATCAACTGCATAGCTTCCGAGGTGAATCAGATCCATTAGTTAGCTATGCAAAAATGCTTCTTTTGAAGCGTTTGGCGGGGGGACGCAAGGGTTTTGCCACTATAGATAAAGCATTTGAGCTCTCCTCGCGCGAAAAAGATGAGGAGGGCATGAATGTCATATTGTCTTTGTACGCAAACTCTATTCACAATTTACATAATAAGTACTCTCCTGAGTATCAGGATGTGCATAGCTTGCTACATGGCCTCTCCGCTCGCTACGCAAATCGAGGGCTTGAGAAAGCTTTCCCACATAAAACCTTGCAGAGGAATGTTATGGTAGATGACTGTATTAAAGGGCTAGATGAAGCTTTTGCCGCAATGGAAACAGCTCAGATAAAAGAAGTCCTGAAGGAGTTTTGGATGCATATTTTGCGTAGAAGTCGTAATGGAGAGACTAAACTAGTTAATGATTGCAAGAGTGCTGAGTTGCAAAGCATTGTTATGAGCCTGTCGGAAATAGTAGTAAACGAAAGCATAACAGCAGCGGAACAGGAAATCCTAACAGGAGTGGATAACATGGAAGACTGGGGTGAGTACCGAAAGATACTGAGAGATTTGCTGCTAGATCCACTAACTGAAGAGCAAAAGCAGTTTTTATGGAGATATGCGAAGGGTAGGTTTAAAGAAATAGATTTCAACCGACAAGATGACACACAAACTGAAAAAAGGGTTGCAGGAGAGAATCAAAAGAAAGCAGGAGCAGAAGTGTTGGCAGTTCCTGTGTCGTGTATCAAAACACAAACTCTTTAATAAAGTGTGATCGGCGTAACGCTCTCATTGTGGTCGCGCTCTTCTTGTATAGGTGTTTATGTGGATTCTATATGAGTCACCGCGTTATGCCTGTAATGGAAAAGGATAGTCAAAGGTAAGCGAGCAGTTGCTTCAGGTAAGATCTATGCTATATTTAATATATGCAAAGTATTTTAATGTTTTTAGCAATAATGGTATATGCTGCTGAACCGAAGCTGCAGTGTAGACCTTCGCATAATCAATTAAGAAATTTTTCTATAAATTATAGGTTAAAAGATTGTACGTTAAAAGAAAAGCCTTTATCCTACCACGAGGGTAACTGTGTGGAGTCTGAGCTAGCCCCCTTGCGTCAGGGTGGCGCAAGAATTAAGCGACTAAAAGAAGATCTTGCAGCATCCTGCAGAGCCCACAGAAGTAATCGTGTTATGGGTGGGTTCGCTCCCTACATAATTGCTGGATTAAAAGAAAAGCCTTTATCCTACCACGAGGGTAACTGTGTGGAGTCTGAGTTAGCCCCCTTGCGTCAGGGTGGCGCAAGCATTAAGGGACTAAAAGAAGATCTTGCAGCATCCTGCAGAGCTCACAGAAGTAATCGTGTTATGAGTGGGTTAGATCCCTACATAATTGTTGGATTAAAAGAAAATTCTGAAGCATCCTGCAGAGAGACCTTATTGGCAGGGGCTGTGGCTAAAAACGATGATTCGGTTATGACTGCGGAGTTGCTGGCTTTGATGGAGAAGGATGAAAAGATTTTTGTAAAATATGAAAAGGGACAGGTGTTGTGTTTCCCAACTGAAGAAGGGAATGAGATAATGTATTGTGTTTTTCCAAAGCGTAAGGTTTTCGTTGTGAAGGGAGGTAGTGATCCCTTTGATGTTCGTCCAAATGAGAATGCCTCTACAGTCAATCAAGCAAAACAACCTGATGTCCCCACTAAGTCAAACGTTGACGAAGATGCTGCCAAGAATGAGCATAAGAGTAAATTACAGTCAGTGTTTCGTGAAATGAGAATCTCTCGTTAACTGATTTTGTGATGAGCCTGTGAGGTGCTATTGCTGCACTTTTTTTGAAAAACAAAATACAAACTTCATATTTTGTTTTGGGGATTTAGAATCTATGGTATTTTTAATTTATGAAAGGTATTTTAATATTTTTAGTAGTAACAGCGTATGCTGCCGAGCAGGGCGAGCAGCGTGTAAGGCAGGAAAGCAAAAGAATTTCTAAATTAAAGGAATCTCTTAGCAAAAATAGGGGCCATGTGATGCAAGAACATGCGATGCAAGAATCGGCTCAAAAATCGCCTCAAAAATCGCCTCAAAATAAATCTGTTTTCGGTTTAAGGAGACCAAATCGCGCAATGTTTGATGGATTCTCCTACACTCCTGGAACGTACACCTCTCTACCAGATCGAGACAGTCTATCTAGTGCTATGGCTCTGTTGGGGAGGGAGATGCATGATCCGGTAAAGCGTGGAGAGGAACCTGCAGTTTTGCAAAGACAGCATTCTGAGCCTGAGAGTCACGAAAAAGAGCCTAAAACATTAACATCTAAGTCCGTGAAAAAAAAGCACTCTGAACATAAAGGATCCTCCAAAGGGGCTGAGGAGTTGACTGCTAAAGAGAAGCACAGGTTGAAACTACAGGAGTTAGCGCAAGCTTCTACTGAACAGGATAGGCTTCGTCAGGAAAGTAAAATTTCTAAATTACAGGACTCCCTTGGAAGAAATCTGGGCAGTGGACGGTATTATGAGTCTAAGAGGCAACAAGCATTTGAGAAAGAACGTGAAGGGGTGAGCAATAGGTTTGAGGAGTTGACTGCTAAAGGAAGCACAGATTGAAATTACGGGAGAAAACGCAGGTTTCTGGAGCATTGGCTTGCAACAATAGGCTAGCTCTAATTTTGCAGGTGGCATAGGTTAAATAATTGGTTTACAGGCAAAGACTGCCAAAAAAAGACTAATCAAATTAAGAGCCTATGATAGCTAGCTATCAAACTGTAGTATGGATTTAGTATAGTTATCGAATTTTGCACTAATAGGAATGGACTTGCGTTAGAAGAGGGATTCATAAAAGATTATCCTTCTGATTCGCAGAACTATAGGTTGCCGATCGTACTAACGCATGCTGGCGCCGCCATTATTAATGAGGATGATTTATGACGTGGAAGAGTGTTCTCAATATGAACACAATCCTTATTTTTCTTCTATGTGTGATAGTTTTCCCTGTGTGTCGACGATTCTCATCTGGTGGGTCATATGCGTTTCTGGTTGGGGAAGAGCTTAATAGAAGAAAGGTCTGAGCAAGCTTTCATGGGATGATTATACTCCTGGCTGGTTATACGTAGGATATCCGACTACAAGTAAATGATATAGAGCAACTTTTTGAAGGGAGCGTGTATCGCTTGTAAAACTGTGATTCTTGATATTCAATAAATCTTAACTCAATATGGTTAGCTGACTATAGTTTGAGCATATTATTTGTAGAGTACACCAGGATGAAACCGTTTAGTGCTATTAAAATACTATCTCCATCATGACGCGAATAATAGGGAGAGGTTTTCTACAGTGCAGAACTCATTTTTAACAGTTAACTTTCTCTTGAGTTGCTCAATTTTTTCTTTGTTATATTCTTTAGGGTTTTCTTGTGAAGCGCGCTGTAAAAAACTCTTGACCTCTTGCTTATACATCTCTGCGTCTTTCGCTAACTTTTCAAAAGAACACTCTGTATCTTTTGTCCGTGCAAGACCCAATATATTTTTCATCTCTACCAATCTGTTGTGACTGCTGATCTTTCTTGCAAGAGCGTGATACTCCTCTTCTAGCGACTGGTCACTGGCGTATGTGTAACTAGCAAAAGCTATTAATAATGTGACGATGATTTTCTCCATGTGCAAGTATACTATGAAAGGCTTTCAGGAACAAGGATGACTGTGCCATTTGGGTTTAAAAAACCCAAGATAGGGCGCGCTTAATTCCACTTGTAAGCATAGCAATTTCCCCTTCTTCTGTAACGGGGTTTGATTGTATTTGCACATAGTCCGCTAGTCCCATACTAGTGTCGGTTTGAGACAAAAGAGTGCCCTCATCTAAAGTAGCTCCAGGGATCAATAGTAATTTTTTGTACACTACCGTTTCAACACGCTTATAGGCTTTGCTTAGGTCTCGAATAAGGCTATCACATTTTTGCGCACTGAAAATAATTAAGCAAGTGTCTGAAGTTGGGCTTTCTACAGTAGCTTCTTCGATATATTGATCGGAAGCAGACCACTCGGCTTGTTGTATGGATTGCACAAAATTCGGGTAGCTTTTTTGTAAAAGCATACCGTTATTGATAGAGCAGTAAAAGGATCTCATGTAGTCTTCAGCAGGTGGAAGTATTACATCAATATTTGTAATATTTTTAGAGTGCATGTGTGTAAACAAGTACTGTGGAGAAATTCGCTCACCAGAAAGGCTGAGAGGGTGTCCAGCTAAAAATATACGCGCTTGGGCTAAACTTAATGCGTGCGTTTGTGGGGCGACGGTAATAATAAAGTGAAAGTCTATTTTTTCTAGAATGAATGTGCAGGATTGAACTCCTAAGGTCGCTGATATTGTTTTTGCAATTTGTAAGAGTGGAGGTGTGTCTTGACTTGCTCCATTTAGGAGAGAAAAGATGCGGACTTTAGAGAAGTGCTTGTGGTAAGAACTGATTAATTGTGCGGCTTTAACCAGCGCTCTTTCGGTTAGCTCATATACAGATATCAGCAGTGTTGGATTATAAGCTTTAAAAGTACGGCTCTTTTTGTCTACAAAAAAAGCACAAGGTCGTTTGCTGGGGAGGTCATATGTTGTGGGAGCATCTACACTCAAATGTATTCCTTTGTAGTTCAAAATATAATGCATAAATGTATTAAAAGCTTTATAAGAAACCTTTTGTGGAACAAATATAGAAGTACCCTTATCTAAATACTTAATAGCGGGGCACAGTTGTTGATCGTGACTAAAACTTGTAAGCTGAAAAATTTTAGGATCAATTTGTTGCGCATAATACGTTACACCTTCTTCTGTTGGTGTAACAGAAATAGTGGCGTACGTGTATACGCTAAAGAAAAAACACAACAAAAAAACCATGTTATAGATTATCACAATATTTAAAGGTTTTTATATAATTCACGAAATGTCTTGGTGCATAAGCTTTAACTCTTGATTAAATCCGGGATTATAATGTGCTCATACACTTGCCTAGAGGCAGGGAGATTTTAGGGAAAAAAGGTGTAAGTTTGATTGTGAAAGTAGAGTAGCAGGATCTTTAATGAAATAATCTTGATTGGCAAGATCTTCTTT
This sequence comes from Alphaproteobacteria bacterium, assembly GCA_965261615.1. Classification (GTDB taxonomy): domain Bacteria; phylum Pseudomonadota; class Alphaproteobacteria; order Bin98; family Bin98. The sequence goes on from OZ253461.1 coordinate 887,646, forward strand.
AGGACATGCAGTGTGATCCGGAGCCACCTGAGTGCGAATATCACTCTCAAGAGGAGGTAAATGGAGCCTATGAGTTCGTATGTGTTTGTGTTGGGCTGCGCAGAGCGCTGCATATTCTCGTGCAAGTTGTGTTTCTCGTAATTTTGTGGGAACGGAGCGGTCAAAGGAAGTTGCAGGCTCTTCTTCTTGAGGGGGGGGGCTGCTTATTACTCTTGTTTTTTTTGTAATCAAGCTATTTAATTTCTCTTCCTTGCTTCGTTTAACGAAATGCCGCTGCTGCATGGGTCTACCCTCTTCTTGAAATAGGCTACTTTTCACCGTTTCTGAAGTGCTTGCAGGACGTAAGAGGTCGATATTCGGCATAACTTTCAGAATGTTTTGAACGTTACTGATTAATGTTTTTACTTCAAGGTCAGTGGAAAGGTCTTGAGAGATAATTTTGTCTATATAGAGCTCTTGAGGAAGTCGAGACGTTGGTATAAGTTTCATTGCTTGCCTGTACGCGTGAGAGATATCAGTAATTCTTTCTGGAAAATCAATAGGCAGCTGTAGGTGCTGGAGCAAAAATGCATATGCGGGTATATTTCGAAAAGTGACAAGATCGTTCTTACATTGAATTTGGAATACTGGAAATGAAGGGGGACTGTTTTCTTTACACAAGAGGAGCATGTTAGCGCAATAGCTAATTGCCGATACTGCATACACAAAGTGAGGGGGCGGTGTTTCTTTTAGAAAGTCTAGCCGGTCAGCGCATAGCTTGAGAAAGTTTAACAAAGAGCTTGATGGTCCGACGCTCACCCCTAAGTTTGGGAATATTTCCTGAATGCGCTCTATGTCCCATGCATCAACCACCGCTTGCTGTAATGCGAGCATTTGATCAGCTACTCCCTGTAATTTTTTACTGACAGGAGGGAGCTTTACAGATGGATAGGGATCTGTAAAGTAGAGACAGAGAGCGTTTTGAGTTCCTCTATTGTCATGAAAGGAAAATAGCGTGTCTGGAAGGGTTATGTGGTAACGCTGTATGGACATTTTAAACTCTGCGCAAGCATCCATCCAGTATGTGTGTAAGCATTTACTGTTCGTTATGAGGAAGGGAAACTGCTCTTCAAATGTTGTGGAAAAGACTCCTGTTTGTTTTCCCGCAATAAATATATGCATGAGCATTGCATACTCTACAGCTTCAGATAGGTTTTCTAAGTGAGGGTGGACGTGGGGTATCCCCACACCTGTGGAGAGGTGCAAGGCCTTTTCCCAATGAATATGAAAGAGAAAAAATGATAAAATGTTACTTGCAATATCATCACAATAGTTACTGCTTGCGCACTTTCCCAGGTAAGGGGCTGTTGCGTGAGTAAGAGCTTGATGTAAAATATTGACCACCCACTCCTTGTCGTTACTGCAGGTTTGGGCTTGTGATAACTTAATAGTGGATTGTTGATGGAGCAATCGTTCAAGCATTATTTTAAAGGTGGATAAGGGGGGGGATGCATTAGACAAGATGCTATCGAGGCAAAGTGTTTTTCCAAATTGGCAAAACAAAGAGGAATTATGGCCGGTAACACGCGGAACTTGGGCCTTATAGCCAGGCTTTAGACAAAGTAGGCAGGATTCAAGAGCAGTGATCTGAATGTCTGTGTTGATGGTTATAAACGGCAGAAGTTCAGACGGTACGTCAAGGCCTTCTCTATAATAGACCTGGCGGAGCATATAAAGCATGTTATCGAAGAAGGTTTCTGCGTTTTGGTTGGATAGACTAATTTTAGATATTTTTTCTTCTGCTAAAAGATAGGCACTTATGTGTGTTGCAAGAACAAGCTTTATGTAAATATGATCCTGATTCACAAATGCAGGAATGTATTTGTGTAAAGTGGTAAGTGCGTCGGGGTAACGTTCATGGATGAGCCCAATATGTAAAGCGCTAGTTAGAAAATGTAATTGATACTTAAATGAGGGAGACTTATCCCCTTTGTTCTGATGGTGTATGATCCAATCCATGGGGGAGAGGTGTAGCTTTCTTTTGACCTCTAGCTCTGACATAGGGTGAGTGGGCATTGTATTAGTATGCTCTCGCAAAAATAGTGATTGTGGGTTAGTAGCACAAACAGCGGCTGTCATGATAGTCAATAAGAAAAGCATATGGCATAATTATATATTATATTTCAAAAAATGCAATAAGGTTCACGTGGCTAACTGAACTGCGGGACAGAGCCAGGACGCTACTTATTGATTAAGAGGAAGGTTTGGATTAACTGTTAATCCTGACTTAACGTAGTGCTATATTTTTGTGACTGAGGGCAGAGGGCTACAGGCTTTTTTTAGACCGCGTCTTGAAAATTTAGTGCTTGTTTTTAAAAGGTTTATAAACAAGTCAACTTGATCTCGAAGGCTCTCACTAAATATTTTAAGATCAGACGTGTTGCTCGCACATGATTGCTTTAATGCCTCTAGTACGCTATCTACAGTGTGTAAGTCTTTACTTGAACGTACCTCCCCAATATACGCGCCAGCATCGGTCATATGCAGCGAATTTTTGGAAAGTATACTGATAGCTTGAGTTATAAGAAGAGCTTTCATTTTTAACGTGGTTGCTTTCAATGGGGAAAACACCCCTTGTAGCTGGCAGGCCTCAAGGGTGGCCATGACTTTATGGTACAGGATCATGTTTATAGAGCCCTCATTTAAAAGGTGCATATTATAAAACATTATAAGTAGCTGAAATGTTGGTAAAATGCTTTGTAGGGCTACCTGATGTGTCATCTCCTTCTCCAGTATTAAAACGGCACGACTTAATGATTCGTCTTCTTCTTTTTGTAGCACGATCTTTTGGATGAGTTTTACGGAATGCTCATAGCAAGGAGTATGGCGCTCCATATCTTGTATCGCCTCTAGAAGAGCATGTTTATACCTTTGGGTTTTAGTTGGCTGAGGATGCTGAGCGATAAGGGTGGCATAAGGGTCCTCTGTATCAGGATTTTTGTCCAATGAGGCCAGATGAGCCATTGTTTTTTTAAATGATAAAAGCTTACAACATACGTCTTTGATGATTGGGTCTTCTGAGATAGTAGATTTTTTTGCAAAACAAGTAGCAGCAGAGGTAAAGTGCAAGTTCTCATCTTTTTTAAAGACGGCTAGATACTCCTGCATTGAATCTAAAGCATTCAGGGTTAATTCTGAAAGGCTTGTTGAGTGTTGAATTAAATAACTTAGCTTCATCGCCTGTCTTAATGTGATAATTTCCCGCTCTTGCCGATTTGGAAAAGCCTGAGTGAGTGCTTGATGGGTTAAAATAAATATTTGGGCATTAAACATCCCACCCTTCTCAATCAAAATAACAAGCTCTGCTATTCCCAGAAGGCACTGTGTTTCACTGTGTTTTGTAGTCGAGGTTACTAATTTTTGTATTAAAGCGCTTGCACTGTCATCTTCACTCAACTGAGGAAGATGGAGACCACTTAAAATCTGTAATATAAAAAGATACTCTTGCGGCTTTGCTAACATTTCCTGAAGGAATGCCTTTAGGGTTGTATCTGGCGCCGATGAAATGTCCTCTTGGGGTTTTAGTGGCAGGAGAGGCTTAGAGCACACGACATTACCATTGTTAATGTGATGATTAAGTGAGGGCAGTGTGTTTATAGGGTACGTTGTTGTGCCGAAGCATGGCAATGGTAACAAGCCCTGAATAGAAGTATATGTCTGGATGATCATCTGAGGTAATGCGAGCGGGTTGCCACTGGCCTGTTGCTGAAGAATTTGCAAAGTGTTAAGGGTGTGTTGTGCGTCAAGAGCATTAGCTGGTAGTTTGTTGAGTGCATGCATAGTTTGCAGTATATATGTCATCTTGAAGGCATAATAAAAAGACAGTAGATAATTTTCATCCTTAGATTTCTCGGGAGAATCTGTAATACTTGCAATGAAATATTGAGTTCTTTTGAGAATCTCCACATCTATGGGAGCCACATGGTGGGTAGCAACAATAAACTCTGCTAGTGCATGTAGATATAACGATACTTCAGGTTTTGCTTTGGCACCTGATTGAGACATACTATTTAGGAGAGTGAGCGATGTTTTTCCATCAAAACCTTTATATTTTGAGTATTTTTGAGAGAATGAGGATGTGACGGTGCAAGTTTGGAAGGGGTTCTCTTGAATGGCTTGAACAGTTACCTTGATATCATGTATCAGATCTTCTGAGTGCCGATGTATAAAAAGTCCTCCAGTGTTGGAGACGGATGCGTTTAAGTTTGGTTTATAGTAACTTAATTGGACACTTGATGAAAAACAAGTTGGAGGAATATATAAGTCTTTGAAAAATGGACTGTAGTCGTGAGTGCTGTTTGGGTGATCAATTGTAGCTAACAGTAGTATTTCTTCGTAATTAGGGGACACTGTTACCGCCGCTAAAAATGGATTAGTGAAAGCGGCTGTGCTCCTGTACTCTTTTGGCAAACTATCAATATGAGCGTCGGGTGTGTTGTATAAAAATTGAATTAGCCCTGTAGAGTTGTTGTTAACAGCAGCAATATACGATAACTTGGCGCAGTTTCTAAAAAAATCCATAGGTGTCATCGTGCTGCTATGAGCTTCGTAAGGGATGTGTCGATATACTAAGTTAAGTGTCTCTATAAACGCGCGACCGTAACGATGGCTGCCAGCATAGAGTGCAAACTCTACTAAAGGGGCGATATCAACGTCCTGGTTTGTAGTAATAATACTTTTCAAAACAGAGAGAGTTAAATCTTTTGAGGCAAGTAGGGTAGCGGTTTGGTCCGCCCCTATATTCTTAAGAAATGTTTGAAAGAGAGTTATGCAAGGAGCAGGATTACGTATGCTGTTGGCTTTGCCTGCAGTACGTTGTAAAGCACGAAAAATCTCATAGTCCATTTCTAGCTTTCTAACCGGAGTAAGGTCTAAATATGGGGCAGGGTTACTTGGCTCCTCGCTGGATGATATTTCAAAAAGTGGGCTTGCACTGTGTTCAAGAATTACCTCGTCACTGACTGGCAGATCAAAAATCTGGCTTACACTGCTTCCAAACAGTGCGGAAAAAACTTAAAATCAGAAGCGTTAAGTGCATAGTTCTGTTCTCAAAAAACAAATTCATTATAGCATATATTTAAAGAAATATTAGATTTTAGAGCGACTGGCCTTTGCGAGCTTAGCCTTAAACTCCTCTGTAGTCTGCATTGTGCTCTTAAATATTATTTTTAATTTGTGCTCTTTATACGGGCGACCTTTTCTCTTTTTCACAGCCTTACACTTTTTACCTTCTGGCAAAGGGGACGCGCTAACAGGCTTCTTTTTTAAAGAGGGGGCGTCAAGATCTGGATCATCAATAAGGACAGACTTCACAGGATCCCTTTTTCTTTTCGTAAGTTTAGGTGCCGTGCTGCTAATTAAGAAAGGTGGTGTCATGGGTGTGTCACCCTGCGCATCAGTTTCCATACTGCAGCTAAGGCCTTTGACTTCTGGCACGAAAATTGGGCGATCATAGCTTCTATTTTTGTTGGGATTGGGAAGAGGTCCGCTCTTGGCTTTGGCGGGTTGGCTTTTTCTCTTTGCACTTCCTGAGAGGTGTTTTGATGCAAGAGTTGTTGATTCTTTTTGAGTGAAAGGCGTTAAACTTGATTGTGGAGTTTCAGAATTTTTTTCTTCAGCATCCATGGTTAAAGCGTGTTCACTTTCTTTAAGAGTTGAGTAACTCGTGTTTTGCTGTAAGAAAATAGGGGGCTCCACCTCCATGTTAGAGTCCTCGCTGCTTGGTGGGGCCAAAAAAGAAGATCCTTCTATTGCAGGGGAGTTTCCTAGCGTTGAATGTGACTGATCCTCGTGTAAGAAAAGAGGGGATGCCACCTCCATGTTAGTGTCCTCACTGCTTGGTGGGGCCAAAAAAGAGGGTCCTTCTGTTGAAGGGGTGTTTCCTAGCGTTGGATGTGCCTGATCCTCGTGTAAGAAAAGAGGGGCATTTTTTTCTCCATCGGATTGCGCGCCATTTTGTTGTTGGACAGAGCTCTCCCTCTTAGAGAGGTCATGGACTTCTGTGTCCGCAAGAGATTTTTCCTGAGAGCCGCTTTCTTTTTCAGCGCTTTCATGAATTACATTTTGAGGCACTAGCTCAGAAGAAGATTGTTGACTGTCCTTGGTTGTCACGACTAGGAAGAGTGATAGTTTTTCTGATTTTGTCGCATCAACTAAAGCAATAAGTGTGTAGGCATCTCTCATAATAGCTTGCAGTGCTCGGCTGGCGAATGTCTTACTGCCATCTCCTAAGACCGGCAGGGTTTGTTGGAATAATGCGTATGTTAAGAGTGTTGGAAAAGTTTGATTACTCAAGTTTCGAATAGTCTCTATGACTGTAGCCGCGTTGTCCAAACTTATGTTCTGGATAGGGTAGCCACTTTCGGCTGCAAGAAAGACCGCTTCTATATATAAAATATGCTTGACCCCATTTGGCTGATGCTTAGAAAGCTTTTGGGCTGCAAGCTGTAATACCTGGGGAGCACAATACTCTTTAAGTAAGTGTAGTGATGCACAGGCGTGCGTCAGAGGAATAATAGTTTTCATTATTGCGCTGCGCGTGATGCTATATTCTTTTAGAATATTTTGATACCACTCTTTGTCTGTTGTTGTCTCCGGGCTAGAGGGAATGTAAAGAGGGTCTAAGGCTTTCAACACATTATCCACTAAAATACGCCCATTACTAAAGGACAGTTTGTCTCCGCTATTTGCAAATGTATGGATTAGCTGACCTAAAATTTGTGGGCTAGTAATAAGGTCGCTATGTGAAGATAGAAACTCTGAAGGAAGATGAGAAAAATTAGGGTGATCTTGCAAGAGTCTAAAGACAGTGCTTAAAAAATACATCTTTGCTTCACTGCTCCACTTTAACGGACAGTGTAGTGAAAAAGGGATGCTCCCTTTAAGAGCCTGGCTTCCTATAATGCTAAGTTCTGAAATTTGACTGTGTAAAATGGTCGGTCTGTCGCAGGACAGTTTTTGCATAAACGCTAGCGCTTGATCATGAGTAAAGGAAGTGTCTCTCATTAGAAGAGCGTACCAGTAAGCACAAGATGCCTCTTGTGACTTCTGATGAAGCCAAGATGCTTGTTGACCGCAAAAGTTATCCACTTCTTTTAGTAAGTGTAAATGTTGCGGAAGGTTACGTTTCATCTCATCAATTTGGAGGTAAGCGTACATAAAGTCTGGAATTACATATATCGGGTTAATGCTTTGCATGGCAACTCCATTTTTTGGAGCATTTTTATCAGGGCTTGGCATTAGACTTTCTTTAATCTTTTTGATAACGTGTGCACAAAATGTAATGGGGTGTAGAGTTGCATCAATCTCTGGTGTGCATAGGTCATTATTGCCTAGTGACCAAAACCTTACAGTAGCTGCGACAATTTGGTCTGAAAAAAGGTCTGGATATTGCAACATATCCCTATAAACAGAGTTGGCGACGATGTGGTCAGTAATATTATTTGGAACAAAACTACCTGATGATTGCAAAAGGTAACGTTTATGTACGTTTGGATAAGATATTGTTTGCAGAGAGTATTGTTCAGTTTGTAGCGGAGCTTTATAAACTCCTAGATACGGGATAAAGGGAGCATTTGACGCTATGAGGTTCCGCTGATTCTCAAGCAAATAAGGGACGGCCAATATACGAAAAATAGCAATATGACTTGTCAGAGGGCTGCTATCCCAATATGCTGGTGGCTGTATGTTTTTCGTTTGCAAAAAATACTTTAAAGTATAAGAAAATATAGAGGAGGTGATTATTGATAGATCTCCGGAGGTATCTTTGGGGAACTCTACAGGAATGTGAGGGTGTTGAAGGGCTAAATCCTTTATATATAAAATATGTACGATACTCGATAGAGCTAAGTCTATTTGAAGGCGATTATTTTTAGGAAAGGCAGTTGCGGTATTGTAAAGCTCTTTTTTAAGATCTAATTGTCCGGGTTTTCTGGGAGGGTGATACCAGAATTGTCTTAAAGTTTCAATGGACTTTTCAATGGTAATGCTTTCAGGATCTTGTAGTAACTTTATCAAAGAGCCCTGTGCTTTTTGTTGTAAAGCTAAAGATGATATTTCCTCCAACCGAGACGCGTACACGCTTGAGAGAGTGAAAATAAAAAGAATATTGGAGAAGAAAATTTTCATTAGTAAAATTATATCTCAACATGTGAAAAAGTCAATTTAAAAGGTAGAAAATCTAAGTATAACAAAAAACACCTGGACAATATTTATGCATCATGATAACATGAATGGTATGGTTTTTAAGTGTGTAATATGTTTTCTGAGTCTTTACTTTCAAGCATGTATAGCTATGAATACAGTAATTTCGTCTGAGGTAATCTCTATAGTCAAGGAGTGCCGACAAGAAGTTCAAAAACTAGAATCAGAAAAATGGAAGGGTGCGGTAAGCAGCCTGCATTTGGGCTTACAAAAAGGAAACCTTTCTGAGGAGGAGACACGACACAGAGTCCAAAGCCTGACAAAGGCTGTGGGCATTGCGCAGACATCTGTAGAAGAGAGCGTTGAGTCTCAATTAAGGGCTGTGCAGGACGTTATTGCAAACGAAGTTCATATACAGCAGGCAATAAATAATTTTCGTGCAAACCTTGATTTGCAATGTGAGCAAAATCAATATTCTACCGTTTTTCCACAAGATATGCGAGCGGCTATCGCATCTCAGCATGTCGCTCATAAATTAGTGGAGATTGCGCGCTCTAACTCTTATGAGTATATCGCGCGTATTGTAGCGCTTATAATGTCTCCAATAGGGTTGGGTGGGGATGCACTATGTGATGCGCTTTTTTGTATGAGGGAATATAACGCTGGAGCGTGTGTGTATGCTGCTATAGTTGAAGACTGTATTCTTAAAGGAGAGAAGTGCTTAGTGTGTCAGGATAGCGATTGCTTAAGTAAAGATCACTTATTTAAAACGGCTAGTATAATACGCACATCCCTTCTAAACGATAAGGGGATCTTGCCAGCTACTGTATTTACAGAGACGTATCCAAGCTTTGAATTCTTAATAGACCTAAGCACTAACAGCGAATGGATCGCTCTTCTAAAAGATCTGTTAATGCTGCTCACATTACTGCCCATTAACAGTGAAAAACGCTTAGAGTATAGCAGTAGAAGAGGAGCGCTTTATTGTAGCATCTTTTATTAAGCAAAAAAGAGAGGGCTTTTTAGATATGGTCTTAAACTCTAAAGAAAACAAAAGACCACTAAGCTATAAAGCAGCAAATGGCGTAGCTTTTGCCCTGTTTTGGCTTACATACTTACGCCACCGCGATAGTTGTTATTCTTTTCAGGAAAGCATGTATACAGATCGCAAGCATTTTGAGGATTTAATATCCTATAGTTCAGGGCGCTCTCTATTAGTTCCGACACGGAAAGTTTGTTTGTCAGTGCTGCTGCCAAAGAGCTTGAGGCCAGACGATGATCGTGCGTGGCAGGGGGCTTTTTTATGGGAGGAAGCTGACCCTCTGAATAAAGGGGTGGTATTCTTTTCGTGTGCCTATAATTTTGCACATATATTCGTGGTGGGCGATTTAAATTTCAACCTCCAGTTTTGGCTGTACTGCTTAACTAAGGCGTTCTCCTACGACAAGGAGGGCTATATGCTAACTGGTGACCCTTCTAAATTTCAAAACTTAATTCCATACGAATGGTTTGAGAAAAAAGTGGGTCAATACCTCACGGTGATGTCAGATGAGGAGTTATATTACAATGATGATGCTTATGTGAGTTCCGAAAATATTTTCACTGTACCTAGGCGCTCCTCAGATCAGCCACTCAACTTGATGTATTCTTTTAAGGAGACTGTAAAATTGATGTATGACCAGTGTATATCTGCCCTACAGCTGCCTTTTTGGAATTTAAAAAGCCTCGAAGAATCCGAAGATATACCCTTAGAGCAACAGAGGAAAAATAAGATGGCTATCATGGTGTCTGAGCAATATATGCGTTACTTTACGCTAAGCGCAATTCTGGAGCCATCAATGCTTTGTGATGATGAGAAGGTAATAAGCCCATTGAGCTGGGTTGTTGCGAATCGTTTGTCTGGGAAACAAAATTACTTTAAAGGATTTGGCCAAATACTTGCCAGTATGCCCTTTGGAGAAGCAGCCTTGTTTGTTAACTTAAGCAAAGAGACTCCGCTAGAGTCAATGCAGAGGGGACATTTTGAAATTGCAAAGGATCTTTATGAAGAATTTGAAGAGCTGGGAAAATGTGTATCCCCTATATTTCAAGAGTTTATATTAGACGACCTTATAGAAAATATATATAACGAAGAATGTAGTTTAGACATTGTATGGACAATAGTACGTAATCATAGTTTGAATTTAAAGGTAGAAAATCAACGGCTGCCAAGCTTATCGCGACCCACACGACATAACTTGAGGTACTTAGTATTTAAAAAAGCGCTTCCTAAGAGCATCCCCCAGGATCTTTTCATGTTAGATCAGGACCCTTGCTCTGAAAAGGAGGAAGGGGAAATCCTGTCAGCACGATTTAAACAATATTTACTTCCTTTTTTGTATACATCAGCAGATGAAGAAACGACTGAACTCTCTTCTGTTTGGGAAGAAAACTCTAAGCACATAGAAGAGTACTTTAAGCTTAAAGATTTTTATGAGCATAGAGTATAGTGTGTTATTCTGCATAACTTTCAGGGTGCGTTATTATTGTGGCTGCTTTTTATGGAGTAAGGTTTAGTAAAACATATGAAAGTAACTGCCTTATAATAAGGCAGTTCACTACCGAAAACGTATGAGCGTCAGAAAGAGAAGCTCCTTCAGAAGATAAAACAAAACGATATCGCAATAAGTAAAAAATCAGGTAAAAAAACCATTAACCTAGAAATTGTTTAGGTTTCATGATAACATTGGCGGTATGATCTTCAAGTGTATAATATACTTTTTGAGCGTGTGTTATGACGCATGTCTATGCGCAAGCACAGTAATCTCAAATGATGCCTTGCCTATAGCTAAGGATTGCCCGCAAGCAGTTCAAAAATTAAATCAGGAAGGGGGAAATAGCTTGTGTGTGGACTTACAAATAGAGGATCTTTCTGAGGAAGAGACAGGAGACAGGAGACAACACCTGACAAACGCTGTGGGCATTGATCCATCATATGCAAGAGAAACAGATGGGTCTCTGTTAACGACTGTGCATGACTCTATAGAGTGTGAGAAACATATACAGCATGCGATACAAAACCTTCGTGAAAGTCTTGACTTGCAATATGAGCAAAATCAATACTCTAGTGCTTTCCGACAAGAGATGCAAGCGGCGCTCGCATCTCAGTGTGTAGCGCATAAATTAGTGGATATTGCTCGCTCTGCCTCGTATGAGCATGCCGCGATTGTGCTGTTCGTTATAATGTCTCCGACAGGGTTAGGAGGGGAGGCATTGCGTGATGCTATTTTTTTGATGCGCAATGCACAATCGAGGGTATGCATGTATTCCGCCATGATGGAAGAACATCTGCTTAAACGCCAAAAGTGTGCGCTGTGTCAGGATAGCGACTGCTTAAGTAAAGATCACTTATTGAAAACGGTTAATATAATACGCACATCCCTTCTAAACGATGGAGGGACCTTGCCAGCTACTGTATTTACAGAGACGTATCCAAACTTTAAATTCTTATTAGGTTTAAGCGGCATCAGCGAATGGATCGCTGTGCTAAAAGACATGTTAGGTTTGCTTACATTGCTACCTATTCATAATGAGCAACATGTCGAGTATGAGAGTGAGGAAAAGAGATTTGCTGCTACAGCTTTCCTTAAGCAAAAAAGAGAGAGCTTTTTAGCAACGGTGTTAGAGTCTAAAGAAAACAAAAGGCCATTAGATTATGCAGCTGCAAATGGTGTCGCTTTTGCCCTCTTTTGGCTTACATACTTACGTCACCGCGATAGCTGCTACTTTTTTCAGGAAAGTTTGCATACAGATCGTCAGCGTTTTGAGGAGTTAATATCTTCTCATTTGGGGCGCTCTCTATTAGTTCCGACACGGAAAGTTTGTTTGTCAGTGCTGCCAAAGAGCTTGAGGCCAGACGATGATCGTGCATGGCAGGGGGCATTTTTATGGGAAGAGGCATGTCCGATGCATAAAGGTGCAATGCTCATTTCTTACACCTATAACTTTTCGCATATGTTTATGGAAGGGTGTTTAATTTTCACCCCCCTGTTTTGGCTGTACTGCTTAACTAAAGTTTTTTCTTACGATGAGAAAAGCTATATGTTAACTGGAGACCCCTCTAGAATACAGGACTCCATTTCGTATGAATGGTTTGAAAAGAGAGTGGATAAGTATCTCGGGGTTATCTCAAGTGAAGAACTAGATTTCAATAGTGGTAATTGTGCAGATAATATTGGGTGTATTTTGACTGTATTTAGACGCCCCTCAGGTCTGCGACTAAACTTGATGTATTCTTTTAAAGAGGTCACGAGACGTATGTATGACCAGTGTATGTCAGCACTTCAGCTGCCTTTCTGGAGCTTAAAAAGCCTCGAAGAATCCGAAGATATACCTTTAGAGCAACAGAAGAAAAATAAAATGGCTATAATGGTGTCTGAGCAATATATGCGTTATTTTGTATTGAAGACAATCTTGACGCCCTCAGTTGCCTGCTCTGAAGATGTAGGGTTGATTTTAGGGTGGAGCCTCTCTAATCGTTTTTCCGGGGGGCAAAGCTTTTTTAAGGGATTTGGCAGGGCCCTTGCAAGTATGCCCTTTATAGAGGCGTCCAAGTTTATAAATCTGAGTGCAGAATCTCCGCTGTTCCCAGTGCAGGAATATACTTTTGAAATCGAAAAAGACCTTTGTGAGGAGTTTGAAGAGTTCAGAAAATGTGTAGCCCCTATATTTCAGGAATTTATATTAGATGACTTTATTGATAATATCGAGGAAGAAAATCTTAATTTTGACCTTTTGTGGAGGGTGCTGCGCAATCATAGCATGAATTTAAAGGTAGAAAACCAACGATTGACAGAATTATCACGACCTATACAATATAGCTTGAAGTATTTGATTTTCAAGAGAGAGCTTCCTCAGGATGTCCCCAAAGAAATTTTCTTTTTTGAAGAGGAGCCCACATCTAAAAAGGAGCAGGCAGAGTTCTTGGCAGAACAATTGAAACAGTATTTATTGTCTTTCTTGTACCTGTCACCCGATGAGGCCACACACGGCTCTGTTCCTTCATTTTTGGAAAAAAAATCTACGCATATTCAGCAGTACTTTAAGCTTAAGCAATTTTATGACTCTCGAGTATAGGTTGCATTGACTGCGTGTTGGCGACTCTCAAGATCTTGTAAAAAAAATAGAGTGTCATTAATCCTGCAAAAAGGCCTGCAGGATCGCGTGGCGGCTCCTGGGTCAGATGTTGCGTTAATATTTGAAGTTATGGATGGCGGGAGCTGATTAAAAGCGCTCCTTAGGCTTTGATTTAAAGTTAAACGATTTAGTTTTAAGTCGCAAAGGTATCTTTGAAGTGCAGCTTTTGTTGTGATTTGCTCCACTTCAGCTTCTGGAATAAGGTTTTGTAAAACATATGAGAGTTTTATTAGCTGACGTATATGACGAATTTTCTTTGTTGCTCCGCCTCCTTGTCCTTGGTGCGGCAGAGGGTATATGTTGCTCATGATATGTACCAGTGTTCTGTTTAAAGGAGGGGTGGCGATACAAAAGTTATAAAGCTCAGCAAGGGCAGCAAGCCCGCCAACCTCTGGGTCATGAAGGACATAGGGCACAAACCGCTGTAGAGTTTGCTCTATCATGTTAGAGACGCTATCATCCGCGGAGGGGCTTGCACCTAAATCCAGACACCGACTATAAACTACTGTTTGTGCTAGAGTAGGGTCGTCTAAAATTTTCACAACGCTATTATACACGGCCGAATGTACGCTGGTTTCTTTGCAAATATAGGGGATGCAAGAGACATTTGGGTCCAGCGATGGGGTGCTGTACCAGCTTCCGGTCACGCTCACATCAGGCAGAGGCTTTGTAGAGGACTCTTTGGAAAATAAAGGATCAGAAACATAGGGATTCACGAAGGGGATTAAAAGTTGCTGGCCCTGATTTTGCTCAATATACTGTAGCGTGGATAGAACAGTAGTGGTCATGTTCTGTTTTTTACACAAAAGAGTAGCAAACCCTTTTTGGAAAGAAGGCGAAAGCAAACTATGTACAGGAACGTTTAGTAAACTAAAAACGTCTTTCAAAGCTTCCTCTGCATTATCTTCGTCTATATCAAGCTCCTTAAGAAGCTCCTGCAAAGTACTAGTATTATGTAGAAGGTTGATCATAATATTTTGGAGGGCGTATGTGAGTTTAATGAGTACACGTGTATGAGAGAGACGTATGTGATAGGCGCTTTTTTGGCAGACGTTAGGGTGCAGTGCCGTTTGAAGGTATATACTTTGCAGAGCTTCTAAAAGCAATAAGGAGAAAGCAGGATGCCCCTCTAATATAAAAGAGCATAATTCCCCAATAGCCACAAGACCTAAGTGTTGGGTGGGAAACTGATCTTTATCAACGCCATCTATCATACTGGATAACATGCTATAAATGGTGGTGCAGGAAGGATCACACTCAGTGGGCATTGCTTCCGTATGTATTGCCTTAATTATATCGAAAGCCTGATTAGGGTTTTGTAGAATATTGTTTAACTGAAGCTGTAAGTATTTGGCGGTGTCGGAAGGGAGGGCAAAGTATGACATTGGAGCAAAAGATGCACGCAAGAAAGAAATAACATAGCTATTTTTTTTGTTTTGCTTGCGTTTGATAAGACACAGACTTCTCTTTGTATAATTGTCAACGTTGGTGTGCTCAGGCGCATCATGTAATTGAGAGAGCGGCACACTTACTGAGTAAGTGCTCAGTTTTGTATGACGGCGCTTCGGCGGCAGACAGTCCTCTAGCGTTAAAAGCTTTGAACTTTTTGATAATGTTTGACTCCATACGAGCTTTTTATATTTAAGACAAAGTTTTTCAAACTCTGGAAAATCCTTGCAATTGATGCCTGCTGATAATGGACAACATTGGACCTCGATACATGCAATATCATCTTTATTACATGGGCTGATCACGAGTGCGCTAAGATCTGATAGGCGTGTCTGTCCTTTACAAATTGAAGCGAGAGGGTTTTGAGGGTGTCTAGCAAAAGGACGGAAGAATTTAATAAGACTCTTAAGGGTAGGGTGTTTTTTAGAAATACGCTTCAAAGCACCTCTTAAATTGTGAAGATCATAAGGGAAGTCAAGACTTTGGTCTTTTATATATTGAAGTAAATATCCAACTTTAAAAATCTTTGGTAAATACTGCACTAAAAGTTGTTTGGGTGGATATAGTTTGGCTAGGACCTTAAGTGTTTTTTCTCTAGGGCAATGCGGACTATGTATAAAAGCTCCTATTTGTATAATCCCCATAATAGCTAATCTTGATGTCTCAACGCTTAATAGTGAGTCTATATGTGCTACGGCTTGTAGGAGGTCATTACAACTGAGACTGATCTGAGTTTGGATTTGGCGTAAATCTGAGTGCATAAGTTGAGGGTGCTTTTTAAAAAAATGCTTTAAGGAGAAATAAAATTTTGAGGGATTGTTAGCGATTTTTACGAGAATTTGGTGTAAGTCGAGAGCGGCGTGTCGGTTTTTTTTACATAGGTATTGTGCTGATTGTGCTGAAGGTTTATGAGCAATTGTATTGCTTTCTTCCAGAGTGAAAGTGCTTCCGGTACTACCAGTGAGCTGTACTGCATTTATTAGGGCCGAGGTATCTTGACACACATCAAAATCCGAACACGCATATAGGCTCTGGCTGACAAAAATAAGTAAGACGCACTTAATTGTATAAAACACGCTTTATTTTACTACAATAAAGCGTGAAATGCAAGGGCTTTAATGCAAAGGCTGCCTGGACGAGGCTTAAAAAGGATCATTAGGGTGCCTTTAGATCAAACGGCACTGGCGGGTTTGAGTGCGCATTGGCTGGTCTCTAGAGTGTGTAGGAAAAATAGGGTTTCATCAACTTTACTAAAAAGCTTGCACAGTCGAGTGGCAGCCCCTGGTTCAGTAGGGTTTTTGAGCGCTGAAGTGCTGGCTAATGGAAGTAGCTCTATAGCGAGATTTAAACATTTTTGTAAGGGTAAGTCACCTATCTTTAAATCTTCCAGGTGACCTAGAAGGTCATCTGCTGAGGTGATAATCGGCGTAATAAGATTTTGTAAGACATATGACAACTTTACTAACTGACGTATATGGCGTATTTTTTTTGTAATGCAGGTGACGGTGGTAGGAAAAAGATTGCTAGCAATATGGACAAGCGAGGTTTTTAAAGGAGGGTTAGCGAAACAAAATGTATACACATCCGCTAAGGCAGCTAGTGCAGTAACTTCTGCGTCATATTTACCGTATGGCATGAACTTCTCTAGAGTTTGCGATAATATCTGAGATACACTGTCCTTTTCGGAAATGCTTTCGTTTATTTGAATGCATAAATTATAGATTAATGTGTGTGCTAGGCTTGGGTCATCTAAAATTTCCACTAGTGTATTATACATAATGGTGTTTTGGTGTTTTCGAGGCTTTCCTTTCCCCTGTTTTGTTTTAAGGTAGGGGATAAGAGAGACATTTTGGTCCGGAAACGGGCCTGAGATGCAGTCCCATCTACAAGCCATGCTTCCGGAGGGGTCTGTAGGAGTGGCTTCTTGAACTACTGTATCTGAGACATAGGGGTTAACAAAAGGAATCAAGGTTTGCTGATCTTTATTCTCCTCAATGCTCTGTAATGTGAGGAGTATTGAATTGTGTGGAAGCTTGTTTCTACACACAGATGTGGATAATCCTTTTTTGCAGTGCTCAGGAAGTAAAGCATGGTTGCTAGAGCTCAGCAAAGTAAAAGTTTCTCTCAACGCGGTTTCTGCATTATGGGGGTCGACATCAAGCTCTTGAATAAGCATTTCAAGACTACTTGGGGTTTTGACAAGGTGGGTAATAATGTTTTGTAGCACATGTGTGAGTTTTATAAGCGTGCGTGTATGAGCAAGGTTTATGTAACTAGGACTTTTTCTGTATATGGAACGCACGAGCATTGGTGTAGGATATATCTTGTGAATTTCTTTCAAAAGTGATGCGGAAAAGTCGGGGTGCCCTTCTAATATAAAGGCACACAACTCTCCAATAGCTATAAGCCCCGTAGCATGGATGGGAGCGAGAGATCGTGGAGTCTCGCCTAACATGTGGGCTAACATGCTCCAGATAGTGGTGCAACTGTCGCTGCACTCTATAAAGGGCACTTCCTTATATATCTCTTGCACTACCTCAAAAGCCTTATTAGGAGCATGTAAGATATTATTTAATTGCATTTGCAAATATTGTGCAGTCTCAGCAGGCACCGCACAATATGACATTGGAGAGAGGGCTGTGCGCCGCAAAGAGACCGGCAAACTACCATTAATTATTTCACCTTCCTCTAACGAGGGCTCGCCGCTAGGCGCTCTTTCTAAATCATCGCTCGGTTCGAGAGGTGCTACATAACAGGACGTTGGAGAGAGAGCTGTGCGCGGAAAAGAGACGAGAAAACTACTTTTTTCATCTTCCTCAATTAGCGATGAATCACAGCTGGGCATTCTTTCTAAATCGCTGCTCGGTTCGAGAGGTGTTTTTTCAGAATGAGGATCTGGGTGTGGATGCAGCATGGACGCACGACTAAACTGTGATGTGTTAAACTTTTTCATGACTCGTGTTTTGTTGCGTAAATTGTTAAGCAGCATCTTTCTAAGTGTGAAAACTCCACTTGTAGATGTATGCCTTTTGCAAAGCGCAGCTCTGTTACACTTGAATCCAATCTTTAATGGGCAGCAGTGACCTTCCATACAAAGGTTATGGGGATGGTCTGAAATTTCATCTTTACTATATGGGGTAATTATAAGAGCGCGAAAATCAGAAAACTTAGGTTTTTTTCTGCAAATGGATGCCAAGGGGTTTGTAGAGTTGATGGCAAAAGGGTGTAAAAATTTAAGAAGATCTTGAAGAGTAGGGTACTTCTTAGAAAGTAGGCTCAAGGTAGCGCTTATATCATGAAGATCGTAAGCGCACTCAACATTTAGATTTTTCATATACTGAAGTAAATACCCAGCTTTAAAAATATTTGGTAGGTACTGCACTAATAGCGTATTGCATGGGTATAGCTTCGCTAGAAGATCCAGGGTGTTTTCTTTAGGACAGTGGGGGCTATGTATAAAAGCCCCGATTTGTATTAGGCCCGCAATAGCAATTTGAGATTCTATCATGATCCAGGACTTGTCTATATGGGCTAGGGCGTGCACGAGGGTGTCGCAGTCTAAGTCGATCTGTGTATGCATTTGCTGTAAATCTACACTAAGAAGATCATGCTGCTTTTCAAATAGCTTATTGAGGCAGTCATTAAATTGCGAAGGGCGGCGAGCAACTTTAGCTAATGACTTACGTAATTCAAAATTGAGCCGTTTCTGTTTTTTATAAACATAAGCAGGAAGTAGATCGTTTTCTGGCGATTCACTACAGTTGTCATGCGGTGCAAGCGCTCTGTTCACACTACCACTGAAATGCGAGCTCTTCCACTGAGCAATAGCCTCTTGCATGAAAGGAACATCTTGCGCGTAATTAAAAGGAACATCTTCCGCGCAATCATCAGCCGCGCTTGCATGGAAATTATAGCTTGCAAAAAATATTGCTATGACATTAAGGAATAATAACATTGCTTAATTTTAGCATAAAAACACCTCACAGTAAATCTTCTCTTGTTCTGTTGGGTAGCGTCTCAGACCCAAGATATACATCGCAGTAAATGTGTCTGTCCAAAACTGATAGCAATTGAATTAATTTGTGCATTGTGTTACAATTGATTTATTCAAAGTGTAAATTTGAAACGTTCTTTTTCCAGGAGTAAGAGTTAAATGTTGGTGCTAATATTGTCTATATTTTTTGCCGAATGTGCGTTATCTAGTGGTGCAATAGAAATGAGTGAATTAGGTCCTGTTTCCAGAAGAAAGAGTCCAGAAAGGGAGTTAACAGATTCTGATTTAGCCGCCTCTAGCTTTACTGTAATAAGTGAGAGTGATTTCGAAGAAATTTCACCGCCTAACTCCCCGTCACCTCAAGACGTCACAAAGGATCTCACAAACTTTATGGACGCTATCTCAAAACTATCTCTTAGTAATTGTGAAAAAAGCCTCCCAAATTTAATGGAATCATTAGCCTCTAAGACTGAAGAGATCAAAAAGCCCTCCCGCCTAGAATGCATGAGTGCATTACAAGCTTTACAAGAAAAACTCATAGATTTTTTATCAATATACCCGGGATATAAAGGATTACAAGAGTGTGCGCGCTGTGAGGGGTACCAGGAAACATGCAGTACGATTCATGAAGGAATCAAAGAGCACATCGAGCAAAAATCTATAGACTTCAGAAAATATAAGTGCTTTTTGGACGATCCATGCATAAACAAAATCTTACGTAATGCCTTTACCCATTGCGACAAAACCTTTCAAATAATAAATGATTTCATGAAGCAATCAGAAGGCACGCTAGTGGAACTGGGTTGTTCAGACACTGTTTTCTGGGAAGATTTTAAACAATGCTCTCCTGTTTCAAGCGCATTGCTCTATCGCATAGGAGAAAGCTTTTTAAATATAAGTCAATATATGCTGATGCCATTTCACTCCTTGCAAGAGGAGATCCTGATTCCTTGGAAACAGTCAAAACTTATTGAAAAGGTTCAAAAAATATCGCAGATATCTATAATTATTGCGCGAGCATTCAATGACCAAAGTAAGTTGAGGTTTTTTCAGAGTTTGATGCACCGTCACAAAGAAAGCTTTGAAGAAATGTATACAGGAGATCAGTTGATTCACGGTGTACAGGTATTAGCCAACATTGAACTGAACTCTGATTACTTCGATCCGGATCTACACCCCATAAATTTTTTACTTGAATACGTTAGATCTCTAAGGTACTTAGGGTACTTAAGCTCAGAAAAGGAGTGTCAAAATTTTGTTAAGGTCGTTGCCTCTCATCAAGTGTTTGGGAGGTCCATAGAAGACCTTGCTTATGCTCTTGTTGCCCCGTATATGGGCGCAACGCAAAGGTTTGAAGTTTTTTGCTCTGACCTAGGTAAGGTCTCACACTCTCACTCAAGCGCGAAAAGTGATAAACCGGCTATGTTACCAGATATCTTGGAGTTTGTAGCTGGCAAGGCAGAGCGTGCATTAGCTAAATTAAATTTAGGAAGAGGAGGTGAGTGTCTAATGGAATCCTTGTGGACAAAATCTTTAGAAGCTATGCGTATTGCAAATGCGCATGATTTTTTTAGCCTTATAGCAAACTTAATGCAAAGAGGGGGGCGCTTGAATACTCACCCTGGGTATAGTGCTTTGCTTCGTACTCTGAAAGCTCTCCCAGAGAACAAAATAACACAAATTCATATAAATAATGATTTAAAGCCATTAGCATCTGCTTTCGATTCATTTACAGGAAGCGCCCAACAGCGTGATACATTCGAACGTATTGCTTACCTCACGCTTGCACACATAATCGAAAGAATGGGGGAGGTTCAATCAGACGCTCATCTTGTGCAACTTTTAGTGCAAGTTATTAGAATCGTTCCTAATGAGGCTTACTTCAGTCGCTTAAACTCCAGTTTGCTATGGTATGGGCGCCTTTCAAATTCTAAAGAGCTGCATCAAGCTCTCAAAAATGCACAAAGGCAAGCCCGCACTACGGAGGAGCATATGAAGCTAAAACGCTTTGAGAAAAGCCTAAACCCTTTGGTAGTAGCCCTTCTATTTTAAACACTAAAACATAGGAGGCAATTATGCTACCTTATGCGCACAAAGCAAGAACTTTGTAGATGGCCCCAAATCAAAGTATTAAAAAATCAGGTGACTTTTTAATACTGTGCGTGACTTTCATCATATGATACAATAACCTAATGTTTTGTATTTTCTTTTTGCTAATTTTTTTTCAACAACTGAGTGCTAATCAACAGGACAGTGTCCAGGACTATACGGCTCCTTTTTTAGGTGTAGAAAATTGCGGCGCATCGCGATCAGGCGCAATTTTCCTCCTTGAGAGCAGTGAAAAAGTTCAAAAAACGAAAAGGATATTTGAGGCTTTTGAATCGCTTAGTGATCTTGTGCGCATGACAGGTTCTCACAAAGCTTGTCGACGGCTATACTCCGCCTTCGAAATGTTGCAGTACATAGATCAACTCCAATCTGGCCTTTATTTACAGTCTGATTGGGACGGAGGTTGCCAATCAGTTGAGGAAAGCAATACATGGCTTACATATGTTTGCCGTTCCATTCAAGAACTTGAGGGGGTGCCCTACCTTGACGATAAGAGCAAGCAATATCTTATCGATCCTTTACAAGAAATGCTGTCAATCTTCCATTACAAAATCAACGAAGAGTTAAAGTATAGAAAGAAAAAGTCCACCCCCCTTCCTGAGCTCGATCACTGTGTGTTGAGTGTAGTGCAGAAACATCACCCTAGTTTATATGAGACTTTATCTAAACAGATCGTGGTGTGCACAGAAAATTCAGAAAGCATAAGATTTAATGTTGATTCAGATTTTTCACAGACACAACAAAAGAGGCAGGATCTACTACAGTTGTCGGAATACTTTCTTACCGCCGCGTACTCATTAGTAGCGAATGTCTTTGCTTCAAATTATGAGTCTGCATTTTTCAGAACATCAGATATTGCTCTGCCTGTCTGTTTAGAGCAACCGAGCAAAAGGGTGGCACACTATATTTGTGCTTTTGCTAAGAGCATGGCGTATATTGCCCGCATGTTAAAAAAAATTGATCCATTGTTAGGGGAGGAGAAGAGTATATTTCACATTTATATAAGCAGGACCTTAGATCAGATATATGAAGACAGTCCATTAGATGTTAAAAATTGTGCAAGAGGGTCTGTAATTTTAGAGCCTACATTAGCGAATTGGTGCCTACACATCTTACACGATTGCTGCACTCGAAATGTTCCTTGTCTCATGGCAATAGACATTTCTACAATGATTCATTATTTGTATCCGTTTGCTCCTCACCTGACGCGCATTATTGGATATATGCATAATGAATTTAAGCCACAAGCACCTTTATATTTACGGCAAGCGCCTTTACTTGAGCCGTTAAATAAATGTATTCTACTATCTGAATCAGACATCGTCCTTGCCTATTTAAGTTCAAACGCACCTCTAATTGCTCAAATATGCGCAGCCATACATCACCACACACCTCCTTATACAGAAAACTGCGAAATTATGAAGCAGGTTCTGCAGAACTCTAATTTTGCACTGCAAAAAATGCTCAAAGAGAAGCGATCTTTGCCATATGAAAGGTCAACGCTAAAGGCCGTATATAAGCGTACGATTATGGATCAAGACCTGAAAATTAAATGGAAAATGTGTAAGAAGGCCTTTTTTAAAGCCTCCCCTGAATTTCGGGAAATGTTACATAACATTCCACGCGGCAAGAAGCGACCAGATCTTTTTGCTTTTGTGGATTGTGAATTTTTATCCACTTTAGCTATACTCAATAAGTATATGCAGAGTCCTGATGTGTATCAGGAGCTACAAAACATACTGAAAGATACGCAAAAAGCATTTTTAACTTTAGATCACTATTCTTTGGATTTTCCAACACCTGGAAAACCTCTTGAAATCATGGAAGTATCCTTCATGAGTGAATTGGATAACTTCGCCTATACTTTGGCAAGTCAAAGAGTATATCTTAGTTGTTTGTGTGAATGTATAAAGCTATTCGAGAGTAAATTAGACTTTGAGCATTTAAAAGCATTACATAATCTGATGCTTGCAAAAGTCAAAAACCTTGTTACTCCTCCAGAAAGCATTGTTCTATCAGAGCTAAATTGTGAGGACATCCCAAGTTTAAGCACGATCTCAGGGGCTTTATGGGAAAGCAACCAAAGTGACATTTCTCTTGATAAGCAATATACTATATGCATCGATACCGTTAGATCTACAATTCAACATTACTGCCCTCAAGCCTATAAACAGCATTGCCATCTAATGTCCCAATATCATGTTTTACTTGCTAAGTACAAGTTGATTCAGCCTTCATCATACGACATGAATGTAATGCCTGCAGCCATCAGTCAGATTCCCGGCTGCATACAAGAGAGGTCTAGGCTATGCTTAAAAACTATTTTTTATAAAATTCCTCCTACTCAAAACCCTACAAAAGCTTTGAAAAAAATAATGTCAAGAAAGCGTACTTTGAATACAAAAGGCGCAATTACACCTACCCCTTTAGAGATAATGTTTACATTTTTTGAACATATCTGGGGAGCAAACAAAGGCTATACTTTTGCTGACTTAAAATCAATAATCTCCGTTTGTTTACAAACCACAGAAAGTCAGCTGCCGCTTGAGTTTGAATTGCACAGCGGGAAACCTTCGCATCATGAGGATGACTTGTATATTATTAAGTCCACAGAGTACCTGACTTATATTGCTCAAGCTAAAGTGTTCTATGCATGGTATTTGCAAGCTAAACTTTGGGTAGACGCGTGTGTGTACATAACCAGAGCTCCTCTTGCTGTGAAAAAAGCATTAGAAGAGCTTTTTCTGGAAGAGCCTATAAACAGCTCAATAGGGCACTTTTTTTTAGAGTACCGTATATAACATTCAGTGTTTTGTTCCTTTGCTTTTTGTGATACAATTTTAAGTGTTAACATATTCATTTGTCAAAAAAGTCATCTGTATAGCTTTGATAGCAAGCACTTCTATTTGGGCTGCATGCATAAAATGTACAGAAATTACATTAAACGACCTATACTCTCACTTAGACTCAGCACATCCCTTGCGGAGCACGCTTCATGAGGTGTTTGCCTACCACAATCATGATGGTGATGATTGCGCTTCATCCTGTGCGGCCGCTGCTCAGGCTATACTGAGAGCTGACTCAAACACACCTATGGATGAGAAAGCATTAAGCCTTTGGAAAAAGATCCAGAAGCTTTTTATATCCTATGGGATTCAGGGCACTCATAAATTCAAAGAAAATGCTTTAGAGAGCTACACGACTCTTGATTTGCAAACATCTCTACATGCTTTATTAAAGGTTGTTAACTCCCTTTACATGCTACATGCTATCTACCATCAAGAAACTTCACCTTGGATAATTCAGGCTGCAGCGCAAAGGGGGATACGTATGCTGATAACTAGGCCGTTCTACATTTCAGAGAAGCATCTTAGCCCATTAAGCCGTGCAAATCTTTTAGATTATCAGGATAGCAATCTTAAGGTTTTGCGTTATACTCAAGTTTTTCAGCCAAAAACTGTCATGCATAAAAACAACATAGCAGCTAATAACAAAAAGCTGTTGCAGGCTTTGATGATGTTTGCTCAAGAAAAAGGTAAGCACACTCTAGAAGAAGTGCATGCTATGCACTCTCAAGAACAAAAATCAGGGTTGCTCGTTCCTGAAATTGATTTGCCCACACCCGAAGAGGAAGACGCTATCTCAAATCAAGAACCAAGAGCTGCTGCTCGCAACACTGAAGAAGGGTCTTTAGAGCAATTAAATTTGGAAAACCAGCAAAAAAACGAGCCTACACTGAAAGAAGAAAGCTCTATTACTAGTCAAGATCAAGCTGGCTTTGTATTGGTTAGCGCTGACCCTTGTAACGACGGGACTTACTTCGAGCCTATAGAAAGCGTGTCGCCTGAAGAAGACGATGAGGATTTTGAGCACTTAGAGATGCAAGAACAGCAACCGTTCCTAGAGCCTTCCCCTAAAGAGGACGCCTCTCCTGAAACTTCCTTGGAAAACACGCCAAGAGAGGATGCGCTCTATGGTTGTGAGTACGTAAAAAATGAAGCACTCCTTTCGTGTCAAAGTATTTTGAAAAATGTCGAAGTAGTTCAGGATCAGTTTGATCTGCGAAGCCACAGCTCTTCGGATATATCTTCTATACTATTGCACACTGATAAAAATAATGATGAATTATCTATAGAAAAAGTGATCTTAGAAGCCTTAGTAGAGGATAACGACACGACAAGGTACCATGAAGTGCTGGAGGATATAAAATCAGAAAATAGCGTAGATGTCGCGAACTCTCTTTTGTTTGGGGTCGCCTCATGCGCAAATGAGTTAGGAAATGTGTTTCGCTGTGTATTCTCAAGGTGGAAATTCCTTAAAGGCTATTTCTGCTCTGAAGAACTTTCGGCGCACGTCATTACAAAACATTTGATTACAGAGGCTTGGACAACTGAGCCGGGACATCTGGAATATAGTCAGGAAGAGCTACAAGATTTACTTGAAGTTATTTTGGATGAGACTGTAAAATCTCCTGAGCATAACAGCAACGAGTGGCTTAGTGCGTGCAGTGAAGCGCTACAGAGCCAAGAGGCGGTATCTCAAGCAGTAATGGCTATTCTCAAATTCCCGGATCTGAACCCGAAGGTTAAGTCCGCCCTTATGTTATATTCCGATTCACAGGCATCTGAAGAAGAGACTCATAAAAGTACAGACAAACCTCTAAACGCACTTGATCTTATCATTTTTTGATCCCCATCCGGACATACTGCACTTCATGCCCTTTAGCTCAAGGCTACAAAACTCCAGGCATTTATGAGCCTTATACTCTCCCAGACGCTCAAGTTGATAAAACAAATCTAGATAAAATACGCTTCTTTGCAGTGGAGTCCTTTATCTAAAGGCAGGTACTGTTACGTAAAGAGATCCTTTCTATAACGGCAATTATATGGTAAAATCTTGTATGATATTGTTTCTGTTTTTATTTTGGATGAATTTCGCTGCATTAGCCGCCCATTATTGTCCAAATTGCTTTGATAAATTTTTATCAGCCTTAGCAGAGCACGCTCCTGAGCATCCTTTGCGCCAAGCTCTAGATGTTATTAAGGTTAATGACTCAATTCTAGAAGGATTTAAGGCAATATCTGAATTGAAGCCAACACAAATCATGTCTGATAAAGATGAAGAAACTTGGGAGGAACTCAAGAAAACATTAACTCTTTATAATCTTTACGACCCTCATGATATACCCACACAAATAAGCGAATCTATGGTGGAGGATGTTAGTGCTCTTCAAGAAAGTCTAAAAGGAATTTTCACAATAATACATAGCTGGCAAATTTTAAACCATATCAGTTCCAGCATTGAATTTAATACTCAAGAAAGAGCGGCTGCAATAAATGGTTGTAAACGACTGCTTAATTTTCCAGAGGTTATTGCAAAAAACGAATCACGTTATGCACAAGGTATGTCATTCTTAAAATTTTCTGATCCGGAAAAGGATAAAAAGATTGTATTTTGGCAACTTGCTAACCCAGAACAGCATAGACTGATGATGCAAGAGCATAACCGCCAGAAAAAGAGGATAACACAAGAGCTCGAAGATCTT
Organism: Alphaproteobacteria bacterium; assembly: GCA_965261615.1. Lineage (GTDB taxonomy): Bacteria > Pseudomonadota > Alphaproteobacteria > Bin98 > Bin98. The sequence goes on from OZ253461.1 coordinate 914,099, forward strand.
AAAAAAGCAAATTTTGTTTTTTTATCAGTTCCAGATTTTTGTCCTATCTTGGATGAAAATAATCAAAAATTAATACATGCCTACATGCAAATAGCTAAGCAGTTTAAATCCTCACCCTTGCATGCAGATTGCTCTATACAACAAAGAGAAGCAGCCTTTCAGCTATACAAAACCGGACAAAAACCTCTTATTCCAACTACTACATATGCTACAGTCTCCTTACAGGATCTCCAACAGGAATGGTCCGCAGTCTCAGAAGAACGAAACGCAACGTGGAAGATTTGGAATCGAGAGGTCAAGTCTTTCAAGAGTGAACCAGCATGTAGCGCACCTTCTGACCTACCATGGATTTCTTATCTTTCAAAAAGCCTAGACACTATTTATGTAAATGCTCAAAAAATCATTCATCGCGCGCATGAAAGTGTTATAAACATTAACCTGGAGCAATTACGCGAGCTTTCCCGATCCACCCAGACTGAGGAGTCAGAGCATATAGAGAAACGTGCAAACACGCTCACTGTATTAAAGAGGGATTGGGAGAGTTGGCTTGGTCCAGTGATAAAGTTGCACTTACAAAACATTAACGAAGATCTGAAAAAACATACTCGAGATAAGATAGGCTCTCCTGGATACCTGCAAAATTTCATCGAGAAAAAAATTGACTTCCTGAAAAAGGAACGGAGCAGTTTAATGACAATGTCAGCAACATACAATTAACATCAGAAGGTGGCTGCAGTCACAACTCTGAGATAAAGAACTTTTATTTACTGAAGAAGTAAAAATTTACTCTTTAGCTAATCTCAGATCGCTTTCACAAAAATCGCTTCAAAGGTCGTATGGGGACATCTCCGCGCTTAGAGGATAATAAGAAGCGCATAGATGAAACAAGTTGTCTATGCTTGCCTCACCACAGTCATACTTCTCCTATAGACACTATTGTGTTAAGTACAGATTGCGAATATAATCAGTTAAGATGATTGTACTCAAATTATTATTGACTTTTATTGCTATTACTACACATGCGACAACTCCTGGTTACACGAATGAAACTAAAGCTAAATACTCCTTACAGACCTTACAATGGGAATGGTCCCTAGTTTTAACAGAACGAAACGCAGTATGGTCATTGTGGCGTCCAATAATTAGTGATCCAGGATGGGTTCCTTACCTTTCACAAAGCCTAGACACTGTTTATATAGCTGCTCAACAAATTATTAATTGTGCGCATGCTCAAGTATCTTCTACTGTAGATAAGCCCATGGAGACTTGGCTTGCTCAAGCGCTAAAGCTACGTTTACAACACATTTGCGAAGATCTGAAACAACTTGCTCAAAGTCAGATAGGAGTTCCTGGCGACCTGAAAGCTAAAATTAACCTCCTGCAGAAGGAGAGGGACAATTTAATGTCAATGTCCGAAACATACAGCTAACCTTCTTAAGCGCGGCTGAAATCAAGCCCCTGATGCGCAAAACTTTAATTTATCTGAGAAGGTGCGCGTGGCTTCGAATTGCTGTTGAGAGCTCTGAATTTTTGAATCGATCTCTTTTTTAGAAAAAGAGAATATTTGCGCACCCCACCAACACAGACAAATAGGAGAGAGGGCCTACAATGTGCTTTAAACTGGTTTTTGTTACAATATACAATATTTATCAATAATCCACACCGATGTATTTGACTTCCTGATCGTGTCAGAATAGTGTGGATTTATGTTCTATTACGTTATTTTATTTGTTTATACATTAAGCAATGTAGCATGCTGTGCAGAATGTAGCCCAGCTTCTCTGCACCAAAACCCAGCTCATGAAAGGGAAGGGTTAAATAACTTGCCCTGCTTGAGGGAAATTAGATCTATACTCTGCGATCAAAAGGATTTCACTGAAACTCGTCGCTTATATTGGAAACAAGACACTTCTGAGGATTGTGCACAAAATTGTTTTTCTACACTAACAGAAGCTCGGACTAGCGATGCTGGTTGCTCAGGAGCATCTGCGAGTGGCCCTTCACTGTTAGTAGTTGGATCCCTTCTAAACGCATTGCCATTAACTGGTATGCCTGAAATGGAGGTGCTTTTTAATGCGATCTGCAGAAAGAGTAAATGTAAATTGTTGTGGAAGAACCATTCACTTGCGACCGGTGGGGGAAAAAAAAGTCTACTATTATCCCTAAGAGATTTGTCAGATTCCATGTATTCACTAGTTCCTATGGCAACATGCTTATATTGCTTGGGTCAAATCAACCAATCTTCGTACACACACTTTGCCTACGCCGAAAAATTGCTTCAAAGAAAGATAAGAGATCTACAAAATAACCTACTCCCAGTTATGTCAGAGGCAGCAACACAGAAATCTGATTTAGGGTATTGGTCACATTTGTGGGAAGAGGGCTTGTCCAAACATATACAATCTAGATGCGCTCAAGTTATTATTAACTGGGCCTCTTTAACATGGTTAGCTCCACAGGCTTCCAGCCATATTGCTGAAATTCTTACAGGAGGAAAAAACACACCCTTCAGTCGTATTCTCTCCAAAATTTTTTGCATTTTTTATGAAAGTGGGTATAGCGAACTCTTTGGACGACTTCTTGTTATTAGTCAGGTGGACCCCTCACAAGATGTGAAGACTAGATTGCTCGAGCTTTCAGATGGCGTTGAAGCGATTTGGAAAGCTTTAGCTCGACTTACTACAGATGATGCGTTCGATCAAAAAGCTATCCTGTCAAAGGAAGTGGGAGACACACATTCCTTTCTTAAAACACAAGACATGATCTCTCATGACCTGTCTCCTTTAAGGCGTTTTAAAGATATTAATCAGATAGAGGCTTTTTTCATAGGACTCGCTTTAAAGTCCTGTGCTCTGCATGACAAATTCCCCAAAGACCGCGCAAGTGTTGAGAAGTTTTTACAAGAGGTCCCTTACGGTTCTCAGATTGTGACCACACCGCCAGACAAACAAAAAGTTATATGATTTTTGACATTCTGGCTTTGGATTTACTCAAAAAAAGAGACTGTAATCGTGTCCCCGGCTTCTTATTCGTGCATCATATTGACTGCTACTGTCAAAAATGAATATACTAATTCATGAAGTCACTTATAGTATTATTTTTTTGTTTAAGTTCACTAATCGCGACATCCCATGATTCGAATCCTAATTCACGGCCAAGCACTATTAAGATCCCGAAACATACAATAGCACACCAAGAAACACCTGAACAGGCGTTTGTACGGTCGATGAGGAGACCTTCTGCATCTTCACGGTGGTCCTCTACATACTCAAGCATGCAGCAGTCGTGGACAACCTGGCGCAATGCATACAGGACTGTCAAAAACCGCCATGATATGGGGGGTATCGCGGAGCTTATAAATCACATGACCATGGGGCTGGAATCCATGACGCAATGCAGGAAGTTGGTGAGAAAACTGATAAACGATATAGATATAGCTGGGCAGACACAAAACAAAGCATTACTATCTCAGATAAGGGGAAAATCTCTTGAATTCTTAAGAGATACGCTAGAAGTATTGTATCAAGAAGCGTCGGGCTCTTTAGAAAAATTCTCTCAACAACACCCTACTGCAAGTCAAGAAGCGATACTCTTGCGAAAAGCTGCTGAGGAGGTTCGGCTCCAAATAACGGAAATTAATGAGGAGATAGCTTTTTTCGAAAAAATGAAACCATAAGAACTTTAGAACTTTTTGATGCCTAGTGTTAATTTGATTGCACTAGGCATTTTTTATACAGCTAATCTTATGGAGGTCATATAATTTTAATTATGTTAAGTTGAGGAAAGTAATACACGATCCTAACATAATAAAACTCTAAAAACTGACAAATTGTGACAACTTAAGGACCAGAGGCGCCAGGAGACCTTAAACTACGAATAAATTCTTGCAAGCCTATTAATCCACATGCACCATCATCCCATTGTGGACATGCGCGCAACCGTTCTATTTCTTCAGGGGTAAGTGGTTTGGTTTGAAAGCATTCAGTAGGATTAACGGCTGGAGTTAACGGTTTGTAAATTGCTGTCAAATTTTGATCACGAGAAGCGTTTTCAGACTCCGGTAGCGCCGAAGACTCCGCCGCATCTAAAATTAGTGATGTCAAAACAACGATAAAAATATGAAACATATTTTACTTTTTTTCTTGATGTTACTACAGTTTTTATTATTTACAGCAACTTTAATATGGCAACAGACCTTAAGGATCGCGATTATACTGATGCATTCAGAGAACAACTGATTGAGAATCTTACAGTTTATCATCATAATCTTGATACTTTGGCGCAGCTCAAGACACAAAATCGTACGGAGGAACATTGGATTGAGACCAAACAGGACATATTAAGAGGCAGAGGTACCAGAAGGTCTTAAACTACGAATAAATTCTCGGGCCATATCGTCTTCTGGCAGAATGTTGTCAGAAAATTTCCCCCCATCGGAATGTGGTATTGTCTCGCCCCAAAAGTATACTAGAGGGTCAGAGTTTTCATAAATCTCAGGAAACTCTTCTTCTATTTGCGCTCGCAACACCACCAAGTCGCTTATCGCCTTTGAGGTCACTTCGCAAGGCAGAAGCTTTGCTCTAACAGCGTGTAGTTCGCCCTTTATGGTAAGGTTTGATTTATCCAAATCCTCGATCTTCATAACCTCTTCTCTATTTTCATTTATACTCTGAGCAGTCAACCATAGTGACTTTAGTTTTTCTGAGGCGGTCGATTTTCTCCCAATCAGCACGTTAGGCATCGGCATATGTAGATCCCGAAAGGTTGAAATCCAAACATAGTCCCAATAACGATACAAAAGTTCAGCATCCTGGTTTTCTTTTTTCCAATTTAATTGATGAGGCGCACGCCGCAATAAAGAATGCTGATATTCAGCCTGCCAACTTAATTTATGCGGCGCAAGCCCTCTACTTAGATATAGATTGACCTGCTTATTCAATGCATAGTCTGCAATACGTGGATAATGCGTTAATTGACGATGCAGCAACGCCCAAACCTCCTCTCGTGTTTTTCTGTGTTTTTTCATGTAGTCGATAAATATTGAGGCCATTTTCTCGCACATAACTTTTCTATTCCAAAGAGCATCCACATTAAAGCTAAGAGGAAAGTCTAACCCATTTAAAAAGTACTTATGACCTGCGTCATAAAGAAGCTTCCATGCTTGATCCCCTGTAAGGTCATACTTATCTACACACTCCTTCAATATACCTACGATTTTCGCCACTTCTTCATTTATCTTCTGCCTAAATCTTCTCACCATATGTCTCTGCATCGAAGGGCTCATAGATTGACGAAAAACTTCAGCATCATACATAAGTGAGTCTACTTTACCTTCATTTATGCAGCCCATTAAGTAAGTCCATTTATCTGCACCTGTGCCAACAACTTGCGTTTGCACAGCACCTAATGCCTCTTGTAAAAAAGGAGCATAATCGTGCTTTAGATTTTGCAATTTTGCATTGAAAAATGAGCGAATAAGTGGCCAATCCCAAACTTTCCCACGCATGGTAAAGTCACTCCAATCCTCCCCTGGTTTCGCCCCTATCCACGGTGCTTTTTGCAAACACACAGCTGCTAGCCTTTGCGGGTGATCTTGCCTTAAAGTATCCTGAGCTTCCAATAAGCAGGAGCACAAACTTCGTAGCACTGTTTCTTTTTCATTAAACATAGACTCAAAGCAGACCTGACGCTTAAGGAGTCTAATCTTTGCTAAATGACCCTTCATACGTTGAGAAAGCTCCTCTCCCTCAAGATCTGACCAACTCTTTAAACATAAGTTTTTGTATACCTGAGCCTCTATGTAACACACATACTTTTCTAATACATCGACATCCACTGGAGGTAAGCTAGTGGATGGACGTTTTCTTTTCTTTTGTATTTCCGCATTTGTATCATAAAGATTGACCAGGATAGTAAAATCCGCGCCCATCAACATCGTGTTGTTCTTTAATACTTGCCACACCTCTTCTATATTCAGGTTATGCTTTAGCATAAACTCTTTAATAGCGGCAACTAAATCTTTAGCATACAAAGGATATACATGAGTTGCGGGAAAGCTTAACGTTACTAAGTCAGGAACTGACTCTCCTCTTTGACGATATTTAGGAAGACCTTTTAACTGCTCCGACAACATCCATAAAGAGTTTGCTAAAATTTTAAGATCCGGTATAGAGGCGCTATCACGCTGACCCCACAATTTTTCACACTTTTGGAGAAGCGTTATCTGCTTTGCTGACAACTCAACCTTCAGTTCTGAAAACTCATTAAAAACAAAATGAGACTGCATCATCACAAACAAGTATTCAACGAGCTTTCTTAAAGATTCTTGGTTGTTTCTTAGCATTGCTCTATCAAGCAGCTCTTTCGGAGAAGTGTGAACAAACTGTTTTGCTTGTCTTTTTAAACTTTCTTTCGTAGATTTATTAGGTTTACTCCTCCTAAAAAGGCGCGGCATTTTACCATGGATCTTCTTCTTAGTTCTATAAAATTCAGAAAGAACTTTAGCATCAAGTCGTAAATTTTCTACGAAAAATTCTTTAACTTGGCTTTCACTCATGTCTTGAGCAGCTGCATAGCTCTCTAAGTCAAGCACAAAAGTTTGCCAGTCTTCCTCTGCTTGTCGAATACATACATTCAGATATTCTACACTTTCCTTTTGCAGCAAACGCATATCTTGTGGGCTAAAAGTTTGTAGCGCCATCAACAACCTAGCATACGGGTTGTTGGCAACATGATCGTGTATTATCCTACACTTGTCGTAACTATCTGCAGAAAAAAGATTAATCGGTGAGATCCTCTGCTTATGCGCAGAGGCCGCAGAACATTCAAAAACAGCAAAACAAATAATTAATACACGTAAAAACACAATACCCTCATCACAACATAACATATTAAATGGAGAGAGCAATTTGTGAGTGATTTTTGATATAAAAATGCGAGGGGCTATAGTCCTTGCAGCCCTTTAGGGTTATTGCCAAAATTCATACTAAAGCAACAATTATACGCGTATAAAATTGAGGCCTACTATATTTGCGGAGCGATCATACACCTCAAATCACAGATACTTTTGGTGCTACCTGGCCTGATGCTTTCCAGTGTTACCAGTACTTTCTCTTTTTGCTTACTCACAAAATTGTCGTACAGAACCTTAGGGTAGGCAGACATCACGCAAAGGAGGTGCTCCGTTTCTGCATATAAAGAGTTCCATACTAATTTTTGGTATACATCGAAACAATCATCTTTAAAATGCATCAAATAGGCAGACAGTATACTGAAAAAAACTACTAATTCGGAAGATGGACTTCCATTAACTGGACAAGGATCTGCGCCATTCTTTAAAATCTCTTGTGCTAAGTCAAATATACAGCGATTTCGTAGAGTCTGACATTTCTGTTTAGTGCTCATCTTTTCATTATGCGCGCTACCTGTTGATTAATAGCGCAGTGAATCTGCGACAACACTTCACTCAGGTACTGAAAATTTTTGAGCATCTTCTTTCCAGACACCTCCCAAAGAGTTTAAACGGTCTGCAAACCCAAAAAGAGACATTATCTGAGGAAGAATTAGCTTAACCTCTTTTCTTCATCAGTATATTGGGGCCAAAATGAAGCGCACCTCTCAAGAGTGACTGCTTCTTTTATATCTTCTTTCCCTATCTTTTGCTCCAGATGTTGAGATCCCTCCAAAAATGTTCTAGCAGCTTTCTCATACCTATAGAGATTATTGTATACTTCAAAACCCTCTTTCCATCGTGTCTCCAGGAAGTAATCCAGAGCAAACCTTACACCTCTACATATTGAAGCGACATCACCATCGTTCCTCTCCGCGTACCTCTCCGACAGAGGGCCAGATCACTCAAAGCGGTCACATCAAGTAGCTCATTACGCGGCAATCCTGACAGCAGGTCTACAGAAGTAGAGGCCGTAGCTGAGCAAATCTGCTCCACACACAAGATAAATAGCATCAAACAACAACTCATAAATTCCAAAGCTCTTTTATCGGACTCCACTATAGAGTTTTTGAATGATACTATTAACTACCGTGCTTTCCTTCAAGTACAAAGAATTAGGCAACTTATGGTAGTGAGCGCACTCAAAACATAGCGCCACATCAGCGGCTACACTCAAAAGTCTATCTACTGTTTCCTCAGGAAGCTCCGCCGCTCTACATGCCTTAGCCAGATCTAGATGTATTGTGGCAACTTCTGATTGTCTATGCTTGCGAGCCTCCTCAAAGAGCAAAATATACTTCTGCATAAGGTGATAAACTTTCCATTCTTTTTTCGTGTTTTCATATTTCACATAATGATTTTTCATGAAAATAGCAGTCTTTATTGAGGGAAGAGGCTGGCATGACGAAATAACATCTTTCACGAAGGGCCATACATCTAATTCGTGCGTTGACCCTCCAGCCCTGGATGCTTGATCACAATGTGCTTGCTGAAAAGCATCTAAGAGTATAATGGGCAATCCCGATTGAAGACAGTCGTGAAAACACTCCTCACGGAAAACTTGCATCACAAAATACATATAATCTATAAAGCTGGATCCATTAAAGTCTACCCCTCCTCTGCACAGAAGCATAGATGATTTAAGAACAAAATCACCTTCAGCCTTAGCCCTGAGTACAATCTGATCTGCAATTTCACTCGACTCAGCCCCAGTTCGTTGAACAAAAATGCGGCACCCTGCTTGTGGGTTTTTGGTAAGGATCAGCCTGTTGTTTGCAAAGCTAGCGCCCTCCTCATATTCTATCCCATCCACTAAAGCCCCAGAAATCAGCGAGAAAAAGTTACAACTTGCATCACCTCTACCTTCTTTGATTTTTTGTAACTTCTCTAAAGCGTCCGCTCTTAACCACAGATTATGATGTTTCAGCAAATCATCATTGTGCTCTAGCAACATACCTGCCACAACCACTCCAAGCTCTGGATCAAATTCACCTGTAGTCATTATTTCAACTGAAGGTGTAGTTTGCACAAGCAGGGTGTCTCCTAAAAGGCTAAGCAACTCCTGACGGGATTGCTCAATAGCCCCGGCAGTAGGCGTAATACGCATAGCAGAAAGAATGCTATCCTTTATCTCTGAAATGCTTTCGCCCTCTGTCACTGAAGCCGCGCACAAGCCGACAACAGCAAACATCATAAAAAACATCATCTTCACCATGTCTTTATTGTAGCACAAACCTTTCCCAAACGCAAAAGAGATATATTTAGGAGAAAGATGATTTCTATAAGGGAAATCTAAGGATTTTATCACATGCTAGCGACACCCGTATCCGCCACATTATTTCCGCCCGCAACGCTACTGCGAACTTCACTCAGAAGAGGTGGGGTTCCCCTGGCTCTGTATATTCTCGGGCGTCCATCTACCTTCTTCAAAGCGGAAACCTAGCACAGACAATGAATCCAGCATGTTAGTTTCAACTCGGACACCTTCCAAAGGTGGGATAACTGTTTGGCTTGGAAAAGGCGCTAGCATTCGAAAGCGCGGAATATTATTGCTCTGTAGGTCCAGGCAGACGCGCCAATGTAGCCTCTGTAGGCTTAACTTTTATGGTTACTGCCAAATTAAATCTCTCGTCACTTTGTAAGGTCGAGAGTTCCACAGCATATGAAAATACAGCTACTAACATAAACAAAATATACATAACCATCCATTATATCTCCCAAAAATCAATTAGCCCATACAACTAGTTAGACTGCATACTACTAATATTTTTGACACGTAAACCTAATAAGGCACAAGCCTAGCTCTAACAGAGCGTAGACTGCTTCCTTCTATAGTTAAGTTTGATTTATCCATATTGTCGGATTTCTCACCTCTCCTCCTTTACAAAAGTCGCACGCGGCCCAGTCCTGATGGCGTCATGAATCGCATCAATTGTTTGACTCAGCATGTGAATACGCAGGGAAGTAACGCATACAAGCTAGGGGGTTGGTAGTCTCAATGTTGCAAGATGGCTCAAATCTCACTATAAGGGTTGCTTCAGACTCAGAAATCGCTTGCTGAATAATTTGCATCACTCTCTCTGTATCTCCTAAAATTCTGCAGCACTCATCCAAACACTCTTGCATAAATGCTGGGTAATCCAATATAACCTTTATTAGACGCTTCAACTCCCAATCCAAATATTGAAAGCTTTCACTTTCAGGGTCCCACCAAGACTTTATTAGCTCAGAGTGCAGCACATCCCTTGGGTCAGGAAGCATACTCTCTTTGTGCGATATTTGATTTAGTAGTTTTAATGCTCCCTCTACTTTTTCCAACAAACGCTCAATACTTTGTTTTTTTGAGACTGGAAAAGATGCCTGTTTTAAGCTTTCATGAATAGCTTGTGCTATAGTCGGCAAGTCGATACCGCCAAAGTGATCTACCTTTATGTCAAACTTTGTGCTCAACTGTAGTCCATAAGCCTTAAATATTTGTTGGTGCCAAGCGAGCACTTTAGGAAAATGCTCCTGTATAATGTGTGGCAAGATCATTTGCCTTTCTTTAAATTTATAAAGGGAGATCTCCGGAGCGAAACTAATCACATAAAAACCTTCTCTCCACGAGCGCACTATTACGGCAAGCGCATGCAGATATCGGGAACACGCAAGTCCGCTATCTTTCAGCTGATCAGGCACCGCTAGCAATGCCTCCAGCTCAGCAAGCATTACTTTTAGGATCTTACTAAAAACATACGGGTTGCTCCAACTAATTTTTTGCACAATATTAACACACTCACTTAAACATGCAATACGCTCAGCGTTCTCTGAGAATTGATAAGCAAAATTTAAGAAATCATCTACACCCAACGGGCTCCAAAGGGGAGGCATTTCAGAACCATCCACTGTGTAAGGAGCACAAGTCTCTAAAACTGCGCCTAATTTCTTTTGGCCATGCGCTTCCAGTGCAAATTTTGTGTCACAAACAACATTGATCAGCAATTGAGTAATGGCACTTGATCGCACTTTCTTACCTAAGCGCCACAACATACAAAAAGCTTCTACCTCTTCCTCACAACAATCCCAATTAAATTTTGAAGAATACTTTATGGAGCCCCAAAGGCTTGAATATTTTGAAGAAACTGATGCTATCTTCTTCTTACACTCCGCCCATGTTAGAGGTGAGGATTGCCACTCTGAGTTCTCATTAAGATCCTCTAAAGCTTCATTACACCTGCTCAGTGCTTTTTTATGCCATTCTTTCAACTGAGTTTTCCCCGTTAGCTGCGTACTTTTGAGAGCCAAAAAATCATTTTGTGTTTCCAAAACATCTTTTAAAACTGGTATAAAACGATCATGTGTAAGAGATAGTTGGGTCAAGCGTATAATCAACAGTCCATTCCCCTTTAAGTATGCAAAAATAGTTGCTGGTACAGAAAGCATGCTGAAATTCAACGGACGTATAGTATTAAGCCCCATAGGGTGTGTCTCTAACACTCCCCCTTGCAACGCAGACTGCTGGATATGTTCAAAGATATAGGCAAAATTCGGTATCACTTCACGAAGATAATCGTGCACGGCACTTCTTTCACACACATCTAGCTGATTAGACGAGCCCTCCACCGTAACACTGCGAACACACATACTTTCAAAACGATCATTTAACTCCTTTGCATAGCCAGGAGGAAGGGTTAGCTTTCCCTTTGCGACATCCTTGACTTCTTGAGGACTATCGTCATATATTTCATGCAAAGTGCGATATAAGCTAACATGCACCTTTCTTTCTTGAACAGTAACATATGTTCTGTCATGTTGGAATTGATCCATGCTCTTTAACACTCTACAAGCATAAACTATTGGCACTATATAGTGATAAAGAAATTGACCTGCGGCGCTGACCCGCTCATCTAACGTAAAAGAGCGAACGTGCTTGACAGCGTGATTTCTCCGGGCCAAAAACATTTCATGTCGTGGACTATCTTTAAAAAGCATCGCTGGGTTTTCGTGATTTGGGGCACCCTCCTCAGTGGTGGGCACGTATAGTTTTTTCATAAAATGCTCCCAGCCTGTTTTATAAAGTTTAATGTCTTGTGCATCTTCATAATTGAAGGCCTCCAAACTCGATTCTGACCCATTTGGACGCAAGAATCTAAACATTTCAGAAGCATATTCTTGCAAAAAGCCTAAAAGAGTTTGGTCAACCCCCAATGCAGGTTGCTTTTCGAAAACCCGGTCATAAGATATTGCTAAACTATTTTGAACCGTTTTTAAGTCATAGTTCATACAATCATTAGATAGTTTCAGCAAATGTTTACCCAATAAATGCAGCATCTCTTCTTTGGCTTTACCTTCAAATATAAGAGAAACTGCACTCATAGAAAACGCGGTATACACCAACTGATCTGCTTTTGCTTCTTTCGAGTCAGGACGTGATGTTACCATCACTGGCAACAAAGATGTTGTACGATAATTAACATCCCACCTCCCCACTTGTATTTTATAAAAAGAGGCAGCTTTCTGAATTAGTTCGTAAAACAGTTCTAGAGATTCACTTGATCCACTCTTCAGCAGCAAAGGTTGACATTGCTCCATTTTTAACAGTCTTTTAGAAGCCAATTTACTTTTAAGCGCCGACTCTTTCAACACAAAATTCCACCCAGTAAACGAAAGATCCTCAGGCGCAGTATCTAACAGCGATTCCACCCCAAGCAAAAAGGAGGGTTTATCCAGCAAATTAGAAGAGTGATCCTCTTCCAGTCCCGCACTACACAGCTCGGCAATCACACAAAATAAAAGCAATATAATTTTCACACTTTCTCCTTTAAGCAATAGTCAATTTTATCTCTGAACAAAACAAGTTCAAACTAAAATTCATGTCACAAGAAGAAAACATTGCGCACTGTGTCCCTAATAGTGGGTAAAGGAAATGCTCCGTTTCCGCATAACTAACCCCAATATTTTTTGGTTATACATACAAACAATCCGCATTGAAAGCACCTTAAATAAGCCGACAGTTCACAGCCCCATTGCATAAAAACCTCTCAGAGAATGCGCTCATCTTTTATGATAGGTTCTGCAGAACTCTATCGAAATCATGCTTTTCTAGCCAAGACTGACTGTTAAATCCACCCAAATTTCTAGTGCAGTAAATCTAAACTTTAGGAAAGTGATTCCCAATAGCTAATGACACCCTCTAAGCTTTGTGCACATGGAAGGCTCTTTAGTAAAACCGTTATTTCCCGGCATGAATTTCTATGCCCTTTCAGTTGAGGAACCACCTTCTCCAACGCATCTCGGATAGTCTCTTTCTCCCAGACACACAAATTCGGACCTAATTGAACCAACTGGGTTAGTGAATGCCTGATACTCTGCATAAAATACAACCCTGTTTGTGGAAGGCTCCCAGCCGACAAATAATCAAATTTCTGGCCAATTTGAGAGGCACCCACAACCATGTTATTATTATCGATTAAAACATTAAATCGCTTCATATGTTCCGAGGAAGGAAAAAATTTAACTATAAACTCCATACGTGATCTTTCAGCTGCAAGCCTACTTGAGTTCGTCTCAATAATCCGACTCAACAGTAGACTAAGGTCATTAGAGCGCAAAGAAAAAACTTTGCACGCCTTATACGTAAAGTCACAGCCTAATGTCGAGAAAGCGTCCACAACTTTCGCGCAAACCAGACGAACTCCGAGCCCAGATCCAAAAAGGATCGGGTACAGCTCCCGGAAATGAGACTGCACCCTCATCCCGCTATATCCATCATGTTGGTCAATGGCACAGTGAATCTGTGACAATATTTTACTCAGGTACTGAAAGGTTTTTTGAGCATCTTCTTGCCAGGCACTTCCCAAAGAGAGTAAACAATCTCCCAATACAAAAAGAGACGCTATCTGAGGTAGAACAAGCGTGAAATACCTTAGCCTTTTTTCCTCTTCACTCTGCTCAACAAAAAATGCACGGAACCTTTCGAGTGTAACCTCTGTACACATGCATCCAGAGTCCATCCTCTGTGTTAGGGAAAAATCTATGAACGTACTCATACCTTCAGCATAAGCATATAGCCTTTCATATACCTCGATCCCCTCTTTCCACCTTGTTTTCGGGAAATTTACTAGAGCTGACCTTACATACTCACAGATTTTATAATTTTCATAAACACTTAGCAGATCATCCTTATACCCAGAAGATGGTGAAAGTTGCATACAGCACAAATCCTGCACATTGAGTGCAGGATTTAATGGCTCTAACAACAGGTGAGGATCTTTAGCAGCTGACAATAAAACCTGCGCAACAAATAATGTTAATAGCGACAAACAACTCATATACTACTCATGCATTTTAATTTCGTGTCGTATAATCTACACTTCCATAAGTAGAAGTCATTACAGATGGGACAGTCACAACGGCAGGATCCGGACTCTGCACTGCTGGAATCGCTGTCTTAACAAACTTGTACTTTCTCCCAGGACATTCAGATCGTGCTTTTCTGTAGTGCTTATGCATAAAAAGAGCTAGCTCCGTACCCATATGTGCCCACGACGCGATGTTCTCTCCGTAAAACGGCAACGACTTCGCTCCATTTTGAAGAAAACGGCTCCGTAATGTATGGGTCACATTTTGTCTAAAAACAGATTCAGTGACGTCTAAGCGTGGATTTGTCAAACAGAAGTTTACTGCAAGATACGCACATATATCAAACAAACTAACAGTAACACCCTGAATTAAACGATATATTCCGAGCATTGTATGTGAGCTATAACCAACAAAATTTAATATTGAATCATAGTTTTCAATATTTTGAAAGTAACACACCACTAAATAGCCTTGACGAAAAGGGCTTTGAGATGTCCATGGCTGCAAATCCACCCACCAGTGATCACTTCTGCTGCTTGCGACATCCAACCAACCCACGGGCATCCACCCACAAGCAGGCTTACCATCCACTTCATCGTTAGATATATGGCCATACACATAACCTTCCAGCTCTCCTGGATCTAACTCTAGCTCCGCCGGAGCCCTACGCTCTCCGCTCTCTGAAGCCCGTAGCAATCGCGAAGGAACTTCACCTTCAAAGGACAGGACACCATTAAGTTTATTTGCTAAATCTTCAGGGAGTCCTTTCGCAGTCTCAACTAAAGCTGGTCCAAAATACTCCACATTCACTATGGGAAAAAATGCTTTCCTTCCAAGGCAATTCCTCTGGATGCTTTGCACTTCATCTAGTCTACGCAAAAGATTGGTTCCACCAGCAGGCATCATCACTTGCTGGATGCTACGATCGCCTCTACAAAGGTATCGATCCCTAACTACACGCAAATCCTCTCGAGTGGGTGGTGATAATTCAATATCATACTCAAGAGGAGCGGAGGCACTCAAGCAGCACGCAAATAAAATAAGTATACTAGAAAACGACATATTCAATAACTTATATCACAAAAAAAAAATTAAAACAACACGAGCTTATAATTTCCTTCAGGAAGTATCAATCTTATAAACTCATAGCTCCCCCCAAAGCCGCACACTTGTGCAACCACACATGCAAAACTCATTTTTACATTCAAAATCTCTATAAGATGGGAGAACAGATGCATGCTGCAAAGCAAGTGTTAGCTGTATCGCTCTAAAATTACCGCATCTTGCTGTATCTTTTCAATTGTATCAAAAAGCTCTTTCCCACAGTGCTGATCGCCAGTACCGCTCATACAGCGATGCGCTATATTCAGCAGGCGTTCAAACTGCTTATAAACAACAGCAGCTAGCTGTGAAGAATGCGATTGCTTAACTAAACGCAATTTTTTGAGGTAGCGAGGTATATTGCAAGAGGCTGCTCTATCTCGTTTTTCTAAATACATTTCAGTGTATATCACCTCAATGATTTTACATTTATAAAGAAGCCAATGTGCCTCAACAAACAGCGATTCAACAAATACAGATTCTCGATTTTTATCCAGAAAGCATGAGAGCTCTTGATGTATTTCCTCTATTAGCTCTAAGCAATGCCCAAACTGTGGATCACTCAACCAGCTTCCTAACTCTACCCTTTTTTTCTCACAATCCTCCCTATAGATCATAGAGTCACTCACACCAGCCACCTGTAAGTCTTTAATGAAATTTAATCGATTGTTAATCGACTCCAGACTTTCATAATCATGAGTCATTTGAGCCGCTGGAGAAGCTATATAGGCCAGATCGCTAAGCTCGTTCTGAACTGTTGCCGCATCAAAAACAATATCTGTTTTCGGAAGAAAGAAAACTTGCCCATCTTGTAACTTCTGTGCCATTGTCTGAATATCTTTTTCTAAAGAGGCTCTTGCTTCTTTGCTATATGCTGTTACTGTACTTAACGCAAAACACAAATAAAAAAGAGAAGCAAAAGGCATAAGCATAGATCGAAGTTCCTTCCCCTCATCATAACATAGACTCTCAACAAAATGCCGGCATCACAATTGCTTTTACACTACATATATGCTAAAATTTACATCTTCTTATAAAGCATGAACGAACTATTAAAAAAATACACACTTCACATTTTTTCTCCTCTTGCCAGGTGTGCAGGTATTACTTTATTACTAATCAAAACGGCAGTAGGAGCAGACGCTTCCCACCTCAATGCAGACACATACTGCTCACTGCCTTATGAGGTTATTTCGGAACACTCTACGTCTATGCTGTCCACCACACAATCCCAGCAGAGCACGCCTCATATAATTACAGGAAGCGGTAACATACTTCTTAGCTACGGAGCCAAACATGAGCCAACTCATGATTGCGTAGTTGTCGACCCCACCAATCCGACCCTTTCTCAAAACACATGCTGCATATCCAGTGGTGCAGACCTTTGCTTTACACGCCACTTAGCTGACACTGGTTTCTCTGATGTCCTATACAGCCCTAACGAAAATTGGCACGAAATTCACGCTCCCTCCGGCCCCATAAGCTTACCAGAGCAAACAAATAAAAGTAACCCAGCGTCCTTACCCAAATATATTGCCCCCGTGCATATTTCCTTAGCCGACAATGATGCTGCGACCTCCGAACAGCCTAAAAGCCGCGTGAATCGTCAAAATTTTAGCCCCAACTTCTTTCTTGAGAAAATAGAGAAGGTTCTTGACAGCCCATCTCAAATACACTCAACTGTAGAGGGGTTTTGGCAAGCGGAGGAGAAAGAACACGCTGACCTCACTGAGAGCAAGTCTTCCACTTCCTATACTTTACAAGCACTATACGATATATACCAAGAACAAATCAGACCTACAAAAGGACGTTTACAAGGAATAACGGAAGGCATTCAAGGCTTAGCCGAAGTCTGTGCTTTTATACTCTCGCAGCCACCTTTCGATATCCTTTTATTTAAACAGCTCAAAAAGCAATATCCGCAGCCCGCCCACTCAGGAAAGGCTTATAAAAAAATTAACCATGTACGTACGTTAGCAAAACTAACGCATCTCTTACAAACCCTGAAAAATCTGCACGCCCACCCAGATAGATCAATCAATTTAAAAGGCTTTATCCAGTGGTTGTCAATAGACGAAAAGCAAGCAGATCAAGCCACCTCTCAAGCTTTTGATTTACTGCATCGAGTCACTACACACCCAAACATTGAAAAAGACAGGTTAACACCACATCCTGCCTCTTCCTTATGCAAAAAAGGAATAAGTTGCCAAACATCCCTTTTCATCCTTAAGAAGATAGAGGAGAGATACTCACCTTAGTTTTTGCGCTGATGATTTTTTATTTCTCTTTATGCTAAAATAGATTATGTTTTATCTAGCTTGCATCGCCTTTACAGTATTTGCAAATAAGTTGTCCGCAAGTGAGTACAGCAACGCCCCTTCTTCTGAAGAAATGATTCGGCTGATCACAGACATGCAAAGGACAACCTCTCCGGCAGCGACGTCATTAGCGCAACCAAATGTAGCTTATCTAGCTCTACGGCGCGCCTGGGCCCTCAGTGAGCTCCTCATTCAAGATCTAGATTTTAAAGCGCAACAAGAGCTAGGCACTCAAGCTGTCAGTTTGACTCCTTCACCTATTCCAGACTTTATACTAACGCCTACTCCAGCAGAGCCTACCAAGAAAACAGTCAGTCAAAAACCTCCCGTCAAAGAGCACACAGCAGCGTCAATCACAAAGAAAAAACCTTTAACTCCAGGTAGAAATTTCAGATCCCACTCAACCGCAAAAACTAATAACGATCTCCCTCCAGCTACCACTCAACAAGCAGAACCGGCGTTTAAACCGCCTCTACGCTTAAGCGCTCCTATGCATGATGATGCCAATAGTGATATCAAAGTACACGCCCCTTCTTTTATAAGCGATAATGTTGAGGGTGATGATCTAACTCCCGAAACACTCAAAAACCTACCCTCAAGCTTATCACTATTTAAAAAGTTAAAGACTATACTCCAAACACCCGGTCGCGCGCACTTAGCCGTTAGCTCCTTATTCCATAAGCTGTACGGCACCGCCCCTTCAATTGAAACTTTTTCTCATATGCTATCTACCATGCATAAAGACTGTTGCGAAAAACCCTTTACACAAAGAAGCAAAAGGAATCAAGCAGTAGCTCAAGGCCTACAAGGAATTATGGAGGCTTGTATTTTTACAATCGCAACCCCTCCCTTAGATATGGAAGTGCTTGATCAGATCCAAACACTATACCCCCTTTCCGCCACAATTACTCAAACATCTCAAAAAACTCAGAACCTACGCATACAAGTTAAACTTAGCTATCTTGTGCAACGTCTTATAGCGTCCCTACCTCCCGGAAATAGACGGTTTTCACTCCTCTATAAGCTTTTACAATTAAACTATTCTGATATAGATAAAGCTTTAGTTCAGGCATACGATTACATAATTGGCGTCAAAACACACAGAAAACTTTCGCCCTTACCCAGCAATCCTGTTACTTTACTGTGCCAAAAGGGATCTAAAGTCAGCAGCACCCTTAGCAGCCTTCGTTATGTAGAGCGCTGCTGCAGTCATTCGTACATTCCCAGCGCACATGTTAACAAACCTCAAAGGGTAATTTTGCCTTCGTAAGACATATCAACAAGCTCCAACGCAGGTCCAGTCGACACCATATTTCCAGTGCACCTTTACAAGGTAATCACTCTAAATTTATAACAAAGCTTTCACCCTCAAATAACTACTAAAATGGGTGAGAGATTTTACAACTGAAAGGCAGCGCTTCTACTACTTGTCTGTATTGAGTGCGCATACGATCGTTTAGCGTAGCAAAATCTTTTGCATTCGCTGTAAATAAATCTTCTATAGATTCAATTTCCCATGGAAGCAAATGCTCTCCAAGCGCTGCTAAACACGGAAACCAATTTACCCCCTCTTTAACAGAAAAGCCCTTGGGACACTCAGCTTTCAAGAGCTCCACTTCCTGCGCCGTTTGCTTCAATGCAGAAAACGATAGCGTCCTATTATGCGCACTAATCGCCATATTAAAATTTTCAGAAGATTCATGGAAAATCCTTAAGGTCTTATTGATGTGCGCCATACGCGATCGCTCCATTGCAAGGGCAGTACCGTTGAACTTTAACATTTCTTTGGTCAGCAGATATAAAGGTGAAGCCTGCGCCACAATTAGATGATATTTTTGTGGAGTCAGTGATGAATTATTCAAAGCGCCGACTGCTTGCTGACAGGCTACTCGCACCGCCGAATCATATTTAAAAAGCAAAGGAAAGGAGGTCTTTATCCCCTCCTCCGAAATAACAGCCCCCTCTCTGAAAACACCCTGAATGATCTTCTGACGATGCCGTTTAACTGAATCTAACCAATCAGACCATTCACCTGCGCATCGTTGACGATCGCAGATTTCTTGTAACGCCTCTTCTAGCAACAAAGTAGATCCTATGTGCGGAAGTACATAGGAAAAGTAGTGCAGTCTTGCATGCTCCTCACTATTATAACAACCGCCGCCATAGTACATCTGAAAGCTCAATACAGGGCTCATTTTTTTGAGATCCAGCTGTTCTATGGGACATCGCGAATCAAACTGTCTTTGATGTTCATAAATTTTCCTCATCTTGTTGTAACACAAAACCCCCTCTTGCCAGCCAGTATCCGGCAAAGATTTAAGAGCTACCCTTAAATCGCGCGTCAAATCAGGATGATCATTATAAAACCCTTCCGCCAAGCGGAGGACACTCCAGGGCACTTCTACACACTCATCGGATTTTGACGCACCAGTGGCAGCACAGATCGCACTACACAAAATAAAAGAAAATATGTTCCAAATTCCTGACTATATCACATTTCCCTATCTCTCAGAAAAGTTTTATACGAATTCCGATGATTTCTGACGTCAATAACTTACGCTTTTCAAAAGGAAGGATAAGTCTGAGAGCATACCTTCTATCTGCTCTCAGTTTTTCCTTTGAAATACTTAAAAACCAGTCACACACAGCATCTGAACAACCCTCTGATCCGAGAGTATTTCATTAGAATGTGGAGTGCCTCAACAGAACCATTGCATACTAGGCAAGTGGTTGCGTCAGTAATAGTAAGGCGCCAATAAAGCATTCTTTACTTTATATGCTTGAGAGCCTCTTACTCTCTCATAATGTTGATTAGTTGGATTTTTTATGCTAGTTTGATCCCATGTTATTACAACTTTTATTATTTACAGCAACTTTAATGGCAAGTGATTTTAATTCCGAGTGCGTTAAGGCATTTCGCTCATTAAGCAAGAAGCAGCAGTTAGAGAATATTGCGATTTATAGCGATATGATTAGAGTCACTGAGGAGCTTAAGAAACAAAACCGCGAAGAAAGAGAGGAATGGAAAGACACCAAAACAGTCCTCACTTCCATACACCATCGCTACCAAAAGTTATTATCACTAGGCATTACTGCTTATACAGAAACAGAAAAGGATCAAGATGAGCCAAACTTCACTCTAATGGCCACAAAAGTTACCACTAGCCGAAAACGCTTTGAAGCAGTACTTCCACTAACTAACTATGATGTAATGCCACTTTGGTGGGAAAGATCTACAGCGCTAGGGAAAACCACTGGGTATTCTTTTCCTCTATATGTTGTGCCAGCAAGCTCCGGTAATGTAGTAGGAGCTTTTCCCAACATGAAAAACGCGCAAATGTATGGTGTAAAATATCTTGTTGTTACAGTGCCGGTGCGCGCAGACAAACCCTTGGATCTTGAAGCATATAGCGCAAAGCGTTCCGCACACTATGTGAAAGAGCTCTACACAGGAAAGTGATTCCCTCAAGCCTGCCTCTTTAGTAAACTAAAAAAGGCAGGCTTGTATCAGACTCGCACTCCCCCATACACACATTATTTACACACTGCTCCTAAAAGATAGTAGTTTAAGACTTATCGAATTTCGGGATTTTCTCCCTCAAAAGTAAAAAAGAGGATCAGGGTTGTCATAAACCTCAGGAAACTCTTCCTCTATTTGCGCCCTCAACACCACCAGGTCGCTTATCGCCTTTGAAGTCACTTCACAAGTAAGAAGCTTCGCCCTAAGGGAATGTATCCTGCCTTGATCTGAAGACCCCTCAGCGATTATAACCTTCGATCTATTGTCACATATGCTCGAAGCGGCATACCACAGTGCTTTTAGTTGTTCAGAAATAACTTTACTGGAATTCAGTTCAGTAGGAACCGGCATATGTAAATCGGTAAAAGTGGACTGCCACACGTAGTCCCAGTAGCGATACAAAAGATCAGCAGCCTGATTAGATTTTTTCCAACTAAGTTGATGAGATGTACGCCTTACTCCAGAGTTCTGATCTTCGTCTTGCCAGCTTATCAACGTAGCACACTTAATGCAGATTTCACACTTTTAATGCCATAAAAGTGCAGTGCATACACACAGGCATTCCACGAATCAATACAGCGACCTGCCCTCAAGACAATCAAAACCATAAACACTCATAGAGAGAAAGGGCAGCATTTTATTGTTTGGGTTGCCTTGGCTAAGAAAAAGTTGGTTCAAGTGAAAGGGGGTCAATTAGCTTTGAAAACTATTAGCTGCATCGCCTCTTCTAGTGGAACAGCCCCCTGAAAAACTACGGAATGCTCATTTTGCATCACACTCAACATATTATTATGACGAAAGGCTTCCTGTTCTATATAGTCCGCGCACTCACCCTGCAAATCAGAGGGCACATAGTTTGCGATATCCTCTTTTAAAAACTTATGGCTAAGACATAAAATAAAATATTGTTTATGTAGAAAGGGCTTCTGTCAATTAAAAGAGTGCGCATGCTTTGCTTATTAATGTCGCAGGAAAAAGGTCGCAACACCTCCAGGTGTTTAAGAAGCACAGGTGTTCGTTTCGCGTAGGGCAACTCCCGCATATCGCCCTTCTTGAGGAAAGAGGTTCGCAAACTACAAATTGCTTCCAAAACATTCTCTCTTTCATCGTCATTAACACACCACTCCAGCGAGTTAATCTTCTCGCAAATTTTTGCAATCATACAGACGATCCAAAACTATCTATAGCACACTGTCGTGCTTCCTCGGAAATTTCTGCCGCAAACATTTGCGTCACAGAAATCACAAAAAACCAACTAAAAACTTTAAACATAAACAATTATAGCATCCTTAAAACATACGCATAAGAAATCATTTAATAGTCATGCCTTCTTGTTAAACCCGTAGTCAACAAAATATCAATCCATAGCCAAGTTCGGGGTCAACGAACCTTCCTCCAGTGCCGATTAAAGATGATTGGCTGCATAGCCTCTTGTAGCGGAACAGCCCCCTTAACACCCGTGAGCAAACAATCTTTCAGAATACCCAGCTGCTTGTTATGCTT
This sequence comes from Alphaproteobacteria bacterium, assembly GCA_965261615.1. GTDB lineage: Bacteria > Pseudomonadota > Alphaproteobacteria > Bin98 > Bin98. The sequence continues at coordinate 936,831 of OZ253461.1, forward strand.
AAAACATTCACGTGCCAGAGCCTCTTCACGCTCATCCGGCAAATCAGAGGGAACATGATTTGCGATATCTTCTTTTAAAAACTTATGGCTGAGGCATAGCCCTTGTAGTAAAAAAACTCGCATACCGCGCCACGCACTGTGACTGAACAACATATCTTTCATACGATCCGGATATTCCAAAGACCAAAAAGGAGCGCGCAACTTCTGTAGGCTATCAAGCAGTGATGGCGTTCGCGTCGCAGAAGCCAATCTATTCACCCACTCCTCGTTGTCCTCCTGAGGTAAGGAGCCCATCCAACTTGCAACGTCTTCTAAAAGACGGTCGCGCATATCATCATTCCTAACCCAATCCAAAGATGTAATACTTTTACAAATTTTTGACACCACGCATGCTGTCTTAGAGAATTTATCTGTATCCTCGAAAGTTTCTGCTGCAAAAACCCGCGTCACACAAATCACAAAAAATAAATGAAAGATTTTAAACATAAGCCATATTAGCCTACTCCAGAAACCAAAACAATAGGAAACAATCATACCCTTGATAGTTCATCAGTGTAGTATAGCTCTGCAGTGAGAAAACAGCTTGCCCCCCCCCTTTATAAAACGCGCTTCTTTTTCTTGCGAATTGACTACACATCTTACCTATCGTACAATTATTTATGATTTTTATTTTCACAGCCGCTATAATCTCTCTTTTTCTCACGGCCCCAACTCACGCTGCAAAAGATTCAGACTTATCCATAGAAAACACCTCCGATGATTGGATCTTAAGAAAAAGATTTTGCAATCAAGTGGTGGAGGCGCTTTTGGATTCAGCAAATTTTGATACAGTTATACAAGATCAGATTTTTGACAAGTTTCCCCTACAAGACAAAGTGGAGCATTTGTCTTACACAAATTGGCCAAAAACATTGAATCATATGCGAAGTGATAATGATTCGCGCTATTGGGACCCCTTCTTGTTTTTACTAATCGAATCCTATATTTATATACATAACCCTTCGCCACCTTTTCAGCCAACTGTTTTTCAAAAAACCAGAGAAACTCTTAGCAAGTCTAATATTGGTCGCGTACCAGATATTACTATAGTACGCGCTGCTCTTAAAGTCACCCACTGTTTACAGTGCTTAGGTGAATCGTTATCCCTAGAAAGCATAAAACACCTAACCTCTCTCACAAATATCGTGGATTACTTCAAAACAAAAACCCTCAACGCACCTAAAGACTCTCTAAGCTTCACCCCACTAAATGTCATTTTGCAACCCGCTCGCAATTACTGGGAAAGTCTCCTTGCCCACATTCAAGATAACATACAGAGCAACCAAACAATCGCGCACCACCACCTACACTCCCTTTCAAGTTGGAGCCGCACAATTACAGAGTATACACTCCAAGCTTTACTACTCACAGATCTAACCTTTTGTCAAAGAATGCATAGTCTTTTTAGCCACCTATGTCCAGGCAACACCCCAACTCATAAAGCTGTGCCCTACCTGTATCAACACACTCCCCACGCCCAGAAAGGCGCTTTCTTTTTTTTAATGGAAGCTTTTGCCCTCCACCACCACACGCATCCTTTTAACGCTCCTCTTTTCCTTCAAGTGGTTGAATTTTTTCATAAAAATGAGGACTGTGAATCTCCAGTAAAAGTGAAGGTAAGCTTCCTACGTGATTGCCTTGCGATTACGCATTTACTGGACACATCTTCAGCATATACACTTCAAGAAGCCTTGCGTCAAGAAAGCGCCCGAAACTTTCTATTACGTTTGAGCCCCAAAGTCCGCGATGAGTCTACTCCCAGAAGAATGGAACATTTTCTAAACCCATCAGACGTTACGTCTGGAAAAGCACTCCAAAGCCTATGCTTAAGGTACCCAAAGCATAATTGCCCCATCTCATCTAATTTAGACTGTTTGGGTGCTATTAGGCAGTCAGAGATTATTAGCTTCTTTGTAAAACCTGAATCCGTATTATTAAAAAGCAAACAGCCTGCTCAACCGCTCCCAACCATTTTCCCAGCATATTTATGCCATTCTTCTCAATACCTTCAAATCACGCCCCCCCTTCACTCTTATGGCTTTGCTCATATGAGCCCATCACAATGTGCCTCTTCTTTTTTTACATCTCCATACCAACAATATTCCGGGCATATGACACAAAGGCCTCAATATTTTAGCCCTCCACACAGAGGGAATCTCACGCTAGCATCGGTTTCTCAGCCAAAGTCATATGCCATGCCAACTCCTATCTACAGTCACTCCCCAGCGACGCCAGATGTTACTTCGTTCAATGCCAGTCACGCTCCACACGCTCTAATGCCTCCTGTGGTAACCAGCTCTAACTTTTCAGTTTATACGCATCCTTACGGGTATTACCATCCACATCTCACAACACCCAATATTTTTGGGCACGCACAACATTCAAACCGGACTTCATCCGCTCGTTCCTATTGCACAACGCCCGAAAACATACAAAGCTTCCGCATCAACGAGTAAAGAAAAACAGCAAGCAAGATCACCGCTCCCCATTCAAAGGCAAGACCCCTTACTGTGTCGCTACTGTTCATATCAAAGAGTCTCAGCAGATGTAAGGGGACAGTCTGCTTACTCTACAATGGCGTTGGAATCTGAACAAAATTATAGCCCGCCTTTTCCAGCTGCTGATTCAAAAAGGCCTCTTGCTGTGCTGTGAGGACATAGGAGTAATGAGTTTCCAGCATGCTGAAAGCTTCTGATTTCGAAAGCCCTACGTTGCTCCAGTGTTCGGCATATGCTTGGTTCGCAGAAGACAAACCTACTCGGTAAGACACGCCAGAAAAACGAGAGTCACCTTCGGCCTTAAGTGCATCTGCCGCTTTACGTACGCGCTCTTGACGATAGTTCACTAAAAAATACTTCAAAATTGTTTTTTTCTCTTCAATCTGTACACCCTGCAACAACTCAAGAAGCGTTGCACTCTCTAATTGCGCTAGCGTGAGGGCAAAACGATAAAAAGTACATATATTATGGAAAAAATAATCTGCTCTTTTCACTAAATCTCTTAAGTACTTGTGTGCGCAATGACCTTGCCACGTCAGCAAACCTTCATGAATTAATGCGCCTTCCTGTGACAAAACAAGGATTTTCTTTAAATTATCGAAAACATCTGTAGACTCTGAGTGAACACTGCGAAGGCCTGGCACATCAAATTTGGGTGTGCCTATCACGTAATGCTCTAAAGTGTTTTTATCCCTTATAATTTCCTGTACTAGCTTTTGGGGCCAAGAGGAACGTATGTTCAAAACTCCTAATTCTTCAAAAAAATCCGCATGCTCTTTCCACATATCCACTCGACGAAAATACTCCAAAAATATGCCTCGCCCTTTATATACACCTTCGGCGATGATTTCTTGAAACACATCCCTTCTAACTAACATATACTTGTCTACAAGCTTCTTAGAGTGCATAGAAGGTTGGGCGGAGAGAGTTAATAACTCCTTCTGCTCTTGCAAAGAAAAATCCTTCACTTTTGAAGCAGCACTTAGTAACCTGCTATCAACATCACACATACCCAAATCACTCAAACTGACTAAAAGCACTCTCACAATATTAGCAATTCCAACAGAATCAAATCCATCCAAATACGCCTCAAAAGATTGGGGTTCAAAGCACTGCGCATACAGCGCGAGCACACTAGCCACAATAGGTCTACATCCACTCGCAGCACTGGAATGATCCTCAGTATAGCCGACACACCCCTCATCCCATTGCGTCAAAAGATTTTCGAAAGATATCAAGGCCTCACTACTTTCAAAGTTTTTTTTGCTATCTGCAATACTCGCTAAAAAATGTTTCCTCAGTATTTCTTGCTCTGAATCGTCTCCCCATTCTAAAGAAATATTGAAGAGCAACTCTGCAAATTGACACCAAATCTCTTGTCTCTTCGTGTTAGGAGGGGCAGGAATACAGTCCAGTAAGTACCGCATAGACACAGAACCTTCCAGCAAGTTAGAAATTGGCACAAAAAGTCTCCAGTAAGTTATGCCCTGCAAGCCATGAATAGCATCGCTTACAAACTGTGTGCGCTTATCATCAGACCAACTGTAATTAAGAATAAGGCACTGATCTAGATGATCAGTTTTCACAACAGTACAGCGGAACTCTTCAAACAAATTTCTACCTATGATTTTTAAAAGATGTTTTTCCACAAATCTCGCTTTATAAGGGTAGGAATAGTGCACAGCACAGGCTGACAAAATATTCATCAAATCCTCTTCTATATCTCCTGTCTCCTTCCCCAAATCTCTTAACTGCTGATCAAAGTCATGCCCATCAGACAAACGTTGTAAGAGTAAAGAGGGTTTAGTCCTCTGCTGGGAAAGGAAACAAGCCATTTCTTTCAAAACCAGCGTCCTACTATTGACAGCCTCGCCCATGTATCCAGTGTCACAAGCCCCGAGTAGATGCAAGCTCAATACTGCTCCAATATATAGTATATTTTTATAGATCATAAATGATTTTACCACACTTTTTTGCTTACTCCCTAATAGTACAGTAATCTAAAGCTAGAGTTCACGTGTTTATAGGCACTGCAAGCTATTTGCCGTTACAATACTTTCTTAGCAGAAAACTGCGCCCCCTATAGTAGACATAATGTGTAGACCCTAAATAAGCAGTATTCGTAAAAACACATTTACTCTAATAGATCAGTATCACAAAAAAAGAGAGTCTCTAGGCGAAAGAATCAAGGCTTTTCATCAACATAGCTGGTAGAGGGAAGTACCTGGATGTTTTCTGAAGTCGAGCCAACATCCCTCCAAGGTCGTTGAAAGAAGATTGGCTGCAAAATTTCGTCTAAATCTATACCGTCAAATCCCTCAAGCGGCAAATCTCGCACACTAATTACAAGATTGTTATGATAGTAACAACTCACAAACAACAAGTGCTCAGGCCAGTCTGTTGGGAAAGTAGGATTATGATTGTTTATATCTTTTTTTAAGATCCAACGACTTAAGCGCACCCCCTGTACTAAAAACTCCTGCATGCCACACCATGTGCTTTTTGATAAAGATTCTGTAATTTGGGGGCAATATGGATGATAATGAAAGCTGAGACGCAACTTCTTAAGATGACTGCGCATTTCTTTTGTATCCCATGCATCGGATGCAGGACTCAACCACAACTTATAGTCAATATCAGGAGATATTTGCGTTAATCTATTAATCTCCTCTTTCGAATCAAGTGTATCGTTCGCAGAGTTTAGAGCAATCTCCTGAACTAAGCGCACCATTTCTCCAAAAGTTTGGACTGCCTTAGCTAGATCTAGATCTTGTTCTGCCCCCTCCGCAGAACAAAATTGATAAAAAACAATAAATAATAAATTAATCAATTTGTACATCGAGAGAATCATATCATATACTTTCTGAAAAATATATATTTTTTCAACGCAATTCGATGACTTATTATCTCGCACTACGATCAACTGCTAATATACAGTTCATCTATTCATATCCGAAGACAGACTAATCACTCGACACGCCCTGACGTTACCAGTTGCACATTTCAAATATTCTCACCTCCTAAAAGATCAAAACACAGATATTTGCACAATATAAAAAGACCTAGTGCAGTACACTAGGCCTTGATCATGTTTGTCCACAAAAGCCCCATCTTGAGAGCTTAATTGTTTATAACAACAGTCTCACTGCTTAAACCTTATTTTCTCCAAGGTCGATCAAAAACAATTTTCTGGAAAACATCCTCTAACTTTATAGCGTCAAACCCTTCAACTCGTAAAGCTTTCACTAGACTTAAAAAATTATTATGATTATGGCAAGACGTAGCTAACAAGCACTCATCATAATCTTCTGGAAAAGTAGGCTTATGATTTTTAATATCCTTCTCTAAGATCTGACGACTTAAGCGTAACCCTTGTAATAAAAACGGCTTCATGCCACACCATGTGCTTTTTGACAAAAGGTCCGCCAATCGACAGAGCTCTGGAGAATAGTAAAAACTCGCGCGCAACTTCTTCACATGATCGCGCATCCCCTCTGTATCCCATGCATCGGATACACGACTCAACCACAACCCATGATCAATCGCAGGAGATACTTGCATCAATCTATTGAGCTCCTCTTGCGCACTTTGCGAATCGATTTTATGGCTCGCACCGTTTCGAGCAATGTCACTAACTAAGCGTGCCATTTCTCCAAAAATTTGGACTGCCTTATCTAAACCCAAATCTTGTTCTGCACCCTCGGCAGAATAAAATTGACAAAAAACAATAAATAATAAATTAATCAATTTGTACATCGAGAAAATCATATCATATACTTTCTGGAAAATATATATTTTTTCAACGCAAAAGACATGAAAATGTTCTCAATGCCACTTGACGCGCCCTGACGTTACAGTTGCACATTTCAAATATTCTCACTTGTAAGATCAAAACACAGATATTTGCACAATATAAAAAGGCCTAGTGCAGTACACTAGGCCTTGATCATGTTTGTCCACAAAAGCCCCATCTTGAGAGCTTAATTGTTTATAACAACAGTCTCACTTCTTAAATCTCATTTTCTCCAAGGTCGATCAAAAACAATTTTCTGGAAAACTCCCTCTAACTCTATAGACTCAACACCTTCAACCTGTAAAGCTTTCACTACATTTAAAAAATTATTATGATTATAGCACTCTACAACCAACAACCCCTCTCTCTCATCTAGTGGGAAAGTAGGACTATGATTTTTAATATCCTTTTCTAATTGCTGGCGGCTTAAGTATAATCCCTGCAATAAAAATTGCTTCATACCAGACCATGTGCTTTTTGACAAAAACTCTGCAAATCGGGGGAGACTTGGAGGATAGGAAAAACTCCCGCGCAACTTCTTAACATGATCGCGCACTCCCTCTGTATCCCATGCATCGGATGCGCGACTCAACCACAACCCATGGTCAATTGCAGGAGATATTTGCGTCAATCTGTTGAGCTCCTCTTGCGCACTTTTCGAATCGCGCTTATAACTCGCAGAGTTTAGAGTAATGCCCTCAACTAAGCATACCATTTCTCCAAAAATTTGGACTGACTTATCTAGACCCAAATCTTGTTCTGCACCCTCCGCAGAACAAAATTGATAAAAAACAATAAATAATAAATTAATCAATTTGCACATCGAAAAAGTTATATCATATACTTTCTGAAAAATATATATTTTTTCAACGCAAAAGGCATGAAAATTTTCTCAACGCAACTTGATGACTTCTTATCTCGCAGTACAAGCATCTGCTAATATACATTTCATTACTCTTGCATATGCGAAGGAATACTAATAACTTGACACTCTCTGACGTTATCACTTGAGCCTTTCAAATATTCTCACTTCCCGAAAGATCAAAGCACAGATGTTTGAACAATATAAAAAGGCCGATTACAATACACTAGCCCTTAAGCGCTCTTCTTTAAATGCGCTGGCTACAATGTAAGAGAGTTTGTTGTTCCTCAGAAAGAACAGCGATTAAAAGCTCTGAAGCTTAATTATTGCCTTTACCAACTCAAGTATAAAACTACAAATTTTCTCTATTTTCCATTAAACAACCTATCGACATGGCATAATAAGCTATGTACTGGATGTTTATGATAGCTATACAAGCGCTTGCTTTAGATACTTTTGATAATATTGGGCATAAAGAAAAAGAATTCGGTGCAGAACATGTTGTCGCAGTCTGGGAAACAAAAGGTATGCTCACAGCCGTTATGCAGCTATACCCCAGAACACAGTCACAGATTGACGAGCTCCACATGCTTAAAGCTCACCTCATGCAAACTAATGAAGACACAGATGGACACACCACGGATCTTACCGAAATCATTTTCACTCAAACACAGCGATCTATTTTAACAAGCCTTACGCGAGACATTCTTCGCACAATTAGCCACATGGAGCAAACCCCCAACCGATCTGACTTATTTAGAAAAAATTGTGAAACCCGCAAATATCAAGCACTATCTATTCAAAAACAGCTTGAAAACCCCAGCTTATCAAGACAAGACATTCAGTGTTTGCATGGTACAGCAGCCTCTATTTTACATAATTTACCAACAGCAGCACCAAAACGCTACAAGCCCGAAGTACGCTTGCGCTAAAAGGAAAGTAGCATAGTTCCCCTTAAGTGGGGGAAACTGCCTTCACGATTTCTTTATTCAAATCTATATAGTGCAAGCTCTGAAATCAACGAACCCAAACTACTCGCACACGGGAGACTCTTTACACACGCTCTCAGGTCCAATGCTCCTTGTCCTCGAATGCTGTCTGCAAAACTTAAAGCGACGTCTGTAATGAGCTTTGCTTCCCAGGCATACAAAAGGGGACCTAAAGTAGATAAAGCTGAAAATGCGGCAACACTCAAGTCCTTTACCACTGGTTCAAGCATAGGCAACTTCCCATCTAAACCAAGCTGTCTAACAACTATATTATTCATTTGAATCATATTATCAAAGCTCTCAAAAGCCTTAGAATTAGCGCTCCCGATGCACCCTATAATGTAATTTAATCGCATCTGTTCCTCACCCAAGGCCACTGAATTATTCTTGACAGCTTGTACTATTAGTTTTTTAAAATTTGTTGATAGCAAATTAAAACTCAAACCGTCTAACGGCAGCATCCTTCGTAAAGTCTCGACTATTTGAGCACTAAGCACTCTAAGTGTAGCACAGCCGTTAAAAAGGCCCGGGTAAGCTGACTCAATGTTCTGCACCTCGCAACCGGACTCATCGTTAAGCCCTAACGGCACAATAAACCTTTGCCTCGCGTACGTCAGTACTGTCAAAGGATCAACAGAAAAGCTTTCTTGCATTTTTGATAAATGCGCATGAACTTGCAGTGAACTTAATATATTTGGCAAAGCATAGTGTAAATAATATAGTTTTTTGTGCTCCTCATTGGATTCACAAAAGTAAGCTCGATATGTCTCAAAAGACACCACAACATCAAACTCACTTCTCTCACGGAGAGCTCCAAAGTGCATAACTGTTTTCAGATATCTCCTTTCAATAGATAAGAGCTCTTCATATAGCGGCATTAACTCACGGCAGCCAGTACGAGGCAATTGATAGATAATTTGAGATAATTGCGCCAGCGACTCCCCTAAAACGCTTTCTGAAGACCATATATGCCCTTTAAAGCCCTCACTGTCACAAGCAGCCTCATTAACAACATGCGCGTTAGCTCCTGGAAGGCTGACATCGCAAGAATAGCCTGTTGCGGCATATTGCTCTCTCGAAAAAAAAGTGAGTAGCATCAAAAAAACAGTGAAAAACATGAAAATAATTCATTATACCACACAAGATTATTGTCAATCAAGGCTCACTTTAAGCACAAAGCACTGCGATGAATCCGTGCGCATATACTATGTGAGTGCTCCTATCTAAGTGTTCGGGCATTTCTCACAACAAGGGCAAAAGATCTACTACAGGCTTAATTAAAACTCTTTCACATTGACGCACGGCTCATAGCACTTCAAACTTGATGCTATTTTCTTACTTCACCACTTCTTCGTCGTCTGAAGCGATATAATCAAGCTAAACAAACTACCTGCGCACGGAAGCTGATCCAAACACTGCATCAAATCAAAAGTGTCACACCCCCTCTCATCTTGAAGCGAAAAATCTAGAGCGACATCTGTAATGAGCTGCGTTTCCCATGGATACAAACACCCTCCCAACTTGGATAAAGAGGCGAAGTTGGAGACCTTCAAATCCTTCACTTTGACCTCTGGAATGAGAGCAACCTCCACACCTACGTTAAGTTTACCCGCCACCAAATTGTTAGTTTGTATCATGGCATTAAAATGGTTTTGCACTTCCGATCCCTTTGATCCGATGCAGTGTACAATATGGTTGAAACGAGCCCTCTCATTACACAAAGCCTTTGAGTTGTTCTCGACAGCCTGCATCATTAGTTTTTTAAAATTCAAAGAAAAGATCGCAAAAGCACTATAATCTTTCTGCACGCCCAAAGCCTCAACTATTTTAGAGCTCAGCATCCTAACGCTAGGATGACCTTTAAAAAAATCTGGATAAGAGTGCTTAATGCCCTGAAGGTCACTACCTGACTCCCCACAAACCCCCAAAGGAAAGAGAAACCTGGCTCTCGCGAACTCCAGTACTTGCTTGGGCAAAACAGACACATTTCCATGAAGTTCTTGCAACAGACTATATACTCGTAGTGTACTGAATATATTCTCAAGAGCATAGTGTAGATAGTGTAATTTTTTGTGCTCCTGTTTTATACTAAGCAAACAGGCGCTATAGGTTTCAAAAGGCGCTACAACATCAAACTCTCTTTTCCCTTGGGCGGTTTCAAAGTGCACAACTGTTTTCAGATATCTCCCCTCGATAGATAAGAGCTCTTCATACAGCTGCATTAACTCACGGCAACCAGTACGAGGCAATTGATAGATAAGTTGAGTTACTTTGGTCACAGATGTATACAACTCACTACCACTAGACCACTTAGAGCCATCCTGAAAACATATTTCTTTGCTCACTTGCTCGTTAGCCTCTGGGAGGTCCTCATCGCAGGGGTATTCTGTTGCAGCATATTGAGCGCTTGAAGCAAACGTTGCCAAAATTAAAGAAACTATGTGATAAAAATTTAGCATTGCTAATTGTACCCTCACATCTCACTATTGTCAACAGGCACAACCCGTCAGTTAAAGGAGCAAAGAAAAAGCCACGTACTAATTACAAGCATGAGTTAAAGAAAGTGCCAGCCGCCTCTTGATCTCAGCACTGGCACTTTCAAGGTGTTGCACTCATAATATAAAGAGTGATTTCAGCCGGCCGCACCCCTGTGCTTTGATATATCGTCGCAAAACCTTCCAAGAATAGGAACTCTAAACTCTGAATCATTGGAGCTCTATTGACCGCCTTCTTTATTTAATATAAACTGCACCCATGCAGGCTTTATCTATTATATTGTTTATTCATACACTATGTGCAGCAACCGCAGCAGACTGGACAAGTTATTCTCTCAAAGATCAAGCCAATTTTCTTTTAGAAGCACAGCGTTTTCTCAAACTTTCTTTAAAAGCCCAGCAACGCGGATCCCACAGTACGCACTGGCCTCATATCTCCGATACGTTAAAGAATATAGAATCAGAAACTATCCGAGATTTAAATGCCTGTGTCATAGCATTTTTTGACGCAGCCTCTCCAGAGTCTGACGCACACGACAGTGACGATACCACTGACCTTTTATCACGACCTAAAGTTACAAAAACACCATCTCGATTAACATCCACAGATCTTTTCAAAAATGGTAAGTTCCACAAAGAAGTACAAAAGCTCATTAAACGTTACTCTACAGGTGCTCGTCTTCCATCACGCGCTATTTGGGGCAGAAACACCTTCTATTGCACCTCTTACCTCACCAATGATTTTTTCGATGAAATCACGTACTTAAGCCTCCCCATCGCTATATTAGATAAAAGCGCTCAACTATTTCCAGGGCAGAAGCTTACCAAACAGCAAGCAGATGAAATGATTTTTTCGCACGAGTCAAAACCGACCATTACACGCGCGCTTGAAACCAGAGATGCCGGAGCTCACTTTATATACGCCAACATACCATTAAGGAAATGGTGGAGAGACTCAATCACTTTTAGCAATATCGCAACAAAATCCACGAGCCCTAATGCTGAGCAGTTCCTCCAGCGTAAAGTTGAGAAAGAAGTGGACAAACTTTTTTTAGAACATAAGAAACCTTAAAACGAAGCGGCAAGCCCCCAAACACTATATCTTTTTCTCACTTGATTATCTGCTGACAATATTCTTATCTGAATATAGAATTAACCCATGAAATCCACAGTGATACTATTATTTGCTACCATATTATGCGCAGCAACCACCACGGATTGGACAAGATACTCCCTCACGGATCAGGCTAACTTTCTTCAAGAGTTTCAACACTTTCTCACATATTCTTCAAAGCCCTTCAACACCACTCTCACGGTAAGCACTGGCCTCATATCTACAATACGTTAACAAATATACGTTCAGAAACTACCCGAGACTTAAACGCCTGCGTCATAGCGTTTTTTGACGCAGCCTCTCAAGAATCTGACGCACACGACAGTGACGATACCACTGACCTTTTATCACGACCTAAAGTTACAAAAACACCATCTCGATTAACACCCACAGATCTCTTCAAAAAAAGTTCCACAAAGAAGTACAAAAGCTCATTAAACGTTACGCTACAGGGCATGTACCTCCGGCTATTTTCGAAAACACTTCTACGCATGGTATACATCAGCTAATGATTACGATCAAGTAACCTATCTGTTAGTACCCATTCATATATTAGATCAGAGATCTGATTTATCAGCAGGACAAGAATTCAAGCAGACGACATGGTTTTTCCTCCAGAATCCAACTCTACTATTGAGCGCGCTCTCAAAACCAAGAATACGGGAGCGCAATTTATATACGCTGACATACCATTACGTAGATGGTGGCGAGACTCAACAACTTTTCGTGTTATCGAGCCATACCACAAAAACACTACTTATTATGCGACAGTACAGAAGTCTGTTGAAATAGCTCTTAACAACATTTCGCTAGTGTATACAAATCCTCAAGAGCGATAATCTTCAATCTGAATTTCCCAAAAACACATTGAAAACCCTAAACATAAATCACTGTTAGCAATATCGCAACAAAATCCACGAGCCCTAATGCTGAGCAGAACCTCCAGCGTAAAGTTGAGAAAGAAGTGGACAAACTTTTTTAGAACAGAAGTGGACAAACTTTTTTTAGAACATAAGAAATATTACAACGAATTGGCAAGACCCCAAACACTATAACCTATTTTCTCACTTGATTATCTGTTGACAATATTCTTATCTAAATATAGAATTAATTCATGAAATCTACAGTGACACTATTATTTGCTACCATATTATGCGCAGCAACCACCCCAGATTGGGCGAGCTACTCCCTCAAAGATCAGGCTATCTTTCTTCAAGACTTTCAATACTTTCTCACATACTCTTCAAAAGCCCTTCAACACCACTCTCACAGTAAGCACTGGCCTCATATCTACGATACGTTAACAAATATACGTTCAGAAACTACCCGAGACTTAAACGCCTGCGTCATAGCGTTTTTTGACGCAGCCTCTCAAGAATCTGACGCACACGACAGTGACGATACCACTGACCTTTTATCACGACCTAAAGTTACAAAAACACCATCTCGATTAACACCCACAGATCTCTTCAAAAATGGTAAGTTCCACAAAGAAGTACAAAAGCTCATTAAACGTTACGCTACAGGACCTATACCCCAGGCTATCCCTGGTCGAGAAAACTTCTACAGATGGCATACAGTGCTGAATGGGTTTGATCAACCAAGCTATCTGTTAGTACCCATTCATATAATAGATAAGAGGTCTGATTTATCAGCGGGACAAACACTTACCAGACGTCAAGCCGACGACATGATCTTTCCTCCAGAATCAAACCCTACTATTGAGCGCGCTCTCGCAACCAAGAATACGGGAGCTCAATTTATATATGCTGAAATACCATTACGTAGATGGTGGCGAGACTCAACCACTTTTCACGTTATCGAGCCATACCACCAAAAAGCTACTAATTATTTGAGCCTGCAGAAACTTGTTGAAAGATCTCTTAACAACATTGCGCTAGTGTATCCAAAGCCTCAAGCGCGATAATATTCAATCTGGAGTCCACAAAATACACATCTTTGATTTGATAATAAAACCGCTATATGCTATAGTCTTCGTATGAAACTGGTTTTAGCTTTTATCCTCACCTCTATTCTTGCGTCTACTCTTAGCGCTGTAGCTCAAAGCGCTGTGACTCACAACTGGGAAAATTGGACGCTCGGAGAACAAGCCTCTCTTTTAGACACTTATCGCACAGTTTACCAATACTTATCTCAAGCAGAGACAAATCACATAGCTCAAAGCACCCATCCCAGTGATCACTGGGATAATATAGAGCCTATGATTGAAAAGATAAAATTTGAAATCACAGATATTTTAGAATCTTGCGCACAAGATTTTTATCAAAAAAACTCTGATCCCCTTATATCTTCTGCTATTCGTCATGAGGAGCAAGTTCCGCACCTCCCTTTCACTATTTCTCCACAGGGCCCCGACACACTCGATCTACCCCAGCTTCACCCCACGCCAAACCCTTTGCAAAACGACGATTTCCCCAAAAGCCGACCAAATATCCCTAATCACCTCCGTCCTATTTCGAAACAAGCTACACCACAACCTGCCCTACAACCTCTTTACAAACAGCCAGATCAACAAAAACCAACCTTCCCACAACTCTTCACAAATGGTGACTTTCCCAAAGAAGTTTGTGATCTTATCACCAAGCATAACACAGGTGAGAGCTTCTTAGACCTGCTCACTGCACCAAACAACACTCTCAACTGTATATACCTCTCCCACGGTATTGCTGGCAATTTGTTACATATCTTGATACCACTCTATATATTGGATAAAAGCGATAAACTTACAGGACTCTATGAGATCAGCGTGTCTCAAGCAGATGAGCTGATTTCCTTGGAAAGCCCACTATCAACTGTTGGGCGTGCAACTGCTACTAAAGATTCCGGGGCTCACTTTATTTATGCTTGCCTCCCCGTCCCTTCCCATTTCACAAAGGCTTTTTCAATTTTTCCTCAATCCGTATCATATTTTTTTAATCTGAGCTTATACTTTTGTATTGTAGAAACCAAAATAAGCCTTGCAACACAAAGAACATCCCCTCATGTGCAAGAAGATATGCGAAAAGCCTTAGAGGAAAAAATAGAAGCGTTAGCAGATCCTGACATTTCTTAAGTCTGCCACAACGCCTGCTATGTCAGCGCACACAACAAACAAGAACAGCTAACTTCACTTTTACATAAAATAAAGCTGATTATTCACTCACTGTATCAACAAACACTCCAAAGTATTCTACGCGCAGAGAAAGGCTGAGTCTCAAAAGAGAGCTAAATAAAAAAGCGAACTTTCAGATTCCTCCAAAAGTTCGCTTGCGTACGACAATTTGCCAAGCGTGTTAGTGAATATCAAAGTACTCTTCTTCTTTTATTCCCGCAATCATATTTTCTGCTTCAGACAAATCCCAAACTTTCTCACATGCGGCTTTCTCTGCCGGATCAAACGTATCAACCACTTGCGCCGCTATGCAGCACTCCCACTCAGTTGGATTTTCAATACTGCGCATAACATCTATGAAAGGCATTTTCGGCGATTCTTTTTTCATTTCTTCTATAGAGAATAGTTTAAAATGAGTCGGTACTTTAGAGTCAAAACATGCATTTTCCAAACCGAGCAATTTACACACAGCATTATGTTCAGACAACCTTGCGTTCAAGGCCTCTACTCCCTTCTTCATAGCCGTATAAATCACACAAATGTATGGTAGAAGTCGTTCAGTCCGAGTATACACCGCATCCAGGAAAGCTCCATTTAACTCCGCAACTCTAAGCATTACAATACTAGATAGTTTGTCCTCTGGCATACGATATCTGAGGGTCTGCTATTTTAGAAAACGCTTCAATGATTAGCTGACGTTCTCTTACAAGCCCCAAAGGGTCTGATATATCTTTCCATAAGGCGTTATAGCATTTTGCAGTCTCAGACTTTTCCCCATCTACATCATACAAGCATCCATCCTTCAAATAACCGGATGCATTAAGGCTGATGGCGCTCCACAAATCCGCAATGTGTTCCTTCAAGTAAGCCTCCAGTTCGTACTGATTCATCATATGCCGTGATAGCTTTTTACTGCTAAGGCTAGCAAAAGAAACCTCACCTTGCTTCAGCCAAAAAATACTGTTTTGTGAAGCTACAATTGCTGGGGCCAAGACAGTTGCTAAGTGTTGCAGAAACATTTTGAGCTCAGGAAGATTACTTAAACGAAATACTTCAAGATCCACGAATTGAGGTTCTGCTAAAAGTTCTGGTGCATGCCCCACAAAACGTGCCTTTGTCTGATAAAGAGTCTTCAGCTTCTCAAAGTATGTTAGAAGTATGGGACTACCTGAACCTGCCTGAGACAAGGACGACACTAAATTGCGAAAAGTATCCTCTAGGGCAAGATCTACCAGCGCGGGGGGGGCCTGCCCTTGTAGAGTAAATACAGGACTATCATATAGCGGAATAGGATCCAACATACCTTCAGGTGCTGACGCACTTGCGCACGTAGCCACAAAATAAACAAATAAAATATTCAACATAACCGAATCATCTCACAAGTAATCTGTCACTGTCAATACACGATCGACCTTAATAGCGCGTTTGTTTTAACCTTCGCACAAGAGAGGAGTGTATTTTAGTTTATGTTAAAACGATCACAACATACACGAACTAAGCTCTGCCTCTTAGGATCACCCTCGGAAAAAATCGCCCCTCTTACTATTTCACGCATATATTCCTCAACATTTTAGTGCAAGACTTTTGTCATCACTGAAAGATCCTGAACTCTTTGCATGAGAATTCTAACTTGCTCTGGCGAGTATAGCGAGCACATAAGCGCCTCGTCAAGGGAGTGCTTTATTCTTTGTAGTCGAACAACATCCTCACGTAAAGCGTCTATGTTTGTTGGCACATCAAAAATGGGCACTGTATCCTGAAAGGCTTGCTTAGATATAGAGTCATACAGCTTGAGCAAACTTTTAACACCACTGGCATATTGAGCACGCTTGACTCCCTGCTGCACAGTCTTAATAAGACACGCTAACCCCTCCAGAGCATCTGCTCTCTGACAGAGAAGACGTCCACAGTCCTGCAAGCTGATCACCTTTTCCATAGCCTCCTTTTCACAATCAGACAACAACTTCGCTGCATTACCTCCACTCCAAACATCTGCGTCAAACGTAGACACCCATCTTTGCACAAGGCCGCTAGTGCCAAAGGTGGCTTTTAGAACAAACCAACTTCCTTGACTATACTCAGACTTATTACTGCGCCAAAAAGCATTGTTTTGTAGACATAGGTTTGTTAGAGCCGCACAAATTGCATCCCTGGTCTTTAAAGGCGGGATGCTTCCCTTTTGTAAAGCTTTTGTCCCTTTCAGCTCTATTTCAAACTGACCAAGAAGGCGTGTTATATCCGCCGCCTTTTTATTAGCCACAATGTCTGTACAGCCACTAGACAGCAACCTAGCCACTGAAACCAAAGCATCATCCCACTTAACAGCATTTTTTGCTACATAAATATCGATAATGCTTTTCTGTGTACAAGTGCTTAGATTTGGCTTGTTCCCAAAGGTTTGCTCATAAGCTGTGGCATATTCTGACTGAAGAGCTGATAGTTTCTGTGAACGCTTCACGGCAGCTTGAGTGGAATCCCCCTCAAGTTTCAAACTCTTTGCATATTCGTTTTCAATTTGACTCCAACAGCCAACATACCAACACTCATGTTCCTTTTGCAACATAGTCATATACACAGATTCCAGTTTTTTCCTACCAGAGGTTTCACCAGCTAATGATTCTAAATTTTCAGAAGCTCCATAAACAGTGATGTCGCCTAAAAAGATAGTCTCATCTGCACTTACCAAAAACTCTGGCATACATATCGCCAAAAAAATATACATTTTCCCAATTTTCATAAGATTATTATACCACAATCCATAAAAAATATATAGTATTGCAGCCCCCCTACCATCTACACGTACAACTGTTTTTCTGTTAAAAATAGAGTCTACTATTTGACCACGCTATATCTTTATTGTAAAATAAACCTGTGAATAATTTAATAGCTACTCTACTTTTCATGCTCATTAGCAATCATGGAGATTCTAGTGACTCTTTTCTATATTCATCTTTTCTCTTAGAAGGTGATTCTTTTATGGAAGGGGCCTGCACAGTAGGGAACCAAAGACAGCTAGCACCGCATAATTGCACCCATCTTGAGACACTCCAATACCCCCCTGCTCCGCACCCTACATACGGCCCAAACGCCATGGGTCTAACGCCAGCATATGAAGAAACTGGATCAACTGTACCCATAGAAAATGACTCTTTGCAATATTCCCCTTTTTCCTTCGGTGAAGAGCACTCCAGTTCACCTATGGGTGAGCAAAGAGACGATGCTTCTTTTATGGAAGAAAGCTTACCAGAAGAGAATCACAGGCTCCTAGGCACTGATCATTGGCCTTTACCAAAAACGGGAGCACTTGCCCTCACCGCGCACGCCACAGCGCAGTACAGTCAATCACATATAGGATATCCTGCTACAATAAGATCACACCACCATCTTAGCTCTCCACAAGCATCTACCCTCCCCCTCCATCCTAACCTCGGCCCTTTCTTAAACAATCATACACTGCCCAGTCAAAGCCTTACCCCACATTATCAAGCTTATGGAAGTCCGTTCCCCCCTCCTATTGCAGACTACTCTAGCTTCTCCAACCCACCTCCTTATACCTACTCCTACATACCTATCCCACCCGCTAAACAGCGTCACACAACTCAACTGAGACGTCCGTTGACTTTTCCCACATCAGGATTACAATCAGTGTCCCTTCGAAATGCATACCCTCCTATCCACACTAACAATAGTCAGAACACACAACAACCCATCGCCACACCTGCTGTTGTCAATGCCCCACCCAAAGTCACAGAACCTGGCGAACCAAGAGTCCTCAACCAAATCTCACTTCGACAAGCTTTGATTCTCTTTTTACACAGCCCAGAAAGAGTGTGCGCAAACTCACGCTTACTTCCCTATATTGTACGTTTTTATAGCTCTTTAAAAATGCGCGATTATACTATATCCTGCGCAAATAAATCTACAGAACATCTAACATCACAAGACCTTTTAACACTGTATAAAGCGGCAGACCTCAACACCCACGGCATCATGCAAATTATAGAAACATTCTTATGTGTCCACTCTTTTGAGGATTCTAAGTGCTTTGACTTTTGCGCACATCTTTTGCAAACGACATCTTTGCCTGTCAGCAAAATCGCCCAATATGCTTACATTCTCTCCACTGTCGATCCAGAAACAATCTCAGGAAGAGAAATACTAAAACGTTACGATCAGGGAACCTTAAAGGATGCCTATAGAAGAATATCATCCTTGGTATTTCCTTCAAAAGTGATGAACACACTCATCCATAAACATACTGACAACTATTTTAAAGAGGCCATTTCACAGTTTAATCATAAGGGACCCTGTTGTTTGGTTATTCCCAGCGATGCAAACAAAGCTGTTTTCAAAGAAAAAATACTGGAGGATGACAAAACATCTGATCTCCTCTCTAACCTCCTCTTACAAAGCACGCTTACACCTGGCTGCGCCAGTAACAGCGCAGCAATCGCCGTCGATCAAATTATTTACACCGGAAATACAGTGCCAATTATTCAGAGACTCGGTAACATACATTCAATTCCCCACACTAATGTAAGCGATATCCTGGCGGATCTTAAGAAAAAAGCCTCTAAGCATGACCCTTATTCTCACAATGAAAGCATCCTATTATTAGGAGAGCTTACACACCTTACTTGGACTACAAAAAAAACCATGGGACAGAGAAGTATGCTACCAAACAGAATCCTTATTACGCGATAACGACCGTAATCATAGGTTTCAACGCGTTAGTTTGAAAATTGCGCATCTCGTCAGCCTGTGGCACAGCAGCCTATCACAAGAGGAACCATTCGAGGCCGCGAGTTTAATTAATCTCAAGAATCTCACGCCGTTCTTTGACTATTTCAACAACAAACCCCAGATAGACCATGTTAGACAAAAAAGAACTCGTATACTTCGCTCACTAATTAGCTCAGCTCCTGCCCACATTAAAGCCACAAAAGCGTGGACAATCTTCACAAAAGATATGCAGCATGATTCAATTATTGCCCACCTTAGACATCTGGAGAAAGAGGGATGGAACACTATATCCGGGTTCACACCTACCCTTTATCAAACGGATCCTTCAGCAACCGCCACTATCCAGCAAAAGGCCACCGCTACTCCAACCCCACTCCAACCCAAGCATAAACATCAGCCAAGTAGCGACTTTTCTTTTGCAGAAACTTTACTAAGCAGCAACCCGGTGCATCGACATTCCGACAAAAAACAAGCAAAAGTTCGGAAAGTTTTTACAAAAAAAAAGGGTCACACTCGCTAACCCGGTCTCCCTTACGCTCCTCAGAACTGGTGGCTTGATAAAAAGGAGACTTGCATTTAGTACGGCTCTAACCTTTGAAATCCGGCTAATATTTTCAAGCACGACCAGTTATGCGGAATTTCAAGTGCGAGTGTTTTTTCATAACCTTAATGAGTTCGGGTTACACACATTATTCAAATACTCAATGGAAGTTCTTCCATTAGCATTGTGCAGCATAACTACCAAGCATGGTAGTTATGCAAGAATAAGCCTAAAGTTCAGACCTAAGCGTTAGAGCCATAATTGTGTATAACTCCATGTTTTTGCGACCTTAAAGATCCTTTTTCAGCCTTTTTTTCTTTCTTCGCAAGACTTTTAGTGGAATCAGCATCTAATTGATTATCAAAAAAATTTGGCGCAGCTTCTCGGTGTAGAGTTCTTTCAACCAATCGGCGGCCCTTTTCTAAGAAAGTGTTTTGTAGTGAACTAAAGCTCCACTGGCGTTCATTCAATGCAACTTGTTTGCCCAACATACTCTTACTCTCTGAGGGGGCCCTCTTCATGTTTTTGCCCACAAAAGGTTCCCCCTCTCTAACTCGCTGTTCGAAAGCATCTGACGGGAGGGGCTCCCTTCTTGCAGACTCAGAGGATGTAGCGCATAACAATAGTATAAAATAACAAATAAACTTTAACATATGACTAATTTTAACACAAAAAGAGAATAAAAGTCAGTGTCAAAACAAATTGCAACCCCTATCACACAAAGGCAGCACGTCATAAAGACTCCACATTCCCCAAAATTCTGAGTCAGATAAGGCCAACACCCACGCACAGCGCGGGTGTTCTGTCTGATGTGGCGGATACGTTTTTTTTCTATAGTTAATCAAAAAGTAGCTTACTTTATTTCTTGCAGAAGCTGCGCAAGATTTTGGCTTTGTAGCTGATCAAAAATCAACGCAAAATGACATGCGGTGATGCCGTCACACACAAAAACATTAGGTCTTTTTTTCATGATGTTAGCTACGTCAGATAAATATTGATCCGCACAAACCCTCTGCCAAGTGGGTCTTGACTTTGTTCCTAGATAGCCTTCATCTTCTAAGGACTTTATTTTCTTTAGGTTGGATAATATCGCGTTAGTTTCTCGACGAGAAACATAACTTAAAGCTTTTGAAAAAAGATCCTCGCAAAAACTCTGCAGCACTCCTGGGTGCTCCTCAAGCCTCAGCTCAACTAATTTAAACGTTATGCCCGACATCTTCTCCTCAATGAACTTTTGTTCGTTCATAAAAACGCTCTAGCAACATCAGCACAGTCATGCTATGACCACCTGCAGTAATACAAACATCATTTACGACACCAAGTTCAGCAAAAAAACGCCCCATGACTCAGTGCGCGCTCTACCTCCTCTAAACGCTCTTCCCCTTCTTTATCTTGAAACGCATATGCATCATATACCAGAGTAGCTTTTTCTGCCACCCTCACCCTGACATCATGTGCAGCCTCGAAGCGCTTTACGGTCTTTTTGCCTACAACTTCTGCAGGGATTGCACCTACAACTGCGCATGTTATGATTTCTTTTTTTACTGATGTTTTTTTAACAAAAGAGGTTTCAGTTTCATCCCTCATACTTTTTGTGCAAAAACCCTCAGAGGCAGACGCAGCCTGCAACAGAAGAAAAATCATAAAAGTATAAAATTGAATTAACGTCCTAATATTTAACATAGTGCATTTTATCACAAAACACATAACATTCCACAACTTTTTGGGAACACCTACATGTACATACAGCTCCTGAAGAGTCGATTCCTCATCCCCCTGCCCTCTACAGAGAAAGCCTGAAAAGTATAAGGCCCAGAAGCACAGCAACTCACGCCCTCTCCTTTATTCTCCAAGGCTTTTTCTCGCATCAGGCTGTACAGTCGCACGCCTACCAACATCACATACCCAAATCGGCACTAAAGTGCGCAATATACAAATATATTGCTATGAAAGATTTCCCTGTAGATAGGATCCTCGTTACTGAAAGACCTCTGAAAGGCCCGCTTCTCTTAACTGCGATCTAAGAAAATCCTCCTCTCCTTGCTGTAAGGGTACAGTGTCATAGAGCTTCCACATATTCCAAAAATCTGAGTTAGAAAAACCGAAAACCCACGCACAGCGTGGATTTTCTGCCTGATGTCGTGGCGGATGCTCTTCTTTTCTATAGTTAATCAAAAAGTAGCTTACTTTATTTTGAAATTCGCTAGGAACCGCTTGCAAGAGCTTCACAAGATTTTTGCTTTTTAACTGCGCAAAAATCAACGCAAAATGACATGCGGTGATGCTGTCACACACAAAAACATTAGGTCTTTTTTCTATGATATCAGCTACGTCAGATAAATATTGATCCACGCAAACTCTCTGCCAAGTAGGTCTTGATTTTGCTCCTAGAGAACCTTCATCTTCTAAGGACTTTATTTTCTTTAAGTTACATAATATCGCGTTAGTTTCCCGGCGAGAAATGTAACTTAAAGATTCTGCAAAAAGATCCTCAAAAAAACTCTGGAGCACTCCAGGACGATTGCACTCACTCTTCGGTTCAATTGGCCTAAACTTTATATCCCATTTATTACGCTCGATGATCTTTTTTTCGTTGATAAAACGTTCTAGCAACAGCTCCACAGTCATCCTAAGTTTTTCTATAATAATATAAACATCATTTACGACACCAAGTCCCTCAAAAAACACCCCATGACTCAGTACGCGCTCTACCTCCTCTAAACGCTCTTCCCCTTCTTTATCTTGAAACGCATATGCATCATATACCAGAGTAGCTTTTTCTGCCACCCTCACCCTGACATCATGTGCAGCCTCGAGGCGCTTTACGGTCTTTTTGCCTACAACTTCTGCAGGGATTGCGCCTACAACTGCGCATGTTATGATTTCTTTTTTTACTGATGTTTTTTTAACAAAAGAGGTTTCAGTTTCATCCCTCATACTTTTTGTGCAAAAACCCTCAGAGGCAGACGCAGCCTGCAACAGAAGAAAAATCATAAAAGTATAAAATTGAATTAACGTCCTAATATTTAACATAGTGCATTTTATCACAAAACACATAACATTCCACAACTTTTTGGGAACACCTACATGTACATACAGCTCCTGAAGAGTCGATTCCTCATCCCCCTGCCCTCTACAGAGAAAGCCTGAAAAGTATAAGGCCCAGAAGCACAGCAACTCACGCCCTCTCCTTTATTCTCCAAGGCTTTTTCTCGCATCAGGCTGTACAGTCGCACGCCTACCAACATCACATACCCAAATCGGCACTAAAGTGCGCAATATACAAATATATTGCTATGAAAGATTTCCCTGTAGATAGGATCCTCGTTACTGAAAGACCTCTGAAAGGCCCGCTTCTCTTAACTGCGATCTAAGAAAATCCTCCTCTCCTTGCTGTAAGGGTACAGTGTCATAGAGCTTCCACATATTCCAAAAATCTGAGTTAGAAAAACCGAAAACCCACGCACAGCGTGGATTATTTGTGCGATTTTGTAGTGGACGCGTTTCTTTTCTATAGTTAATCAAAAAGTAGCTTACTTTATTTTGAAATTCGCTTGGAACTGCTTGCAGGAGCTTCACAAGATTTTTGCTTTGTAGCTGCGCAAAAATCAACGCAAAATGACATACGGTGATGCTATCACACACAAAAACATTAGGTCGTTTTTCCATTATATCCGCCAAGTTAGATAAATATTGGTTCACGCAAACTCTCTGCCAAGTTGGCCTTGACTCTGTTCCCAAAAAACCTTGCGTTTCTAAGGATTTTATTTCATTTAAGCGAAATAGTATGGCATTAGTTTCCAGGCGAGAAACATAGCTTAAACATTTTGCGAAAAAATCATGAAAAACTCCCGAGCAATCTTGGTTTTCCAAAGATGCATCCGAGCTACCGCGCTTTAGGCCCAATGCTTTGTGTTCAATGAGCCCCTTTAAGTCTATAAAGCCTTCCACCAGAGCCTGTACACTAGTACTAGAACCGTCGACAGAAACACGGACATTCAAGACACCTAGGCGGGCAAAAAACTCTGCCTGGCGCATTACGCGATTTACTTGATCCATAAAGCGGAATGCCTTGCTTTTATCTGCCTGACAAAACTCGTATATGTCGTCAGCAGCAGGAACATCGTATATCGGAACAACATCTTCTTCAAGCTGCTGAGTAATAGGTTTCTGATGTTCATTTCTCACACTTTCTGTGAGAAGTGTCCCAGAGAAGGATGCCGCCTGACACGACGCCACAACCATACAAGTGCAAAATTGCATTAACTTCCAACTATATAACATAGGATATTCTATCACAAAAAATATAAAGTTCAAACAAAGCTTGCCATGCAAAGACCATCAACCCACGCGTCTTTTCTTCATATACTTAATCGATTGTTGCGCACTCCCTGTCGCAAAGCATCAAGCTACAGAGCAGGCAGATAAAAATCTCTCTACGCCATGAAAGCTGCGTTGGAAACAAGCGCTCTTAATATGGAGTATCTCACACAGCATACCCTATCTATATTAAAGATGCTTATATCATGAAGAGCAGAATTGCTGACCTTAAATCTCCACGGAAAAACCCACTCTCGACACTAATTCTGTCGGACGGGTAACAGCCTCCTTTTCAGCCTTATTAGCCCGCTTTATGAGATCCTTCAAGATTGCAATATCGTCTTTCACAGAAGTAATATCTTGTTTGTCAGTAAGGCTGTTTTTCATATCCTCCTCAATGCCACGCAGCTTTGTACGCAACGCATGTTTAGAAAAAATATCGAGGTCTCGCCGATTGCCATCCAACACAACCTTCTCATTTAACAAGCCCTTGTAATGCTCACGATCTTTCAGCACTTTTTCCAACTCTTTACTCACAAGTTTCCGCTCTCCCTTAGCTAGAGGCTCTAGTGCAGACACTTCGGCATCAGATGCAGCAACAGCATATAACGACGACAACAAATAACAAATGATTTTCAACATCAAACAATAATATCATGAAATCACACAAATAAATAGCATTTTCTCAAAAGTAACTATGCTCCCCCTACCCCTCCAATCCAATGATCCATAAAACCTTTAAGTACTGTCAAAACAATTTAATGATTGTATTTTTCTCCAAACAAGTTATAATATTTTATGTTTGTTACATTGTTTTTTGCCACACTAGCCCATTGCACAACTCCTGCCACAGAATTTAATGAGGAACTTCAGGATATGTCCCAAGTTGTTAATAGCACGTTTACAGGGACAAAAGATATAGAACCTAAAGTGTCGAACGAAGAGTTTGAGGGTATTATCAAAAGTTTGAAGTCTACAAATCCAGAGAGCGATTTTGGTCTTACGACCCCTTTAAAGGAAGAAGAGATTGAGGATATTATTAAAGGTTTTAAGCCTACAGATCCAGAGAGCGATTTTGGTCTTACGACCCCTTTAAAGGAAGAAGAGATTGAGGATATTATTAAAGGTTTTAAGCCTACAGATCCAGAGAGCGATTTTGGTCTTACGACCGATTTAAAGAGTGGCGACCCTTTCACCCTATCCTCGGAAAGCAGCTCCACAAACAACACCCAGAGCATTCTCAAAAAACGCAGTCGATCTCCCCTGCATGCAAGAAAACGTCAAAAGATCACCTTTGAAGAAGACAATCGTGACCCTGAAGAAAAGCAGCAAGCCCCACTTGAAAAGATCAAAATATTAAAGCAAGTGATAAAAGAAGAGAAAGAAAGAGCTAAAAACGCTAAACACTTGGCTCAACTCTTCGCAAAAATAACTCCCAAAAAGTTTCACGCCTATCCCCCGGCCTTGATACCCAAAGCAAACCTCGACTAATGCTCTCAAGACAGTCTGAATTTAAGACGGGGGGCGCCCACAAGCCTCCCCCGGTCTATGTTCGGCACTCAACAAACACAGAAAGTGCTTATTAGGTGGTCAGAATAAAAACGTACTCATTAATTGCGTCAAAATGCTCTTGTGCTTCTTTGAGATCCCATATGCCCTCACAGGCTTTTCTTTCCTTTTCTGGAAGGTTGCGTACTACCTGAGCGGCAACATAACGCTCAAACTCGGTAGGGTTGTGCATTATTTTAAGCAAATCTTCAAAAGACTCTGTTGGCACTGGCTCTGACTCCCCTTTATTTAAAGAAATGGACGAAAACTGAGTTGGGATACAAGAGTCTGGAAAGCACTCAGACTGCAGGTCCAAAATCTCACAAACCCGATTATGCTCCGTGAACCTTTCATTAAGAGCTTCTATTCCTTTTTCAACAATCGGATCAACCTCTGTTGTTATGTAAGGCAGAAGACGATTGACCCTCACACACTCTGAGTATAAAAACTCACCATTAATTTTAGCCAGCTGCTTCAACACCGCTATATATATTGTTGACCCTGTCATGCGATACTCATGGTCTAAAATTTTGGAAAAAACGCTCACAATTTGTTGAGCCTCCCTTACAAATTTCGGAGCATCTTCACTTGCCCACAAAGCATTAAAAATATCTACATGAGCAAAATTTTGGCCACTCACTGTACAGAGCTTATTGCTTTTTACACAGCCCTCGCGATCCAAGCCAATCAGGGCCCAACAATACGCTATATGTTGAGGCAAAACCTTTAAAAGACCTTGGCCTATATAACATAAATCAGGGAAAGCCATAATATCTTGGGCAAAAAGCGCACTGTTCTGTGTCGCTACAATGGCTGGCCCCAAGTGAGTGGCTAAATACTGAAGGGAAAAACTTAAGCTGCGCAAACCAGCAGACAAAACACTCAGATCTCGAGTACTAGAAAAGTTCTCTAGCTTTTGATCAGAAAACGCTGCCTTTACGCGGTAAGTTTGATCGGCTTCCTGAAAAAATTTTTCGAATTGAGATTTGCGGCAGCCTGTTTGAGACAAGGATGACAGTAAACTAGAAAGGAGTCCTACTTCAAGGACTTCACTCTCTCTAGCAGGAATATTGGCCTGTATAGTAAGCCCACTCTCAGTCATACGTCCGTTATAAATACTGAAATCATCTGCGGATTCAGGAGAAGAAGCTGCACCCAAACAGCTCACACTTAACAATAAACATCTTAAAAATATATACATCATGCGTTACGATATCACACATAAAGGTCAAAATCTATAATGAGTTAAATTGTCGTTCAAGATTCACACACAATCCCGGCCCCACCCCAATTTTCAAGAAATCTGTTTAGTAATTACAACTGCTAAATAACTCTATTAGCACTGTCCAAAGCGAGCAATGCCATCATTTCGCTTAGGTACTTTCTCAGTTCTCCCAGCTTCACTTGTGTATTTTCAGAAGAGTGCATGCTGACATCACCTGGGTGTGGTGTTTTTTTGGGAGCAAGGCCCTTTTCTGTGAGGGTCCAGTATAAAAACTCTCCAAAAAAGTACATGCTCTCTATGGCTTCTGCATCTTTTCCGTTTAAAGTAGATTTGTATACTGCATCATAACTGTGCCTTTCTGTGAGACGGCTTATATAGGCACGTAAATCAGTAGTGTCTTCAAAGAATGTACGGCAGCAAAAGCTTAAAGATTTAAATTCAGACTCTGTTATTTTAAGTTTCAACAAAGCCGCTGCTCGTATATCTTTCAACGAACCTAAGGTGATCGACTCTTTAGGCCGGTCGAAAAGTTTTTTTGAAATGGACACTCTCAAATGCTCTGGCATAAGAGTTACGCCCGTATGTACGTCAGCTTTTACCGGCCGCCAGCCTTTTGGCGATTCCTGTATGTGCTGTACTCCTCTCAAAAAGTCAGCTAACACAGAAAAAAACATTATAGAGTCCTTATCATCCCACCATAACGCAAGCATTTCTTCAAATGTGATATTATGCTTTAGCATCCAGTGTTTTGCGAAGCTTAAATATCCATAAAGTGAGCCAGATGCCTGCTTATACGCCATCTGGGAAAGCTCTTCACATCGCTTGTTTACCGCTAAAGTTTGAATGCCTCGCTCCTCTGTATAGTGCTTTAGTAAAAATCCTGGCCAAACAGCAGCTGCATTCAAAATACACTTTTTAGTAGCCAAATCAGAAGGAATCAGGTGAACTGTGTTCCCCGAAAAAGCTTGTGCAACAAGACCATCATATGTCTTGTCGGTGGAAGCTTTGTGTTGCTGAACTGACGTTGTATTCAATTTTTCTCTAAACTTCGCGTCCAGCCTCGCTTTAAAATCTAAGCCGCCCTCTGCACTTGCAGCGTGCGCGCTATACACTAAGAGCAGAATAAGTATGGAAAAAATCTTCATAAATCATAATAGCACGTCACATTTTCATGTAAACATTTAGCCAGCAAGTTTTTGTTGAAACAGCCTCAACCCTCAAAAAAAGATAACTAAACAACTTTTGTTTGTCGAGGACCTGGGAAAACATGACCTGCATAACTACTTATCATTTTTTGGATATGATCGCTAAATATTTTTTCTTGTTCTTTTTTGCTTTCAGGGGAAAGATTTTTCACGTCAACTTGGTAGGGACACTGTTCTTCAGAGACTCTATGCTCTAAGAGTTTTAAGTGCAAAAACTGATCCCAAACGCACAGATTTTCTAGGCCAGAATAGCGCATGTTGTCATATATTTCAAAAATGGTTAGCCTCTGCGTGATTTGATTTATCCTTTCTTTAATACGGGAAAAACATGAGCCAACACTAGCCAGTCTCGCGCCCACATCCGATTCTGTCATACCAAGCTTTCTCAAGGCTTTTAATCGAACATCCCGTGGTGAGGATAAAGAAATTGACTCTTTTTTCCGATCGCAAAGTGTTTTTGAAATTGGAGCCCTTAAATGCTCTGGCATCAGAAACTCGCCATTACGAGAAACGGCGTCTGTTTTTGGCAAGGTCACAACCATGCCTGAGGGGGGCTCTATATGGCACACCCCTCTTACAAAGTCTGCTAATACAGAAAAAAACATTACGCTTTCCTTCTGATCCCACCAAAAAGAAGCGAGTTCTTCAAATGTAATATTGTATTCCTGCATCCAAAGTGTCACCCGCTCCAGTGTAAGAACCACGTTGGTGCGCGCTGCACTATAAGCAGAATTCGCAGCTTCCTCGCATTGCTCACTCACCTGTTTACCCACTATCCGCTCTGTAGCCCTCTTTAACACAAAGTGTGGAGAAAGTGATGCTTTATTAATCAAACATTCCTTGGCAGCTCTATCAGGAGATACGAAGTGCATCGTATCCCCCGAAAAAGATTGTGCAACAAGATCCTCATATTTTTTTTCAACGGGAACTTTAGGTTGTTGCTCCATCTTCCTTTGAAGCATTCCCACTTTTAGCTTCTCTTCCAAAAGCTCTTTGAAGTGTGAGCGCGCCGCTGCATTTGCAGCGGGCATATTAACAGCTAAAATCGCAATGAAAATTTGAAATTTAGTCCTAAGCATCATAAAACATGCTTATCACAGACAAATCTTTTTCACAAAGTTCTGTGTACCTTCGTATAGATATTTACCTTGCTCCCCCCCCTACCTTTGCAACATGAAAGAACAGCTGAATTTGTAATATTCATTTTTCTCCAAAGTGTTTGGGCAAAAACTAGACCGTCTCAGTGCAGTGTGGCTATATAAGCAGCTCCTGACTTTTTCAAACCCTAAACACTCTTCTATGAGTATCTAAAAGGCCTTCAGAGCTCAGGCAAAAAGTTCCATTACTTGAGTTCTCAAAGTTTTTAGACAGTCTCCAACCACAACCAACGGTTTATCAATAAACATTGTGTTTATTTTACAAATATTATAATATCTAATGTAGATATGGTTAGTGTTTTTTTTATTATGATTGCATATTGCGCAGAAAGTGCTACCGCGGCTTTTTTAACGTCAGAGGAGGACCATATCTTAGAAGACCTGTTACGCATGACTGACTCTCTTATGTCATCACACCACGCCCAAGACTCTGCATCCAGCCACAACAGAAGAGGAACGCCCCCTCAGCACCACCCGTATGGTCAGCGATCAAAACCCTTTCACTACGATTCTCATCCAACTTTCGAATATCAATACGACATGGAGTGGACCGGAACCGAATCCTTTGCGGAAAAAGGCATATTAATGTCCGCTATTCAACACTCTACATTCCCGGATCTTTCTGCACGCTGTATTGAGGAAAGCAAACTTGAACCTCGCGCAGAAGGGCCTACTTCCCTCTTTCACTACGGTCCTCCATTTGCGCAGTCAGAATTAAGCTCTCTTATTGTTTCCACCCCAGAAGTAGACCACACAACTCAAATCAGCAGCACCCCATCACAACAAGGACCCCAAATATGTACCGCAGACACAACCCCATCTACTGCTCCTTCCCCCATATCACAATCACGTCAGCCATTGTGCTTTACACAATCGCCTCCAATCACTCCTATGTCAGATCTTACAGCCTATACGTTAACACACCCTTCTCCTCCAACCCACGTAGCACAGCCTCATGCAACCACCTCGCAGACAAACGTACTCAGGACACAAACGCCTCATATTTACTCTTCAGAATCCACCCACCCTTTACCCGTGTATAAAAGCGGAAAAAGAAACCGTGGCAAGACCCATCAAACCTCACCAGAAGGCGCTCTCTTCCATTGCATGAGGTACCCTGAAAATTTCTGCGTCATTGTAAAAGAAGCGCTGCAGATCTCCCCTGACACCTCTACAGACACACTACTTACGGTATTAGCCCAAAAAAGCTTAACTGACCATCTTGCAAAAAACAGGCTTTCTTACATAGCCCTATGGAGGCTCGGTATACTTTTACACCATCAGAATGGCTGTGATGAAAGCATTTTTCAGGCGATCTATACTCAGCACCCTCCGCAGTCCAAAATAACTACAAGTTATTTTAGTTCTGTGATAAGAATGGCGTGCTTATTAAGATACGCCCAAAGTCAAAATGATCAGGACATCTTTGATCTGGAGCAAGCACAAAGCATATTAGATAATGCTCCTGTCAAGAGCTCCCAACACGACCTCCTGGCAACAACTCAAATACTTAATGTTGTCGAACGTAATCTCACAACAACCTTCTCTCACCCGCTCTATGATCTCAGCGAAATCACGCCTCAAAGCAGCTTACTGTCACTATGTTCTTTACAGGACCACAAAGGTCAAAATGTCGCCGAAATACGCTACAAACAATGCAGTGGATTTAACCATCAGGATGTCTGTTGTAAAAAACAGACATCCTACTTCCCTTGCCAGCCGACTCACCCAGTTGTCAGCTCAGCACAAATTTTTCTTTCTGACATAGCTGAATTAATGATTCAAAACCCCTCTCAAAGTTGCGATCTCTTTTTAGAAATTCCCACAATATGCTCCACATATCAAATGCACACTTTTTCCGAGCAAACAAAGCTGTTCGGGCAATTGTTAGATTCTAGAACAAACAGTAACTATATATTAACCCTGACATCTCTATATCATTGCCACAGTGATTTTCATAATATTATATTAAGTTTTCTGTGCGCCCATTATATAGATCTGCCCAACTTTCATCAGCACTACCTGTCAGTGCCAAAAAAAGAAAGTTTCAAAGATCGCATCAAGATTGCCTATGCACTATCAATACTTCCTTCCCAAAGCCCTGACATCCAAAACAAATATCACAAGCATAACCACTCACATCCGTACGATCAAATACTACTCTGTTTAAAAGATTTTGTCATCACATCCCCCATTATGGAGATGCTGACTAAGGCGCAAGAGCCTGATTACCTTTTAAATGCAATAAGACATTTTGAGCACGCCTCACAATCATGCTCCTCACTTACATCTACGTCTTTAGATTCACTAAGAGGCGTAAACCTCTCAGGGCCGCACCTCACATTAAGCGACACCCTTTTATCTGAAAGTGTCTGCACAGCGGCTCAGCGAATCATTGACAACCAAAATCCCGAGTGCGCCCTAAAGCAATTAGCCAAGCTCCACTCTATTACTTTTAGTGCGCTATCTGACATTTTCTCTCAAATCATTAGTATATCCGCAAAGACAAGAAGTGCTTCTTTTAACCATCGAAATATTATATTTTTACTAGAAGCCTCTATCATAAGTCTGCAAAAAACAAACGTATGGTCTCTAGACAAGTTCGCAAAAGTAAGAGATTACCTGTTCAAGAGACTAGACGAATCTGAATGTCGCCGAGCTCTCAACTCACAATTTTACCCTACACTCCTCCGGGACATCATGAAGATAACCTGCTTACTTCAAATTTGGCAGAAAGAGAAATGGGATGGGCATGATTGTATTAAGTGGGATAACCTAGATGAAGTTTTTAATTACTGTACACAAAAGCACAGCACAGCACACGGTGAATCACCTCCTATCTTTAAGCCAACTTCAAAAAAACGCACAGAAAACCCTACGCCACGCAACATCAGCGCGAGCTTATTAGCTTCCATACACACAGTAAGCGCGGAATATACCAAACGTTTGAGATTAGAGGTTTTTTATCATATACCATTTAGATCTTTACTGGAGTCCTTAAAAGAGATAGAGAAGGGTCAAAAACTACGTGAAGGGACAGAGAAAGAGGATTCTTTAAACTTGCAAAGTCCTGATTTCTTGATGGAGGCCCACTAGAGTGTTTCTACTTTAGATTTGGACACAACTATCGCAACAAACTACTCCGTCACAAAAATCCGCCCTTTCCACCATATACCCCAAAGCCGTTAAAACGATCCCGCCTTCTCCCTAAATAGTGCCGCCGATCGCTAATCAACCTTAGTAAAAACTAATATTTTAAATCCGACTAAAATGCTGACGTTTTTTCTTCAGACATTGTCGAAAGTATCGTCTTAAAGTGCGGCATCAACTGTGCATCAACTAAAGGCTCTAAAGCCGCAACAAGCCCGGCTATCGGGCCGTAATCCACACCAATTGGCTGATGCGTGACACAGTAGGTAGCAAGAGCTTCAGGAGCATCTAGCGTCTTAAGGTTGTCTATTGCAAGGTCCTTGAACAGTCTTCCTGGAAGCAGGAAGACATGATGGAGCTGCCTGATAGGCATAAAGTTTCTAGTAAAATACTCTACTAGAGCTATTTTATTTGTGGACTCTTCTAAGTCAAATTGCGGAGCGCTAACGGCTTGCAGCTGATAGGGTTTGCTAACCTCCCAATCTTCCATACATAGTGTTCCAGGAATAGTTAGGCCCACACACAAGATACTATTATACCGTGTTACTATATCTTGACATCCAGACCGTTGCACAGTCTCCCGAAATTGCACCAAAGTCTTATGAAGATTGCTTTGAAAGGGGATAGTGACCATAAACCGCCCCCCTTCTATCTGCACGGGCACTGACTTCTTTAACTCCTGCAAATCAGAGAACTCTTCAAGGGGGGGCTCTTCCCCTACTACTCCCAGAGCTTCTAGAAGCATCGCATAGGCAGGGCCTATGTTTGAGGCAAGGGTCATGAATATAGGCGTTTCCTGTATGTAATGCAGTATTTTTGCTTTCACTCGCGGAGTAAACCAATCAGGGTGCTCCTCCACACATACCACAAGAAAAGCAAAGTAAGACAATGCGCACTCAACCTCCAAATCCGTTAATGTTTGAAGCCTCTTAAACATTTGAAGGTCTTTTATTATTTCGTTAAAAAAATTTTGAACTTTGTCTAAATTTTGAACTTTGTCTTTAGGGAAAGCAGTAATTTTCGCTATTCTTTCTCTCAAACTTTCATATGAGCCAGAGGAAATTTCATGCCCCTTTAAATATCGGAGAAAAACCTCAGCTTTTTTCTGCATGTCTTCAAAACCCTTTTGCCACAAACATTCGCCCAGCAAAGAATACGCTTTTAGTTTGTTAATCACAGGAAGTAAGTTTTTACACGATTCATATATTTTTTCGCAATACCGCAAGCCGCCCTCTAACACTGACTCCAGCATAGAGCACACATCTTTAGGCAGTAAATTCGCCGACACACAGTCTTCGCTAGACAAAGTCGTCGCTAAAGTATCAAAAGCGAGCAGAATGGAGGCATCATTTATATCTCTAATCTTTGATGGATTCAGAAGCTCGTCACCCAACTGGCGACGCAAAAACTCAAGGCTACGTTTAGGGTTTTGAAACCATATACTTTGCATATGCTTATTGCAATTTTTTTGCGCGTAATCGAGGGCGCCGTAAATAACAAGCATAGGAGGGATGCCTATAAGGCATTTTAAGGCTCTGACTTCATCCTCGTTGTCACTCAGCCTATGCAGTTCTAACATAGCTCTCTGACTTTTAGAGTCTGTAGCCTGCACTATATGCCGGCTACAATGCATTATTTGCGAAGAAGGTGCTCCGGCCAAACTGACGGGATCTACGGAAAGCTGCGCTATACTCTTGCAAAGAACAGCTTCTGAAACCTCTAAGGCCGCTGCCCAACTAAAAAAAGGTATTAGAAATACAATCATAAAAAATTATGTCATAAACTGAACATAATGTCCAACAATCACTAAAGGCACTTATATTGATCATGCCTCCCAACATCTTATAGATCTTCGATCCCACTATTATGCAAGATGAGCATCACTTACTCCCCATTAGTAGCGCAATTTTATAATAGGCTGTCTATGCCAAAACAAGCATAATCATAGCTTCGCCAAATCTTTAAAGCTCTGTAAAATATCACGGGCATATAGACCTTCTTCAGCATTCACCTGCTTAAAAAGAGTTTTCTCACAAAGATCCTCAATGCCATTAAAAGCAAATGGCGATATAGAACATGCACGAATCATACTATAACTTTCAGCCACGTCACCACTCACTGGTATAATCGCCACGGTAGAGGACAGTAACAAGTTAATGCACTTAGCATTATGGGCAAACGTTTGGCATAAAACCAAGAACTCAGGCAAACTTCTACTCTTTTTAACAAGACAAGAGTTGACTAAATTGAATTCAAAAGTTTGCCGCACATAACTCAACAACATCAAACCAGATCCAACCATTTTCAGATTCTTTGCAGCAACCTGAACACTATTATCACTACATATAAACATGCACGCTATCTCTTTTTGAAGCGCAGCGTCTGCCATCTTCCCTTGTTTTTGAAAAGCCAGATTCGCAAAAAACCACGCAACTTCATATATACTTTTTCCTCCGATTTCCACTGGATCGAACTCTAACCCCGTCACTACACGAAGTCTTACGCCACCATGTCCTTGCATTGTGATTTCCGACAAGCCAATCTCTGGCTTATCAGAACATACACCGCTCATACTAATTCCCCAAAATAAATAAAGCCATATTTGCATTCAAACACCCCTCAACTTTTATCAAATTTTAGCATAACTTCAGAAAATGCACTGTATTTTTCAAAGTTTATGTTACAATAAGTCATTATGTTTATATTTCCTGTTTTATTTCTTTCCATTATATCTGTTTTTGCTGCTGACCTAGACCCTGAAGTCCGCGAAGGGCTCAGGGAGAGCGGATCTTTCTGTGTAAATCACAGCAATCTGTTAGCAAAAGAGCTAGAAAAATCTCCTGCAACCCGCGCAGTCTATGTGAGTCAACTATCAAAAGATTTGGAAACCTCCGAAAAAGAGGAACAACTTTTAAACACACTATATGAAAAAATGAACACACTTTATAAAACAATAGAGACTATACAAAACCAACTGCAAGAAAAACCTGCGCTAGACAGTAAGGGCAAATCCGCTTTAATCACCGCAGCATCTCAGGCATACCAAAGGGCAACAGACGCATACAAAAGAAACCTATCAAAACACCAATCTTGTTACCTGGCTGATGAACAAGATGTTGTGCTGGCGACAGCCTCCACTATCAAACACATCACAAATCTACTTGCTTTGTGTCCAGATCAGTAGTTTTGCACAACGTTTAGCGCGGGCAACACCTTTGTTGCCACGCTAATCTCTTACCGCTTTTTTCTTATTTAAAGATCAGCTATGTTCTTATTAGAGCTCTTTAGGCGCAACGTGTTTTACAAAGCAATCACTTTGATAGCTCTATGCACACAGCTACACTGCTCTTCTGGGCAGGTTTGTCCAATCGTGCATGCTGACTTATACGATCTTTGGAAGAGCTGCCAAGCCTCTCAAGCAAACCCTGAGCTTTTGAAAATAGTAATCTCAAACCTTCCGATAAATGCACGTCCCCCCGCATTTGAACCGTGCACTTACCGATGGATTTTTAAACTTTTTTCCGAACTCCTCCACAACAGTCGCCGCTATTTAAGAACCTCTTATTTGGACAACATCTATCACGCAGCATGCGCAATACATATATTTATTGCTCAAGAGATAGGATGTGTTCCCAAAGAATTTCTGTGCAGCGATAAAGAGCTGTTCGCTCTTACTATGATACAGAATTTTGCTCATAAATTTTTTGAGGAATTTCACATAGAAAATGATATTTTAAACATGAACTGTCGGGAAGCTTACGCCTATTTAAAAACTAAAGGGGCAAGGCATATTGCCGCCCTAGACCCTTCTAGCAAGTTCTTTTTCCTCACGCCAATCATTTTCTCGGTCACGCAGGATGAAGCCCTTCTTCATTCTGCTCTTTGCTTTTTACTGCCTAGAGCACAAGATTGCGCCACAGAAACCCCAGCGCGAAAGTGGAAAAGAACTCCAAGCCAGTCCCACCTATGGAGCGATACTCTCTCTCAAAAGTTAGGAGCCTCTTTGCTCAGTACATTTGCAAACAACCCAGCCCTCATATCCATGCCAAACATTGCTGATGCCATTACCACCTTATTTATGGACCACCCTGTTATTAAAACATCATCAGGTGAGGGATCAAGCGAACAGCTTTGCGCCAGCGTGCTCAAGCAACTGGCGCTTAACTGGCCCGGCACTACAAACTCCCCAGGAGAAGACATTCGTTATATAGCACTTAATCTGATTGGAATGGCATGCCATATCATTGAAGCGCAAAAAATAGATTCTCAATCTATTTTCTCGCTTGCATCAATCAACCACCAAGGAGCAACATCGATTTGGCATTATGAAGCCTCTGCTTACATCCATCAGGCGACTATTTTGAAGAAGAATGATATTCCCCTTGATGCCACAGAACTTAAGATACTTTCAGGAGAAGCTTGGGGGCTATCAGCTCAATCACTCCTTCAACATCAGATAAACCTACACGCAAAATCTATGAAGCTCCCACACACTGAAATGCCTTTTCTGCTCGCTATCACCACTCAACCCTGGAGTCAGCAAAACAAAAGCCTTTTGTTAACTATAATCCACAATCACCTAACACAAGAACAAGTAAATCTTCAACGGCCTGTGTTGCCAGCAAAATTATGCCAAAATACACAACACCTAGCATTAATGCACGTAGAGCACTTAACACTGCCAAAAGTTAGCTCAATTTTAAAGCGTATATTCGCTGCCACAGAAACAGTAGATCCAGCTCCTGAAAAAAGCGGAGCTGAGTGGCTCTTACACTTTTCAAGAACAGACACCTCTTTCCAAGAAAAATTCAACAACCCAGAAAGAGTGTTACCACTAACCAACATCACGCAGTACTTAATTCAATCCTGTCATGCAATACTTCTTGGCATGCTCATACAAAAGAAGTTCCAACTTTCCAACTTACACGAAATACTATGGACAGAAACTGTTTCCCTTCCTAACAATAGCCTATCTCTAGAGATTCAATATATGAAAGCTTTACATGAACAAATTGCGCAACAAGATTCTACACTCCATCAAGCTTTATCCTTCCCTAGTTCAGAAACAACAGGGGAAAGTTTGTCTTCTTTTGTAACCGCCTTTCACACCCTACATGTTTTAGGTTTACCCTTTGTGCACAGTGGAAATATTTTTTCTGAGGCTTATAGAGTACAGTTCAAACCAGCTCTTAATACCGCATTCCTGCAAGACATACAAAATTTTCTGAAAGAGCTATGCCCTACTCCGCCGCCAAACCCTAGCGCCCTACCAATCCAGGAACAACCAGAAAACACAAGTCTCATCAACACCTCAAACAAAACCAGTTGTGAATATTTACCTATTGAAAAGAAGACAGAACAAAATACACAGCGAACATCTAAAGCAAAGAGCAAGCCCAAACAGATCTTCGCCGCTCGCACGCCTAGAGAAAAAGCCCTCAAGAAAAAAGAGTCCAAAAGCAAAAAAAGTCAGCCGTTAAAAAAACTCAAGAACACATCCGCAAAACACACCCCAGACAGTATTGCAGACCAGTCTGCTGCAGACACCCTCCTCTCACTATATACATCTCTCTTGCCAAATCACAACCCTGAAACGACCAGACACAAAACAGACACACTAGAATTGCCTACTCACAGCGAAACTACTATATCCGCACCTGTAGAGCAGAAACGATCTTGTCAAAAACACGAATCAGGTACAAGAAAAAGAAAGCACGAAACTTTTAGCGACTCAACCCAGAAAGAAACAGATATGCCAAACAAAATGCATCTGCTTTTGGAAGCATCCATCCTTCTCAGTCCTCCTGAGTTTTTAGAAGATAAAATCTTGGATGAAAAGCCCGCAGCAAAACAATTAAAACTAACTCGCACTAGAAAAACCACATAGAGATAAAAAGATCAAACTAGCAAAAAGCGTAAACTTCTTCCTTATCTTGTATTATTCACATTCTTGACGGCAACTAAATTTAGACGCTTGCTACAAAATCATTTAGTATAGCTTCTCAGAAATCGTTCAACTAAGTAAGGTACTTCATTGCCCTTTTCTACTCTCAAGCCGAACGCACGCTTCAACGCCTCATAAAGATCTGGTGCATATTGCGGCAGAGCATTTTCTCCATAGTAAGGCCTTATCGCCATCTCTTTCATAATTCCTTTTTGTAAAGCTTCCACATCTGCATCCAAGGCGGTGTTGGACATGGCTTGATCACAAAACCGCTTAACAGCAGTACTTTGCAGCAGTATTTCTAACCATCCTGTCAAAGCCTTTTTCACTTTAGTCAATTGGGTAATGTCACCACAAACTTTTAAAAGGGATGCTGTAATATGAATCGATTGAATGTGTCCTCTCAGAACAGACTCTGAACACACTAGTCTCCTAAAATCCTGATCTTTTTCAACGAACTTTTCTTCCGTTAATGGCGCCCTCCTCTGTTCTAAAGGGTCTAAAGCATAGCATAAGTCAGGGTATTCACTCAAATCAGACAGAGTCGCATAGTACGCCTTAATGGCAGAACAGCTCTCGATAAAACGTATTTTTTCATCTACTTCTGCAAAAGCAGATAATAGGGGAAAAATTTCTGATTTATCGCTATATGTAAAACTTCCATTTTGCACAGTGTAAAATTTCTGCCGTTTTGTCAAAAAGTTATGTCCACTCACATCTGATATCATAAGCCGCACAGCACTCTCACTCACAGAACAAGCTTCTCTTATTTCAGGAGGGGTATCCTCCAAAAGCCAATCCACCCATTCCACCGCCTCTCTCATGCTGCTTTGATCACACAGCATAGGGGAAACCTGTCGAAAAAATCGATCAATTAAGCCTTGAAAGCTTTCTGGTGTTTGACATGTAGAAGAGCCTCCAACAAAACAAGAGGTACGAGGAAGATCTAAAAGAGCCTCTAATGGAGAGATAAATTCTTCAGCCACACCGTGCTCACATCCTACAGTCTCACAAATTACTAGCAACTCATCTATATATTC
The DNA here is from genome assembly GCA_965261615.1 of Alphaproteobacteria bacterium. GTDB lineage: Bacteria > Pseudomonadota > Alphaproteobacteria > Bin98 > Bin98. The sequence continues at coordinate 976,606 of OZ253461.1, forward strand.
AGCAGAAGTATACTGCTCTTTCCGCAACTCGACACATTTTATATCTGGTGTATCGGGAACATTTTTCAGGCCTAAAGAGCGGCCTACTCTCTTCACTTTTGTGTAAAAATCCCGCATGTTTTCCATCATACGTCTGTACACACCTAAATCTTCCTCGCTATTAGATATCGCAAAAGACATAATCTCACACCGTTTGTACTGTTTAAAAAAGAAATTCGCACAAACTGAAAAAAGTTGCTTGAAAAAGGGAAGCGCTTTCGGGCAAAAGCACTCACAACATAGGGCAAGACACCCAAAGTCTTCAGAAAATAGGTTCCTGTTTACAATTTCAAGCAAACCACATATAGCAGGAACGTTAGAGGGGCAGCGCATCTCTTGCATCAAGTCCATAGATTTTACGCAAGAAAGTTCTAAGATAAGGGCGCTTACCTGCTCAAGAGACAGGCCTTTGCAATACAGGGTGCTCGAGGATGTATTCAAATCTTGAGCACTGCTTACTGTGCACCCAGCTTGTATAGTCTGCTCTACGCGTTGTATAAAAGCGGGCCATAGTCTCCCAAAGCACAAAAACTCCTGAGTAAGCTGATGCGAAGCAAATGTTGGATGTTCTATCGCCTTCAGACAGAAGCCTAACATTACAAATAAAACTCTCATTAACATGAGGAATTGTAGCACATTTCTTTAATAAGCACAATAAATCACGCAGATAGTCTTTGTTAAACGTCATTAAATATTGTCGTTTTGGGGCCCCAGTCTCTGCGCTAAACCTTGGGTTTCAGGAAAAACAAGTAAATCGTTCCAGTAACGAATTTTGCTCAACAGCGGGTCTTCTATATCAATACTATCTCCATATGCCGCCAGCACATTTAAAAATTTAGTAATATCAGATAAAGTAACCTCTACTTCTTCTAAATTTAAATTTGAAGGCGCTACCGTAGGCAATTTCTTTAAGTATTCTGTTGCGGTTTGAATAGGGTCAAACAGCAGTTGCAAAGCATAAATCCACTCCAAGGCACTTAGCTTTTTTTCGCATAAGGGCAGAAAAACCTTTTTGTAACCCTCTTTTTTATCAAGGTCGGTTAAAATTTTTTCAACAAGACGAGTCGTCTCCTCGGCGGGTCTCGATTGCAGGGTGGAGTGAATAATAAAGTGAGACACTCGCACTATAGACAGAAGATCCCAAAACTTCCGTCGCACTCCGTTAACGACTCCTTGAAACTGTTTTACACTGTATTCCTTACCCTTCAAGGAAGGCAACCTCACCTCGTCCAGGTCCTCAGCAACAGAGTGCGCAAATGTTTTTAGCGCCTCAACATGCATTTTTTCAAAATCAGCGCCCAGCTTGCCAGATGAGGTTCCGGTTATCGACAACCCCATAATCCATAAAAGTAATATCATAAAGCCTCTACTTGAACCTAACATACATCTTGTGCCCATGACAAGACAAGAGAATTCTCAATAGAGGGCTCCTAGCAAAGAGCCCTTGAAAAAACAAGGGCTCTTTTCCTAAAGCTATAGTTTGGGCGCATCGACGACGACCTTGCCCTCTTTCACTGCCAAGCGCTTTAACGTTAGCGCCTTTCTCGTCGATCTTCTTAGATCTACGTAGAGCCTTTGTGTAGACTCAATAGCCCACACTTGTTGCAAAGGGTTGCTAGAAGCCTCAATTAAGTAGTCTAGGTCAACCTTATATTGCTCATGCCCATTTGGTTTGTTATCAGTCACAAACTGTTTATAAGCTATGCAAACTTCTTTCAATGATTCTTCTACAGAACTACTATTTGAAAGTGCATTTATTTGACCCACAACAGGAACTAGATCCACAGAAATAGGTGGTTTCGGATCCTGGCAACTCTCAGCTTCCACCTCTCTCCACTGCCTATTATTTATCTGCTCTCTAAAATTCACTCCTGGATACCTCCGTTGCACATGCGCTAAAACCTGCTCATCAGCAAGAAGTAAGGCTGAGTCTCCCCATTCCGCCCGACCTTCCCAGCAAGCACCGTGCGCATTCTCCAAGACCAATAGTAAAAATATTAATAATATTTGTTTTTTCATCATATGAAACCTTCGCATATGCCATTAATTCCCGCAATGACTACAGCCCCCCCCTAGAATATCCTATGGCCTTATGTGGCAAAAAGTAAAAGCTCCGCCCTACTTTAATTTTATGCACCTAGAAAAATTGCACATTATTTTAACAATTTGAAAAAACACAACCATGAGCATGGCATCACAGCATTGACTAGCGAACATCAGCGATGCTTTGTTCTCGACACGAGGCGCGTGGGCAAAACTTGCTCCTTGCTGCAAAATCATAGTAAAACTGCATAAACAAGGAATTATTTCCGGATACATCAGTTGTTGTATTTAGTCAGCCTTCTGTACTGGCGGACAAACTCGCAGCTTCCTGATAAAGCCCCTACTTGAAGCTAACATAAAAAGAAAATTCTCAACAGAGGCTCTCAGCAAAGAGCCCTTGGAAAAACAAGGGCTCCTTTCCTAAAGCTATAGTTGGGGCGTATCGACGACAACCTTTTCATTTTGCACCGCCAAGCGCTTTAACATTAGCGCCTTTCTCATCGCTTTTTTTAGGTCTACGTAGAGCTTTTGTGTAGACTCAACAGCCCACACTTGTTGCAAAGGGTCTTCTGAAATCTTAAGCAAGTAATCCAAGTCAACCGCGAATTGATGATGACCATTTGGTCTATTCTCAGTTACAAATTTTTTATAATCTGAGCAAACTTCTTTCAATGATTCTTCTACAGAACTACTATTTGAAAGTTCACTTATTTGAGCCACAGCAGGAACTAGATCCACAGAAATAGGTGGTTTCGGATCCTGGCGACTCTCAGCTTCCATCTCTCTCCACTGCCTATTATTTATCTGCTCTCTAAAATTCACTCCTGGGTACCTCCATTTCAGATACCCTAAAACCCGATCATCAGAAATATCTAAGGCTGTGTTTTCCCATGTCATCCTGTCTTTCCAACATGCACCATGAGCATTTTCCAAGACTAACAGTAAAAGTATTAATAAAATTTGTTTTTTCATCATATAAAACATTCTCATACGCCATTAATTCCTGCAATGACTACAGCCCCCCCCTAGAGTATCCTATGGACTTATGTAGCAAAAAAGTAAAAGATCCGCTGTACTTTCCTGATCTTAAAGGATAGCGCAACTCTCTTCCCTCTTCTAGGCTCTGCTCCCACAACACATAAATCTCTTTTTCTCTGTACGATAGTTTTTTATGTATTGCGTTCTCCGACGCAAAGCCAATATATGCCCCCATCAACACGCTATTGTTGTTAGCTACTATTTGGTGCAAATCAAAAGCAGCTAACATCGCAACTGAAACTGAAGCAAAAAACATTAATTATGCTGATCTTGTATCACCTTTTCTAGACGCCCATTGTCACAACGTTTTCAGCAACAGAATGCGCAAGTTTTTTTAGAGCCGCCTCAACATATATCTTGTGCCCACGAGAAGAAAAGAAAGTTCTCAATATCGGGATCCTAGCAAAGAGCCCTTGGAAAAACAAGGGCTCTTTGCTTCAAGTTATATTCGGGGCCTCAACAAGGACCTGCCCCTCTTGAACCTTCAGTCTCTTCAACGTTAACGCCGCCTTTTCTATCATGTTTTCTAGAACTATGTAGACCGTTTGTGTAGACTCAACAGCCCACACTTGTTGCAAAGGGTCTTCTGAAATCTTAAGCAAGTAATCCAAGTCAACCGCGAATCGATGATGACCATTTGGTCTATTCTCAGTCACAAATCGTTTATAATCCGAGCAAACTTCTTTCAGTGCCTCTGCTACAGAACCACTATTTGAAAGTTCACTTATTTGATCCACAGCAGGAACTAGCTCCACAGAAACAAATCCTTTCGGCGCATTGCGCTTCTCAGCTTCCCCCTCTCTCCACTGCCTATTATTTATCTTCTCTCTAAAATTCACTCCTGGATACTTTCGTTGCAGGTACCCTACAACCCGATCATCAGCAGTATCTAAAGCTGTCTTCTGATCTTTCCAAGAGGCACCATGAGCATTTTCCAAGACTAACAGTAAAAGTATTAATAAAATTTGTTTTTTCATCATATAAAACCTTCGCATACGCCATTAATTCCCGCAATGACTACAGCCCCCCCCCCTAGAGTATCCTATGGACTTATGTAGCAAAAAAGTAAAAGATCCGCCCTACTTTAATATGCACCTAGAAAAATCGCACATTATTTTAACAATTTGAAAAAAACACAACCATGAGAGTGGAATCACAGCATTTGACTAGCGAACATCAGCGACGCTTTGTTCTCGACATGAGGCGTGTGGGCAAAACTTGTGCCTTGCTGCAAACTCACAGTAAAACTGCATAAACAAGGAGTTATTTCCGGATACATCAGTTGTTGTATTTGGTGAGCCTTCTGTACTTTCCTGATCTTGAAGACTTAGGGAGCCAAAGAGCCCCTGTATAGCCCCATCACTTGATGCAGCATACTCGCATGGAACACAAAGAAAAGCACGTAAACCATCTTTTGCAACATTACGAACGCTCTGTTCCTGCGCGCTATCATCGCTAAGTCGCCTGAATGTTTCAACACACCTTAAAAAACAGATTACATCCCTTATGCTCGACTGCAGCTCAGACAAATGATTCTCCATCGCCTCACCCATTGCATCCTCTATTCCAGCTGACGTACCTTTCAGTAAATTCTGCAAAGGCTCAAGGCTTTCCTTCACGCAACCGGAAAAAGCCACATCACAAGGCCATATATGTTGATCCGGTGAAAGTGCGCATATAGCCATAGTCAAGTGATATACGGAAGACTGCCCCATTAGTTGGGTAAAACGTATAGCGCGTATTATAGGACTTGCTTTGCATTCCCCCCTTGCTAATTCGATTTCGGACTGCAAAATCTTAACAGCACGCAGTAAAGGAGCTTGGGGGGCTTCTGTGGAGTAAGGGTAACTACAAACTGTTTGAACTGCTGAGTTCAAGCAAGCTTCACATTCGGTGCTGCAGAGATCTTGATACCGCTGATGCCAACTCAATACTTGCTCACGGACTTGGCCATTAGCATAATCTAAGTTCAAACGGCGCAGTATACGTCCCTCCTCTAAGACCTTCACCCGCACAGCAGAAATATCCTGTTCTCTGTGCGGTAATTTTTTATGTATTGCGTGCTCCGAAGCAAAGCAAATATACGCCCTCATCAACACGCTATTGTAGTGAGCTGCTATTTGGTGCAAATCAAAATTAGCTAGCGTCGGAATTGGAACTGAAGCAAAAAACATTAACTTATGCTGCTCTTGTATCACCTTTTCTAGAATCCCATTGTCACAACATTGAGAAAGCTCCTGCCAAGGGCAAATAAGTGAGCGCAACCCTTTGGCCGCAAAATCCTGCCAACCCTCTTCTTGCGTATTATCAGAACTTATTAAACGAAGTGATGCTATATGCTCCAAAAGATATACAAAACTTTGCATACAGCCCTGTAATGCCTGTAAAGAATAGGGTGAATCAGCATCTTCTTGACACAAACTTTGTGATTGGCTACTCACTAGGTGATTAAAATACGGCTTTAACCTATATCGCATACACTCCAGCAACTGCACCTCTTGTTCTATAAGAGCCGTTTCTGATGGCAGGCTCAATATAGCCATGGCCACATTATATGCCGACCGACCACTCTTATCCATTGATGACATAAGCGTCACCACCTCTAGGAGAGGGGCTGAGCTTTGACTCACAATCTCCTTACTCGCTGACTCAAAGCACTCTTGGCATGTTTGAAAGACGAGCTTCTCTACTCTGCGCTCTATTTCTTGCAACTGTGTATTGCTTAAGTATCTCTCTAGACATACTAACTCTATAATTCTTTTTCTTTCACTAAACTGTATTTCTGCCTTAGTTAAACGATGGCGGCCGCTACACAAAGAAGGGTGATCCAATAAATGTGCGTACTCAAGATACGACTGAAGCAGTACCCTTTTATGAGTTTCAATCATCGATAGTTGCGCCGGGCGCCTCAACTGAGAAGTAATATAAGTAGGGCAAAGCGCCATTTGTCTATCCTGCTCTTCCAATATACGCGCAACTTCCGCTTCGTTTAATGTACTAGCGTAGAAAGGAGGACAATCCACTAGCGCACATATAGCATTTTCAGCAAATTGCCGGAGATTCGTTGGCTGTGAAGAGCTGTGTTTTACCAAACGTAACTTTTCGATTTTTTGCATAAAACTCAGCAATTGTAATATTTCAGATTGCAGTTTCTGTAAATTTGGTGTGATAGAACCAGTCCAGACCGTCAGCACTTCTCCTCCTTCCAAAGCTACTTCGCGCGCTATCTCTTGATTTAAGCAATCTTCTGTTTTTCTAAGGGTCTCTTCAACCTCTTTATATGGTGACAACACTTGCTTAATTTGTGAGTGAAGCAAAAACTGATCAGAAGTCATGGTGGAGTCAGGGTTAGCGTCCAGTATACTTACGATAGATCTGACAGTCGCAGCCACTGATGGCCGTGACTGCACTTCCGAGACGCCCTCTAGCGAACTCACTTCTGTTTGCGCAGCACAAGGCATGCGGGATAAAAGATGAAAAACATTACTCTCGGGGTGGTGAGCATACACCTCTTCTATAGTGGAAAACATACATTTTTCACATACACTAGCAAATACGGCAGAACACATTAGTATATATAGAACGCTCATCATATTAATTCTCATTAGCTATAATTTACTCGACTCTTTAGACTTTGTAAAGAATTTCCTTAATACTTCCCGAAGCATAAAGTGCGCTGCCTGAATATAAACATTATCATAAAAAAAGGTGATTCTCAAAAGAATCACCTTCAGTCAGATATATTGAGCTCCCCCCTAAAAAGACATTAAACGTACAGCGTCCCTAGCTCCACTAAAAAGAGTTGGTAACCAAATCCTTACAGGGCGCACCTCCAAGTCCCTAGTATATGAATAAGGGGGAAGAGCGTGAAGTCCTTCTTGTAGTGTCTCTATTAGATCAGTTATGCTAGTCTCTTTAAATAAAATAGCTAGCGACCTTTCAAAATGCGCGCTTGCTTTGCCAATGACTTGCAAAGCCTTTTCATCATTCTTCAGGGTGCGCAAAGACCCTTTTACACACTCTGGATGTTGCGAGATAATAGCGACTAGACGCTGTAAATCCGACTCAGTGTACTCAAATCTATTGGATTCTTCACTCCACCAAGATTTCATGATCTCAGAATGTAGAACATACGCTGGAGTCAGGTTCATACCTTCTGCATTAGCGCCTTCACCAAGCAACTTTAAAGCTCTCTCAACCCTTTCAAACAAACGATCACTACTTTGCCGCTTTGGTGTAGTAGCCAGTGACTCGCATCTACTAAGGCTAGCAGCCTCAGTCGGGAGGTCTGCATTTTCACTCAAAGAATCTACCTTAGCACCAAACCCTGCTTGTAACTGTTGTACATATGCCTTAAATATTTTTTTGTGCCAAGCCAAAACTTTAGGGAAGTGCTCTTGCAAAATTTTTGGCTGGTGTATCAAATCCTCTTTGAATGGGTACGTACAGTCTTCAGTATAAACAGACAAAGTGTACTTATATTGCCATGCACGAACTATCACAGAAAGAGCATGCATATGCCGGGGCAGTGAAAGCCGATACTCTTGTATATCCTCTGGAACGCTCAGCAGCAAACCCAACTCAGAAATCATGAGGTTGAGGATCTGATCTGCCACATTCTGATTAGACCACTTAATGTTCTGTATAAGATTAATCCCCTCACTTAAGTACACAATGCGCTTAGAGTTCTGTGCGAATTGATAAGCAAAGCTAGATAAAGCATCTACACTCAAAAGGTTCCAGGATTGCGGAACCTCAAAACAATCTAAATGATAAGCACCACAGTTTTTTAAAATATCACTTAATTTTTCTTGGTCATGATGCAGCAATGCAAACTTTGTGTCAACCACAACATCATTCAGTAGTCGTGAAAGACTACGTAGTCTTATCCCATTTCCTAAAAACCACAGAACCTTCAAGGCATACAACTCTTCTGTACAGGCGTCCCAGTTAAATTTTTCATCTCTCTTCATTGCACTCCAAAGAGACTCATACCTCTGAGAAACCTTCATCATATGCTTCTTGCACACTTTCCATGTTAGACTTGAACACTGCCAAGATGAAGCTTGATTCAGATCTTCTAGACGATTATTGCACAGACCCACAGAGTATTGAAGTTTTGATTTTACACTATCCTTCCCTGATGCTTTCCAATTTTGCCCTGAAAGAACATCATCTTCCAGAACTTCTTTTAGAAGTGGGGTAAAACGATCCGAAGCGATCGATAGTTGTGTCAGTCGGACGATCAGAGTAGCGTTACGCACTAAATATGCTAAGGCATTTTCAGGAGAAGGCAGCATGCTGAAATTCAATGAGTGCCTCATGGGCAACCCCGACGGATGCTCTATAGCATCCGCCCCCTCCAGTGCCATCTGATGAATGTGCTCAAATATATAAGCAAACTGTGGAACCGTTTCCCACAGATAGTCGTGTAAGGACTCTCGGGAGCATACACCGATCTCACCCTTGTGTTGCTTAAGAATCATAGGGGCTTCACACTCCGCTGTTATGATATTTTCTAGTGCTTGCGCATAGGATGACGAAAATTTCAGATCTCCCCCCGCCACAGCCCTTACAGCACGAGGGCTGTCCTCGTAGACCTCATTCAAAAGGCGGAACCATTGGAATTCCACCCCCCGTTCCTTAGTAGCCACACGTCTATTAGCCTCCTGAAATTGATGCATCCCCTTGAAAAGTCGACATGTCACCACTAGAGGCTTTATAAACTGTCGTATATACTGACCCGCGTCATCAGTCGACTTATGTATATTAAAAGGCATTACAAAATTCTTACGAAGATTACGCTTCGCTTGATCCACCAAATCTTGTGGGTAAGATGCCAATAGAACTGCTGGGTTTTCTAAATCTGTTTCATCCGATTCTGTATTAGCCATAGACCGATATTGTGCTTTAAAAAACACATTCCACCCTTCTTTGTACAGTTTAGCAGCGCTAGTCTCAGCATAGCCAAAGCACTCCAGGGGTTCTTTTTGCGTAGCTTTATCCAAATATTCAAACATTACAGGAGCGTACTCTTTCAAAAACTTCATCAGAGTCTGGTCCACCCCTAAAGCTGGCTGGTTTTCAAAAACCCGCTCATAAGATGACGCTAAACTGCTCTGCATGCTCTGTAAGTCAAGCTGCATTAGCCTCTTAGAAGTATTGAGCAAATGTTCGCCCAGCAAACCCAGAAAATATCTTTTAGAGTCAACATCCAGTATGTCAGCAATAGCACTCATGGAAAAAGCTGTGTAAAGCAACATATCTGCTTTCGCCTCCATAGAATCTGGTAAGTGCCTAATCATTTCTGGCGTAAGAATGAGATCCTTGCTCTTTATCTTTGCACCCGATTGTAAGTTGTGAAGGTCCAGTGTCTTCTTAAAAAGAACATCAAATTCTTTTAGCGCTTTCGTTGATCCGCTCATTAGGAGCAAAGGCTGGCACTGTTCCATTGCCAAAAGTTTTTCAGCTGTCATAGCACACCGTACTGACGTTTTGTTCAAAACAAAACAACCACCCTTAAAAACATAATCATCGTAACAAGGGGCCATGACCTCTTCCACGTCTCCTAAAATCAAAGGTTTTACAACAGAGTCATAAGGGACTGGCGTAGAGGGCTGTTCTTCCAAATCGGCGCTACACAAATCAACATGCACACACAAAACAATTAATAAAATTAATAAAATTTTCAAAAATTCTCCTTTAGTTAATAGTCGATTGTATCTCATCGCATAATGAAGTCAATTACATCACCCTCCACAGTAAAGAATCTTACGATTTGAAGTGCATAAAACCCACACAGCATCAAAAACTTCAAAACCACTATTATCTTTTTCCCCACAAAGATTATACTTTCAAGGTTTAAAACTTTCTAGACCTTTCCCTTCCAACAAGCTTACTAATGTTATAAGCAAACTATCCGATTGCTGAAAAACATGCGCGTGCTCACAGCCTCCATGAACACACACCTCAAGGAGAGTTTTCTAAATTAACAAAACACTTAAGCAAGCTGTAGATACACCCTCTTGCTCAAGATAGCATCAAAGCACTCTTTACCCTCTAAGAGAGAATATCTTTGACAAACGAAAGGGAATGGGCGTAAGTTGGCGACTAACTCGCCAACCTGCTTCTATACTGCTGACGAGCTTTCCTTAATCCTTATACCCGCAGACAAGCAAAAAGTGCCAGTTTGTGTCTAATTCACCTAACCTTATGGTGCTGCAAGGTGGCTCATAACCCTTTAGTGCATCCGTTTTAAGGCTGAGCTCACGAATTACTGGAAGAACCCTCTCTGCATCTTTAAGAGTGACAACACACTCGTCAAAACATTCTTTCATAAACTCAGGGTACTGTGTTATGAGGAGCAACAACTCCTTCAACTCCCAATCAAAGTACTGAAACTTTTTGCCTTCATGACTCCACCATGACTTCATTAGCTCAGAATGCACAACATCCCTTGGAGCAGGAATACTCGATCCTTTGGAGGAGCTCTTTTTAAGAAGCATGAGGGCACTCTCTACCCTTTCCATTAAACGCTCAGTTCTTTGCTTTTCTGTACTTTCTGACACGTCCAAGGTCTTTTCAGTAATAGCCTGTGCCATAGCCAGCAAATCCATACCATCACTAAAGGCCTCTTTCCATCCATACTTAGAGCTCAGTTGCCGCCCATAAGCCTTAAATGCTTTTTGATGCCAAGCCAAAACTTCAGGACAGTATTGTTGCACAATTTCTTGCAATGATTTTTGTGTCTTGTGCATCAAACAAAAGTGATTTGCATTATTCCATGCACATACTATGACTGAAAGACCATGCATATACCTGGGGCATGCCAGACCGTAATCTCTCATATGTTTAGGAACATTTAGAATTAGCTCCAACTCAGACACCATTAGAGCTTGAATCTTATCGACAACCTCCTCATTACGCCACTTGACACTCTGCAGAATATCAAGGCCAGCACTTAAGCCTGCTATGCGCCAACAATTATCATAAAACTGATAAGAAAAGTTTGAAAAATCATCCAAGCCCAAAGTATTCCATGAAGCCGGAACCTCACACTCACCTAAATCAAAAGGGGAGCTAGCGTCACCAAAAATCCAGATTAACTCCTCTTGGCCGTGCTCCTTTAGTGCAGATTCTGTATCACACATTACATTCCTCATCAATCGGTAAATATCGGCTGACCGAATATCCGAACATAAGCGCCAGATATCTTTCAAAGCACGAACTTCTTCTTGCCAAGATTGCTTGCTAAAGCCTGAAGGTCCCTTCATTGAATTCCAAAGTTTCGCATACTCTGGCGCAACTTTAGCAATATGTTTTTGAAACTGAGGCCATGTGATAAGCTCAGATTTCCAAGTTGATTCGCTCAAGGATTCGTGATGATCATTACAGTATTTCAGGGCTGTACGATACCTTGCTTGCAAAAGGTCTCTGCCAAAGAGTTGCACATCTTTTTTTAACAAGCATGTATTTTGAGTTTCTAGAACAGACCGTAAAAACGGCGTGAAAAAATCATTTGAAAGAGACAATTGCGTCAATCGCATAATTAGAAGAGCATTAGCTCTTAGGTATGCAAACACATTCTCAGAAGAAGATAGTATGCTAAAGTTTAAATTTTTTATAGTAGGCAGCCCCAGAGGCATCATTGTCATGACGCTGAGTTCCCTATCTCGTAAAACCGCTTGCTGAATCTGTTCAAAAATATATGCAAACTGCGGCATAGATACCCACAGATAGTCATGCAAAGCCTGTCTGCTACAAACACCAAGCTTATGGTTTCTATCATTTGATAAAACAACGTGCTCACAGCATTGCTTAATGATATCGTCTAGCTTATGCGCATACACTGTCGGAATTGAAAAACGCCCTTGAGCCAAATCCTTTACGGGCTGAGGGCTGTCGACATACATCCTGCTCAAAATGCGAAACAAGTAAACGTTAAAATTTCGTCCTTCTTTGGTAGAGCAACCCTTATTGCCCTCGAATTTACCAATATCCATTAAAAGTCGGCAAACAAAAACTATAGGTGTAATAAAATTCAGCATATACTGGCCAGCAACGCTGGTAGGGTCATGTAAGGTAAAGGGCATCACCCGCACAGTCCGACTTCTAGAGAAAGCTTCCTGCTTCCATTTAGCCGGCATACCTTTAAACTCTATACGCGGATTTTTTTCACCAGTTTCATCACTCAAGCCCTCAGAAACAGGAAGGCACAGTGCTTTCATAGCACGCCCAAACCCCTCGTTTTTGTACACCTTCCATACCTTTAGATCTTCATATTCAAAACATTCAAGCTCCGATTCTTGAGTCGCCACATTCAAGAGACGAAACATTTCAGAATCATGCTTTTTCAAAAAATGCATAAGGGTTTGCTCCACCCCTAATACGGGCTTCTCTTCAAAAAGGAGGCTATAAGTTGCCGACAACTCGTCTAGAATAATCTGTATTTCAGGTTTAACAAGCATGTTAGAAATCTTTAGTAAATGTCCCCCTAGCAAGTTAACCATATGCTCTTGGGCCTTTCCATCAAGTGTGTTGGTCACAGCACGCATAGCAAAAGCTGTATAAAGCAGCATTTCGCACTTCATTTCCCTCAAATCAGCCCGCGGTATTACCATAGCTGGAACAATAGGCACTGTAGTGCTCGGCATGTAATTCTGACCCACTTGAAGTTTATAAAAAGAAAATTCACGCTCAAAAAGTCGGTGAAATACTTGTGACGCTTCAGTCGATCCACTCTTCAAAATCAAAGCCTGACATCGCTCCATTTCTAAGAGTTGTTTCGTAGTCACTGCACACCTCACTGAGCTATCCTTAAGCGCAAATCGACCATACTTAGAAAACATATCATCATAGCCAGGGGCAGTCAGCTCCCCCAACTCATCTAGGAGAGAGATCAAAACAGCACCAGAAGAGCCTCCTGACCCAACGCTCTCTTCTAATGAAGCTGCGCTGCACAAGTCAGCGCCAACTATCGCCATTAACATTAATAATATTTGCAAAATCCCTCCTCAGGTAATAGTCAATTATATTTCATGTCATAGTTAAATCAACTTACAAGCCCATATCCAGCTCCAAAAAAGCATTACACTGTATTGAGCTCCCTTCCCCTTGAATACAGCCGGACACTTACGCTCAAAAAACACATTCTTTATCTATATTAAACAAAAGCATGACTAGATACTTTCCTTTAAGCAAAAACCACTGTAGGACTGCAAACGCAGTTCTATCCCTGAGGCTTAAACCTATATTGTCACACCCATTTTGATCAGCAACCTTAAGTTAAGGACCGTCCCATAGCTAACCCGCAGTTAGTCAGCTGAACTATGCGTGCTAGACACTGCAGAAGCAGAAAAAAGAGCCTGACTTAGCTGGCTCGCGGTCACAAGGTTCATAGAATGCTGGCCCTGAGAGAGTTTTTGCATAAGGCTGGGGTTTTCCAGCTGATTAATGATCTTACTAACAATCTGCGATTCCTTCAAGTATACAGATAGTGTAGGAGGCTTATTATAGTGATAAACCTCAAAACATAGAGCAACATCAGCGGCCATACTCAGAAGATCATCTACTTTCGTTATCGGAAATTGAGCTTTCCAACAAGACCTTGCAAGCTCCAGGTGAGCCATAGCCACCTGCTCTGGACAGTGTGCATTTTTTCGATCAAAGCGCTGAATATATCTTTTCATGGACACATAAACTGCCTTCTCTTCAGGTGAATTTGCACATTGCACACGGTGAGATTTCTCTATAACAGCACATAATGTTGAGGTAAACGGTTTATACTTCAACAGGATTTTCTCCACAAAAGGCCACACATCAACCCAAAATTCACCCATAGTTTTTTTGGATTGTTCAGAGAACGCTTCATTAAAAGCTACTAAAATATTGAGTGTAAAAAAAGATTGGCGACCTCCATGCACACACTCTTCTCGAAACACTTGCATCACAAAACGCATGTAGTCTATAAAGGAGTATCCTTCCACGTGAACGCCGTCTCTTTTAGGCAGCATCTCTGCATTGAAATAAAACTTCTCATTGTCTGCGCACCTCTGTGCAATTTGGTCAATGATTGCTTTCGAGTCATCTATACCTCGCTTAACGAACAAACGACACCCCCACAGAGGTGTTGCAGTAACGATCAGCAACTCGTTTCCAAAACGTGTATACCGCTCATACGCAACATCCTCCTCAACAACACCCGCCACAAATGAGGAAAACTTACAGTCAGTCTGCTTACCCTCTAGAGTTTTTTGCAACTCACTCAATATATACAACCTCAGCTGTTGCTGATGCGAGTCCTTCAAAATTTCACTGTGATTCTTTAATGCGGCCGCCGCAATCAGCGCAACTTCTTGATCAAATCCGTCCTTGACAAAAAGCTGTACCGCAGGGGCTGTTTGAACAACAACCGTGTCTCCTAGTAAAGCAAGATGTTCCTGACGCAATTGAGCAAGATGCTCCTGGTTTGGAGCAATAAGCACAGCAGATTGAATAGACTTTTGCAGCTCTACGATAAAATCAACACCAGAAAGACAAGGCGAAGCAGAGCACAACACCACAGAAGTTAACACTAATAGAATAAGTTTCATGCTTCTTGATCTTACCACAAAACTAATGAAACAGTAACCTCATGCCCCGTCAGCCAAGCAAGAAGAGCGCTTTACATCAGAAGTTTTGACTTAAACATTGGGGCTATATGGTAAAACTTGGAATGAATTTTTTGTTTATTTCTGTTTTATCGCGATTTTTCCTCATATATATGGATCTAACTATCAGCCAAAAGAGTCCAGCGGCACCGATCACCAACGCCTGTCATGCATTGCCCCTTCTCTTTCTAAGAATGAGGCAGCTTATTTAAGTGCTTCTATCAAAACTGCTTTACGAAATATCTGGGCTACCCCTTCAGAGTTTTGTCTCTCTCTACAAAATGACCTAACAAACATACCACTTCTTTCTAGAGTTAGCTTAAGGTCGGATTTGGATACCAGCCCTATTTCTAATGAAAGCAAGGGGCTCATTAAAGTTCTCACTTTAGTTTCTGCCCTGCACCCACGATCAGCATCACGTGCAAGAGCTAAAGCGCTTGCACAAGTGGGGCATATTATTCACAGCCCATACGCACCCACAAAAGCGCTGCTCCAGAGTTTGACTTATCTCTACCGATCCAGCAAAGAAGAACCAGCTTTATACTTTACCCATCTATTCAAAATATGCTATTTAGTACAGTATATTGTTCAAGAAAAGGTCGTAACACCTTATGACTTCTCTAACCCCATAAAAACCCTAAAATTTCTCTCAAAAACACGCTCATCGCCAGACAGGCTTCTTGTTTTACTACGCTCTTACACTAGAAAGAGCCCTCTTCACGCAATTTGCCACCGCAACCCCAGCATCCCCGAGTGCCAAAAACTTCTGGAGACATCATACACTTGCACTACTAAAGAGTGCTGCCCATTAAAGGGGCGCCCTTATTGGGTTAAGTTTAGAAAACCTAGTGATAGCAGAACCTTTTCCCCACCTCGCACAACACACAGGGAGTACAGAAGAAAACGTTATTCACCCACCCACGCAACACATAGGTACCGTGGAGAAAAACACCGCTCCCCAACACACCAGTACGTACATGCAAGATCTTCATCAACTGCCCTTGAAATCAAGAGTTTAAACCCCACACGCCACCCAACTGATGACAAAAAAACTCCACCTCTCAACCCAGTGTCTTCACAAGCAAGCCAGAGTATGCCACGCAAACTCCACACAAGTATGTTGTTCAAAACTTACTGTCAACTCCTGGAAGTATTGAACTCTTCCTTAAGGAACAAAGGAGACGATCTAAAGATGAACATATAAAGCCAGCATCAATTTTAAGCATCCCCCCTACTCCCGCAACACCTAATAAAATCGTTGTTCCATTTTAATTGGGCACAACGAATAGAAGGTCGATAAATTAAACAGCCCATTATACGGTCTATTCATTTCATTCTTTTTATGGTACAATGTGTGATGTTATTGGCCTTTTTAATCATCTACGCAATTAGTTTTCCCTCTATAGCAAGTGAAGTTAGAGAGCTTATTGCCCTCCCAAGCGGCAAATATGAAGTCTGCACAACAGCGCTATTAGCAAAACGCCGGGCTTCATCCGCCTTATCACCCTCCCTACAATCAAAACACACAAAAATTGAAGAGGACACCCTCTTAAGTTCTCCTACAGCCTTAACGCTTTCTGTGCCCATAACACCTGGTTCACTCCCCCCCCTACAGACTCCCAACACCCCAATGGAAAACCTAAGCGTCACCAAAAGTCTCCCTGAAAAAAAGAGCCTTGACCAGACCACAATCTTAATAACTCAATCATCAGAAAGACACAGCAAAAATCGATCGCCGTCTGGTTTACAAGCATCAAAAAGACATCCAAAGAAAAACAACCTGATTAAAAGACAAGCCATACCTCGAGCACCGTCTTGTTTAATAGTTTCACTGCCTATGCAGCACAGCACCGTTACAGTGGGCAGCATTCCCCCAACAACGAACGAAGAAAGCCCCGACCAGACCAAAAGCTTAACCCCCCCAAACCCTCAAACACACAGAACTCAAAACACCCTCGGAGAACTACAGCACAGCACCGTTACAGTGTGCAGCACTCCCCTAACAACGGACGAAGAAAGCCCCGACCAGACCAAAAGCTTAACCCCCCCAAACCCTCAAACACACAGAACTCAAAACACCCTCGGAGAACTACAGCACAGCACCGTTACAGTGTGCAGCACTCCCCTAACAACGGACGAAGAAAGCCCCGACCAGACCAAAAGCTTAACCCCCCCAAACCCTCAAACACACAGAACTCAAAACACCCTCGGAGAACTGTCGCCATCGGAACCACGATCAGGACGCCCTTATAACTCTCTGGCACAAGGTATATATCGTTGCCTTACACAGAGCACAAAAGACTCCACGCACTTCTTGCAGTACTACGATGAGTTTTTTAACGGCAGCTTTAAAAGCATTAAACCCCACATCACCTCTCTACACGATTCCTCACTGGACGCACGCGAACAAAATATACGCTTAGCATTGCAATATGCCAGTTCTCTTTCATCACAGGACGCATTACGTCCTTATTTTATGAGCTTTCTTCAAGTATGGCTCTTCTTGACTAGCCCACACTGTCCTACACAAAACACTCTTAACATTCTGGAAAACGCATACCAGCAAAAATCACGCTCCCATCAGCATTTCCCACAATTGTTTAAGGTTGGATACATAATACAAGAAATTCAAGACGAAAAGCTTAGTTGCCCTTATGACCTTTCTGATTTAGCCACGACTATACGCAACCTGCACAAAAAAAAACCCCTCCTAAAAGACTTGCTACATACATTTGCTCAATACAGTTCCCTTACCGACGATCTCATCTCACTCCTAACAACAGCCCCTAGACTTTCCGCCCTAGAAAGCTGCTTTGTCAAAGCAAACCGTCAGATTTCCCCCAAAACAACCGCACCCACAACAAGCAATCAGATACTCCCCCAATCCATTCGCGCATTAACCGTACTTAACATTTGTCGAGAGCTTATTGCCAAACCTTCAGTGTTTTGTACACTCTTAGAGTCTCTTGTAGAAGGCAATCCCCAAATTGCTCACACAGAGGTTTCTACAGACTTAATAAAAGAGCAAACAACTCCAGAGCACAAACGCCTACTGAAACTATTTACTTATATAGAAGACTTAGAAATCAGTAATCAATTTCGCATATCGTGCATCTCCCTCATACAGGCGGGACTTTGCATACACAGTCCTTATGCACCCAAGCCATCTACCCTGTATTTATTGGACTTCAACTACAGTGATTGCGGAAGAAACACGCCTCAGTACTACTCACAAATTTTCAAAATCGCATACGCAATACAGTATATTGTCAGTGAAGGCCTCGAGTACATGATTGACAAAGTGAAGGTTGACTTTTCAAACATGGCAGAAGCCATACCTTTATTGAAGAGTACATTTAGCACCACAAAAGAATTGCTCTTTTCTCTTTCCTCTTTCACTCAAAGCTCAACAAAGATTCACAACCCGCTCTTTGCACCTATATGCTTTCTGTCAAACCTTAAGGCGATCGTACCCAAGCCGCTATGTTGCACGCCTGAAAATTGCGCAAAATCCACCTTAGGTCAAGACCTTCACGCCCCTCACAACGGCCCGGATCCTCTAGAAGGTATGGTCTCTCCAGTCACACCATCAATCTTACCCTTAGTTGACACACACGCCGGATCTATCACCAGCCACTCCTCTCCTCATGCCGAGCAAACTCACGCGTTGTTAGTAAACGTCACAACAAATGCTACAGCCAACTCTCAGGAACCTGAGTCTATGCCATGCGCTTCCGTTACGTCATATTGGGCACAACAAGATGAGCTCAGTGTGCCGCAGCCCCCCGCTAACGCTATACACCTCACATTTTCACAAACAATAGAAGCACTACAAACACAGCTCCCTCCCCTGGAGAAAGCTGCGCTTATTTTCAATGCGGCGGACGCAATTAGTGCATTTGCTTATGAATCACAAGGGCTTCTAGCATCCGCCATGTATTGGCAACAACACTGTGCCCCCCAAGAGTCTCAAATCGAATATGAAGACACTATTTCCGCAAGCTCCACAACTGAAATGCATCCAAACCCGACAGAGGTTGACGCTATACCTTCTTTAGTGCCGTCTGTTGACCCGGAAAACACCAACACCTCTCGCCCTCTGGAGCCAGAGAGCCCCGGCAACCTGTCATTAAGTAGAGCAGGAGAGGATGTAAGAGGGAAAAAAACCGCACTCATTCTAAATGCTGTACATGCAATACTAAAGAACCCAAAACAAAAAACACAAGAAGTTCAAGCGCTATATGAGACACTATACAACTGCAGCCCCCCCTCTTTACTGTCGGTGGCATTGTCACACATGCAAGATGACGCCAATAAAAGTCATCAACCGGGAATGCGAGGCTTGGTTGATTTATGTACATTTTTATCAGCGAAACCTGCTTTTGACCTGCATCTGTTACAAGTTGTAATGGAGCAATACCCAGAAGAAGCAAACGCGTGTACATCAAAAACCAAAGAATCCAACAATCTGCGGATTCTTATGAGATTAACTTATAACTTGCAACACCTATTTGGAACAGCAAAATCTTATCCGTCTGACCTCCAAAAGTTAACGAAAGCCCTTAAAGATTGTGGGTTATGCACTCGTGACGCAAACACAGCCTTTAGCGGGTCTTACCACCTTTTGCTCGACAGGCTCTCAAGAAAGCAGGCAGAGTACACTGACAGCATGGGCTTATGCATGCCAAAAGTCCACTTCACCCAACTGATCGAGATAATAAAAAAAGCAGAAAAAGATACCCACCAAGAGGTCGAGGCACCCCAAAAGTATCAGTCAGAGAGTGATGACAGTTCATCCGATGAAGACTTTTTCCCGCATGAGGTCAGTCACCATAAGGGTGCTGACTGTTCTCCTCTGATAGTACGGTATCCTAAAAGCAAAAAAAGTCGCCCTACTTCTTCTTATGTTGTCTCTGCACCTAAGCTGGAGTCACGCTATGAACAAATGACAAAAGATCCAGAAATCTCCTGTCAGATTCTCTCTGAAACTTACCAAAACCTTTATAAAGGTTTTCCTTCTCACGAAGAATCCCTACCATCAATAGCCTTGAAGGTGTTTGAGCGGTTTCCAAGAAGTGACACCCGTAAACATCGATGCATGATTGGCATGATGGAGCTGTGTGTCTTTCATTTGTCCTCAAAATTTGACACAAAGCTGTTTGCAAAACTCTCCAAGATATATTCTATACCCAAGATTGAACAGAGCAGCGAAGCAACAAATCCAACACGTTCAGTTGTCAAGCTTACTTACCTCCTCCAAACTCTGATAAAAAACCTTACCCAACCGGCCGGCAATACCCACGACACTCTCCGTATCTTGAGAATACCAACGAACTCGATCAGCAAAGCACTAGAAGAAGCCTTTGCACTAGTACAAGGGAAAAAACACCCCAACCTATCCTTTCTCATAGAAAAATCCATAGCCACTGAGTTGTGTCAGCCTAACGTAAAATGCTCTCAAATCGTCCGTCACTTACATCACCTTGTAAAGCACAACGTCTAGGTGCCCGCCAAGTCAGTAAACTGTTTCCTGGTTATTTTTTGTATTATGTTAAAATTTAATTTGCTTTATATATTCGTTTTAATATGCGTATTTTGCGCCTCCTTCGCCAGTGAACACTCTGCTGCTTTCATTGATGAAAGCATATACCCAGACTTCTACTGCTGTCAAAACTTTACCACAGGTCAGAAACGGCCGCGATACCAGGAGCCCCCCCACCACACTTTGCCGCAAAAATTGCAAAAAACCCATGATGATGACGCAGCAGTCACACACGAGCACTTTCCCGATAATGATTGGGAGATAGACGTGTTGTTGGAATCGCTACGTTCATCAGACAACCAACCACCAATCACCTCCTCCTTCGCACAGTATGAAAGAGGCACAACACCTCCTGAAGGATCGAACACGCCTGCACCTTACGAGTTCCCTTTAATCTCACCTCCTCCAGCCCTTAATCCACAGTGGCTTGACCCACACCTTCCCATACTACCTTCAGCCACCAGTGCGCCCCTAGTATGGCAAGAAACACCTCTTCCAGCCCTTAATCCACAGTTGCCTGACCCACATCTTTCCACACTACCTTCAGCCACCAGTGCGATCCCAGCATGGCAAGAGATGCCCCTTACACGCCTTAGAAAAAAGCAATCTCCCGCTATCACACCCTGTAATTATCGTAAATTACGCCAAGCTATAGAAGCACCTCAATCAATCCCAAAAATCATTACAGAACTTCACCTTGAGATATGTCAATTTCCACCCCAAAGCACATGTCTGCACAAAACCCTCCAGTGCGCTTACGATAATATTTCTCTAGAACAGCAAGAAGCCCGCCGTCGTATTGTTCTGTCTCTTGCGGAGCTATGCGTCCTGTTATCATCTCGCCCTAATTTAAACTTAGATCTTGTAAGGGAGGTGGAGGATCATTATTCCCTCAACCCTAAAATTGGTAAAAACCATGAGGCAAAAACTCAAATCCAAAATTTACGTTCATACGTCAAGCTTACATATGCTTTACAACAAATAACAAATCGCTTTCCAGCTTACTCGCCCGAAACTGCTTTAGAAACGCTAAAACGCTTTAAGTTAGACTTAAATTCACCACAAAAGGCGTTAAGTCAAGCTGCAGAATACTTCACCCACTCAATGAGCCAAGCGACTCAGATCTGCAAAGAGTACGTAAGGTTCGACAAAGTGATCCGACTGCTCAGATTTATAGAATCCACACGAGTAGAAGACGAATCCACGCAAAACACGCTAATAAGTGACTTGTTATGCTTAGATGGGCTCTCGTCTGACCAGAACAGCTCTCCCACAACTCCTAACGACGAAAGCGATTCTCCTTATCTGGATCAAAACGTATCAGAACCTCTCGAGCAAGAAGTTACATCACAATCTAACACCCAAGAATCAAAATACATACCTGACTCAATCCACCCAAGCTTTTTCACTTCTATAATGGAGGAAATTACTGTCAACCCATCAAAAATGCAAAGCTCTGTCGCTAAGGTGTTTTATGAAGTGCACAAGCATGAGTCTGAAAGCACCCAAGTGTCCAGCCTACTGCAGGCTGTCAAGGAACAGCTCAATGACAGCGTACACTTTAGCAGAGAGCTCTGCGGCATTTATGGAATTATGGAACTGTGTATTTTCATATTGTCTCCGCTTTCTTTCGACGCAGAACTGTTCCAGTCTATAAAGGAGCAATACCCAACACAAATAAACGAAAAGAACTTGCGGCAAGGACCATACATTAAAGCACTCAGGCATTTACGAGTAATAATGAAAATAACATTCGCACTGCAAAATTTAAGAGAAAATGTTACTCTTACAGATCCTACGCGGATCGATTGGATAAAGCATTTCGAAGTGGATCAAGAGGATGCAAAACAAGCCTTACACTCCCTAACCCTTTTATATCGAGGGTATAAGTCGCACAAAAGTCTTGTACACCCTCTAAAAATATGTGATGCGTTAAATATCTGCACAGTATCCGGGACCCGAGCTTCAATTCTCCAGAGGCAGCTTGAAAAAGCAGAAAAAACACAAAATCAACCTGATCTCCTACAGTAGGAGACCCTCTCAAACTTGCCAAAATGCATAAAAAAGACCTTACCTCGGAAGCCCACTTTTTTAGCTCAATGGCGCCGAAACCAAAGCCGAACTGCGCCTTACCAAATGTTGATTCAGAAAGCAGTTATTGCTGCTCTTTTCAACACCACCTGTCAAATTCTCCCGCACTTTTTGTGACCTGAAGCGTCACACCATGCACAACAACATTGCATAGCCGTTCTGCAAAGTAGCATCAAGAATCTTGCATACTTTTTTACATTGTTTTATAAATCATGTATAATACATTTATGGCTAGAATAAACATAAAAATAGTTTGCTCTATACTCACTCTCTTTTTCCATATGCATGCAGCATGGGACCCCTTCCCACTCACACATAGCACTGGCATAGTATCTCCCTTTATGTACGCCCCCAATCACTCCTCAACACCAGCCACCACTGAAAATCACGAACTCTATAACAGCTCTCTCTGCACCCATTCTTTCCTAACAAGCTATCCTGCACCAGCACCCCAGTATCACTTGCCGAATCAACCACTTCCACCATATGCTGCCCCTCACATGCATTATATTCCAGTGGAATACGCTTACTATCCAACCACTCATGATTCAACGCAAACTAAGGATCCTTTAGATGCACTCCTTGAAGAGATAAACAGCACCCTCCCAAAAGTGTCGGATCAAGACACAATGACATGCACGGAATTTCCCAGCAATCATAGTTCAATCCAAACTCAGACTCCTTTAGCCCAGCCTCCTTCAGGAATTCAAAGCCCCCTTCCACAGGTGCTAGACCCACCCCACACACCTAACAGTCAGAGCTCATGTTCACGCAATCAGCATAACCAGCACAAAAGGTTTTTACGGCGCAAACAGCCTTACCCCATAAGCAGCAACACTCCCACATCCTCTCAATTACAGATAAACCATGAGTCCGCACCAGCCCCAATGGCGACCTTGTGTCACACTGCGCCCATTGCAGCTGGATCACCACAACAACCTGAAGCTTCTACTACAACCTCAGAGCGAACACAACATCCTGAGATTTCTACTCCCAAAAGCCTTGCAAGGAAGGTGCGGGATGATTCTGCAAAGGTAGTCCACGCACTCATAGAATGCGCACATTCACCTTATCAGTTTTGCAACATAGCAAAAAGGTTACTCCAACTGCCATCATCTGACACAAACCATATTCTAAACACACTCGCACATTATGGAAAAAACTCCTTATGCAAATATGAGCGCAAGCATTATATCACTATGTGGAGATTAGGAATATTCTTACACAATACATCCACCCCGTACGACAAAAATATTCTTACCCAGCTTTATCAAACGCACCCACCTTCGCAATTAACACAAACCTATATAGATGTTTTCATAAAAGGAGCGAGCCTACTCCAGCACCTCAAGGCACACCCACACCCCGACCTTCCAATTGATTTCCAAGATCTGCCGGCAAGCCTAAAAACACTCCGAAGCAAAACACAGGAAATCGGAAGAACCTCACCAGAAGCACACATCAGCAGCATTATAGCAGGGGGCTTAAGCGTATTAAAAGCCAACATACCTCTCACGATCGCCTCCCTTACCCCAAGTAGCAGCACACTCCTGTTATGCCCAACAGCATTACGAGGGTCTGCCATAGACGCAGTGTGCCAAGGGTTTGAGCACACTAGTTTATGCGCCGACCCACACTTGCTGCTCTTTCCTGACCGGCACATCACCCACCGCAAGCCCTCAGATGTACAATTGGATTCCGCCGATTTATCAGCAGTACTCATTAACTGTCCTGGTGATAGCTGCACTCTATTCCAAGAGGTCCCCATACTACTACGGCAATACAAGAAAAACACTTACTCTGCGTTTACCGCATGCCTTACCTCACTATCAGAGCAAAATCCTTACATTTCATCCAAAGATCTTATTACCTTATGTAATAGCGTTGAAGAGTCTTCAGGGAAACACACGGATGCGATAAAAGGTGTATATATAAGCTTTTTATACGCACATATTGTAAGAGACCCTATGTTTTGCCAACACTTTAACTCTCTTAAACACGTCCCATTCTTAAGGTTCCAGTGGCCCATAGCATACGGCTTAACTATTTTCAGCAAACTTCCTGATGACAAGCAAAGCCAGTTTAAGTCCTTCCTGAAGCTCAAGCTTTTTAGAGAAGCCGCAGCACTTATCCAAAACCTTGAATCAACAACACCTATAATAAAATTATTGCTCAATGCATGGAAAAACCCACTAGAAATCATACAGGCATTTAAGCATGACGAGTTCCCCTGCTCTACGCTGCCATCTTCCTTGGAATACCTATCGACCGTATCCGATCAAATACACATTACCAACGGTCAAGTCACCCTAGGAGAAGGGTTCGCGTCCCTAAGCTCCGCTGTTGCTGCAGAGCAGGCTACCCTCAGTCACTCCCCTCTAAAGCACATCTATAAACTTGCTCGACTACACTCTATTTCATACACACGCGCAAGCGAGATCCTCGCGCATATGCATGGTATTGGCAAAACACCATCAAGCCATATGTTTTTTCTGGCAGAGCTCACCATACTTAATCATAATAGCCGTGATAGATGGGACTTAAAGAAGTACCAATGTGTAAAAGAACATTTATTTGCAGTAGATAAAAACAACAAAACCGACAACCGTTGGAATCAAAGCTTCTATGAAGTATACTTGCGTGAGATTATCAAAATCACATGCCTTTTACAGATTTGGGAAAAACACTCATGGGAAGGCCATGAAAAAATTGATTGGGAGGACTTAAGCGAGGTATTTACATACTGTGCCCCCTCTTACAAGAAAAAGAAGAGGGCAAACATCCACACAACTAAAGTACTATTATCTGCAATACAAAATCGCTTATCTAAGTACAATAATCATCAAATCTTTCCATGTTTGTTGCTTTCCTATCAACAGTTTTCCACATTACTTGAGCGCATCATGAGGCAAATGAAGGTAGCTCCCCCTCTGAGGATAGCTCAAGAACCTCACCCCCTTAAGTTTTAATGTTTTATAATCAGGACCGCACATGACAATCCAACTAGCAAAAAACATACAGGGCCAATCTGATTCTGCTCTCTATCTCCGCATTTTTTTTTATGCTATTTTCTTAACACTAACTACGAATGTGTGTTCCGCCACTCAGTTAGATCTGGACGATGAAATTGCAAAAATACTTAATGCAAATCCAGAAAAACCAATAGAACCTTGCTACATAGCCGACATTTTATCCGATGATCTGGGCTATCACACTTCATCCGATAACGCACATACAACCATATCTAAGTGGGTTGAGCAGGACTGCAAATACATGGTCCCTCACTCTGAATCAAAAAGACACTTTTTAGCATGCACCGCTCTAATCAATGACACTCTCTCCTATGTAACTGGACCTGCCGTGCTGTCTTTATGGGCAAAAGAACAATTATTCCAACAAAAAAATCACTTTGAAACTTTATCCTCTCTTAGTATATTGCTCTATTTATTACACCACCACCCAGACAACCCGCTTATGCAAGATCTTTCCCTGTTCTTATCACCTCCCAAAATAACGCATCTCAGTCAACAATTGCGCCTTTGCTTTACTCAATCAGGAATGTTGTCCCCCATTATGCTGCCACTTTCTTTGACCTCCCTTGGAAAAGACAGTAAACTCACCGCTATTGCAAAGTGTTTTTTTGCCCCGAGTATGCAAGCTCATAGAGAGCCAATTACCTTTTATGATATTGTGTGGGAGTTCTGCCAGGACATCGTAAACGACCCTTCTCTTTGTAATATTCAGAGCCTTTACAAGATAGGGCAATTTTTATTATCACAACAAACAACAATTACAGCACCTCCGCCTAGCAATGATCCCGCAAAGTGGTTAAGAGACTCTTTCATAAACGCATCTTACGCTCAAGAGCCCTCATCAACAATCTCGGGTCCCACCACTTATGCCTCTTTTTGTTTTTTTATAGCCCAAATGCTTCATGTGGGCAGCACAGCTCACCCTATACTAACGACAAACGCAAAAGCACTCCAAATACCTAAATTATATCTCATTAGTAAGTTTGTAGAGTTGGCTATTTTATTAAACACCCTCTGCATTTTAAATGAAAAAAGCACATCTTTGAGTCTATCGATAGACTTCAGCAAACATCATCTTTTTGAGAGCTACATCAAAGAGGCCCAAGCAACAAATCCCTTGGTATTGCCAGAACATATTCTGAATCCACAATTTATACAACACAGCAACCCATTTGCCGCAGAAAATATGATTTGTCTCACTTTGGGAATGTATAGCCAACAAACACCTCCACCTCACCCACACACAGAGACATCATCCCCCCACAGCATCCGTGCCACCTCCAACACTATCAAGCAGCTATGGCCAAACAATTTAAAAAACACAATTTCCTTGAAATTCATTGTAACCAACTTCCTTCAAGAAATAAACATCATCCCAATGAGAGTGCTCTGCGTACCACCAGCTCATTCTTTACTCATCAATACATTACAAACATTCACAGAAACCAGCTTAGTAGAAAACCACGAGCTTATTTATGTTCTCTCTATTGCAAGATTCTATAGCCAAGCAATGTTTTTGCATCAACATTTTGGCGAAAAAATGCAAAACATCAAGCCAATCACTGTGCTCCCCACATCAACATTTGACCGCACACACCTGTGGCACTTATCAGCCTTCTATATTTTATTCTTTTCTTTAGACATGACACCACCCACTCCCCAAACATTCGAAGAGCTGTCGTTGATTTTTCAAAAAATGATGAGTTTTTTGCCTCCCAAAAACATTCCGGCTATGCTGCTGGGCGAGCCTTACTCAGACATCACGCCTCAAACTGCCTATGAATTAGCAAAAAACACACTGAACTTTTTTACAAATGAGCCCACAACTCACTTCACACTGCTACCTTCATCATATACAACCTCAACAATCACTACAGACATAAAATATAAGCCCTACTGCTCACATTAGAGGATAGTTTGCATGCTATTGTATACTTTTTGAAAAAATACGTTATAATTTATATGTGAATTTTTTTACAATTTATTTTTTAGCAGAAATTTTTCTCCTATCCACACTTCATAGCGCATGTGACTCACCCTTTTCCTCTAGCTTTAAAGACCTCTTTGACCTGTTAGGATCCTACACAAACGAGAGTATAGAACCATACAGCAAAAATCGAAGTCCAAGCCCCTGGGGGTATGGAGAGTTCTCTCCAGAACAAGAACGCACAATAGAACTCGCATCAAATTCATCACCCACTCATTTGCAGAGCTCGGCAAAATCAACATCTCCAGCGGACTGTCCCCTAAGGTCTCTTTTAGAAACGCCTACAGCACAGACTGCCTATACAGACACCAACGACCCAAGCACGACGCCCATCAGCATAATGCACCTTTTAGAACCACCTACACCACCAGACTCCCCTGTCAAAAAAAGACTGTCAGATGCTGAACCACCCAGTCTCAGAAACCTTTTATCCACACCTAACACACGCTACACAGCAAATTTTGCTCCAGAGCCAACTCCAGAACCTCATTCCACCCAGAACGTATTCACCCACCCTTCAAGCCAGTACTACCAAGATACTTACACCAACGACCCACACATGACGACCATCAACATAATGGATCTTGTAGAAGCGCCTACACCACCATCCCCCCCTGTCAAAAGACGGTTGTCAGATGCTGAAGCACTCAGTCTCAGAACCCTTTTATCCACACCTAACACACACTACACAGCAAACTTTGCTCCAGAGCCAACTCCAGGACTTCATTCCACCCAGAACGTATTCACCTCCCCTTCAAACCAATACCAACAAGATAACACTTATCCATACAGCACAAATCACCCCCCTATAAACGATTTCCCAGCTGTAATCACAACACAAAATGCAAGCGCATATCCATACCCAATAGCAACCCAGTCCAACCCTCCATCATTTGAGCACTCTACAAACGTAACCACCACACCAACTCATAGCCATCCTTTTCATGCAAAGAGCCGCTCACATTATGTACAAAACCTTTTTAAAAGGCAAAAACCCTACACACAACACACACCTCCTTACAGTGGCCCCTGGATGAGGGATGACGAGCTATCAGAACCCACAACAACCACAGAGAATCCTTGCCACGAGTACTCCATCCCCTCTTACTCTGTAGAGGCCACACTACCGCCAAATCAGCACTCAGCTCAACCACCACACCAACCCCTCTGCGCTTCATCATATAAAACGAATGACGTTATATCCCAGTGCTCACAAGAGCCCTTTAATTTTTGCAGTATCATTGCACGATTTTTACATATAGCGCCCACAAGCAACCTCGACTCAATGCTTAACACCTTAGCGCAGCAAGCTTTAAAAAACCCCAAAGAAGGTGAAAAACAAAAATACGCCGCTCTTTGGCGTTTGGGCCTATTTCTGCACAACAAAACTACACCTTTCAATCCAAACATCATTGACGCTCTGCATAATAAATATCCTCCAGTGACTATTACAGCCTCATATGTAAACGCCTTCATCAAAGCAGCATGCATCATACACTATCTCGCTTATATTCCAAACAAAACGCTATTCCTTGACTTGAACAATCTGCATAAAAGTCTATCGAGTCTTATGGAGCTCAAACCGCTACCTTCTACAGCCTTTTCTTCAGAATCGCTCCTCCGACACCTTGTAGACAACTGCTTAGACCACTCCCCTTATATAAAGCGTCAACCAGAGATGATCACACCCCAGACCAACTTGCTCACACTATGCACAAGCCAAAGGGGTCGGCCTTTCTCAATCCTCACAGTACCATGCGCACAGTTTCAGCACAAAGGCCCCTGCTGCCCCAATACATTGGTCCTTTTCCCCTATATCAACAAACCTCTTTTAACAGCCGCTCAAATTAAGATGTCTCTCCATGATCTAGCTCTTATCATGGTGAACAGCCCACAAGACACCTGCTCTATATTCCGTGAAATTCCCGTTCTCCTAAAGCAATATCCAAGACAGATATTCACTACGTTTTCATCACTGTGTGGTTCTTTTCCTAACAATAAAGGCGACTGTATTTCAAAAATGCTTAAGTCCTTATACCACGACTCACTTCCCACAAACACACATTGCAACTTAACGCCACTGGTACTTGTTTACTTGTACACACACCTTATAGAAGGCTCCAGTTTTCGTCAAAAATTTAACTCTCTGCCCAATTCAATAGATATCGAGAGCAAACTACGCATAGCATACGCATTATCAATTCTCAACCAACAAAACCTTGAGATTCAAGCAATATGCTCAGGCTATGCCCATGCGTCTTTATTTTGCAATATTCTTCCCTACCTTTACAGGTTTCAAGTAAATTCGCCAATTATGCATTTGTTGCTAGCCAAAACAAACAATGAGTATCTACTTAACGCTATCGATCTTTTTATTCACGAGCAGCATCCTTGCAGCCGGTTAGAGTCAAACCCCGACTTTATAAAGACGATTTCAGAAAACATATCTGTTACAGAAGGAAAGGTAACATTACACCCTTTATTCTTAACAGACAGTGTTTTCCTTGCTGCCGAGCAAATTGTTTATAACAAAAAACCACTTAAGAAAATCAAGCGCCTCGCTCAAACCTACTCCACCCCTTACAAAAAGGTAAGTGACATCCTACAAACAGCCCTCAATAACATCTCTAGAGTCCCAGCACAATCTAATATGCTTGGCATACTTTTAGAAGTGTCTGTTATCAGCTTAAGTGGACAACACACATGGAGCTTTGAAAAATACACTCTTGTAAAAAATCACTTTCAGCTTCTCTATGAAAATTCCGATAACGCAGAATTTTGGGACCACAGCACTTACCCAGTTCTTATAAGGGAGATCATAAAAATCACATGCTTGCTGGAAGCCTGGGAAAAACATAAGTGGAAAGGTCATGAACTCATTCGCTGGGACAATTTACATCAGATCTTTGAGCACTGCATCCATACGCAGACTACAGAACAGCCATCACCCTCTATCGCCCCCGCCCCCCAACAGAGGCCGAGGTTCACAAAAGACATACTACAAGCAATGCTGCGCGAGCTAGAACCACAGAAGCAGGTCCACTCTCTACACGTTTTTTACCCATCACACAACCAAACTATACTGGAGTTATTTAAAAACATAGAGCATATACTCCTGCAAATACAAAGCCAACAGAGTGCGCCCAATCAGTAACTGTTATAAAAATCCCTCACAAGGGTCACCCCCCCCATTACACGCTACGACGCACGCAATCTACCTTCAGTGACATCATTAGCCGCGCGGCTGTTAAAGACTCCTGATTCCAGAACTTAGCACACATGTACCTGTTGCAAAAGGAGGTGTAGTTACGCCAAGACATACTTTGCATAAGTCGAGTGAGTGAAAAAAGCACCTTCCACGCAGCAATATAGTTTCTATTAGTCTCTACAAAACCTTCGCGCTGCAACACATGGCACTTGCCCCCACACCTAATCATAGCCCTGGCAAGAAGGTTTGGCCTCATCACAAGCTCCACAAATAAATCCTCTCCGCTTTCAACCACAGATGGTGCGATTTCATCACTCTCAAGCATACGCAGTATGTCATGAGCGTCCTCTTTAGATGCATGCCAAATGGCTTTCAAAAACCCATAAAGCTCTTGACACGCCGCTGCGGCATGCCATGATTCATCTTTTGACACCCCCACTAGCTTATTCTTCAATGTCAACGCACACTGTATTGTCCAAGAGCCGCTCAACACTGCACGCTCCTGGACGCAAGGGCGACTTAAATCATCTTCACACACCTCGCCCAAGTGCTCAGCAAGCATACAAACCTGTTGGTTTTGCATGGCTTTTTCCTTGCATGTATACCTACCTATAAGCTCTAGCCTACACTGATCTTTCTCCCATACAATTTGCTCTTCTTTCTCCAGCTTAAGGCATTGGTGCTGCTCTCGCTCTAAAAAACCATCCACGCTTTTCAGTTCAAGTGTAAGCTGTTTATACTCACGTGCATGAGCATCAAGAGACTCCTTAAAACACTGAGGATTCTGCTGTCTCCACTGATACAGCTGCACACAAAGATCATCCAGCAGATCCCACCGCTCCACTTTTTCTCGATGCTCGGATTGTCTCAGCAACCTCTCATAAGACTCTGACTTCGCTTGCAGTTCGTCTGATTTCTTCTGTAAAGAACCCAATGTCGCGTCAACATCTTTCACAAGCTTTGCAAAGCTAACTTTACGCATACACTCAAGCGTGCACTCCCCACCTCGCTCAAACAACAACCCCACATCCACATTCTGAATCGCTAGCTCAAAAGACCGCTTGTTTAATCCACCAACCAACGCCTTCCAATCCAAAAACTCCTCGGCAAACCCCTCGCCATTTGCGTCTGGATACTTTTTATTTAAATTTGATGCGCTTTCTGTAACTTTCCACAAAAGGACTTCATTAACATCAACATCCTTTGATGGCTTTACCAAACTAAAAATATCGGTATAATACTTAAAAAACCACATTACACGCATAACTTTCTGTAATTTTGGACTAAGGCTCCATAGATACTCAATCGCTTCCTCTTTGTCTAGTCTCTCCACAGAAAGAAGCATACTATACACATCCTCATGACAACTCACACGATCCATATTCAGTTGAATATGTGGCCTTCTCGAGGATTTCGTAGCTATAGAAACATACTTCGGAGAATTTCTGGCTACCTCGGGAAGCATTATTTCTAAAACTTGATGGTCTCTTAAATAGGCGCCAAAAATCCCCTTACCGAACAAAAACAACACTACTAAAATTCTCATTTTCAATCTCCAATAGGTACATTTTAACACGCCCTCTTGTAAATGTACACTCTCTCACTATGCAAAGTGCACCGTCACAGAGCAGCATACAACTAAACCCTTATATAGCATCCAGTGCCCACAACCGAACACACTCTCCTTGCTCGCCCACGGGCAAAGAACTGATTATTTCTTTTGCAAAAAAACGCTCCCAACTTGTAGGATCAACACGCTTTCTCAGAACATCCGCAAAGCATTCCCCGGACGAATTCCCACAAAGACTTAACGTCAATAACGGGAAAGGAGGCTGATCCATCTGCAGGTGCGTAGTCGCTTGACTAACGCGATTGTGTGCAGTCAGTCTTGCATTCAGGGACTCCACTGCTTGCTTTACAAGGGAGGTATCCTGCTGTTGACTCAAAAAAGGCAGCATCGCCTTTGCACTATCATACACTGGATTTAAAAAACATGCGTTAATCACCAAAACTTGCTTCAACACGACAACGTACAAACTGTTACCACACATCGTGTTGTCAGCGCGAGAAAGAGCTTCAACTATCTGCGAGCACACCCTCGCATATTTTCCTTTATCTTCATCTTGCCACAGAGCATTATATCTTGAGGCAGAAGCAGCCTTTACGTCTCGATCAGACTCTATTTGATCGTCAGATTTTGCATAGCAATACAAAACACCCTCACGAACATACCCATTTTCGAAAAGGGATAATCCACTTACAAATCCGGTAATATGTGCCGCTAAAATTCCTGGCAAACTCCCATTACCTTCATATACAAATGAACTCTTATCCAAGCAACTCAGACAGCGGTATGTCGCAGCGATTGCTGGCCCCGCTATTGCGGCCCAATACTCTAAACTTAATTGCAGCAGCCTCTCTCTATCTCCCTGACGCCCATATGCATATTGTCCAAAAGTCAATGTCGCGCAAGGTGGTAGAAAGCCTTCAGAACAAATGCCACAAAGACGCGATTTCGCCTGATATAGGAAAAACAGCTGCCTAAAATGTGACTGCGCGTTTTCACAGCCAGACTGGCTCAAAGATGAAACTAAAAGACTAAGCTCTTTAATTTGTGCAAGCTCTTCCCGAGAAGGAGGTATCTGCGCATGAATATCCATCTCGACAGCGCTAAGCAAAGAGCACAACCACCACACTACAATTGGTATCATCAACATCTTTAATTTTACCTTATTTCAATCATCTACACAATAGACTTACCCTTACCTTACCCCATAATTAGCGACCAGATAAAAAAAGCGAACTTTCAGAAAAACCAAAAGTTCGCTTTTTATAGACGTGTGCGTAGATAGCGCTATTGAACAATCACATACTCAAACACTTCGCGAGATTCTAGATCACCTAAGTCCCACAATTGCGTACACAGTCCTCGCTCTTCTTCAGAAAGTTCCTTTACTATTTCAGCGGCAATATTACGCTCCAACATTGAAGGATTCTCCATAGATTGAAGAAGGTCATAAAACTTATGGCTAGAGCCCGCCTCATGTGGCTGCAAGAATGCTGGAAGGATAGATTTAAGCCAAGAAAACCCGCCATTAGACTCCTCCTGCACAAGTTCTTCATATTTCACCTGCAGTGGTGTAAAGAACGTTGGAAGGTTTTTTGTTTCACCATGACCCTCAACAAGTTTGGAAACCACTTTGTTTTGAAGCTCAAGTCGCGCATTCAATGTATCAATCGACTGCTGAATCGCTGGTGTAATTTCTTTTGCGTATTTCAACAGACTCACTGAGCGGTTGCGCTCTTGTGTTAACAACACCTCATTAATACGAACGAGCTGTGTAAACACTACCGTAGACAACATGTCACTTTTGGCGAAAGCTTCAGATCCTTGCATATTAGCAAACTGGTACACAATTTGCGTGATGCACGGCCAATACTTAGGCAGGGGCAATTCATTAAACAACGGTTCATACTTCTTGTTACTATACTTCGGCTGCGCAATGGCCTTGTCTTCATTGCATTTCTGATCCGCAACGCTCCCGTCTTCGTGCAACATATATAAAACACGAAACTGCCGATGCTCAGTCAACTCATCATTGTTCAGCTCGTGATCAACTACATTAACACCTCCTAAGCAGTTTAGAAAAAGGTCTGCCCAAATAGAACAAATGTTTGCGGAGAGCAGTCGAGCTAACAAGGGGTCATCAAAACCCAGTTGTTGCATAAGGAACAAACTATCGTATGAAGCAACAAGCGCTGGCCCTGCTATCACACCCCAGTATTCCAACATAGGTTGAAGACAGTCCCCAGAAGGAGTGGATTTATAGTGATGAAAGCGCAACCGATTTTTCGGGGCAGGATAGCTAGTCGGAGCTCGATCCGCTAAAAAACACTTTCCAGCATAAATTCCAGCCACAGTATCAAAGTGATCTTGAAGGTCCGAATAGGCTGTCTTGCTTAGAGCACACAAAAGGCTTTGGACCAGATCAAGTTCTTTAACATCCTCTTCCGAAAGAGAGGGCGCCCCGCTACTGTCAAGCGCTGAAGCAGTAAGCGAAAACAAACACATAAGTATCAATTTTTTCATAATCAAATCCTACCACACATGCCCTGATCTTACAATAAAATCTACATCCACACACTAAAGAATAAACGATAGAGAGTTTCATTTCACGCAAACCACCACCAGCAGCACAAGTGCACATAAAAAAAGCGAACTTTCAGAAAAATCCAAAAGTTCGCCTCATAGCGTGTAATTAGATTATATTACTAAATCGACAAATATTTAGTCCCTACAACTCGGGTTACTAACGCGTCTAGGTCCCACAAATTCGCACATACTTTTTGCTCTCCTTCAGAAAGACCCTTTACTATTTCAGACGCAAGACTGCGTTCCCATTTTGAAGGGCTATCCATAGATTGAAGCAGCTCTGAAAACACCCCATTAGAACTTTCTTCCGATTCTTCTTCACCCTTTACTTTTAAAGGCGGAATAAATGATGGAGCCTTTCTTCCAGGATTATAAAAGTCATACTCGCCATCTGCTAAATCGGCAGCGGCCTCATTCTGCAGCTTAATCTTTGCATTCAACGCATCCACAAGTTCTTGAATCTCTGGTGTGATTTCTTTTGCATGCTTCAACAAATTAACGGCCCGATCATACGCTGGTTGTAGCAACTCCTCGTTAACAAGAACAAGCTGCGTAAATATGACTCTATACAACATATTACCTTTTTTGAAACCCTTATTTTTTACCTCAGCAAACTGGTACACAATTTTGGCTATGTAGGGCCAATACTGAGAAAGGGGCAGATCTGCAAAAAGGTTTTCATACCTCTTGTTAGCCCGATGGTACGGCTTGTTGTGATTAACCGAAGAATCGTCATTAATATGGTACAACACTCCAAGACACACTGCCCCTACGTCATTTAGAGAAAGGTCCGACCAAATATCACTGATGTTTGATTTGAGTGCCCTTTTTAATTTATTATCTTTCAAACCGAGTTTCTCCATAGTTTGTAAGCTGTCATATGACGCAACAAGCGCTGGCCCCGCTATTGCAGCCCAATACTCTAAAGTAGGTTTTAAAGGGTCTTGTGGGTCAGAAGGAATGGAAGCATATTTCTGAAATGACAATCGACTTGTAGGTTCAGGGTAACTAACAGGAGCCTGATCCGCTAAACTGCATTTTGCAGCATAAATACCTGATACAGTCTCAAAACTCTCCCGAAGAGAGGTGGAAGCTGTTTTGCTCAGAGAACACAACAGGCTTTGTATCTGATCAAGTTCTTTTATATCATTTTCTGAAATAAGCGGCGTTCCGCTACTGTCAAGCGCTGAAGCAGTAAGCGAAAACAAACACATAAGTATCAATTTTTTCATAATCAAATCCTACCATGAAAATGCTTGCAAAAAAAGCGAACTCTCAGAAAAACTAAAAGTTCGCTTCACAAATGCAGCTAAGCCGCTTTATCTTCCAGAAATAGTGATAGCAATATGCTGATTAGCCTCACCGACTAACTGGCTAAACTCTCTAACTTCCACAGAGACAAGCACTCTTCCTTTTCGTCCGCTGCAAGACCCTTTACTATTTCAGCGGCAAATTGGCGCTCCCAGTTAGAAGGGTTCTCCATAGATTGAAGCAACGCAGCAAACGCACCACTAGCACCCTCAGCGGACATTCCCTGACTTACTTTTAAAAGATCAAAAATCACTGGCCTATCTTCTTCATCCAAGAGGTTAAATCGGCCAGGAGCAAAAGAGCTAACTACCTTATTATTTACTTCAAGCTGCTTATTCAAACCCTCAATTAACTGCATCACCTCTGGGGTAACGTCTTTTACGTGTTTTAATAACTTAACAGACCGGTCATAAGCTGACTTTAGAACATTAGAGTTAACAACCACTATCTGATCAAAAACTACATCATAAAGCATCGAGCCATTGAAACCTAGAAAGCATTTATTTTCAGCAAATTGACTTACAATTTGTGCGCAAAACAGCGAAATATTAGGATCAATATGTTTATCAAACAAATAGTTATACACCCCTCCTATCGCACTTCTTTGCATATGACGAACATCCGGCCCAGAGTCATAAAGCACACCCCCGCTTACGTACCCTGTACTGTTCAAGCCAAGATCACTCCAAATACGCTCAATATTTGACTGAAGAGAATCTTTTAACGAACAAAGAAATGATGAAGAGGAATACCCGGCAACTGTTTTGAGCCACGCTAAACCATCATACGACGCAGCAAGTGCCGGCCCTGCTACTGCTGCCCAATACTCTAAATGATGACAGGATGATTGGGGAGAAATTGCAGAGTATACAGGCAGAGAAACCCTCTCTTCAGGGGCAGAGTAGCTAGCAGGAACCTTCCTAGCAAGATCACACTTGGCTACATAAACTTTGCGTAACTCTGCAAACTTTTCCTGAAGGCTAGCAGAAGCTGTTGTGCTCACAGAGCACAACAGGCCTTGCAGCACATCAAGATCTTTCGTCACCTGCTCTGAAAGAGACGGTTTCCCGTCACTGTCTAAGGCAGAAGCAGTCAAGGAAAATAAAAATAAAACAATAAGTAATTTCATATTTACACTTTATCACAAGAACCTCAAATTTGCAACTCAACATAAATCCCAACCAATAGGACCCCTTAAAAAACTATGGGTTCAGCTTTTTCTGACCCAAACATCAGGTGTAACCCATTCTTTGAGTCCACCCGTCGATTTTCACCTAACCTCCTGAAATCCTGCATCATTACCTCAAGTTCTGAAGCCCTACCCACAGCCCCACTAAAAGCAAAAAGCTCATAAATGACTTCATGGATGTGTTATACCCCCATAACGATATAACCTTAAGACAATTAGAGCGCAGATCGCATATACACTCTAGCAAAACTAACTTGACTATTTTAAGTTTTTCGGGTATAAATTGGTTATGTTTTTTGTGCTTATAGCAGCAATAGTTCACCTTTTAATCGCTTCGCACTCTTACGCCGCTTCCCTCGCTGCAGTAACAGAAGGGTCACTAGAGGGTCAAGATATTTTATCCACGTCTTTTAAAAAAAATTGCTGCGTACATATATTGAATGCCTTAAATAATCCTCAAAGTTTTGACACTATTGTACAAAAAGGTATTTTTGACACATTCCCCTTAAAACGCAAAAACTTCACTCTATCTTATACAGCGTGGACAGAAAGCATCGATCATATGCGCAATAGCGCTGGGGTAGGACATCGCTATTTGGAAAACATATTTCTTTTAATGCTCGAATCGTACATTTACACACACAGCCAATCTCCTGCTTTTGATCCAGTGCTATTTCAATCTACCCGGAAAACTCTTAAAAAATTCAAGAGCAAACGTGCGACAGACCAAGCTATCGAAATAAGGTCTGCCCTGAAAATCTACCACTCTTTACAATGCTTAGGGGAGACCTTAACTGAAGAGGAGCTTACAAACCACGAGAGCATCCGAAAACTTGCAAAGCACTTCCAAATAAAAGCCAAAAACACTCACGAGCACTTACTAAAGTCCCCCCGACTCGATGTCATTCTCAGCCCCGATACATGTTACTTGCAAAGCCTTACTCACTATACTAAAAAAAATTTCAGCACACTCCAGCAGCCACAACTGACGGCTTCCCCCAACGCAGTGGCCTGTGACTCAAAAGTTATGCAAAGTGCATCTCCCCCCCCTCTACTAACACCCCCCCCATTTTGCAAAAGGCCGTCACCACTGCCAGCTTCCTCCAGCGAAGTAACCTTTGACTCAAAAGCTATGCAAAGCACACTACAAGCCCCTCTACTCACAAAAACCTCATTTTACGAAAATCAGCCACGACTGCCCGCTTCCTTCAACGAAGTGACCTGCGACTCAAAAGTTATGCAAAGTACACTTCAAGCTCTTCTACTAATAGAAACCCCATTTTGCCAAAGAATGTCTACATTTTTTCACAGAATTTGCCCATCGGCAAAATCAGTCCCACAATGCGTCACCTACCTGTACAACAATATGACCCATCCTCAAAGGGGCGCCTTGTTTTTTTTCATGGAAGCGTCTATCCTCCTCCATCATACGCACCCCTTTAATGCTCATCTCTTCATTCAAACGATAAACTGCTTTCACGCACAAAGTGCAACCTTCCAAGTCAAGGAAAAAATCGCCTTCCTACGTGCTTGCCTTGCGATTACACACCTAATAGACACGTCCACCACGAGCACACCTCTATATGCCTTGCCACAAGAATCCGCCCAACAGTTTCTCTCGAGGCTTTCTGCGAAAGAGAACAGCATAAATAACAGAGCAAGAATTTCACATTTTTTGCATACAAGTTCATGCCCATCACTTAAGCGCATCCAACACATCTGCACTACATACCCTCAGCACACTTGCCCCACCGCAAGTGGGGTACACCTTATGGAAAATGTGGCACACACACCTGTTGTCGAATTCTTTTTAATAAATATTGAGCTGACCTCACGAGCTCTGCCGTTACATCAAAAATCACCACCACAGCCGCCTACTCAAGAAACTGATGACCTTAACACCTCTACCCCCACTTCAGCAGCAAACATTTACACACAAAACAAGATACCCGTCCCTTTTAATCCTAACCTTGCGCCTCAACTAGAAGTCTTTTCACCGGCAGACATCAGTCACTCCCCACCTATCACACAAACAGATAGCACTTCACCATTTTGTGCAGAGTGGCCCGCATACCAACCAGATCCAGCAGCTTATGCCTCATCATACCCATTGCCGGAAAATTATTTCGACTGCTATCATTGCAACCCATACCAAACAAATGCTTTTTCATATGACAGCACCATTCACTTCCCACTATATCCTCCACAAACAAGCACCCACAACCCAACCTTTTCACTTAACACTAGCCACTCCAATCAACACTCCCTTGTTGCCCGCTCACACCTAGAGCACAGACCACATCGATCCACCCCATACTCAAGACATCCAAATCATCACAGCCACAAATGGCACTCACCTCTGCCGGCAGCACTCCCCCTCCACTCACACATAGAGGCACCTGGTTCTCACACCCACAATAGCGCCCTGTTTCCACAGTATACATCCACAAACACTGCAGATTTCTATACTAACCACAGCCGCCCAAGCGCAGGTGTGCATACCCTATTCTCACCTAATATTAGCAGCCCCCCTCACCCAAATCCATCAACCAGCACCGATCTATCCACTTATGATTACCTTGTGCAGTCTGGCCTGCTATAAGCACAAGATAACACTTAAATCGCGGTGTAGACTCCCGCTCCTGTCCACTTGACTTTATTATAGTGATCTTATAAAATATATGCATGATTCAACCGTTGGCTATAGTGGCCTTAGCCCTTCTAAACATTCACGTAATTGCTGCATATAAATATCCCACACTCCCTTCCTCAGACGACCCCTATTTACTCAGATCAGAACAAATAATAGATGGTGATTTTGAGGCCTTTCTACCTAACCCTCTCCTTCCCGTTGCAACAAACCATCTACACGAAACAGATCTCTATCAACATCCAGGGGGGCTAAGTCACTATCTACATTCATCAGCATCTTCCTACACAGAACCTTTTCCTCCCCACACCTTCATCTCTGCACCTTCCTATACAGAACCTCTTCCTCCCCACACCTTCATCTCTGCACCTTCCTATACAGAACCTCTTCCTCCCCATCACTTCGCTGACCTTAATCACCCTCACCAACTAAACCCACAAATCACAGCCCCATATCCAAATAGCACACCTCTCTACACCCCACACCCACACCCACACCCACACACAGCATATGCACCCCCCAGCATGCACTACCAGTATCCCCAAGCACCCCCGATTACTAACCAGCATCCACCCTCTCCCCAGTTTGCAAGATCACTCCAGTCACACACCCTCAACCCTCCTATTGCGCCTCCTTTAAAAAACGATGATCGCCACCTTTTCGCTCAACAGATCACCCCTCTAGCTGCCAGAACAGAACCTCTCAAAGCGACAATCTCTCCACAGGCACACACTCACAGGCATCAAACCACACAATCACCCCTTGATCAATACTTAAGCAGTATTACAACTTCCACCTCAACACCTACTCAAAGAGCCAAAACTGCACGCCAAATAACAATCAATCAAGCTTTATTGTTGTTTTTACACAGCCCAGAAAGAATGTGCTCTATATCGCGCCTACTCCCTATTGTCGGAGTGTTTTATAAACCTCAAGCCATGCGAGAGTACACTATAGCCTGCGCAAATTTAAACTCGCCATATTTGTCCTCGCAAGATCTTCTCGCTTTATACACAAGTCGAAAACTGAACCCAACGCTAATCACACAACTCATAGAAACCTTAATATATATGCACCACTTCCCTTCCAACAAAAGTTTTCAATACTGCCGAGTTCTCTTGGAAAACACACAGTTTCCTCTTCACGCCATTGTAAAGTATGCTTATATTCTTTCAGTAGTCGACAAAGAAAGCCCAACTGGCAAAGAGTTGTGGCAACACTACCGCAACGGAACCCTAGGTCAGTCCCACACGATCATAGCCAACACTAAATTTCCCTCACAGATCATGAACACACTCATTCATCAACAAGAAGTAGATTATTTAAAAACAGTCATAGCCCTGTTTGAGCATAGTACAAGCTGCTGCTCATTTAGCCCGACTGCAAATATGAAAAGCTTTTTAAAAACACAGCTGTTAAGATCTCGTGCAACCCCTCCTGTTCTTTCACAGCTCCTATTAAGCTCCACTCTTACGCCAGATTGCATCATCAGCAGTGCAAAAATTGCCAGCGAGCAAATAATTCATACCAGAAAAGCAAATGAAGTTATTCAGCACTTAGCCACACTACACTCCCTCCCACACACAAAGGTTAGCGACATACTCCAAGCCCTTCACTCAAAAGCCGCTGCTGTTGATCCTAATACGAATTATCAATACTTATCTTTACTCGGAGAGCTTGCCTACTTCACATGGAGCACCCCGGACCCATGGGACAGTGATATGTGTTATCAAGTCTCATCTCTATTGTGCGACGGTCAATACTACCGCCGCTTCCAGCGTAACATCGTAAAAATTGCTGTCCTCATCAAATTCTGGACCCGGCATAAACTGCAGTATCATGATTTAATCGATACAAAAAACCTCAAACCTTTCTTAAAATCCTTTCCAACAGCTAACCCCACTAAAAAATCTACTCAAATAAGCGCTCTTATCCTTCAAGCAATATGCAAAGCAATCCCTAGCAATCTTAAAAATGAAAATGGCGTTATCCTGCTAACGCATGACTCCCACATTACCTTTATAATCCATCTCCTAAGGCAGATGGAGAAACAAGGCTTAGCCCAATCGTGCACACAAGAACCACAAGACACAAGTATTTTTGAAGGCGAGCTGACAGCCAGTCCATCGCTCTTACCCTACACAGATCCTGCCACGACCTCAACCGCAACAGTATCTGAGTCCTTCATAAGCAGTCTAGTCCCTCAAGGATATCAAGCCCCCCCCCAAAAGGGGAGAAAGCCTTACCCGGTAAATTCTCTAATTGTAAATTGCTTCCAAAAAGCTATGGAGACAAAAAGGCGCTCGGCAAAAAAGAAGGCAAGAGTGAAAAGGGTGTTTAAGTCGCTAGAATCTCCAGACCCCTTTCTTTAAGCTATGCAGAGACAACCCAGCCCTTTCCTGATGTTCCCCAAGCCGCATGCATTCTTTGCGTTGACAGCTCTGCACACACCATCCGACGAACCTCCGTGTAAAGAAAAATAAGACTCTGAAAGCCTTGAACCGTTTGATCGTTGTTCTTGATGTCTTCAATTTGGCACAAGGCATCTTGAAAACTTGATGAAATTTTATATTTTTTCAGAGAATTCCAACCCAAATTCTCACCATATAATTGAAGGCTTATGAGAATTTGCTTTTCCATATAGTTCGCGTAGCTTTCCATTAGCTCCATGCTAACTTCCGGAATGCCAGCCAACTTTGCTGTGCCTTTCAGTGCATTGCGAGCGCTTAACTCAGTCAAGTATTTTGCAATTTTCTGGTCTTCCCCTATTAAAGGTTGGCTGCTGCTGTGTAGGACCTTCCAAATCTGGTTAATAGTCAAAGAGTGCGATTCCATAAACAATCGCAAGTGTCCTAGAAGCACCTTCAAATCTTCCGGTTGATCGCTGTGCGCTAGAGGATCGCCCCCAACTGAACCAGGGCCATACAGCACTATATTTCTTCCGAGGCCTTCATCTAAATCCTTGTGCATAAATTTGTTAAAAAGTTGCTTACGCATTTCTTGCAAATCTCGAATTAGCACAGAAAGGTTGTCTTGCTGCTGACTCCATCCAAGAGGAGTTTCCACTGCCTCTAATCGACGTTCTATATTTGCGACACGGAAACACTGGTCTTCTGAAAGCTGAGGAAGTTCTTTAAGATCGCTCCACTTTCCAAAGCAAAAGCAATGCTGACACCACAGAGATAAGTATTCAGCAATATTTTCCAACTGACTAATAGCTACATTTGATGCACGCAAAACATCCTCAATGACCCCGTCGTCTTTCCCTTCAAAAAGCAAAGCCTCCTTTTTTAAGGTTGAGAGGCTAAAGGCACTGAGAGGAAGCGCTGTCACTGTGTCGATAATCTGTGCTTTTTTCCCCTTTTTAGGCGCGCAAAAATCCACCCGACCTTTTTCTTCTTCTTGATCATCAGCTCCCTCAAATAGCAAGGGCTGTTCCTCCACAACAACATCAGTAAAAGATTTAAAAGAAAGGGGAGAGACCCTAGAAGATGCAACTTTCCTCTGTGGTTTCTGCTGTTGTTTAGCCTCTACAATAGGCCAGCCAATCAGTTCTCCACTTTTCTCCGCTTCTTTTAACGTCTGCATTACATAGGATTCTTCAGGCAAACCCAATTCCTTTGCTAA
The DNA here is from genome assembly GCA_965261615.1 of Alphaproteobacteria bacterium. Classification (GTDB taxonomy): domain Bacteria; phylum Pseudomonadota; class Alphaproteobacteria; order Bin98; family Bin98. Next base: position 1,020,164 of record OZ253461.1, read on the forward strand.
AACTGAAACAGTTAGGTTTTTTTGAGACATTGCTGTTTTCGCCTTCCTCAAGAAACACAACAATTCTTTTCGGGCACACTGCAGCGATAACTTCATATCTTTGCGAAGCGGCCCCCTTATGCTTTTAACGCGATAGTCTTCACTACGAGATCCACATAATCCATCCGCTAAAAGCATCCGACCACTCTGACAACTTTTGTTTCGAATAGCCATCTGTGCGGAAAATGTGTCCAAAAAGCTCTCCTCTGCCCCTTCAGCACCCAAAGCCTTGGCTGCACACAAATTTAGGCTATATAAAAGAAAAATAATTGACAGTTTTTTATCCATAGAACAATATACCACAAACGCAAGTAAGCACAACAATACTACGCTATTCTTTAGTCAAGAAAGGTTCAAAATTACAATATCAGCGCACACCGCTGATGATTTTATCCGCATAAGGGAGCTTTCCAATAAACACAGCAAGCTCTTCAAAGGGCATATTTACAAAACGAGATAAAGCCCCCTAAAATAGGAGGCTCTTCCATCAGACTTTCAACTAATTGCGGCCTACCTAATAGCTATTTTATCCGCATAAGGAAGCGCGCGAAGATTTGCCGCAACTTCTTCAGGGTACTTGTCTGGCCAACGAGCATCCAACGCCCCTTGAAGACACAAAGTTTCAAAACTGCTTAAACTCTCTAGCTGCTGCAGTGACTCCAAAATATCGCTTAGCTCAAAAGAGTTCTCCTCATCACATGAGTCATCAAAAGTTTCCATATTAATATTTAACCCACCATGCTTACAGAAACACCTATTCGGATCTAGATTCATAAGCAGTACATTAATCTGAAAATGCCACTGACGCACAAGCTCTTTTACCGTTGGAAAGTGAATCGGAATAAAAACCGCAAGTCTTTTTAAAAGGTTGGGAAAATCGTGCTTATAAAAAACACCTAAAGTCCTGACGACAAGTTGTCTCAACCCTCCATGTTCAAAAATAAAGCCCCCCAGATACTGAAGTTGCCCATCTACAGGCGCTACAAAACAATTAGATACTTGAGCACACAACAAACGGTTCTCATCACTTAGGTCAGGCATCCACAAATCTTCATATCCCGGCAAACTACTCTGGACGGTATGATTATCTGGACTTAAGTAGAAATATCCAGAAGGTGCAGGCTGCGCAAATTCTGGCAAACCTAATTTATCCATAAGCGCAGAAAAACCTTCACGCAACTTATCTTTGGCCTCTTCCTTCCCACAGAAAGACATATCATCAATAGCTCCCATACACAGACCTATAGCAACTATGGACTCTGACACTTTTGCTAAAAATCGCATCTTATCTCCTACAGTATCTAGCGAATCGTGCTTCCAATCAGAAGGAGATGGTCTCCACTCTCCTTCTAACGCAAACAGATCATCCCACAAAGTACCCAACTCAAATATACCGGTACGCGCAAGGTTGTTTTTTAGGCACAACCACGGAGATATCTTGCCCATTTTTCCTGGTCGGACAGCCAAAGTATCTTCCCCTTTGGGAATATCGTAAGAAAATGGATGCTTGAGTACAGAACTAACCTTACCAGCTCCACGCACAAACAAATCGCCAGTATCCTGAGCTGCATACATCGTTGCTGCAGTAATTTGCAGCAATAAAATTATTTTTTTCATGGGTTTATCTTAAAACTAAAATCACAATAAAGTAATCGCAAACTGATCCAAAGCTCCAGAGAACGTCACTAAATGTTATGCTTGGGCAACAACTCCCCTACAAACATAGCCTCTCTTCATGCAACCCCCACAGTATTTGCTCCTCTTCCGACACTTAGAATAAGAAAAAGCGCCCCGGGGGGCGCTTCCATCAGACTTTCAACAATCGCAGTCTACCTAATAGCTATTTTATCTGCATAAGGAAGCGCGCGAAGATTTGCCGCAACTTCTTCAGGGTACTTGTCTGGCCAACGAGCATCCAGGGCCTTTTGAAGACACAAAGCTTCAAATCTGTTTAAACTGTTTAAGTCCTGCAGTGGCTCTAAAAGCTCTTCCCATGTTCTTGCCTCGCCTCTATCACAAGTTTCTCCACGTTGTGGCTCAAAGGCGTTATAGCGAAATTCTTTATCTACAAATTTCATGGGATGATACGCTTCACCCTTAAAACACATAGCAGGATCTAATGATTCGTAAAGCCCATTAATTTGCTTCATCCACTGAGACCACGCTCCATCTACTGTATCAAAGTGCAGATGACCAAACGAGGCCAACCTTCTTAACAAGGGCGCTAAATCGTGATAGTAAAATATCCCTAAAACTCTTGCGAGAATATGCCTTAGCGGATCACACTCTCCTCCCAAAGCATCACGTAAGATGTGTAAACTATGTCCCTCTACAGGCGCTACGAGGTTATTCACTATTTGAGCGCACAGAAGGCGATACTTCTCCGCCAAAAAACGAGACCACAACCCTTCATAGCCAGGAACTCCAAGAGAGGCCTGTTCAGCATTTTCTTCACACTTAAAAAACAGACCACCCTCTACTTTTGCAGAACTCGGCAAACATAACCTCACTTTCAAATGATCCAGACCTCTTCGTAATACCAAGCGAGCATCGATTATCAGGTTTATAAACCAGAGATCTTTCTGGCTACTATCCTTATTTTTCAAAATTTGGGATTCTATTAAGTAAACACACTCGATGCACTCACATATAGCGATCATTGGTTTGGCTGCTTTTGCCAAAAACCGCAGCTTATCCTCTAAGCTGTCTGGTGAGTCATTCCACCAAGTATAAGAACAAGGATTCCAAAGCTCTGACCCTTCACGAACCTCACTCCACAAGGGCCCTAAATCCGCCAGGCCTGTACGCTCAAGATTCTTTCTCAAAGATACTAGCGGCTCTACCGTGCGCGATACCCCATCGTGTACCTCCAAAGAATCAACATCAATTGTAGGCTGCACAGGAAATGGCCAATTTAAAGCAGCCTCCACATTCCATTTACCTGCCATAAACAATCGCTCAGTAGCGTATGCTTGCTCTTTTTGAGCAGCCCACATAGGAAGCACAATAATTTGAAATAATAGAAATGTATTTTTTTGCATGAAGTTATTCTAACACACCTAACTTTCAAAAGACCCCTATAAACATTAAATATTGCCATCAAACTTATGTGAAACCACCGACAAGCAACAGCCCCCACACTCCCTCCAACTATTACATGCTCACAAAGGCACTGCTCAATAAAAAAAGCGCCCCCTCTGTCTCAGGGAGCGCTCACATTCACTAACGTTCAACTAGTCAAAGACTACTTCACAGTAATCTGGCTTGCATAAGGAAGCTTTTGAATCTCCTCTACAACTTGGTCTGGGTACTTTCCTGGGAAACGCGCATCCAAAACATCCTGAAGACACTGAGCCTCAAAGCTACTTATACTTTTTAAGCTATGCAGCAAACTAAACCACTCCGCAATCTGCTCACTCCCTGGCTCATCGCTCCAATAACACGCATCAGACTCATCAAATTCACCCCTATGTACTCCAGTACCCCAGTATCTAGAGTGATAAAAAAACTTAGTGGGGTCTAGACTCAGATACAGCCACTCAAGTTGTCTCTGCCAACCGCTCCAAGCTTTTTGCACTGTAGAAACGTGCGCTTTTCCTATAATAGCCATTCTTTTTAAAAGATTTGGCAGTGTGTTATAGTAAAACAGCCCGAAAACCCTAGCAAGAAGATGTCTTAACGGATCGCCTTCCCCTAATAGGTGCTCTGCAAATCCAACGGGGCTACCATACGCCGATGCTGCAAAGTTTTGGACTATTTGGGCAAAAAGCACGCGCTGTTCTTCCGTTAAAAGTGAGCTAACCCACACAGGATATGTCCACAAAACTTCATATCCGGGAAGACCATCAGAGGTCCTCTTCTCCTGGCCTTCCTTCCATATAAACTCCAGACTCGCGCCGCGCTCTACAGGAGAAGATAGGCCTAACTGTTGCTTTAAAGAAGATAGACTTTGCATTAATGTTTCTTTTGCTTTTTGCACATTGTCTTTATCTTGAGAATCGCCAAAACCTCCCCGTGAATCCATGTTTTCAAGAAACTTCAAACATCTAGCCATTGCAGTCATTGGCTCTGCCGCACTTGCCAAAAAGCGCAATTTACTGTCTAAAGTGTCTAGAGGAGACAGCAGGCCTTGATAACAAGCGGGCTTCCAATCAGCGTCCTGCCCAAAAATCGAATGAAAACAAGGACCTAACTCTGACAGACCTGTGCGAGGAAGGTTCTCTCTAAGGCCTCCCAGCGGATCTATATTTTCATTCTTTTCTTCAAATGACACTACTAGGGTATCCATCCCTTTGATCAGATCTACCGTTCTCCAATTGTCTGTAAATGGAAACCGTAACGATCTATCAACATAGCGGTGTCCTTTCTGCATCAAAAACGCTGTATCGTTAACACTACACTCGTCCGTAGAAGCAAGCATGGTTATAAAAACTGTTTGTAGTAATAAAAATAGATGTTTATACATAAGCATAGTTTATCCACCAAAAACTAAAAAGAAAAACTAGTGGTAAATCTTTAACCCAAAATCTACTCAGCCGTTGCCGTATAAGCACACAGGCGCCCCGCCTTCCTCTCTAGTCTTAAATACAATTGTATTGCTCTAAAAAAACGCCTCCCACAAGGGGAGGCGTTTGCATCAAAGGCAGCTTAATAAATCTTGTTTGCAAGCTGCACAGGAAATGGCCAATTTAAAGCAGCCTCCACATTCCATTTACCTGCCATAAACAATCGCTCAGTAGCGTATGCTTGCTCTTTTTGAGCAGCCCACATAGGAAGCACAATAATTTGAAATAATAGATTTGAAATAATAGAAATGTATTTTTTTGCATGAAGTTATTCTACCACACCTAACTTTCAAAAGACCCCTATAAACATTAAATATTGCCATCAACCTTATGTGAAACCACCGACAAGCAGCAGCCCCCACACTCCCTCCAACTATTACATGCTCACAAAGGCACTGCTCAATAAAAAAAGCGCCCCCTCTGTCTCAGGGAGCGCTCACATTCACTAACGTTCAACTAGTCAAAGACTACTTCACAGTAATCTGGCTTGCATAAGGAAGCTTTTGAATCTCCTCTACAACTTGGTCTGGGTACTTTCCTGGGAAACGCGCATCCAAAACATCCTGAAGACACTGAGCCTCAAAGCTACTTATACTTTTTAAGCTATGCAGCAAACTAAACCACTCCGCAATCTGCTCACTCCCTGGCTCATCGCTCCAATAACACGCATCAGACTCATCAAATTCACCCTCATGTACTCCAATACCCCAGTATGTAGAGTGATAAAAAAACTTAGTGGGGTCTAGACTCAGATACAGCCACTCAAGTTGTCTCTGCCAACCGCTCCAAGCTTTTTGCACTGTAGAAACGTGCGCTTTTCCTATAATAGCCATTCTTTTTAAAAGATTTGGCAGTGTGTTATAGTAAAACAGCCCGAAAACCCTAGCAAGAAGATGTCTTAACGGATCGCCTTCCCCTAATAGGTGCTCTGCAAATCCAACGGGGCTACCATACGCCGATGCTGCAAAGTTTTGGACTATTTGGGCAAAAAGCACGTGCTGTTCTTCCGTTAAAAGTGAGCTAGCCCACAAAGGAGATGTCCACAAAACTTCATATCCGGGAAGACCATCAGAGGTCCTCTTCTCCTGGCCCTCCTTCCATATAAACTCCAGACTCGCGCCGCGCTCTACAGGAGAAGATAGGCCTAACTGTTGCTTTAAAGAAGATAGACTTTGCATTAATGTTTCTTTTGCTTTTTGCACATTGTCTTTATCTTGAGAATCGCCAAAACCTCCCCATGAATCCATGTTTTCAAGAAACTTCAAACATCTAGCCATTGCAGTCATTGGCTCTGCCGCACTTGCCAAAAAGCGCAATTTACTGTCTAAAGTGTCTAGAGGAGACAGTAGGCCTTGATAACAAGCGGGCTTCCAATCAGCGTCCTGCCCAAAAATCGAATGAAAACAAGGACCTAACTCTGACAGACCTGTGCGAGGAAGGTTCTCTCTAAGGCCTCCCAGCGGATCTATATTTTCATTCTTTTTGTCAAATGACACTACTAGGGTATCCATCCCTTTGATCAGATCTACCGTTCTCCAATTGTCTGTAAATGGAACCCGTAACGATCTATCAACATAGCGGTGTCCTTTCTGCATCAAAAACTCTGTATCAAACCTGTTAACACTATACTCGTCCATAGAAGCAAGCATGGTTATAAAAACTGTTTGTAGTAATAAAAATAGATGTTTATACATAAGCATAGTTTATCCACCAAAAACTAAAAAGAAAAACTAATGGTAAATCTTTAACCCAAAATCTACTCAGCCGTTGCCGTATAAGCACACAGGCACCCCGCCTTCCTTTCTAGTCTTAAATACAATTGTATTGCTCTAAAAAAACGCCTCCCACAAGGGGAGGCGTTTGCATCAAAGGCAGCTTAATAAATATTGTTTGCAAAAAGAAACTTGCTAAGCCATGTGGCTAAGTCGTCAGGTCTTTGACCACCCAAGCGCGCCTCGCCTCTTTTAGGCAGTATTGCTCAAAAGGGTTTACGTCACCCAGCTCTTTTACGACCTCTAACCACGGATCCTCGCTCTGATTATGGTATCCAAAAGACACCTGATTAAAAGCACCCTTTAAATGTAAAAACTTAAACGGCTCTAATCGAGAGTAAGAGGCATCATGAAAACAGAAATCTGGTTGCAAGCCTTGGTAAAGTGAGTCCAACTGATTCAGCCAATCAACTGTATGTCTATTCATTGTGTTAAAGTGCACTCGACCAATGTCCGCCAATCGCCTTAAAAGCACAGGAAAGTCATGATAATAAAAAACACTCAACGACCTTAAAAGAATATGCTTAAAGGGATCCCACAATGGTGAAAGCTGGTCGAATACAACTGTAGAGTGAAAGAAACCATCCACAGGCGCAGAAAAGGCATGTGTTATTTGAGCACACAAAAGACGTTGCTCTTTCGTAACTTCCGAGCTCCAGAGACCTTCAAACCCAGGAACCCCACTTCCACTGCAGACCTCTCCATCTTGCCACCAAGTAAACATCGGAACTCCTGAAACTAACACAGAGTCTGGCAAATTGAGCTTTCTTTTCAAGCCACCCAGCGAGTCTACCAGTGTTTTTTTAGCCTCGTCAAAGCCGGCCCACCGATCGTCAATGTCTTGATCTTCTGCTTTTTTCATAAAACTCAAGCACAGAGCCATCGCCACCATTTGATCAGACACGTTTATTAAAAAACGCAGCTTACTTTCTAAACTATCTAATGGCCCCGTTAAGTCTTCATAAGTAGCTGGGCTCCAAATCAAATTTGCACCGCAAACGTCCTCAAAAAATCTCTGCAACTCAGGCAAGCCGGCGCGAGGAAGATTGTTTATAAGGCCCTCCACAATCGAGCAGTTATCAGATGTTTTACCTTTTAAATGATCCCCCGGTTTACAAACTACTAAATCGCTCATGCCCTCCGACACCTTCTGATCAAAAGGCTTATTCAATATCGCCTGAACGCGGCCCCTCCCCTGAGAAAACATTTTTTCTGTAGCAAGGCCGCTCTCCTGCACAGCCGCCGACAATGTCAGACTGACAATAAATAAAACACATGTATAAATCTTCATGATAAATTATAACACAACTATTTGGAAAAAAAACGACAGAATCCTCCAGAAAGCATATTGCCTACCTAAGCTCCCTCATCTATTGTAAATATAAGCACAGCATCAATGGACCTGTAGCTAAGCCTTCCTTAAATATTCTCTCCGAGGCTATCACAGTCACAAGATATTACGTTGGTCGCTTCCAAAATCTTGTTCTTGAATGTTAATCTAACCTTCTCTGAGACAGAAAAAGGTAAAACGTTAAAAAGCTGTACACTATCCCCAACCTCACGCTTCCGCAAGGATTCTTCTGGTGAAAAGGTCACGTGATTCAGTGCTGTTTGCAGGTAAAGGCGTGCAACCCTTCTAGCGTTTCTATACTGGCGTGTCTCATACATACTGTCATACAGCACTTTTGCATTCTTCAAAACATCACATATTCTGTACGACATTGAAAACACAAGATCTTCAAAAGCTTCTTTTGAAATTTGCGCCAATACACCGTGACTCCACGCATTCAAAGTCTCATGCAAAGGTAACGACTTACTACATAACAAAAATATATCTTGCCCAAACAAACTGCAAAAAATTTTGCTCAAATAGCCATTATGCAAAAAAGCGGAGGTTTTACAAACTTCTTTGTAAAAATCTTTTTTTTCTTCCATACGACTTAGCTCTCCACATGAACTCTGAACAAAAATCATCCAAATTGCACCCACTTTCAACCCTATGTCTGCAAGTGTAGGGCATTTAACAAGAGACCGAGCAAGTAGTTGAGCCGTTGCAAACGCACTCTCTTTCTGTTCACAAGAGTTTAACTCTAGAAAAATCTTCTCGTAATCCGCATCCACATCGGGAGCGCATCCAAACGATAGAGACAAGGAGTGGTACGCTAAATACCCCAACAGTATGCGGTTCTTGACCTCATCACACGGCGACAATCCTCTTGCTAGAAAATCTACAGCACTCAATGAGTCTGCACGCATTCCCCGTAGAGACACAGCTTTAAACATGACTGGCAAACATGGCTTTACCGCACACAACATCTTTTCCAACACTCTCCTATACTCTAAAGCAAAACATTTAAAGTATGGCCCAAGATTTTTGGCATATTCTTCTAACACCGCATACACTCTTGCAAACCGATCTTCTTCATAGCCTCCAAAGCAAATTGTCCCTGCCTTATACAAAGCCTCTGCATCTCCTTGCAAATTCAAACGTATTTCATCTTCTGGAATGTACGGACATAAACTGCATTTTGTTGTTAAGTCCAACTTTAGCTCGCTGGATATTTCCTTTATATCAGCCAGAATGCTCTTAGGCCAAAGAGCAGGTTCATCCAAGTCCTTAATTAACGTACACATCACACCTATTCTGTCAAAGTGCAGCGTAATATAATTCACCACACCCCAAACGCTTTTCTGCTGAAGAGGCACCAAGGGCCTCTTCGGCAAAACAACAGTCCGCCAGGAAAATCGCTTCAAAGCTAAATTCCATAAACCCATCGCGTAATAACAGCCAGAAAGCTCCAGTTTATGGCACAGCTCTAACACACGTTCTACTTTTTGTGCTCCTTCCTCTCCGGTGCACTCCTGATCTTCAAACATTCGTCTGTGCTCAGAAGACTGCGCCTGAACTAGTAAAAGCATACCGGTCCAACCAATATAGGTTACACACTTATACATAAATTTTATCATTGCTCCAATCCTAACACACAACCGGCATCCTATAAATCCCACACCTATAAAAGTGCATAATCATTTAGGTTATTTTCTTTTTTATGATAAAATATCTTCATGTTGATCTCAATTATTATAAAGGCCCTTAGCCTATGTATGATTCTAACGACCTATTCTGCATCCTCTGCCATCACCCTCGTTTGGGATATTAGCAAAAAGGACTACAATGACCTATCGCAAAAAATCTCTCTCACTTGCAAAACCCTAAGCTTTGAAGACGTCAAAGCCACTATCGCATCAAACGACCCTGAGAGTCACGCCATGCTATGGTTCAAATGGCAATTAGACGACATAATCAAAAGACAAGTTCCTGATAAAAACTCACCGTTCGTCAACATCCTGGCACAAACTATTCACACACTTTCTACTCCTATAGAGCACCGCCAACCTGCCCCTCCACAACATGACCCTCTACTGTGGAGCATGAAACAACATATAGAGCTCTTTTTGCCAAAACACACCACGTACACAGATAGAGCCTTACTGCGAAACGCCCAAAGTATAGATGAACTACTAGCATACTCTCGCTTGTTTGTCGGTGTTCAGATTTTATCCTCACCAAGAGAACACATATTACTTCCATACCTTAACAACTCAAACACTCACCGAGCACTTCTTTCTTTTTGCCATAGATACTTAAGCAACGCTTGCCTCCTCAGTGAGCCACCTCTATCCCATGTCAGCACAAACATATTTGACGCCAAAAGAGTGACAATCGCAGAATCTCTCTCTGAGGGATTCATCAACTACAGCAGCTTACGCTCTAACCACCATGTCAATCTAGGCCTCCAAGTCATTTTATACAAAAAAACAAAAGGTACTTCTGTAGGTAAAACAGATGAGCACAGCATCACCCAATTTCTCGTGGAAATAGCACAATCCTTCCAGACCCCGCATTTACATACACGTTTTCGCGAGAGCATTCTCTATGCAACCCTCAACCTTACTCTAACTGCTATTTATTTAATAAAATATATCCCTCAAGACAGTCCATTTTTGCCATTAATACTCACCACTCATCAAAAGCAGCCAAACATCAACTCCCAAATGCATACTTCAGCCACCCTCAGCATCGCTCAAGCAGCAGTTTTCTCGAAACTAAACCATAAAATCAAGGGAATAGACAAAACACTCCAAAAGATTCTTCAAGATGGTTTCTGCTCTTGGAAAAACTCCCAATTGCTGCATCAGCACACGCTGTCTGAGTCTGTCTCTGTTCCCCTTATTCTCTCACTCACTGAACCTGTAGAAAAAGAAGCGGCACTGCGCAGCATTGCTGCTTCACAACAAGAATTCTTTAACTACGTGCCACACTCACTACAGCGTCGACTTCCCATCGCTTTTAACGCCCCTACCACCAACGGCACTTTCATGGCATATACAATTCGTGATCTTTGGCGGTCTATAGACAGAACCCCTCTAAACACAACTCTATCCAAAGCAATGCACTGGTTATGGCTTGTGAATGACCAAACAACACCCAAACCGCCTTGTGGGTTTGCAAACTACACTAAGATAGACTGCATTGACTTTTTACAAACGCTACAACAATACACTAACCTCAGTTGTCAAAACTCTATATTTTTCATGCACTCCATAGTAATGGCAGTAGCGCTAGCTCATAAGTCCCCCGCTCACCTGAAAGCACTTCAAGAAACGAATCTAAGCTTTTTCCCGACTAACTGGAAGTCATCTAAAATGGGTATGCTGCCAACACTTTACTTTCTACAAGCCGATATTGGTTTACCTGCAAAAGAAAACACTCCACAACACACAGTAACGAGTTTGCTCGGCCTACGCACACATGTCACAAACCCATCAATGAAAACATTGTGTGAAGCCGGCAACATCGTAAACATGCACCGCAAGACTAGAATATGCCTTGTGCGCGACATAACAATAAACACTTTAATCGACCTTCCACTAGAAGCCCCCAATGCGCTAGAATCATGCCCCCCCGAAAGCCTTCCTTCTTTTACCTCAAACCAACAAAAATCCCTTACCCTCAATATTCCACTAGAAGTATCCACCAACGACTTTCCTCCTTTTGCCACCCCTCCCTCCACAGCCATTAGCTCAACTAACACGCAGGAACATCCCCAGTTTACATCCACCATATTCCACTCATCTTCCCACCATAACTCTCCCGAAGAGAGTGACCAAAATCTAGGGCAGGGTCACCTCTCCCCTACCACCTTAGACACTTCCCAAAGTTTTCCTCCTTTTTCCACAGAAATCTCAACAGCCATTGACTCAACCAACATGCAAGAATCCCTCCAGCCTACATCCCCCCCCCTCAATATCTCACCAAGCAAGCTCAATTGCCCTATTGTCATGCCCACCCCACCCTACTGCTCATTGTCACAATGCGAAGAAGAATCTGACCTTTCTTATCTGCGCGATCTTCTTTTTCCCGCGCGCAAAGGAGAACTTCTGCAATGGACCCCCGAACCTTCAGAAGAACCTGAGGATCTGAAAGAAGATCCCAGCAAAACCTTCCTCTTTACTCCAGAGTCAATCATCAAACCCCACAAAGAAGACTCGCCAAAACCAAGGTCAACTCGAAAGAGAAAGCATACAACCGAGAGCTCTGGTCCTCCTCCGAGCACAAAAAAACACTGTGAAATCGTAAGTGTTTTCGACTTATTCCCACAAAACGCAATAGAAATCATAAATGAAACGGGGGTTTGTGCCGTCGCCATGGAAGTAAGCTCTTAAATACCCATGAAAAATTTATTAAAATTAGCTAAAAAATTAATTTCATGATAAAATCTTCACATATGGTTATTATTCAGCAAGTGTTATTCTTAATATTCTTCATAATCCAAAGCACGGCCTGCGCGGCAAGCGCAACGCACCCTTTGCAAGAACTGCAAGAGCTGCAAGACAAAACCGCCAATCATTGCTTGCAAACCATCTACTCCAAAAACGTTAAGCTAACACTAGAAGAAGCTAAATCTGTGATTGAGCCTCTATACAACACGTTCATGCCTCAACCTAACATCAACCACTCTCTTCCTGCCAATCAGTGGTTTGATGCCCTGCACAAAAACTTAAATGTCAACTTTGAGCATTGCCTCCCCCCCGCTCTATCTTATAAATCTATGTTTTTGCATCTACTAGCATCCGTTGCTCACATATTCTTTCTCAAAGAGCTTCCTGAATCCGCAAGAGTCTTAGTTATTCAAAAGCCAAGCAAACACCAATATGCCTACATTAAGCTTACATCAGAGCTCAGCCAATCATGCATGTTAAGTTTTCTCAAGGCTTATCATCTTCCAGGTCCTTCCTGCCAAGATAACTTTCCTTCCGTTCTAGCACACTTTTTTTTCAGCGCGGCATATACTTTAAAAACTACAGACCACATACCAGATTGCTCGCTATACCCCTACATATCAGAACAAGATGTCATCAGCGCTCACTCTAGGACTGCTTTACAGTTCAGAAACCCTCAAAAAACTTCTTACATTTCCGACAGAAGATTACTTTCTTCCCTTATGCGTTTTCCTCAAGCCATATTTCCAACGCAAGTGTTTGCTCTTGCTTTGTCAGCTTACACAAACCACAGCATGCTAAAAGACTCCACCCTTAAAACTATACTGGAGCAACCTTTAGCGCATGCTGCCACTTTAATCAGTGCTGCCTGCCAAATTTGCAATCAAAATTCCGATTGTATCGACACCAGTGACTCCCAGCGTGTGCGTGACACAAGCTTTGCTATGATCAACCTCCTAAGCTTATACAAAAAAGATGCAAATTTTTTCAACACAGACATTTATCACAAAACTTCCCGTCTTTTATCTCAAGCCCCTTTTATGTTTGAATCAGAGATATACCCTTTTACCAAATGCGCGCTCTGTCTCCATTATATTTATACACTACACACAAAAGGATCCCTTACAGAGTCAGATATCCCCGCACTTGCAGGAGAAGAAGGACAGGTAGTAAAGCTACAGGATATCTACGAAAAACTCGTAAATCTAGCCGCCAGCAAGTGCTCAACGACAGAGTTTACTGACGCTATGCTCTTTGAACCTACAGGAAGTAGGCAGCAAGGTTACCACACTGTAAGATTCTATCACCAGACCCTCAAACCAACTCTATTCCACTCTACCGTAGAATTCCCTCACACCCCCCCTAAAAAGCCGCAATACACACTGCCTCCCCATAAAGCCGCTATTCAACACTTATTCTTCTTTGCCTGCGGAATCCAACACGCCACTATGAAAAACATTCCACCCTTAATTCAGTCATTTTTTAAGAATTTCATGCCAAATTTCAATATTGACAAATCAGAAGACCCGCACACATTCCTCCGAAACAATATCCAACTCTGCCAGGATTTCCACAATCAACCCAAAGGCTTTATGGCTGCACTCATCCATGGGTGCCTGCTCACTATGGACTTTAAAGCTCGGCATCCAGCGATACTCAATCAGTGGATCAAAACTGTCAAGAATTTTAATGTACATCAAAGCAGATTAACAATCGCACACTTGGTATTGGGGCTACGTTATGCAAGCATAATGGCGCATTACCCAGCCCTAGCGCCCGAGTGCAGATTATTCGTAATTGCTGACAGCACCGTTTCACTTTATGAGCCTAAGGCGATACCCAATGGGATTGGTAAAACGCAAATTTTACGACAGCTATTTAACAAATCCAGCCTAGAAATACTAGAATCCACAAAGGATCAAAAAGCCCCCCCTCTCGCAACAGGGGTGATTCACTTCACACAAATCTCTAACCAAGCAATGGGGACCAGCACGCAAGACATGCAGCCTAACATCACAGTCGTGCCGCAAGTTAACGTCAAACAAGATCCGGACAGTCAAGAGATGGAAACCAATGCACAAGACATGCAGCTTAACACCACAGTCGTGCCACAGGTTAACATCACACAAGATCCTGACAGTCAAAGGATGGAACCCAACGCGCAAGACATGCAGCTTAACACCACAGTCGTGCCGCAAGTTAACATCACACAAGATCCTGACCATCAAAATATGGAATTACTCTTATTAGCCGCTGAGAAGGAAACCAACGCCACTCATCAGAGCAACACAGACGCCTTCTCACAAACGATGGAGTTACTCTTATTGGCCGCTGAGACGGAAACCAACGCCACTCATCAGAGCAACACAGACGCCTTCTCACAAACGATGGAGTTACTCTTATTGGCCGCTGATGCAGTCGAAGTGGACTCATCACATCAACGCAGACAAACTCGTTCACAGACCCGCTCAGCGCAAATGGGGGACAGTCAAGAGATGGAATCACTCTTATTAGCCGCTGAGACGGAAACCAACGCCACTCATCAGAGCAACACAGAGATCTTCTCACAAAAGATGGAATTACTCTTATTAGCCGCTGATACAGTCGAAATGGACTCATCACATCAACGCAGACAAACTCGTTCACAGATCCGCTCAGCGCAAATGGAGGGCAGTCAAGAGATGGAGTTACTCTTATTGGCCGCTGAGAAGGAAACCAACGCCACTCATCAGAGCAACACAGAGATCTTCTCACAAAAGATGGAATTACCCTTATTAGCCGCTGATGCAGTCGAAATGGACTCATCACATCAACGCAGACAAACTCGTTCACAGACCTGCTCAGCGCAAATGAAGGCACAAACGACAAATCCCCTCAACATGCCTGACATACAAAAAGAACTCAAGTCACTCCAGAACAATCCAGATCTCACCAAGCACGCTCTTAAAAACCGAATGGAATTACCCTTATTAGCCGCTGATGCAGTCGAAGTGGACTCATCACATCAACGCAGACAAACTCGTTCACAGACCCGCTCAGCGCAAATGAAGGCACAAACGACAAATCCCCTCAACATGCCTGACATGCAAAAAGAACTCAAGTCACTCCAGAACAATCCAGATCTCACCAAACACGCTCTTAAAAATCGACTCGTATAACAATGCACTAAATACCGCTAATCATAGAGTATGGATCGCTCGATTGCTAATTTTCCGAAAGACCATCAGAATGCATATGGATTATCAGACCCCTACTAATTGCAGCCACAACGCTGATTAGCCAATCCCTACGCACTCGACAAAGTTACAGTTAGTTTGCCAACAAGTCCCAACCTAAGATGTGCAGTGCACACAGTGATGCCGGATCACGCAAATATCTGTTTCATGAGGAAAACTCTTCTTCAACAAATGCACCGCCCGACAAACATCACTTCTATCGGCAGTTTCAGTCAGAACATTCTTAACCCATCGGCCAATAGAAACGCGCTCCCAACTATACAAAACAACACCTAATTTAATAAAATCATCAACGGCCTCTTTTAGTTTTCCTTGTTGCCCCTTTTCACAAAGAGCAGTAATATTCGCCCTATCCCCCAAAATACCCAAGCCGTAAATAACAAAGTTATGCTCCTGGCTCATCTGTTAATGGCCTCCAAGGCTACGGTACTAAATGAACTCTACGGCCTGATGAGCAGCCTCCCTCACTATCGAGATTCCTTACACCTTTGAGCCAATTCCGTTAACTGCCTGTGCATGCCATCCAAATCACTTACA
Source organism: Alphaproteobacteria bacterium (assembly GCA_965261615.1). GTDB lineage: Bacteria > Pseudomonadota > Alphaproteobacteria > Bin98 > Bin98. The sequence goes on from OZ253461.1 coordinate 1,036,097, forward strand.
AAAGGTAGGCTTACGAGAACGTTTAGCAGTGCCGCCAAGCTGAATGTGTTATGCTCCATCAAACTCAGGAACTTCTCCTCTATACAACTCTTCTCAACTGGGTACAGTGTGTCCCCCAATCCCCTTAATTGCTTCAGGTTTTCTAGGGAAGTCCGAATGTCACTCCGAGGCTCTATCTCTTCCACAATTGTTCCCACACTACAAGCCTTCACTACGCGATTACTGATCTTAACCTCATGCGAAAAATCCGCACAAAATTCATCAGAGAGAGAAATGAGATCATTAATGAAAGCAAAACGCTTTCTGTCTTGAAATAGAAAATGCGAGTGAGCTTGCACTATTCGCTTCACTAGTGTTTGAAAATTTTCAACAAGAGCGAGCATCCCACTGGAACACCTCTTTATTGCACACTCCATTTCAGAGCAAACCTCTGGCACGTTTCCATACACAGCACTATAGCATGCATTGACTATTTGAGAACACAACTGCCGCACTTCTGCGGCTTCAGAACATACAAGAGGGTATGCACCCTCTACATCAAAATGGCCCCTCTCACAAACAGGGAGCAACAAATTGCACAAAAAATTTTTAGCGGAAGTAGCATACCCAACAAATGCGCCTTCTTGGTCATCACTTATTAAGGTAGACAGTCTTTGAACAACATCGAATGTTGCCCAAATTTGTGGCATCACAAATGCCAAATAACCAACACGTGCAACTTCACCCTGATTACGACTCAAAGCGCAATATTCATCAAAAGAGACAAACGTAACCATTTTCTCCTTTTCGAGTGGGACAAAACCAACCTGATGCTTATGCTGCACACTATGATACTGGAACAAAAGCTCATAAAGCTTCATACCTTCACTCCATCCCGTTTGGGGTAATTTCCTCAGCAAGCCTGTCACTGCGAATAAAGCCTCATGGCTCAAGTCGTGCACGCCTCGCATATAGCCCTTTGAACACAAATCAACCGCAACCCCTGGCGCAATCTTAGCCGCTGGTATCGAGTTAGCAATAGCTGAGTCATTTGAATCTTCTGCACATACAGCATACCGGCAGGATGACACAATCACTACCAGCGTTAAACACACAATCGAACGATTTAACATAGTTTATTATACACCTGCTCAAATTTCTGTCAATATTCGAACAATAATGCACACGTCACAACCGCCACAACACCTATGACGAGTGTACTTCAACTCCCTTTAACATTGAGGACAGAAACTAGGTCTGACCTTTTAACACATAACTTCGAGCAGAGCTCAATTTTGCTGCACAGGAAAGACTGTCAATGACACCACAAAGTTCACGGGCACAACACCCTGATGTTGTAAAAAACTCCTTAACCTTCTTAACAATAACCTCTTCTTCCCATATATACAAACGGTCTCCCAACTCTTCTAATTTTTTTATATTTTCCAGCGTAATAACATTGCCTGTTGTACGCTTGATTGGCTGCACAGCCACACCCACCCCAGCAGCTCTTACCACTCTATTATGCGCTTGCACTTCAGACATAAATCTCTCGAACAAACCATTAGGAAGAGAGAGGTTTTCACTGATCAGACACAAGCGGTCCCTCTTTCTAGAAAGAAAGTAGCTATTATTCTCTATTGCTTTTTCCACAATTAGCTGCAATTTTGGAAAACATCGTCCACAGTATGCAGGAAAATCGTAGAAAGAGATCTTATCTATAGCACCCACTATTTCCGAGCAACCCTCTTCAATATTTATAGAGCAATCAAACAACAGGGGGTACAAATCCCTCGCAGTTTCGCCAGTCATCACAACTCCTAAAGGGCCTAACAAATCGCACAAAAACATGCGTGCTTTTGCAGCATAGCTGCTGTATTCATCTCCGACTTCATCCAATACTGTTGCTACAGAGATTAATGACTGCACTTGTGAAGCTGTGAAGGCTATATATTTCAAGCAAACGCACTCTTTTTTCCCAAACACATAATTCGAATAGGTCTGAAACGGCACAAAATCAACCATACTCATCCTACTGAAAGTCTTCCCTCCACTAAAAAACGACAATTGAAAATTATAGTAATTTAAAAGTGAGTAATACAACATCTCTCCCTCAAGCCAGCCTGTGGCTGGCAAGCGCTCTAAAAGATATTCTACCTTATGTCGAAATGCACACTCAGTACTCTGCACCCCATATACATATCCTTGAGGGGCCAACTCTATATCTTGGTATGCCGCCCCCTCCACTGGAGTCAAAATCAGCACACGATCTTGTCCCTCCGTAATAGCATTCAGCAAAAAGGACCGTAAACTCTCACATACATGGGATAAGTGCGACACACAGGGTAAGCATCTCAAAACGACTAACAGTGAGTAAACACTCCCGCTTGCTGTTGACGACAAAAAAGTGTTCACTGCTGCCTCAATCGCCTTCACCTCCCAGGAGTACAAGAAATCACCCAGATCCTTTAACCGTTTCCAAGAGTCAACCGTAGGGATCACAGCGCTGCTTCTCTTGATATGTTCAACTTCTTGCCCCACAGCCAGCAGGTCAACCGCCGTGTTATTCGCCTTAACTGCAGCAGCAAAGTTCTCCGCCACATCCTCGGGCAAAGAAAGCACTTCATTGATGCAACTTAGCCGCTCTCTATCTGCAGATAAAAACTTGCTGTTTGTATCTACGACCTTTTTCAGTACAGAACAAAGGTGGTGGTGTGTATCTCGCGCATATACATACAGGGAAAAGTGGTCGCGCTGTAACACGCGCACTATTTGAGAGCAAACCACCCGCACCTGCATAGACCCAGAAAACAAAAGCGGATATACATCATTTAAAGAATCCAATGGCCCTAACGTATATAACGGCAGCAAAATCTTGTCCAAGAGCGCATCGGCTGCGTCATGCACTCTCGCCGCCAACGGCCGAGAGCCCATAGTAAAGGTTCGCCCCCTTACAAGAACTAATGCTTGCGCCTGCCTCCCAACAAAAGCCAAGTAGTTTAAGCGTGCCATCTCTCCACACAAACATCTCAGTGCGCAGTAGTTTTCAAATGAAAGACTACCTGCCATTTCACGCCTTTCCATAGGCCTTATGTCAGAAAGTTGAACAGCATGCGCATTATAATATTTTAAAAGAGCGCTATACAGCTCAGCGCCTACAGAACACCCTGATTCAGGAAATTTCTCTAACAACTCACGCAGTGGTCTCAAATGCACTGTAGTGGTCAAAGAGTAACTGTAATCACGCCAGCCCTGAACACTCTCCTCTGCGGAAATAGCAAGCGATGAACCACCCTCACTAGCCGCACGCTGGCAGTGCGGAAAAAGCAATGCAACAACAAAGGAAAACGTCAAAATGCTACGCACAATGAGACAACCTACATTCTTTGAGGAGGCAAAAAGTGCGCGAAGCTCTCCCCAAAAGGTAACAATCGAATTTCATCGAAAATATCGCTTTCTGACCGCTGGCCAGTCATACCCTTATCCATCACATACTTTACGGACTCCCGTATTGCCTGCACTTCCCAATCGTGCACACAATTACCTAGATTTTCGAGATCTCTCACTTTTAGCAAAGGGTTCTGGAAGTCTTTAGTTATGCTAAGCTCCTCCACTAATTGCCCCTCACATAAACCACTCAAGCAATGAAGCACAGTATTGCTCTCTTCAATCAAACGGTTAAAGTCCTGATAAGCACAGTTAGAGCCGTCAGCAATGGGAAAGCGCGTACTAATGAAATTCATGCGCGCCCTCTCGCCGGCTAACCTAGTTGAGTGGACCCTAACAGCTTGCCCTAGAACCTCTGCTAACTCAGGAAAAATGTCTTTAATCAAACAATACTTTTGTCTAAGATGCTTCAATTGACACAGAGACCTCACTATCTTGGCACAAGACACACGAAGCCCCTCAGCTGATCCAAAAAGGTTCGGAAAACCTTCTTTGATACTCACTCCACTAGAAGAGTGCGCGGCTTCACAAAATGTCGATGTTACCATGAAAAGGTGCTGCATACTTTTTTGAGCGTCTTCAGACCAGGCATCACCCAACAGGCTTAATGCGTTCACAACTTCGACCAAAGCCCCAACCTTTGGAGTTATAAACGCTAAGTACATTAACCTCTTCTCCTCATCACTCAATGTGGGGTGCAGTGCTGCATGCCTTTCAAAGCTGATCACAGAAGATAATTCACTTTTCGTTATCTTTGCGACCGGGTCTCGCTCATCTTGAAAGCAGTCTTTTTGCCATTGGTAGCAGTCCCAAAGCATAGTGTACACAGGCCAACCATCTTGCCACCCGGTGTTGGCAAACACCATTAGAGCTGATCTTATCGCATTAAATTTTTTACACTCACTTTCAGATTTCACCATACTCCAGCAGAAGCCATTTTCCGCAACACACAAGGATGCCGAGTCAGGATAGTAGGCAAGACCCGAAGAACTTGCTGCCGGCAAAGCCTGCGCGAGCAGCACACACAAAATTACAAAAAAGTTCATGTTGGATTGTATCATAATGAAATCATTACTCAACCTAACGCGACAATGGCGCACGCACTTCATCCATATACTGTATTCATCTTCTTGAGAGAGACTAACGAGTGCACTTCAACTGGCTCTCCACATCTTCGAAGTAATCCGCACACACCTGTTTTTTTAAAGCTTCACAAACGGCCTTAACCTGCGCTACTTCGGCATTTTTAGCACGCTCTACAATGGAGTCTTTTATAGCAGAAACCTCCCAATCAAACAAAAAAGAACCAAGATCGCTCAAATCCTCCACCCCTTGCAAGAGGCTAAATCTACTTTCACCCACATTCAAAAAATCCATTTTTTGTCCCACACCATAGGTGCTCACAACCGTGTTATTTTCCTTGATCATGAAGTTAAATGCTTTCGTTCGTTCAGGAGAAGGAAAACGTTTGTTGATAAAGTCCATACGACTTCTTTCAGCGGCCAGTCTACTTGAGTGCACTATAATAACTTGACTGATCAGTGTATTAAAATCGCAAGAATATTTTTCAAATATATTCTCTCGCGACCTCAAATCACCGCCTAATTTATACAAGGTTTGTACTACTACAGCACTAGCGTAGCGTACCGCTTCTCCGCCATCCCACAAATCAGGGTATGTTTGTTGTAGCTTAGCGGCCGATCTAAAGGAGTTGGTCCCCTCTTCGTCGTTAGCACGACAGCCGATTTGTAGTAGCAATCCCTTCAGATGCTCGAAGGCTTTGTCAGCCTCGTCTTTCCAAGCTGCTCCCAAATGATTTAGGCTATCAACAAACACAAAAAGGGCTGCAATCTTTGAGGTCAGGCACGACAAGTAGAGTAGCCTTTGCTGCTCATCGCTATGACTAGGCCATATTGCAACGCACTTTTTCAGCTCTAGAGCCGGTCGAATATCCTCCTCTTGCACCTTTTTAGGAAGCGAATTGCGCAAAAACAATGACTGACTGTCAGCATAATCCCACAATGTAGAATATAACTCAAACCCATCTTTCCAACCCGTACTTGGAAAGCACCGTAATGCGTCTTCTATTCGATCATACTGCCCATGATTTGCAAAAACCGACGCAATGCTCTCCATATATCCATCTTCGGAAGAAAGAAGCATCCGTCCATAATCATACGCGCAATCTACAGTAGGCGGCATATCTGGACACAGGTCTATTTCCTTAGTAGCAGAAAATAAAGCTGCCCCCAACAGCACAGGCAATAAAATAAAAATTTTCATGACATATTATACCACAAAAACAAAATTCAGAAAATGTCAACTATCCCCAAAAACCCGAACGCACGATGGCGCCTATATGTCTAACGCAAGGCGTGGCTTACCGCTATATAACGAGTATGCCGTATAGCAAAATCACAAAAAGTAATTGATTGACAAGCTTTTGTCAACCACTCCAAACTCATAGTATCGCCTGTAGTCAAAGCATTGCTCATTTTCTTTTTCACATACCGTAAATCCTTCAGCAAAAAAGAGTCCACAACTATACGTCGGAGTATACTTATCGGAAAGTCACGCTGATCACCCAGTGAACCGACACTCACATCTTGCGAAAAAGGGACATTGAATGACTGAAAAAGCTTACTATGAATGGATTCCAAAAATGATATTCGCTCTATCATACTTGGGAGGTTTGTTGGCTCTACGCAATAAATGTTTGGAGATTCACCCTCATCAGTAATAATGTCAGACAGTATCTTTTTTCTCACCTCTAAGTTTCCAAAGGAAGCTCTGCGTACACCTTCTAGCTGCAAAGCCCATTGCTGAAAATCTGGGGATTCAACGCAGTCAATAGCGTAAAAACTATTCACCAGACAGCCTAATATTTCCTCTCTCAAAGCAGCACACCAGCTAAAATTCATTGCCAAAATTTGCCTCTGCACCTTCGCAATCAAAAGACGTACTCTGAAAAAATCATTTTCTTCCCGAGCCTCACATAGGCTATCTTTCAACACTTCATATTGAGCTTTCAGCAAAACTCTCTGGCTGCAGTAAAGAAACTCTACGCAAGGAGAAAAGTAAGTCACCACATTTCGTTCCTCTGTGGCAAGTCCTGATAAACAACCACCGCCATTACGACCTACACCTTGTGAAAAGCCGTTATTACCCAAACCTTGAATCTCATCCCACTGGCCATTAACTGCACAATCCCAATGTTTGTATAGGGCAAGAGTTCTCTCTTGAAATCTGATGACAGGGTGGGGGTCTTTCAGAAGCGCAGCAAGCATATCTGCACAAACATCCTCTTGCATAAAAGGGATGGCAAAACTTGAGTCCTCCGCAGAAGAAGCGCCTGCACACCACGCAACAGCAGAGCAAAGAGTCATTATAAAAAGCATACGCCTAAAACTCTCTTTCTCCAAAATCAGGGCAAGAGCTCACCTCTTGCACAAGCCCATTCGCGCGAACAAAAGGCTCATATTGTTCTTCTACGTACACGCTTTCGATGGAGACCAAATCTTGATCACTTTGCACCAAATAAAAAGTAGGACGATCAGAGTCACTCTGATCCTGCTCACTACCACCGTCCTCACTACCCGAGACACTCCTACAGAACAATGAAGAGCGCTCATTCTGACCTCTCTCATCCTGTTCATGTAGACTCTGATCAGAGTCAGACATAAAATTTCTCTGGGCTAAAGCACTTTCATCGCCGCAAGAAGTGAGCGCCACAGAAGAAGGCGTGCTCCCAAAGAAAGTAAAATTTGCGCGTAAAGGAGCGGGCTCTTTCCCATCTTGTGGCACAAGCCGCGTCGCACCTGCGTACCATAATTCGTTCTTCTTATTATCAAAATCCTGACCATGCGCACCATAAACCATTTGACTGCACAGGCAGAGAACAAACAACAAATTCATCATAAAATACTAATAACTCCTTCTTTCAAAATAGCATAAAACCACCCAAGACACAACAAAAATATTTGTGTTAAGCGCCATATTACAATTTAAATTCCCCTCCATACAGGATGAAATCTCAACAAAAGTTTGGAAAAATTTACAATTTATGATAAAATAACTGTGCATGAACATATTGGGAAACACCTTATTACTCATAAATTTATTCTTCTGTAACGAGTGCTTAGCTGCACGCGGCGATCATCTACACCGTCCAATTCACGACTGCATCCACACTTTCTACTCCAAAAATGTGGATTTAACTTTAGAAGAGGCTAAGTCCAAACTTGAACCATTAACATATATGTGTGCAGCCAAAGTATATCCATCCCTTCCCGCAGAAGCGTGGTTTGACTCCCTCCGTGAAAATATCAATCACTACCCTCCCAATAAAGAACCTAATCCATTTTCTAAATCTTCTCAATTTTTTAATTTATTGGCCACTGTATCTCATATATTTTTTCTAAAGGAATTTAAAGAAGCCGACAGAGTTTTAGCCATCACACCTCCTGGCAACAACCCTGACGCTCATATTCAACTCGCCGCAGAGTTCAGCAAATCCTGCATGCTAACCTTTTTAAAGGCCTACAATCTTCCAACTCTCTCTCAAAAGACTCCCTTCCAAACCCTCACGGCACACTTTTTTTTAAGCGCAGCATACACTTTAACATCTACACCCAATATCCCCTCTTGCTCACTATACTCTTACATCTCAGAGAAAGATACAATCAGCGCCCACCGTCAAACAGCTTTACAATTCAGGTCTCCTACACAATCGGCACGAGTCTCCGACAAAAGGCTACTGTCAGTGCTCTTGCGCCATCCACAAGCTATATTTTCAACTCAAGTACTGGCCCTTGCGTTATCAGCATGTGCACACATCCACGAAAAAGATAACCCTCCAAGCGCAGCCTTAATACAAGAAAACCCTTTATCTCATACAGCCGCTTTAGTTAACACCGCTATCCAGCCTGATCTACCACAACATGCATCTGTTGAAGCAGATCCTTACCGCCGTGTGTGCGACTCAATTTTTGCCGTAATGAACCTTTTGCTCCTAGATCAAAAAGACCGAAGTTTTTTTACAACTGACCTCTTTCACAAGGCTTCCGACAAACTCTCTCAGATGCGCTTTATGTTTGACTCAGAGCCTTACCCTCTTACTAAAGGAGCACTCTGTCTAAACTATATTCACGCACTTCTTCAAACCAGCAAGATGTCACCAGACAATATTCTTCATCACCTATCCAAACACGCAAAAATACATGATGCACACAAACAATTAGCTATCATGACAGCTTGTAATTGCCCGTTTTCCACCCTAACACCCAGCATGCTATTTTCACCTGAAGGAACTCAAAAAAACTCCTTCCACACTTTATGTTTTTACAGAAATCTACTCAAAAAAACTATATTCAAATCTGAACCACAACTTCCAAAACGTCTTCCTTTTACACGAACACCAAGCACAGTCGCTCCTCATCACGCAGCCCTTGAGCACTTATTGTTTTTTGCCTGCGGCATTAAAAGCGTTTCCGCAAAGGAAGCTCGGTCCTTAATCATCACCTTTTTTAATAACTTCTTACCCCACTATCTCACCCAAGAGCAAAACCCATTACTGTTCTTCAAAAACAATCTAGTGTTAAACGCATCATCCCCTAAAATAGAGGCCCGATTTATGGCTGCGCTTATACACGGATGCCTTCTCACAATACACTTTAAACAAAAACACCCTAAACATCTATCTCAGTGGGTAAAAATAGTTAAGAAATTTGGGGTATACCAGAACAAACTAACGCCTGCACACTTAGCAGTAGGGCTACGGTATGCCTATAACCTCGCCCCCTCCTTAAAAGGCAACTCCGAAAGCGACCTATTCAAAATTTACTCAACGACAGAACATCTCTATATTGGCCCCCAAACAGTCCTAACTTTTGCAGACATACACGGAGGAACCATGCAGTGTTTACGGGGAAGTTTTAACAAAATCAGCCTCCAGATTATTGCAGAAATGGAGAAAACACCATCTGAACACCAGTCCACCCCAAACAGCATCACGAAACCACAGCAAAACCCAAATGAAGCAGAGCCCTCACACCTTCAATCTCAAAATGATCAAGCCCCTCAAGAAATGGAGGCTGATTTTGTGAATCAATCCCCGCCTGACAGCGAAGCCATCACGGCACCACAGCAAAACCCAAATGATCCAGAATTCTACATACCCTTTCACTCAGACCCTCCACTTACCCAACCTCAAAATGATCAAGCCCCCCAAGAGATGGAAGCTAACTTTGTGAATCAAAGCCTCTCTAACAACGAAGCCATCACGGCACCACAGCAAAACCCAAATGATCCAGAAAAGCACTCCATCACCCATCAAGAAGAGGTCCGTCTCTCTCACCCCCAAAATGATCAAGCCCCTCAAGAGATGGACGTTAACCCTGGACCTCAAAATTTGGGTATTTTGCTACAGGCTATCGATTTAAAGCAAAAAGGCGTTATCTCCCCTCCCACGACCCTTGATTCACAAGATGAGGAAGAGGCCGAGGAAATGGAGGTCGCCACAACAGCCTCAGCAGAACCGCAGACCATTCACCTCCCGAATGATCAACAAAACCAAGATATAGACTCTAACCCTGGAAACCCATCCTGTTTTGACATTTTACTACAAGCCGCCGAAATGGCACGTACAGACGTTAGTCCGCCAAATGCGCAAAGACTCTTGTTGACTGACAAAAAACCCAGACTTCGAACCCAATGCAAACAAAGACGCGCACGCACTAGTGTTCAACAAAAGCCGAAAGCCCGTACATCATCTCCCAGCACTCAAAGTTCGCCCCTAGACCTTTTTAAGATTCAAATTGACCTCAAGAAGCTCCGTGACAATCCAGATATAACCGCAAAAATCTATCAAAAAACACCAAAAGCCAGCACATCATTTCACAGAACTAAAAGCTCGCCGAACCCTTTTAAGGTTCAAATTGACCTCAAGAAGCTCCGTGATAACCCAGATATAACCTGTCAGAGCAAGTCATAACGCATAGTCTACACCAAGACTGTAATGATCACAAACACTACTTGCCCTCAAAGCGCACACAAACACAAGAGTCTTGGAAGAGCCTGAGGACGCGCAACTTGCGGGTGCTACCCCAACACTCTCTATTCAATCACTGCTTAAAAACCAATTTAAGCACGAAATCATGGCCTCAAAGCACATATGAGATGCACAAGAACCAGAGTTCTCAAAGAACCGCGCAAATGATGAGAGTACCTTTTGCACGACGCACATAAATCATGCCATCCCAAACGCACACTACTCATCAATACCAGCCACAGCCTCACCTTCATCAGCTTTCCTACGCTTCTGTGGTCTTTCAAGTTCTTCATCCTCCTCTACTTCCTGCAAAGAGCGAATCAAACTCTGCAAGAGCGGAGCAGAAGGCAAAGACTGCAGCGCCTGCAACCATAGACGACCTTTTTTGTGTTGAAACGCACTTTCAATCATATCTTTCTCCCAGCTAAACAAAGAGTTTCCCAGTTTAGCAATCTTCTGCACCCCAGAAGGCGAGGTTATGCGCTGGTCACTGTTTTCAACAGGACACAGTGGGGGTATTTCTTTGAGCCCCTCCGCACAAAAAGCCAGAAAATTATTCTTCTCCACCCTGCTGTTTATGCGCTCACAATCGGGTGGAAACCCACCTAGAGTCTCGATAAGAAAATGCATACGCGCTCTCTGCGATTCGATATTTTCTGCGGCATTTTTTAAAGCTTGATCAATCACTACCCCCAGTTCCGCCGACCACGCCTTAATCACAGTATACATTCGCACGTTTTCCTTAAGGCAGCCATATAGACTGTTTAGTATTTGAAAACAAGCCTCATCAACAAGCACCTCTCCTCTCGCAAGGAAAGTATAGTTACACTGTAGAAAGCCACACCTCACCGACGCACCTTTGCGACAAGACAGTCCTTTCAAGAAATTGCTTTCCACATAAGCATAGGCTTTGCTTGCCCACACCGACTCTTTTCGTGCATCCAACTGTTCTGCAAGGATCAGTGTGCTTCCAATTTGAGAGAGCATCCCCCCCAAATAATGTAGTTGCATCTGCTCAAAACTTTTATGGCAACTCCAGCGATTATAAGAAACTATATCTACAAAATGCGCCAAATCCTTCTCCTGTAGGCTACGCAACTCCTTACCATGCTCTATCCTGTATATGTCAATAAGCATACCATGTAATGGCAGACCATCACGCCACCCTGTTTTAGAAAACAAGTCTATCACAGTCCTCAAGTCATACCGGCCTTCTCCACGACAATTATCACCATCTTCTATCACAATAGGCGATGCACTAGAATCCCCCCGATCGTCACGGAGGGATAGTAGAGGTTCATCAGTAGTGCCGCTAGCAAACGCGCACTGCATAACAAGCAAAACTTGCGCAATTTTCACCAAAAAGACCATAGATTTTGACTGTAACAATATTAATCCTCTTGTTACTTCTTAGAACATAGCGCTGAATTCTGCCATCGGTAAGCTGCAAGCTCTGCAGAAATGAGCGTATACAATTCACGCCCCTGCATTTTCTTGTAACCCAACAGTTCTTGGAGGCGTTGCCCATAATTATTGTAGAACCTCCAAGACTTTAAGCCACTCTCAATAGCACTTTTTTCCCACGAAAAAAGCGGTTCCAGAGACAAAAGTTTCGTCATCTCTCGAGTTATACTAAAGCTACTCAAAAAATCACTGTAATCACTTGAAGTTGAGCAAGGGTGAGACAAAATCTTAACATCCTTACCCACACCACAAACTGCAACTGCTTTATTATTCTCTTGAACCAAGAGATTTAAATCTTCACAAGCATCCGAAAATCTTCCTAACGATTGAGAAATCATCCTCATACGATCACACTCATTTTCAAGCTCACGTGAATTCTTCATCATGATTCTGTCCAAAAGAAGTCCTAAGTCCGGAGATATTTCCTTTAGCTCTTGATATTTTGTAGCATCCTGAGAAGAGGAAAGCGCACGCACGATCAAAGAACAGCCTCTACGCGTTTGCCAAGAGTCAGAATGCAGAAGCGCGTACTCGGCTTCCAAGGAAACTCCCGTTTCACCAGCGACATTTGCAAATCCCATAGGCTGGAGAACCTTATCTTGTAAAAAAAGTTGAGCTTTTGCAGCCCACTCAGACCACAGATCGGATCGTTTAGCGTTAGGCCTTTCAGTCATTGCTTTCAAAACATCTATGACCGACAACAGAGCAAATACTTTCGGTAAAGTGTACGCTAGATAGTCCAATCGCCCCAACTCCTCATTGTTATACGCTCCCAAATCAAAGAAAACGTCAAAATCCGAAAAAGAGGGCATGTTCTCGGCACTCAACTTAACCAGCTGAGAACGGCCAGGGTTTTTGGCCATTACATAGACAGACCACAATTTATCATACAAAGCTAAACCATCGTGCCACCCAGTCGAGGGGAAGGCTTTTAAAGCAGAGTACATTCCATCAAAAGGAAGACCTTTTGATGGATCTTTCCAAACATACCCATACTCACCCAAGTGCAGGAAACGGGCGCTATCGTTATTAAGAGCCTCGCCACCTTCGGCAGCATACTGTGCTATCGGAAAAAAAGAAATAATCAAAAAAGGAAATAACATTAAAAGAAGAATCATTTTTTTATTCTAACATCATCACCAAAAAACGTCAATCCTCAAGCACTCGCAATGCGCGAAACAGAGCAGTTACCACTATGCTATCTCCCAAGGTTGGTCTGTTCCGTCGCTTTTTGCCTGAACAGCTAGCTGTTTGGTTATATCAAGCAAATACTTCCTACAAGGCAGTTTCAAAAGCAGTTGCAGCCATCTTTGTGCGGAAGACCCAGGTGTCCGCAAGATAAAAAATTTGTCTCCAGACATAAACAGATCGGAAATAACTTCCACCTCCCATGGATGCAAATGCTCGCCCAAAAGAACTAAATTCTTACCGCCCCAGATAAGCGCTGCATCCAAGGAAAGGGCTTCTTTCACCTCTGGAATCGGATCAATTAAAAAAGATACGCGTGTTACTTGCACCGCCACGTTGTGTTTTTTTATGAGCTCATTCATTTTTTTTGCACCAGAAGACACAGAGCTCAATCCCTTCGTAAGAAAAGTCATGCGCTCTCTCTCCGCAGCAAGTTTCTTTGCATTAACGCGGACAGCTACACTAATCACCTTAGAAGAAGCCTCATCGAGCTTGTCCGCAATTAAATCCTGAGCTTGCGGAAACTCAGACAGAGCGGCCACTATCTGTGAACAAGCAATCCGCACCTGGTCAGATTCAGCAAACAATAAAGGAAAGAGAGCCTGAACTCCATCAGCATCAACGTCTGTTAGACCTAGGAAATCTTCTTTGACAAAACGTAGAAAACTTTGTGCTTTTGCGCTACATCTAGTCCAGTGCTCATATCGACTACTCCGACCTGGTTCACACATAGGCTGCAAACTCTCTATTACATGCAGTGTTGACAGAATGCACGGAAGAGCATATGCCAGATAGTGCAGCCTCGCAAGTTCAATTTCAGAATAGCCTCCCCACTCACGAAAATCACAAAACTTGACTATAGGGTGAATCGCCTCTATGTTAACAACAACATCATCGGCTTTCGAAAAGTTAAGTACATGCGCCTCATAAATCGCATAAAGACTGTTATATAGATAGAACCCTTCTGTCCACCCAGTTTTGGGGAGATTTCGCAAAATGCTCCTTAACGCTTCTGCAGAAGGGCTAACAGGAGATACATAATGCCCACCCTCTATGCCTGTGGCCGCTAACCTACATGCTGGCAAGCGCTTTACTCCTTGACCTACCTTCTTGTCATGTTCAAATCTTCCTGTTGCCGCCTGCTGCGTATTCGCAAAAAGTTGCAGAACTACTGCAATAATAAATGTCACCCTCTTCATGAGGGGATTATATCACAAACCCAATTTCTGTCAATTGCAGAACACGCTAACAGTATAAACCGCACCTCATCAATCCAAAAGCGCTCCGCCCAAAACACAAAAACAATCAAAAACAGACGAAAACACGCAAAAAGTAGATGAAAACGCGCAAAAACGGACACAAAAACAAACGTAAAGAAAAAAATCACATCCAACGTTTTATCGAACAAAAACCACCAAAACGCCGGAATCAGAGTTGTTTTTGACGAAAAACTCTACTTTAAGCGCGAAAAACCCAAAAACCGCTAACTTATTATCAAAATATTTTGCAATTTTTAAATTTTGAACTATAATATACTTTAGGAATCATGATTAAAACTGTAATTTGGATATGTGCAATACTGCTAAGCAGTATAGTCCGGGCAACTACTACACCAACCCCATCACAGCTCGAAAAAAACACCTCCCAATTATTCCATCAAATCAAAAATATGCCGCATATGTTTTGCCAACTGACAAAACAATTGGCTCAAACTCACACCACTAACGCATCACTACCACCCATGCCTACAGCGGATGTTCTGTTGTATTTAAAGCATATCTCACTTAGTCACACGACGACACTACAAAAAATTAACCATCTCCATGAAATTTTTCATATTCTTCACCACGCCATCTATCCCTTCTCTTTTAACTTGTTCCACGCTATTTTGGAAGAGTACCCCGAGCCGCCTAGCGGAAAAGATATTTCAAATTATGTATATTATGCTTTTAAGCTTTGTTATGCCACACAGCGCCTACAAACATACAGGAATATATACATACCTATAACCTCCATTCACAGCAGCATCGAAAAGCTTGCGGAAAAAGAGCCACTACCCCTCAATTTAGAAGCCTCATATCAACGGGTTCTCGACCAACTGGCCTCACACACGGCAAAGGACCTTCTCCTCAACCATAACATCCCCGCAGAGTTATGGCTCAACAAAATTAACACCACCTCTACCAAACACCCCGACCACCTCTGCATTCAACCCCAATCTCCCTTATTAAAAGAGAACCTTTGTTTAAAAAAGCTGACCCCCACACAAGTGTTTTTAGTCATGATTCATCACCCAGATCATACCTGCTCCCTATTAAATTCTTTAACCGACATTGTGCATGATAATAAACGTTTAATACAAGCACAATACCCTCAACTTTGCGCCCATGGCAAACCAGCATCCCCTGAAATGTTAAACACACTATTTTCGATTGATGCCTTCCAAACAATAGCTATCACTTGGGCATTATTACATCTGTCCGCAAACACCGCTTTTGCAGAAAAATTACAAGCAACGCCCATGCAATCAATCTCCAGTCTAGAAGCTCAGCACAAAATACGCATAGCTTTCTTGGAAAGTGTACGAGATTCCTCCCAGACTCCGCGGTCAGGCACACTACTTGTAAATCAAAAAACCATAACATTATCGACATCTTTGCATAAGTTCCTAAACCACATGACTCGAAAAAGTTTTAACGACCTTATCACACAAATCTCTCCCCAATGCCCTCAACCTATATCACCGCACCCTAACGCAAGCCTATGCGCTCAAATAAATAAAACTACAACTGCAAGCTTTCAGAGCAAAAACTGGAAGATGATTACAGAAAATATTTTTTCGGGCTTTTTCCCGTTAGTACCCTTAAAAGGAGCAATTGTCGATTCCGTAATAAAAGCTTTATCTCGGCCAAATGAATGTGAAGAAATCATACAAGCCCTTAAGCAGCAAATGTTTGGGGGGCCGGCTCTCGAAACACACCACTGTTTACATTTACTACTACACACAACTCTCGAGCAAGGGGAGGAGATTGAGGCAAAAGATTCTGGGTTACAGACTCTAAGTGACTTACATTTAATCAAGCATTCTCACGTTCCGCTCTGCGCCCCCGTAATGTATGAGTCAGTTGCACAGCATTACCGAATTACACCTAACAGCACAATGTTTTTAGTTTATGCACGCAAAATTGTACAAATTGTATTTGCCATAAATTTTTGGAGTATGCATACGCCAGAAAATCTTGCCAATAAAACCTTCCCTGAAATTTTAAAGCATATCAATGAATGTAGACATGCCGACCCAAATGCGGATTTGACCATTCAAAAGTTACTAGACTTTTTAACTGCCTTATCCCACAGTATTTGCACACAAGGCGCCCTCATGAACCGGCCAATAAACTACGCGGTAGCTCCAGTCATCCTCAAGTCTGGGCTTCACCTTCCTGAGTCATGCAAAACGCTATCTCATCTCAGCGATACATCGCACGACCCTCTTTCTGATATGTCAGAAAATGATGGGTGCGCACAAGATCAAAACATACTCTTGCCACTTGCCGAAGAGAGCAACTCCGACCCCGACTCATTTTGCTCACCAACTAATCTCAAGAGTCTCAACACACCCACCCTGGGTATAGATGGCAATTCTTTGGAGAGCAGCACATCCAACTTTAACAACAGCGACGCTCCTATCCATCCCGCCCCACCCGCTTATGCCAACCATATGACCTCTCCACCCGAACAAAATGCTCTTAGCGATAACCTCCGCACACCGCACACCACACTTCTAGCCTGGAAGCTTTCCTTGCTGTTATTGCGCTTCCCAGAAGTTCCCTGTCACACATTACAGTCATTGTCGACAATCTCCAACACCGATCAACCACTCTCTCTCGAAGCCACTCCTCTTTCACAAAAAACGCTGGAGTCGCTTGCACTCTCACCACACATAGCACCCTCAGTCGTTCTATTTTTATATCTACACCAAATAGAGCACCCTGTTTTTTTTAACTTAATACAAACATACATAACCCGTGTTGCTACAAAAACACCGCTCCATCAAAAAGTACTAGCTCTCACAGAGGCCGCTGAAGCAGCTTATATTGGAAGCTACTTGTACGCGCATCACCCTCAAATTTTTGATGATTTTATAAAAAACCACGAACATACAGAAGTTTCTGATCTAAAAAAGGACTACACTCCTTACATTACATCCACGCTACAACATCTTCTTCAGGACTCATCAAACACAAAAAACATCTTAAACACTATTCAAACCTTTCAGCCCCACACCTCGGAAAGTTGCGAGTCTATCGGAAGCAGCAATCACCTCCACATATTACTAGGGACATTAGCAGACGAATCCTTGGAGAGGGCTTTTTCCAAGACTTTATGCGCAAACACTCTGGCCCACTTCCCTTTAAAAACTTTTATTCTCAACACAATTACAGCTACCCTCCTGCAACCAGATTCATGCTCGATAGAAGTTTCTCTCCTCGCAGAAACGTTAACCGGCAGCACTTCCCCAACACCAGCTCAAGACACCATTGCTATTTACAACAAATTTAAACATGATGACATGTTTTCAGAAGAGCTCAAAACCTACCTCGCCTGCCTAACAGAGCTCACATTATTTCTCCAAATAAATACCGCCTCTGTAAGTTGCGATCAGTTCTTCCATCTACAGCATGAGCTTGCAAGTTACACCCCAAAGATGCCTCAATCTGTGTTTTTACACCAATGCCTACAAATTTTTTACTTCTTACTCTGGTGCGACAGCAATGCCCCTATTCTCCAATCTCACCACCACAAAGCAATCTGCTCTGACAACCCACAAAGCGCATTTAAGGCAATTTTTGAAAACACAAGGACGCACATAACCAATCAAGCGCCATTCATGTCGCAGCTTTTAAAGGCCGCTCTCAAGCTATCTCAAACGTATAATATTCCCATACTCACTGAAACCCTAAGTTCACCCATTGACTTTATGTATACATACCCACTTCTAAGTGCTCTACCTGCCCCCGAAGCCCTTTCCCTACTAAACGATCCTCATACAGTTTTAGAACAAATGGAGCATTAATTCCAGCATAACAAAAAAACCTTGCGCATCTCAAAGAAACGCAAGGTTTTGTCTGTTCCTTAAAACGCCATTCAACTTTTTATCTCATTTTTGGAGGTCCCAACAAAAACCCAACCAGCATCCTGAAGTTGACTCACAGCATCCAACTTATGCTTAGCTACACACTCATTAATCTCTTTATCCATAATCTTAAGAGCTTCACAATGCTTTTGTAAAACATTCCCTTTACCTGGAGCTTCACTCAAACTGATGGGAGTCATTTCAAGAGTTTGCTCTATAATATCCGTCATCAACGGAATGATTTCCAGTGCGTAATGCCCCGCCTTTGCAAGTTCTGAGTAAGACTGAAATCTATCACGCACACTTGAAAGATCACAATCCCTACTCTGCAAAAGCTCTGCAACTCGATATATTTCCTGTTGCTTAAGCTTTGCTTGTTCAGCATACTCTCCCGCCCTCCAACGCATTATAATAAGAGGGTCATGCGATACTTCACTCTCTTTTATCTCCTTAAGCACATGAGGCTCAAAACTCTCAGGACCCTCAGTGCCTACACCCTGCGCATTAAAAACAAACTCTCCTAACCTAAAAGCGGCCTGTAACACCTCAAATCCTTGAAGTATGTTCGAGGCTAAGCATAGCCCCTCCAACTTTTTCTTAAGGTCTTTAAATGCCGGATCGCCTCGAAATAAGGGCGGAAACAAATCATCAAAAACAGTTTTAGAAGCTTGCTTGTCAAACTCAAGTAGTGCCACGCTTACCTGCTGCATAAACTCTTCAGCCTCCTTATCCTCTACATAACCAGCTGTGTGGAGTTTATAAGCTTTCAGGAGGAGATCGTCCAACCCCACCTTCGACTTCGCTGCAAATAAATCTAGAATTGACCTGTCAAAATATGGATTCCTTTCAACACAACCCACCTCCAATTCGCTGAGCGCTTTATAACAAGATACTCTAGCTTCACTAACTGCACTCACACGCTTGCTGTTAATGCGATTCACAGAAACTAAAGCCTGACTTGTATAGTGCCCCTTATAAGCATTATGTATCATCCTTAATTCCCGTGCGCACTGAGATTCAGCCTGAGCAACTAGCCCTGAACATCGTATTTGAGCAGCTTGCGCCAACAGAGCATAGTATGCGTCTTGTACAGATTTAATTGGCAAATCATACGCCGCATTACACATAGCAGCCACAGAACCCAATAAAAATATATATTGCAACATAATTAATAATTTACTCCCAAAAATAAAAAACCTTGCGCATCTTAAATACGAGCAAGGTTTTTTATTTCTATAACAAGTTTAGTTGTTAGTTAGAGAACTCACAATCCGTCATATGGCGGGGACCACTGAACGTAACAAGCACTAAGTTCTTTCTCAATCTTCTTAAGTTCTTCACAGTGCTTTTGTATAACATCAAAGTTTCTTGGAGCCTCATCTAGGCCTATGGGGGTCATCTCTTCCGTAGGAGCGAGAATTTCATTCATCAACGGAAGAATGATCAGTCGACACTGCCCCTTTATTGCCGACTGCTTTTGAATTTCCTGCGAATTACGCACAAGCAAGAGATCACGTTCCCTAGCATGTAAAAGCTCTGCAGTTTGGTCTATTCTCTTTTGCATCGACTGTGCCTCATAGGCATAAGAGCTTACCTTCCTGTTCATAACAATATAGGGGTGCCTTTCATGATCACCTTTTATCAGCGCCTCCAAAACCTGAGCATCAATCTCAGAAAGATCATCAACTCCTAAATCAGCTGAAGTATCTAACCCCCTCGCATTAAGAACAAAATTTCCTAATTCAAAAGCCGCCTGCAACACATCAAACCCCTCACGTACGTTTGGAGCTAAGCATAGGCTCACTAAATTTTTCTTAAGCTGACTAAACTCAACCGACTCTCGAAATAAAGGAGAAAACAAATCATCAAAAACTGTCTCAGAAACTTGCTTTTCAAATGCCAATAGCGCTGCACTTACTGCAGTCATAAGCTCTTCAGCCTCTGTCTTTTCTACAGAATCAGCGTTGTGCAGTTTATAAGCTTTTACAAGAAGCTCATCCAGACCCACATGAGCTTTAGCCACAAACAAATCTAGAACCGATTTACCAGCATACAGGTTCGTGTCTACGCTTTCCGCACCCAATTTTTTAAGAACTGCAGCGCAATTGCTTTCAATACTCCGGATCTTAGAGTCACACCTTTTCTGAATGTCAGCTGCATAAGCCAGATCCTCCCCTTTATACCATGGAGTGCACATGCTGTTTGCCTTTAACTCTTGTGCGCACTTGTCCTGAGCCTGCGCAATAGCCCCTGCGCATCGTACTTGTTCTGCTGTCACCAAAAGCGCATTATACGCCTCCCCCACAGATTCAATTTTAAAGTTATTAGCAGCGTTACTTACAACCGCACAAACATTCAGCAATAAAAAATATTTAATTATCATGCCTAATTATATCACAAAATAAACACAAATCAAAAGAAACAATAAATGGAACTCTGAGAAAAGCACATCATCTAAATACAAACCTCTTAGATCATAAATGAAGGTTCCCGCTAACTAAAAAAGAAAAAGCCTTGCGCATCTAAAGACGAGCAAGGCTTTTTCTCCTCCTATAAGGGTGGCCTCAACTATTATGAGAGCAAGAGCACTCATAATAAGGCTCCCCCCGTCGTTCACAGCTACACCCTTACCTGGTGCCAAACCACACATTGATTAAGCTTTTTATGAATGGCCTTAAGAGACTGACATTGCTGTTTCAAAGTATCCAATTTTCCTGGCACCTCATCTAAACTCATGGGGGTCATCTCATGAGTTAGCTCCATAATCTGCTCCATGCACGGAATAGCCTTCTCTTGGATGCATCCCTTTTGTACATAATTCAATTGACTTTGAAAATCACCTTGCAAACCTAGAAGGTCACGACTCCTATCATGCAAAAGCTCTGCTGCTAGATCTACCAACTTTTGTTTAGACCGTGCTTGATTGGCATAATGATTTACAGACTTGCGCATAATCATAAGAGGATTATATTGCTCTCGATTAGCTTTCATATCCTGAAGCAGCTGAGCGCTAATCTCCTGATAATCCTCAGAACCCAAAAAAGATGAAGTATCTAGATCCTTCGCATTAAGAACAAAGCTTCCTAATCCAAAAGCTGCCTGTAACACATCAAAGCCCTTACGTATGTTCGGGGCTAAACACAAGTCCACTAAACTTTCTTTGAGACTGCCAAACCCAGCCATCTTTCGAAATAAAGGCGAAAACAAATCATCAAAAACTGTCTCAGAAACTTGCTTTTCAAATTTAAGTAGCGCCGCACTTACGTTGTCAATAAGCTCTGTAGCCTCCTCCTCTGTTACACAGTCAGCGTTGTGAAGTTTATAAGCTTTCAAAAGAAGCTCATCCAAACCGACTTGCGCTTTCGCCGCAAACAAGTCTAGGATTGACTTGTCAGCATACAGGTGTGTGCCAGCACCTTCCAAACCCAGCTCTTTAAGAGCTAGAGAACAACTAGATTCAGCGTTCACAATCTGAACGCGACACCTCTTGTCAATGACTGCTTGGGCATTTGCAGACGGGCCTGAACCATCTTCCTGATGTGCAGCATTCTCCGCTAAAGCGTTTGCGGCCTTCTCACTGGCCTTCATGATAGCTCCCGAGCAGCGCGTTTGGGCGGATTTCGCCAGAAGAGCCTTATATGCATCTTCCACAGATTCAATTTTAAAACCATTAGCGGCGTTACACACCACAGCGATAACATTTAACAAAAGCATGAAAATTTTCAACATACTAAATTATATCACAAAACAACTCAGGAATCTATCGCTGAAATCCGCTCAATCAACAATCTTCAGGAGAGCGACATTAAGCCGCTTACGCATAGCGCCTCGCCCATCTGGCGAGGGACATATCAAACGCAACAGTGGTCAACAAAAGAAACCTCCGTCTTCAAAAGCTTATTGGAACTTATGCCCACTTAAGCTAACATCAATACTACCACGCACATCATCTAAAGTGCCAATGTCCTTTTCTAACTTCATGTGCACCTGTGTTAGGACATTATCACGACACACCGCTTCATCTCTTGCTTCTAAAAGCACAAGGCAAGTGGGCTTCATTTCCCAAACAGGCTGCATGTAATGATCTATTGACCTAGCAGCCTGTAGCGCAAACACTCCAGAGTATGCTAAACTTTTCTGCATTTGGGAGTATGCTCTTAAGCCAGCAACTCCCTCTTCTCTTTCCCTCGCACACGATACTATTGCAGACATTATTGCGTGTCTTGCCTGTGCTGACGCCTCATACTCATGAGCCTTCTCACAGAATTGTTCAAAACGTCCCTCTTCAGAGAGACCTTTATTTCCAATAGCAGCGCACATATCTGAGCTGCCACCAGGCCAACAACTGTCCGGCAAAGCAGCAAACGTATCCGCCTCAACAGATTTCAACACAAATTGGCTTGTTCCAAAGAGCGCATGTAGCGCTTCCGATTCTTTATGCAGTGGAATCATACATAATTGACTTAGAGCTTTCTGCATGTTCTTAAACATCGCCGTGTCTTGAAAACGAGCACAAAACATCTCTTTAAACTCCAAAGACACAAGTTGCGTCTCAAAGTTCTCTAGCATCGCATCTACAGCCTGAACAACATCTAAATCTTCATCACTAGAACCTGTAACCATCAAGCGATGTACCTTTAAAAATAGATCATCCCACCCCACTTTTGCCTTAGCTACAAAAAAATCTAATACGGTTTTGCCAGGATATGGGTTCATATTTAATTCACCCATATAAGTAAACTCCTTTACACTTTCTTTGTAGGCTTGCTGCGCATCATCAATGCTTTTCTGCATATCCATCTGAAAGGATGCAGTCCATCTTGCCAACCATCTTCCGATGCACGCCATTTGACGTGCTCGACGCTCACACGCCACCTCAATAGACTTCAGTCTTTCGGCATATTGGATTTGCCTTTCCTTAAGCAACATTCTGTCACAAGCTCGCTCTAAAAGACTAATTTCACTGGAATCACTAGCAAAAGACACAGCTCCCAGCGCAAACACACAAATTACAAAAAACATAAAAAATTTCACCCTAATATGAGAAACCCTCACACCTTAAATGTACTCCTAACGCCAGGAACCCAGCAGACATCCTCATACTGCACATTCCATAACTCTTTATAGCAACGCTTAGTTTCCACCTTCGTTACGCGCGACCCAACTAACATCGACTGACCTATCCCCTGACCTCCAGTCAACAAACTTTCCAGTTTCTGAACAAGAGACCCTATTCGCAAGTCCTTATCCTCTTCTGCTGCATAATAATTCAAATGGATCCTGGCAGACTCAAACATAGGGTGCTCCCCAAACAAACAGACGCCCTCCTTCAAAAAATCCAAAGCCACCTTGCTCCCTTTCAAGCCGCCTATATAGCTGCAAATTAAATAAATTGCAGTATTTCTATTGTCGTAATTCATACTCTCTGCTAAGATATAATGCTTCAAACAAACCAAAATATCATCCATGCATGACAATTCTTTTTGTTGTATTTTCTCCCAAATACCCTCTTTCAAAAATCCCCTACAACCACCTTGACGATCTTGGAATACATCTGTGTAATAAAGCATCTTCCACCACTCGCTATCCACACAGTTATCATATAAATACTTCAAGTACTCTTCCCCTGGTTTACACCCCCCAATAAGGTGAACGGATGCTATTGTCCATAAGGTGCTAATTGGAGATTCGCACTGCTCTAAGTTTTTATAAAAAGATCCTTCCAAACTAACCACCCCTGCATCAACATTCTTTTTATTTGCGGAGTTTGGCAAGCACCTTATAAAGAAAATGTACATTTTTTCCAAACCACCTCTGTCTTTTATAATTTTTTTTCCTGTTAGGGCTTCCTGAATTGCTACGTCACGAAGGATTGTAATCATTTGATCAACTTCTGAAACAATAATATTTTTCACGTCACTCCCCACGCTCCATATTGTTCGCGCACCCTTCTTGGCCAAATAGTCTACAAATCGGACACAAAAATCACGCAAAGCTTCATGTTTCACACTGCCAGAGCACGACAATTGACTCACAGACAGCACATACTCGAACGCATCTGTAAACTTTATTCCACTTTGCTCAAATTCTTGCCAACAACTATCCATACACTTTTTCCCCACGCCAGTCTGAACAGCATCCCGTGCACAGCGCCAGAAATCCTGGCCTGCCCCACACAACAGCGTAGAAGGATCATCAGGATAGCTCTTCGTCCACGTAGAATTCCATGGCTGAAGCTCTATATCACCTGCCGAACAACTCGCAAATGCACTCACAAAACTCAAAAGTAATGCCATTACACACATCATAATCATAGCCTCTCATTTAATAACTTTCGGAGTATAGCACGAAACAAGGAAAAAGGAAACAAACCTATGTCTTTTCATGACCTGGACTCGATCAGTTCTACACACCACTAACAACAGGGCACATCTTTATGCCATCATCTGCACCAAATACCGTGTCTCCAGCGAACTGTCGAAAAGGATATTGCACCGCAGATTTTCTATATTTCTTATATATGGCCCAAACCACCCACTTTAGCATCTGATTCCAAGATCTCCGCATTTCAAAATTTTGTTCCCCCTGAAAGCTCACAGAATGCTCTTTGGTTGCTCTATTCTGCACCGCTAATTTTTTGATAAATTTATCCAAAAGAATGCTTTCTTCCATCCCATCAAAACAGCGGCTAGACGGTATAACAGAGGTCTTGAAGCTCCACAGCCAGCAGTCCCACCATGTAGCATCATCTATGCACTCCACCAGCAGGGCACGCTCACTTCCTGAATGCTGTCACAGGGATAACGATGACTTCCGACAAAGCGCAAATCAACGTACACAAAGCTTTTGCTAATTTGATGGTATCCACTCTACACATCATCTCTAATCACACGGCTACAGCTGTGAACCTTAGATCCTAATGTGACTAACACAAGGTTACATCCGTAGCCGCGTTTCTGCCCTTAGGCATGTAAGCAGGAGTGTCTTAAAATACTGTTTTGGAGCCGCCTACGGCTGTGTGCAGCTTAGTCGCAAAAACACCCATATTCTGACGAAGTGAGCTGACGTGATAGGCGCCCCCTCTTTCTTGTGACGCTAGGGCTGCATGCAGCTTAGTCGCAAAAGCATCCACGTCCTCACTAAAGTCGCTGATTTGAAGGGCGGTAACCCCTTCTTGCGATAATAGATTCTGTGCTTTTAGTACCATTTGATACGGCTGAAAATCATAAAAAACTTTAATTTGATCTAAATTACACAAATCGTGACCTAAAAGCATGTGATTCAACCTCTCGACCAAATGCCCATACGCTTCCTGCAGTTCTTTCGCCAGGCATGACTTGTCTATAAACCGCACCCTTCTATCTTTATTATGTTTTGCAAGAGAGGCAATCAGCCCATCACACGCACCCCGCACCCCTTCAAATTCACAAGAAGTGCTGTTTACAACTTGAAATCCTCTCAAACAAGCCTCATCCAAAGAAGACTTAACAAACCTCATTGCTGTATCTAAAACACTCACCCCATGAATGCTATCCACATTTACAAGGTCAAATCTTATCCGCAGTGATGATTTTTCTACACGCATTGCGTATAGATTACGCTTTGCTTCTTTCAACTCCTCGTCCTGCTTACCCTGATAACATACCTCTAAGTTATGCAAATCACCCATCCATTGATTAACAACGGTCAGTGAACCTACAAAGTTCAGAACTCCCTGCAGCCGGTCTTTCGTGCACGCATCCAGATAATTAGCAGGTTGGCTCGCTGCCTCTAAAGATAAGGTGCTGCAAAATATTAATGAAAAATAAAGTATTACGTTTAACATTCCTGATTATAACGTACAACAAAATATAAATCAACTGATAAGTCCACTGTGGAATTTAAAGATCCAAAATCTAAGTGCAACGCAATTGTTCAAAAACATCTAGGGCTTCTCTTTTTTCAAACCACAAGAATTGTATTCAATAGCTCATAAGCTTTTACCAAAGCCGAGCCCTTCTCAAAATGCTGCTTTCACAGCAACATGAAGGATGCTTTCGCCCTCACCTCTTGAGGGAAAACTGCCTACAACGCTCACTAATCTCAATGTTGAAATCAGCACTTTCAAAAAAGATATCTTTTAGATTTTTGATCGCTTGCCGTTGCTGAAGCCAAGACGTTGGAGGCTAAAACACTGGGCCAGCTTTACACACAACCGCTTTATTCATTTTTTCCTTCGATAACCTTTAAGCAACAATAACATCTGCTCCATTAGGACTTACCATTTAGCATTGAAACGGCTATCTAAAGCCTCTGACAACGGCACTATCTCCTGCGTAATGAATCCCTGAACTTGTGAGGAGGTAACGCAAGAGTCCGCAAGCAAATTATACGCTTTTAACACCACCTGCCCTAGCCCCAAACGACAAAAGGCCACCACATCATCCTCATTTCGAAGGCGGCGTCCTAATAGCATCGTCTCCAAACTCCCTCTCAAACTCAAATACGCCTCTTGCAAGTCTTGCGTCAAATTTGGCCACGTCATGCATGTCAGGGGTTGGCCCTTTGCATATTCTACATATTGGGTATACGAACGGTTGATTTCAGCAGTCGCCGCATGTATCTCTCCTACATCGGAAGAGTTGCTTTTCAAAACATCCGATGCCTTCACGCAGGCTGCCTCTACCCCTGACACGACAGATCGCAACATTGTGTCTAAAATATCCTCACTCTCAAACTCCATTGGTGCAATCACATCTTCCTTTAACCGTTGCGCAAAGGCAGATTCCAACACAAAACTCTCCACAACATCACTCTTTGCTTCCATTATTTCCTCTTCATCCTGCCCCCTCAAGCGCACCTCTACGCGATAGAGCTCTCCCAAAAGAGCATTTATAGCAAAATGTTCGCATATGCCAGAAAAGCGCTGCCGCAAATCTTTTTTCGCCCCCTCAACACCGTCATCATACTGCTGACCAGAGGCTGCAGATAATACGCTACAAGCCACTAAGAAAAAATAACAAAAAAAACCAAACACGCATTACTCTATCATGTTGACCCCAAAAGTCAACTTCAACTTATGGTCTAAGCGCAAAGATTCCATATCAGCTCTGCAAGACATAAATCATCAAACCCTGGGCAGCACAACCTACTCATCCCTCAGCCACCTGATGTCGCTTGTGTGATGGGGACCTGCAAATCCAACGACTCATAGCCTTTCCACTCAAAGTTCCGCTCAAACCTTGAACATGCTACCCGCTCACCCCACTCACGACATCCACATAAAAGCAAATAAAAAGCGCTACCATCGTAGCGCCTTTTCAGTTGTCTGTTAAATGAAGCTTTTTAAACATCATTTGCTGAATCTAATTCTGCACGGTCCACCGGACCATCCTCTATACGAAGCAAAATCTCATTCAACCGACCGCTCAGCTCGTCCTGGATTTTTGAACGCTCCCTTAACACGGACATATCATCCAAAGCATCATAAGGTGCACAGAACCCTGTTTTTAAAACCTCCCACACTATCATCTCTTCCTCAAAGAACTCTTTAAGGCCGTCTTCCTGAACACCCTTTATATCCGCCAATTTTTTAATGCGCCGTCCTAAGCCCGCCATCATGCGCTTGTCGTCACCCCACAAAGCGTCATCTGCAAAGTCAACTTGACCACCAGCTGGATATAAAACCGCCACAAGCTTTTGGGACAGCTCGTGCTGGATTGTTGAACGCTCCCTTAACAAGGGCATATTATCCAAAGCATCATAAGGTTCACACAACCCTGTTTTTAAACCCTCCCACATTATCATCTCTTCCTCAAAGAACTCTTTAAGGCCGTCTTCCTGAACACCCTTCATATCCGCCAATTGTTGAATGCTCTGTCCTAAGTCCGCCATCATGCGCCTGTCCATAATCCAATAAGAATCACACGTAAAGAGACCTCCCACAACCGACAAAACCTCATCTATTCTAAAGCTATATATCATCTTTGCTGTCACGTTAGGCTGCCGTACAAAATTATAAGCCTTTTTCACTAGACTCGGATAACCCATCAATGCCCTTACAACAAATAAGTCTTGAGTGTAGATAGAGCACTTCACCTCCGATCGCAGGCTATCGCAAAGACACCGATACGCTTGCCGTACATCATCATCTAAACCTTCTGGCTCTTCAAAAATCGTCTGTATACAAAGCTTGCTCTCTGATTGCCAAAGACGATTGTAAGCTCCCTCTACTAAATCCTGCCCTGTCGATGAATTTCCCAAAACTCGAGCGGCGTACACTAACGCATGGTCCCAACCTGAGTTTGCCTTAGCCAATCCAGAACTTAACAAGTCTATTCCTTGGACCTTTTCTGCCATCTCTTGCATATCATCGGAAAGGGTCACACCTTGCTCCTTCAGAATCCGGAAAAATGAACGCCGATACTTTTCGTACACAACAGTCTTCCGTTCAGGAGAAAAATCGGAATCACTTTCCGCCTCTTTCAGAGTCCCCGCCAGTTGCATCACACACTCAAACTCACAATGGCGCGTAATAAGCTGCGCTAACTCTTCTCTAGCCTCAGCTTCAGACTCAAACTGCAAACCCGTAGAAGCCATAGCCGAAAACGCTAAAATAAAATAACAAATTATATTCAACATAAACAAACGCTAACACAAAAAAACACACCCTCCAACAAGCGGGCATATCAAGGAATACTCTTAAAGCATGTAAGTGTGTTAACAATCACTCACCGCTGCAAACCAGTCTTCAACTCACATTCACATGATTTTATGGCTCAACATGAAGAGCCAATCTTCGCATCCAAATACTCCTTCGCTCCAGACAGCAATAGGGTTTGCTCTCGCACTGTATCCAATTGCGTCCTCACATCATACGCGCGGCACATCTCTTCCTTAACGGGTTTAAGCTCTTCTAGCTCTAGAAGTTGATTAGTGCGTTCTGCGCCTCTTCTCTGTAGGTCTGCAATCATTTTTTCTACTTCTTTTATGTAAAGCGCTCTTTCTGACCAAGCGCTATATGCATCCGCAACAGCCTTTGCAAATGGCACAACTGTTTGTGATCTAAACTCAACAAGCCTAGCCACTGTCAAATCTTTATTGTGCAAAAGCTGATAAGCCTCAGACACTATATGAGATGGCTGGAAAGATGTCATTAAGAAAACCGCCTCTTTGCTGTAAAAATTATGTTGCAATAGTAAACAGCGTAAATCATTACAAAGCACCTCAAACTCTTTAGCCTCTTCGTCACTAATACCCTCCGGAGCACACAAAGAATGACCTAGACCTGCAAATTCTTTTCCAAAATCCGCCACTACACTATTGATTTTATCGCACATGCTTTTTATTTCCGGTTGACTCACAGATGGATTACACAGCATTCTAGCAGAGTCCTCTAAAGCAGACTCCCAGCCCACCCTATCCTTAAGCAGACAAGCCTCCAAAATATCCACGCCTTTCAACTCGTTCACCAACCACCGAGCGTGCACAGAAAGAGTATGCTCCTGAGCTGCTAGCTCTGACCAAAAGTGAGCTTTGATCTCCCTTGTCTTCTGGATCCGTTCTTGCTCTGTATTCAGGCACTGTACCATATCGATACGCCCTGCAAGCTGCAAAATAAATTCCATATCACAGCAGTGCTCCACGAGGCGGGAAAGCGTTTCTCTATCATCCAAACCTTGTTCCACATTCGAGCTAGCAAAAGCCACATAACTCACAAGAAAATAACAAAATAAATTCAACATGTTTTTAAATTAACACAAAAACACACCATCATTTCACACAGCGCACAAAACAATACATACATAAACGTCAAGTGTGTTTGAACAGACACATTCCTTAGCAAGCAAAACCTGTAAAATCGACAAACCTGCTGTCACGCCTTGTCGCCTTCACCCTGAAGGGCTGCAACAAACCCACTTCTCTGCTGACGAAAATATTGGCGGACACAGCCTGTAGCAGCCTGTATTCCTGAAGATGTTACTGTCAGAGAGTGCAGTAAATTGTGCGCTTTCAGCACTTGTTGATAGGGTTGAAAACCCAAAAAAAACAGGCTTGGCTTTGCTGTGTAAAAATCATAATCTCTTACAACTGCACGCAAAGCGGTACATAGTGATTTATATTCGCTAGCCATTCCTATCGGCGCTTGCGCAAATTCCGTAACCTGCCACTGTTTTTCAAGAGATATCAGCATCACCTCCACCTCAGAACAAACCTCACACAGATCTTTATCAGAAAGCTCCCCTCTTTGCACTTTTGCCATTGCTCTTGCCACCACACCTTCAAAATTGACCAAGGCCTTTGCCAGGCTAAAACTCAGAAAACTTTTTTCAGTATCACGGCTATTTTTAATCTCTTTCACCTTTGCTTTTAAGATTTCATTAAAAACTTCCAAGTTTTCCATGTCGTCGCCTAGTGAGTTCTGTTTCATGCGATCATACATATCACTCACATTTTGAGAGTTTGCACCCAATGTTGGTTCGCACGCCTCCCTCTCACTTTCCACCACACCAGCGGCTTCCAAAAGAGCAAAACACTGCAGACTTAAGGCATACAATATAACATTCAACATAAAAAATAATAGCTGTAATCAATCGCAAAGTAAAGAAAGTTCTTCATTCTAAAACCTTACGATCAAAATCCCAATTTTTCACTTCGCTCAAAAAAGAAAAGTTTTTGTTTAATTTACTTTAAGGAGATCTGGCCGCTCAAGAGGTTGGCCTATTATTATCTCGTTGCTGCCATGTACCGATTATACGCCAAATAAACATCCAGCTGCACACGATTCAGCGTCTCTATTTGCATCATCAGCTCCACTGTAGGCCGCAAACAGCCTTCTGAAACTCTGCCGAGCCTAATATTCATATCATCCAAATCCTTCCTACAGCTTTGAAGGTCCTCGCGAAACTTCTGCTTCTTAGCCATACGCTCCTCAGAAAAGCGATCCTCACCGTTCTCGTTTTGATCATAAGAAAAAATGCTATCCCTGACGTTTCGAACGAGATAGTCACGTCCCTCAATGGCACTCTGCAGCTCATCTTCATATGAAGATTGTGATTGCCCCACAGTCACAGAAGGATTCCATGGCAAAGAAATGTTCGTAAACCGAAATCGGGGCGGCTGTGGCAGCTGTGGCAGCTGTAGCTGCTGTGGCGGCTGTGGCAGCTGTGGCGGCTGTAGCTGCTGTGGCGGCTGTAGCTGCTGTGGCAGTTGTGGCCGCTGTGGCGGCTGCAATGGATGAGAAGATAAAAACAAGTGTGAGGGCAAATGCGACTGACCACTCGCACCCACAACACATAAGTTATACGTACGGTCAAAATCTATACACTCCGAAGAACGCGTATAATCACATCCATGTACCGACGCGAATACAGATAACAATACGGCAAAACAACAAAAATTACTCATCATAAGGTACTGTAACACAATGCAAACAAAAAATCAAATTTGACGTAAAAAAAAGCGCTACATACATAGCGCTTTTCCTGTTTTTGACAAAAACACGGCCTTACTAAACGTCAGACTCTCTTGGTGGTTGAATAGCCTCACCAACTTTATAACGAAGTTCCATCAGCTCTCTCTGCTGTTCTGTCAAGATTGCTTCAGTGATATTGTCAGGAGTGCTCGCAACTATAGTCTCTCCCTTACTTAGATACTCATGAAGGGTTTTCCTCAACGTTGCCTTTTTCTTCTGAATATCTTCAGTCCCAACTGCATCTCCTGCTTTATCTTTCGTCCAATATAAGACAGATGCCTTCAATGTATATAGAGCCATGTCACGCTTCCTAACACAAACCTTAAGTTCATCAGTAGACAACTCCTCAGTAGACAGATCCGCAGCCACCGCACATAATGACAAGATAAAATAACAAATTATATTCAACATGTTTTAGCGTAGCATAAAACCGCTCCACGGGCAAGATAGTTAAGACATAAAAAAGCGCTACATACATAGCGCTTTTTTAATCCCTGATAATAGATACACCATTTTGGGTGCCCCCCCAAAAACGCTACTTACTTAATGTATCACTCAGTTTCCGCAACTTTGAAATTTCGCTTATAACATCAGAAAAGTTATCCTTTACTTGATAACAAGGAGTGAAGGTCTTCTTCAACTCTTCAAGCGCAGCGTGACCTTTCGCATATTGCTCAATTTTGCTCTCACACACCCCTACATGCACTGTCCTGCTTTGTAGAATAGCTATTGACTTCCACCAGCAAGAATGAGCTGGATCCATCTTCTGACTCTTAAAATCCTTGATGTCTTTTATCGTAACGCCCTTCCTTGTCAGTAGTTTGTAAGCTTCTTCAACAAGCTCAAACGAGCGCAAACTCGCACGCAAAACAACCTCATCTCTTTTGAAAACCTCTTGAGTACCAAACAAAAGCAAAGCTACAGAACCAACAAAGCTCTTGAATTCTTCAGCCAACTCAGGACTCAAATCCACTATAGGCTGCACAGACTCCTCCCCCTGCTCAAGTGACGACAAAAGATTTTTTGTCTTTTGACATGAGCACAAGAGCTCATCTCTAGTGGCGTTTGGCGAGTCCAAAAGCCTTGCCGCTTCTTCTAACACAGGTTCAAAACCCAGTCGAGCCATTGTAGGTAAAGTTATAAAAGCATCTTGCGGAACAGCCGCGCGTATCGACTCCTTCATAGTTGGAGTAGCCAAGGATCCCAAACCTGCTTGCACCGCATTCAGGAAAGAACGCCTTGATGCACATTCTGCATAAGGTCCCAGAAAGTCCAGTTGAAATTGAAACACAGCAATCACTGATTTTTCACATAAACTGCCCACACGTGCGGACAAAGTTTCCTTTAATTCCAAAACTGACTGATCATATCCATATGCCGACGCGAATACGGACAAGAACGCGAAAAAATAACAAACATTATTCAACATAATGTATTATAACACCAAAACAAATGAAAATGTAGGCAAGTTGCGATTTATTTTATGAGCAAATACTCTTTCAACCAGCAGCCTCCTGTATCATGGTTATCTATATCCGCCGCGCTACACGCCACAAAACACAATCCAATTGACAAAAAAGCTAATTTCAACATATTCATTACACCTCCTCTCATTTAAAGCAACAGTTCATGCATTAGGTAACACTACGCCCTCCATCAGTACGTAGTGTTGCGCACTGTGATACGCACCCTTGACAATAGATTCCTCAACTTCCATGAAAAATCAGTAGACTTGACTCGACCAGACTTTTTACAAACTGCAAAAATTTGCCCTTGCAAAACATTCAGCTCTTCTCTGTAGCTCCGAATGCAATCTTCTTGTTCTGCTGTCCATCCTCTAGTTCGAGCTGCCTCATCCAGCAAATCTTGAATTGAGCCCTCAAGTGTACAAAATGTTTCATAGTGGAACAAAGCATGCGTTATCTCCTCTACAGCAGGCGTTACTTCGTCCCTGCAAAAACCGATAATGTCCTCTCCATCTACATAATCTTTCTTAAGAAGTGCATGCGCTTTACTCACTAGTGCACAAGGTCGAAAAGAGGCCAGAACCAGCATTTTATTCAAAGTGTAACAGGCCGGGAATAACTTCATTAATTGCATGCACAACATAGAGCACTCACAATCCAAACCACTTGGAGCTGCGGCAAACTTCGTAAATTTATGCTTAAAAAACCCCTTAACACAACTATCCAAATCTTTAGCAGCAGCCCTAACCTCACTTTCTTCACCCCCAAGAGTATGGTGAAGGGTTGCGGCATGTTCAAGCTTTTCGTCAAAACCAATCTCTTCTTTAATCAGACTTATGCTTAAAATATCCCTACTCCTCGTCTCTCCTAAACTTGCTCTATCGTTTTTACTCAGCATTAAGGCAGCCGCATCTTCATACATCTTATATTGGAGGTCTCTCTTACCCTGCGCTAAATACCTTACCTCCACATCGTGGCGCTGTCCTGCATACTGGCGCCGTATGGCAAACTGTACAGCGTTTGTCAGACTGACATTTAAAGCTGTCCACGCACCTCGCTCACAACAATCAGAGGCTGATGCACTTTCCGCGCCATCAGCGACAACCATTAGCGTTAAAAAAAAATAAAAACTAATATTTAACATTCTTGATTATTGCACTTCACATCCATTTTGTCAATAAAAAAGCGCTCTAAACTCTATAATATTTACAACAATTCACTCTACCTTTTAGGACAGCCTGCTGTCTGCACCCATTTCAATGTTATTTGAGGGTGATTTGCATCTTTAAAAAGAAAAAACCTAATACTCTCTAGATCATTCAACATTTTTAGACCAATGCATGATAATGTTTAAACATGAAAAATCCCTATATTTTATTTTTTTTATGTATTGCCTTTTCCTGCCTTAGTGCCTCTGAAAGCCTCAGCGATGACGCAATCTTAAATCAGCACCTAAAAGACTACTCCCAAAAACACAAAGAAAGCCTTCAAGCTATATGTCAAAAAGTTCATGCGATATACAAAAGCATCTCGCACGAAAAAGATGACAAAAACAAATCTCGCATTGCTATTATGTTTTTGGGTCGGACAGACCTTCCCTCCGGTTTTTTTAGCAACCACCCACACTTCACACCGTGGTCGCAAACATCCATGGAAAACTTTTTAGAAACGAACAAGCGACTACCTGATGTCATTGCAACTGTTAACTCGCTCCTTGAAGAACTAATATCAGCCGTGCACTATCACTTACCTCATAACCCAAACAATACTCCATGGGCAGGGTGGAGCCGTATATTGAACTTTGTTCCACTAACGGCGCCGTTCTCTGCTATGCAGCTACTCCCGGCGATGCGGCACAACGATGCTCTCAAGAATTTTGCTGCACAAACCAGCTCGCTCCTGATCATATCCTGCATAATGGAAAGAGAAGACATACCCGCGCAACATCTTTCCACAAATAACCTTGCCCTTATTAAATCATTCGCTCAAAAGCATATTTAGCACATACATCGAAGGCTCATTTTTCTGTGAGCCTTCGTAGACTAAATGCGTATATACATTTTGTTTTATTTTTTCAGATATGGTATAATCCTTGTGTGTTTTCACTTCTTATAGCTTTTATTCTCAGTCCCGTAGTGAGTTGGTGCGCAGCATGTTCAGATCTCTCATACGACTCCTTCAGAAGTAATGAAAGCCCCTCTCAAAAAAAGTTTTCTACCGAAAGTGGATTTCCTCGAGCATGTATTCGCACTATACAAACCGCCCTTCAAAACCCACAAGCCTTTTGTGATCTCATTCAAACAAATATTTTTAATCAATTTACACTGCCAACACCCACCACATTAAGCACAAACAATTGGCATGCCAGCATCTCACAAATCATCGAACAAGTTTCCTGCGTATACATACAAACATGTGCTCTACTAATGTACGAAGCATATATAGTAACCCACCACCACTCGCCATCATTCAGCTCAAACCTGTTCCTTAGCATTCACAGTGCGTCCTTAATGAGCGCGTCTCCAGGCTATGACGCTATACAGCTGTTACGTGAATCAATCCGATCCACCCACATTCTTCAATGCCTAAACCACCCATACACCCCATCATACCTGCCATCACAAACCTTGCTCACTAAGCTTAACAGCAGTTTAAATCAAACAGCACCTTTGCATACGCCAATTCAACTACTTCTAGGAAACGTACGCAATTCTGAAATGTCATCTTTACGCGCAGTCGCCGCAATGATTCCAACACACGATCCACAAGCCCTTGCTTGCAGGCCAAAAACCAGCTTGCCAACACCAACCACACATCATCATCCCTACAGGCGTTATATGAACGTTCCCATAACTCAGGCACCTCAACACGCACAAAGCTTACCCACCTCTCCTCCGAAAAACCAACTCACCGCAAAATTTCGTCGACCGCTTCCGCTTCCAAAGAAGCCCTCGCATATCCTGCCTTCACCCATGCCAGCGCCTTCCATCCCACTCTTGCAAAAAATTCCAACCAATATAGCGTATAATACTTGCCTACACATAGCCCTTCAAGGGCTCTTGCAACCCACAGAAATGTGCCCTCAAATCAGAAAACTTTCGCCCAGCAGTAAAACCCTTGGAGGGGTAATCCATCACCTGTCTTATGATTTTACAAAAAACCGCCAAAATGCTATACATTTCTTGCTGGAAGCATGGATTGCTCGCCACAACACAACATTTGATGCAAAAATTTTTCACTCAATCGTGTCAAAGTACTCACCCTCTATGGAAGAAGAACCCTTACACAAACACACACAATTCTTAGGGGATTGCTTAAGAATTGCATTCTTAACCCAGACATCAATGACCAAAAAACTATGCGATTATGAAGAAAAGCAAGACATCAGTGAGTTACTCACTGATGTCTCTCAAAACGAAAGGAGGAGCATACACCCCGACACTATTCGAGCCCATTTTACAAAACCCCGAGTCGGCTGCTCTCTTTTGAGTTTAGCTACATTAACATCAAGGTTTTCACAGCACTCACACTGCCCTCCCATTGCCAACTCCATATCAGACGAAACAATAAGTAAAACACCCTACCTTGACCGCTTTTTAAAAAGCGTGTCCACACACTACACCACCACAGCCCTCTCACCCTATGACCCACAAGGCCTTGCGCCTTCATCCACACTGCCTTCCTATTCAAAACTCCAACCTAAGTCAACCGCATGTTAGTACAGTTTTCTCAAATACTTTTTTTATTACTTTGGTCGCCCTTCTACGCAAAGTGCGCTTCTTCTGTAGAAGAAGATCGCAAACTCTTTTTAATCGAGGGCAGTGATCATCCTATTATCTTTGAGCTTCAAACTTCCGGAGCAAGCGTAATCCGTGACGATAAAACTAATGCACCAAAAATCATTCAC
Organism: Alphaproteobacteria bacterium; assembly: GCA_965261615.1. Taxonomy (GTDB): domain Bacteria; phylum Pseudomonadota; class Alphaproteobacteria; order Bin98; family Bin98. The sequence goes on from OZ253461.1 coordinate 1,073,183, forward strand.
AGCCCACCTCCTCAGCACAGCGACGACATAGGAAATATCTCGAGCCTCGCCTGCTTATGTTACAGTAAGCTTCCTATTGCCTTCAACACTCTGCCACTTCCTGCTGATATTGACCTGCAAACAATTGGGTCAAAAATCTACAGCGCTCAACCACTTGCACCTGGCAAGTCCGCCAACCCTATGGATGTGTTCCCCCCTCTTCTTACCTCCCCTTGGACGGCCTTATTCCCAAACGTAGTAACAGATTTCAAAAAAAACATTCAAATTCTTGACAGACAAAGACAGCATATCTGGCATATTATCTGTACATATAAAAACGAATCAGAAATAAACCATATGCCCACCTTATCAAAGCAAGATTTTGAAGTAGTTCAAAACTGCCTTTTTCTACACAGCATCGATCAACTACTCACTCTTTCTCTCTCTAAAAAATGCGCCCGAGATGTAACCTCTATTCGCCAAGTAGTCTTATGTCGCATTAAGGGCCAGCTTCCTCACGGCCTCTTCAAGCCCTTTAACGACAAGCCCCAATCTTCCACATTTGTACTGGATATTCATCAACATTTACCCCCCTGGCATGCCATCGCTCATACCATAAAAATACATACAGCCCTTATAGAACTAACGCACAGTTTAGAGAACAATCCTAGCGAGTTTCGGGCACTAAGACAAGCATTATCCAAGAAGGTAAAGGATTTTTTATCCGATTTTTTCACTTATACAGCTCACTCTATGCTCCACCATCAAGCCAGTGCTTCTCTTTTCTTTCCGAACTGTAGCTACATTCCCTTCTCTATTCCCTTAATAGAACAAACTGTCGCACTATCATGGTTAAACATATCCGACATAAGAGCAGTCATCGCACACCTACCACACAACGACTTTGGCAATTTAATTGCAGAAACGTCTGCACACCTGCTAATTTTTCTACACAAGCACTCTCTAGTCTCAAATCATAAGAAACTAGACCAATCACATACTGGAACAGAACAGGATCCAGAAGAACACCGGGAAGTACTGACCACCTCTCTATGAGGTGGTTGCTTCATACATCCACTGCTGCGTACAGAGAATTCATTAGCAGAGCACATGCCTTGAGGTCCATTATCTGCACCCCTGGATACCATTTTGCCACCTTGTCAAACACACCTAAGCTTTCACTTCTTTGAGTCACAGAAAGCAACCCTGTCTGCAAAACAACAGTTGTCATTCCTAACAAATCTTGGTGGGAGAGCCGCGTATTTGGCAAAGGGTATTGAGGGGCAACTAGTTTATTCGCAAGCTGTAGCTCCTGAACTTCCTCTCTACCCCAACAACCGCCAAACGTCTGCAGTACAACCTCTCCTGTTGTGGTACAGTTCATAAAACCTTCATAGGCCGAGCACAAACCTTGCATACTTGTATCGCGTTTAAAGTATTTTTTTTTCAACACTTCACGAAAGGCATTCGCATAAATCAACAAAAGGCTCTCTGTAAAATCATAATACTCCACAACCCCTGAACACAAAGCACGCTCTGCGGTATCAACTCTCTGTATCGTGGACAGTGGTTGGGCTCCCCACAGGTGAGACTCCAACGTGCTGGAAGTTCGCAGCTCTACCTCCTCCTGTACAGTCACTGAAACTCTTGAGGTGGAAGGCTCCCTTACACCCAAATCAGTTATGTCTCCAACTTTTAGTAGCTCAGCGATGTTCGCCCAACATTCATCTTCATCGATTGGCTTATCCTCGTTTAAGCACCAGTTCGGCAGGTCATCATCTAGCTGGGCAGTGTTGCACCAAAACTCTTCTTTCTGATAACTCCCTGAACCCTCATCACCACTCCTTTCGTCCTCGCTACCGTACACAAGGACTCCCGAGTCTCCTCCCTTCAATAGGCTTTTACGGAGCAAACTTACGCGTAAATTTTTCCCATCGAAAGATAGACTACTTCCACCAAACTCACTTGACCCAAGTGAGTCCAAACTTCCCACAGAACAATCATCCGAAGCTACTGCTTTTTGTAAAAAGACTACAATTAGCAGCCCACAAAAAAAATATCGCATAAACACACCCCACGCATTCTCACACATCTTTGGTATTCTGTAAATGCATCTCTCATTACTCTAAATATTCTTTAGGACTATCGCTATACTAGTTTCATTACTTTTTAGAGGAGGAATTCAGACACCACCCAACTTGCTTATCAAATCAGTGAAACTTCCCTAACACTTTGCTTGATCTATCTTTGTCCGCAAATCATGCGCAGCAGATCGCAGTCTCTCCAAGCTCAAATCTTCTAAAGCAACCTTTGACTTGTCAGAAAGTTTCCCGAGCCCTACATAATTACCGGCAATATTATTTGCCAAAACGCCCTGAGCCTCTGCAAGCTGCTTAAAGCACTCCTCATGCTGACGATCTTCCATTTTTCTCATCAGCTGTAACGCATCCCACTGGGCAATCACTGCCTCAACAAGTGTATTTAGTCGTAACACAATAGCAGCGCTCAGCTGCGCCGCCTCCACTGCCATCTTTTGTCTTTTCTTAAGGTCTTGATTTTCTTGCAACGCAAGTTTCTCGATCTCTATCCACTGTGGAAAACTCAATACTTCTTGAAGGTCCTCAAGCGAATTATTGGTATATTCTATAGCCATCTTTCGGTAGTCCACAAACTCATGGTCATCAGACACACCAAAAGACCCTTGAAGCACTGACTCAGCGGAAAATCGTTCTTTATCAAAATCAAGTTTCGGCTTTAGATACTTCCTCGGAACAGACGCATTTGGCTCCTTTACAGCATCCCAATACATTATCATAACATTGTCAGTCTCTTTAGCGCCTCCTGCATCTATCTCCCGCGTCTGCTGCGCATAACGTGATTCAGCCAACTTTATACGTACAGCACACTCAATGCTGGCCCTTGTGCGCATAGATCTCTTGATGTTTTTCTGCATTACATCGAATCCCCCCTCTGCGGCAAAGGTGTTTGTGGCTAAAATAACTAATATAAATAAAGAGTATCTCATAATTTATTGTACACTACTTGCTAATAAAGTCAAAAAAAACAACTTCACTTATCTATGGTTGTTTGATATAATTCGGAATGGCTCGATTATTAATAGTTATTATATTTCTCTACTTCACCACAGTACAGTCAGGCTCTGCAGCTCTTACATCAGAAGATGCATTACTTCCTCTTCTTATGTTCACATCGCCTTGCAGCACTTCTCTTAGGTCAGCACAAGAAAACGCCCAAGAGCTTGAAGAAAAAGCGAAGTTTTGGGTTCAAACAGGCCCCAACATGCTCTCTGTATGGGGAGCTCGCTACTTAGAGGCGCTAGGTAAGGAAATTCCCCCATACAATGAGTCTTTTCAAAACTACCCTCCTTTTCACAGCTACTCTCACATATTCCTGCCCCCTATTGAACGGCTCTTTGAAAAACTTACTAACGAAAGCTGCTTACAAACCTGTGCGGGCAATACATTTTTTGAGTGGGGTTGTTTAAGTGACAACATCCCCCCAGAAAGTTGCTCATCACCAAAACAAGCATTTGCTTACTCTAAGAACATACTCTCCGCCTGCCAACAGTTTGCTGAAAACAATCCACAACCAGAAGCCTCCAACACAAGGACTGGCCTCCTCCAAATCGCACACAGACTACATGCTCTTTCTATCATAGAGCCTTGCTTTCTAGCTGTTCAACACTCTCACTTAATGCTTTTCCCAGACATGCCCTCCCCATATTGGCGGCTTATTCTGGATAAATTAGCGCCTTATGCAGAAACAATGCAAGCAAGCATTCGCCCTGAAGCTATTTTCAGCTTATACATATATTTTTCTAAACCACACGTGCTCAGCCAGCCCGCAGTATCTCACCAGTTTTTTGATCACAAAACTGTAGAAGACTTCACGCCTCAAATCCTTGCGTCAGAAAGTCTGAAGCAAATTATGGACGTCACGCGCAACATTCATGCAGGCGTAAGGCACACCTTGCTCCCTATTTTTAAGCAGCACACACAAGCACTCTCCGAGGTCGGAACCCACATCCTAGACCTCATGCAAAAAATATGGAAATCAGATCAAATCGTCGATGAGGATAGGGCCTATTTACTCAACAACCTTCTTGCAATGGCTGTGAGCACAACACCACTAGCCTTCATACAAACAATCACACCAGAGATAAGTGCCTTATCCCCCAGATTCATTCCAGAATCTGCACTACCCAAAATTAACCTAGCACTCAAAAATATGCCTACAGAAATTATACAAACCTCTCAACCAATCGTTTCATGCTATGATCAAATCGCGGCCATATTAATCCACGAAAACGCATACTCGCCATCACTTCACGTTCGTTTATCGACCATCATCACACAGCAACCAACAAGTCTTTGCGCTCACTACATAGTTCAGTCGCTCAAAGCTCTTCACAGTGATATTGAGGCATCAAACTTTTCCTACCACATCACTCCCTCAGAAAAGCTTTTTAGTGTGTGGAACGAGGCGCTAGCGAAGCACACCTCACCATTGCGCTACCCTCTCTTTGAGCTTCTTTACACGTTAACTACTCTTGAGCAGGCCAATGACCCCAGTCACCCCTTACTAAATAAACTATATTGCGACAACATCAGTGAAGAGGATTGGAGCAATCTTCATCCCAATATTTGTTCAGAAGAGATCGGCGCCTTGCTCCAAAACTGCGCTGCACACGTCCATCAGGAACCAATGATCGTCCTTTTTGCCATGAACCTCCCGCAGCTCATAAAAAACAACGTCTCTATTGGCATTGTGCCTACTAACTCAACTATAGGTAGTGACGGACTTGCGGAAATAAACGCTCACCAGTTATATCAGGACTTTCAACAAAACTTTCCTGAGATTGTTCGGCAGATTCTTTTCAGCATTAGATGTCAAACTCCCCTTCAGTTACGCCACCAGCAGGATCCCATATTTGAGTGCACGGACATCAAAGAGGAGGCACCTTTACTACCAGCCAGGTTTTCCTCTACACTCGCCAAACTGCAAAAGCACTATGAACAAAACATAAAAGAACATAAAAATCTCTCTCAACCATTTGCTTTCTTACGCCCCACTCACAGGTAAACACTAAACTCTTCCCTCTGAGCATCGTTCACACACTACTGAAGAACAGAGTTTGACTTTTTTTTACATTCAAGCTAAAATTCATCATGATCTCTATTTTTAAAACTTCTTTGCACAGCATGCTGTTAATCTACATGCTCGCCGCTGGAGTCCATGCCTGCTCCTCTCTTCAGCCAGCAGAAAGCGCTGACCAGCTTGACTCAATGCAAGAGTGTTTTCTCTATTGTTTGCAAAATAAACAAAAGCTTACACTGCAGCAGGCCAAAGAACAAATAGAGCCGATCTTCTATAGTCTTTATGTCTTCCCTATTCCGACAATACTCCCTCCCGAAAGATGGTTTCACAACCTAAACAATTTTCTCACGGGTTATCACTCGTCCTCTCTGCAGCCAAGGGAATCAAAGTTCATAAATTTTCTAAACCTGATCACCACACTCTCACATTTATTTACAATGCAACAGTGCGGCCCTCACACTCAAGGTGTCGTTTATCCTCTGGATGCCAAGCTTTCCCCCCTAATCCTAGATTTGCAAAAGAAAAATTTCAACCACCATGAGAAAACACATTTGTTTGAGCAAATTACAAACACCATGGCACTAGCCTGCTTCCAAAGTTTTCTTCAACACTATAATTTGCCAACTCTACCAGATACACTTACAGCAACCCAAGCCTACCACCACTTCGTTCTGTGCAGCACCCACTATGCACATCAGTTGAGTACTCATAGCCCTTTTTACCCCCTTGTTAAATACTGCACGTCAAGTAACATCAATCAAGGACACACCCACGTTGCACTCAATTTCAAGAAAGCTAGACCGGCCACAAGCAGCACATTATACTGCCACCTCCAAAACACAATTTTAGCTCACGCAGAGTTCCTTACACCAAGGCTGCTACTCACGTTTTTACCCAACCTTCCCAACACACAAAAGTTAAGTGTAAGCACTACTCCTGCACTACTATATTTTTGCACAAAAGTTTGCGAAACGGGTTGCTCGAACCAGCAAATCAGCAAGACGCCAAAAGCTTTAAAAGACAAAGAATCCTCATTAACCGACTCCCTGTCACATCACTACGATCTGCTCACAGAAGTAGGAGAGTCCATAGTAAAAAAGTTTACCGCTAATGCAGGTGCCGCGTCCGCAGACACCAGGTATGCCTTTTGTGACTTAATATTTGCATACTTAATCACTCAAGAGATAAAAAAACAAAATCCTCAGCACCTACGGTACTTAAACTTTCTTGAAGGATACTATATTCACGCCAGTGCTTGCCCTTTATGGCTCACTCTTAACGTTCTATGCGCGCAACTACTCGGCACACTGAGCGAGACTCTCTCCTGGAAAGAAGAAACAGTTTTGGGGTATACCAAATCTCATCATAACATCACCTCTCTTCACAAAACCCTTCTTGATCAAGCCGCACAACATCTCCCCCATACGATCCTTACATCAACTTTAATACTGAACCCTAGCTGGCGCAAACCATCCATCGGGTACGCAATACAGTTATTTCGCTATAAGATTTGGGATCAAATACAATCGGATCAAAAAGAACTAAACACACCACTTGCCAGGCCAATTCCCTCCCACAAAGGCATCAGCTTAATACACAACCCTATTGCCTTTTGTATTTACTTTTTTGCACAATCCATAGAGCACGCAAGCTTTGATTCTGCGCGACACATTATCGAAGTTTTCCTATCCCCTTATAACTTTGAGGCAGTAAAAGCCGAAAATAGCTTCACCTGGCTCATAGACAACCTTGAAGCGCGTGTCGCAACCAAACACCACACATTATCCGACAGCATCTTTGCATTCCTAGCACATGGTTGCTCACTAACGTTAGATATTAAGTGCAGATTCCCAGAAAGGATGCAAAAATGGAAAGATGCAATAAGAGAATTTCCATTATTTGGAGCTAATGGCACCTCGCTTATAACAAGGTACCTCTCTGCACTCAAGTGCCTGTCCCTTAACCCTTCTGAGCACATTTCAATAGATGATTCCCTCCACACCCTACAACAAGAACCGTATCAATCACACTTAACTCTCTTCTACCAAAGACTTATCAGCACACCCACATGTATCAAGAACTTTAGCAAAGAATGCTGCACCGAAACCTTAGCCACTCTCCGGGTTGTTCATCTGATTAGTCAAAGCTCCCCCCTAGTAGCCCCACAATTACGTCAGTATATTAACTCACGCCCTCAGGAGTTACTGCTGTCTTTTCCATCTCAGCTAAAAGCGCGAGAACAAGAGGAAATCCACCTCCTAACTAAAGATCCAAATTTAGAAGAAGTCATGGACTGTCAAACGCACAATCTAGACACTCGAAACACTTCGGAAAAAAGCGATCTAGCAGAAAGCATGGACTGTCAAAAACTCAATCTAGACAACAACTACATTGCTGAACAGTCCAATCTAGATGAAGGTATAGGCGATCAAACACAAACCCTAGCAGAAAGCATGGACTATCAAACGCGCAGTCTAGACAACAACGACATTGCTGAACAATCCAATCTAGATGAAGGTATAGGTGATCAAACACAAACCCTAGCAGTAAGAAGCCTCACTGCAGGATCCGATCTAGAATTAGAAGAAGACCTCTGCACCAAAACTATCGTCGCGCATGCCCTTTTAGGTTTGTATGACTCCACTCATCAGCACACCCCCCCCCTTGCTCACTTAGCCACGCATGAACATAAACCGATACCTACACCACTAGATATTGTGCCGGAAGCTTCAAAGATCACCACGCGCATGGCCACTTGCGCTAAACGCACCCTCTCTCCAACCGATCCACCAGATGTGCGTTATAGACCATATCGGGTCATAAAGTAAGAGACAAAAAATATATTCTGTGTTAGAATTATACAGTTATGTTAGCGTATACTTTTACTTTATTTTGGGCCAGTCTCTTCTCACTCAACGCTCTTAATGCGACAAACCTATGCTCTCTCTCAGCACTAGAAGTCACTTCGCGCATTGAAGATTCTGAAACAGATCTCCCAATTGGCAGAACCCCATATAATACATTCAGCCCACATGCTGCAAAAATCACCTTAAACGATACTGATCTCCCCCCCCCAAGCCACACTGTAGACATCTTCCAACCGGACTATGACCCCGTATTCGGACCTTCTCTACAGCAACCTTACCTTACTTGCAAGATCGAGAATCAAAGACCTACAGGCATAGGCATCCCTCAAGTCGTTATCAGAACAGCACCCCCTGGCAATGCACTCGTATACACCACATTAAATATTCTAACCGCACCATCCTACACCCACCAGATCATTACAGCATTCCTAGAAGATATGCGCATTGCTTATCGTAAGAACTTTTTTGCCCTACATAAAATAGAAAGCGAAATCTTCTCTATCATGCATCCATCTCAAAATCCTTGTTTGCACACGCTAATTTACGCAACCATACTCGTGCGTGCACCTCAATCTCAATTTGACATGGATACTTTTATACAGATTTATAATCGCTATAGACACACTCTTGCCTCCAAAGATACGCCCAAAGGAAAAGCTTCTGCTTTACGAAAAATTTTCGCGATTACTCACTGCCTCACCGTCAGTTCAGTGCAAGAAAACCCAGAATTAACTTTAAAAAATAACTACAAATTGGTGACTGCAAACGCTCATCATACGCTCAAGCCCGGTTGCACTCTCTACACTTTTTTGACGAAAAGAGCATTAAAAGACCGTAGTCTTAACCTCTCCCCTTCTGAGGCCTCTTACAGCGACAGCGCAGAGCAATCTCCTGCGCAATACTACCCAGAAATTTTGGGCCCCACCTTGCAAGAGGTGTGGGGAAACCAAGCTATTACGACTCAAGTACACGACTTCTCCCTACACGCTGAATCAAAAGAAGCTCAAGGCATTTTACGCATTATTAACAGCACTCCACCCACTGAAATATGCAGCTTAACGGCCTTGCAAACAATGCTTTTATCCAAACCACATAATCTATCCACCGCATACTTACAAGCAGCACTTGCCATTGTATGGGGCTTCCGCCATCTCATGCCAAGCTTATCCTTTACCTGTGTCAATCACTTGCAATACAACACTATAATCGACTCAGGAGATGCACCCAATCTTTACCTTTTAACTCAGTCTGCAATTCTATCCTGTTTAATCCACACTTGCTCACAAGAAATACCGGATGATATTCAGCAGCAGATACAGTCCTTGGAGAAGGAAGTTGATATTGCCTCTATACTGCAGAACATAACGCATGATGTCTTAAGCCTTGAAGCCTCTCCTTACCCCTTTTTTACGATGATGTTGCTAACAACAATCAGCATCCAAAGTCTGCTGAACACATCATACCAACTACTGCAGTGGTTAGCACAACTATAGGCTATCCTCCCCCTCTTTTTAAAACATGTTTTAGGGCTATTGAACAAAGCGCACAGCTATAATAAAACCACCCTCAATTCAGCCTCCAACCAAGTGTTAGGGTTCGAAATTATCTTTGACAAGGCGGCTGACCCTGAAGTGTGACGCACAAATTAACCGCTTTCTCTAGGTGATCCAGTAGCATCTTTATGTATATTGGAACATCCAACATTTCACTGAATGTTTTAATGCTTTTACTCTCAATTAAAGATATCCTGTCCACATCTTGCAGAGTAAAGCCTCTAGATGCAACAGGCGTTAGACTCTTCCAAACGTCAGAAGTGCAAGAAAAAGGAATCGAGCAAATCAATGAGTACACCTCTTTTGGATAAGGCGCAGATTGTTTTTTTTGGGGCGTTGCCACGCTTTCTGCGCCTGTTTTTTTTCTTCGGATGCTTGGCAGTCGTTTGCGTTCCAGTGGCAATGCACGCGCCCCCTCGACACCATTAAGCTGCTTATACACTAGAGGGTCCTCGTTTGCTAGTGAGTTCATGTATGTTAAATATTCTGCAAAAAAAGGCAACAGCGGCTGAATTGCATAAATATAATCTAGGTCTGTCAACTTAAGAACACGTGACTCCCTTTTCGGCAAACTAATGGGGAAAAAATGCAAGGCACTGTGATCTAGCTCACGGTCGTACTGTTCCAAGCGTGATAGAATTCTTGTGCACACCACACTCGGCATATCATATCGACGCATTAGGTGTGATATCGATTGCGTAAGGTGCACTGCATAACGTAAAAGGTGCGTCGCTTTTTTTTCAGAGCTCGCTTTTGCAACAGCAAAGTCAGAGAAAAGCATAGTAGCCATCAGCTTACTGTCACTGTGAAGATCTTCCACAACCTGACTATGGACACACTCCTCTCGTGTCTGCAAGCGCAGAACAGTTTCCTGTAACTGCGTCCACCTCTCGGCCGAGAATATATCAGCAACTATCATTAGCACAAATATAGGTGTTAATTTTCTCATTTTTATTCCTTATCGCAACATAATCTTATCACGCAACGACAGCGGTGGCTATACATTTACAAATAAAAGTGCTGTTTCCCCCTTAACAGCAAAAAGTTTCCCTACAACACCTTTTGCTTCAACACTCGTGGGGAGTATTGTGAGGCTAAATACTGTTGAATCTTTTCCCGCTCAGCGCCACTCCACAGTACAGTTAAATCCTGCACCAAAAATCTTGAATGCGCGTAATGAGTCACATAACAAATTTCATCAAAAGTCAGTTGCGGGCAAAGAAGCTCACGAAGCCGTTCACAAATACGATTCCAATCCTCAGCCGTCTTTACTTCATCCAAAAAATCAAAGCTAGTATCAGACAGGCCCTCAGGCATATCCAGCATGTTCATAACCAAGTTTGCCTCGAGACCAAATTGGATTTCCCTTACCACTTTGTAAGGCGTCTTCGCCCTCTCTATCATTGTAACCAAATTGTCTTTCACTTTTTGTGCAAACGCATGCGGATTAGGGTGTTTATCCATTTTCATAGTACAGAATTCAATTAAGTCATCCACAACAACATTCTGTTGAATTCTCTTAAATGAAATTTTATTTATAGCAGAATTCTGCATACTTTCATAAGCTAGTTTCGACAAGAGCACAGCCCCCGATGAAGCCTGTTTTAATTTTGCATGCAATGCTCCTTTTTTCTCCTTACCCAGCTTTTGTGTCACTGCGCAAACGTTCACAAACCTCTCCTCCACATCTTCTGTTCCCAAGGATTTCATCATTAGGTAGGCATTTCTTAACGCAAGTTGAGGAGAGGAATAACAGCTCATCATTTGTTCTGCACACACCTCTAATGGCAAAAAGCACTGTGGACCTCCTGCCAACCTTTTTAACAGCAAAACTTGCATGCCAGGAGAAAACATTTTTATCGGATCAGGATCCCCCAAAACCCCTGATGCGCATTCTATAACTAGCCCCAAAGAGCGCACACATATATCCCAGTAAGCTTGCTGTAAAACACGCCTTAAAATTGCATCCCTTAAATTCAGAAAATCTGGAGAATCCACCGCACTCTCCGACTTATCTTTGCACGCCAAAGCATCAAGTATACTTTTATTGATCCAGTCTGCAAAACCATAAATTTTCCAATTCAGTGAACGCGCTGCCTGCTGCCATGCGGCACACATCTTCCTCTCTACCCCTTTGCGATAGTGGTTTTGCTCTTGTACAAGACGAGGGTCCACTTTAAAGGGCAGTTCTCTGGGCTGCCTACGCCCCCAATTAAACCTCGGATAGGTCAAAGCCCACTCAACCCATCGGTGCTTTAAAACATCCACATATAGAGGCCAAACGCTTCTTAGATGTTGAGGAGTGCTTTCAGCATACTTATACGAAACAGGATGATGCACAAGAAGGGCCAAGTTTTTCGAATAAAGCACATCCTCCTCTAAATAATTCGCAAGCGATCCCCAGTCTTCCTGTATTTGACGCCACTGCAGCACATCACGGTTACCACAAGAAGCTGTATCACGTACTAAAGGAAAAAGAAAGGACTGCCACCACACACCCCACGGCACACGCACAAACACAAAAGCACTTGGCTCACAAAAAACACGCGATATCATCTGACCTGTTTGTTTCAACAAATCATCCTGGCCTTCCACAAAGGGAAACCCTGTTATGACAGGAAGTATACTACTTTTTTCTTCTAAGGGAATATGCTGATACTCCCCGTTAATGTACGATTCAACCAACTCATCACAAGCTTGTAACGTAGGCCGCTTCTTCATGCTCTGCAGCATACGGTACACGAGTAAACTCATCACTTTTTTTATAAGGTTATTTTCAAAGCGTTTATCTTTTTTTTCACCTTGGGCCTCAAGAAGAAAGCTCTCCCACGCGCGTTCAATTTGCGGATCAATGTACACGGAGGTTTTCCACATTTTCGGTGGTAGGAAGTGCCGCATTAACATAATGGTTTCTAATGTAGGATAATCAGGGCCAGACAAGGCTCCCCTTACGATTGTATAATCACTCAATACTTTCACAAAAAAGTTGTTCACGTGCGCAGAAGACTCAGTGTCTAGATTGGCAGCGTCCAAACACAAAACTTTATTGTGGATATACCACCCCAACATCTCTTTCTCTGCTTGTGGGTGTGCAATAATTTTTGAGACAATTAAATTTGCGACTGTATAAACAGCTGACAAATGCCCTTGGTGCAAATTAGAAGCTGCCAATGAAAAAGTGACAAAAAGCAAAAATGTAAACATAACCTACTTCAGCATAGCAAAGCCACCATTTTTTTTCTCTTTATATCAGAGCATTCTAAAAAATAACAAAAGGACTAGCACAAATACAGATATTTTCGCAACGCATGGAGCAAAACAGCGCCAAACTATGAGCTCAAAAGCTCACACACAACAACAAGCGCGCCCCAAAGCATACTAGGCACCAGCACATATTTCCAAGAACCAAGGCCAGATCCACATACTTGCCCTTTGTGTTGCAGCACCATTATCTTGCCTATTAAGAGTGGAACAAAGATCACTTTGGTGGCATTAATTACCCCTCCCCAGCTTAGAGCCCGAATAAAAATATCACTACCACTCAGCACCCCAATCCATGCTGGTAGAACAAGGATAAGGCTTGAAAATGAACGCCGCACCAGCCAAGGCCAACAAGGAGGAAAGGACAAAAATATTTTCTCCACAACACCAAAACCCACACCTACAAAAGAAGTCAGAACCGCCAAAAAGGAAAACATCTTCAAAAAAATTTGGGTAATATGTGAGCTAAACACGCTTCCAAGCCCTGTAATCATATCACCAATAGGTAGAGACTTTCCTGAAGAAACTGTCTGCCATATATCTCCCCCACGCATATAAATTGCACACACAACTAATGCTATCCACAGCAAATACACCACTAACGGAATAATAGTCCCCCAAAACCAAGCCCTTCTTATCTTCGCTCTATCACATCGAAAGTAGTCCACCAAAGGTCCAAGCAGAACCTGGCAACCAAAGGAAGTGAAAATCACAGGGATAAAAAGCATAGCTCCTTGAGCCCGTCCTTCAAACAAGGATGGAACTTTCAGTGGAACACAACAAAGGGCCACTATAACAGAAACAAACATACCAATTGTCACTAGAAATATTGGACGATTTAGCCGATCAATCCATCGCACGGATAAACTCAAAACAACGCATGAAATTGCTGGGATTAGCACTTGAGATTGTACCCCCAACAAGCTTTGCATTGCCCCCAAATACGCTATTATAAGGGCAAAACCCAAAGCAAAAAAGCAGAAAGTTGACAATGTAAATGCAAAGCGGCCACCAAGCTCTTGACACACCTGCGTGAATGAACGCCCACCGCCGACTTGAATATACTTATCGGCCATATAAAGGCCTAAAATATAAACAACCCACCAGGTGAACAGTGTAATGATAAAACACCAACCCAACCCAACAGATGCAGCTAGCTGGGGAAGCGCCAAAACCCCTGCACCAATTGAAGTTCCTGAAATTAAACATATAGAGCCAAAAACACTACCCATCAATAGACCTCTCTTCAGGATAGCACATAATTCTCTTTACACGTATAAGCCCCGCTCCAACACTTCTTTCAACTTATTAACTGACTTCACGGAAAAGTTGGAAATATAATTCTCCTGCACATAATCTAAAATCATCTGTCCACTATATGCAAGCGTACTACTCAACTCATCTTGAGTTAGAGGGCGGTCGTTTTGAGCAAGCAAGTAAGCCAGAAGGTAATTTCTCAGACGCCCCTTGCTAGCCCTCCAGTCTTCTACTGTCTGTATATTAACAAGGAATGTCGGCATTTCTTTGGGAAGAGGCAAGGTGAACTGCATAAGTGCGATCGCATAATCTAGCTCCTCCCATGCTTCTGAATCACCATGGCTCCAGCGTGTCATAGCCTCCCACACACTTTCCATAAACCTAGGAAGGGATTTATAATTCAGGATTGCATGATCACACGCTATTAAAAAGTCATCAACCTGCGCTTCTGCCCCAATCAGACCAGAAACTGCCGCCACCTTCTTCATATCCTCAGCTATCTGTTCCTCAATCACTGTGTCTAGCTCTCGTGTGTCTGGAAGCATATAACACGTATCCTGTGCAAGGGTACACTCCACCTGAAAAAGCTTTAACGCCTGGGTCATAGGAAGGAAGATGTTTTGCCCTCCACCCAGACGCTGGACAAGCAACGCGCGCAGCAAGCACAACACCTGCGCCTCATCTCGACTTCCATAAGCCCTTGCCAACTCTAGGGAGGCTTTTTTCAAAGCATATTCCCACAAAATAGCACGAACCAACATAACACGCACAGAAGGAGAGCCATCTAAGATCGCGGTTTGAATACAATCTGAAAATCCATAGATATTAGGCATTTGCAAGCTCTGCAAAACATCTCGCAGCCAACTAACCAAATGCACCATCGCCCTCTGAATATGCTCTTTTTGCTCTACTGTTGAGCTTAAATCATAACCCACAGTCGCAAGCAAAAGAGGCAAGCATCGTTCTACCGCGTGGTATCGCGCTCGTGCAGGAATAGCTAGCTCTGGAGAAATGTGATCCAGAATAGAGCTATGCTCTACAACCAGCATCTTACAAGCTTGCGGCATAATGTCATCCGCCTTAAGCAGAAAGTCACGTAAATATATAGGCTGACCTGCATCAAGGAATGTCTGGCTTCCGTGCTGAAAAAGAGGAAGCAAACAGTGGAAAACCCAAAAAACTGTAGGCACGCTATCACAATATTTTAACGCTTTATACGCACTATCAAAAAATGGCTGTATTGCTAAATTCACGCTATCAATAAGATCAGAGTGAGAGCAAACCAGTTTAGGGCCATTATGCTTGGGTGCCAAATCTTCCCGGTACAAGAGTTCATAAGCTTTTCTTTGATTTGCAGATCTCATGTTTGTGTGAACCTGCTCATAAAATTCGCGCTCTTGTTCTGCTGTTAGGTCCTGGCCCAAGTCTTCAAGCATAACTCCCACAAACTCACTCACCAACCTTTCTTTAAATTTTGACTCATTTTTGATGTTTTTTGAAAGCTTTTTAGCCAATTTTAAAACATTTTTAGCTTTTTTGGGATCCAGTTCAGCCTGAAGAACACGTAACGAAAATCCAGCCATAATACGATTCGCAAAAGCCACCACTCTTGGCGAACTATCTCCCTTAAGCTTTGTATTTTGTAAGTCTTGAAGCGCCACCGGTGTAATCATAGGACCCGCTTGAGCAAAACGACTGTTCAGAACATACGCAAGCGCTTCAAGCGCCTGCTCTTCATCTATAGCGCAACAGTCATAGATTGCATCAACCCCATTCTGCACTCTTAAAAAAATTTCATATCCTTTCTGGAAATTACGATCATCAAGTGATTTAAATGCTTCCGCAAGCTTAGTGTTTTCTGTAGAAACTTTCTCTTGACCAGGAGAGTTAGCAAAGCACAGCGTAGTATAAACAAAGAACAGAAACATATTGCGCCCGTCAGAGATGACTATACTTGATATTATATCAGTTTTGCAAAAAAAACTATATAAAAAAAAACTTTTCGCGACAAAAAACAGAAAACACCCAAAATGATGACAAAATAAAGCAAAAAGCACGCAAATTCATGAAAAACAAATCACAACACCCTCAAAAAGGAAGTTGCCAGCACACATATTACCGCCTTTGCCAACAAAGTGAGTCACCCTACCCTGTAGGCGTTAGCTGTAAGTTAAGCTTGATCATCCTGCTCACTGACAACTGTCCAAACCTAGATTCGGCCTCTTTCTTGATCATAGGCCACAACGGGTCATCAGGGTTCGACCTTGCAAGAACTTGCTTCAACTCCGCAGGAGTTAAGTTCTGCAGAGCTATCTCACAAGTTTCCTCAACATAATACACATCTTGATCAGCTATCGCATAGTCCTTTGCAGCTGATTTCCACGTTTTCATAGCTGCAGAGATGTCTGCTACATGCCTGGAGCTTAGTAAATTCTTCGCTTGATTAGCGCTCATTTGATGCGCCTCCGTACTCCACGCCTTCATGGCTGTAGCAATATCTGCAGCACCCCGGGCGTTCAGTAAACTTTGTACCTGAGCGGCTCTCATTTTATGGTCTGCAGCGCTTTTTACAACTTCCAAAACCTCTTCATTTTCAACGGTAAGCAAAAGATGTTCTAAATCTAACGACGTCAAGCTCTGTGCTGCATCCTCACAGGATGTTAATGCAAATATCTTGTCCATTTCTGAAGACTCTCGTGCTCTATGGAGAACGATCTCTAAGTAACTCTGAACAGCAGCGTCCCATTTTCCTAAAGGATCAACCTCTTTTGTTGGCGCTTTTTCAAGAACAATTCCTCTGCGTTGCGCCTCCCTCTCTATACTCCAACGCACCTGCTTAAAAGACTCTCCTCTGCTTATTGCCTTCAGATCCTCTTCCCTAAGACGCGATGCTGCCTCATCCATCAGCGACAACAAACTCTGGGCGTTTAAAAGTGATGTGGTGTCTGCACGCCCCATAAGAGAGTTATAACAAGAAACAAGATCATTCCAAGCAAGAAGAGCATTCGCTGCAGCATCATTGGGTGCCTTCAAAGACGCCCCTACTAAGGAAAAGCACACCACTCCCAAATACACAAACTTCATCTTCCCTCTTACAAATTATTTAACCCATCACTTGAACTTTATAAACCTGCGGGCGCACATTAGATAAACTTTCCGGTAAAGAGGCGTACCCCTCTTCCTCCGCAATGGTTCGTGCATGACCTATTTCCAAGTCATGAGCATGCGGACCAAGAAGCAGTACGAGCATACGATCTAAAAGTGACCGCCCCCCCATAAATCGCGCTCCCTCTAGGCCCACATAAACTTTATTCCGAATCAAAACCTCAAGCTTTTGTTGATCCGTTTTTTGCTTTTTCATATGGCGAATCAAATCCACGACAACCTTAGAAGCCCCTTTTGCATCTAGCTTAAGTGTAGTTAAGCCGTTGCTCCAAAAGTCCAGCAGCCCTTTAAGGGAAGCACTAACCTGCCCTTGACAATCTCGCTCAAAAATAGAGAAGACTGCATCCACCAACTCTTCCTGCACAACTAAGGATGCGTCTTCTACGCCCTCTGCCATAGCCTGATCAACTCCATATGTATAAAGTATATACTCAAAAGTCCTGCGCTTCTGATCTTCTAAAAAAGTTTCCACTGCAGCCTCATCTAAAGGACCTTCCATCACCCCTTGTAACTCAAAAACTTCCAGGTTGCTTGGAAGTGTGTGAGCCAACATATACCTTAACAGCTGCTCTCTAACAACAATCCAATCATCACGTTGTCTCAGCACAAATGCAGGGGGCACGCCAAATGGGGCTTGTACTTTCAATAATTGAATAGCAAAATCTAGTTCATCGCTTACACCAGATTCACCGCCTCTTTTTATCGCATTACAACACAGCGCCACAAACTCAGAAAGCCTTTCATCAGGAATAGATTTGATTTGCTCATCCATTAAGCAGATTACATTATCACAGCGCTCCAACTCTGACATACCTTCGATCACTTTCACTGACTCATTCAGAGCTACAGTCATCCACCTGGCTAACACTGAGTCCTTATCAGGAGCGTGCTCTATCTTACGCGCAAGTTCTGTTCGCTGATTTGCAGCACAACCGCACATCACGAAATCCCTTGCTTGCTCCACAGTGACGTTATTATAGACACATGCCTCCGAAAATGAAGTGATAATATCTGATCCAGCCGCTAAACCTTGAAACGCTAAAGCTGCTATTGTATTCGCTTTTTCATGCATCTTTTTACTCAAAAGATCAACACCCATCAAACGTAAATTATGCGCCCACAGCATACACCGACGACCAGCTCTCAATATATGCTCAGAGCTTTCCTTTTTAGCCAATTCTAGCAAGCTCTGATGCACGGGCCGCAAAGCCCAAAAGCTTGGAGTTACGTTATAAAAAATCTTTCTAAACCATGCTACGCCTAGAGCACTCACCTGCTCTGCATCCCCAGAGCCTTCTTCTTCTACAAGATTCAAAAATCCGCCTTCCGCGTAATTTACAGAAGAATACGGATCATCTACTTTCGCCGTTGCACACAAGATCGGATAAAGCAGCCTCGTCCAGTCAGCAAGTTCACTTTGCCCACACCACGTATATCCTCCCGGATGATGGCCAAAAAAACGTTCCCAAAAAGCGACCCACTGCAAAGAGGCAGCTACGTTTGCCATGCTTGAGGAAAACGCAGTAAGCTCATCACATGAAATAGACAAAGCCATCTGACACTTCGCAGCCACATCCGATTTAGAAACAATTACTGGATCCCCACGCTCAGCACAAATCAAATCCCGATTTGAAGGAGGCGTCAAAAACTGATCTTTCGTGTACTCAGGAAGCTGTTGCGCATGCGCCAGAAGGTCACGAACTTGCTCGTAGCTTTTTAAGGCCCGATCCTTAAAAATATGATACCTCCTATCCACAGCAGCCAAAATCGCAGCGGCAATTGTGATCCTCAAATGAATCCAGTTATCACTTGCATACTCTTGTAAATTCACAGCTCTTGTTATACAGGTTGCTAAATCGTCATCCTCACCGACACCCTGTTGCCAGAGAAAACATGCGTGCTGCAATCTCGCGTGTACAGGGTCCCACAGATTTTGAAGGCTCAATAACGCCTCCACTGCATCACGAGGAAGAGCCACTTTTATCGCAGGAAGTTTACACGCCGCACTATTGAGAGACTGAACAACTGAACTCCAGACATCATTACCCGAGTCCTGAAAATTTGCAATCAATTGCGGATCTTGAATAGAAGGGTGCAGCCCTGAAGCTACCCCCAAGCGATACACTGGACGACCATTCAACCTCTGAATAAGACTCAACATACGCATTGATGGCAAAGGAACAGAGGTATCCAAAACCAGATTATCCATGTCAAAAAAGCAAGAAAGAAGGTGTGTTAGGATGTCACCAAAACAGCCATAACTTGTTTTCCAGCAACGCAATATATCATCACTCGCCTGTAAAGCCATCCGTATCCATAAATGCTCGGGGATATCCTCTACTCTCTCTATTGCATCAAAAACCTCTTCAGCGGGAGGTTTCCAAGTCATTTGTGGCCGCCTCACGTTTGGCGGGTCTTGCTCCCCCCTATCCTCTAAAGATGAGGGCGGGCTAAGCTCACCCATAAAGTCGTCCCCAGGGAGGTCCATAGCAAAATTATATGAGCCCCAAAAATACGCTAAGCTCAAAAGTGTGCAAACAAATGTCAAGCCCTCCCCCTCAGACTACATATCATGGGAGAGCATCCACTGTCAACACACAACGCGCTGTTAATCTTATAAAGAAGCACAGAAAAGATCTGTGCTTCTTTAGTGTTTTGCTAGGCTCACTACTATTTATTTTCAAACAAGAACTTGTTTTGCATCTCGAAGAAAGGAGCGAGCGCCCCAAAGGATGCCTGCGCGCCAGCGAAACCAAAAAGACCCTTCGCCTGCTCTTCATTAGAGGGACTCGAACCTGAAGATTTATGAATAGCAGCCTGAAGAATCCCAGACGCTACTTGCACTACACCATCACGCGCCTGGTCCTCTCTCTCTTTTTCCGTCATTTCTTGATACGCCAATTTTGGCTGCTGCTGGTCACTCTGATCATTTTCCTGCTTTTTTTTCAAAATCTGAAGATAGGCCCGATGAATTTGTTCTTGAAATTCTGGTCGATTCATAGCAAACCGCATAAGACTCTCCATCACGGCGTCATTATTTCCCGTAAGAAGATCCTGAGAAGAACAGGTTCTCTCCGATTCAGCTGCAAACATAGATAGCACAAAAGCACAGTATAAAAAAAGTTTCATAACACACCTCCTTAAAGACAAAACTTTATAGGTGCATTATGACACACCAATAAGGTTTTGTCAAGATCTCCCCTTAACCGTCTGCACCACGACAGAAAAGACACTGCTCTGTTCCATTAATTTAAGCTCACGGTTTCTTTCTTGCTCCCCTAAAGCACACAATACGTCCACCAAATGCATTTGATAGCGCAGAAGGGTGGCCCTCAGCCCCGCTGTCTTTGAATCTTTCAGCCTTCCCTGTAGTTCTGAAAGCTTTGCAGCAACGTCCGATTCTTTTGGAGTGTTTCGCAGCGCCGATGGAGTGGGGCTCCTCCCAAAGCTGGATCGCAACAGACCTTGCCACCAAAACACACGCTCCTTCGGCTTTTTCTTCTCCCAATCTGCCATTTTGTCATCTAACCATCTCTGCTTGTCACTAAGATGCTCCTGCCAATCCTGATAAGAAGCTACAAAACCTTTCTTTAAAGCATGCAAGTCAAAACCTGCGCCCGCCATTGAAAACAATGACGCAGCAACAAAAATCGCACACAGCATAATCCCCCCCTTTTTTTTAATCATAGCACACCAAAGCGAATCTCAGAAATCAACCCTCATTCAACACAAAGCGTCATCCACACCCCCACCCCAATAATCAAAACTACCCTGCCATTGTGGTTGACAAACAAAGGCAGAATAGATAGGATTCAATATAAGGAGATTTTATGAAATTTAAAATGTTTACGCTTGCATTGATGTTGTTAAGCTTAAGTGTCACCGCAGCAACAGTACGGTTCTCAGAAGATCCATCGGATCACGATCAATCAAAGAGGAGTGCACCTTTTGCCCCACTAGAGGCCCATACACTATCTTTGTTCCAAAAGCTAAGCCGAATGAAAAGCGTCAGTGGTCTACATATCGTACACACTATGTTTGCTGAAACGCTTTTCGCACAGTCACAGATTCCCCTAGCTTTAAATGTCTTTTTCAAAAAAAGCATGAATCTGGACCTTGACTGTTATGAGGTGGCAGCTAAAGCTCTAAAAACTTTAAACCCCTCAGGACAAGGATACGAAGACACCCCCCACGACATGTCCCCTTTTCTTCTACAACAAATTGCTGCATTAGGGTACGACGGGGCCCCTAACCCATTTCAATCTACGATGGAAACTGCATGCGCTATGTTATCCGCACACATCTTGCATATTTTGCCAGAAGAAAAAAGGCACCCTTCCACATTAGAAGACGCTTTTGTTCTTATGCAAGACCACATCGGTGTAGTACACGCATTTACATCAGCACTTGTAACCACCACCAGCTTCCCACACCCAGCAGGCAAAGCCTCCCTTACAACCCTTAAGGAGCTTCTATGCGACGCCTCCCAAGCGATCGGTGCATACAAAGACTATATATCGGACCCTAACTTAAAGGCCTTCGCTCGATCAGAATCGCAATACCTCAACCTTTGTTACCGGTTCTTTGCATCTGATAATCCAGTACGCTTTCCATTCTCCTCATCAGCCTGTGCTATTACTTTTGGCCGCAACCTGGCACCGCCAAAATATACGGATGAGGATGAGAGTTCAGAAGAAACACATACCCCCCCCCCTTCAACTGAACCGATAACGCAACCAACACCTCAACCGACAAAACCGAAAAAGACCACATCAGACTACTTAAGCATAATGAATGCTGCATGGAGCAAAGGAAGGCGTAAATAGCCGTCAAAAGCGATCCCAGAGCCCAGACTTCTCCCAAGGGAAGCTGGGCTCTCTCTGTTCTCCTTTTCCCTTTAACCCTTTTAAGTCGATTTATGACCTTACGCCCTATTATTTCCTACATCTAAAGAACCTAACTACTAGCATCATTAGCGTGCAAAATATGGACAACAGACATATCTTTTACCCTGAGAGACAGGCATGAGCACTCTAAGACAGAAAGCACAAAGCGCAGCCAGGCCCATATCAGGCAGCAGAAGAAGCACTGCTTAAGATAAGGAGCAATTTTCCGCATTAAAACAAATTTCAAATAATAAAGAAAGACTCCACAAGGAGCCCTTCTTTGCTTGACTAAAATCTTATCTACTTTAAACAGACTTCAGAAACGCTGAGACATTCACTTGCAACGCTTCAAACCAATTTGTTTCAAGCAACCACACATCCTTACTCCAAAGCTCGCCTGGAGGTCACTAAAGCGGGTTGCCCGTATCAAGGAGTGCCTTTTCCGCCCTCGTCTTCAGTGACATGCGGATCATCATTACTTTCCTGACTGCTAGTGTCGCCATCATAGTGACTATCTTCCACAAAAGTTGGAGTTTCTCTCACTAGGGGGCGTAGTGCTGTGAGAGAGCCTGCTCATATCCGGGAAGCACCCATTTAGAGGATTATATAGCTCTACTGCAGCCCCCTCCACTTTTTGAACTATTTTATTAAAAGTCCCTCCAACTGCTTCAAGAGCTTCTTCAACAACGGTCTCCACTTCATTAGTTTCACTGCCAACACGGGACTCTATTTGATGAGGCAACCCACGTCGCCTCTAGGTTAGTAAGGCCCGAAAGGAAACTTTTTAAACTAACTACACTCTTATACAAAACCTTAGTAACCGCAGCTATTAGAGCATTTAATGAAACAAACCACTTATCTGACTGATTAAAAAAATCTTCAAAATTTCATCCTTTATTTTGCACTTCCCTCAGAAAGATCTCCAAAGGTGCGTGCAGGTGTTTTTTCACGATAGGGCCAGAAAAAGTGCTCTCTATTTTATTTACAATCTTAGAGCCAGTCGCACCTCTAATAGAAGTCTAGGGCACTTCCTACTTTTGAGTGATATGCATCAGGAACCCAACTTCAGACACCCCCCCGAAAACAGCCATGATCGCACGAGCAGCAAAACGCTTCACTACTCCCTCACCGTTAGCACCGTGGATTCCTCTCTTCATGCTTGAAAAACTAAGTTTACAGGAATATCCCTCTATAGAGCCCTTCTTACGTTCTCTAGCACACTCAAAACACCCTTCAAAGCATATCCGTCCAATCACAAAGCTGGGCCACCGAGACATACCCTTTAGTAATCCGCATCACGCTCAAGATTCCACTTTGCCTCTGACGCACTGTCCTTTCATATCTTGCACCCTGAGAGTCTGCAAAAGCACTACAGACAGCACTCCAAACTAATTAAGGCAATTCCGCCTTCAAATAATAAAGAAGGGCTCCATAAGGAGCCCTTCTTTACTTGATTTGACTGAAATCTTAGCTACTTTCGAATAGACTTCAGAAACACTGAGACCTGCGCTTGCGACACGTCCCACCAACTTGTTTCAGACAAAGCTTTTTTCAGAAGCAACGCCTCCGCACTCCAAATATTGCTTGGAGGCGTTTCGTTAGATGGGTTGCCTGTATCAGAGTTTCTTTGCCCGTCCTGGTCCTCATCCTCATCCTCATCGTCATCGTCCTTCTTTTCAG
The DNA here is from genome assembly GCA_965261615.1 of Alphaproteobacteria bacterium. Taxonomy (GTDB): domain Bacteria; phylum Pseudomonadota; class Alphaproteobacteria; order Bin98; family Bin98. The sequence continues at coordinate 1,096,949 of OZ253461.1, forward strand.
TAATGGACTGACTCTCATTATCTTCCTCAATTTTGCCATCACGGATCAAATGTGATTGATACACCGCGTCATCCTCCAGACTCGAATCAGATTTGTGTGACCACAGATCATCATTCATCCCATCATTCATCTCATCAGTCGAAGGTTTGTCGGCCCGCAGCTCTTGAGTTATCTCATCATCGCGTCTCGGAAGAGTTGGTGGAAAAGCACTGCTGTGGGAGAGCCCACTCATATACGGGTTAGCCTCATTTAGAGGAGTATAGCTCAATACTGCTTGAGCAACCTCGTCCGCTTTTTGAGTCACGTTATTGAAAACACCTCCAGCGGTTTCTAAAACTTCGCCTGCAAAACCCTCGACTCCACTAACAATGGACTCTATTCGCCCACCAGCGCGCTGTACCGCAGAATCTATGTTGAAGAACTCTGTCAATGTCTGTCTGACCTCCTGTAAATCCTTCTTCCATGCAGAAAACTTTCCCTCTACCATATCTTCGAAATCTTCTGGAAAAAGCGCATATTGCGTGAGGCGGTTTCCTATTTTCTCAAACTTAGCGCTCCACGTCTCCTCTAGGTTAGTGAATGCTGGAAGAATGCCATTTAAACTAACTACACCCTTGTGCAAACTCTCAACAATATCCTGTATTGGTATAGTATTTAATGTACCAATCCATTCATTTGACTTACGAAAAAAAGTCTCCAACTTTGATCCTTTACTTTTCACTTCCTGCAAAAAGGCATCCAAAGGCATGTGCAGGTACTTTTTCGCGAAAGCGCTAGAAAAAGCGCCCTCTATTTTCTCTAAAATCTGAGGGCCGATCGCACCTCTAACCGAGTCTAGGACACGTCCTACTTTTGTGTGATACGCATCAGGAACCCATTTTAGAACAACTCTCACAGCAGTCACGACCGCACGGGAAGCAAGACGCTTCACTACTCCCTCACCGTTAGCACTGCGAATTCCCTTCTCTATTTTTGCAAAAACTGAGTTTACATGACCTAAGCCGTCTCCTAAACGTTCAAGGAAAGTGGGCATAAATGCTTCCCAATCCTCTCCTCTTATGTACTTCTGTCCCACAAAAAGAACAGCCGGCTTTACCACTGAGTTCATGATTTTTTCTAGAGTATCCATCGCCTGTTCGCTGCTTACTGTTTCTAGCACACCAACAAGACCCTTCAAAGCAGATCCGGTCCACTTCAAAAGCTGGCCTACCGCGGCATACCGTTTAGTAATCCGTGTTATCGCACAATCCACTACCTCCATCTGCTCTTCTCTTTCTGATGTCAAAAACTGCTGGAAAAAACCTTTTTGCGCATCAGAGTTCAGGAGCATGACATGATCAGGAGAGGACGCGAGCGCAGCAGACGCCCCTCTATCTACATACTGCTCCACAAATGAGCTATACGTAAGGGTAGACTCCTTAATCTCCTCATCACCCTTAAAACTCCACTTGTCCTCCACTCTCTCCCTTTTGGCGATATGCTTGAGGCGACTATGCTCGTTCTTAAAAAACTCCTGAAAGGTTAAAAGACCACTCTCCGATCCTGAAACAGGCTTCAAGTAGCCCTCTTCTCCACCCCTCTGCGGGTCATCACAGTCCATAGCAAACACAGCACTTCCCAGCAATAGGCTTATTAGTGTAATAAAAATCATAATCCTCCTTGATTTAATGAGACAGTGTCCCACAACATGAGCAAAAAGTCTATTTTTTACCCCCCTTATCAAAAAGAAAGTTTTAATCCTGAAGCAAACCTACCTCACAAAAGCGATATCAGCGGCTTAATCACTCAAGCTTACAAAACGTTTTGCCATTTCATCAAGGTAATAATCCACAGATAGAGTAACAGAGTGAATAATTTTTGGGTCACCAAAACAGCCTTTCACCTTGTGAACAAAATTCTGCCGAGCCTTATGCCATGCTGGCCAAAACTCTTCAGCGCTCAATCCTTCTAAGCTTTCTGTAAACTCGTCAACAAAGCCAGACACACAATTGAACGTGTCCAAAGCACAAGTAGCCCCCAGCCCACTCAGGGCCACTAGCATCTCTGACATGTAGTGTACTATTATTTTCTCTTTATCCTGCAGCGCAGCTGTAACGTTAGCTTTTTCTGCAAAGACCTTGCCCCTCTCCATTGTAGTTACCTCTGCAGACAAAAAGCCAAATATGATACACAGAAAAAATGCCATAAGTTTCTTCTACATAATACTACAACTTGATGCGAATAACACCCAGTATTTAGCATACCCTCAGCTCTGCAAAGCACATTGTACAAGAATCAGGTTCAATGATAAACTATCCACATGGCACAGTACACCTTATATCCCCACAAACTCGCACACAACTTTCGTGTTTTCAAAGAACACACACAACCTGCCCACTGTACAGCCATGTTAAAATGCAACGCGCTTGGATTGGGATTAAGCTCAGCAGGTCCTGCTCTTTATAGTGCGGGGTGCCGAAAATTTTATGTGGCTGATTATGAGGAGGCATTACAGCTTCGATTACACATACCTGGTGACGCAGAAATTCATATGCTTTCAGCGCGATCTTATGACGAGTGTTGCTGGAAAAATCTTGCCTCCCAAAACATCTTCGCAGTAATTAACTCTTTAGAGCATTTGCAGGTCGCCCTGCACACCCCAGAACTCCCCACGACCATTCGCGTCAACTTAGGGTCCAACAACCTGGGCCTACCCCCCGAAACCATCAAAAACGAGCAAAAAAACCTAAAAAACAACGAAAAAGTCACATTTTTAGCCCAAAGCACTTACCCCAACTCCAACTCACACCCCACAAACATAGAGTTCCTTTCGACACTAATGTCCTTAAAAAGCACCTTTCCAAAAGCAAAAATCAGCCTTGCGAATACACATCTAGCAGCAGCACAAAAATTTCGCCTCAACGAGGTCCGCATCGGCATTGGTCTCTGGGGCAGCGTAGATCACCCAGGCAGTGCTGACACCACGCATATACAACAAGAGCTTCTTTCGCCTGTCGACCTTTGCGCTACTGTGCTCAACATTACACCAATCAACGCTCATGCTAGTGTTGGCTATGGGTCCAACCCACAGCCCGAGTCATGCCGCGTAGCTACAGTTGATGGAGGACGTCTTAACGGGCTCCCTTTTCACAGATTACAGGAACGGTTCCCAATTTCCTGGGGACGTCACACACTCTTTGTTATACCCCAAAGCACATCAGCAGCACTTACCTCTCTTGATGTAGGGGACGCACCTATTTCTGTCGGAACCACCATCCCTATCGTGCAAAGCCTTCAGTGCATATGGCGCCTCTCACGCGCTCTTAACTACTCTCACACCGAGTTGTTATATGCTATCAGCAATGCGCACCCTACAATTCAGTACACATAGCCTATGCAGAAATTCATTCATCTACGCACCTTTTCGTCTTACTCTTTGTCCCAAGGGGCTTTAAAGATAAAGGATTTTGTGAGTTTTGCAAAAGAAACTCAATCCCCAGCCATTGCCATTACTGATATCAACAACCTATTTGGAGCCTTTGAGTTCTCTCTTTCCTGCACTAAAAACTCCATTCAACCTATTTTAGGGGCACACGTTGACCTACAGTATTCAGAAAGCTGTCACGCCGGCATAATTTTACTTGCTCAATCACAGGAGGGCTTTCAAAACTTAAGCAAAATCATCAGCAAAATCCACCTCCAGGAACAACCGGCCAGCTGGGAAACTTTAGCAAGCCACTCAAAGGACATCATCTGTCTTTCAGGAGGAAGCCAAGGAGTCCTCGGAAAACCAATAGAAATAGACGATTTTCGCACTTTTTCCGCAAATTTGCTCAAATTAAAAGATATTTTTAAGGAAAATTTATACCTAGAGATACACAGAGAAAACGACAGAAATGACTCAAAACACGAGCATTTTGTTCTAAAAAGCGCAATAAAAGAGAAGATTGCCATTGTAGCGACAACCAACTGTTTTTTTGCGAAAAAGGAAATGCATGAAGCTCACACCGCTCTGCTTTGCATGAAGGAAAAAGGCTTCATGCACCACAAAGACAGCCCCCAAAGCAACCCTAACTTTTACTTGCGCCCCCCAGAAGAAATGCAAAACCTTTTTGCAGACTTACCTGAAGCTATAGAAAACACGATAACTATTGCACGCCGGTGCTCATTTTATCTCACCCCTCAAAAGCCAAGACTACCCAAATTCCCAAAGAGCGAGGGCATGTCGGATGGAGATTTTTTGCGAAAAATAGCCGAAAATGGCCTAAAATCTAGAATAAATGACGAAAAACACGACAAAAACATACCTGAGCACTCTTACAGAGAGCGACTTGAATACGAGCTGGAAGTCATTACATCAATGGGTTTTTCTGGTTACTTTCTCATTTTGTCGGACATAATACAATGGGCCAAGTCCCAAAACATACCCGTTGGGCCCGCACGTGGTTCTGGAGCCGGGTCACTTGTCGCTTGGGCCATTGCCATCACAGAGGTGGACTCTTTGCACTTTGAACTGCCTTTTGAGCGTTTTTTAAATCCGGAGCGTATTTCTATGCCCGATTTCGATATAGACTTTTGCCAAGAACGCCGCAACGAAGTTATCACATATGTGCAAAAATTGTATAGTAACGCTCATGTTGCACAAATTATCACCTTTGGAACACTACAGTCTCGTGGCGTGCTCCGCGATGTAGGACGCGTCTATCAACTGCCTTACCCTGTTGTCGATGATCTATGTAAAAAAATACCCAATCCGCCAGGAAAGACCATTACACTACAGCAGGCTTTAGAAGAAAACCCTGAGCTTAAAGAAAAACATGACTCAGATGAAAAAATCCAAAAAATATTTACCATAGCAATGCAGCTAGAAGGTTTACACCGTCATGCTTCCACACACGCGGCGGGAATTATTATATCAGCTGAACCCCTAATTGATGAAGTGCCCCTTTACAAGGATCCAAACTCTTCCATACAAGTGACCCAGTTTTCCATGAAATATGCCGAAATGTCCGGATTGGTAAAATTTGACTTTTTGGGCCTGAAAACTTTATCTGTTATTGAAAAAACCATCAATTTGATCAAAAAAGACAAAATCAAATTTGAAAAAAATCAGATCAATATAGATGATAAAAAAACATTTAACCTTATATCCAGGGGCCTTTCAGGAGGAGTATTCCAATTAGAGAGCTCGGGTATGCAAGAGCTTCTCAAAGGACTCCGACCAGACTGCCTTAACGACCTAATCGCCATTGTTGCTCTGTACCGGCCTGGACCAATGGAAAACATTCCAACCTTTATCGCCCGAAAACATGGGCAAGAGCCAATCACTTACCTTACCCCACTATTGGAGCCCATTTTAGAAGAGAGTTATGGCATTCCTATTTACCAAGAGCAAGTCATGCGCATTGCACAAAAACTAGCGGGATACACTATGGGAGAAGCGGACCTCCTCCGACGCGCCATGGGAAAGAAAATTCCTGAGGAAATGGCTGCACAAAAAAAAGTATTTTTAGACGGCTGCAAAAAAAACAATGTTGATGAGACGGCTGCCACTACCCTCTTTGATCAAATCTCAAAGTTTGCAGGCTATGCCTTTAACAAATGTCACGCAGCCAGTTATGCAATTATTTCATTTCAAACAGCTTACCTTAAAGCACACTTTCCTGCGCACTTTTTAGCCGCCTCCCTTAGCTTTGATTTTCACCAGAGTGAAAAAATAGCGGAGCATAAAAAAAGCTTAGTACAGCTTGGTTTGAAACTTTTGCCTCCATGCATTAAACAATCTGATAGTTTATTTACCGTCGAAAATCAAAACGTGCGCTATGGCCTCGAGTCTATAAAAAATGTGGGTAAAAGTGACGTGCAAACTATCATCCAGCAGCGCGTCTTAGAAAAGTTTGATCACCCAGACTCAATTTTTCACGCTCTTTTACGTGCAAACGTAAACAAACGATCACTTGAACACATTGTGCGTTCCAGCGCATTGCACTCTATAGAGCCTAATTTACGTTTAGTCGAAGCAATTTTAGAGGACCATAAAAAAGAAACTCACGACTCTAACAACCGACCCGTATTCAGAAAAAACCTATTTGACACTCCCACCACTGTTCCTGATTCTCGTAAACAGCGTAAAGTGACAGACTATAGCTTACGTGAAAAAGCGGAGCACGAAATCAGCGTGCTCGGGACTTATATGCGGTTTAACCCCCTGAATCAACACACCCCGTTAATAAAGCATCTGGGACTTAAACCGATTCACCAAATCCCCTCTTTGGAAGCGCACACAACCTCTGGGTTTGTAGGTGTTGTGCACAGTGTGGCTGTCGTGCATAAAAATAATGCAAAGCCTACTACCGTTTTTAAGGTTCAAAATGACATTAGCACGTTCACCTTTTTCCTTTATAATACCCTTGGGCAGCAAGCTCTCTCTTACTCCAAGTTAGACGTCGTTCAAATGCAGGTAAGCTGTAAAAAAAACACAGAAGGACAAAAGCGCCTTATCTTAACATCTCTCTCCCACCTCGCCTCTATTACAAGCTCCCAGTCACAAATCAATGTCTACTGCTACTCCAAGTTATCTGTTGCAGAGGTCTTAAACAAAATAGCCCCTTACCATACAGAAGCGGGCAGTCATACGCTTAAAATACACACTCCGCCCGTTACCTTTGATCTCAGCGCAAGGTTCTTCCTAAACAGCGAAATTCAACGAGAGCTCGCCAATATACCCTCTACAAAAATTGTCAGTGAAAATTAAATGGTGGGCCTGGGAAGGCTCGAACTTCCGACCTCACGCTTATCAAGCGTGCGCTCTAACCAACTGAGCTACAAGCCCCACACGTTTATTCTAAAGCAAAACATACTTCTAATCAAGGGTATTAAAAAACTTGGCTCTAATATTAAGCATTTTTTAGAAAAAATAATCATACCAACTGAATGGACTCCTACATTTAATGTCTATATACTCTTTGGTATTGGCCCAAAATTCTCTTGCACCCCAAAAAGCCAATTGCTAAAAAGCTGCATAATCCTTCCCCCCAAACGGCGGAGAAGGATTATGCAGCTTTCAGTGTTTAATCGAGTTACCTATCTTCTTTTTCGAAACGGTTTATGGCCAAGCTCGCGAAGATCACCTTCAAGGGTTTTTATATCATCATTCACATCCCAAGGGCTATAATATACTGCACGGCAGTTCGCTGTGTAATCAGTCCAAACCGAAACCTGAGCGGCATATACCCCCTTTTCTATTGGGACACCAGCCCTCTGGCCCAAGTTTACAAAAAGTGTGTCTATCGCTGCACTCTTTCTCTTTATCTCTTCAACTGAAACCTTATTCTGCGCTTGCGCAGAATCAACAAACTTCCAAAAGTCTTGGATGACCTCTGAATCAGCCTCCGTCATTATTGCCTCTACTGTTGAAGCCTCCAAGGATGCATACAGAGCCTTCTCAAATGGTCTTAACTGACCAGAGTCTAACTTCTTAGCACAAAATTCACAAAAGTCATCTTCTGTTATTCTCCCCGTCATGCAGCTCATTAACTTCTGGGCCATATTCTTGATCTCCGCAGGGTTATAATCCACTTGAGATGATGGAATACTCTTCAAAATCCTAGTTCCTGTCACACTCATTGTCAACAAGTCTCTCAGCAGTTTCACACAGTATGCTGTATTAAATTCATCAGTTCCGTAGTTCACAGAACGGCCAGCCGTCTTAAAGTCATCCATCACAAGCATCGACCAAGCTAGTGGCCATGCAAATTTGTTGTTGCGATCTTTTATATGCTTTTTCGGCTTCTGTCGAGCTACTTCAAACGGCTCTAAATATGCAGTGTGTATCCCAGCATTTCTCTGCAGTTGAGGCAGCGCTTCCTTCAAAATCAAACTCAGCCCCAGAAAAGGCGGCTCCAGCTGCAAAACACCATCCCCTGCATCCCTTAAGTGAACGTGCATCGCCTCCTCTATTTCATGTTTTTTTGATTCCGCAGGAATATCTGCATAAAGCATCATCCACACATATGGTGACCGGGCCTCGTCCTCTGTATAACGCGCCTTCCCTCTGGTGAGAGCCTCCTGGATAGAGCTCATTCCCAAGTCCACAAAACTCTCCGACCCCATCTCAATTCCCATTTTAATAGCCGCATGCAAATCCTCTTTCCTCTGCTGATCAACCTTAAGCTTCTTGTACCGTTGAGACCCACTTGAAGAAATAGCAGCGTCTCTAGCACCATACTGATCCCACGCTGTCGCAGCTGACATAGTAGTCCAGCACAGGGCACACACTGTAGCAGCCAATGCTGAATAGAAATTATTGAATCTTGTTTTCATAAAAAATTATATCATTTTTTTCGCAAAAAAGCAATCATTACTTCCTTATCTATTTTGACCGACCAGCCCTTTTTATAAAAGTTTTACGTAAGGAAGGTTCAGGTTTTGCTTGCTTTTTCACAGTTCCAGATAGCTGCATAGATGACGGCCGTGGGACAAAGTAGTACACTCCTTTACCATTAGCCGTATAGTCAGCCCACACTCCAAACTGAGGTCCGTATACTCCACTCGGTATTTCTAGGCCTACCTTGGCTCCCAAACGCCCAAACAAGTCATCTAGCTTTCTTCCCCATGCTATGATTTCCGCTACTGGAATGCCCGCTCGTGTCTTCACCGCTTTTTCTATCAATGCCCACACATCCGTTATGATCTTTTCATCTTCAGCTGTCATAATAGCTCCTACTTCAGCAATCTCAAGACCTGCATATAGTGCTTTTTCAAATTTGCTCGTTTCAGAACTATCACACTTTTTCCCACAAAAATCCGCAAAGTCATCGTCAGATATAGATCCCTTCATGTAGCTCATTAAACTCCTCATCATGCTCTTGATCTCTTCAACTCTGTACTCCACAGCATCTGCTGACACCCCCTCCAGTATTCTTGTCCTAGTCAAACTAAACGTTAGAAGGTCTCTTAACATCCCCACACAATAACCTCCATCATGCTCAGCGACTCCATAATTAACTTTACCACCTGTATTAGTCATCTTATCCATATGCACCATTGCTAATGGTACCGGAAAGTGGCGGTGATCTCTATCTTTTCTCGACACAACCTTTGACGGAGTATTCGAACACACAAGATCAAGAAGGTCTATATGCTCCCGCATCACTCTATTCAAGTGCGGCCAATCGAAACTTAAAAGCAAATTTACACCTAACAAAGGATCATCCAGCTCTAGGTACCCTTCTCCTCGGTCAACAAAATGAATTCCCAAGTAATCCAAACTTTTAGCTACACTATCTGAAGGGTAAGCACCCTCAGTCCGAGACTCTCCTGTTTTAGGCATGTACAACGCTGCCCACAGTCGGGACACTGCTTCTACCTCTCTTGGCGTAATCTTCAAATGAGAGGGAAACGACGCCTGCATCCCTAAAGTCTCGATAAACCCGTCTTTTACGTCAGTTATCCTATAATTCAAATATTGACACAGCCTATCCGTACGTGTTAGCTCAGGCCAAGTAACGGTCTCCGCAGAAAAAAGCGTGCTCGTTACCAAGGCAACAGCAACAATTCTTGTTAATACTTTAAACATCTTATTTCTCCAATTATTCAATAAAAAAGTTCCCAAATATGTAACCAAAAGAAGTCAACACAAGAGCTTTCACAAAAGAAATGTTTATTTCCTTCGAGCGCCACCCCTTTTTATAAAAGGTTTATGCGATTTAGAGACAAAGTAGTACACACCTGTACTATTAGCCGTATAGTCAGCCCACACTCCAAACTGAGGTCCATATACTCCACTCGGTATTTCTAGGCCTACCTTAGCTCCCAAACGCCCAAACAAATCATCTAGTTTTCTTCCCCATGACTTGATTTCCGCTACTGGAATACCTCTTCGCGTCTTCACCGCCTGTTCTATCAATGCCCACACATCCGTTATGATCTTTTCATCTTCAGCTGTCATAATAGTTCCTACTTCAGCAATCTCAAGACCTGCATATAGTGCTTTTTCAAATTTGCTCGTTTCAGAACTCTCATACCCTTTCCCACAAAAAGACGCAAAGTCATCGTCAGATATAGATCCCTTCATGTAGCTCATTAATTTCCTCATCATAACCTTGATCTCTTCAACTCTGTACTCCACAGTATCTTCTGACAATCCCTCCAGTATTCTTGTCCTAGTCAAACTAAACGTTAGAAGGTCTCTTAACATCCCCACACAATAACCTCCATCATGCTCAGCGACCCCATAATTAACTTTACCACCTTTATTAGTCATCTTATCCATATGCACCATTGCTAATGGTGCTGGAAAGTGGCGGTGATCTCTATCTTTTCTCGACACAACCTTTGACGAACCTCCTTCGGACAAAGCATCCAAAAGATCTGTGTGCGCCTGTATCACTCTATTCAAGTGTGGCCAATCAAAACTTAAAAGCAAACTTACACCTAACAAAGGATCAGCCAGCTCTAGATAACCTTCTCCCCGGTCAACAAATCGAACTCCCAAGTGCTTCAAACTTTCAGTCAAGCTCTCTTTAGAGTACGTCAATATTCTCTCGACAGATCGAGTTTCTGCTGTTTTAGGCATGTACAACGCTGCCCACAATGCATTAATTTTTCCAAGATTAGGTCCTAAAGAATCGGACTGATCTCCCACCAGCTCCGCCAGACCATCTTCCATATAGAATAAAGCAACTCGCAACTCTTTACAATTATCCTCCCACGTATCCACCTGAGCAGCTTCCGCTGTCACAAAAAAACTCGCGATCGCAGCAACCGCCACACATCCCTTTAACTTTCTCAACATCTCAATACTCCTTGTACTTATTAACAAAAACCAATCATCACCAATTAGCGCACTCCCTAAGGAAGCCGCTCAAAAGCTTCTATCACTTTTGAGCCAAAATCCTTCTTTTCCTGAAAGCCTTCTTTGCCGGACCTTTAGGAACAAAGTAGTACACACCTGTACTGTTAACCGTATAATCAGCCCACACTCCAAACTGAGGTCCGTATACTCCACTCGGTATTTCTAGGCCTACCTTAACTCCCAAACGCCCAAACAAATCATCTAGTTTTCTTCCCCATGACTTGATTTCCGCTACTGGAATACCTCTTCGCGTCTTCACCGCCTGTTCTATCAATGCCCACACATCCGTTATGATCTTTTCATCTTCAGCTGTCATAATAGTTCCTACTTCAGCAATCTCAAGACCTGCATATAGTGCTTTTTCAAATTTGCTCGTTTCAGAACTCTCATACCCTTTCCCACAAAAAGACGCAAAGTCATCGTCAGATATAGATCCCTTCATGTAGCTCATTAATTTCCTCATCATAACCTTGATCTCTTCAACTCTGTACTCCACAGTATCTTCTGACAATCCCTCCAGTATTCTTGTCCTAGTCAAACTAAACGTTAGAAGGTCTCTTAACATCCCCACACAATAACCTCCATCATGCTCAGCGACTCCATAATTAACTTTACCACCTTCATTAGTCATCTTATCCATATGCACCATTGCTAATGGTGCCGGAAAGTGGCGGTGATCTCTATCTTTTCTCGACGCAACCTTTGATGGACCTTCTTCGGACAAAGCCTCCATAAGAGCTATGTGCGCCTGTATCACTCTATCCAAGTGTGGCCAATCAAAACTTAAAAGCAAACTTACACCTAACAAAGGATCAGCCAGCTCTAGATAACCTTCTCCTAGGTTAACAAACTGGACTCCCAAGTGCTTCAAACTTTCAGCCAAGCTCTCTTTTTGATAAAAACCACTAACACGCGACACAGTTTTTTTAGGCACATATTGCGCTGACCATAACAGGTTTACACCCCTTTCATCAGATTGGAATACATTGGTGATGTGTTCATGCTGCGATTTCACTCCTTGCAAAAAACCATCCTGCGTATGGAGAAGCGCAGATTGGATTAAGCCACAAATCGTCCTCACACGCTCCCGTTCATCCTCAGGAGCTCTTGCTCGCAACCGCTCAGCCGCAGCATGCACACGCTCCCGCTCCTTCTCAGAAAACTCCGCAGACTCCGCCGAACACACCACCACCACACTCAAAAAAGCCGTCATCCCTCTTAACAAATAAAACATACAACCCTCCAAAACATTAATAATCTAAATCACCCTACCACAACAAATATGGCTTTTATAAAATTCACTCACCACCACTCCAAACTGCGGCCCGTATTCTCCCTTCGGAATTTCGACACCAACCTTTTGCCCAGCTTTTCAAAAAGGTCATCCAGCTTTCTTTCCCACGATTTGAGCCCTTCTATCGGCAGATCTTTACGCGTCTCCAAAACGTGCCCCTCATACCCACACAACTTTTGAAACACTTAAACATCTTAGCCTCCGTAGTTGCTCGCAGGCAACAGCATCGAACGCATCCGACATAACCTTCTAATTAATTATATTGACTTTTGCGGCAAAAGTCAATGAAGCGGCATATTGCTGCACCCACAACTAAGGAGTCCCCAAACACACCGAAAAAGAGCTTAATGCACGAAACCAACATCAAAGGCCCTTACTTCCTACTCCTGCGAATAAAAGTTTTTTTGCCAGCACTCGAATCCTCTAACTTGCTCAGTAAAGCACGTTCCTTTTCTGGCGACAATATCCGGTACAAGCCCTTACCATTTGCCATATAGTCAAGCCACGCACCAAACTGCGGCCCGTATACCCCCTTCGGTATGTCTACACCAGCCTTCTTCCCCAACTTCTCAAAAAGATCATCCAGCTTTCTTCCCCACGACTTAATATCTTCCACTGGCAAACCTTCTTTTATCCCTCTCTCCACAACTTCCCACACTTCTGTTATAACTCTCTCGTCCTTCTCTTCCATGATCGGAGCCGTATCTATCATCTCTAAACCTGCGTATAAGCCTTTCTCAAATGCACTCAATCCAACGCTAACAAACCTTTCCCCGCAAAAATCCACAAACTCTCCCTCAGATATAGACCCCTTCATGTAGCTCATTAATTTCCTCATCATAACCTTGATCTCTTCAACTTTATACACCACACGCTCTTTCGAAACACCCGCTAGAACCTTTGTCCTCGTCAAACTAAATGTTAGCAGATCCCTCAATAGACCCACACAATACGCAGAGTCGAAATCGGCTCCATAGTCCAAACTACCTCCTAAGTCCACCAGCTTATCCAGCTCACGCATGGAAAATGCCACTGGAAAATGCTTAGCACTCATACTCACGTCTGCCTGACTCCCACCACTATAGTCGCAATTCTCAAGAAACGACTCATGCGCTCCACGCTGGACTTTTAAATGAGGCCAGTCCCCATTCAACAGTAGCGTTACTCCCAAAAGATTATCTGACACAGCCCCATGAAGCCGCACTGCCCCCACACGCAAATAACCATCCCCTTCATCTTTTACCTCAATCTTAAGGGAGCGAAAACTTTTATCCAACGTATCTTCGCCATACTTCTCTCGTCGCGACCCTTCTGTCTTAGGCATATATTGCGCCGACCACAAAACGCCTAGCGCCTTCTCCTCGGGGGAAAAATGAAAGATCTTCTCCTTTTTATTCATAGTAAAAACTGCCGCATCCGGAATCCCGTCTGTTGTATAAATTATTGCTGACGCAACATTATCAGCCAACTGCTTATAACGATCTGCTGCTTTAGCAACCACAGCCCAGCACACGGCAAAAATAACGGCATAACATCTTTTTTGCACATTAAACATCGTCATTCCTCCTTACTTCCTACTCCTGCGAATAAAAGTTTTTTTGCCAGCACTCGAACCCTCTAACTTGCTCAGTAAAGCACGTTCCTTTTCTGGCGACAATATCCGGTACAGACCCTTACCATTTGCCATGTAGTCAAGCCACGCACCAAACTGCGGCCCGTATACCCCCTTCGGTATGTCTACACCAGCCTTCTTCCCCAACTTCTCAAAAAGATCATCCAGCTTTCTTCCCCACGACTTAATATCTTCCACTGGCAAACCTTCTTTTATCCCTCTCTCCACAACTTCCCACACTTCTGTTATAACTCTCTCGTCCTTCTCTTCCATGATCGGAGCCGTATCTATCATCTCTAAACCTGCGTATAAGCCTTTCTCAAATGCACTCAATCCAACGCTAACAAACCTTTCCCCGCAAAAATCCACAAACTCTCCCTCAGATATAGACCCCTTCATGTAGCTCATTAATTTCCTCATCATAACCTTGATCTCTTCAACTTTATACACCACACGCTCTTTCGAAACACCCGCTAGAACCTTTGTCCTCGTCAAACTAAATGTTAGCAGATCCCTCAATAGACCCACACAATACGCAGAGTCGAAATCGGATCCATAGTCCAAACTACCTCCTAAGTCCTTCAGCTTATCCAGCTCACGCATGGAAAATGCCACTGGAAAATGCTTAGCACTCATACTCACGTCTGCCCGACTCCCACCACTATAGTAGCAATTCTCAAGCAAAGACCTATGCGCACTACTCTGATCCTTTAAGTGAGGCCAGTCCCCATTCAACAGTAGCGTTACTCCCAAAAGATTATCTGACACAGCTTCATGAGGCCGCACTACCCTCACACGCAAATAACCATCCCCTTCATCTTTCACATCAAGACCAAGAGTGCCGAAACTTTCCGCCAATGTCTTTTTGTTATAGCCCTCTCGTCGAGATTCTTTCGTCTTAGGCATGTATTGCGCCGCCCACAAAACGCCTAGCGCCTTATCTTCAGGTGAGAAGTGAAATGTTCTATCATCTTTAGTTATAGCCATAACCGCACTACCCAAAAAACCGTCTTGCGTAAATGCTATTGCTGAAGAAACATTATCAGCCAACTGATCATAACGATCTGTCGCTTTAGCAACCACAGCCCAGCACACGGCAAAAATAACGGCATAACATCTTTTTTGCACATTAAACATCGTCATTCCTCCTTACTTCCTACTCCTGCGAATAAAAGTTTTTTTGCCAGCACTCGAACCCTCTAACTTGCTCAGTAAAGCATGTTCCTTTTCTGGCGACAATATCCGGTACAGGCCCTTACCATTTGCCATATAGTCAAGCCACGCACCAAACTGCGGCCCGTATACCCCCTTCGGTATGTCTACACCAGCCTTCTTCCCCAACTTCTCAAAAAGATCATCCAGCTTTCTTCCCCACGACTTAATATCTTCCACTGGCAAACCTTCTTTTATCCCTCTCTCCACAACTTCCCACACTTCTGTTATAACTCTCTCGTCCTTCTCTTCCATGATTGGCGCCGTATCTATCATCTCTAAACCTGCGTATAAGCCTTTCTCAAATGCACTCAATCCAGGGCTAACAAACCTTTCCCCGCAAAAATCCACAAACTCTCCCTCAGATATAGACCCCTTCATGTAGCTCATTAATTTCCTCATCATAACCTTGATCTCTTCAACTTTATACACCACACGCTCTTTCGAAACACCCGCTAGAACCTTTGTCCTCGTCAAACTAAATGTTAGCAGATCCCTCAATAGACCCACACAATACGCAGAGTCGAAATCGGATCCATAGTCCAAACTACTTCCTAAGTCCTTCAGCTTATCCAGCTCACGCATGGAAAATGCCACTGGAAAATGCTTAGCACTCATACTCACGTCTGCCCGACTCCCACCACTATAGCAGCAATTCTCAAGCAACGACTCATGCACTCCACTCTGGACCTTTAAATGAGGCCAGTCCCCGTTCAGCAGTAGCGTTACTCCCAAAAGATTATCTGACACAGCCGCACGAGGCCGCACTACCTTCACCCTCAAATAACCATCCCCCTCATCTTTTACCTCAAGACCAAGCTCACTGAAACTTTCTGCCAATGTCTTTTTGTTATAGTCCTCTCGTCGGGATTCTTCCGTCTTATGCATGTATTGCGCCACCCACAAAACACCTATCGCCTTATCCTTAGAGGATAAGTGAAATTTTTGATCATCGTCATCTATACAAGAAACTGCCGCCTCCAAAAAACCGTCTTGCGCAAACCCTATTGCGGAAGAAACATTATGAGCCAACTGCTCATAACGATCTTCTGCTTTAGCAACCACAGCCCAGCACACGGCAAAAATAACGGCATAACATCTTTTTTGCACATTAAACATCGCCATTCCTCCTTACTTCCTACTCCTGCGAATAAAAGTTTTTTTGCCAGCACTCGAACCCTCTAACTTGCTCAGTAAAGCACGCTCCTGTTCTTGCGGCAATATTCGGTACAAACCCTTACCATTTGCCATGTAGTCAAGCCACGCACCAAACTGCGGCCCGTATACCCCCTTCGGTATGTCTACACCAGCCTTCTTCCCCAACTTCTCAAAAAGATCATCCAGCTTTCTTCCCCACGACTTAATATCTTCCACTGGCAAACCTTCTTTTATCCCTCTCTCCACAACTTCCCACACTTCTGTTATAACTCTCTCGTCCTTCTCTTCCATGATTGGCGCCGTATCTATCATCTCTAAACCTGCGTATAAGCCTTTCTCAAATGCACTCAATCCAGCACTAACAAACCTTTCCCCGCAAAAATCCACAAACTCTCCCTCAGATATAGACCCCTTCATGTAGCTCATTAATTTCCTCATCATAACCTTGATCTCTTCAACTTTATACACCACACGCTCTTTCGAAACACCCGCTAGAACCTTTGTCCTCGTCAAACTAAATGTTAGCAGATCCCTCAATAGACCCACACAATACGCAGAGTCGAAATCGGCTCCATAGTCCAAACTACCTCCTAAGTCCTTTAGCTTATCCAGCTCACGCATGGAAAATGCCACTGGAAAATGCTTAGCACTCATACTCACGTCCGCCCGACTCCCACCACTATAACGGCAATTCTGAAGCAAAGACTTATGCGCTCCACTCTGGACCTTTAAATGAGGCCAGTCCCCGTTCAGCAGTAGCGTTACTCCCAAAAGATTATCTGACACAGCATCATGAGGCCGCACTACCCTCACACGCAAATAACCATCCCCCTCATCTTTCACTTCAAGACCAAGAGTGCCGAAACTTTCCGCCAATGTCTCTTTGCTATAGTCCTCACGTCGGGACTCTTCCGTCTTAGGCATGTATTGCGCCGCCCACAAAACGCCTAGAAGCTTCTCCTCAGGCAAGAAATGAAAAAGCCCACCCTGCCCCATAGCCATAACCGCCGAATCCAGAAACCCGTCTTGCCCAAAGTTTATTGCACGAGACACATTATTACACAGGAGATCAACACGTTCACGGTCCTCAGCATTAGCGGCTACAGTAACCACCACAACCCAAAGAACAACAAAATTTCCGATTAAACTATTAAACATCTTACCCTCCATGGAAGTTGCGCGACAGCAACAAAGTCGACAAACACCCCCGCATCACACACCTCATTATATTGACAATGAGGTGCGGCGTCAATAGAGAGGACGACAAATGCAAGATTCAGGCTTGCCCCCAAGTTACCAACTCACAGTCAAGATCCGTAGCTCTACAAAGACTTCTTTGCGGATCTGCGCACAAATGGCTTCACTTGCCCTTTAAAAAACTGAGCAACCTCTTCTTTTAGGTCAGGATGCTTAGCAAAGGCTTTCTGAGCAAAGTCACGTGACACAGTCAATACATTTTTACGCACAAAGTGAGTCGGCATAACACCTTGGTTCTGAGCGAAGTTTAGCGAAACCAAGACCTTACCCCAAAAACCATCCTTAGGTTGCTCTCCACACCCAGATTGCATATAAATATCTCTAAATGTGTCATTAAGCCTTTGCACAGCCTGCTTCATCATTACTGGTTGTTCAAAACCCTCATCCAAATCATTTAGCAGGCGCTCTACACTCTCAACATCTTGCCCCCTCAACACCCCTTGAGCAAGAGAGTTCTCTGTATATTGCATATATCCGAGCAGCATCTTTTCCAGCAATCTACCCTCAGCCTTATTATAAGCATCATTACAAAATCTCTGAAGATCTACGCAACTCCCCGACTCCAAACACTCCAGCACCTTCCGAATCAGGGATCGGATTACGTTACTGTCATACCTCATAGCCGGCTCAGACATACCTCCCAACGTATATGGCTTGATGAGGAGCACCCCCACCAAGTCCCGCAAAAAGCCAACAAGAGGCGCTGCTGTTTTTATTGGGTTACGCTCATCTCGGCCATACAAAACACGCCCTCCCTGCACTCGAAATCCGGCTATTTCACACGGATCAAAAGTCATCAGCAAAGGCGTCACTCCAGCCCTCACACATTCATACTCAAACTCATCCTCAATAATTTGAACATGTTTTTGCAAAAATGCAGCAGGAGCAGGATCTTTCGGGAAAAAAACTTGCCCACAAACACCCTGTGGAAACTCCACCGCTCCGTTCTGCAGCTTCCGACCGCGCACATCCTCAAAAGTCAGGCTTTTGACCTCTCCAGAGTACATTTGCACCCAAAACCTTACCATTTCAACAAACCTTGCCGAAAACCCTTCGGGGTTTGCAGTATCACCAATATTCGCTTTCTCAAGAACAGAGGCCAGATGTGCAATAAGATACTTATAGGAAAGTTCATCGCGCAGCAGCATTATAGCGCTCTGCAAACAAGCATTCAATCGGCGCATATTTTCCTTTTCAACGGCATAATTTTCCCCCAATTTATGCGCCTCTGCGAACCGACCTTTCTGGGATCTGCAGTAATCCATCACATCTTCCATAGTCCACAAATCACCATTTTTTAGTTTATCGCTTATAGTAGCGACTTCCACATCTAATATGGTAGGCCCTCCCAAATCAACACTCGGGGCAAAAAAAGAGGTCTTTTGCTTTGATTCAACGAACTTACCCTCCCGACTAACTCGATTTTGAGAAGGCTTTTTTTTAACAACCTGTGACCGTCCTAACTGGAGCTGTAAAGCACGCTCCTTTTCTTGCGGCAATATCCGGTACAAGCCCTTACCATTTGCCATGTAGTCAAGCCACGCACCAAACTGCGGCCCGTATACCCCCTTCGGTATGTCTACACCAGCCTTCTTCCCCAACTTCTCAAAAAGATCATCCAGCTTTCTTCCCCACGACTTAATATCTTCCACTGGCAAACCTTCTTTTATCCCTCTCTCCACAACTTCCCACACTTCTGTTATAACTCTCTCGTCCTTCTCTTCCATGATTGGCGCCGTATCTATCATCTCTAAACCTGCGTATAAGCCTTTCTCAAATGCACTCAATCCAACGCTAACAAACCTTTCCCCGCAAAAATCCACAAACTCTCCCTCAGATATAGACCCCTTCATGTAGCTCATTAATTTCCTCATCATAACCTTGATCTCTTCAACTTTATACACCACACGCTCTTTCGAAACACCCGCTAGAACCTTTGTCCTCGTCAAACTAAATGTTAGCAGATCCCTCAATAGACCCACACAATACGCAGAGTCGAAATCGGATCCATAGTCCAAACTACTTCCTAAGTCTTTCAGCTTATCCAGCTCACGCATGGAAAATGCCACTGGAAAATGCTTAGCACTCATACTCACGTCTGCCTGACTCCCACCACTATAACGGCAATTCTCAAGCAAAGACCTATGCGCACTACTCTGATCCTTTAAGTGAGGCCAGTCCCCATTCAACAGTAGCGTTACTCCCAAAAGATTATCTGACACAGCTTCATGAGGCCGCACTACCCTCACACGCAAATAACCATCCCCTTCATCTTTCACATCAAGACCAAGAGTGCCGAAACTTTCCGCCAATGTCTTTTTGTTATAGCCCTCTCGTCGGGATTCTTTCGTCTTAGGCATGTATTGCGCCGCCCACAAAACGCCTAGCGCCTTATCTTCAGGTGAGAAGTGAAATGTTCTATGATCTTTAGCCATAGCCATAGCCGCATTACCCAAAAAACCGTCTTGCGTAAATGCTATTACCGAAGAAACATTATCAGCCAACTGCTCATAACGATCTGTCGCTGTAGCAACCACAGCCCAGCATGCTGCAAAAACAACAGCATAAAATCTTTTTTGCACATTAAACATCTTCATTCCTCCTTACTACATCTTACTCTGCACCGCTTATTTCGAAGACCAATTGGGATTGTTTTCTATACGTTTAAGGGTTCCATTTCGAAGATAATCCACTTTTGCCGCGACCTGATTCCAAAATCCATCCCGAGGAACACCAACCACAGCTCGAGTACACATCAAGTCAAAAAGCTCATGAAGACGCTTAGTAAGCGCTAGAATCTCTTCGTGCGGCAGGGCCCCACTTGATTTCACAACAGACACAATCTTCAACAACTCTACCGCTTCGCCCCTATCGATCACACACTCAGCATGTTCCGTCAAACTGCACATAACCGAAGCAATAAGAGCCTCAAACCCTACTCTATACTTCTGATCTAACTTCTCAACGCGAGCCTCCCACTCCCTAACCTGATCCGAAGTATTAGCCGCCAGAATGTCGATCACCAAACGAATAGCCATCTCTAAAAACCCCACATCACATCGAGTATGCTTTGGAGCAATAGCGCCCACAAAGGAATGAGGAGAAACCCATAGGGCTATTAAGTCTCGTAGCAAAAAAATTGGCAGCTCTTTAGAAGCAACGGAAAAATCCCTCTCCATTACATATCCTCCTGCACTTGTTGACCAGCCCTTCATTTCAAGAAAAGTCATAGGAGAAGTATGCGACACTCGCACACTTCCAGGAATACACTGCTTCATGGGTAAATCGCGTTCCTCGTCGTCCTGGAAGAAATAAAATCCGTCTAACACAAAAATGCGCACACCATGGTATGGCCGACTCAAAATACATAACCCACCTTGTTCCACGTAATCACTTCTCCCGACCTTGTCCAACCAAAACTTACCAGCAAACTGACACGCCCAAAAATTAAAAAACTCCCTAACAATGTCTACATGACGCTGACGAACAGAAATGCTTCCTGTCTGCAAAAACTGATCCATAAAAGATGAGCTGAGTTCACGATAACCACCCTCCCGACACAAAGCATAATGCAGGCTACTTTGAATCTGAAAGTAACTATCGTCCAAAAAGGATTGCACAAAAGCACGGGCCGTCTTTTCTTTACTTAACTCTACCCGATTCTCCCAGACACTGCCAGCCGCCACAGCTCTCTCAAAGCAGAGTATACTAAACACGATACAAACAAAATACACCTTCTCTCTCCTGTTATTTATTTTATCAATCCCCCACTACTCTGTAAACAATGCCGAGGGCTTTCCTAATGTATGTCAAGAAAATTTCCGTTTTAAAGCAGTGCACCTTTTACCGCAGCTTCACCCCAAAACGAATCCTGATAGGGGCGCACTCTTCCGCCCGCTTATCGCGGGCAACAAGGATTCCATTAACTGAATGATCCACCATCTTCAAAAACTCCGAAATCAAAGCTTCACCCTTTACACGATTTTTCCCGGATAACATTAAGGTACATAGCCATTTGAGTCTGCTTCCAACTCTCTTAAACAAAACCCTGCACTTCTGGTGATTTCCATGAATCTTCACCCACGCTCACCTCAGAAACAAAACAGCATAAACTTAAAGCAATATAAATATAATTGGCCTCCACCCCCATTATGCGGAGCAGTGCGCTATAAGTCAACCCCCATAAAAAGCATCACCAACACAGGCTTCACCAGTAACCTTCGTACTACGTAATACAGTCTAACGACGTCAAATTATCTTTCATCTTTTGAGCAAGGCCTCTCCAATTATCATGCATTGTTGTCATCAGACGACCATCAAGCCCTCCAAGACCTTGCATTTCGGCAAAGTACAGCCTAACATGGTCGCGTATACTACTACCATTTGTCAGCGCATCCAATAAAGCGTTAGACGCAACCTTCCAACGTTGCACCGCACTATCATCTATAAAACATGCAGAAAAAACGCTCGTCCTATCATCGCCACACGATCTATCTAGAATACACAACGGCGGATGCATCCATAACCGGCTATACTCTTTTTGCAACGGAGACTCCCCCATAGCAAATTTCACACTCCCCCCTGAGTCCCCGTGCCCAGTTATCAAGTATGACCCCATAAGGCTATGAGCCTCTCGCAAGCAAGAGAGTACCGCTTGCTTATCAGAAGCGAAAACCTCACAAGATTTTGCCCACAGCTCATAAAGCGCCTTCTGCATAATCCATAAAGAAACCTCAGAATAAGGAATATAAGTTAACGCTTGCTTAGCGTTCCACCCTGCAGAAATCTGCTCTTTGAAATCACATATCCAAGCATCTTGATCCATATTATGGCTGGCATGGTCACATCTGCGCCCCATAGCCACAAATATCTGCCGCCGACTTTTATTTGTTTTTTGCAATAGACCACCAAAAACATCCGCGTATAGCCCCCATAAGTTCCAAAGCATTTTTTGCAAAGCAAGGCAGTCACTCAACTCTACCTCACCTAGAACAACCTTAGCCAAAAACCCCTCAGAATCTTGAAATATTTTTTTTTGAAAAATTTGCGCACAGCTATCTGCATTCGCCAGACCCAACTTCAGAATGCCCTCAGCCCCCCCTATTTTCCGCACTAATACTTTTGTAAGAAAACCGCCATTACCTGCACGCAGTTCAACATTACATGGCGATTCATCTACCTGTAAAGTCCACCAGGCACTTTCTAGAAGCATCTGAACTTTCGCCCAATATCGATCGGAATGCTCCTGTCCCTCCCAATCTTCATCAAAAAATACGGTAGACACAATAACCTGCATAAACGCTCGAAAGGCTCCCCACAAAGCAAATTTGTGCTCACTGCCTGGGTTCAAATACATTAAGTACGCCAATTTTTCAGCGTTTTTAATGCTCACAAACAATGCATCTGCCGCAGCAAGGTCATTATGCCCAACCAACGTCCAGTCAGCGCATTGTAAAATCGCATGCTTTGGCAATTCCCAACGCACCTCCTCACAACACAGAGCCTTATACTTACTCAACGCCTCCTCATAACTTGCATGTTTATCGGCAGAATCCCCTGCCCACACACAAGAAAACGCTGACATAACAAAAATTATTCTGGACACCCATCCAGCGCTCACTAACATATGCTTTATCATGCGTGAATTCTATCATATCTTTAGCACGCTCTCAATGTCACCAGCCAGGCTTACTTACGCATCCAAAGTCAAAAAGTCAAACTATAACCCACTTGAGGCAAGGGCTTTTTTTACAAGAGGGACTGAGAGGTTCGGAAAGTGAGGGACTATACTGAGTAAGTTTAATACAAAAACATGTATAGCTTGATAAGAGCAGGGTATCTGCAGCGCAGCATAATCTAAAACATTAGGTGGGCAATTAATCTTATTGTCTTTTAAAACCTTCAGCAAAATCTCCCGCACTTGCAAATGGCCTGGCGGGAAAATACGCATCCGCACTAAAGAGTGCATTCTAGACTCCAAATCTCTAATCTCAAACTGTGGAACACTTTCCATAGTGCATAAAACTGCTCCTCCTTTTTCTAAAACGATATTATAAAGATTAAACAGAAACCCTTCATTCATCAAGTGCGCGTCGTCACAAATTACATGCGTTGCGTGCACTTCATAGGGTGACTCTCCACGGTAAAATACCGCACCCTCATACAGGTTTTGCCAAATGTGAGCTAAATGCGTTTTCCCCGACCCCTTTGGTCCAACAATCAAACCACTGCCCATCTTTTTTGAAACAAACGTATAGGCAGACCGATTCGCATCTGACACAAAAAAATCTTCTAAAGCATAGCTACAGTTTTTGCCTATCACCACATACTCGCTACAAAAGTTTAAAGTAGCCCCCCTCCATTCTAACAAGGAAGGATCTCCCTTGGCAACGCTCAAAACAGAAAGATTAACAAATGGGCCTAATTCACGTGATTTCGCTTTCTCCAGAAGGATTGACTGTAATCATACAGCGAGAACAGGACCCCTCCCACACTCAACCATTCTAAAAAACGCCACACACAACTCAAAGCTCCCGAGCTTGGCCAATAAGCAACAAGAAGACTGACCATAATGTAGTTCCACTGAATTACAGTGCTCCACTTGCCAATTAACGTCACCTGGATCTTTGAAGCCCCTCCGCGTTGTAACAAGAACAATGCACCTACCGACAACACAAAGTCTCTACTCAGGTAAAGGCATACAATATATGCGGGGCAGTCAAACTTCAGGAATAAACCGCACATATAGCAAAGCGTTAAAAGTTTATCTGCTATAGGGTCACAGATTTTACCAAATACACTCTCAGCCCTCCAAAGTCGGGCCAAAAAACCATCCAAAAAATCACTCCACGAAATCACAAGAAACAGCAACACCAAAATTCCTGTTCTTTTTTCATAAAACAACAGTGGAGAAACACATGCCCCCAGCATGCGCATTACTGTGATCATGTTAGGAATTCTTTGCTTCCACATCAGCGGGACTCCAATGCACTGTTCTATAGTTCTTCAAGACAGTCACATTGAGCACTCCCTTCTCGCAGTTGAGTGACTTTATCTCTGACTTAGAAACAGTAGGGTTCTTTAAAATAGACTGGCAAAAATCATGCCACCCTTGTATAGAGCGCACATCATGCACGACCTGAACTTCTTTTTTCTCCCAGCCACGTACAAAGCTCTGACCTTTCCACCAATCTTGCAATGCCACAGATTGATGCTCCACCAACCTATCGTAGTCGGAGCTATTCCATGACACATGAGAAATTTCTCCACCTGTTTCCGTATTAACAACCAGCGCGTAACCTTGACCACCCTCAGTTCGAGAATAAATAGCACTAATTAAAAGCGCATCTGGGTAAGCCATACGATAGTGTTCTATTATTTTTTCACGGCCTTCAGCACTTTGATTCTCCTGCCACAGAAGACGTTCTTGCAAACCTTCAAAGCGCTGCACATACACCAAGCCATTAGGAGAGCTGTGTCTCAGCCAGCTCTGCTCTATCGCCAACCGGTCAGCGGCTTCATCAACAAACACAAGAACCAAACATTGACGAGGGCCTTGTAGTGAAAAAGGAATACGACTCTCTTCAAAGGCCTTATGGACCTCTGAAATCTCCAGATACACTCGCACCGTTGCCGTAAAAGTGTTCTGGTAAGAAGATTCTTTGCAAAACTTAACGTAATGAACAAGGTTTTGACAGTGCGATAACGCGTCCAGCGCTCGCGCACAATCGCGCGACAGGCAAAGCTTTTTAACTACCGACCGAACACCAACGGAACGAGCTTCCTCTAAAGCTAGCTCCTTTGCCTTCCATGAGTTTTCTGCAGACTTCTCAACTGTGACTTCTGCAGAAAATTGCTCGGCTGTAACATTTAACAGCTCAGCACAAGAGTTAGCCGACAATGCTAGTGCCAGCAAAGAAAAAGCTAATCTCAATTTGTGCATTCTCCACACTATCCGATCCATGTACTGTATTGTACTGTATGTCTTTTCCATGACAAGCACGAATTGTCCCTGCTTCCGCCTGAGCAGGGTCTGTAGTTCCCATCAAGTCACGGTAATTTGCCACAGCATTTTCCCCTTCCAGAACCTGCACTGTTACAGGACCAGAACTCATGTATGCCACAAGATCTCCAAAAAAGCTCCGCTCTGCATGCACCGCATAAAACTGCTCAGCTTGTGCCTTAGTCAGCCATACGCGCTTTTGAGCGACTATTCTTAGCCCTGATTTTTCAATCATTGCCAAAACTTCACCATTAATGTTACGTTCAGTTGCATCTGGCTTAATAATCGATAATGTTCTTTCTTTACTCATAATGTTAACTCCTTCCATTGTTTATTATGCTCAACAAAACATCGAGCCTTTCTTTTTGGTGGCAACGCACCCAAAGCCCTTTCTGGCTCCAAAGCTGTAATACATATATACTGCATCTTCTCATCCCAATCCGTAAACTTCCCATGATCTAATAGCACAACTATCTTAAAGTTGTTCTCTTCTGGGATCTTACGGCCTATTAAAATAGGATGCCGCTCTTTATGACTATCCACATCTGTGCCATGAGGGACAAATGCATTGCTGCTAAAGGTCCAGAGAACCCTGTCTATACAGTCTACCTCATCTGAGCGAGAACACAACACAAAGATACGACCTCCATATTTTTCATAGGCACCGGCAATAATGTGCGGAGTAAATTTTTCAACCGCACTGCTAACACAATACACGTTTAACATGCTTTGCTACGCAAATACTCCACACACACAGAAAACACCTTTTGCGCATCCAAACAGCCTTTCGCCACTGTCATTCCGACAATATCCAAATGCACCCATGGCACTTCAACAAACTCATTTAAAAACTGAGCTGCTACGCCTGCGCCATTGTACTGCATAGTACGGGCCGGAAAACCTGTTTTAACATGCGCCCGATCCGAATGCACCGATTTTTTTTGCGCAAAAGGCATGTGCCATAACGCAACCTTCTCTGTTTCTGCCGCTTTCCTCAAGCTACTAATGGAATTTTCGTCATTACCATAAACCGGACACACTGCATCTCCAAAAGAAACAAGAGTTGCTCCAGTTAGCGTTGCCAGTGTCATGATTTCCTGAGCGTCAAAGTTCTTTTGCGCATAACTAATCGCATCAGCTAAAAGTAGGCGCCCCTCTGCATCTGTATTCACAATTTCTACGTACTTTCCGCTATAAGAATGAATAACGGATCCAGGAAAAAAGTTACTACTATCCAAAGCATTTTCAACTATCGGAACCACTGCAACGAGCGGAAGGTCCAAACCTACACTAACCGCCCACTGGAATAAAGAAAGAACAAGGGATGCTCCAGCCATATCTCTGTTCATCCTATACATTGAGTGACGGTCTTTAATGCACAGCCCGCCCGTATCCATAGTCACACCCTTCCCAATAAGCACGAAAGGTTTGCTATCTTTTTCAACCTTCCAGGAAAAAACAGCAAACTGGGACTTATAACTCGACGCTGCCCCAACAGCCCTCACCAAATTCAGGCCTGCACTTTCCAATTGGCTCGCGTTCATTATCGTAACGCGCGCTTCTGTATCTTTTAAGGCAGCCTTTGCTTGTGTTACCAAAAACTCAGGGCTACACAAGTTTGCGGGGGCTTCCACGTTCTTACGAATCTGTTCCACAAAAGGCAGGACCCCCTCTGTTCTCTCTTGAATATCCGCAATCTCCCCTGCAGCTAAACCTGCAAACTTCACTTCCTTAGGAAGGTTGTCGGCAAAGCTCAGTCCGTCTTTGCGGGAAATATACGTTAAGTGCGAATATAGCCCCCAAAAAAAGGCCACTGCTTTATCTATGGCAGAAACACCATTGCACTCTGTGTTTTTAAAAACATCTACTGTGATTTCATCTAAAGACAAACCCTTCAAGCGCTCTCCAACACATGCGCCCATTTGCGCATATTGACGAGAGTTCTCCTCAATGCCTCGAGCACCAACAACAAACCCCACCGAAAATCCGTTGCCACGCGCAATAGAAACTGTTGCTATATTGCCCGCTTTATCTTGAAAAGCAAAGGCTTCCAGCTGCTTAGACACACTCTCTACTGAAGCGCGATCCCAGCTACCAGGAGCCTGATTGCTCAAATCTTGACTATCACTAACTGCCAGAACGCAATGGTGTGGTATCCCTATACCTGCTGAAACTTTCACTTTAAAAATCCTCGCCAAACACAACACCTAATAATAAAGCCACACCATATCCTGTAGCATGCTTGGATTGATACAAAGGTGACTCTGCCGCACGATACGCTGTTCCTGCTATATCAAGGTGAGCCCACTTCTGATCTTCTGGAATAAACTTCTTCAAAAACTCCGCCGCGGTAATACTACCTGCACCCATTCCAGAGCCAAGGTTTGCGATATCCGCAACAGAGCTCTTTAAGCGACTCTCATACTCAGCACCCATGGGAAGCCGCCAAACATCTTCACCGACCTTAGCACCAGCCTTTTGAATAAGCTTAGCTAGTGTCTCACTATTGGAAAACAACCCTGCCTTTTCCACACCCAAAGACACCAATACGGCTCCAGTTAATGTGGCCAGATCAATTAAAGTTCCAGGCTTATATGTTTTCACAACATACGACAAGGCATCGGCTAAAATTAGCCGCCCTTCTGCATCTGTATCAATCACCTCAACTGTTTGTCCAGAAAAAGATTCCAACACATCCGACGGTCGATAAGAGTCACCTGATACCATATTTTCAGCCAAAGGAACCGCAGCAACTACATTTTTTTTCAGCTTACGTGCAGCCAATGCATACATAGCACCTACAACTGCCGCACCTCCAGCCATATCAGACTTCATGTCCAACATAGATGCTCCCGGCTTAATGCACAAACCGCCACTGTCAAAAGTGACCCCTTTCCCCACAAAACCAAAATCAAAAGCAGACCGCGAGCCTCCCTTCCACTCCATCAGCAAAAGCTTTGGCTTAATAGCACTGCCTCTCCCCACAGCCATTAAGCAACCCATATTCAGCTTCTCCAAGTCAGCGCCCTCTAAAACCGAACATGTCACACCAACAGACTTCATCTGAGACTTCACCTGATCAACAAATGTTGCAGGGTTAATAATGTTAGGCGGTTCATTAACCAAATCTCGAGCCAACGCCGTCCCCTTAGTCACAGCCTGAACAGCACCAATTCGATCGGACTCCATCTTATCGCAATCCAAAAAGTCCAAAGAAGCAAGAGAAACATAATCACCCTCTTTCTTGGAATACTTTGAAAACCGGTAAGCCGCCAAACTTGCTCCACGAGCAAAATGGCTAGCCTCATGGGTGGCATCTCCCTCAAGCTGCAAAGCCACACGAATACTATGCCAACCAATGTGTGCCGAATCTATCTTTTGTGCAATCAAAGCCTTAACCGCGTGAGCTCCAAGCAACGCCAGGCTTCCAGGCGTTGCTGCAGCACCTTCAACGCCTATCAAAAGAACACGCCTAACCCCAGAAGAAGGGTCCACAACTGTAAAAAAACTTTCGCCCACCTTTCCAGAAAAAACAGCACTCCGATCCTTGATCACTCCATCCACAACTGGTCCCAAAACTTTGGGCAAATGAGGGGCATCCACCCTTCCATCCGAGGCCACACCCAACACCAATGTTTCAATATTTTCATTTGGCTTTAAAAACTCTATTTTCATAAAAATCCTCTCACTCACTCTAGCACAACACGACTAGCACAACAGCACTAAACAGCCTTGTCTAACAAAAATTTTAAAAACTAAAATAATGCAACCTAGACGTACGCATTTTCCAGATTTATACCTTACGACACCTGCACAGATCTAATGTGCTCCGCATCCATAGTCGCGCAGTCTAAAAAGTCTAGAGAGACAAAACTAACGCCAGAACTTTGCGCAAAGTACTTAGAAAACTTGCCAGCCTCAGCAACTGCACCAACTGCAAAATGACTCGCCTCGTGGGTAGCATCCCCCACAAAATTCAAGGCAGTACGTATGCTGTGCCAACCAATATGTGCAACACTTATTTTCTGCTCTATTAACCCACGCATTGCATGGCGACCTAGAAGAGCCAAGCCACCAGCTCCCTCTGCGCCCTCCACACCAATCAGCAGGACTCTTTGCACACCTGAAGCGGGGTCAACCACAAGAAGAAGCGAGTCACCCACATGCCCCGTGAACACCTCACGACGATCTGCAATAGCTCTATCCACAACTGGACCCAACACCTTAGGAAGATGAGGCGCATCAACCTTCCCGTCAGAGGCCACACCCAACACTAATGTTTCAATATTTTCATTTGGCTTTAAAAACTCTATCTTCATAAAAACCCCTCCCACTCACTCTAGCACAACACCACTTTTTGGCCAACCCTCAAACTCCTCTTCGTCCCCAATATAGTCACATGACCATGACAAGACTATGCCCCCAAAATCAAACCACAACACCTCACCGCCAAACAGCACGCCAATCTCTCCCAGCCACCCAAGTATATTTGTGCTATAATTCATCATGCGTCACCTATCTGGACTTGCAACATTCTTTGCAACACTAACTGCTGTCATCAGCATCTCCAATGATCTGCTCACAAAGTATCTTTCCCCCGACATACATATAGCTCAAATATCATTTCTAAGATTTTTATTTAGCCTCATCTCTCTGGTTCCGTTTGCCACCCTCCACAACATCAAGAATCTAACCAGTCACGCCAAGCAACACGCATGGCGCAGTGTAATCGGAGCCTTAGCGATTGCTTTATACATATATGGGCTCACACACGCAGCATTTCCCGTGGTCGTCACCCTTTCCTTAACACAAATCCTTTTCTGCCTCCCGATTAGCGCGGCTATACTAAAAGAGACAGCCCCCAAAAGCTTAGTCGTCTTTTCAATATTGGGTTTTTCAGGAGTGCTTATCTTCTTTTACCCCCACACAACATTCGCTCCTGCGTCAATTTGGGGCTATATCGCCGTTTTGTGCTCATCCGCCCTTTTTGCAACCCTCGATGTTCTAGCAAAAAAACTTGTTTCTCAAAAGGCCAGCACTTTCTCCCTTCTCTTTTATTTTGCCTTTACTACCACAGCCGTCAGCGCTCCTTTCGGAGTATGGTTTTGGCAGCCAATTTCCCTCAAAGACTGGGCCCTTCTTTTTTGTATTGGATCAGGAGCCAACCTGATACAAATCTCTTTATTTGCGGCACTCAAGCGGGCTCCCGCCAATCGCACCACACCTTTTCGTTATCTTGAACTACTTTTCGCTACCGCAGCTGGGTACTTTTTGTTCAACGAGGCACTCCACACACATGAAGTCTGCGGTATACTCATAATCATCCTCGCAACATATGGTATTTCTCAGCGCTATGCTATATTGAAGTAGAATGCTATCACTTACAGACTTTAATATCAGCGAAATCCTTCAAAGTCATGTCTTTGAAAACATTGCCCAAACAGCGGGCGTATGCAAACAGGCTCTAGACTCAGTTTCACACATCACCCCAATCGTTCTTTCAGGAATGGCCACTATTTTAGCCGTGTTCCTGCTGAATAAAACCATACCAAAAGATTACCACAAATTGTGGAGACTCCCTGCTATCATTATTAGCGCAACATGCGTTCTGTTCTTGCCATCCATCATCATTGATAAAACAGCCTACCTACACATATGGCTTTCTCTTTTGCTAGCTCTAGCGTACATTTTGATAGCTCCTTTTATCTTGAGAGCAATTATCATCAATAGGAGCAAGGTGTTTTCTCCAACATCGATCTGGCTGCTTTCAATCGCTAAAATTATACTCTTTACTTTAGCCACAGGGGTGCTTATTAGCGCAAGCTACATCATCATCATCGGAGCAGACCACAAAAGTCACCTTATACCATCCCTCGAAAATATTGCCCTTCTTACCTCATTATTATCTCGTTTGCACATGTGGCTGTTCCTTAACCTTACCGTTTATATTGTTTGGCTATGGCAGCGTAAGCTCCCTAAAAGCGCCTTTTTTCAAAAAGTGGATAAAATACCTTACATAATTTTTTCACCATTGCTCGCAATTTCAAGTTCACTACCGCTCTTCGCTCCTTTTTTGTCAAATCTCCCTCCAACTCTTGACACAGTCGCACTGGTTGTATTCATAGGAGCCACCTCTTTAATTGTAGTAAACCCACTTTCCTTTCTGCTCATTAGTGTCTCCAGATCTATTTTGCTAAAAATGTTTCCCCAAGACCTTCTGAAACTTTTTCCTCTAGAAGTCATTATGCGATTTTTTTGCGCCACATCTGTCTGCATTATCGCCGCCCGCATTACTAGCTTATACATTATTTTCAGCTCTCAATTTAGCGGCGCTTTACAAAGTATTGAAAGCCTACTTATGCGCTTAATTATTACCACAACCATCTTTTCATGCACACGATGGGTTACAAAGCGCATTAGAGCCTACTTTAAAAAGAACTCCAGCAGCATAAAAAGAACGGATCGTAACCGCCACTTCTTAAGCATCGCTATGCTTGTTCAAAACATACTTCCCTCGCTCATTAATGTTATCGGTATGTGCGTTGGCCTTTTCACTCTTGGGGTCGACCTTATTTACTCTATATTTGCAATTGCCGCTGTATTCGCTATTTTGTTTTTCACAGGAAGGCACATCATTGACAGTGTCTGGCAAGGCTTTTTACACACTACAGTGAGTGGTCACATCGCCATTGGAGACCTCATTACTGTACACACCCCCATGAAAACAATCATTGGCTGCATTGAAAGCCTCACACTTTACAACCTGACAATACGTGACCGCGGGACATTTGAACTCCACATCATCCCTTTTTCTTTCCTATCTAGCTTTAGCCACATGGAAAAAAGTTTACTGCGAATTGTTTTACCAGTCAAAGTAGGCTACCACGTTCCTTGGGACACATTCCACAAAGCCGCTTTTTCTGCACTTCAAAATCTCTACAGTGACCCAAATTTTAAAGACACTTGCTTAGGCGCCCATACCATTGATGTGGACGATATGCACGATTTTTACTACCTTGCCAGAATCTCCTTTGACGCAGACATTGATCTTGGAAATCGATTTATCCTCAAAAGGGCAGCCCTCACAAAGCTCCTCTCAACTTTAAACGAAAGCCAAATTGACATCACACCCCAGTACAACGTGCCACCTAATCTCAAGCCTTAACAATTGTCAAGGCCTCTCGTATCTGATATAATCCCCCTATGGTGTTTGTGCTTCTTTCAATCTTGTGTGTGCTAACCGGTTGCACCTCAAAGAAAAAATTCTCCGGAGCGATACTTAATGAAGAAGACTTCAAAAAAATATCCGTCCAAAGCTCCAGTATTTCTCAAGTTCGCTCTGTTCTTGGAAGCCCGTCATTCACTTCAGCAAACCCTCAAAATAAAATCCTTTACTACGTCTTGGGAGAGGTTTCAATTAAACCTACACGCCTTGTGAAGCTCAACCAATTCACAACATATAAGTTACAGTTTGACAAAAAAGGCACCCTCCAAAGTATTGATGAAGTGATTTCAAAACGAGTGATCCGCCCTAACAAAATATACACTCCACCAGTTTACAAGCGTCCTCCTATTCTAGAGGAGGTTCTATCGTCCTCTGCCACAAGATTCCAGTAGTTGTTGACTTTGCCACTATGATTGCAGTATAATACCTCCGTATATGATTATTCTACTAGCAATCTTTGCCGCTTACACGGCACTAGGTTCAGGGTGCGTCCCCCAAAGCCACCCGAAAGCCTCTCTAGTTGTTCCAGCGATACATAAAGCGCTCGACTGGATTACTAATGGAGTGCAAAATAGTTGGCGCAACTCCACCGGGGGTTCTGTTTCCACTTATAACGCCAACGGCGAACTCGCGGTTATGACGAGTATATTGACTCAGCTGACATCTGAAAAGCCCGAAGCAAATGCAGGGCCTTCCTTCCTAATGTGTATAGGAACGGGTCTTTTGGAGATGACTATGAAAATGTCGGAGCAAAAATTATCTCAAGGTGAAGAGTTAGGGTACTACATTATCGGAGTAGCCGCCTCTCTAGATAACATGGATATGAACAAAGCGTGCGGACCTTCAAAGGAAGTTTTGGATAAAACATTTGTCATTTCTGATGAAATTCCTCCACAACTCATCATGCAAACAGTGCGAAAATCTCTTCCAGAAGCTCAAGCTGTTACGCTCGTCGTTTCTAACACAGAAAAAGTCTTGCGTGAAGTTGAGGAAATGCGCCTTGAAGCACAAAACGTAGGCCTTAACTTGCAGGTTATCTATGTAGACAACGCAATGCAAATGTTTACTCAGCTAACATCAGAGACAATACACACCGACTCAAGGGCTTTGCTAATACTCAAAGACCACTTAATGGTTTCGTGTGTTCCGTACCTTCTCAAAGTTGCAAATGAAAGAGGCTTAATTCTGTTCTCCTGTGACGAGGGCAGTGTCGCCGAAGGCGTTCATATTGGTGTTGGTGTTTCCGAGGAAAAAATAGGAGTCATAGCCTCTGAGGTAGCTTACGCTATATCTCAAGGGAATTTTGACACAACCTGTCATACAGTTCCACTAAAAGACTTGAGCACGTTTGTCAACAAAGCATGGTACGAAAAAACTAAAAGCACTTGCGGACCTTTAGCTCAAGTTTGCACAAACATTGGCTCTCCACAAGATCTAGAGTTTAGATAATGTTCACAGCCATTCTAAAAACACTGCCACAAGTGCTTATATTTGCGCCCTTTGTTCTAGGGGTCTCTTATTCGTACCTTGTGGCCAAAAAAACAGATCTGACCCCTGAGGGAAGCTTTGTTCTTGGCGCTTCTACTTTTGCAAAGGTCATGATGCTTTGTGAAGGGAATTATGTCCTTGCCACGCTTTTTGCTGCCTTAGCAGGAGCGCTGGCAGGACTTATGACCTCATTTGTCGCCCGCACTAAGCTAATCAATGACATCTTTGCAGGACTCCTCATGGTATTCATGCTATATAGCATTAACCTCCTTGTCCTTGGAAAGCCCAACCTAAGCTTGTTCATGTTTTCGATTCCACCTTGGTTGACCTTTGGCTTCAGCCAGACCGTTGCTGCCGGGGTAATCTCCCTAATTCTTCTTGTCACAATAACCTTTACTATGTCTGGGAAAGTTGGCCTTTTATGCTTAGCCTACGGATCAAACAAAAAGCAGCTGCCTAATATAGGTTTTTCTGAAAAAGTTGTGGGAGCCGGAACCATTATGCTTAGCAACCTGCTGGCAGCATTCTCAGGAGCTCAAACAGCAATAGCAAACGGATATGCCGATATCAATATGGGCGTTGGCACCGCGTTCTTAGGAATTACAACCTGTATGATTGGTCAAATCCTTTTTCCACGACCAAAAACATTTTTTAATATATTACTACAATCATTGTGCGGATTAACGCTATACTTTGCCATCTTAACAATAATGGTAATCTTACAATTACCTCCACAAACCTTTAAGCTTGTGATCGGCCTCTGTTTCCTTCTTATATTTGCACTTAAGTCCTATGTCCAAAAAATCCGTTCTCATTAAAAACCTAACCTTTGCCTACCCTGGTTGCGACCCTGTTTTAAAAGACCTGTCTTTTTCTCTGGAGCCAAATGAAGTGGTAGCCATTCTTGGCGCAAACGGCTCCGGGAAAAGCACCTTGCTCAAAATTATTTCAGGTCAGCTGAATAACCATACCGGCACTGTCCTTGTTAACGGCAACCCTGCCGCTGACCAAAACATTTTAACTTGCTCCCAAAACGCAGCCCAAAGTCTTTTTCCAGAAATGTCGATTATCCAACACTTTTTTTTATGGGAAAATATTAATACGTTTACTGTGAGAAAAGGCGCTCACACCGCCTACGCACAATCTGTGAGAGAATACCTGAAGAACTTCCATAAAGCCCTCACAAACCTCAATACGTGTCCTCAAAACCTATCCGGAGGGCAGCAGCAGTTGCTCCTTTTGGCGCTCATTCTCCGGAAAAACCCGCCACTTCTTCTACTTGATGAGCATACCAGCGCCCTAGACCCTCTATCCTCGCAGAAGATATTGGAAAAAGTCGCCAAAACATCCAAAGAGCAAAATCTAGCAACCTTATTTATTACGCATAACTTATGCGATCTAAAATACGTTACACGCTATATTGTGATTAAAAACGGATCTATACTAATAGACTCTCCATCTGACACACCACCCTCTCAGGACCAACTGTCGGCAATATACCACCCATAGCCTCAACACCATACACCGCAACGGTTTCTTGTCATTTTTGCAATGACGTTAGACTTTATTTTTAAAAAAAACCTTTACATCCCATATCATCCCATGATATCCCATTACTAGAATGAATACGTTGTTCCTCGGCACACACAAAATCAAGCTCGACAAAAAGTCTCGTATTTCATTACCAGCATTTTTTCGAAACAACCTAGGTCCACAATTTGTGCTCACGCTATCTCCAACCAGAAAGTGTATCGATGGTTGTTCTTTAGCATATATGGAAAATATCGCCAAGCAAAGCCAAAATAAAAATATTTTTTCACAAGAGTATGACGCGCTCACCCTCTATTTATTCGCAAACTCTGAAATCATCAGTTCAGATAAAGAGGGGCGCTGTAGTTTACCAACACCCTACATTCAACACGCGAACCTGTGCACAGGAGAGGAAGCCCTCTGCGTAGGTGCCGGACAAACTTTTCAGATATGGAACTTCTCATTTTTTCAAGAGTATAAATCTCAAATCCTTAAGCAACCCACACTCCCATCTTTAACCAATGAAAATGCATAACACCCTACACACTCCAGTACTCGCAGCTCCTATACTAGAGAACCTCAAAAAATATAACTGCTTGCATATTTTAGATGCCACATTCGGGGCTGGATCTCTTACACAACATATCCTAAATCACATCCCTCAATCCACCATAGTCGCCACTGACCGGGATCCAGATGCGATTGCCATTGCTACAGGCATGCAAACATCCTTTCCTCAGCGCCTGTTCCCTTATCTCTCAAAATTTAGCAACCTTGCCACCATATTACCCTCTGAGGAATTTCATGCTGCTATTTTAGACTGTGGGGTGTCCTCCCCTCAAATTGACCGGCAAGAGAGAGGGTTTTCTTTTCAAAAGGACGGCCCTCTCGATATGCGCATGAGCCAAGAAGGCCTTGCTGCCGCGGAAATTGTCAACACCTTTACTGCTGAAGCACTCTCTAAAATTTTCAAAGACTTTGGAGAGGAGCGATTTGCCCGCAAAATAGCCAACCTTATTGTTCGAAGACGACAGTCCCAACCATTTACACACACCGCTGATTTAGCCTCATGCATTCAAAAGCATATGCCATACCAAAAAATACATCCCGCAACTCGAGTATTTCAAGCACTACGTATTGTGGTTAATAATGAAATCGAAGAAATAAAGCTTGGCCTAGAAAACAGCCTTTCAAAACTTAAAGACAACGGGCTAATTTTCGTTATCACATTTCACAGCCTTGAACACAAAGCCGCCAAAAGCACTTTAGAGAAGTATTTCAACAAGCCCACGCCTACCTCACGCTATCAAGCTCCTAAACCTCACTCCTACCCACACCCCTTTCAGCTCACTTACTTAAAAAGTTGCTTAAAACCATCGGATCAAGAGGTGCGTGAAAACCCACGAGCACGTTCTGCTCAAATGCGCATTTGTCAAAAAACTGTTTTAAAAGGAGCTTAAACCATGAGATCGTCTTTCGAAAAAATCTCACAAAAAATTTCACTAACTTTTGTCATAGGAACCGCTATTCTGGCTCTCTGCACGTACTTCACACGCAATAATGTCATTACACTACAACACAAGGTTAGAAAACTTGAAACACAAATTCACCAGACCCAGCAAAGCCTTTCCCTTCTGCACTCCGAGTGGCATGTTTTAAACCACCCATATAATTTACGTGCAATTAACAAAAAGTTGAGACTACATAGCATCCGACCCGAACAAGTATCACACATACTATGATTATTTTTGACCTCACCCCTTTTTTACCTAAGCGCCGCAAAAAAGCCCCCGTTTCACAAAAAAAATTTCATCACAGAATAATATTTTTACAGCACTGCTTTCGATGGGCCTTCTTTTTCCTTTGTGCCCGCATCTTACAGCTTAGTTTTATAACCAATACAAGTCCTCAGAACCACCTTCCCAAAAGCTCTCCTTTACCTCCACCAATACTAGATGCAAACAACAACCTCTTAGCCACCAATATCCCCACCTTCTCCCTTTACATAAACGCGCAAAACCTCCAGGACCCTGAATACACAAAGTATGTAATAAAAAAACTTTTCCCCGAAATCAACCATAAAAACATCGCTGAAAAAATCACACAAAACCACTCGTTCATATGGGTGAAACGGCACCTAACCCCCAAGCAAAAAGAGGAGGTGCTGCACCACGGTCTTGTTGGAGCATTTTTTCACGAAGATTTTAAACGTATTTACCCTATGCAAAGCCTCACTGCTCACATTATAGGCTTACGTGACATCGATAATAAAGGGCTTTACGGGTTGGAGCGTCACATTGATGACATGCCACCCCAAAGCGACTCTATCGTAACTACCATCGACATACGCATCCAAAGTATTGTACATCGCACACTCACAAAGGGTCTCCAAAAATTTAAAGCCAAATCAGCAGGTGCTATTTTAATGAATATTGAAACAGGAGCAATCATCTCGCTTTGTGCACTCCCCGACTTTGACCCCAATGACCCATCAAGTATTCAAGGGAATGTTTTGTTTAATTCAATTCTACAAGGCTCCTATGAGCTCGGGTCCATAATGAAAATTTTCACATTTGCACAAGGAATCGAAGAGAATTTAATCGATATGGAGGAAACCTTAAACACCAATCGCACCTTATCCATTTGTGGGTTCACTGTTCAAGACCATCACCCCAAACCTTATAATCAAACTGTCACAGAGTCCTTCATAAACTCCTCCAATATTGGTTGCATAGAAGTATTTAAGCGCTTTGGCCACGAAAAACAAATGGATTTTTGGAAAAAAACTGAACTTTTTGAACCTTTATCCATAGAAGTCAAAGAGGTTATCCAGCCCACAGAACCTCTCAAAACATCTTTTACTAAGGGACTCACAGCGTCCTATGGATACGGTATATCTCTCCCCCCTATTCGGTTTATACTAAGCGCCAGCAGCTTAATAACTGGCAAACAAGTCACGCCTTTCATCCTCCAAAGCTCACAAGTTGCACCCAGACAATCTTCAACATCTCAGCACACGGCCTCTTTACTCAGAAAGCTCCTATTCACAAATGCATGTAAAGGAACTTCTAAAAAATCACAGGTTTTTCCATACCTCGTCGGAGGGAAAACGGGATCCTCTCAAAAAACAAACTATACTTCTGGATATAGCCAAAATGCACACAACGCCTTTTTTATCGCATTTTTCCCTATGAATCAGCCAAAATTTGCACTGTTTATCTTTTTAGAAGAGCCACAGGGAACTGCTGACACCTTCTTCTTTGCCACGTCTGGATGGACAGCGGCACCACTTGCCCAAAAAATCATTAAACATGCTGGTCCTATCCTCAACGTTACCTCTATACACAAAAAGAACTTATACAATTATCGACAACAGCTTTCTCTCCCCCTTCCTCAAAGGTTGTAATTAAAGTAAAATATGCTATCATACTGTTATGATTTATTTTATTGCAGTATGCATGATATGCCTGGAGTGCTTAAGCAGCACATCATGGTTAAGCTCATCCTATCAATATATAACACTTGCAAACCCAGGGGACACCATGCGTATAAACAAGGCTGTCGAAGAGGCCGCTCACATCACGCGCCAGTTTATAGCATCCCACGAATCCAGCACCTGCGGAGAATTTATGCCTGTACAAAGTGTCAGCGCAGACTCCCTACGCCAATCTAACAGCAGCTCAGATTCCATGCACCACTCTCGTAATAGCAGTACAGATTCTACAAACCAACTGAGCGGTGAGTTCAGATTGCCACGCATTACAGGAGATGATTTGTTTCACGCGGCTGTTTCATATGCTCTATACCTTCAAGATACAATCACGGATGACATGTCCGACGAGGATAGCTATGCTATAGTCTCAAATGCTAAAACTCACCTCTCCGATCACTATGCAAACAGCCGTGCGCATACAGGCGCTCCGATTAACGTTTGGGAAAACTGTAGATTCATATGCAGACAAACAATCACAAATCTCCCCCAGAACCCCACCACCCGCGATATACTAAAAATTTTCCTTTCTATCCGCTTAACGCATCACCTAATGCCCATAAGAGAAGAAGGATACTCGTCGCAACAGCAAAAATTACTGCAGGATAAAATCAAACAACATACCTCTACTGCCGCTTACTCCATCCACCGGACTGATGTCTGTTTATTTGATACCAATCCACAAAAGCATGCGCTGGCTTTACAAAACTCCTGCCAAGCAATCTGGAAGAACGGAGGGTCATATATACTCACATCAGCTCTAGTAGAATCCATATTAATAGTCACAAATTTAGCGCGGACAAACCTTTCCATGGAACTATTGCCGTCAATGTATATTGCACGTCTGCTCGCTTTACGCCCTGAGTACCAAAAGAACTCCACACAATTAGAGCTGCTCTTCTATGCAAAATGTCAGAATGCCACACTAGAAGCTCCTAAAGATTTGAGCCCCATGCTTAGCCTAATTATGTCTATCCATGATAGGCTAAACTTGCTTGCAAAATCTAGCCTATATATAGCAAGCGCTGATGAAGATCAAGAATCAGGGTTTCGCAAACAGGCCCTCTGCATCCA
This sequence comes from Alphaproteobacteria bacterium, assembly GCA_965261615.1. Classification (GTDB taxonomy): domain Bacteria; phylum Pseudomonadota; class Alphaproteobacteria; order Bin98; family Bin98. The sequence continues at coordinate 1,137,125 of OZ253461.1, forward strand.
CTCCTACCTTTTCGCCCTACTTACTGCAACACAGTATGCTCTACTGAACCCACCCAGGAGATCCAAAGATCTATCTCTTCTAAAGGATGACCAAACACCTCTTCTTTTTAACTCATGCTGCAGCATCCTGCAGTTCCACAACGAGCTAAAGATGGATTTGCAAAGTGTGCCCTTTCGCCTCAAAACCCTGCGAGGGCTAGCGTTATCACTTGCTGACAACCTACACCCCCTATACACCAAAGGAATAACTGCGGACTCTTACATAACACCTCAGTCCGCATCCTCATGCTCCACCAACAGCTCATATGCTGATTCACCACCAAAGCACACGCACTCTACGAATGTACATCAGCCCAAAATAATACCGCCTCAGCCGAAGAACACACCACCTACATTACATTTAACATCAAGGATCATCCCAACAAAAGGTGCACCCAATACACCTCCTGCCCCTCAGGGTATACTCAAGAAAAGAAAACCTTCCACTGACAGTGGTCAAGCGACACAATACAGCCATCAACAGACGGCGCCTTGCACATCCCTCCCACCAATCGATCACCATCAAAAACTGCCGCACGCACAAACGATAAGCAGCTATACTAAAACTCGCACGCCAACACCAACTGATTCGTCCAAGGCCTCCAGCGTATCCACACTCACTGCAGCAACACCGATGTACTCACTATATGAGCAACCCACCACTACTACAGGCTCCAAAAATTCCCGCGGACAGCAGTCAACACTTTCCGAAACAACGAGCCTTCCGCACGAGAAATTCTCAATGTTGAACGACCTACCACCATATTTTGTGTACATAGACACCCCAAGAGACACGCACGCCGCATCCTGCGTGTGGAGTACAGACAGCAGAACAGACACTCAGCTAAAGCGCCCTCAATCCAGCCCATCAACACACGTCCAAAATACAGTGACGCGCACTTCCGTCACTCCCAGCCACCACCACCTTTACTATTTACCTAGCCATGGTCCTTCACAAAGTGTCGTCCACACGAAAACGCCCCCACCAGTAGACCTCACTCGCATGCCTAGTCAAAATCCACCAGCTCTAAGTACGGACTCTTCAAAAGCTCCACAGATGTCCTTAGAGAACACACATTCCCTTTCAGACTACGGGAGAGCTGCCGCTCGCACCATAAAACCCAGCACACAAAATAACATACCGCTCATATCCCCAGGACTGCAACCCGACAAAAAGGCCAAACCAGGACTCATACCACCCAACAAGCGTGCCCAAATGGAAGTCATAGAACAAGCCAAAAGAAAGCGAGATGCACAGAAGGCAGTCGACCGACAAAAATACAAGGGCTCGTCAAAACACAAAGGGGGGGCTCTTGGCCAACCGCCCAATGCAGCTTTACTTGCACTGGCGGAGAAGCAATTAAAAGACAGCCTCTTTAGTCAGTGCTCAGAGAAGTAAGATAACGCTTTTGCAAATTAGCTTTCAGCTCTTTAATTTTCATTGCAGCCATTCGGTACAAAGTACTCTTTGAGTGAGCTTCAATCAGATCATCCAAAAGTCTGATCAGACCCTCCACAGACTTCTTGGACGCAACTCCACGACGTATCTTGGTCATTAGGAGACAGGACTGCACTGCTGGACGCCAAAAGACATTAAAATCCAGTTCAAACCCAGGCTCTGCCCATATCCGCGAATTGTTATATATTTGGGCGATCAACTCGACCATTGTGTGTATATCATCCAACATGTTATAAACTGCCAAGCTCTCTTCTGTGTAAAGCTTCTTCTTAGCCAAATCAAGAAGTTTTTTGAGCTTAGCCTTTAGCGGCCGTACACCAGGAAATGCTGGCTCCAACTTTTGCAGCAAAAACATCATTGCAGGAATTTTTTGCCCCACAGTCATGTGCTGCATAGGTCGTATATACTCATCAGCACAAAACTCTAATCCATAAAAAAGTTTTTCTTTCTTCACTGGAATATCTTTTTTCTTTTCAAAGTTAACTGTAGAGAAGAATGTAAAAATTTCATCAAACGTCTCATACCAAACCTCAATGGATGTTCTCTGTCCATATAAGGATAGTGTACACAATAAACTCAGCAACACATGTATCATAAAACCCTCGCTTTACTGCTTTCTTGCGCGAATACGCCGCAACAACCACCTTAGTAGAAAAATACTAACTATCATCACAATAACCCCCAACACTACATAAACTATTATAGACTTGACGCTCTTGAAAACTCCAATCAACCATTCAAAAGCTATCGCAAAGGTATACCCTAAATACGTAATTAAACAAGCCCATATAACAGCTGACAGACAAACACAAAACGTGTACTGACGCCAGCTAAATTTCTGTGCGGCACCCAACATTAACGGGGTTAACGTACGCACACCGTACAGAAAACGAAAAGAACAAACAAAATATATACCATAACGCTGAATCAGACGCTCAACCTTTGCTGCGATTACATAGCGCTCCTTGATTTGCTCAAATCTTTCTCGAAACAAAAGCCCCAAAGCATACAAAACATGGTCATGGACAATAGCTCCCACCGCAGCAAATAACGCCACGTTATAAACTACAATGTGGCCATGATAAGCCGCTGCTGCCGCCATCATTAAAATGATCTCCCCCTCAATTAACGCGCCCGCTGCCACCACCCAATACTTATAGACTAGCAACAAATCGAACCAATAACTCGGTGAAGCCAACTGTCCACACATGGCAGTCGTAGTGTTGAAAACGCTCACGCAAGACTGCAATATACTATCCCACACCTAAATTGTCTCCCATTGCGAACTACCTGTTCTTTATGTTTTAATATGGCATGCAAATATTTCTTAGTCATATTTTCGAAATACTCACAAAGCATAATGTACCCTTTCAGAATAGCACGCCTGATCATGTTCTTCCGCAAGAACACCCAATTTCTGCTCCAGAAACATTTGCACAGCAGTCACAACCGCAACAAATACTCTTTCTTGACACCCAAGGGGAAAACACGCACACTTTTATGAAAGTCGCTCTCCCTCGACGCGTTTCTTGCGTTGTCCTACCGCTTTCCAATTTGCCCGCATTCCCTGACCCCATTGAGAACACCTCCCTCATATTCGTAGAAGACGTAAAGTATGCCTGCAGCATTGTATGCAAACTCTTTCTTAAAAAAATTCCACACATTTGCGCGGTTACTGGCTCTGCAGGCAAATCCAGCGCTGCTTTTTATGGGTACAAAGCAGCTCGATCACATGGATATAGTGCTGCATACCTCGGAACAGAAGGCCTATTAATTAATGGAAGTAACTTTCCCCTTCAGCAAAGCAACTTTACACCAAGAACAACCCCCACCCCCACAGAGCTCGTCCGAATCTTCAACGTGCTCAAGAAAAAAAATATTCTTTTTCTGTTTATGGAGGCGTCCGCTCACGGCATTGCACAGCATCGATCCAGCTGGTTTTCCTGCAGCAGCACAGCCTTCACCTGCCTAGAGGACGCACATATTCGCGACTTCAAGTCTGTAGAAAACATAAAAAAAACTAAGTTTTCTTTGCTGCAGCAACAAAACGCACCCTTTGCAGTCCACGAACCCCTAAAACCAGCAATTGAGTCCATGAAACTCTCGCACCTACAGCACCTAACGTTTGGAGTCACTCCTCAAGCAGATGTTTGCCTTCAAGGTTTTTGTCCTAAAACCAAACAGGTAACCTTTCTTCTTCAAGGGCAAACAATCACGGCCCAAACTGAACTACTCTCAACATTTTCTATACTCAATGCCCTTTGCGGGATAAGCCTATTTGCACTCGCCCTCAAAGACCTCTCTCTCCTAAAAAAATCATTAGAAAACTTTCATGAAATGCCCACAATGTTAGGCAGAATGGAAAAAATTTCCCCACCAGATCACCCTTTCACCGTGCTTGTGGACTTCGCTCATTACCCCTCTGCAGTCGTCACAGCACTCACGGAAGCCAAGCGCTTTTTAGCCCCTCAAGGAAAAATACACGCTATCATCGGCGGAGGATCCCCCCCATCTCAAGATGATGACTTTTACCGAGCAACTGCCCGCGCCATTGCCCAAAACGCCCATCATCACTACATAACAATGGACAACCCTCGACACATAGATCAAGAACACATCGCTCAGGTTTTTCTAGAAAACTGCCCCTCTGGCACTGTACATATACCCAATCGTCGAGAAGCCCTGCTTACCGCACTAAAGAACGCTAAAGCTGGAGATTGCGTTATTGCTCTGGGCAAAGGCAATGAGGACACTATTTCTGTTAAGGGGGAAACCATTTATCACAATGACCGCCTCATTCTTAAAGAACTTTTGCAAAAGGAGGATGATTAATGTGGTCCCAGAAAGAGATCGAGCAAACACTGGAGACTCAAGGGAGCAGAGCTCTTCCCGCCACCATTACAGACGTCACCTTCAACTCTAAAGCATGTCACAGCAGTGCCCTCTTTGTCGCACTCCCTCCCCACCCAACCAATCACGGAGGCCTCTATATACCCGACGCACAAAAAAAAGGCGCCGCTATTTTATGGGACCCAACATCGCCAATTAAACCTGACAACAGCACCCCCTCATTTCAAGTCCCGTGTGCCCGGCAAGGTTTACTAACCCTTGCCAGAAAAAAACTTTCTGCAAAAAACTTTTCCTTAACCCTTATCACAGGAAGCCATGGAAAAACATCCACTAAAGACATTTATGCCCACCTCACATCCAACAGCATATTTGCTTCCCCAGCCAACAAATCGACAGTCATCAGCAACTGTTCACACCTCGCATCCATGCCCTCGCACATCAAGCATGCAGTCCTTGAAGTAGGCATTTCTCGCCTCGGAGAAATGGACGAGTTCGTCAAACTATTTGCTCCATATGCTGACTGCGCTATCATTACAAATATCGCCCCCACACACCTTGAGTTTTTAAAAAGCACCGATAACGTTTTAGAAGAAAAAACCAAAATATGGCAGGCTCTTAGCACTAAAGGTCTCGCTGTTTTTGAAGGGGACCGAGAGTACTCACCCCAACTACAGTCCAAGGTCCCTACTCATGCAAAGTTTCTGACGTTCGGACAAAACAAAAGCGCTGATGCCACAATTCTCTCTTACGCACTCACACAGAGAAACCAAGCAGAAATCTTAGTGCGCCTCTTGCATCACAACATGACCATCACAACACAAATGACAGGTGAGCACATGGCACGCAACATCACAGCTGCCGCACTCTCATCTCACGTTATTACACACACTCTTCCCACAGACATCCAAAAGCAGGCCGCAACCCTAAACTTCTCTCACGGCCGAGGCCAAAGAGTGCCCACACCTTACGGGCTTATTGTTGACTGCTCTTACAACGCCGCAAGCCCTTCAGGGGTCACCCCAAATATAACCTCTTTGTTTCAACTTAAGCAGAAAACATCCATTATCATTCTCTCCGAGCTCGCGGAGCAGTCTTCGCACAAATCCAAACACGCTCACCAAGGACTTATTGACTATATTACTGAGCACAATCCAGAAGCACACATAGTCCTTATTGGCCAGCAGTGGCACGACCTCACATACCCACACCCCACAAAAGTTCATATATGCAATACACAAACAGAGCTGATCGAAACAACAGAAAAGCTCATTACACAAAGCACGGCGATTCTTGTTCAAGGAAGCCGCGCCGCCAACCTCTCTCCAATCATTCCTCAATTACAACACAAGATCCCTTTGCAAGATCCATTTTAGCCCAACTTGTTTTACTCAACGCCTGACAGAGTGCTAAAATTAATCATGTGCGACAGTAGCATTTTGCAAGATGTTTTCACCATACCATTTTTGTGCCAATCGGTTCTCACATTTTTTCATGCTTTTATCATTTGCTTTTTCTCTGCAGAACGTATTTCACGCAGCTTAAAAAAAATTTTCCCATCCGGACAGATCACAAGCACACACCTTCCAGAGCACAAAAAGAAATCAGGAACCCCAAGCATGGGCGGAGTCGGTATTTTGCTTGGAACAATATCAGCCACCATATTTTGGGCCACCACAACACCATGGTCTATAGTCGCCTGTTCACTGCTTACCATCGATGCTATTATCGGTGGGGTTGATGATATTTCCAAGTTTCAACATAAAACTAATTTAGGGGTTCTCCCAAGAACAAAGTTCCTTCTGCAAATCCTCTCCAGCAGCTTAGCAGCATACCTCATCATTCGCCTTAATGGATCGTGGATTTGCAGCTACACCATCATTCCATTGCTTAACTTTAAAATTACATCCTCTGTTTTCACAGTACTACTTTGGATATTTATCATAGTAGGAACAGGCAACGCCTCAAACCTCACAGACGGTCTTGACGCTCTATGCATTCGTGTCCTTATGCCATGCTTTGCCTTAGCCGCCTGCTTAGGATTCATTCAAGGCCACGAGTACTTAGCCCAGGTGTTTCACGCTCCATTCACCCCGTATGGAAAAAACATCTGCGCCCTTTGCACAGCCATTTTAGGAGCAGGATCCGCCTTTCTTTGGCATAACGCTCCTCCTGCAAAACTCTTCATGGGAGACACAGGATCCCTTGCTCTTGGAAGCTGCCTTGCGTTTTGCTTTATTAGCCTCAAGCAAGAATGCCTCTTAGCTATATCAGGATTAGTGCTTGTGGCAGAAACAGCCTCTGTTATTATCCAATCTATCTCATTTAAGACCCGAGGAAAAACAGTGTTTTTATGCGCCCCCTTTCACCATCACCTACAGCGCAAAAACATATCAGAGACTACCATCTCTATACGATTAGGGACCGTTAGCTCAATCTGCTCTATGTTAGGTTTTTTGATTTTTTTACTACATGCGTACCTTCACCAATAGCCCTCCCCTCAAAAAGGTCATTATCATTGGGTTAGGCCGAACAGGAAAAAGCACAGAAGCTTTTTTGCGAAATAACGGCGTTACTGTGCTTACCTGGGATGACAATTCAGAAAATGCACTAGGCAACTTACACACAGCACCATGGCCCACGCTAGATGCTTGCATTCTATCGCCAGGGATCCCTCTTACACATCCACGTCACCCCGCAGTAGAGCTCTCCTCACAACACAACATCCCAATCATTTCAGACATCGACGTTTATCTCACAACCAGCAGTCACGAAACCTTTGGCATCACAGGAACTGTCGCAAAATCCACAACCACCATGTTTTTAGCACAATACTACAACAGCCAAGGAATCAAATCCGAGCCAGCGGGCAACTTTGGGGCCTCACCCCTATCTCTTGATCCAGACACCCTTCCCGTGCTTGAGCTATCCTCTGCACAGCTCGAACGAATGCACATCCCCAAGCTTAGCTACGGTGCCGTCATCAGCCTTTTAGAAGATCATATATTATTTCATGGTTCTGTCACCAAGTACCACCAAGCTAAAATGCGTATTGCTCAACTTGTTAAGCCCAGCGGCGTGTTCTCCATGGTTATTGACAACATTCCACCGCATATAGCCATCCCCAAAAACACGGTCACTATCACACAAAACCCCAAACAAAAAGCCCATATTATTGCGACCCCCACCGAAATTTATGACTGCCGCACACACCAGTCGATTCCAATAACAATCCCTCACCACATACGACACATATCTGCGCTTCCCACAGCCTGCGCCTTAGCCTATATAGCCGATCACCATAAAGGCATCCCAACACCTGAAATAGAAAAATTCCTAGCGCAAACCCTTAAACATACAAAGCCCCTCCCTCATCGCTGCGAACTTGTCATAAACACCTCCAACCTTACCGTTATTAATGACAGCAAAAGCACAAACTCATTTGCCGCCGCCCACGCACTTTCTCTTTTTAAAAACATTTTATGGATTGTTGGGGGGCAAAGAAAATCAGCTTTCAAATGCACACCTTTGCTAAAACAAAACCTTAAGAATGTGATACACACATTTGTTATAGGGAAAGAACCATCTCTTTTTACGAATGAGCTTCATAACCACACCCCCCTTACTGTCAGCTCCACACTCGATCAAGCCATTACTGATATTGCGAACTTTCGCCAAGAAAACCCCAAAGACCACTACACCATCCTTCTCTCTCCCGCAGCTACATCCTGGGATCAGTTTTCCGACTTCAATCAACGAGGGGAAACCTTCAAATCTCTAGTTTTGGAGGAAAAGTGGTAGTTCACATTCGCGCATGGTGGCGCAGCTTAGAGCACTCGATTCTTTGGCCCACACTCTTTTTACTGATCGTCAGCGCCTTCATCAGCTTTAGCTACTCACCAAAGCTTGGACTGATGTTCAACTTAGGCGAGCTGTTTTTTGCACAGCGTCATATTGCTCATGTCATTTGCGCCCTCCTGCTGATTATATTTCTATCCTACACATCCACTAAAAACCTTTTACGCCTTTCCCTCATGCTCTTTGGATCAAGTTGCATTTTGCTATTTTTAACGTTATCAATGGGAACAGCCACAAAAGGAAGCCTCCGTTGGATCAACATCTTAGGGGCATCCCTTCAGCCCTCCGAGCAAGTGCGCAGCACTTTACCCGCCATCATAGCTCTTCTTCTCACCCGCCAACAAAAGTATGCTTATTTAACCTCAGGTCTAATTGTTGGTGGCATATGCCTTACAACATGCGCACAGCCCGATATTGGCATGGCTTTTTTAATACTATCCATATACTTTGCCCAAATTTTCATTACAGCCCCACGCATTAAAAGCATTATTTTCACAGCTAGCGCTGCGCTTGCGGCGCTAGGAGGCATTGCCATACTGTCCCCACACGCTCGCGCAAGACTACAAACCTTTTTGCACAGCGGAGATGCGACAACATCCTCCGCTGCACAAATCCACTCAAGCATCAAAAGTTTTGTCAATGGCAGCTTATTTGGAATTGGCCCCGGAGAGGGGGCCGTAAAGGATGTTCTGCCTGACGTGCACTGCGATTTTATACTTTGTCTAATTAGTGAGGAGTTTGGATCTCTATTTTGTGTGTTAATTTTATCTATGTACCTTATGATTATTCAACGATCTTTATCTGTTGCTTTATACTCAAGGTCGAATTATATTACAATAATGTGTGTAGGTTCTGCAATGTACTTTGGATCACAATGCTTGCTCCATACAGCCTCTGTTTTGAACATCCTGCCGCCCAAAGGAACGACTCTTCCCTTTGTAAGTTATGGCGGATCTTCTTTATTAGGAGCCGCGTGGGTTATTGGTTCATTGCTCAATATTTCACGCAAACATATTCGAACTATTTCCTTATGAGCAAGAAAAAATCAATTTTACTTTCAGCAGGCGGAACAGGAGGTCACATTGCACCCGCGTCCGTTCTTTACCTACACCTAAAAAAACGATCGTATGTCACCGTTATTACAGACCAAACCTCATGGTTCCCTCCCAGCTCACACACACGTGCGTCCCCTTACCTTAGGCGAAGAAACGCCTTTATATCAAACACTATTTCCCTTACTAAAGAAAGGTTCAAAATCTTTCAAGAGTCCAAGCCCTCCCACCTCATTTGCTTTGGAAGCGCATACTGCCTACCTTCCTTTTTAGCCTTTCTCTGCTGGAGGTTGAAAGGAAATAGCTGTAAACTTTTTCTTCATGAGCAAAATGCAGTGCTCGGCAGAATGCACCGTGTTATGCAGTTTTTGCAACTGTGATTTTTACAGCTTTCCCACAAGTTCAAAAAACAGCCCTAATATCAAGGAGAAAGATTAAATACACAGGCACGCCCACAAGGTCAGCGCCAAAGCCAAGCATGCCCCAGAAAAAAGCTCACCACATTCTTATTTTAGGAGGAAGCCAAGGATCTTCTCCGTTGGCCAATCAAGTATTCATGAAAACATGGTACTACTTACCGGCCTCTTTACGACAAAACATTATCGTTTTTCACCAAGCTCCGAGGCACTTCATTAGCTCAACACAGCACATTTATAAAAAGCTCAACATTCAAGCAGTAGTCACGCCTTTTTTTGACAACGCACCCGAAGTGATGTCTACAACATCACTGGTCATTGCTCGCGCAGGCGGCTCTACAGTTGCTGAAATTATTCACTTCAAAACCCCCAGCATTTTGATACCCCTCCCTTCTGCTAAAGACAATCATCAATTTTTTAACGCAAAAAAACTCGCTGACGTTAATGCCGCAGTCTTAGTGCCACAATCCGAAATCGAACCAAAAAAACTCGCTGACAATGTGACCAATTTGCTCACTCAGCAAAAAAACACATCCGCAATGCGACGTGCTCTCTCAAAACTCCAGACACACAAGTCTTGCGACATCATATGGAAGTCACTATGAATCATTTGGAAGTGCTCTCAAAAGCCAAACACATCTGCATCGCAAACATCGCCGGAGCTGGGATGAGCGCCATCGCTGGAGCCCTCAAGGTTAAAATGCAGAAACATGTTGTCGGTTTTGACGGAGCATCCAGCACACCCTTTACTTACGCACTACACCAACACGACATACCAATTAAAACAAAATTTCATGCCTCCATGCTCCCTTCAGAAAATTCTGTTTTAATCACGTCTTCAGCCACACCTCACAATGACCCTGCAATTTTACATGCACATGCGCAAAAAATACCTATCATCCATAGAGCGCAAGCACTGGCCGCTATTCTCCAAAGCACGCCTTCCGTTTGCGTCGCTGGATGCCACGGAAAGTCCACCACATCAACCCTAATATTTGAATCGCGCATCAACACGCCATCCCCATTTGCCATCCTCACAGGCGCCATCATTAATCGAATAAACGCTAACTTCTCAATGCCAGAAAACAGCGTGCAAATTGTAGCTGAGTGTGATGAATCCGATGGCACTTTAACAACATACAAAAGCCATATTTCTGTCATCACAAATGTTGATACAGACCACATGGAGCAGCACCACACCATTGACCACCTTTACAAAGAGTTCGCCACATTTGCGGCAAACACCTCTAAAAACGGATGTATGATTATAAACGGAGACGACCCACGCCTTGTAAAACAAACACAAGCAGCACATCCTAACGTGATAACATACGGAATACAAGACCATAACGACTACCAGGTAGTGAATTGCGCCACAACCCCGCACAGCATAAACTTTGACGCCTTTTTCCAAAAAAAACCTCTACTGACAAACATCACCCTACCTCTTCCATTAGATTTTAATGCGACCAACGCTCTCCCCGCAATCATTCTGGCGCACAAATCAAACCTTCCTCTTGACATGGTTCGCCAAAATCTCCAAAATTTTCAAGGTCTAGACCGACGAATGTCCTACCTAACCAACAGCACACAAGCCCCTACAATCATTAATGACTATGCCCATCACCCCACCTCTATCAAAAAACTTATACTAGGCCTTATATCCTGCAAAAACAAGCAAAACTTTATTTTGATTTTTCAACCGCACCGGATCGAACGCCTGTGCTTCCACTTTCAAAACTTTATTAATGCTATTCAAATGGCGCCGGAAAGCATCATCCTTCCAGTATACGCACCAACTCACGCCAAATCCGAGCGCATTAAGCACGCCCGCAACCTTGCAAAATCCATCCAAGAAACAGGAAGCAAATGCAACTTCATTGAGTCATTTGAACTCTTAGAGCAGTTTTTATTATCACGCAAGGTCCAAAACACCACAGCCCTCATATTTTGTAATGCAGGAGACCTCTCCTTATTCGCTCAAGACTTTACGGCTAAACATTATGCAAAATTTATGGAAAAACACGCCCCCACCCCTTGCAGGAAAGATAAGGTATAACGCGCCACTCTCACCCATATCCTGGATTAAGGCTGGTGGATCGGCGCGGTACATGTTTTTACCTAAATCCCTGAATGACATCCAAGTCTTTCTAAGAGAGATCTCAACTGAAGTGCCCGTATACCCTATCGGTGCATGCTCTAACTTTTTGTTGCGTGACGGCGGATTTGATGGGGTCATAATCCGCACTCCCAACGGCCTGCACTCCGTTAAAGTCACCTCGCCGCTTATCACAGCAGACGCTGGCGTACTTCTACCCACACTCGCAAGTCACTCTGTTGAACAAGGATTATCAGGACTAGAGTTTTTTGCAGGAATCCCCGGGTCAGTTGGAGGCGCAGTACGCATGAACGCCGGGGCCCACGGCCAGTGCACAGCTGACGTCCTTGTACAAGCACAAGTATTGCACCGTGACGGAACCTTACACACATACACCAAAGCGGACCTCCTCTTTCAGTACAGATCCTGCTCATTACCTTCCGATTCTATTGTGATTAGCGCAACATTTAAACTGGCACCGTCTACCCCCGAAATCTGCAAGCTAAGACTACAGGAAGCCTTAGACTACCGAAACGAAACTCAACCCAAAAACGTTGCTACATGCGGCTCTACATTTAAAAACCCTCCCAACACTCAAGCCTGGTCTCTCGTCAAACAAGTGGTAGCAGAAGAGAACCAAGGTCCCATCCATTTTTCTGATATACACTACAACTTTCTTGTGAACAAAGGGAAGGCCTCTGCAACAGAAATAGAAAATCTTATTCGAAAGACTCAGCAGAAAATCTTCAACAAATTTAACGTGCACTTAGAAAAAGAAATCGTTATTATAGGACAGCACCCACATGCACAAAAGGATTGTTAGAAAAAAAATAAAAAGATACTGTATGTATCTTGCCTTAGCAATAATATCCACCTTAAGTGTTTACAGCGCCCTAATCCGAGATCCACATGCTGTAGGCCCTTTACATAAAGATCAGCTCATTCTTTGGAGCAAAAAGGCTGGAATTGTGGTCCAAACAATAACAGTAGAAGGGAACGAGCACACACCTAAAGAAGATATTATTGCTTACTCTAAAATTCACCCAGGCATGCCTGTACTGGGATTAGACCTGCAAGCACTGGCCCATGATGTGGGGCGCCTACCGTGGATTAACCGTGTAGCTATTAAGCGCCGCGTGAACGGGCACATATCCATATCTGTAGTAGAGCATAAGCCATTATGCGTGTTTTTTGACGGAACCAAACATATGCTGGTTTCTTCAAATTTTACACCAATTACTGAAATAAACCAAGGTGAACACACATCGCTGCCCCACACAAAAGGATACAATGCTCCCAAAAAACTAGCGCGCCTATTACAAAAAATCATGCCTTATCCCACTGTCGCGCAACACACCATATGCTTTGAGCTTGTTAATGATCTCCGCTGGAATCTACACTTAAAAAACGGAGGAGTTATTCTTTTACCAGAAGAAAAGTCACAAAAAGCACTCAAAAGATTACAAAGCCTTATAGAAAAAAGATCAAATATCTTGCAAAACTCCTCAACAATTGACTTACGTATACCTGGGCGTGTTATTATTCAAAAGAAACCATATGACCCAAAAAATCATTAACGTAATCGACATTGGTTCCTCACGCATACTGTGCACCCAGGCAATTTGTGACGTCAAGCAGCAAAAAACAAAAATTCTTGCTATGCAAGAGCGAAAGTCTGAGGGTTTTTCTAGAGGAAAAATCACAAACAAATCCGCTCTCAGCAACTGCATTTTAAATACAGTTGACGCCACCGAGAAAGCCTCCCGCCACCGATTTCAACACCTTTTTGTCAACACATCGTCTGCTCTTTCCCAATCCAAATTCGTCCATGTACGCCAAGCGCAAAACGGTGTTGTAACCACCAACAACATTCTCCAACTCTCACGATCCATTACTGAAAAAACCGCAAATGATCAGCATCTACTCCACATGATCCCTTTAAGGTACTCTATTGACTCTTACGATGGGGTGCGAGACCCAAGAGGTATGCGCTGCTCACAGCTTTCAGGGCACTTTCATACCATTACAATTCCAAGTGTTGATATCTCACTTTTAGCCCAGCTCTTTCAAGACTGCCACCTTAATGTATCCGCCTTTATATCCACCCCATTTGCTTCAGGGTTAGGGGCATCTGTACAGAATGAGCGTGACGTTGGTGTTGTCGTTATCGATATCGGCGCAGACCTCGCCCACATTTCCGCATTTTATGAAGGCCAGTGCATTCATGCCGGAAGCATTCACTTTGGCGGAAACCACCTCACCTTCGATATTAGCTATATTTTAGGATGCTCTTTTACAAACGCCGAGCGAATCAAAAGACTACACGGTAGCGCCCTCCCTCTTTCACGCCACGCCCACTCAACCATTGAGATCCCAATGTCTGACCTTAACACTCCCAACACATGCATAGACACCTCCTACTTAACCAATATTATTAGAGCCCGATTAGAGGAAATTTTCACAAAAATCAAACAATATATTCATAAATCCGGACTCAAACCTGCCTTACTGCAACGCGCAGTTATTACAGGAGGTGTTGCACAAACGCCCAGAATTAAAGATCTCGCTGCCTCCATATTGCAAATGCAAGTCCGTGTAGCTACCCCCACATCCGCACATGCGTCTAACAGCAGCATCGCCACAAGCTTAGGCATGTTACACCTGAAAGAACAGGAGCACTACCACCTAGACATTATCCTACCTGCATCTCAATCTTGGCTCATCAAAATTAAGCATTTTTTTCAAAGGTAATAGACCTTCTTGCATACATTCTAAATATTTTTTACACAAATTCAGAAAAACTAGCCTACTATCTCCCCTGAGTTACGCTATACTATAGTTGTAGTTTCAGGAGGTTTTATGTCACAAGACACCACAGGCACTAATGCGCAACCACGCATAATTGTTATGGGTATTGGGGGAGCGGGCTGCAACGCAGTTAACAACATGATCCAATCTCAACTTGAAGGTGTGGAGTTTATCGTCGCCAACACAGATTCACAAGCACTAAAAACCACTTTAGCAGAAAAAACAGTGCACCTCGGAAACCAAATTACTCAAGGACTAGGCGCAGGAGCAAAGCCAGATGTAGGTCGCGCAGCCGCAGATGAGTCCATAGACGAGATTGAGCGCACCATCGACGGCGCGCATATGCTTTTTATCGCAGCCGGCATGGGAGGAGGAACCGGTACAGGTGCTGCTCCAGTAATTGCCCGCAAAGCTCGCGAAATGGGGCTTTTAGTAGTCGGGGTTGTAACAAAGCCTTTTCAGTTTGAAGGAATACAACGTACACGTTGCGCAGAAGAGGGAATTGTTAACTTGCAGCAGTGTGTAGACACCTTGATCGTAATTCCTAACCAAAACCTGTTTAAACTAGCCACAGAGCAAACTACTTTCGCCGATGCCTTTAAAATGGCCGATCGAGTTCTTTACTCTGGAGTGCGCGGCATTACAGACCTTATGATCATGCCTGGACTAATAAACTTAGACTTTTCAGATATTCGTACCACAATGTCCGAAATGGGCACCGCAATGATGGGTACTGGTGAAGCCTCCGGGGAAAATCGAGCTATTCAAGCAGCGGAAGAGGCCATCGCCAACCCTTTGCTAGACGAAACATCTATGCGTGGAGCTAAAGGCCTTCTTATTAACATAACCGGTGGCCCTGACATCACACTTTTTGAGGTGGATGAAGCAGCTAATCGTGTTCGTGAAGAAGTTGACAGCGATGCCCACATCATATTTGGTTCGACGTTTGATGCTAATATGCAGGGGTATATTCGTGTGTCCGTTGTAGCCACGGGAGTTGAAAGAAAAGAGTCTAACTCACCCTCTTCACCTTCAAAAAAACTACAGCAATCTCTATTTAAAAATGAGGTAGCTGCCCCCTCAGAAAGCACTACCAGTACAGATCTTCAGGAGCCACTCCAAGCTGAGCTAGAAGTGCTCGAAACCCCTCCCATTCAGGAGCAAAGTCAGGACTTAAATGCAGAGGAAAAAACTCCCATAAATTCACAAAATAAGAGCTTTTCTTTTTCAAAGCTGTTTAAAAAGCCAGATTCAAGCGCAGCTGCTGCTGTAAATGTACAGGTGGAGAACAAAAACCCTCAAGAAAAAACAACTGAGGAGTATTACGAAATTCCAGCCTTCCTCAGAAATGCTTCTGAGGAAGATAAATAAAACCTTTCTGTTTTCCCTTCTTTCTGTATACACCACAGGCCAATTATTGGCCAGTCTTTCCTTAACTTAACGCTATATAAAATAGCAGTTATCCTGCGTCCGCACCCCCCGCTTCCACACAAGGAGGCGGGGGTAAACCTAACCAGCACTAAATAGTGTCTCAGCAAAGCTCTCGGACAGCTTAAATAGTTAAACGATCAACTGACAATAAGATGGATATCTGTCCCGGCAATGACGGCGCAGCATATAAGTCTCGATGCCGCAGCACTCTCTTCAAATCCTCAGGCAAAATATCACTTAACTCATCGGAAGTGTCATAGAATGAGTTAAGAGCATCACTCCCTGAAGCAGTGTAAAAATCCATGGATACTAGTTCCAAGCTCTTCTCAAAAGGTGACAGTGTCTGTGGCAGCGGCAGAATTAGCCCCTCTATACTCTTCTGAATTGAAGAAACTATTGTAGACGCTCTTAAGGTTGGCGTTTCATATTTGCGCGCAACTTCAAAAAGCAGCGCTCGGTATGATGCTCCTTTTTTCTCCCAGATAAACGCATGCTTCTCCCGAACCCAAGCCTTATGCAAAACATATCGCTTAAAGTCCTCTTGGTTATAGTATCTCTGCATCACCTGAAGCAGCTCTGTTTCAACAAAATCATCCTTTTGAATTTGACAGTTTTCTCCAAGAATGTTTTGCAAATTGGCTCGCACGGATATTTGAGGCATGATTTTTGACATATCGCGCCTCACTACACTCTTATCCCCACCCAGAAAGGGCAGACCAGTAGCAGATTCTACTTCTACAAAACTTGCGCCTTGCAGCTGCAAATTGGCACGAGAGAAGTGGCTCCCCACCCGCGTTAAAGCCTCACCCTTAGATTCTTTCCTCGCCAGGCATATCGAAGTTATTTCTGAAACAGCTTGCTTAACCCTCGCTACCGTTAGGTTGTCATCTACTATAGCAAACGCTGTTGGTAACGGTGCACTCAAATTATAGAACATAACGCCTTCTAACAAATCAGAAAGAGCAGTCTCTTGAACAGAACCTTCTGCGGGCAATAAAATTTCCGGCATGTTCGGAACCTTTGAGCGTAGAAATTCCGCAGGATCTTCCTCGTTTTCTAATGCGTGCAAAAGCTTACATACCTCAGGGTGAATAGATATCTGATGATAATGACATGGTTGAGAGCGAAGCTCCACAAGCGAAACAATACTACCACAAACATTAGAACTATATAGGTCTGGAATATCACGCTTCTCAGACGCCAATTCCTTAGCCATGTCTTCTGTTACCGCAGATCGAGGTGCGCTCACGCTAGATTCTGTTTTCACACGCACCCTGAAATACTGCTCTTCAGGCATCCAATACGCTCTTATCGCAGACTCCGGCCAAGTATGTGTTATTTTTTGCCAAATCCACGCGAGCACAGGGATGTCATTAAACCCACACTCAAGATCCTCCCGCGTTACAACGTTGCCCTCCAATCCACTCAAAATAATGTCCTCATCTTCAAGTACTCCAGGAGACTTCCTCTGATCAAGAATTGTACGTATATCTGCAAAAAATGTTGCACAGCTTATGGAACGACCTTTAGCAAGCCTTATGCTCTTAGTAGCCCAGTCCATTTCAGGCCATGTGGGCATTTTATTCAAAGTGCTATATTTTTCTTGCTCAGTTAACAATTCTTGAGTAGCATTATATAACATGCGTACTGACTTCTGAAACTCGCTTTTCAGAACGCTATTCACAGGCAATCCGTTTTCAAGGTTAATGGAAAATCCTAAGCATGATAAGTACGGCAGCAAGTCACAGTTCATGTTTCCAAACCATTCCGCATACTGGCTTTTAGGCTCATACTCAACAAACTCCTCTTTTGAGCACTCTTCATTTGGTTGGTCCTGATCTTTTCCGTCAAGTGTCTCTCCCGAGCTTTCTTCAGTTGGTTGATCCTGTCCTGTTCCATCAAGTGTCTCTCCCGAGCTTTCTTCATTTGGTTGGTCCTGATCTTTTCCGTCAAGTGTCTCTCCCGAGCCTTCTTCATTTAACTGATTTTTCTCTACCCACCGTACCTTTTTCTTTTGACTTTTAAGTTTATTATTATCTTTTGAAGCTATAGCAGACTTGAGAGGTTCCTTTGTTGTATCAGTTGCTGTAACCTTTTTCACCACGGTCTCCTCTACATTTTCAATGTCCTCAAGATCTCTTGCTTTTATCCGATACTGCCGCTCCAAAAAGTCATATTTCTCTTTAAATGCTCGATCTATAGAAGGCATCGCCTCTACAGCAGTTCTAAACTTTGCGTACGCCCTACGCAATTCCGGCAGATTTGGAATCTCGTCACCCAAATCACCCTTATTAATACAAGCATAACGCTCCAGCAAATTTTCTCCTTCATCCCCCCACAACACGCTACTCTCTGACAAGTCACGCCATACCTGCATTTTTTCAAACACATTACACATAGCCGACAAGTACTGAACACAGTACGCCGCTGTTACTCCGTCTAAAGGTTTCAAATCCCAATACTCTTTCTTAATGGAGAAAATACGCCTTATTACTGAATACATACTCTCCCAGTCAGGAGTAATAGAGTTTGGAAACAGCTGTTCACGATATCGCAAAACCTCCTTAGCGCGCCTTGGTTCAACTTCCTTTCCGCAAAAATATATGCTTCCACGATTATAAAAACTGGTGTGTAAGCAGTAGTTAATATAAAGAATTTTCAGGTAAAACTTATCATGAGTTTGTTCAACGTCCCACAGAGGCCGCAGAACTGAGTGCTGAAAGTCTTCTAATCGCAATATTTCTCTAATCATTGGTTTATTGCTATCGCATTTACGGGCTTTGACAACGGCAGCCTCTTCGGAACGCAAAGAACAAGCGATCTCTAACTCACTATCGGGGAAAGTGTCCCCTAAAACATGTTTAAATCCTGATCGAACAGAGTTTAAATATCGCATGATCATGTTTTCTTCGGAAGGGGCCATTTCCCATCGCGCAGCCCCCCCACTACCCTGCACGGCCATATACAACACTTCATGCAGTTTAAAAGCAAGGTGGTAAAAGTACTTAGTGAACAAAAAGTTCTGGTCCTTTCTTGATTGCCCCTTCATACGAAAAATCTGATCAAGACTTGATGCTTCTTGAAAACTATTATAAGCTTTGATCATGGCAGTGAAGCTCAAAGTATTTTCGGCTAATATGTTCTCCACATTTTGTAGTAAAGAACGAAGTGTCTGTAATCCCTCAAATTCCTTCAGATCTGAAAAAGCCTTTTTAAAGCTTTCCCATTCTATAGAAACTTTAAACATCTCTTCCATTTCCACTCCTAAGTAGCGCTGCTCATCCTTAAATCCTCTTATGTATTGGTGTACAGCCAGCCTTAGGTACTCAGTCAAAATCACTCCATTTTCTGTTAAAAATGATGGAAGTTGCAAAGCGTGCCAGCCCTGCTTTGATGCAGTCATCGCCCAAGCTACCGCAAGATTAGATGATAAATTTAGGCTGGTTAAAGTTTTCATTACTCGAGGTGGTGCCACAGCAAGTTCACTCGCCCTAGCTTCTAATGCATTTAGCCCGGTTAAAGTTTCCGCCACTGGAGATGATGTCTCAGAACTTTCAATCGCCCTAGCTACCGCAGTATTACATAATGCATTTAGCCCGGTCGAATTTTCCGCCACTGGAGATGGTCTCTTAGCCGCACAGTCATCAACGACTTTCGACACCCTGTTCATAAACTGATTATGGGAATTAACACCTTCTTCCGAATCACCTGTATCATCCGACACTGTCTGTGCTTGATCCGGAACAGGCATCACGGAACGGCCGTCACAATAGCACTCAACTCCAACTTCCTGACCTTCTGCAGTGATCTCCATAATCACACTGGATCTGAAGGTTTCAGTGGGTATGACAGGAACCTGCTCTTCTCCACTGTGCACCTTCTTCTTTGTTCGTAAAAAATTCGAGACAGGAACATCAGGGAGACTATTACTACACTGATCAACCCCAATTTCCTGATCTTTTTCATCGACCTCCATAATCACACTGAAAGGCAAGTCTCCAGCACACTGATTGACTCCAACATCCTGTCTTTGATCACCGCCTCTCGTCGTCATACTAACCTGATCATCGGAGACTTCACATCTCTGATTTTTTTCTTTTGACTTCTTCTTTTTGCGAGCAAACGTATGTTTGACAATCGTAAGAAGACCCTCGCTTTCTTTAGGATTCAGTTCACTCTCAGACACCTTTTGGCGCTTCTTCTCTTTCTCTTTTTGTTTCTTTTGACTCGACTCACCCTTCCTGTTAACACGACCACCCTTCTTTCCTGCTGAAGGAAAGGATGAGTTAGCTTCTTTTAAAATAGCATCTAGGTTGTCACTAACCTCTAAGCTCGACAAATCCTTAGCACCTTCTACCCGAAGCATATCCGGATCAGTTTTATATACAAAAGTTTGTGCTTGAGCATCTAACTTTTTTTCCTCATCGAACACTACACCAGATTCAGAACCAGCTCTTACTTCAAAAACATGCAAGGATAATAAAATAAATATAGGAAAAAGCATAATTTATGTTATCATAATTTAAACATGCAATCTTTTGAATTCTAGCATTCAAAATAGCTTCTATTTAACAGTATCTTAATGGATACAACAAAGACGCCCAAGACAAGCCTACACCCCTTCTTTCTCAAAACTTACTAGTTTGACGGATAGTCTGTTGCAGAACTTATAGCATTTTTAAATGTTGTAGTTTGCACGTCAAAGTGCAGCTTCACTTGAGTCACAGGGCCATTTCTATGTTTTGCTATAATAACCTCAGCCTCTGGGTTATTGTCTTTTTGGTAATAACCTTTCCTATATATAAACAACACAAGATCCGCATCTTGCTCAATTGAACCAGACTCACGTAGATCCGCAAGGCGTGGTTTTTTATCGTCCCGCATTTCTACTGCACGAGAAAGCTGCGAAAGAGCAATTACTGGCACGTTGATTTCCTTTGCCAGCATTTTAAGACCTCGGGTAATTTCTGAAATCTCTTGAACTCTTGATTCTGATTTATAGCCTTGCAAAAGTTGCAGATAGTCCACCACAATCAGTGAAAGTCCATTTTTCATCATGCTCAAACGTCGACATCGACTTTTCAAATCCATGACTGTGAGTGAGGGAGTATCATCAATATACAAGGGAAGGTTTTGAAGAGTTTCTGACGTATCCCTTAGCATTTCTAACTCTTTTTTAGAGACTCGTCCCTTACGCATTGCCTCAGAGGGAACATGAGACTCAGAGGATAAAATACGGGCCGCCAGCTGTTCCCCTGACATCTCTAGGGAAAAGTATGCCACCGGCATACCTGGAGCTTCCTTTTGAAGGTGACGGCTCACATTGTACGCAATATTGGTCACTAGAGCAGTTTTACCCATAGCTGGTCGTGCTGCTAATATTAAAAGGTCAGAGCGATGCAAACCGCCCAACACGTTGTCTAAATCTTTAAATCCAGTGGGAACGCCTGGTGTGCTTTTGCTCATAGCATCTGTCACAGTCTGAACAGCAGCGTTCATAAAGGTACTTATCGGAGAGAAAAATGAGTTGCGATGTACTCGTGCATTTTGCAAAGAGTATAAGCGCTCCTCTGCACGTACAATAGCGTCATGCGGAGTAGACTTAATATCAGACTGTGCAGCCGAAGTAGAAAGCTCTTTCGATATATCCACTATGCAGCGACGCATATATAAGGTATATATAAGGTCGGCATAATGTTCTGAATTAATAATAGTAATGCAAGAGTCAGCCAACTCTTTCAAAAGGTCCGACCCGCCTTCTGCACGTAAAATTTCGTTTGACTCAAAATAGCTTTTCAGTATAACAAAATCAGCAGATTTACCAGAGTCAAACAAAGAGCAAAGGACCCTATATACAGCTGCGTAGACGGGGGAGGAAAAATGTTCTTCTTTTAAAAAAACACGCACACGGTCTATCGATGCGTTATTATGTATTAACGAAGATACAAGGGCGCGCTCAGCATCGTGATTCGCCAAAGATTCCATGAGCACGCATTAATAAAGGATACTATTCCTGTGAAGAAATAGACTTACAACGACAAGCTCCATCGCGAGTCAAAGCAATATCTGCTTCCATTCCGATAGCAGCACACTCACTAATACACTCATCTAGAGTCATCTCTGTTGATTTGCTTTTAGCCTTTGCAGAAGATGATTGTCGCGCAGAAGCACTGCAACCTACCAAAGTAGCTATACAAGCGAAAATAAAAAATCTAATTAAAACCGTCATTTCTTACACCCTTTTTTTCAAGGTTAGATAAAGGAGCGAAGCCTGGCAGCGACCGACTCTTCCACACCCGCAGGTGCAGTACCATAAGCGCTAAAGTGTTTCACGACTGAGTTCGGGATGGTATCAGGTGGTTCCACTTTGCCATAACAACCAGGCAGAATATTCATCACTATGTATAATTCTCAAGACCAGTGGGGAGATTAGTACTAGTCAGCTCCACGCATTACTGCGCTTCCACCTCTAGCCTATTTACGTCGTAGTCTTCAACGTCCCTCCTAGGGAAAACTAGTTTTCAGGCAGGCTTCCCGCTTAGATGCTTTCAGCGGTTATCCCTTCCACACTTAGCTACCCAGCGTTGCACTTGGCAGAACAACTGGTACACCAGCGGTATGTCCATCCCGGTCCTCTCGTACTAGGGACAGCCCCTGGCAGTTTTCCTCACAACCACGGCAGATAGGGACCGAACTGTCTCACGACGTTCTGAACCCAGCTCGCGTACCACTTTAAATGGCGAACAGCCATACCCTTGGGACCTGCTCCAGCCCCAGGATGTGATGAGCCGACATCGAGGTGCCAAACCTCCCCGTCGATATGGACTCTTGGGGGAGATCAGCCTGTTATCCCTGGCGTACCTTTTATCCGTTGAGCGATGGCCCTTCCACTCGGAACCACCGGATCACTATGACCGACTTTCGTCTCTGCTCGACATGTACGTCTTTCAGTTAGGCAGGCTTATGCCATTGCACTCTGCAGCTGATTTCCATCCAGCTTGAGCCTACCTTCGCACGCCTCCGTTACTCTTTTGGAGGCGACCGCCCCAGTCAAACTACCCACCATGCAGTGTCCTGTCGCCTGCTTCAAGGCGTCCAGTTAGATATCCAAGTCGATAAAGGATGGTATTTCAACATTGCCTCCACAGGTGCTAGCGCACCCGCTTCGTCGGCTCCCATCTATCCTACACATTAACGACCTAATATCAGTGCAAAGCTGTAGTAAAGGTGCACAGGGTCTTTCCGTCTAACCGCGGTTACTCCGCATCTTCACGGAGATTTCAATTTCACTGAGTTTGTGTTGGAGACAGCGGGGAGATCGTTACGCCATTCATGCACGTCGGAACTTACCCGACAAGGAATTTCGCTACCTTAGGACCGTTATATTTACGGCCGCCGTTTACCGGGGCTTCGGATTAGCGCTTTCACACCTCTCGTTAACCTTCCGGCACCGGGCAGGCGTCAGACCCTATACGTCATCTTTCAATTTCGCAGAGCCCTATGTTTTTGATAAACAGTCGCCCCCCCCTCTTTTGTGCCACCTCACTCATGTTGCCACGAACAAGGCACTCCTTCTCCCGAAGTTACGGAGTCATTTTGCCGAGTTCCTTCAACACAATTCTCTCAACGCCTTAGTATGCTCTACCTGTTCACCTGTGTCGGTTTGCGGTACGGTCTTATGTCTGAGCTATTTCCTGGAAACATCCAGCAGCATGCGGAATCCATTAACCACATACTTACCTTCTATTTCGTCACTTCAGACTGGTGCAGGAATATTAACCTGCTTCCCATCGACTACGGCCTTCGCCCTCGCCTTAGGGGCCGACTAACCCTGCGCGGATTACCCGTGCGCAGGAAACCTTGAACTTTCGGCGGGCGTGTTTCTCACACGCCTTTACGTTACTCATGTCAGCATTCTCGCTTCTGTTACCTCCAGGACCCCTCGCAGGTATCCCTTCTTCAGCCTCCAGAACGCTCCGCTACCACTTCCTTACGGAAGCCTGCATCTTCGGTGTATAACTTAGCCCCATTACATTTTCGGCGCAACACAACTTATTTAGACTAGTGAGCTATTACGCTTTCTTTAAAGGATGGCTGCTTCTAAGCCAACCTCCTAGCTGTCTTGGTCGTGTCACCTCCTTGTCACACTTAGTTATACTTTGGGACCTTAGATGGCAGTCTGGGTTGTTTCCCTCTCGACTACGGACGTTAGCACCCATAGTCTGTCTGCTGTTATTACTCTAATGGTATTCGGAGTTTGATAAAGATCGGTAGGGATCGCTCCCCCCTCACCTAGTCAGTGCTCTACCCCCATTAGGCTTACTAACAACGCTCTACCTAAATAGATTTCGCGGAGAACCAGCTATCGCCGTGTTTGATTGGCCTTTCACCCCTAACCACAAGTCATCCCAGCATTTTGCAACATACTTGGGTTCGGTCCTCCATTGCGGATTAGCGCAACTTCAACCTGCTCATGGCTAGATCACTACGGCTTCGGGTCTTATACCTCTAACTCTCGCCCTATTCAGACTCGCTTTCGCTCCGGCTACACTTAACAGCTTAACCTTGCTAAAAATATAAACTCGCTGACCCATTATACAAAAGGTACGCCATCACACTTTCGTGCTCTGACTGATTGTAGGCAACGGATTTCAGATTCTATTTCACTCCCTTTATCAGGGTTCTTTTCACCTTTCCCTCACGGTACTCTTCACTATCGGTCACCAAGGAGTATTTAGGCTTGGAGAGTGGTCCCCCCATCTTCAGACGGAATTTCTCGTGCTCCGCCCTACTTAATACGTCGCCAGAAGTCTTCGCCTACAGGGCTTTAACCTCTATCGCCAACCTTCCCAGATTGTTCAACTAACTTCTAACGCTCGCCTAATCCGCTTTCGCTCACCACTACTCACGGAATCTCTTTCGATTTCTTTTCCTCCGGATACTAAGATGTTTCAATTCCCCGGGTTTGCTTCCATACGCTATATATTCACGCATGAATACCGCTCTCGCGGTGGGTTTCCCCATTCAGACATTGACGATTCACAGGTTGCTCACACCTCATCGCCACTTTTCGCAGTGTGCCACGTCTTTCTTCGCCTCTTGGTACCTAGGCATCCGCCCATCGCCCTTTCGCGTCTTGAGAATATACACAGTGATGAATATTCTCTCCTTTACCTTGTCAATTAACCTTACCTGATTATTATATGTTACTCTCCCTGTACTGTCAACGCCCTTTCTTCATTTATTTTATATTATCTCAATAACCTCACTGAACACTCCAAACATCTGCATATTAATTATGGGCGATGCCTCCTACTTAAAAGAAATGCCCCCAGCAACACAACACTCACAATCATAAGATTAGCCAGGCCAATCAAAGACGTAAACCCTACTACGCCCACAGAGGAGCGCGCAGCCTGCACATAAACATAACTTTGCGCGTTCACTATCTCCCCTCCCCCAACAAACAAACTCACTAAAAAATCGTCGGCAACCATGAGGTAGTTAATCGCCCACACTGACATAAGAATGGGTAGCATTTGTGGCATTTGGACGGTCCACATTCCTTGAAAGTCACTTGCCCCCAAATCTTGGGCAGAGTCCATCACACGTTGATCCAATAGCTGCAGCTTCTCCCGAACCATATACCAAGAAGCACTAAGCATCAGAAAAACATCCACACAAATCACAGCACTATACGACCGCAGCTCCACACCCCACACATACTTCACCCACAAACAAATTCCCGCAACACTTAGAGCGAATATAGGCTCTGGCAACAACCCTGTCATAAGAAGACTTCGACCAAACACCTCATTTAACCACCTTCTCCCTTTATACAAAAACTCAAATATACAAAAACACATACAAGCCACCAGAAGTGTGCTAGATCCAGCAGAAATCATTACAGTCGTCTTCAAGGCTTGCACAGCTTCTGGATCCGTTAAAGCCTGGGTTATTGCGGCCCAAACATCACCCTCCCTTAATGTGTGCACCAGAACACCCATAAGTGGATAACAAATTCCACCTCCTGCTACAAGCAAGCTAATATTACCCCACATTTTATGAACTTCTCCATCTCATAACCAATACACAGCAACACCACAACAGCATTAAGCTCACTCCCACCGAAGCAACCTTCGGCAAATTCACATCAAAAAACATAGCGTCCCAAAGCGCAGAGCCTATAAAGTTTCCGCCTCCCTTAGCAAGCATCAAAGGAACCACGGGATCAAAAAGCAATAAAGGCGCTGCCACACAAAAGCCCACAAAGGCACCCCGTCGTGTCATTGGCAAAATCAAACGAAGAAGAACATCCCTGCTCCCTCCCCCTAAATCTTGTGCAGATTTAATATAAGAACTCGGAACATTATGCACAGCCACAAAAACAGGCAAAAACACGTATGGCCAATACACATAAATAAGCCCCAACAAAATTGGAGGGAAAGACCACCCCCTCTCCGCACAAAAAGCAATCACACCCTCAAAGGACACACACACCGCATACCCAGCAAACAACGAGGGCACAAAAACGCTCCAACAAAGTAGAGTAACGCACAAGGACTTAATAACTAAAGACTTACCATAAAGCAACCACGACAGCACATAAGCAAAGGCAAGCATCACAAGCAAGGCAGATCCTGTTGCCGCAAGTGAGTTGCAGATACTAGCCAAAAGCACAGGATCCACAAGAATATCAAAAAAATGAGAAAGCCCTGCAAAAAAGCCGTCCCAGCGAACAAGCATAGGCGACTGCAAATTTGGAGAACATAGGGAGAAAAACACCACTGCTGCTGCAATGATCACAGACACTAGCAGTAAGCCAACTACAACAAGCGTCGAAATGTTGAGCTTACGCACCCACTTACGTAAAATGCACGACAGCATCTGCATTCCACCTCACCCACACTTGCTGCCCAACCTCTAATGTTTTTTCAGCGGCACACCTCAACACAAAAACAACAAAAGGAGAGGAACCCTTTGCTACAAAAATCTCATACTTCACGCCATAACCTTGCAATAAAACTGTACTTATAACCCCGCTTAGCGCATTTGCCGCCACATCACCCTGCCCAACTGTTGTAATTTCACACCGCTCAGGCCGCACACCGCAACAAAACACATCCGCCACATCCTCTTTTGATGAAAGCTTCACAGTAGTGTCTGTAAATTTACACTTTGCAATCACAACCGCGTCTTCTTCTTGCATTTTACTACATGTAAAAATATTCATATCGCCCAAGCTTCGCGCAACATGCACGCTTTTCGGTCGATCATACACCTCAGCAGCTGGTCCACTCTGCTGAATTGTTTTTCCACCCATCACAGCAATGTGTGTGGACATCCCCAAGGCATCCTGAGGCTCATGAGTGATGTGCAAAAGTGTTGTATTCATGCCTTGATGGTACTCTCTTAGTTCTCGTTGTATTTTACCACGAATACTTCGGTCACAAGCAGAAAAAGGCTCATCCAGCAACACAAGCTTAGGCGTTTTCACCAAGCACCGGGCCATAGCCACACGCTGTTTCTGCCCCCCTGAAAGTTGAGATGGGTAAAAATCTCTCAAATCATAAAGGTGCATCAACTCCAGCATATGCTTGACCTTTTCAACAATATAGGCACGATCACAGCGCGCACAGCGCAAACCATATGCGACATTTTCCCACACTGTCATATGCGGGAAAAGGGCATACGTCTGAAAAAGCATATTTACAGGGCGTTTTGAAGGGGCCAAACGCGTAACATCTTCTCCATCCAGAAATATGCCACCGGAATCTGGAAAGCAAAAGCCACCGATCAACTCGAAAAGCGTGCTTTTGCCTACACCTGACGGCCCTACAATACTCCAAAACTCACCTTTATTGACATCAAGATTGACATCATCTAGGATAAGATTGCTGTCTATTGTTTTACTTAATTGAGAAAGAGAAAAGAAAAATGATGACACCTTATATAATATTCCTAAGCCATTATACATAATGCATAAATTTTTTCAAAGCCATCTCATGAGGCAAAAGCTGCAACTCTTCTCGGAAAAGCATATCGTATTGAAACAGCACTTCTGAAAGCAAACAAAGCTCCTGCACCACTTGGGCCTCGGTTAATTCAAGAACCTGCAATCTCAAGACTATATTGGCAAACTGAATCGAGAGTACAGCTCCACGCCACTGCTTACTTTGCGGCAAGCACTGCAGCCCATACCACATGCCTTTTGCCCATTGCTCTCCCTTACTCTTCAGGCAAGGCAGCACCCCTTTGGGCAAAGTGTAATTCTCTCTGTTACGTAAAGAAGATACCGCGGTTAAAACGCGAGAGCCCACTGTATCGAACCTTTTTTCGCCGGCAAGCTCATCCACCAGATCTACACTAACGTCAGGGGAGTTATAATCCAGGCGCTCAAAAGCCCCTGAGATAAGACACCACGCCTTATAGCGAAGCGCACTATTGGGCTTCTTCGCACCCCCAGCAGAAATTATCGCAGCAAGTGATTTTGCCGATTTGGAGTCCCCTCCATCAGAGCTCAAGCCTTGACGTTGCATCTCTCTCTTAAAAGAGGCCCACTCCAACTGCCCCTGTCTCACAGCCATATAGTCTGTCAACGCTTCCTTCGTAATGCGAGGGTTCACGTGAGCTATACGCATCACTCTCTTAAAAAAGCTTTCCATATGAGACGTAACACTTCTCTTTGCACGCAAAACCTCCGAAAGACGTGCATGCATAAGAGGAAGCGCATGCAAAATACCATCTATTATGCCCTCCTCTTGTGTGGCATCTTCAATTTTCACGACCACGGTCTGACCCAAAAGTTTCATCGCCAACACCTGAGGCAGCTCTTCCAACAACTTCCAGACTCCCTCTGAGTCAAATTCGCGTCTCTTAGCTAAGTTGTGAACAAGACGCTTCAGAGTTGACGGTGACATCGAGTAACCACCCACCTTACCCTTTCCTTTTTTTCCACTCAGACCAAAGCAGTATAAATGCACAGCGAAAAGCCTCTTTAACAACTCCGCCGTCAACACACCTCTTTGCGCCTGTACAGTGCCTGTTGCCTTATGCAAGCGCAAGTCATTAGCGTTCAAACTCAACGGCATATGCACGCCACTTTTTATTGACTTAACGTCACAAATGTTAAGCCAACTAAGCAAGGATGGTCTGCTCTGCATCTGTTCGCACAGCTTCAGAACAGGCTGTGAATTGCTCTTTTGTAGGCTCCTGACCTTACCCCCCTTACTTCCTTCAGGAGAAAGCTTCATCTTTTTTCGCTGCACATTTGCTGCAGCACTCAACGTGCGCCTACGATTACGACTTTGCGTCCAAGCAGTACTTGGCTTGCCCGATACAGCCTGGCCTCCTATAGCAGCTGCTTGCACCACCTCCACAGAGTCACCCCCCCCCGATTCAGAAACGCTCACTATGTCAGAAGAGTCGCTACTTTCTGAGCTAGAGGAGCTTGTTAAGGTAGACACCCCACTGCCCTCTGATTCAGAAATACTCACTGCGTCAGAAGAGTCACTACTTTCTGAGCTAGAAGAGCTTGTTAAGGTAGACACCCCGCTGCCTTCTGAGTCAGAGCCACTCGCTGTGTCGGAAGAGTCACTGCTTTCTGAGCTAAAGGACCCCGTTAAGCTAGAAGACGAAGATATACTAC
Source organism: Alphaproteobacteria bacterium (assembly GCA_965261615.1). Taxonomy (GTDB): domain Bacteria; phylum Pseudomonadota; class Alphaproteobacteria; order Bin98; family Bin98. The sequence continues at coordinate 1,166,781 of OZ253461.1, forward strand.
GGTTTAAATCAAGCAAACCACGCACACCTTTGCCTCGATTCCGCAGGGTCTCGTCAAACGCACTTTCAAAAATCTTAAGGTCACTGCTATCCAAACTAACAACAAACTTTGCCAACGCATGATAAACAGCGTCCCCCATCTCTTTGAGGACTTTTGTATAAAGGGCCTCCCCTCCGTTCTCATAAATTTGGTTGAGGAAATAATCTAAATTTGCGGCTATATGGTGAGAGTTTTTTGCATACGTTGGCAAACCATGCGCAAACAGCGAAGCATTCAGAATTACCAAAACAAAAAGAAAGGCTGATTTAACGATCACTGTTTTGACCTCGAGACTGTCGCTGCATCTTCCTTTGCGCTTGAACCCAGTCTGCCTTTAGTTTTTCTGCTATTTCTTTTTCCTCAATTTTTTGCTCTACCACCAATCCACTAGAGTTCTGCGCCCAAACATTATCAGCAAAAAGTTGATGATGGCGCTTATAAAAGCATCGCGTCACCTCTGCACGCAAACGCGCAAATAAAATCTTCAAGCTCTCCATATCTCCATTATGCTTAAACAGGAGCGCCCGCTCTTTCTCTAATGCTTGATCTAAAGCTGTTTTGCCTAACAAAGACCTTCTTTTAACAAGGTCTTGGTCAGAACATGTCCACCAGGAAAGCAGCTCTTGAAAGCCATGTTCCGGATTCTCACCCAAAACCAGACTTATAGGATCTTTCCCCGCACTTGCGACCAAACAAACTAATAGCAATATTATCATGCCTCACCCTCAAGAACATAGTATCACAGCTTATAGCACTTGTGATACATTTAGCGTTTTTTCATTGTGGGGAAAGCGATTACGTCTCTAATACTACCAGCATCAGTAAGAAGCATCACCAAACGATCCACACCTAAACCCACACCGCCTGTAGGGGGCATCCCATGCTCTAGCGCAGTAACAAAGTCTTCGTCAGGAACATGCCCTTCAGGGTCGACATCATCATCCTCACTCATTTGATCATGCCCCATAGTAGTAAAGCGCCTTCGCTGCTCCATAGGGTCAGCCAACTCAGAAAACCCATTGATCAGCTCAAATCCACCAACAAACGTTTCAAAGCGATCAGCCAAATATGGGTACACCTCATGGTGCCGCGCCAGCGGCGACTGATCAAGTGGCATATCTAAAACATGAGTAGGCTGATGCAAGGTGGGCTCTATCAGATGTTCAAAGGCAGCCATGACCGCCCCTCCCCAGCTCGTAGCGTCTGGGATCTTAGCGCCCAACTTACGCGCCTCCCGGATTGCGTCTTGCCTTTCTCGTATGTCATGAAAGTTGACAGAAGTTTTTTCAAAAATGGACTCTATGACAGAAATTTTCTTCCATGGGCGCTGGAAGTTTAAAGTCACACCCTGGAAGGGCACTTCAAAACCTCCACACACGTTTTGCACAACGTGCTCAACAAGCTCCTCAATGAGATCAATTATCGCATCACGCCCGACATAGGCTTGATAAAGCTCCATCGTTGTGAACTCAGGATTGTGCCGAGTGGACACACCCTCGTTCCGAAAACAGCGATTCATTTCAAAAATTTTATCGTGCATCCCACCAATTATCAGCTTTTTCAGGTAAAGCTCGGGTGCAATTCTCATGTACAGTTCAGATTTCAAGACATTGTGGTAGGTCGTAAAAGGGCGTGCGACCGCCCCGCCCGCCACTGTGTGCAGCATAGGCGTCTCGACTTCCATAAAGCTTTTTTGCTCCAAAAAGTTACGAATTGTGCGCACCGCCAAAGCGCGAGAAACAAAACGGCCACGCGCCTCGTCGTTCATGATAAGGTCAAGATATCGCTGACGATACCTCTTCTCAACATCTTCTAAACCATGGTATTTTTCCGGAAGAGGTGCCAAGGATTTCGTCAAAAAATGCAGAACTTGCCCATCTACAGTCAACTCTCCACGTGGTGTACGGCGAATCACGCCGACCACACCAATTATATCTCCAACATCTAAAAGCGCCAGTGTCTTGTCTTGATGCTCTGGCCGGTCTTTATTAAAAAATGCCTGTAAAGAAGCGCTTCCATCATCAAGCACAACAAACATACTGTTGTTTCGAATGGCGCGCACACGCCCCGCTACCTTGACAACATCTTCAGTTGCCACACCCACTTCAAGATTTTTGTAGCGATTTTGAAGTTCCAAGCATGTTCCTGTACGCTCAAAGGACTTCGCGTACGGCTCCACACCTAATTCTTGTAATTTTTTTACTTTATCAATACGAGCGTCTTTTATAGCTTTTTCTGCAACACTATCTGACATTTTCGATTCCTTTGCAAACGGCCTCTAGCTTCCCCAGGTTCAACAGCTCCAAAACAATATCACACCCCCCCACAAGCTCACCTTTTACGCAAAGCATGGGGAAAGTCGGCCAGTCAAAAAACTGTTTCAGAGATCCGCGCAAATCCTCATCTGCGAGAACATCATAGTCATCAAAATCCACCTCTACTGACTTCAAAGCACTCACTACTGCCTGGGAAAACCCACAGTATGGCCGCTCTGCTGTCCCTTTCATAAAAAGGACGACAGGCGCCTTTTTCAATATTGCTTCAATTTTCTCGCTCATTTAATGTCCCTGTTTTCATCGACAGCGCATGAACCGCCTCTCCCACAAAGCCTTCAAGAGCCGCGTTAACAGCACGCTGCTGATCTAAAAGTTTCAGACCCACAAAAGAGTCAGTGAAAATCTTCAGATAGTAGTGAACTTGATCGTTGTCGCGAGACCAAAGTTCAATGTGAGCGTCTGGAAACTTATCTTCCAGTCGCACAATCATTGCATCACGCAGCTGGTCCACTAGACGGTTTCTCCTGTGGAGCTGTCACAGCAGCAGGTGCTGGCTTCTGTTTAGACGAACCTGTAAATCTCTCAGCAATACGAGCGCTCTTACCAAAGCGCTGGCGAAGGTAATAAAGTTTAGCCCTACGCACACGCCCACGCCTTTCTACAATTATTCTAATTTTAGGTGAATACAGTGGGAATACACGCTCCACACCCTCTCCATATGAAATTTTACGAACAACAAAAGATGAACTCACACCATTATTATGCCGCGCTATGCAAACTCCATTATAAGCCTGCTCTCTTTCTCTGTTTCCCTCTTTTACACGCACCATAATACACAGACGGTCACCTGCAGCAAACTCTGGCACTTCGCGTAAAGACATCTGTTCTTTGCTTATTTTATCAATTAAAGACACATTCCCTCTCTTAATACACGTTATTATAGCACAGACGAGGAATAAATGTATAGCATTACTAAAAATCCTACTCCAATCGCATTTTTCTTGGCAAATAGCGAACTGTGTATTATAATGTCGTGTGGATAAAAAACAAATACAAGTGGTTGAAGGGAAAAGTTACTGGATCTGCAAGTGCGGTCTCAGCGCATCCTTCCCCTTATGTGACGGAACTCACAAGATGCACTCAGATGTTCCTGGTCCTGTTCTCTATAAAGCAAAAAAAAATGAGACTTTAAGCGCAGACCAGATAGAGCAAATAAAAGGTTAGTATATGTTTTCAGGTTTAGGTGATAGATTTAGAGAGCTTTCCAAAGCGTGGTCTAAAAAACCAGCTCTCTCTGAGAAGGATTTACGAAAAACCCTGGTCTCCATTCGTTCTGCCCTTCTTGAAGCGGACGTTGCCGTTCGTGTTGTGGACAACTTGATAGAACGCATCCGTATACAGCTTGAGGGAAAGTCTTACACGGCAGCACTAACTCCCCACCAGGCCATTATTCACGGTATTTTTTTAGAGCTACAGCAGTCCTTAGGAGAGCCCGCAACTCTCAAAATTGACCAGCAAAAAAGCATAATATCTCTGGTTGGTCTCCAAGGTGTTGGAAAAACAACCTCATGCGCAAAGTTAGCGCAACACTTAACGTCACAAAACCACAGCTGTCTACTGGTTTCTGTGGACATACACCGACCAGCGGCCCGACACCAGCTCGCATCCCTTGCTGAGCAGATTGGCGTCGACATTTGCAAAGCGGAAGAAGCCCAATCGGTAGAAGACATTCTATCTATAGCACAAAATCAGTTTGCCTCTAGCTCTCACTCCATACTCATAGTGGACACAGCAGGGCGTCAGCACATCGATGACTCTATGATGAACGAGCTTCAAACGATTCATAAAATTTTATCTCCCCACGAAACGCTTTTAACTGCCGATGCGATGCTTGGACAAGAAGCCGTCACCATCGCACAAAAATTCCACCAAGCAACCCCTCTTTCTGGCATTATCCTTACTCGTGTAGACGGAGACGCCCGTGGTGGTGCTGCACTTTCCATACGAGAGTGCGTGGGAATCCCGATTAAGTTTATGGGAACTGGAGAGAAAACTGACTGTCTTGAGGTATTTAATCCAGAGCGTATCGCTCGTCAGATTTTAGGGATGGGAGATGCGCTGGCGCTAATCGAAAAACTCCAAGGCATGAGCGATGACGAAGATGAAAATCTTTCGTACAAAACCATCACATACAACGATCTTCTACGCAATATCAACAAAATGCGTAAAATGGGTGGCGTGAAAAAAGTTTTAAGCTACCTTCCAAGCTCACTAACGCAAAACATAACGTTAACAGATGCACAAGAAATGGACATAAAAAGAAAAATGGCCATTATTCAATCCATGACCCCTAAAGAACGCGCCGAAAAACACGAGCTCACCTCTTCGCGCAAACGTCGTATTGTTGCTGGGTCAGGAACATCAGTTCAAGAGGTGAACCAGCTCATCAAACAACTAAAAACGATGAAGGTTATGTTAAAGCGCATGAGCAACCCCGCTTTTTTAAAAAATTATAACATCAACAAGAAATAAGGAATTATATTATGGCTGTACACTTAAGATTACGTCGAGCAGGTTCAAAAAAACGACCTTTTTACCACATTGTAGCGGCAGATAACCGTTTCCCTCGTGACGGAAAGTTTTTAGAAAAATTGGGAACTTACAATCCCCTCCTTCCCAAAGATAGTGATGAACGATGTGTTGTCAAAGCAGAACGCGCATCTCACTGGATTTCACAGGGAGCAAAACCTACGAAGCGTGTGCAAATCCTTCTGTCACAAAAGGACCTATACGCTCCTTTCAAGTTTTCGACTAAAACTAAAAAGCACCTGCCTAAAGCAAAAGCACAACAACGCGCTGAACAAGCAGCAGCAGCGGCGGCGGCAGCCTCTCAGGAAGGATAAACTAGGTGACACGTTGGAACGTGCACATCCTAACCATTTTCCCGGAGATTTTTCCTGGACCATTGGCTTCATCCGTAACAGGAAAAGCGCTGAAGAAAGGCTTGTGGTCGCTTAACGTGCATAACATACGCGACTATGCCGCGCCCCCTCATTATTCAGTTGATGAGCGACCATTTGGGGGGGGGGCAGGCATGCTTATGCGCGCGGACGTTATAGCAAACGCTTTAGATAAAAACAAACTTCCCAAAGGACGCGCTGTACATCTTACGCCGTCCGGAACACCTTTTAATCAAAATCTGGCTACAAGTCTGTCTCAAGAAACTGATATTACGCTGCTGTGCGGTCGATACGAAGGCATTGATCAGCGCCTCTTTGAAGAGTACTCCTTTGAAGAAATCAGCATTGGGGACTACGTACTAACAGGTGGCGAAATCGCAGCTATCACTATTATTGATGCCTGCACACGTCTCATTCCTGGCGTCCTTGGAGATGAGGCAAGTCCTCTTTTTGACAGTTTTCAAAATAATCTTCTTGAACATAAGCAGTACACGAAACCTAGAGTATGGCGAGGACACACCGTCCCTGACGTTCTAACATCAGGGCACCACGCCAATATCGCGCAATGGAAACACGAAGAGTCCATGCGCCTGACAAAAAAACTACGCCCTGATCTCCTTACAGGGAAACATGAACAAAACGATCAACCTGACGATAGTCCTGAATAACACTCACTAACCGTAAGCCATACGTCTGCACAATTTCGCGCACACCCTCAACCTGTCCAAAACCAAACTCCACAACGCACATTCCATCAGGATTCAGCCATTGGTGTAAGTGGGAAAAAATCTTCCTATAAAAATCTAGTCCATCGTCCCCACCGTCCAAAGCTAAGATCGGATCATAACTGCGCACATTGTTGGGCAGCGCTCCAAGGTCAGAGGTCGCAATATATGGGGGGTTTGACACAATGCAGTCGTACTTCACCTCTTCTTGACAGTCAAAGACACTTTGACAACAAAGTCGTACCCTTTCTTCTAAGTTTAAAGAGCAGGCATTTTTTTGTACTGTTTCTAAAGCGTGTGGGCAAACGTCCAGACTGGTTAAGTGCATAGAGGGGCACTGCTGCAACACGCTTAGTCCGATACACCCTGTCCCAGCACCAATATCCAAAATTTTTAAGTTACTGCGCTGTTTGCAGCAACCTACCACATACTCTACAATTTTTTCGGTTTCTGGTCGGGGGTCTAATGTATAAGGGCTCACCTCAAAGTTCTGCCCACAAAAATAGCGCTTCCCCGTAACTCGTGCAGTAGGCACGCCTTGATTCAGCTTTTCAGCCGCAGATAATATCAGAATCTCTTGATCAGACGCAAGTACAGCATCTGGATTTAAAAATGTCCATTCCACACTTTGGCTCAAAATATCGGCTACTACCCCACGCAACAGGGCGCGCCCACCTGGCCATTTTTTATAGCAGTGCACAAGCAAGTCATGCACTGTTCTCATCACACTCTCGATCAAAGGCTGCAAGCCGCTCTGTTTTATCAAACTCTAGCAGCTGGTCCACAACCTCATTCAGCTTATCTCCTGCCAAAATTCCTACTAAGTCATTCATGCGCAGGTTAATACGGTGATCTACAAAACGATCTTGTGGAAAGTTGTATGTACGCACGCGCTCTGATCGATCCCCGCTCCCAACCATCAGCTTCCGCGCCTCAGCTCGCTCAGCCATGGCATCACTTAATTTTTTTTCATATAAGCGTGCACGTAAAATTTTCATGGCCTTTTCTTTATTTTTATGCTGAGATTTTTCATCTTGTTGTTGCACCACTATTCCTGTTGGAATATGCGTAATCCGCACAGCGCTATCTGTTGTGTTCACAGATTGACCTCCAGGCCCACTCGCGCGATAAACGTCAATACGCAAATCACTATGATTAATAACAACATCAACCTCTTCAGCCTCTGGAAGAACCGCTACTGTAGCCGCTGAAGTATGCACTCGACCTTGCGACTCAGTCGCTGGAACACGCTGCACACGATGCCCCCCCGATTCAAATTTAAGTCGCTCATAAACATTTTTTCCAGAAATGGAAAGAACCGCTTCTTTCACTCCACCCAGCTCACTTTCAGACATATTAAGAAGCTCCGCTCTCCACCCTCTAATAGAGGAGTAACGCATATACATTCGCAACAAATCTCCAGCAAATAAAGCCGCCTCATCCCCTCCGGTCCCAGCGCGCACCTCCAAAATCACGCCACGCGCGTCCATTTCATCTTTTGGAAGAAGGGAAACTTTAATATCGCTCTGCAGCTTATCTAAGCAAGAAGAAAGCTGATCGGCCTCTTCTTTTAAGCATGCTAACCAGTCCGCATCGTCAACGCCAGCTGTAATTTCTTTTTCAATACCCTCAAGGTCTGTATGCTGGCGCACGTATTGTGCGGCAAGGTCGGCAACCTCATCCATTTCTGAGAGACGCTTTTGTATGTTCACCATACTTTCTCGACTCACGCCCTCTGTTTCCAGCAATCGATCTTCCAATTGCTTTTTGGTCTCTAAGATTTTAAGAACTCGCTGCAGCATTTTTTATATAGGAAAGCAGTTTCTCATAAGGAACGGCCTCCTGAGTGCTGTTCTTTAAAAGCCTTACGGTCACAATGCCTTCAGAGCTTTCCTTATCCCCTAAAATCATAACAAATTTTGCACCAATTTTCGATGCTAATTTCAAAATTTTCTTTAAAGGCATCCCACTCCAAACAAGAACAGGCACTCCGTTTGCACGCAAGTTTGCGGCCATGCTCAAGCTATGCTGATGGCCATTTTCCGATAGTGACGCAAAAATATTAATTTCCGCCCCCGCCGTTGGAGGATGGGTTAATGCATCACGCAATCGCTCGACTCCTGCGGCCCAACCAACGGACGGGACGGTGCTTTTGCCTCCCATCTGGAGGGATAAACTGTCATAACGACCACCACCAACCAAGGCATTTTGCGCTCCTCCGCCACCCCAGAGAACCTCAAAAACCAAGCCATTATAGTAATCTAGCCCGCGCACAAGACAAGGGTTTTCTTTATAAGCAATACCCACATCTTTTAAAGCAGCCTTAATAAGCGCATACTCCCTAACTGTCTCTGGTCTTAAGTGTTCACTCAAAACAGGAGCATCACGCAAAATATTGCGATCACCTTCATTTTTGGAGTCAAGTATACGCAAAACATTTCGATTTAAACGCTTCTGTGATTCTAAAGACAAATCTGAGCTACGGTTGTGCAAAAAAGCCCTCAAGTCTTCTTTATAGGACGATCGCTCGGATTCATCTCCCAAGTAATTAATTTGCACCTCTGTATCACGTATATTTAGCGTCTTTAAAAAATCTACAGCCACTTGCATATTTTGCACGTCTGTAAGCCAGCCCTCACTTCCAAGGTACTCCACTCCAAGCTGATAAAATTGCCTATAACGCCCTTTTTGAGGTCGCTCATAGCGAAACATTGGGCCAAAGTATGAAAACATCTTCGGCAAGTCTTGTATAAACCCTGCCTGCAAAGCTAAGCGCATAACACCTGCAGTATTTTCAGGACGCAAAACCATCGGCCTATCCTTTTTCTCCTGCAGGTAAAACATCTCTTTCTGAACTATGTCAGACTCTTCACCCAAAGTATGTGTAAAAACTTTAGCATCCTCATAAACTGGAGTAATAACCTCCTGGTACCCAAACGTTTGAGCTATTCGAAAAAATACGTCTCGAATATATACATGACTGGCGAGAGAGTCTCCCCATAAATCATATGTCCCTTTCGGATTTTGCATAATTAATCCATATATTCTGCCATTTTCTGAGCAACTGCACTCAATGGCAGACCTGCCACACATATTAGATCAGAAAGCTCCCCAGCAGTAGTTGAGCTCTCAGCTTCCACACCCAAAGCTCCTAATGCTACTTGCACCAGAGACAGGACACTCGCTTCATCCGGGTTCTTTAATGCTACTAGGTCCTCTGATTTCTGGTGACGATAGTACTGAGCTACAGAAAGCACGGCGGCTAACCCAGCGACAGCTACATCCTCTTCTTCAACAAAACTCCCATATTGAGCCAAAAACTCCAGCCTTTTAGCGTTAATATCAAACGCCTCTGAATCGGAGCAGCCCTCAGGATAGGCTTTAATCAGAGACAAAGGCGTAGCACATGTACCCCAGCTTGAGTTCAGTTGACTGTTAAAAGCTCTGCTTAACGTATTATGGAGCGCCTTATGTTGGCCATGCTTTGAGCGCTCTTCGCGGTAAATATCCATAAGCGCAGTTGCCACAAACATCTTTGCCCGCACTTCCTCACTCTTATCTCGACGCGTTATGCAGGGCATAATCCTCTTGTGAATGAAGTCAGAAAAAACCAAAAAAGGGTGCAAATTAAGGTCGCAAATACCCTTCACAGAGCAGAAGTCAAATCCGCCCCGGCGCTCAAGCTCGTAAACCCACATACTAATCATCAGATGGGCTACATAATGCTCTCCATCAAACATTTGCAACATATCTGGAACTTGATACTGGAAAAAACCCTCTATTCTGTCTGTAAACCCCTGCAAATAAGCATCTACATCCTCCAAACTCTCCTGTAAAAACACAGAATTGGGCATGTTATTCACATAGAACAAAACCTGTGAGGGAACTTCCAAACATCTTTGAGGCTCAAACACAACTAAACCAAGAATCGTTGCCATATATCGAGCCAGAAGGGCGGCTGGAAAAGAATCCTTCTCTTTTTCTTGGTCCAATTGACCCGGGGGAATAAGACGCATTTTGAGCGGAAGAGAATTTTCAATTTTCCGATTAGGGTGCGCAAGCTCAAAGGTTACCGCCCCTCCCGAATATCCACTATCTCCCCCAGACTTAATATCTATTGTTAGGAGGCTCTGCGGCCCATATACAACGGACATTTGAGCAATCCGATCTGCAAGACCCAAAACTCTTAAATTCAAGGCCGCTAAAGAAGCTCTTTCAACCAATGTTCCCTTATCACTGATACTCGCTAAAATATCCAGAACACACGATAGGCCCATTTTCCCTGGCATGTCATGTTTTGGGTAGGGATATTGCATACCTGCAAAAATCATAGCATATAAGGGAGGGGTTGCACTGACCAAGCTCCGATCTGCTTTATACGGACAGCCTTTCTTCACACAGCGAGCTTCATTTTCCCGCAAATAAACACCTTCAACATCAGGGTCAGAGGTGGAAAATGCCAAACAACCACCTTCTCGCCCCCACAAAAAATTTGGAAGCACAGCTTCGCTGCAACGCGTATGTGCAAAACCGGAAACAACACGCATTAGGCTCTCGAAAGAAAAGTTCGCGGTTATCTGTGGTAGGCGCGCCTTTATTTTCCGCACGAGTTCTCTATCCAACCCTTCCGCTAAAGTGTGCATCTGATCAGAGCAAGGCCGCTGTTGGTAAGATTTCCCCCCCACCTCAACCGAAACCAGCTTCACTACAGCCTCCTCACTATCCACAAAGTCTGTATATAAAAGGTTATTATCTTTAACTGAATCTTCTTGACAGACAATCGCAGAGTAGTGCAGGGCCGTAAACTCTCTACTCCCACTGGCACAAAGGTTCAAGGAAAGTGCCCCAAGAACCCAAAGACAGGTCTTGCTCAGGATCATGCACCCTCCTCCAATTTTTTCATTTTTTGCAGGTATTCCTTCACACCACGCACAGTAGGTTGCATAAGGGCCTTACCTGCAGTCCAATTCGCTGGACATACTTGTCCAGACTTTGAGGCGATGAAAGCTTCTATCAGGCGTAAAACTTCATCCACAGAACGCCCTACACTTAAATCATTAACCGACTCGTGCACAATAATCCCAGCTTCATTCACAATAAATGTTGCTCGCAATGCAATGCTCTTTCCAGGAACTTGCACACCATACTGCTTAACGATAACGTGATCCACATCAGAAATCAACGGGATCTGAACGTCCCCTATTCCTCCTTGCTCCAGTGGCATACTCCGCCACTGTAAGTGCGCATGCACAGAGTCCACACTAATCGCCACGACCTTCACGCCCAGTTTTTGAAACTCCTTAATGCGCATACTAAACGCTACAATTTCTGAGGGACAAACAAATGTAAAGTTTAAAGGATAAAACAGGATAACGCCTTTTCCTCCTTGAAAATATGACTCAATGTCTAAGTCAATAATCTCATTATTCGGCATTGCAGCCGCTGAAACAAATTTAGGATACTTTGAACCAACCAATGTAGACATCTACACCTCCATACTGTTGCAAAGTATAGCACACTTAGTGTTACAATAAAATGTATGTTGGTTCTCATTGGGGGCATTAAAAGTTTAGGTGTTGAGGTTGGGAAAATTCTCTCTCTACACAAGGTGCGCTTTGCCCTGTGCACTTCCCTATCATCAGCGACAGAATCTGAAATCGCAGCCTTATCACACTGCCAGCCAGATTTCTTTATCCCGCTGGGTGAAATTGACGCATTCTTTTCAGAACACCAAAAGGAGATTCAAAGTGTAGTTTACCTATCCGCACTAGACATCCCAGAGCACGCTACGCCTGAGGCTGCGATTCAAACAGTCCTGCATACGTCTCAAAAACTCTGGAATTGGTGCGCTACCTATAATGCTTCTTTTATTTATCTTTCATCGGCACAAACCTATGATGGAATTCACAACCGATTTAATGACGGATTTTGCATTCAAACACTAGAGGCTATGAAGCCACAGTCTGTGATAGGGTGGGCCAGTCACCTCATGGACCTTTGGGTCACACGCATGCTTTTACGAAAAGATACGCTACACCCACCGCAATGTGTTGGCTTAAAGCTTTTCAATATGTATGGATTTGCTGACAGACAACTCTATAGCCTCATCCACTCCATCAAAAACAACTTAGAAAACAATACCCCCCCCTCACTTTGGAAAACAGACACACCTCACACAGAAGATGGAGGGTTTGTAAGACACTTCCTACACGTATCAGACGCAGCAAACGTCATAAAGTGGCTGTTAGACAACCCTAAGATTTCCACACTGATTAACGTTGCCCCGCTCGAAGCATTATCCCAGCACGACGCGGCCAGCATTGTTGCTGAACACCTAGGGCTTCCAACTCCAGTGGATTACTCATATGTGCCAGCCCCTAAAAACGTCAATTCAATGTTTTTGGAAAGACCCAACACCCAAAGGTTAATATCCCTTGGTTTTAACGTACCTTTTCTACCTCTTAAAAAAGGGCTTTCAACTCTTACGTAACTCGTACAGTTTATGGAACCCTCGCCCTTCGAGCGTACGAATGATACGCTCGCACTGCTTGAGAATAACAGGCTGTAGCCAATGCGTTAATTGTGAAACTCTCACAAACAGCCTCACTTCTGAACCATGATTTTGAGGGATAAAGTGCCATCTCACAAAAAAATTTAGATTCAAAACTGTGACGACTCCATCCACTGACACAAAAGGAAAGCGGTCAGACACCACACACACACCCTCTATATTAGGTCGTTTTTTCAAAGCCACATGCCACCGTTCTCTCTGGAGCTCAACTTTTCCTAAAAAATCAAAAAGATGAATATATTCAGGAATATCAACAACCACACCGTGCCATAGGAGTGCGCTCAGCGAAGATTTATGCGTAAGCAAAATCTCTATCACAATTCACCTCTCTGCAGTACATTCCTGACTTCACCCACATAGGAACACGTTAGTATTAACATGCGAAAGTGGGTTTTGCATCATGGATCTTGCCTAAGCTTCCTAAGCTCTTGAAAGTGCTCATCAGCATGATACGAAGAACGCGTCAGTGGAGAGGACGCAACCATCAAAAAACCTTTAGCTAAAGCCACCTCTTTATACTCTTGAAACACCTCATCCTTCACATACTCTACCACTGGATAATGTGTTGGGCTTGGGGATAGGTACTGTCCCAGTGTCAGAAAGTCCACTTCAGCACAGCGCATATCCTCCATAACCTGAAACACCTCTTCTTTTTTTTCACCCAGACCCAGCATAATTCCTGATTTGGTGAAAAGATTGGGATGTTGTAATTTCGCTTTGTGCAGCAATCTAAGTGAATTATAATAACGAGCTCCTGGACGCACTTTTTTATATAAAGAGGGAACCGTCTCTAGGTTGTGGTTAAACACGTCTGGTGGTGACTGTAGCACAATCTCCAAGGCGCCATCCTTTCGCAAAAAGTCCGGAGTTAAAATTTCAACAGTAGTATTCCGAGCTTTTTCACGCACAGAGGCTATGGTTCTTTGAAAATGGCGCGCACCGCCATCTACTAAGTCGTCCCGATCAACCGAAGTAATCACCACATGGCTTAAGTTTAGGCGCCCCACCATCTCCGCAACACGCTCTGGCTCCATGACGTCTAAAGGCTGTGGTTTGCCCGTTTTTACATCACAAAATGCACAGGCACGAGTGCAGGTATCCCCCATGATCATTAACGTTAAATGCTTTTTTGACCAGCACTCACCAATATTAGGACATGAAGCTTCCTGACAAACTGTTTTTAGCCGTAAGCTAGAGACTAATGCCTCCAGCTCCCAGTACTCTTTAGATGTAGGCGCTTTTACTCTTGGCTTTTGATATTTAGCCATGTCCTCCACCGCCAAAAGCATTCCAAGTTGCCTCTTGTATCATCTCTGAAAGCGTAGGGTGCGCAAAAACTGTTTTCATAATCAGCTCACTTTCAGCCTCCGCCCGAATAGCAACACCAACGCTTGCTATAATTTCACTCGCATCTTCCCCTAAAATGTGCGCTCCTAATATTTCACCAGTATTTTTGTGGTATAACATTTTAACAAAACCATCTTTATTGCCAGCGGACAACGCTCGCCCATTATGCGCGTAAGGAAAATTCCCCACTACATAGGGAACACCTTGCTCTTGTAGCTCTTTGGAAGTATACCCTATTGAGGCAACCTGCGGCGTTGAGTATACGCAGCGTGGGATTAAGTGTGCAGCCACACGAGGGTGGTTGTTTTCTCCTAATATATGAGACACGGCCACCATACCCTCATAAGAGGCCTTATGCGCGAGCGCAGGCCCATCCACTAAGTCCCCTATGGCATAAACTCCAGGAATAGATGTACGCATCCATTCATCCACCTTTATGCCGCGGCCTTGGCGAGCGATATCAGGCTCAACAGCCTCCACATTAGGCGTCACACCGACGGCCATTATGACGGAGTCAAAGGGCAAAGTCTCCTTTTTATTCCCAGAGGACACATGTGCAATCTTTCCATCAAATGCGTCTACACTCCATCCAGTTTTCACTTCTACACCTGCTTTTTCTAGAATTTTTTGCAGCTGCTCAGAAGTTTCTGCTTCTTCCATACTCAAAATATTAGGCAAACGCTCAACTACAGTCACCTTAGAGCCAACCATATTATAAAAAGAGGCAAACTCTACGCCAATCACCCCTCCTCCAACTACCAAAATACGCGACCCAGGCTGAGGCATTTTTTCCCAAATAGTGTGAGATGTAAATAGGCAATCCTTTACCGTATCAATTCCTTTAAAGGGCGGTACTATCGGAGAGGATCCCATAGCCAGTATTACAGAAGAGCTTTGAAATGTCTTACCCGTAGAGGTTGTCACAAAACCAGTTTTTGCCAAAGTGCCTCGAGCATTAATATGCTGCACTTTATACTTTTTAAAAAGAGAATTAATGCCCGCGGCCAGTGTGCTTTGCGTGCTTTTAACATGCTGCATGGCCACGTCAAAATCAAACGTGACCTTTTCTGCTCGCACACCTATGTGCGCAGAGTTTTTGGCCACATGATAAGCGTGCGCTATTTCTAAGATAGTCTTTGTCGGAATGCAACCCACGTTCAGGCACACTCCGCCTAAAGCCAGCTCCTCCACAACTGCCACCTTCAATCCACTACGCGCAGCTTGCAGAGCAGCCACGTACCCACCGGGTCCGCCACCCAGCACACACACATCTACTTTTTCTGTACTCATTTTATCCTTCATAAAGCAAAAGAGGCTCTTCTATATAAGTTTTCAAACACTGTAAAAATTCTGCAGCAACTACACCATCTACAAGCCGATGATCCGCAGACATGGTCACGGTCATAACTGACGTTTCTATCACTACACCGTTCTGCAAAGCGAGCTCCGGACGTATTGCCCCTACCGCCAAAATCGCAGATTGTGGCGGATTGATGATCGCAGAAAAACACTTCACACCATACATTCCCAAGTTGCTAATGCAAATGCTTCCCCCTTGAAACTCCGATGGCTGCAGCGCTGACTGACGCCCTCGATCAGAAAGATCCTTAACCTCACGGGCAATTTGCAACAATCCTTTTTGCTCTGCATTTTTAACAATGGGCGTAATCAACCCTCCATCTAAACTTAAAGCAAAAGCCACATCACTAGAGGTTAAGTACTCTATGTTATCTCCATTTTTTCGTACATTCACTAAGTAGCAATCCTGCAAAGCTAGCGCGGTAGCTCGCACCACAAAGTGATGCACTGTCACCGGAACACGTTTAGCTTTTAGTGCCGCACGAGCCTTCACAACTGACGACATATCAACGTCAACGGATAAGTAAAAGTGCGGAACAGTGGTTTTAGACTCAAGAAGGCGTGCACCTATCACCTTGCGCATTTGTGACATAGGATGCACCCCTGTAAGTCGTGCGCTCCCTGCATCACCCTGAACAAAGGACTCTACATCTCTCTTCGTAATACGGCCGCGAGGACCAGTTCCTACAATGTTGTGAATATCTAGACCACCCTGCTTAGCCAGCTTGCGCGCCAAGGGTGTAATAAGAACTCGCTCTGAATTAGACGCTTCCTGCAGATCTTCTGCAGGGGGGGCTGGCGCCTCCACTTCCGCAGAAGGGGGCAGCGTTTCAGCATCCGCCACTGGAGGCCCAGCTTCTTGCTGTTGAATATCATCCACTGTTTCCCCTTCTTGCAGCAAATAGCATATAGGCTTTCCAACTGTTACTACTGTATTATCGCCATACTGTATAGAGGCTAACGTTCCCTCATCCACTACATCCAGCTCCATTACAGCTTTATCTGTTTCTACTGTAACAATGACCTCACCAGCTTGAATATAGTCTCCCTCTTTTTTCAACCATTGAACAAGCTTACCCTCCGTCATTGTGGGGGATAAAGAGGGCATTTTCACTACAATTGGCATGAGGTCTCCATAATCTTTTCTACAGCACGTACTATATCTTGAGCCTGTGGCAAGGCCAATGTTTCTAGGTTTAGTGCATACGGCAAAGGCGTATCCGCACTTGCAACACGAGCCACTGGGGCATCTAAATAATCAAAACAGTTTTCCATAATAAGCATACTCTGCTCACTGGCGATTCCGGCAAACGGCCAACCCTCTTCTACACAGACAATCTTATTTGTTTTTTTAACCGACTGCACCATAGTGTCAACGTCAAAAGGGCGTAACACCCTCATGTTTAAGACTTCTGCACTAATACCTTTTTCCTGCAAAGCTTCTGCCGCCTCTAAAGCTTTGTGCACCATTAATGAAAAAGCCGTAATGGTAACATCCGTTCCCGCACGTTCAACTGTTGCCTTCAAGGGAGCACAATCGTCTACATCATCGCTAACCTCACCTTTCAAACCATACAGGAGCTCATGCTCCAAAAAAACCACCGGATCATTTAGGCGAATTGCTTTTTTCAAAAGAGTTTTTGCATCATTGGCGGAATAAGGGGCAAACACATAAAGCCCAGGGCAGTGTGCATACCAGCTCGCAAAACATTGAGAGTGTTGTGCAGCCACTCGAGCCGCTGAACTGTTAGGCCCTCGAAATACTATCGGACTAGTCATCTGTCCACCAGACATATACCGCGTCTTTGCTGCTGAGTTAATAACCTGGTCTATGGCCTGCATCGAAAAATTAAAGGACATAAATTCTACAATAGGTCGCATTCCAACAAATGCAGCACCAACACCAATTCCAGCAAAGCCCATCTCAGAAATGGGAGTGTCAATCACACGCTCTGACCCAAACTCTTCCAGCATGCCTTTTGACACCTTATAAGCTCCATTGTACTCAGCTACTTCCTCTCCCATTAAAAATACGCGTGAATCACGACGCATTTCTTCACACATAGCCTCATTTAAAGCTTCACGCACTGTGACAATCCGTTTTAGCATGCTCCCTCCTCAATGATATCGGTCATGAGTTCACTCTCTGGAACCGCATCATCTTTTTCCGCAAAGTTGTAGCTTTCTAACGCCTCAGCACGAGCCAGACGCTGCATCTCTACATACTGAGATTCATCCAACATTTTATGTTTTTGCATATATAGAGCAAAGTTTTGTATAGGATCTTTTTCTTTATAAAGCTTCTTTTCATCAAGGGGCATATATGTTCCTGGGTCAGAAACAGAGTGCCCAACATGACGGTAGGTAGCAACTTCCAAAATGTGAGGTTGGCTTGTTTTTCGCACTTTATCTGAGTACTCGGCAACTTTTTCCAAAACTGTCAACAAGTTCATCCCATCTATTTTTTCCCCACTAATACCAAAAGCTGCACCACGCTCATAAAGCTCAGAGCCGCTTGCATGTCGAGCAACTGCTGTCCCCATAGCATATCCATTGTTTTCTATAATATAGAGGACTGGCGCTTTGTATAAAGAGGCCATATTAAAGCTCTCGTACACCTGCCCTTGAGCACATGCTCCATCGCCAAGATATGCAAAAACCATAGGACTCTCACCTTTCTTTTTTTGCATCTTCAATGCAAGTGCCATGCCAGTTCCTAAAGGAATTTGCGCACCCACAATACCGTGTCCGCCATAAAACCCTTGATCCACACTAAACATATGCATAGAGCCTCCCTTCCCTTTGGAAAGCCCATTTTTTTTACCAAAAAGCTCAGACATTATCGCGCCTGCATCCATATCACAGGCTAACATGTGCGCATGATCTCGGTATCCGGTAATAGTGGCGTCTCCTTTACGAAAAGACTCTTGAGCCCCAACAACAACAGCCTCTTGTCCAATATAAAGGTGACAAAACCCACCAATGTGACGCTCCCTATAAGCTGCTGCACAGCGTTCTTCAAAGCATCGAATTTGCAACATTTTTTGCAAAAGCCTATTTGCTGTATTTTGATCCACTACTCCTCCAATACCTCTGAAATAATTAGGTTCACCTTTTTAGGGTCGGCCTTTCCTTGCGATTTTTTCATAACCTGACCAACAAAAAATCCTTTTAGCTGCACTTTTCCAGCCTTGTATGCGGCCACTTCCTTTTCAGAGGCTGCTAGCACCTCCAAGGTCCATTGCCGCAGAGTATCATCGTCTCCAACCTGCTCCAGACCTTCCTTTTCCACAATAGATATAGGGCTTTCTTGGGTTTCCCAAACTTTTTCAACCAGCTCTTTCGCAATAGGACGAGAAATTTTCCCACTATCCAAAAGCTCAACCAAAGAAGACAAGTCTTTAGCCGTAAAGCGACTTTCTCCAATGGAAACTTTTTCGGCGCTAATTTTAGCAAAAATGTCTCCCACAAGCCAAAGTGCGACTTCACGAGCTAACCTCACTCCGTCACTTAGCATACCAACTGCGCTTTCAAAGTAACGAGACACTGCCAAATCTTCCGCGAGTATATTAGCCTCATAATCTCCAATACCATACTCTGATCTATACCTCTTCATTTTATCAATAGGCAGCTCTGGAACACTTTGACGAATATCGGCCATCATTTCATCAGAAAGGTGTACGGCCGGAATGTTTGGATCCGGGAAGTAGCGATAATCTGCTTCATCTTCCTTTCGACGCAACACAAAAATATCGGATGTTTTCGGGTTGTACAAACATGTAGTTTGTTCAATTGGCACACCCTTTTCTAAGGATTTAATTTGGCGCAATGACTCTTTTTGTATAACTTGCCCAATATAACGAATTGAGTTTAAGTTTTTGATTTCAACACGCGTTCCTAGGGGATCACCTTTGGGCCGAACAGAGATGTTCACATCTGCCCGCATGTTGCCTTCCTCCATGTTTGTGTCACAAGTATCAAGATAGCGCAAGATACAGCGCAACATCTTCATGCAGGCCATCGCCTCTTCAGCGCTATAAATTTCAGGCTTTGTCACAATTTCCATCAAACCAACACCTGCCCTATTAAAGTCCAAAGCTGTTTGGTCCCCAAACAAGTCATGGATACTCTTTCCAGCATCTTGCTCGATGTGTATACGTTCTAAGTTCACCGTCTTTAGATAACCTTTGTTGTCCTCAAACACAAAAAACTCCACGACCCCACCTTTCACGATTGGGTGATAGTACTGTGAAATTTGGTACCCCAAAGGCAGATCCGGGTAGAAGTAGCCCTTACGGTCAAAAACTGAAAACTTCTCCACATTACCTTTCACACCCATGCCCGTTAAGGCCGCCTT
The DNA here is from genome assembly GCA_965261615.1 of Alphaproteobacteria bacterium. GTDB lineage: Bacteria > Pseudomonadota > Alphaproteobacteria > Bin98 > Bin98. The sequence continues at coordinate 1,186,415 of OZ253461.1, forward strand.
TCTCACGCACTCCTCGTTCAAAACAGGGAGCTGTCCCGGAAAACCGACGTCCAACCACGCCACATTAGTGTTTTGAGATGCGGAAAAATCATTGGGTGCATGCGAAAACAATTTAGTTTTTGAGGATATTTGCGCATGCACTTCCATGCCCACAATAACTTCCCACTCACCGCTTTCCCTTTTAATTGTTAAATCTTGCATTCTTCTACCTCTTAATCAACTGCACAAACTGTAAACTTTTTTCCAATTCGTGCGCTGCTTTATACAAACCACGCTCTTCCATCATAGGCGCTGTCAACTGCAGCCCCACAGGCAAACCTTGTGCTACCCCACAAGGGATGCTAATCGCAGGAACACCAGATATAGCTGCAAGGACAGTCATAATATCCTGAGCATACATCTCTTCCGGAGAGCTCACAGCCCCAAACAAAAAAGGCAAAATAGGAGATGTAGGGCTAATCATAAAGTCCACTGACTTAAACTGCTCTGCATAATCATTGCAGATTTTTCTGCGCACTTTCAAAACATGCGCATAATACTCCTGATAGTTCCCCGAGCTTAGTGCGCTCACTCCAATTAAAATTCTGCGACGCACCTCTGCGCCGAACAAAGCCCCTCTTGTGTTATTGTACAACGCCTCCATATCCGAGCAAGGCTCTGCTCTTTGGGTGTATCGCACACCATCATAACAAGCAAGGTTAGACGAAGCTTCTGATGCCGCAATAAGCAGGTAAGTCATAACCCCAACATCCATATAAGGAGATTCTATTTCAACGCACTTCCCTCCCAAATCTTTAATAAGCTGCACTGCCTCATTAAATGACTGCGCCACAGATTTGTCGGTCCATTGCATGGCATTCGTCGTAATACCAAAAGTCTTCCCCGCTATTCCACCGCTATCTTTCAAAAAGCGAGAGTACTCTTGTTTGGGCACTGGCATTGAGGTCATATCTTTACGGTCATGCCCTGCCATCACTTCCAGTAGCCGAGCATTGTCCTCAACGTTACGCGTAATGGGACCTGGCTGATCCAGGGATGATGCAAACGCAATAATACCATACCGTGAACACAACCCATAAGTAGGTCGCATTCCTACCACTCCACAAAAACTCGCAGGCTGCCGTACAGACCCTCCAGTGTCTGTACCTAAGGCTCCCACACTTAGCCCTCCAGCTACCGCCGCTGCTGAACCTCCAGATGAACCACCGGGGACACGTGTTTCATCCCAGGGGTTTTTAACGCAACCAAACGCACTCTTTTCATTACTCGACCCCATAGCAAACTCATCCAAATTTGCCTTTCCAACAAGGAAAGCTCCTGCATCCCACAGGCGCTGTGTCACTGTTGACTCATAATCAGGGGTGAAGTTTTCTAAAATTTTAGAAGCGGCTGTTGTCCGTGTGCCGCGAACACAAAAGTTATCCTTAATCGTTAGTGGGAAACCTTCTAGCGGTCGAGCTGTTTTATTTGCAAAGCGTCGGTCACTTTCCTCCGCACTCTCTAACATTTTATCAGCATAAAGCCCTAAAAATATATTGAGCTTGTCAGACTGTGCACGCTCCAACATCTCTTTCGCAACATCCACAACCTTGAAGTCTCCTGCTTCATATCCCGCGCGCAATTCTGCGTAACTTTTTTTATATAGCATACTAGTCTATAACCTTTGGAACTGTAAAAAAACCTTCTGAAAAACTTGGCGCATTTTCACGCAATTGATCCTGAGAAACACACGTCCCTGGCTCATCTTTCCTCCAAACCGTTTTGCCTTGCAAATACTGCTCATTAGGAAGGTGCATAGGCTCTACACCTTTGACATCCATTCGGCACAAGCGCTCCATGTTTGCTAAAATGTGACGCACAGACTCTACAAGCACCGCCTCGTCATCACTACCACCATTCACACAAGCTGTTTTCAACAACTTGCGAAGATAAACTGCATTAATTTCTGACATACTAAACCTTAACTATTATACCAACCCCAAACAAACATGTCTACGCCCCTGTTGGCCACACACACTTAGACAAATATTCTATAGGCACAGTGTTCTGGAACCCCAAGAAGACTTCCCAAACGCATACTCGCAAGCACCAAATTATGACAGCGATGCCCGCGCAGGTACGAATCTAGGGCATTTACTCTACGAGTCAGCTTTTGAACCTGCCTAAAATATGCATCGCTCCAAATATCCCAGTTAATGTCAGGCGTGTTATATAACTGCTGTAGTGCATTCAGAGTGACGTTAAACCCTTGACCAGCTAAAGGCAAAACCGCAAATGCTGCGTCCCCGATCACCCCTCCACCTTTAAAGGAAAAACTCTGAGCATGGAAACTACGAAAGTCATCCCAAAACCTTATATTCGTGATTGCATCAATTTTCAAATTTACCGTTTTCTGATTCAAGAGCTCTACTAAAGTAGATTCGCTCCAGCTTTGTAACATTGAAAGCTCTGCATCTACATGCCACACAAAAGAAGCCTTTTTCTTCCCAGTTGGCAAAACTGTAAACACACCACGTTCCCAAAAGTATTCCTGCGCCTCCACAATGTCTTCAGAAAGCGTAAGAAACCCAGCTAATATACTGTAACGTCCGCCAGAGTAAACCACTTTGCCTCTACTAACACTTGCAAGAGAGTTTTTTCCATCACAAAATAATACCCTTGATGAGCGCACTTGATTATTGCTCCCCAACACGGCCATATGTTCATCCTGAGGCTCTAGAGCATGCCAGTCATCCACACACACATCTGGAAGTTTTGCCATCATCTCTTTGAATAAAGTATGGTAAGGAACCATCCAAGAAAGAGGGACTTCCTCACCGATGTGAAATAACCGATCTTGATGCTTGTAAAACACAACCTTACGAACGGGAAAGGCTTCCGCCAGCGAAAGGGATAAGCCTTCCCTCAAAAATTGCATAGAAGATCGGCTAATATTTAACAACCGCACATCCGCCTCCGCCTCTCTGAGAAGGCGTTCTTTATTTTTTAGAGAAAGCGTAACAAAGCTCCTAGAATGCTTGAGGAAAATACAAGAAACGACCAGCCCTGTAAGGCCAGATCCTAAAACAGCGCAGTCATACACGCTATCGACTCTCAGCAGCACGTAAGCGCTTAGCCACAGAATCCCAATTAATCAATGAGTTGAAAAAGACTTCTACAAAATCCGGGCGCCTATTGCGATAGTCAATATAATAAGCGTGCTCCCACACATCACAAGTCATAAGTGGCACCACACTACTATCCGTAAGTGGCGTATTAGCATTAGATGTTGTACGCACCTCAATCATGCCGGCACTTGTCAAAACAAGCCAACCCCACCCACTGCCCAAAACTGTTACAGCGGCTTTAGAAAATTCAGCCTTCATCACGTCAAACGATCCAAAAGACAGCTGAATTTTACGCATCAAGGCCTCATCTTTTGGCTCACCACCACCCTGAGGGCACATGTTTTCCCAAAAAAATGTATGGTTCCAAATTTGTGCCGCATTGTTAAAAATAGGCATGTTGGAGATAGAGGCAGCATCCTTCACAACGTCTTCCAGGCTTTTCGCCCTCCATTCGTCCTGATGGATTGTCAAATCATTCAAGTTTTTCACATAAGTCGCATGGTGCTTGTTATAGTGAAAATCCATACCCTCTCGAGAAATAAAAGGCTCCAGGGCATCGAGCTCATACGGCAGTGGTGGCAAAGTAAAAGACATATTAACGCTTTGAAAATTGGAAACGTTTTCTGGCCTTTTTTAGACCATATTTTTTACGCTCAACTACTCGACTGTCTCTTGTAAGATAGCCCGCTAGTTTCAGAGCCGGACGCAAAGATGGGTCTAACGCAAAAAGAGCCTTCGAAATTGCCAGACGAACACCCTCGGCCTGACCAGTGCAGCCACCACCAACAACGTTAGCAACCACATCAAATTTTTTCACATCCCGTTTAACGCAGTCAAAAGGAGACTTAATAACAGTTTGGTGAGTGCTTCTGGGGAAGAATGCACTCGCCTCCCTACCATTGATAGTAAACGATCCAGAACCTTCCTTCATGTGCACCCGCACAATCGCGCGCTTTCTCTTTCCCGTTGCAAAAGAACGCCCGTACTGATCTACTTTACGTTCATAGACGACTGTTGTTTGAGACGGTTTTTTTTGCTCAGGCTGAGCCTGCTCCATAAACTGGGATACATCACCCAACTGTTCTACAGAATTTTTGATTGCTTCACTCATTTTACTTTTGCCTTATATCAGAAACGTCTAGAGCCACAGGCTTTTGCGCCACATGTTGATGCGTTTCTCCAACATATACATATAAATTTTTCAGCTGAGTCTCTCTCAATGGGCCCTTAGGCATCATTAGCTTCACAGCACGACGAATCACTTCATCAGGACACTTTCCTTCTAGGCGCTCACGCAAAGTGCGTTGCTTCAAACCTCCAGGGTATCCTGTGTGGTAATACTTAATCTTTTGGTCAAGCTTACGTGCAGTCACAGCCACCTTACCAGCGTTTGTGATTACAACCTTATCTCCACAATCCATGTTCGGAGAAAATGTCGCTTTATTCTTACCACGCAACAAGTTTGCCACCCTTACTGCCAGACGCCCTAGAATTATATCTTCAGCGTCAACAAGATGCCAACTCTTATTGATATCCTTCTTTTTTAATACGAAACTCTTTTGTTGCATAGGAAAACCTCAATGTAATTATTACCTTTTTCGACCTACTTTGTCAACCTTTTCTTTTTTTTGTTGAATCGAGTACGCTGCAAAACCCCTTGGAAAAGAGGAGCACTCCCTACGTTCAAAGCATCAAACCCAACCTTTTGACCACCCGTACCAACTTGAGAGACTACCGCAGATCTCTCTCGTTTTGCACCCTCTAAAATGAAAATAAAAACAAAGAGAGCTAAACGCATAACGCCATTAAAAGCAAACAGCCCCTTCTCCCAAAAATCAATGACTAACGCTGACGCCATAGGGCCGCAAACGGCTCCAATAGAAAAGACTGTCCCCGCTACTGCGGCATATTTAATAAAATCAGCTCCAGAACGCGCACGACGTGCTGTTCTACTGATGCCAAGCATATATAAAGGGTAAACAGACCCAATAGAGCAGAAAATCATCAGCAAGCTCCAAAGGCCCTCTGTGCACGGCCCCATCAGGTGAAATAAATCACACAACATTCCCAAAATGAGCAAAATCAGAACAGTACGAATATCCCCTTGCCACTGAGCCAAAGCTGCAGACGGCATGGCAAAAACGGCTCCTCCCCCAAGAGTCAAAGCAACCATTAAAGAAACATAGCTCACAGAGTAGTGCATTGCGCGCCCAAATGGCGCAATATGGGCCGCCGCTGAACCAACAAGGACCCCTCCAACAAAAATGACAACAAACGAAGAGTATAAGCTTTTCAAGATTTCCCAATAGCCCCCCGTATCCCCACTCTCTTGAACATGAACTTCTATAGGCTTTGCAAGGTTTGTTGACATGTTGGATAAAATTTGAAACACCACAGTAACACAACAACAAACTATCATGCTTACGCGATCAGCCAGTCCCAAAATACACGTGGCACCAAGCATCATCCCACCATACAGTGCGATAAAGTACATCATTAATGCATATCGCCGCTTATTTTCAGCAACAGAAAGCGCGTAAAGCTCCACAACTATCATCGCCCCCCCCATCGCGACTCCCATCAAAAGGCGCAAGACAAGCCACACACTAATATAAGGAAGAAGAGCTAAGGCCAGCTCACTAAGCATGAGCACGCTGACCAACAACGTAAAGACACGACTTTGCCCATACCGTGAAATTGCCCGCTCAATCCACATATTGCCGATCAAAAGGCCAAAAAAATACACTGAAGAAAGCGCTCCAACAAAGTAAGGCGATAGCGTTATTTGAGCCGCCGCTATAGGTAAATATGATGAAAAAACTCCATGAGAGATTGTAAGCAGCAAAAAGCCCAAAAACACACCTGCCGGAATAAGTTTTAACAACATAACGTCTTTCCCAAAAACATCGGAACGGCGGGATTTGAACCCACGACCCCTACACCCCCAGTGTAGTGCGCTACCTGGCTGCGCTACGCTCCGGTATACCCAAGTATAGCAAAAGTAATGAAAAAAAAGCGTTTTATGCAGCTATTCGAGCCGCGTTTGCGCCAAATACTCCAAAATTGTTTCATTCAGGCACATTTCAATTAATTGATGGGCAACAGCCACACCACTGGCCACACCATTAACAGTAGAGTTCCCATGCAACTTAAAGGCTGTATCTTTTAAACCACCCAAAATTGCAGCGTTATAACGCTCAGGGTTGAGTCGCTTTCGCATATCCGTTGTAGCATACTGAAAAAGCCCTCCAACAATCTTCTTCCACCAGGAAGATGAAAGCTCATCTTTAAGAATTTTTTTCCACAGCTCTAGCGTGCCTTCTGTGCTTTTCAAAAGAATGTTCCCAGTAAACCCATCTGTTGCGACAACATGATTTTGTGTCCAAACGTCACGAGGCTCCACAAAACTAACGTTATTAATAAAAGGCAGTCCACTTGACAACACATCAAGCGCCTCCCCTATCTCTTTATGTCCTTTTGCTTTTTCTGATCCCACATTAACCAGGCCAACATCTACCGGATCTTTTTTACCCACAACAGCTTGATGAAAGGCGACACCCATCACGGCATTTTGAACAAGAACTCTCGTAGAAAGAGATATATTTGCGCCCGCATCACATAAGACTGTTAAATTTTTTGCTGTAATAGAACCACAGGCCATCAGCGCAGGCCGCGCGACGCCCTCGATTTTTCCTAAAGTTAAAGTTCCAGCAACCATAAACCCCGCAGTATTTCCTGCGGAAATTACCGTTCCAGCCTCTCCTGAAGCCACCGCATTAAAGGCTCTGCGCATACTATAATCGCGACTTTTGCGCAAAACTTCGGTTGCCGGAGCACCGGAGGAAAGAGAATCTTCTGCATGAAAAAACGTGGATCTCGCACGCAAGTGCATGCATGAAGACAAAAGATCCTCCGCCTTTTTATCCCCGAACAGGAGAAAGTGTGTGTCTGTATCTGACGTGGAGCAGAACTGCTCAAGACCATAAACTGTGCAGTGCGGAGCAAAGTCCCCACCCATTAAGTCCACGGCTATGATTTTTGCGCGCTCAGGCTTTGCCATTTATTACTTGTTGACCCCTGTAGTGCCCACAATGATCGCACACATTGTGCATCCTTTTAAGGCGACCACACTCTTCACACTCAAGAAAATTCTGAGGAGTCTGTAAAGCGTCGTGCGACCGACGCATACCACGACGACTTTTAGACGTCTTTTTCTTAGGAACTGCCATAATACCTCTTAAAAAATGGCGGGAGTGACGAGACTCGAACTCGCGGCCTCCGGCTTGACAGGCCAGCGCTCTAACCAAACTGAGCTACACCCCCGTGGTGGGCGATGACGGACTCGAACCGCCGACCCCCTCGGTGTAAACGAGATGCTCTAAACCATCTGAGCTAATCGCCCACTTTCACCTGATTATGATACACCAAAAGACGCCTTTGCACAAGACCTATGACGACATTATTAAAAAAAATTATAAACTACTCACTATTCAGCAGCTCCTGCACCACCAGGGGCTCCTGCACCACCGTCTGGGGACACTGCCGCCCCAAACTGGTTGGTCCCTCCCCCAATGGACAGTGAGACATTAGGCGCAGAAAAAGAGCCACTCATGCCGCCAGGACCCATGCCAGCGCCGCCAGATGGCATGAGGCCCATTGCCCGAGACCTCATGGAGCTTGCCATTCCAGGACCTCCACCCATTCCAGGACCTCCGCCCATTCCAAAGCCCCTCATCATCCCCATAGGGTTCATCATTCCCGGCCCCCCTCCAGGGCCCATCATTCCAGGGCCCATCATTCCAGGGGCTCCCATTCCAGGACCTCTCATTCCAGGGGCTCCCATTCCAGGACCCATCATTCCAGGCCCCATCATCCCAGGGCCCATCATTCCAGGACCTCTCATTCCAGGGGCTCCCATTCCAGGACCCATAGGACGACCACCATATCCACCGCCATAGGCGCCATAGCCAGCACCATAGGTGCCATATCCACCGCCATATCCACCGCCATAGTAACCATAAGGAGAAACACCCCTCATTGCTCCGCCCATAGCTCCCATCACAGCCATTTTACCAACTGAAGAGGCCATACTTGCCCCGGACTTCAAGGCCCTTCCCATAGAGCCCAGTATCCCGCAAGATGCACTGCCTGAAAGCAGACATAAAAAATACACAAAAAAATTCACTTTGCCTCCCAGTGGACGGAGATAAGCCGGTTTCTGTTTAAGCTGTCATTCATCTCACGACCTATTGCTAGGCTCGTCGTGCGGTTCACCTTGGCAAGCATAAGGGGATGCATTTTGCCACATTCAACCTTGCTCCAGGTGGGGTTTACCCTGCCACTCCCTGTCTCCAGGGGCGCGGTGCGCTCTTACCACACCATTTCACCCTTACCACTGCAACAGTGGCGGTATAGTTTCTGCGGCACTTTCCCTAAGGTTTCCCTCGCTGGACGTTATCCAGCACCTTCCCCTTTTAGAGTCCGGACTTTCCTCTCCACTCAATAAAGCAGAGCAACAGCTTCGCCGTCCATAAGCATTATAATACTGATTGATAGTGATTGTAAAGGTGCCCAGAGGCGGGATCGAACCACCGACACAGGGATTTTCAGTCCCTTGCTCTACCAACTGAGCTATCTGGGCATAAAACGCGCTCGGGAGGACTCGAACCTCCGGCCTCATGATTAGGAATCGTGCGCTCTATCCACCTGAGCTACGAGCGCCCTTGAGAGAATCATCTCTCCATATGTTATTCTAACAAAAAATTAGATTTTTTTCGACAGAAAAATTGCTATTTTTGTAAAAACTTTCATAAAAACAGCCAATTGCGGAAATTTTCTTTCGTCACAGGCCTGTGACGCCTCTTCATAGTGGGCCATTTCCTCATCACAAATTTTCTGCACTGTTTGCAGCACACGGCTCATCTCCGGTTCATCTTTAAGCGCTTGCAGCTGAGAAACATAGTGTTGCACAACTACATCTTCCACTTTGCGCGTAAACAAAAAAGCCACTTCTGTCCCCATAAGAACAGTAAGCCTTGCCGCCAGCGACGCACATACCCGCCACAAAGGCATCAGCGCTGACGGCCTAACCTTATGCTGTCGCATAAAGTCATCCATAACACGAAAGTGCTCTCGCTCCTCAACGAGCGCCTCCTCAAACGCTGCAACCACAGCTTCTGGAGCTCCTCGCTCTTTTAGAGCCTTCACCTGAGCGCTATAAATTAAAAATGCGCCGTACTCTCCCACGTGGTTCACACGCAGCTCTTCTTGAGCTCTCTTACTTACGCTTCCCTCGCGCGACACGTGACTCATGCCTCATTATAACAAACATCCACACCGCTAACACGAAAAAAAGCATCCAGTTATACTCAGCCATTGAAAGACCCAAAATATAAAAAGGGACCTTCGCACAAGATGGCATCCGCTCATCATTATCATCCAAATCCTTTAAGCTCTCTAAAATTTCCTCATAGTTAACGCCCTCAACCTTACAAAGAGACTCACTAATCCACCCATGCTCAATCCCGATGTGCATAGAGTTAGCCACAACACCCACCACAAGAACCCCCAAAAGAATCTTAGGCGCACATGCTTTTTTACACCTCACATAACTCAGAATCACAGAGCAGGCCGCAAGCAAGGCGTATACTCCACGCTCAATCCAGCAAAATAAACACGGCTTAAACCCCAAGCCATACTCAACAAAAAAAGCACACCCCAAGCAAAAAAAGGATAAACACACCATCAAAAACAAATACCTTTCACTAAGTATATACGACAAACGGCTATTCCACTTCCCCATAACTCCTCCCTTTATCCTTACAGTGACAACACACTCGCCACACTCTTGCTACAACGAATCCACACAAAAGTCTTTGCGGTACGAGGAATCATATATCCAGCCACCGCCAAGCACTCTCCCCTCACTATATACCACACAAACCTGGCCATTGGCTACCGAAAGCTGCGGCTCATCCAGCCTAACCGACGCAAGCCCTCCCTCTTGCAAAGTCACCTGTGCAGGAACAGGTTCTTGCATTGAGCGAATTTGCACAGCACAACTAACACCACCGGAAGACCTCTGACCTAGCCAATTGACATCTTTAATTTCAATGACATTTCGAAAGAGAGAACTTTTAGGCCCCACAAAAACCGTATGTGTGTCATACGCAAGCTTCACCACGTACAGTGGGTCACCCGAGCCATCCCGATTCCCCAAAGCCAAGCCACGGCGCTGCCCCACTGTAAAGTGAATCACCCCAGGGTGCTCCCCAAGCACATCACCTGTTTGCACACAGCGGATTAACCCAGGCACCTTAGCGCCTGGCCTCATTTTTGCAATCACATCGCTGTACTTGCCGCCACCAACAAAGCAAATGTCTTGGCTGTCTGGCTTTTGCGCAACATCCAAACCATATTTTTCAGCCATTTGACGTATTTCTGCCTTTTGATACCCACCCAAAGGAAACCTCAACATTTGAAGCTGCTCTGCTGTTGTCGCAAATAAAAAATAACTCTGATCCTTTGTGCGATCCACAGCTCTGCGCAGCATCACTTCGCCATTCGCTTCTACACGTTGCACATAATGCCCTGTAACCAGAGCATCCGCTTTTAACTCTCGCGCCGCTTGCAGCAAGTCCCGAAACTTCACGCTTTGGTTGCACTTAACACATGGAAGGGGAGTTTCTCCACGCAGGTAACTATCCACAAAATCATCAATGACCGACTCTTTAAATCGGTTCACATAGTCAAAAACATAATGAGGAAACCCCAGCTTTTGCGCCACAGCTGCAGCATCATAGATATCGATGCCAGCACAACACGCCCCAACTTTTTTTGCGACAGGAGCATCATAGAGCTTCAAGGTTACACCGATAACCTCAAAGCCTGCCTCATGAAGCATAGCAGCTGCAACCGAGCTATCCACGCCACCAGACATAGCGACCACAACTCGACGAACTGCCCCTGCATCACGCTCGGCAAGAAGCTGCTTCATGATGCAGACACAAAACCTTGCCGCCCCTCAGGGACACGAACCTCAAGACCATCCATGGCTTCAGTAACGATTATTTGACAACCCAAACGTGAGGTCGATGTTAGTCCGTATGCAAGGTCTAGCATATCTTCCTCATCTTCAGTGGGAGCCTCTAACTGTTCAAAGCAGTCTTTTGGCAGAATAACATGGCAAGTCGAGCAGGCCAAAGCCCCTCCACACGCCCCCTCTAACTCAAACAGATCATTTTCGTGGGCAACTTCCAACAAAGTCTGACCAACTGCAGCATTCAGCTCACGCCGCGACCCATCTGGTAATAAAAAAATTATCTTTGGCATATTTCAGTGCTCTATTATATATCGGTAATCTGTTTGCATCAAATCCATTTGAACACACGCTGAAAGAAAGCTGCACACTTTATTAAACAAGTCTGTGCGCCCCTCTCTCTCTAACAAAACATCCAAAGCATTTTTAATTTCATGCAAATATATTACATCTGATGCTGCATACACCAGCTGTTGTTGAGTCAATGTTTCCGCACCCCAATCAGAGCGCTGACTTTCTTTAGACAACCTTTTTCCAACAAAACAACTACACAACTCGCCGAGGCTATGCCTCTCGGTATTACAACGAGCTATTTTCGATGCAACCTTTGTGCAATATATGTTACGCACCTCACACGACAGATGATGCTGTATCATAGCAACATCGAATCTTGCAAAGTGAAACAACTTACATATCGAGGGATCTTCCATCAAAGCCCTCAAATTAGTCGCCTTCGTATAGTCCTTCGTCTGCACAATCAAGATTTGCCCTGACGCAGTGCACAGCTGAACCGTACACAACCGATCGCGAGCCGGAATTAAGCCAAGCGTTTCTGTGTCTACCGCAACAACGCTTCCCCACTCAACACCATCTGGCGCATCATCTTTAAAAAGCTTATAACTTACCATTCAACCCAACTACTCAGAAGCTTCTCCAGCGGAAGGAGCCTCTTCCTCAGAGCGATCTTCTACAGCTGGCGCTTCTGATTCAATTTCTACCTTTTGCTTTTTAGCAGTTTCCCGCAAAGACCCATTACGATCATAAATTTCATCGTACGCAACTCTTAGGTCAGACGGATCCACCACCCCACCAGAAATTTCACACAATGCCAAATATGGCTCTTTGTTTTTCTTTTGCTTCGCGTAACTATGACGCGCAGATTTACCCGACACAGATTCTGCAGCCTGCACACCACCACGCATAGCAATTACACGGGCACGGGCTGCAGCTAGCAGAACTAACTCAAATTTGTTGGGAACTTTTTTTAAACAAGACTCTAAAATTCTTCGAGACATCACAACCTCACCATATAATTCTAACAGCTATGTTATGCAACTGCAACAAAAAAAGCGGAGAAAGCGATTTTCGTCTCGCATTTCAACAAACAGTATGCTATAATTTCCCATGGCGTCCCCATCGTCTAGCGGTTAGGACATCGCCCTTTCAAGGCGGAAACACGGGTTCGATTCCCGTTGGGGGCACCATCTTTTTTCGGAGAAAATTTTGAAGCACGTAATTATAGATGGTTGCCAATATGACATCACAGAACAGCCTGTGAGTGATCATGCGCCATCAGAAGCAGTTGCCTGCACCGTGAATGGCGTGGAAAAAGACCTTTCTTACACTCCCTCTTCAGGGGACAACATCAGCTGGATTTTACAAAACTCCCCCGAGGGTCTTGAAATTTTACGCCACGACACAGCTCACGTTTTAGCACAAGCGTTAAAAGACATCTATGGTGACAAGGTCATGATTGCCATTGGCCCCACGATCAAAGACGGTTTCTATTATGACCTTCTCTGCGAAACCCCGCTATCAGTCAATGACTTAAACCGCATCGAAAAAAAAATGCACAACATCGTAAAGCATGGCGTAAGCTTCGAAAGGTTTGAGCTTGACCGTGACAGCGCCCTTAAACTTTTTCAGGACAAGAAAGAAAAGTTTAAGGTTGAAATCATTAACGAAATTCCAAAGACCGAAACCCTCTCCCTTTACAAGCAGGGAAACTTTGTAGACCTATGCCGAGGGCCACACGCACCCTCAACTAAATATATAGGCCGCCACTTCAAGCTATTACGCATAGCCGGAGCCTATTGGAGAGGTGACTCAAAAAATGTAATGCTCCAACGCATTTATGGAACCGCGTGGAACTCACAAGAAGAGTTAGACACTTATATTCACAACCTGGAAGAAGCCAAAAAGCGCGACCACCGCACCCTTGGCCCTAAGGCTGACCTTTTTTTGCTGAACCCTATAGCCAAGGGTAGCGTGTTCTGGCTCCCCAATGGATGGTTTGTTTTCCGAGAAATTCAAAAGTTTTTACGAGAAAAATTAGATCAACAACACTATCAAGAGGTCAATACACCTTTGTTTTATGACAAACTGCTTTGGGAACAATCTGGACACCACGCTAAGTTTTCCGACTGCATGTACATGCTCGAGCAGCACGGCGATGAATCCCCCTGCTCCCTCAAGCCTATGAACTGCCCTGCGCACATTACGCTTTTTAACAGCAAGCCACGGACATATAAGGAGCTCCCTCTCAGATTTTCTGAGTTTGGCTCATGCGCACGATATGAGCCATCTGGCGCACTTTTTGGCATTATGCGCTTGCGTCAATTCACTCAAGATGATGCACACATATTTTGCACACCCGAACAAGTGCAAAGTGAAGCCCGTAACTTTTGTGAATTACTGTTTAACGTCTATAAGGCCTTCGGATTTACCGATATAACTATTTTTATATCAACCAAGCCCGAAAACGCACTCGGCCCTGCAGAGTTGTGGGAGCAAGCTGAAGCACAGTTAATAGACACTATAAAAAGTCTGGGCATTCCTTTTCAAATTAACGAGGGCGAAGGCGCTTTTTATGGACCCAAGATAGAGTTTGTCCTTAAAGATGCATTACAGCGCTCATGGCAGTGTGGGACATTGCAGTTGGATTACGTTCTTCCAGAAAGATTAGGTGCTACTTATGTTGACGCCCATAACAACTCCTGCACTCCCATCTTGTTGCACCGTGCTATTTTAGGGTCCATTGAACGCTTTTTAGCCATATTAATAGAAGACCGCAAAGGAATTCTACCAACATGGCTAGCCCCTCATCAAGTGGCTATACTAACTATCTCCCAAGAGATTAACGCTTATGCTGAAAAGTGCACTGCAGAACTGAAGGCGGCCGGAATCCGAGTTCTACACGACGATCGTAACAAATCCATCGGTTTTAAAGTGCGCTCAGCTATTGATAAGCGCATTCCATATATTATATCCATAGGAAAGGACGAAGCTGACACTGAAACAGTCTCACTCAAGATTCTTGGAAAAGACGCCAAGGGTGAAAGACTCTCTTTCCTTGATTTTAAAAACTTATTATTAAAGGACTGTATTATTACACAATGAAGAAACCAAGAAGACAAGGACGCTTGCGGCGAGAGCCTCGTCCCAACATCAACGAAAACATAAGGGCTTCCACTGTAGAGGTGGTTGACCACACCGGCGCAATGCGCGGCCCTATGCCACTGCAAGAGGCGATTGCAATTGCGAAACAAAACAATTTGGATCTTTACCTTATTGCAGAAAAAAGCCCATACCCCTTGTGTAAAATCCTAGATTACAGCAAACACAAGTACTTACAGAGTAAACGCAACCGTGAGGCGAAAAAACAGCATAAAACGATTGAAATCAAAGTCACGAAGTTACGCCTAAACATCGGTGAACACGACTATCAAACAAAAATTAAAAATACTGCAAAATTTTTAGAAGATGGCAAAAAGGTGAAGGTCGAGCTGTTCTTCAGAGGACGTGAAATAACACACAAGGAACTCGGCTCTGAACTCTTTAATCGCATAAGCACAGATCTAGAAAATATTGGTGCTCCGGAGAAGCCTCCTCAGTTAAATGGAAAAAACTTGAGCATGGTTCTTGCACCTGTTCGGAAAAAGTGTTAATATTACCGTGGTAGGAAATGTATAAATTAAAAACGAAAAGCAGCTGTAAGAAACGCTTCAAAAGAACTGGAACTGGTCTTTTAACACGTAAGCGTGCTGCACACCGTCACAACTTACGGAAAAGGTCGTCTCGCTCTTTACACGCTGGTCGCTTTAGACAGGTTTTGAGCCACGCAGATGCACCGGCATTGTCACGTATGATGCCATACAGTTAAGATTGTTTAGATAAGGAATAATAATGTCTCGCGTGAATAAGGCTGTTCCCAGCCGTAATAGAAGAAAGAAGATTTTAAGTTTAGCCAAAGGCTTTAAAGGTCGGCGTAAGAGCTGTTTTCGCATTGCGAAACAAGCTGTAGAGAAGTCACTTCAGTATGCTTATAGAGACCGTAGGAAGCGCAAATCGCAAATGCGCGCACTTTGGATCTCTCGTATCAGCGCTGCTGTTGCCCCATTTCAGTACAATTACTCGACTTTTATTAACTTGCTTGCGAAGAAAAATGTTATTTTGAACCGTAAATCACTAGCAGAGGTAGCAGCACGCCACCCAGAGGTGTTTTCCAAAATAGTAAAGCACGTTTCTAATGAATCCTAGTCAGCTCAAAGAACAGCTTTTGTCTTTTTGTGTACTCGCTAAAGAGCGCATCGTATCTGCGGCATCGGTCCAAGACCTCGAGCAGATGCGTCCCTCTTTGTTAGGAAAAGCTTCGCTTTTTCACGAACTCGCACAGCACTTCAAAGACTTTTCTAATGAGCAAAGACGAGAACTGGGTGTGTTTTTCAATCAAGAAAAATCTTCTGTAGAGCAGGAGTTTTTGCAAGCTAAATCTAAGCTAATGGAGATTGAAGTAGAGAAAGGTTTGGAATCCAGTCGAATCAATCTTTCTTTACCCACCTCCGCACCCATCGGGTCACCACACCCAACTAACATTGCACTGCAGCGCATCACAAGCATCTTTCAAGCCATGGGGTTTGCGGTTCAAGACGCTCCAGAGGTCGAGCACCCCGATATCAATTTTGGCGCATTGAATATGCCTGAGTTTCACCCTGCTCGCAGCATGCAGGATACTTTTTATTTAAGAAACAACTACCTTTTGCGCACGCATACATCAAACATACAAGTACACGCGATGCGTAACGACACGCTTCCTTTACGTATTCTATCTCCAGGAAAAGTATTTCGCTCAGACTCAGATCAAACCCACTCACCAATGTTTCATCAAGTGGAAGGCCTTTATATTGACGAGAACGTCACGTTCTCCCAGCTGCTATGGACGCTCCAATCATTTTTATCGCAATTTTTTGCGTCTGACCTTAAGTTTCGTTTTCGTCCTAGCTACTTTCCATTTACCCAACCATCTGTAGAAGTCGACATTGCCTTTGAACAAGGGGATTTTATCGAAGTCCTTGGCTGCGGAATGGTACACCCCTCTGTTCTAGAAAGTAGCAACATCGACTCTAAAAAATACACCGGCTTTGCCTTTGGGCTAGGTGTAGAGCGGTTTGCCATGCTTGCAAACAATCTCAAAGACCTGAGGCCTTTCTTTGATTCCAAACAGCCGTGGCTTGCCTCACAAAAGCGGTGGATTTAGCGTTCTGTTATATCAAAAACACCCTCTAAAACAGATTGAAAGACAGTTTGTGACTCTTGCATAGAAATATCGGGTTTGTAATCTTGCAGACTTGCACTTGCGCACATAAGCCCACACGGGTGAATTTTGTCGAAAAAAGGTCGCACGCACTGCAAAACATTCAAACTCACTCCATGCATAGTGCACTGCTGACGAATCCGCACCCCTACTGCCCCAATTTTTTTCCCCTCAACAAATACGCCTCTCGTATTCGGGACCTTATGTGCTTGTATCCCAAATTGTGCGCACACCTTCTGGAGAACGTTCTCTAGAAACTCCACATACCTGCGCACATCATTATCAAAAATAGCAAGTGGCGCCATTACATAGAGAATTTGCTGACCCGGACCATGGTAGGTGATATTCCCACCACGCCCAACGTACTCACATGGAGCTGGCAAATCACGCTGCTCATCGCTTTCATTACGTCCGCATGTATAAATACTCGTATGCTCTAATAGCCACAAAATCACACTCTGCTCCCGAACAGACTGCGCATGGTACTCTTGCATTTTATCATGCGCTACACGATAGTCTTCTAGAGCATCACTGCAAACAAGTCTACATGGCATTATGTTTTTTTTCATCAAGACCTAAAAACTTTCTCAGTATCCCGTCACGCGGTCTGTATAGGAGATCCGAGGCCGGCCCGCTAGCGCACATCTTGCCTTCATGCAAAAATATAACATCATCGGCAATTCTTCGCATAACCTGAATATCATGCGTAATAATAACAAACCCCATATTATAAGTATCTCGTAACTCTTCTAAAATGGTCAGTATACGATCTTTGGCCAGAAGATCCAACGCCGATGTAGGCTCATCCATGATGAGCACCTTTGGCTTCAAAAGCAAGCTTCGCGCAATGTTTACACGCTGACGTTCGCCTCCTGACAGTTGCTGCACACCTGTGGATAAAATTGAGCTCTCCAAACGAACCCAGCTTAATACCTCTTCTACACGCTTATAAAGCTCAGCATCATGATACATATCGTAGTAGCGAGCGCCTTCCACTAAAATATCATATACACTCTTATACGGATTCACAGAAGAGCTAGCTGACTGAGGAATAACTTGGACGACTTGGCGAAAAAACTTATGGTCGTCTTTACTCATTTTTTGCGTAATTTTTGAGCCAAAAAGTGTAATTTCCCCTTCACTTTTTATAAGGTTGGCCAACCTTAAAGCAAGTGTCGTCTTCCCACAACCACTTACCCCACACACACCTAACGTCCACCCCTCATAAACAGAAAAGCTCACTTCGCTAAGAGCCGCATAGTCTTTACCACTAAAAATTTTATTTTTCTTATACGTCACACAAAGATTAGAGGCCTGCATAATGGGGGCAGGTGTATTTTTTTTTCTCTCTCCGGTGTTTTTTCTGTCCTCAATATCCAAAAGCCTACGTGTATATGAATTCTGTGTTTTGCGTAGCTGCGCGCTTGAAATGCTCTCAACCAAACGCCCATCCATCATCACATGTACCGTATCAGCGTAATGCTCTGCATCTGAAATTTTATGCGAAATTAGCAATAAAGCCATATTCATTTTTGTACAAATAGTATGCAGAAGATCCATAATGTACCGCGACGTCAATGGGTCTAATGACGCACAAGGCTCATCTGCTATTAAAAGCTTCGGGCGTCCAGCTAAAGCGATCGCAATACACACACGCTGACATTCACCCCCAGAAAGCTGGTGCGAATACATTGCAAATACACGAGCGGGATCTGAAAAACCAACCTGTGTAAGAAGCTCGCACGCCCGGCGCTTAAAAGACATGTTTTCGCCATACTCAGCAAGCTGCAACGCTTCAATAATGTGATCTCCTGCTTTTTTTGTAGGGTTAAGCGCAGCCACAGGGTCTTGCAAAATCATCCTGACATACCGCCTCTGAACGGCTTGTACATCTGCTCGAGACATCATACTGAGATCGCAGCCATTCATAATGACCAAACCATCTTTTATTGCCGTATGCTGCTCATCTTGCAAACCAAGCATCGTAGAAACTAAAACTGTTTTACCGGCACCGCTTCCACCTAAAATCGCAACAGAGCTCCCCTCTTCTACATCCAAAGAAACACTATGTAAGAGAACTTTTCCATTATGACGTGACACTAAAGTCAGATTTTTTACAGATGCGATTAACGCTTTCATCTACCCTCCTTCCCTTTTTCGGATTTGTTGGGTAAGAAAAGCAATCGTAACCACAACGCAAATAAGAGCAACAAGCACTGGCCACAATATCCACGGCGCACAAAAAAAGTACACCCTCCCCTGGTGTAACAGTTCACCAAGCGTCGGATAAGAGTCTAAAGATCCATAAAAAAAAGTGAGCGCAGAAAGAAAGCTCAAGTTATAAGAAACTTCAAAAGGAGCTTTAGCGCGGAGGATTGGCACAACTGAGGGGAGGATATGATGTCTAAAAATATGCAGACCTCCCAGGCCCATAATACGGGCCATTGCAACATAACCATACGAGCGTGCTTTAAAGACTTGTATACGCACTGATTGAGCGACACGTAGCGAGTGAAACACAGCAACCCATACACACAGCGCAAACATAGAAACCTTTCCAGAGTCCACCATCAGCAGTACTATTATCATTTCCGGCATACTCGCCCACACTTCCCCCACGCGCTGACCCAAAAGGTCCACAGCACCTCCAGCATAGCCCTGAAGGCTCCCAAGGAATGTTCCAAAACACAAGCTCAAAACGCTAATAAATAAAGCAAATGCCAAATCACGTCTTAACGCATACAGTAGTACCGCCAGCACATCACGACCTTGCGCATCCGCCCCCAAAATGTGGCTCGCATCCGGCGGAGCAGGTGCAGCAGCCAAACCTTCATCCACACTCGTCCCTGAGTGGCGCACTAAAGGCCACAGTATCCACCCTCCATTTTGCCCGAGCTCTTTCTGAAATTGCACATTGCTATAATCCATCTCTCGCACTGTGTGTCCACCGAGGTCATGATCCGTATATGTAAAAAACGCAGGAAATATATAGTTTACTCCTGTATACATTATAAGCGGTCGGTGATTAACTAAAAGCGGCAGGGCCCCAAGAGCGCAGAGCACCAAGACGCTCAGAGATTTTAAAGAGATTATTTTGTACCACGTTTTTTTCATATTCTATCGAGCAACCTTCCCAAAATGCAAACGACGATCTAACATTATAGCCAGCAAATCACCGAGCAGCTGAGCCACTGTAGCCATAATTGCATAAACATAGATTGTCCCCAAGATCACAGGATAATCACGAGATTGAATCGCTTGAAAAGACAACATGGACAAACCTCCAAATCCAAAAACCATTTCCACAAAAAAGGGTTTCGAGACCATTACCGACCTTAGCTGTAGTGACATATACCCCACCGCAGGAATAACAGCATTTTTTAGTATATGTCTCCACAACACTTGGTGCCGACTAGCCCCACGACTAATCGCAGCTTTCACGTAGTCTTTTTTCCACTCTAAAGCTGCAGTATTTTTTACAAGGAAAATGATTTTAACCACTGAAGCGCTAACTAAAGTCAAAACGGGGAGAAAAAAACACCATACAGTATTGGCAAATGAAGCCCAATCATACAAGTGCGGACCCCACAAACTGCTTGATGAAGGAAAATAATCCGATATCCACCCCTCCGAAAACATAAATATATACAACATACACAAAAGCGCTGTAGGCATAGCCGCCATTGTCAGAAGCACAACACTAATTACATGATCCAGCCATGAAAATGCCACAAATGACAAGTAAATCCCCACTGGAATTCCAATTAAGTAAATCAATAAGAATGCGCTAAACCCAACTATCAAAGTTGCTGGAAGCACCGAAAGAATCATTTGCGCCACTGACTGTCCTGTGGCGTAGCTATTTCCTAAATCAAAGGTTAAGTAGCGATGCATAGTATTGCGAAAGCGCTGTGCAAATGGCAGGTGCATCTCGTACTGTTCAGCGAGCTGTTCATACAGCTCCTGCGGTACACGCATTTCCATTTCTGCAAAAGCTTCCCCTGACTGCGCAGTTGCACTCACGCTTTCGTCTACATAATCTAAAGGGCTACCAGGCATCCACTCTAAGATGGCAAAGTTTGCCAACAGTATACAAAAAAACGTTGGGATAAACACAAAAAGGCGCTTAAAAATATAGTTCCACAAAACAAATCACCTTCCTGTCATTATCGCACATCAAAGATCTTATAGCAAATTGCATGCAAGAAAGCAAAATGATAAAATTAGGTGTTGATGTCCGTACCACTTACACACTTACTTTACTCTTTTTCCCGCCTTTACGACAATGATGCCGGCTCCTTTCTTGTGTTTAACGAATCATCTCAATTAAAGCGCGCCCTGCACCTCGCCAAAATATTAAATTTACCACACTTAGAAGATCGCATTAAAAGCACTCAGTTTATGTTTTCCAAGAGATGTAATGCGACTTACGCATTACACTCGGGCATGTCAATGACGGACGCAAGCCTAAAGGAAGGGCTTTTATCCATAGGTTATGAGGAAAATCCCCACTTAGATGAGATCGGTCAATTTACACACCGGGGGAAAAACATCATCATTAGCACTTCAATCCATGAGAGGTATATTATCTCACTTATCAAAGGTCAGGTGCAGTCCATATCCTCGCACAGTCTTTCCAACGATAGTTTTTGCAACATCCCTGACTGCTCACTTCCTGTTTTAACAAAAACAGCAGAAGCCCATCAGTCACCTCAGATATCTCAGCTAGAGCCCACAACACTTGTAACGCCCTCTCCCATTCCATTACTGTTGAAAAAAATGCACAGAAGTGATGACACCATTATGTCTCCTGAGGAGTGGTATACCTTCTCCCATCGACTACGAGACACGTTAACAAGCACTACACACTACGCCCTTATTAAAGAGCATCCCCTTCCACCAGTAACGCCCACCCAAAGAGATTTTTTATGTCACAGTGACACAGTTCCCCTATCCACGCCAAAATCACAGGATTACACAACCTTTTTTAAGAGTGAATCCCACTCCCAAAAGGTATGGGTGCAAGACACGCTGCAACAGGAATTTTCTTGGCAAAACACAACATTTAGCCCTCATGGTCAGCAAGCACAAAGCTCACAGACTTTAGCCTTTGAAAAAGCATTTTCCTTTGCCGTTGATGACTACGTTATTCACATGCAATACGGCGTAGGCCGCTTTAAAGGCATCCGCTTTATTAAAGCGGATGGAAAGAACATAGACTGCTTAGCGGTTGAATACGCTGACAACACAGTCATTTATGTCCCTGCGCTTGAAGCCCATAATTTACACTTTTATGCAGACAAAGATCAAGAACTTTCTTTGCAAGACACCACGGGCAAGTCTTGGCTTCTATCTAAGCGTAAAACTACTGAAGAAATGAGAAAGTTTGCCGAAAACATGATCAAAACAGCGGCAACACGTTCCATCACCTCTGCAGCATCCATTATCCCTGACAGCAAGACTCTCGAGCTATTTGTAGAATCTTTTCCGCACACCCTAACACCCGGCCAGCAAACCGCAATCAACGAGATTCAGCGTGACATTCAAGCTGTTCGCCCCATGAATCGTATTTTATGCGCAGACGTGGCCTTCGGAAAGACTGAAGTAGCTATGCGTGCTGCATGCATGACGGCCAGCCGTGGTTATCAAGCCCTTATTGTCACACCAACCGTTTTACTCTCTTTACAGCATTATCAAAACTATCACGAGCGCTTTAAGCGTTCTGGGCTAAAGGCCATACTTTTAAATCGACTAGTAAGCGCCAAGCAAGAAAAAGTTTTACGCGAAAACATTAAATCTGGGCAGGTAGACATTGTCATCACAACACACGCTGCATTTCACAAATCGTTAACACTCCCGCACCTAGGCCTTTGCATTATTGATGAAGAGCATTTATTTGGCGTGACACAAAAAGAGTACATCAAGCAAACATACCCTGATGTTCACATACTCTCTATGA
This sequence comes from Alphaproteobacteria bacterium, assembly GCA_965261615.1. Lineage (GTDB taxonomy): Bacteria > Pseudomonadota > Alphaproteobacteria > Bin98 > Bin98. The sequence goes on from OZ253461.1 coordinate 1,209,112, forward strand.
GCGCCACCCCAATTCCACGAACTCTCCACATGGCTCTTTCTGGCATTCAGTCCTTTAGTGTAATTACGGATGCTCCCACAACCCTCACAAGCACACCACCAACAATTACATGTCAGCCATACAAGGCATCTTTTTTAGCAGACTTTGTCACAAAGCAAATTGCTAATGGACAAATTTTCTTAGTTACACCACACATAAAAGACATTGCTTTTTTAGAGAATGTTCTCAAAGATGTATGCAAATACACAATACTCACCGGGCAACACAGCCGCTCCGACACCCTTGAAAAAATAGAGGAGTTTTCCGCTGGGAAAACCCAAGTGTTTTTAAGCACAAATATTATTGGAATGGGAATTGACCTTCCCATGGTCAACTCTCTCATTATTTATAACGCGCAGCTCTTTGGTCTCGCACAACTCTATCAGCTCAAAGGTCGTATCAATCGACGTGACGTATCCGGGCATGTGTTACTATTACACCCCCCAACCGAACAGCTCTCAGAAAATGCCAAAAAGCGCCTACAATATATTTGCGATAATCCCAACCGTGGAGATCATATTAAAATAGCACGACTAGACATGCAAATGCGCGGATCTGGTCGTCTTGTAGGAAAGGAGCAGGCTGGACACCTTTTCAGCTTAGGGGCCAGCCTTTACCAAACCATGCTTGCCCAAGCCATTAGCGATGCACGCTCACCTAAAGAAGGCTCTGATCCTTGGAAGGCCTCAGTTGTTACATCGTGCCAACCTTCTATACCCGAAACCTACATTGCAGACTCAACAGAGCGCGTAAATGTTTACCGCATTAGCACACGTATACGAGACCTCCGCGAAATGCAAATTTTTGAGCAAGAATGCATTAGCAAATATGGCTCTCCTCCCCAAGAGTTTTCACAGTGGTTCTCTCTTTTAAAGATACAAATCACAGCAACAAAACTTGGCATACAGGAGCTGCGTATACTATCTTTTGGGTTAGATGTGCACTGGCACCCTTCATCAAGCTTTTTAGAAAAAAACACAGAGGAGCTCCTAGAAATCCTGCATAATATACGTTTTCAGCAAACTGCGGAAGGCAAGCTTCGCTATATGCGAAGTCTGCGATCCACCCATCTTTTTGCAGATACATTGCAAGCCCTTGATGATCTTAATGAAATCCTCAAACTTACACCACACCCGCTAAAGTCGTGATAAAATGACGTATGTTAAAAGGGTCCATTACCTTTGTTCATGCTCGCAGTCATCTTCCTAAAAATTTTGAACAATACTGCCAAGACACCACAAAAGTCTTTATCGTTTTCAGCGAAAAGCTAGCAGTATGGTATGGCGCACAGTTTCTTTACGAGTATTGCAATGCTATCCAAGCCCCAATAGCAATCGAGCCGATCATTCACATAAAAAATCACTTAGGATTACTTTGGGAAGGCGTCTCAAATAACATATCTATCTTTTGTGTGGGAAGTAATCGCCCTTTATACGTAGAGAACTGTTCCATATATCGAACGCTCGTTTCTTGCTATACGCAACAAGCATTAAAAGTAAGTGTGCAAAGTAGAAAATTTATCACCCCACGCATTATCGCCCTATAAAGCTTCCACAGAGCTACTCACATATCTTTCATACGCACGCTTTACTTCATCGAGCCCTTCCTTCTTCAAGCTTGATGTTTTAATAAGGCATCCACCTGTGGTTTTTTGGCCTCTATAAGGCTCCAGAGTTTTTTCTGCTGCTGAAAGCTCATTAGGCTTTACCTTATCCGTTTTTGTCATAATGAACGTATGTGGTATGCGATAATACCATAGATACTCTATCATTGTTTCATCAACAGGCATTAAGCCACGCCGTGCGTCTATTAGCAAGAACACATGGTTTAAGCTTCCACGATAGCGCAAATACGAGTTTATCGCGTGCGTCCACTGTCGTTGAGTCGCTTTTGACTGACGGTTGAATCCATATCCAGGCAAGTCCACAAGAAAAGCCCTTTCAGTCAACTGAAAAAGCATTACGGCTTTAGTACACCCCGGTGTCTGGGAAACTCGAGCTACCTTTTTAGAGTTAAAAAGCGCATTAATTAAAGAAGATTTTCCCGCATTAGAACGCCCAATAAAAGCGACCTCCAGTCCTCCATGAGCAATCATCTCATTGCCGTCTAGGAAGGCGCCTTTAAACTCTGGTATCCTCGCCCACATACCTATCCACTATTACGCCTTAAGTACCACTGCTGTGCTATCGAGACTACATTACTCACCATCCAGTAAAACACAAGGCCAGATGAAAAATTAGCAAGCATAAACATAAATATAAAGGGAAGCAACCGCATAACTTTTTGCTGTGTTGGATCCGCGGTTGGCTGTACAGTCAGGCGTTGCTGAATGTACATTGTAACCGCCATCAGAACGGGCAAAACCCCAACTGTTAAAAATCCTGGCAATGTTATAGGAAGCAAACCACACAAAGTCAAGACAGATGTTGGGTCTGGTTGTGAAAGGTCTTGAATCCATAAAAGACTTGCATGACGCATTTCCAGGCTGATAAATAAAACTTTATAAAGGGCAAAAAATATAGGGACTTGCACTAACATAGGCAAGAAGCTTCCCAGTGGGTTCACTTTATTGTTTTTATACAAAAGCGCTATTTCTTGGTGCATACGCATCTTGTCATGACTATACAGCTCTTGAAGGCGCTTCATTTTAGGCTGCATTTTGCGCATACGCAACATTGCTTCGTGCGATCGCCGCGCCAATGGAAACATAGCTAAGCGTACGGCTAGTGTCAACATCAATATAACTATTCCAAAGTTTCCGACAACACTATACAGCCATATAATCAAGGCCAAAAAAGGCCGTGTCACAAAATAGAACACGCCATAGTCAATAGATTGCTCAAAACTCTTCCATCCAGATTGCTGTTCATAGTCTGCAAGCAGTGCACGTTTTTTAGGGCCCACAAAAATCTTAAAGCTATCTTGATAAGTGGCTTGTGGCGCGACACTTTGAGAAGGTAGCACCATATACGAAGTATATTTTTTATCTTTTTCAATACACTCAGTTGTGCTTGTCGCTGGAGTGCTCTTTTCATTAACAGCACAAACAAACCAGTACTTACTCGCGAACCCAGTCCATCCTCCTTTTGGAACAGAAAACTTAAAGTTCTCTTTGTTTATTTTGGAATATGTTTTCTCTTGAAGGCCATCACCCATGTACCCAACCAAACCTTCATGAGCGACAAAACTGGGGTCATCATCCTCTAGTTTAGTTTTGTAGGTTTGGGCGAAGCTCGCTAAATCAATGGCCTCCCCCTTTTTGTTAACTACTTGCATTTGAACGTCTATAGCATACCCAGAGTCAATTGTTAGTCGGCATTGATATATAAGACCATTATGGACTGTTTCAA
>OZ253461.1:1217500-1465401 GCA_965261615.1 Alphaproteobacteria bacterium
CTTGATACAGCGGATAAATTCGCTGCACTAATCGCTCTAAGCGATTAGTAACTCTAGAACCACCATCAGAAAGCAACTCATCTGTTACATGGTGTGGCCAAAGCCCTTTATCTTTCCATCGTTGAATTTTTTCACTCACTGAGCGAGCAAACTCGCGCTTTTTCCCACTTTCATAACTACCTGGAGCATGAGTATCCACCAACTCCTCCAAAGTTCGCACCTGATCATCCATATCAATAATGGAAAAACTTTTATCGAAACCTAAAGCATCTATATGTCCCCGCAAAATTCTCACTGCCATTGAGTGAAATGTCCCGCACCACGGAAAGCTATACCCAGGGCAAATGGTTTCCAGTCGCCTTTTCATTTCTGCAGCGGCCTTATTCGTAAAAGTAACTGCAAGCACCTCAGATGGGTCAACAAGACCTTCATGAACCAAATATGCTATTCGTGTAATCAAAACATGCGTCTTGCCTGTTCCTGCACCAGCTAAAGCAAGCACAGGGCCATTTACGGAGGTTACCGCATCTCTTTGCTGTGTGTTCAGCCCTCCCAGCAAATCACTCATCTTCTGCTACCGCACTTTTATTTTTAGATAAATAAAACACAATACTTTCAGCAATGCGACGATTGAATCCCTGTACAGCCATCAGCTCTTCCACAGTTGCAGAGTATATGTTTTCCACAGAACCAAAGTGCTCTTTAAGTCGCGCCCAGCGCACTTCACCAATACCCGGTATCAAAGCTTTTTCATCACCATTACTTACCATTGCGCGATTACGACGCATACGATGGCATGTTAAAACGTATCGGTGCGCTTCATCACGCACTCGCCTTAAAAACAAAAGAACTTGTGGATCCTCTACACTCACTGGATCACTCGTTTCATCAAGATAAAAAATCTCCGCATTTCCTTCAGGCTGTTTGGCCATTGCAATCAACTGTATATCTAGCTTATGTTCATCTAAGACAGCTTTCACCTTATTCAGCTGATGCCTTCCACCATCCAACACCATCAAGTCAGGCAAGTCTAAATCATCCATCGCCAAGCGGCGGCGAACAACTTCTGCCATCATAATTGCATCATTTTGACGATACGCCAAAGGGTTTTTAAAAGCAAATTTGCGGTACCCATTTTTGAAAAATCCATTGGCAGAAAAAACAACCATCGCTCCAAAAGCATTCGTCATTTGGAGGTGACTGTTATCATACACCTCCACACGCCGGATAGGTTTCACAAAGCCAAAAATCTCCTGCATTGTATTAAGGACACTTTCCATTTGCTGACGCATTTTAACACGTTCCCGCATGTTTCGACGCGCAGACTCCTGCAACTTCAGTGTAATTCCCTTCATCTCCTCTGTAGCCGGATGAATGATCTCCACCTTCTCCGAGCATTTCACTTGAGCTAAAGCCTCTTGCACAAGCTCTAAGTTATGCGGCATTATTGGCACAACTATGGCATCTGGCACTTCACGGTTTGAGTAAAACTGCATGATAAAAGCAGACAATGCTTCAGGCTCTGTCAGTTCACGGGCGTTCGTCGAAAAATATTCACCCTCTCCGTAGTCCCAGTGAGCATTAATCACGCGTACAAAAAAGTTAATATAGTCATCTTCTGTAGCATAGCCTATCACAGCCACTGATCGTACGTTAGGAAGCCCAACATCCACTTTTGTGGCCATGTGCTTATTGATCATCTCCAAGCGCTCTTGGCAGCGCTCTGCCAAAGCATAGTTTTCTTCAGACACAGCATGCGTTTTTACAGACTCAATATTTTCTTGCACCTGGGCCCAGTCACCCTTTAAAAAGTTACGGGCGGACTGCACATCATGCATATAGTCCTCATAGGAAATTTTTTGCACACACGGAGCCGAACACCTCCCAATGTGATGCTGCAAACAAGGCTCAGTGCGTCCTTTATAAAACGAATCCGGGCACGTACGCAACCTAAAGGTTTGAGTGAGTGAGTCAATCGTGCGCTGCGCAGCTTTCACCGAAATAAACGGCCCATAACATTCTCCCGTAATCACACGCTTATTACTGCTTCCCACTATTGCGGGCGGGAACAGTCCTTGCGTCAACCCAACATAAGATAAGCTACGATCATCCTTCATAATCAAGTTATAGCGAGGTCGCAACTGCTTGATTAAACGAGCTTCTAGCAAAAAAGCGTCTGACTCTTTGTCCGTATAAATAAAGGAGATGGTTGCAAGCTGACAAAGCATATACCTAATCCGAGGAGATAAATCAGGAAAGCGCCTGTAGCTCCGAAGCCGTTGCTTCAAGTTCTTGGCCTTTCCAACATACATAACCACATCATGCTTGTTGGTCATCTTATAAATGCCAAAAGTTTCTTGAACAGCATCTATATAATGCTTCAGTATCTTGTCGGCCTGTTCTAAAATAGCTTCTTTATTGTCCATACTAATCACCTAACTCACTTTCGGCTGAGCAAAACCTCAGATGTGTTGCTGTTAAATAAATGCACCGCGTTATCTTCAAAATGCACAAAAACCTTACTGCCTATTTGGGCACTCACAGCGCCGCGCTCGAGAACGCGACACAGTCCGCCCTCCACACCATCTACCCGAACGTGCACCAAATACTCTCCCCCCAAGTCTTCTACCATTTCCACCCCCCCTTCCAGAGACACACCTAGCTTAGGAGGGTTGGCCACAATAGCTGCAGACTCTGGCCTAAATCCAAGGAAAACCTCATCGCAAAGGGCCTCTTCGATTAAATCACCGCTAATGGTTGCTTCCTCCTGCCCCCAGCGAACATCAAGCCGACCATCTTGTACCCCGGCCATTTTGCAACGCAAAAAGTTCATGCGAATGCGGCCAATAAAGTGGGCTACAAACTGCGTTTGTGGGTTGTTATACAGTTCATAAGGCGTGCCGATTTGTTCAATGGCCCCATCCTTCATAACCACAATCTTGTCTGCTAAAGTCATTGCCTCGACCTGATCATGTGTCACATACACCACTCCCGCTTGTAGCTTTTTTTTAATCGCTGCTAAGCGGTATCGTGTCTGCATCCTAAGAGCAACATCTAGATTCGATAGCGGCTCATCCATCAAAAACAAATCAGGATTTCTTACAAGGCACCGAGCAATAGCAACGCGCTGCCTTTGGCCCCCAGAAAGCTCTTTAGGGAATCGATTCATGTACTTTTCCAACTCAAGCATTTGACAGGCATCTACCACTTTGCGATGAATCTCTGCCTTGGGCTCCCTATACAGGGCAAAGGCAATGTTATCGTACACGCTCATATGAGGGTATAGTGCATATGATTGAAAAATCATCGCAACTTTACGCTTGCTAGGCTTAAGTTCTGTAACTTCATTACCATTCATCCAGATGCTTCCAGATGTCACCCCCTCAAGGCCCGCCATCATTCGCAATGCTGTTGTTTTCCCGCAGCCAGAAGGCCCCACAATCACCACAAACTCCCCAGGAGCAACCGCAAAGGAAACGTCATTTAAGATCGTTTGACCATCTATTACTTTCACTACATTTCGCAATTCAACACTATGCATACTACCCCTTCACGGCCCCCATTACCACACCAGAAACAATACGCCTCTGAAAAAAAAGAACCCCCAAAACTACGGGAACTGTCACCAAAACTGCCGCTGCCATTATTTGCCCCCACGGTGTTTCAAACTCTGTTACACCTGCAATCAATGTAATGCCTACTGTAGCCGTTCGTCGCGCATCACTCAGTATGAGCGTTAATGCCAGCAAAAATTCATTCCACGCGACAACAAAAGCAATCAAACTAGAAGTAATCATCGCAGGCACTGACAGCGGCAAAAATATTTTCACAAAAATCCGCAGAACTCCAACCCCGTCTAGAACCGCGGCTTCTTCAATCTCTTTCGGTATTTGTGCAAAAAATGACCGCTGCGACCACACCAAAACCGGCAAAACTATCATCATATAAGAAATAATCAGCCCTTGTAAACTGTCGTACACATTCATCATACGAATAACGTCTAAAAGCCCACCCAACAACACTACTGGCGGAAGAACCGAAACCACAAAAATCAAAAACTGCATCACCTTAACGCTTAAGTGCGAAAACCTCGCTAACGCAAAAGCCGCTGGAGCTGCAACCACATTGGCTAAAAGAACTGTCACACCTGATACAAAAAATGAATTTAGCATATATTTCAAAAAACAACTTGCGTGTATGATATCACAATAATTTTTCAAATTCCATGTGCGAGGCCAAAAGTGCACCAAAAAAGTTTCATTTAAATTTTGAAATGATGTATTTAGAGCCCAGTATAGCGGAAAACAAGACCACAAGAAAACAAACACTGTTATCACCGCCAACAGCACATTGATAGGAGTGAAGCGCTTTTTCATCATCCTTTTTTCCTCACTGAAAGTAATATGTAGATAAACACTGAAACTGTAAGCAACAAAACAGTAGCAGCCGCCGAAGATATCCCCAAAGATTGAAAGGCAAACATTTGTTGGCGGATATAGCAAGACATAGAAATAGTACTGGGATTATCCCCCACCAACCCATAAATTACATCAAACACACGCATAGCATCTATGACTCGCAAAGAAATTGCCACGACAAGAGTCCCCCTCAGTTGCGGCAGAACAACTTTAAAAAAGAATCGCCAAGGTGAAATGCCATCCAAGCGACCCACATCAACTAGATCGCTAGAAACTAGCTGCATGCCCCCCAACAGGATCAGCGCCATAAAAGGCGTTGTTTTCCAAACATCTATCACAATTACTGTCAGCATTGCCGACAAAGGTGTGCCTACAAACATAATTGGGTTGTCCACGATGCCTGCAGCCTGAAGAAGGTAGTTCATCACTCCCCCCACGTCAGCCAGCATCCACTCCCACATTTTTGTAGAAATAATAGTGGGGATTGCCCACGGCACCAAAATCACTGTTCTCAAAAAAGTACGATATGGCGTCGGATAGTGCATAAGGGTGGCAAAAATAAGACCCAAAACTGTTTCCAAAAACACTGACGAGGCCGTAAAGACTACTGTGTTAACAACTGCACGCACAAAGATCGGGTCTTTCAATAAACGTACAAAATTTGCCAACCCCACAAAGCTCACCTCTTGACTTTGAAAAAGTGTCTTATTGGTAAACCCTGTAAATAAAACCTGAATCAGTGGCCACAAAGCAACCCATACAACGACCAGAAATGCTGGCAACAAAAATCCATAAACGGCCCATCCGCGCAAGTTACTTTTTCCCTGTAGAGATTGTTGCAGCTTTATCCACTTCATTTCTTAATCTCGTCCTTCACGACACTCTGAACGGCTTGCACCACAGCATCGGCATTCCCTTGTTTATTTTGAAGAAATGTATACATGGCCTCACCCGTTTTGTACCCTACAGTACTCCACTTGTTAAAATGAGATGCAGGACGTGCTTTAGCAGAACGCCACTCTTCAAGCATGCTACCATGCACCACATCCTCCCGTGAAGAAATATAACCATACTTTTCAGCACGTGCTTTTTGCACAGAATGTCCTGTCAAGTACCTCACTAGACTCACGGCTTCCTTCTTGAACTTAGAGTGCCGGGAAACAGCGACCCCTGCCCCACCCAAAATGGGTGCAGGCCCCCCTTTATCTGACGGCAAGGACACCATTGTGAATTTTCCTTTAATAGGGCTTCCTTCAGCATTCATAAGCTCTAATGCATACGGCCAGTTAATCATAAAAACCGCCCCTCCTCGCTGGAAGCACTGTCGCGCACCCTCTTGAGTATAAGTCAACACTCCTTTAGGCACAATAGGATTCGGGCCATACAACCACTTATGCATCCGATGCAAAGACCTCACAACAGAAGCTTGATCACCTTGCGTACTGAGCAGGTCTACACCTTCCTCAGAAGACCCTAAAACGGAAAGAGCTAGACAAGTTAAACCTTCATACGGCTGCCCCATAAACACAAGACCCGACATTTTAGAAGAGCTATTAGTGTGCTTTGCCTCTTGCGTCATAATATACGCTGATGTTTCTTCCAACTCTTCCCATGTTTGAGGGATGCTCCTATTATATTTATCCAACAAATCAGTACGCACATAAAGGGCCATCCACTGCACATAAAGCGGCAAAAACACAAGCTTGCCCTCTATTGTTGCAGCATTAATCAGGCCGGGGTGAAACTCTGCCAGCTCTTCCTCTGTAAAGTGCTGACGCAAATCCTCCATGTTATCTGCTATCAGCGGCGCCCAAACCACGTCCACCTGATAAACGTCCATGGAAGAAGTTGTCAAGTGAGGAAGGTATTGCTGTAAACGGTTATCTGTACCACGAACGGCCGAATTGATAATAACCTCAGCACCGGCTTTATCTTTCCATAATCCAACATACTCTTGCGCCGACTGCATTTCGTAGCCAACACCCCCAAAAATCACGTTCAAAGCCCATTCTTTTTTGTCGCCACCCTCTCTAACGTAAAGCGCCAACACAACGGCAATGATTCCAATTGTAGACCAAACTATCGTTTTTCGCATCTTAATCCAATCTAATTATACAACACATCAATTGTGATAAACTAAATAAAACTTTTTCTCTAAAATTTTATACTTCATATGAAAAAAAATATCGCTTTATTACCACACTCCACCCACAATCAGCGGCTAGACTCATTTCTCTCCGCACACACAGATTTATCCCGCAGCAGCTGTCAGCAGCACATCCTAAACGGACATGTTACCATCGACAACACTACAGTATACGACAAATCTTTTATTGTCACCCCCCTACACAGCATTACCATTGACTTCCCTCCTCCCGAAGAGCCCCAAACACTGCCCGAACCTATTGATTTAGACGTTTTATTTGAGGATGACGACATGTTAGTCATCAACAAACCGGCCGGAATGGTGGTACACCCCGCACCTGGACACAAGTCAGGCACACTTGTTAACGCCCTGTTACACCACTGCAAAAACTCACTTTCTGGCATCAATGGCGTCAAAAAGCCCGGCATCATTCACCGCCTCGATCGATTCACAAGCGGTGCAATTCTTATTGCCAAAAACGACCAGGCACACCTATCTCTCGCTGATCAAATCGCATCACACGAGGCACATAGACAATACGTAGCGATTTGCCAAGGAGAGCTAACCCCACGCAGTGGGACTATCAACAAACCCATTGGAAGACACCCCAGCCAGCGTACAAAAATGGCCATTTCCCTCAAAGGGCAGCACGCCACAACACATTACAAAACCATTTATAGTGGAACATTAGGAGGCATTGGGGCTGTTAGTATTCTCGAATGCACACTCGAAACAGGCCGCACCCACCAAATACGCGTGCACATGCAAAGCATGCGACACCCCATAATCAACGACAAAATTTATGGAGCACGAGACTTTTCAGCACTCCCCCCCCTGCGTCAAGCCTTACATGCCCGTCGCATACAATTCACTCACCCATCCACTAACGAAATCATGTCAATCACAGCACCAATCCCACAGGATTTACAGACTGCAATTCGAGAGGTAATCAACAATGCGTCTACCTTTCGGTGCTCAGAAGAACTCTTTGAGCAAACTTTGAAGGACTAAAGCTCCCCAATGAATCCACATCCTCACCAAAAGAAACACATAAAATAGGTCGAGGGTGTTTATCTAAGACCTGCAAAAAGGCCCCTCCGCCACTAAATCCATCCCCTTTTGTCAGCACATAAGAGCTTAAAGCAATATATTTAGCATAAGCCTCCACCGCGCTAACCATGTAGGACCCCATCGTTGAATCCAAAACCAAAGATGTTTCATGAGGATAGGCAGGATCAACCTTCTTAAGCACACGCACCATCTTCTCCAGCTGCTGCATCAATCCCACACTCGTGTGCAAACGCCCCGCTGTATCAATGACCAGAATATCAAAACCCTCTTTTTTTGCACATTCTGCAGCGTCAAAAGCCACAGCGGCAGGATCCGCACCATACCCTTTGCCTTGAAACACTTCAACCCCAACATTTTCAGCCCAATACTGAGATTGCTCCAAAGCTGCAGCTCGAAATGTATCTCCCAAGGCCAAAAGAACCTTAAGACCTTGGCTTTTGTAGTGCTTACACAGTTTCGCGGTTAGCGTAGTTTTACCAGAACCATTGGACCCTACCAACAAAATCACACGAGGCCCCGTCTCCAACGCCCCAGGCAAATCCTGCACACAATCACCACACAAACGCTCCACCTGCTCTTCCAAGGCAAGCTGCATCACTTCAGCTGCTGACGCTGCATTTACAATTTTTTTGGCATTTTTGCGCACCTTCTGCACAAGGGAAAGCGACAACTTCTCTCCAAAGTTGTTCGCCATCAACGCACACTCTAAGTCATCTAACATATCATCAGTTAGACTAAAAACTTGAGACTCACTCTCATCTGAGGTAAAGATACCTTTAATTTTTTTAAAGAAGCTCATATTAAACTTTGGGGCGAACGATGGGATTCGAACCCATGGCCTTCAATGCCACAAACTGACGCTCTAACCTGCTGAGCTACGCCCGCCACTAGGTGAATTATACCATAAACTTGGAGCGCACACCACACACTAACAGAAACAAATCAATTCTTTATATTTCTGATCAACCAACTCGCTTTGGCTTGACAAATCCACTCGATTCTTTTATCTTACTTATGATGATTAAATTTAACGCAATTGCTTTGCTAGCGCTTTTCATGCTTTCAGCATGTCACCGTAAAGCATCCCTGGACTACCTAAAAGAGTCCCCGGATTTCTTGTTTCAGCGCGCCCAGACAAAGCTAGCGCGTGGAAGCGGATCCGTGAAAGAAGTCACAGAAATCCTAGAAAAAGTCATCCAAATTTACCCTTATGCTGAGGTTACACCGGAAGCTCAATTCCTGTTGATCATAGCACACCAAAAGAACGGCAAGCACGCAAGCGCCGTTGCCAATGCAGAAACATTCCTGCAAATATATCCTTCACATCCTAAAGCACCGGACGCCATGTACTTACGAGCTTGCTCATACTACGCGCAAACAACAGGTGCACGGGACATTGAGCCAGCACTAATGGCTTTGGTCGGCTTTAAATCTCTGCAGAAAAAACACCCTAATTTGCACACTCAAGCTTGCACGCGTCAAATTAGCCACCTTAATGATATCTTGGCCTCCTCTTTAATGCTGCAGGCGCGCAAACTTTACAAAAGAGTCGCAGTTGTGGCAGCTATATCAAGATACCGAGAAGTCGTCGAGAAGTACCCTTTAAGCACCTTTGTGGATGAAGCTTACTTCAGGCTTATAGAGTGTTCACTCTCCCTCGGTCTAGTATCTGAAGCACAGTTTTGTCTCAGCAAAATATCAAACATTAAATGGATCAAAGCGGGTATGGAAGTAATTGCAAAGCATAATAAAACTCTTCGCCCTCTCCCCAACTAAACAATGCTACACAATCTTAGCGTGCATAACTTTGGTTTATTCCTTGAAGCCAACATCAGGTTTGCTTCAGGTCTCACTGTTATTACGGGATCCACGGGAAGCGGCAAGTCCCTTCTTTTTGACTCTATTGCCCTCTTGCTCGAGCGCACCACTCAAAGATCACCAACACCGCTAGATGACACCACACCCTCAACTATCACCTTATCCGTCGGCAACCACAACACTACACACACGCAGTACACACGTTCCTACAGCCAAGGATCCGCAACATTTTTAACCAATGGAGTCCGTTGCACCCAAAAAAAGATTCGGGATTGTCTCTCCACGCATGTACTTCTTGCTCACCATATCCGAGATATCCTCAAAGAACAAAATCACACAAACTTTCTCTATCCATCTTTAGCATCTTCAGATCAATTACGCCAAATAGAAGAGGCCTTTAGCAAGATTCTACTACAGCGCCAAAAGGTCGCCTCCCTTGTTAAGTACACGGAAACACCTGCGAGCTCCAAAGAGTTTCTTGAACATGCTATCCAAGAGCTCACACAAGCAAATATCCTCGAAGATGAATGTCTTACTCTAGAAAGTGAAAAATCCACTCTAATGAACCTGGGGAAAATTCAAGACCTTACTCAAAACATAGCCGCTCTCAACACAGATAACGTCCCCATATCTAAGCAAATGAACGCTATTGCACGAAGCCTCAACAAAGCGTCTCCAACACTACCTGGGGAGACAAATGCAAATATTCATGAAGCCATCAACCAAGTTGAAAAAGGACTCAGCATTCTTGAGGAAGAATGTGCAACATTATCTGAACAGCTTTGCTCAGACAGAGAGATTGATCAAAAAATCTCCCACTGCAATGAGCGTCTCGCACTTATTGCGGCCCTCGAGAAAAAGCACAATATGCACCATAGTGATGCTGCAGAAAAACTGGCCGAGCTACAGGTCATGCTAGACAACCATGATTCTCTTGCGCAAGAGCTTAGCAAAGAACGAGCAGCTCTTGCCTCTCTAGAATCCCAGTTTGAAAAACAATCCCAACATATGCACAAAGAAATGGCCCCCGCCACTCAAAAATGGAGCCTTGACCTCAAAAACCTTCTGACACGGCTCGACATGCCCGACACACAAATACAAATCAATTATCAAAGCTTACCCCAGTCTCAGTGGGGGCCTTATGGCACATTTTCCGCCACCCTGTGTATCAGCACCAACGCAAGTGCAACCTTTTTACCCCCCATGCAAATCCTGTCTGGTGGAGAACTATCTCGTCTTTCATTAGCGCTATACACGATTTCAGCGCAAGCCCAAAACCACAACACATTACTTTTTGACGAAATTGAAATGGGCCTTAGCCCTGACGTATGTCTAGAAATGGGCACTGTGTTAAAAAGCATAGCCCAACACAAGCAAGTTATTCTCATTTCCCACTCTCCACAAATATCTAGCTTTGCAGATAAGCACTTTAAGGTCTCCAAAACAAAAAATTCTGACACATACACTTCGCAAATTCATGACATTTCCGCCCCCAAAGAACGTCTTTTGGAGCTGACTCGCATGATTGCATGCAGCAAAGATTCTGAATCCCTCGCTCAAAAAATCGCCACTGACCTCCTTCAAAACGCACACAATGAAAGAAATTTCTAAAGCAATCATTCACCGACATAACCAGTTGCGCCAAGAAATTCAGCGTCACAACGACCTCTATTATCATCATAACAACCCAGAAATTTCAGATGCTGAGTATGACCTTCTCTTTCAAGAGTTACAAAAATTAGAAACTGCATACCCGGCGCTACGCCCCTCAGAAACAGTCAACGTACCCACAGCCCAAAAAACCAATTTCAAAACTGCCCCTCATACAACTCCCATGTTATCCCTAGACAAGGCACTCAATGAAAGTGACGTGCACACTTTTTACAAGCGCATCACCAAACTAACAGGAGCCCCGCCACAGTGCGTAGTGCAGCCCAAAATTGACGGTGTTGCTATATGCCTAATCTACACTAACGGCAAACTTACAGCGGCGCGCACACGTGGAAACGGCCTTGCAGGAGAGGATATTCTTCCAAACGCCATGTGCATTCCAAGCATTCCGCATACTTTAGGCAAACCTGTATCCATAGAGGTTCGGGGGGAGGCTCACATTTCTCCCAAAAACTTTGCTGCTATGAACACGAAACTAGTAGAGGATGGTTTGGCAGCGCTCAACAACCCTCGAAATGCTGCCAGCGGAGCGCTTCGTCAAATCAACCCAAAAGTTACCGCCCAAAGGCCTTTGGAGTTTTTAGCATACTCCTTACTCAGCAACCAGGCACATCTCACAGAGTCGGAAACGCTAGAAGAGCTCAAGTTGCTAGGATTTGAGATCCCTACCTACCATCTCACAAACTCTATTGAGGAGACCCTGGGTGTTTTTGAGAACTTCATGACACAAAGACCCTCTTTAAACTTAGACATTGACGGTGTAGTCTATAAAGTGAACCACAGACACCACCACCAAGCCCTTGGCCATACTGCGCACCACCCACGCTGGGCAATTGCACACAAGTTCCCAGCGCATACGGGCGAGTCGTTTATTACAGGAATAGTCAGCCAGGTGAGTAAAAATGGCACGATCACTCCTGTCGCCCAAATCCAGCCATTAACAGTAGGTGGCGTCGTGATATCACGCGCATCTCTGCACAATTTTACTTTTATAGAGGAGAAAAACATCAACGTCGGGGACAAGGTCCTCCTAAAACGAGCAGGTGATGTCATCCCATATATAGAAAAAGTCATCAAAAAACAGAGCCACGGAACCTACCCCGCACCTTCAACATGCCCTTCTTGCAAAACCCCCCTCCTAGTGCAGAAAAAAGTATACTGCCCACTGTGGAGCTGTCCAGGTCAGCAAAAACAGAAACTATTACATGCTTGTTCAAAATCTGCGCTAAACATCCAAGGGCTGGGTGAATCACAGATCTCCTTATTGTTTGAGGAAGGCATTACCAACATCACAAATTTACTTGATTTGCCAAACAATATCACCCTGCTAGATAAACTCGCTCAAACACCGGGGTGGGGCACGCTCGCAATTTCCAATCTAAAAACATCTGTAGAGTCCGCGCGCTTCACCACCCTAGATCGGGTAATTATCAGCCTTTCTATTCCTCTAATCGGGCGCACGGCTGCTCAAAAAATCAGCTCTAAATTTATGCAATGTGGTGATCTGGCAGAAGCGTGCCGCAACAGGGCAGACGAAATACTCGATCTTTTAGGGCCTGCGGCCTTAAAATCTCTATACGACTTCTTTCAAAGGCCCGAAGCCTCAACACTAGCACACGACTTGGATCAACGCATCAGCTATAAAAAACAAGTAACGCGGAGACAAGAAAGCTTTACTTTCACCGGAACCTTGCACTCACTAACACGAGATGCTGCAATCGCACTCTTAGAAGAGCACCACTTCTCTTACCAAAGCACACTGTCCTCCAAAACATCCTTTTTGGTTGTCGGGCAAAAGCCCAGCTCTGCAAAAATCAGCAAAGCAAAAAGTCTCAAAATCACTTTATTACAAGAGAGTGATTTTTTAGACCTTTTTAAAGAAAAAAGCTAGATTTCGCTCATATATTGCGTTAAAATTTCGTTGGAGGACTTAATGAACCTTTTGTTTAAAATAATATCTGTACTAGCCTTTTTCATATCTGCTTACCTTTTGTGGCAGCACTCACATTTCCGTGGTCTCGTTTTGGACACAATCAAAGGAGATGCCGAAACAGTTTCTGAAGTCGCTATAGAAGGGTTTGAGAAAATTCGCAAACGCTCCATGGACGAAATGAAAGACAACCAAAAGAAAAAGATTGAAGAACGAAGCACAGACATTCAATCAGCCAACTGCCCCTACATCGGAAAGCAAGATGCCCCTATTACAATAGTAGAATTTCTAGACTTCCGTTGCGGTCACTGTCGTTCAATATCCGGGCAGTTAAGTGAATTTGTGGCGGAAAACCCTGACGTTCGAGTGAACTTACACTTTTTGCCTATTCTCGGCGATGAATCAGCTAAAATTGCTATGTTCGCACTACTTGCAAACAAACATGGTCAGTTCTCAAACTTTTACAAAAAAATGATGAATGCTGTATTTCCGGATGAAATGGCAGCAGCAAGCATCCTAGAATCTTTGAAAATCAAAGTAGACTCAGAGGAAACAAAGCAAGAGTTAGAGAACCTCAAAGACGCTGTCATAAAGGACACAGAGCTGGCCCAAGAGCTTGATGTCTCCGCAACCCCATCCTTCATTATTGGAAATGAAGTCATCCTTGGCGCACAAATTTCTGAAATCCAAAAGGCTGTTGAAAAAATTCGTCAACAGAAGAAGCAATGAAAATGATCAATAATATGCTTTCACGTTTTTTTAAATACTTCACCAAAGGTATTGCACTTGACCTAGGAACAGCAAACACCTTGGTCTACGTACAAGGTAAGGGAATTATCTTAAATGAACCTTCTGTGGTTGCCCTGGACTGTCAATCAAAAGAGCCCAAAGTTCTCGCAGTAGGGCATGAGGCAAAGCGTATGGTCGGTCGTACCCCTGGGTACATCAAAGCAATTCGTCCACTGCAAAATGGAGTGATTGCTGACTTTCATGTGGCGGAGGAAATGATCAAGTTTTTCGTACGTAAAGTGTGCAACGGATTTTCACTAATGCGCCCCGAACTCGTTATATGTGTGCCTTCAAACGCAACTGCTATCGAAAAAAAGGCCATCCAAGAGTCTGCTGAAAGCGCTGGAGCCTTTCGCGTGTATTTGATCGAAGAAGGTATGGCAGCAGCAATTGGTGCAGGCCTTCCTGTCACAGACCCTCAAGGATCCATGATCGTTGACATTGGTGGAGGAACCACCGAAATTGCTGTCATTTCTCTTGGTGGTTTAGTGTATGCTCTCTCTGTCCGCGTGGGTGGTGATAAAATGGATGATCATATTGTTCAGTATGTACGCCGTAACCACAACTTACTTATTGGAGAAGCCACAGCTGAACGCGTGAAAAAAGAGATCGGAACAGCATCTCTAGACAGCACCTCCAAAAAAACAACCGTTGTAAAAGGTCGTGATTTAGTACACGGTATCCCTCGGCAAATTGTACTTTCCGCGAGAGATGTAGCAGAAAGCCTCCAGGAACCCATTAACGCTATCACGGATGCAGTGAAAACAGCACTGGAAAACACACCTCCAGAGCTAGCTTCAGATATTGCTGACAGGGGAATCACCATCACTGGTGGCGGCGCCCTCCTGCGTGATTTAGATGGCATACTGCGCAATCTTGTGCACCTACCCGTTACAATCGCAGAAGAGCCATTACAGTGCGTTGCTATTGGAACAGGACACGCATTAGAACACCTAGCGTCTCTAAAAGGATCTGCACTTTTCCGTCCATAATCGCACATGTTTAAAATAGAAAAGAGAAAAAAAAGCACACGTCTGATTGTTAGCTTTCGCTATGCATTCGTGGCTTTTTCTCTTAATCTCTTTTTGTTTGTGGGCGCTCGATTTCAAGTTGGCCCTTGTGTAACACTTCAAAAATTTGCGACCCTTCATGTCAACTTGTTCACACAACAAGCATCTTTGTATTTGAATGAAATAGCAATTTCTTTACAATCATTCCCAGAGATGTTTCGCCACCGCCACACTATCATTGCACTCACAGCAGAAAACCATTCATTAAAAAAAGAGCTCACCGCTCTACGAAAGTTATGCATAGAGCATGCTTCCCTCGAAGACTTTGTGAAATCACACGCACCTCATGATTACCAAACAATCTGTCGTGTTATCTTTTCGTCATCTCATGCCTACCTTCAATCTTTAGTTATTAATACCGGCGAAACAATTGTGCAAGCTGGCCAAGCCGTAACTACAGATAATGGGCTTATAGGGCAAATAACAGATGTTAACCCACCGTTTGCTACTGTCCGTCTCCTCAGTGACCCACGCTCTCACCTCCCCGTAAAAATTGGAGAAGATGCCGAAGGTGTGCTATCTGGCTCAGGAACTGCACAACCCTATATTCACACCATATCAAAAATAGATATGGTCAAAGCAAACATTCCCATTGTCACACTCTCCAGTGGAGCACATATACCGGCAAACATTCCCATTGGAGTCACAAAAAGTGTACACAGCAATAACAATGTCGCAGTAGAACTGGCAGAAACAAAAGTGCCGACCCACGTCATGATTCTTCCACCAATTGATACAGAAATAAAATGAAAAAAGTGCTTTCCGTCATCCGCCGATCTACTTTTTTAAAGCTCATTCTTACAGTGACAACTATCTGCATATTTACGGGAGTTGACCATATCACCTTACAGCTTTTAGGATTCACACTGCTTCTTTCCTGGCAGTCCTTTGCTTTTGCGGTGATGAATAAGCCAAATCTATCTCCTTGGGTTACTACCTGCATTGGCATTTTAATTGACGTAACTTCTGGAACGGTTTTAGGTTACTCAGCCACACTACTGTTGTTTATGCAAATGGTCCTATTAGCCGTTTATCAAAACTCAAACATTTCACCAGCACACACACCCTTAATGGTCAGCTTTACTATTTTACTCACATCGATACTCGACTGGCTTTTGACTTGCATTATGCTGGGCACCCTGCTTCCGATTATCCCTGCGATCTCGCATAAAATTCCCGCAATCCTCACACTGCCCGTATTTTTTTGGTTTGCAAAATCTATAATTCGCACCTTGGAACGCTATGCTTAAACGCACAACTACACAGCACCTGAAGCACACCCTCCTAGCTATTGTTTTTGCCTTCCTTTTGCTCATATTTGGAATTTTTAGAGCGCAAACACGTCAAGCAGAATACTTTGTAAATTTATCCACGTCAAACTTCACACGGACACTGCCCATCGAACCGCCTCGTGCACCCATTTATGACCGTCACCGAACTCCCTTAGCCCTTACAAGGTTTTTGTTTCACGCATTTATTTCTTCAAATACAGTACACACACAAAAACGCCGCGCAATTATTTCAAAGTGTCTAGGATACGAAACCCTAGAGGATTACAACGGCCACCCGGCTCAAAGACAGCGATGCATCAAGAAAAATCTGGCTCTCGATGAAATAGCATGCCTTAAACAACATGACTCAACAAAATACGGCATCACCATCCAGCAGAGCAACACTCGGCATTATCCATGCACACCTACCATCAAAAACATTATTGGATATACGGGAGCTATTACGAAAGAGCACTTTGTGGCCTGCACAATAGACCCTCTTTACCTATCCTTACCTCTTGCTTCGGTGGGGATTTCAGGGCTAGAGCTGTTGCATGACCACACCTTAAGAGGTCAATGCGGCAGCACAACCCACACAGTAAATGCAAGAGAGGAATTTTTACAGCACAGCAAGGAGACTCCCCCCCAAAGCGGCCAACCTTTACTCACCACAATTCACAGCGGGCTTCAGGCCCATATTGCTCAGTTAATATCTCACGTTCCAAAAGCACACGCGCTAGTGATTCACATCCCTTCTGGCGAAATTTTTGCAATGGTTACACATAATGATGATGAAAACTCCCAAACAAACCCCCTAACCTCAGGCATTTTTCCTCCTGGGTCTATCTTTAAAATCATCACAACACTAGCCGCACTTGAGCACAGCAAGCACGAAGTATCCAATATGCAGATTAACTGCACTGGGAAAATGCAAGTAGGCAACCAAGCTATGCACTGCTGGAAAGAAGAAGGACACGGTCCCACACAGCTTACCAGTGCATTCGCCAAGTCTTGTAACATTTTTTACTACCAGCTAGCTCGCAAAATTGGGCCACAGCCAATTTTATCATTAGCACACAAGCTCGGGCTTTATCAAAAAAGTAACGTGGACTTACCCTCAGAGGGCAGCCCTATTTTGCCCAAAACTGAAGGTGAATTCACCCCTTCTAAGCCGTGGTTCGGCGGCCACACAGCACAACTAGGAATTGGCCAAGGCCGCATTGCTCTCACGCCCATTCAAATCATTAACATGCTTTGCACCATATTGCGAGGCAGTTTTATTCCACCACACATTGTCAAAAAAATCTACCCACAAAGCAGTGTGGTTGTGGAACCCGAGTTGCGCCAAATCATATACAACCTTCTCTTAGAAACTACAGAAAAAGGACACACAGCACATGCCGCACATATCAATAAAGATGGGTGGAGATCCGGAGGAAAAACAGCAACCATTCAAATTGTCAGCTCCCCTTTACCTCAAAAAGACCTTCCATACCATCAAAGATGTCACAGCATGTTTCTAGGTTTTTTAGCGCATAACTCCAAACCTGATTTTGCGGTATTAGTTATCGGAGAAAATGAAATGTGGGGAGCAGGTTTTGCCAGCGTGACCGCAAAAAAAATCTTCCAGCACATTATTAAACTGTCGTCAGAAGGGCACTTACTTTAATTGTCCACTAATTTTTAATGCTATACTATATCTGTCAGCATGCAGAGCCTCGTCGAACGTTTGAAAGATTTCAGCTTTTTCCAAATTAGCATTATTACAGCATTAACAGCTATTGGCTTTATCACTTTACTCGCATTCCCCTTCCAGTCTCACCACAGCCTGTTCACAAAAAAGTTTATTCACGTTTTTATCAGCTACGCGCTCTTTTTTACGCTAGCCTTTCAAAAAAGAAAGTTTTTTTATGATCACGCATACCTAACGCACATTATAGCGTGTGGGCTTTTACTCGTAAGTTTTTTTTTCCCAAAGGTAAACAACACTCATCGCTGGATCACCTTAGGCCCCACACACATACAGGCGTCAGAATTTGCCAAAATAACCATGGTTCTTGCCCTTGCACGATATAGCGCATCAACAATACACCACGGATACAATCAGTTTACTCAGCTTTTATTCCCCCTAGTTCTGATTATTGGGCTTCCGGGGGTGCTAATATTAGCACAGCCAGACCTTGGGACAGCCATTGCTTTTTCCTGCACTGGACTCATTATGCTGTATATTATTGGCACACATAAGCGATTTTTTATTCTTCTCTTTTCTTTAACCATTGGGCTTGCTCCCGTCGCCTGGTTGTATATTTTACAGCCTTATCAAAAACAGCGCATTCAAACATTTTTGACTAACAGTGACACTGGACAACACCAATCCTATCAAATCCGGCAGTCTTTAATAGCAGTTGGCTCTGGAGGTCTTTCTGGGAAAGGATGGAAAAAAGGAACGCAAACTCAGCTAGCCTTTCTCCCTGAAAAACACACTGACTTTATTTTTGCAGCTTGGGCCGAAGAGTTTGGCTTTCTAGGCTGCCTCTTGCTCATCGCTCTTTTACTAATATTTATTATTCACGCCTTTTACGTTGCAGCACTTTCCCGAAATAGCTTTGGTGTATATACATCCTCTGGCCTTGCCATAAGCATCGCCCTGTATAGCTTGGTTAACATTGCTATGGTCACGGGGTACCTGCCTGTTGTCGGCATCCCCCTTCCCTTTATATCCTACGGGGGGTCATCTTTACTTTCTTCTTTTATTGCGGCAGCTATTATCTCATGTATGTGTCAACACCGCTTATCCAGTCACCTTTAGCTGGACATTAATTCAAAATTATTTTATGATGTGTTATGGGTGCTTAGCTCAGTTGGTAGAGCAGCTGACTCTTAATCAGTAGGTCATAGGTTCGAATCCTATAGCACCCACCACTCCTCCTGAACATGTCTCTTGATTTAACGCAATATGCTCAAACTCTCACAAAAGAGCCAAAGGTTCTACAAGAACATAGAGAGCGTATCAACTCTCTCACTGAACAAAACATGAGTGTCTCTCCAGAAACTGGAGCCTTTTTATCTTTTATCGTATCTGCCTTACAGTGCGAGTCTGTATTCGAAGCCGGCACTTTTTATGGATACAGCACACTGTGGCTTGCCTTCAACAATCCACAATGCACAGTCACAACTTGCGATATCTCCACAAAGTACCTTAGCGTTGCTCAGCAAGGATGGGAAGAAGGCCAGTGCGCTAAAAGGATATGTTTTTATAATGAAAATGCCCTAACGCTGTTGGAGAAATCTAACCAAAAGTTTGACCTCATTTTTATTGATGCACAAAAATCTCTTTACAAAGAAATGACAACAGCAGCATTAAGGTGTCTTTCACCAAAAGGCGTAGTTATAATCGACAACCTATTCCTAAAGGGGCGTGTCCTTGACAGTAGTGACAAATCTGGGGCAGCTATTGCAGCATTCAACTGCTGGATTAATACTCTCAACACCCTTAGATGCTCTATCCTTCCTGTTGGAGATGGAATCACCCTTTTGAAAAAGGCGTAGAAAAAAATCACCACAACCCACTATACAATATGCTTGAGGTAGTAGTCCTTGCCTTTTTGAGTGAGCACCCGTCCTCGCGGCGTCTTGTCAATAAAGTTCTGTACCATCAAGTACGGTTCGATTGTATCCTCTATCACGTCTTTTTGCTCCGCCAGCAGGCTGCTTAATGTTTCAATACCGACAGGAACGCTACGCTCACCTAAGGCCTTGATGTAACTCCGATCTAACCAATCCAACCCTTGAGCATCCACCTCAAGCTCCTGAAGTGCGGTGAGTACATGCCTGTCCTCTAAACGCTCCCAACGATAAAAAAGGGCAATGTCATACACACGACGCAGTATACGTAACGCCACCCGCGGTGTACCACGAGAGCAACCTGCTAGTATAGCCAACGACTCCTTTGTGGCAGCAAAGTTCAACCTTTGCAAGTGATGCGCTAAAATCTTCACTAAGCTTTCATTGTCGTAAAAACGCATTGTTTCATGAATTCCAAAACGTTCACGAAGCGGGCGTGTAATCAACCCTAGACGTGTTGTCGCACCCACTAAGGTAAAGGGAGGTAGAGGAACCTGCACAACCCGAGCGGCAGGCCCTTCCCCTAATACAATATCCAGTCGAAAGTCTTCCATTGCAGAATATAATGTTTCTTCAACTGCTGTTGAAAGACGGTGAATTTCATCAATAAAGAGCACATCCTTAGGTTGTAAATTTGTCAGTATCGCCGCTAAATCCCCGGGTTTCGTTAAAAGTGGCCCTGCAGTAATCCTTAAACCCACATGCATCTCTTTGGATATAATAGCGGCTAAAGTTGTTTTACCGAGACCCGGAGGTCCACTAAAAATAACATGATCCAACACACGATCCTCTAAGCGCGCAGCCTGTATAAACATCGACAGACGCTGCACAACATCTCCTTGCCCAACAAAATCCTTGAGGGCCTCTGGACGATACGCTCCATAGTTCTTTTCATCTTCTGGTGACTCTGTGGGCGCAACCCAACGTTTTGGTTGATCTGTCATCGTTTACCTACCTTTTGCAGCACCTTCATCAACAAACTCTCCACGCTATCACCAGGAAACTCCTCAAGCACAGACTCAACGGTTTCACGCAGCTCGTATTGACTATACCCAAGCTTTTCCAGAGACTGGATAAGCTCTACCTTTGTCATAGCCACACCTGCAGGAGCATGGGTTGAATCTTGACTCGCTAAATCTCCTACACGATCATACAATTCACGCACAAGTCGCTCTGCCATTTTTTTACCCACACCCGACACCATTTCAAAAGCTTCACACTTCTTTTGCATAATAGCATCATAAATTTCAGAGCAAGTAAGCGCAGATAGTATAGCTAACGCCAACTTACCACCGACACCCTGCACATTCATTAACTGCACAAACCACCTTTTCTCTAAGGCAGAAAAAAATCCGTATAGATCTATCGCATTTTCCCTAACCACTGTGGCAATGCAAAAACTATAAGTTTCGCCTTCAACAATCTTCACGTGATAGGACGTAGGAAGCTGCACCGTATATCCAACTCCATTGACGTTTACACACGTCTCTGTTTCACTAACTTTTTTTAAAACACCCTCAAGATAAGAAAACATTTACAACCTTACTGTATAAGCATGACACAAAGCGACTGCAACTGCATCAACAGCATCAGACGTTAACCCCTGCGCCAAAGATGGAAGCAAAGCCTCCAGGGCCCGCCCCATTTGCTCTTTACTCGCATGCCCTGCACCCGTCAGCGTCTGTTTAATTGAATTCGCACTATATTCAGCAACAAGCATTCCTAAAGTCGCTGGCGCTGCTAAAACTACACCTCGAGCCATCCCTAATAGTAGTGTACTGGATGGATTTTTGTTTACAAACACTTTCTCCACTGCAACGACTGTTGGCTTAAACTCATGTAACACATTCGTCAATTCCACAAACAAAAAAGCCAGTCTGTTGGCTAGCTCGTCTTTTTGCTTCGGCTCAATCACCCCTGCAGCTACAAATTTAGATATTTTATTCTCAAAGCGAATCACACCCCACCCTGTGTGGCGCAATCCTGGATCAACACCCATAATGAGCATAATTACCACTCCGCGTTCGTATACACAGAATCCACAGAGTCCGCACCTTCAAGCATTTCCACTAGACGCATAAGCTTCTCTGCATCCTCCTCTGAAGGAATCTCAACCTGAATATTTGGGTGCCATAACATACCTGTGACAACACCTTCCATTTGCTCAGCATACATCTTTTCAACAGCTGTGCGCATTTCTACAAAATTTTCTGGTGCTATCAAAAATCTATGCACCTCTTCAAGGGGAATGTAATCCTCAGCATTAACCTGCTCAGCAAAACCCAGCGCTTCTTCCTCACCAGAGAAAAAAGAAGAGGGCAACTCCACAAATCCTTTACGATTAAACTGGAATAATACCGCACTACGCTCCACCATTTCGTAACCCAGCTTAGAAAACACTGTGCGCACCGAAGACGCCGTACGTCGGTGGTTATCCGTCAAAGCCTCTACAAGAACAGCCACGCCTGCCGGACCGTAACCCGCATAAATGATTTCTTCCAAATTATCAACATCATTTGCTTTTTGTAAAGCTCTTTCAATATTATCTTTAGGAACATTATTGCTGCGTGCCTGCAATAATGCAGATCGTAACCTTGGGTTAAATTCAGGATTCGCTCCTGCACGCGCCGCCACTGAAACCTCACGCAACAGTCTCGCAAAAAGCTTTGCGCGCTTTGCATCTTGCGCACCTTTTCGGTGCTGAATGTTTTTAAATTTGGAGTGGCCTGCCATCTATACAAAACTCGGTGCCGGATGAGAGATTCGAACTCCCGACCATCCGATTACAAATCGGGTGCTCTGGCCAACTGAGCTAATCCGGCATTGTTTACTTAAGGGGTTTCTCTTTAAACTCCACATGCTTACGCACAACAGGATCAAACTTCCGAAACGCAAGCTTAGGGGCTCCATGGCGTGCTATACGACGACGAACCAAAAAGTAACCTGTATTAGCAGTACTCACTAATTTTACTAAATCCTTCTTTTTCTTTGCCAATGAAACTCTCCTTACCTATGAATCATAAGATGTTTTTTCCAAAAAGTCAATATAATTCAACAAAAGATCCTCAAAATTCAATGGTTTTGTTCTTGATCAAACAACGAAAGGTTTTGCTGTGAACGTTCTCAACGCACTCACAGGCAAAGTAACTACACTTACTTGACCTTACCCACCTCAGTCTTCAGTGTGTTAAATTCAGTGTAACTTAATGTTGGATCAATCAGGCCTGCAAAATATACATCTTCTAAGCGTGGCTTAAGGATCTTCCAGTATCCACTGCCTTGCGGCGTTGGTCCAGAGCGCGCTTTAATAAATGACATCCTAGCATTTTTATCCGCTGTCCGTGCTTCCGCCAGAGCTGGGGGAAGAAGGGCTAACCCTTTTTTCAACTCCTTAGAAGGAAACTTTTCATAGTACTTGCTCTTTTTGTATCTCTCTTGAAAATTAGCATACCAGCGATTTCTTGCACTGTAGCTCGCAGACCTATACATATCAAGAATAGAGTAATAAAACGCCTCCTGTTCATTTACGGGCAGGTTTACAGCCTTAGAAATTTCGTCCAACGCCATACTGATGTTGTCGCGCCACTGCAAATACAACTCTGCCTTTTCTGAAAGAGCGGGTGTATGCGTTTTTTGTACCCCTGTATACGAGGAGAATTCCACAAATGAGTATGCATGATTATTGCTTTGAGGATCCGTAACGCCCTGCACACTTCCTTCATCTTCTGTGTGCAACTCTATACTCTCAACGTCGGTAGCGCTCCCTTCACTTGACGCCTCATACCCACGACCTTGCAACCGTTCCACTTGGCTTTGCAGCTCATTTTTATCCTTCTCACACGCTGTATACAACCTCTCAAGCTTTTCGTGATCGATACACAGCTGCTCTTTCTGCTGCGACACGGTTTCTAGCTCCAATTTCGCGGCAGCCAGTGACTGATCCTGCTCCCGACATGTCTGTTCCAAGTGACTCGATTTATCCGACAGACCTTGAAGAAGACCACATATGCGTATTATTTCTTGCTTCATCTCTTCATTTACACACACATCTCCACACAGCTCCTCCGCATTCACACCTAAACCGACTAGCTTGATTAGCTCAAAAAGCGCTTTTTGCTCTGTTTCAACTTGCTCAAAATCAGCAAGCATTACGCCACTAGCCTCCTTCAGTTCGCGCATGGTTCTCTCTCCTTCTTGCACTTCCGCTTTGCACGTAGTTACAGATTGTTTCAAGCTCTCTATTGCTTCAAAATCCTCATTTCTCGAAAGACACATGTTATAGTTATCCTGCAGGCTTTGATACTTATCAAGAAGCTTTTTGTAACTGTCATCTTGGATATTCTTCAGAACAATATTATCTTGAATCTGTTGGCGCACAACAGCTAGCTGCTCGGATGCCGCAGTGTTTTTTTGCTCCAAAGTCTCCTGCTTCATCCATGCTGCATCATATTTGTCTGCAGCAATTTTTTCTGAATCCTTCAGATCCTGAATATTAAAGATAAGATCTTCATACTTTCTTTGAAGGTCTTGAAAATCAAATTGCAATTGTTGCAGACGGCCTTCTTCTCTATCTCGTCGAGCACATAATTGTTGCATCTCTTCAAATTCAGTTCTTAATAAATCACACTTTTGCTCCAGGTCCTCTTTTTTTAACCGCAGCCCTTGAATCCTACCCGACTCTCTGCTAGCCTCTACACTCTGCGCAGCTACAGACGGTTTCATATCCTCGACAGGCTTATCACTCTCCCCTTTAAGACTCTGAGTGTCGAGTTGCAGTTCCCCTGCTCTAGCCTTTACGCTCTCTTCTGAAAGATCCAAGGTTTTCTCAGAAGACTGCATCTCACCAGCTAATAAAAAAGAACTCGACAAAGAACTTAATGGCCCACAAGAAGGTTCAGAGTCCCCACCTTGCTCACCCCTCCACATCTCATAAGGATACGGTAAACATGGAGTCGACGAAGAGCGTAATGGCCCACAGTCCCGACTCTTTAAAGATTCACTCGCTCCAAACAAAGCTTTATCCTCATTTAAAGCATCACTCTGTGTGACCGCCAATGCGACTGCACTCATAAAAAGAAAGTATAACATAAAGCTCCTATATTAATTAACCTAGATCAGTCTAGCACGCAAAAATCAAGCTAGCAAGGTAATTTAATCAGCTCCTTAGAGGCTCTACTTTAGAACCTGATAGCAAATACCACATCAACTCTAAAAAGGGCCACATTTGTGGCCCTTTGTCTCGATAATCAGCAACGCGATAGTATTATTTTTTCATACCCCTGACTTGTCTTCTGCCTTTGCGCACGTCTTCAACTCCTTAAGTTTAGCGTAACTTAATTCTGGGTCAATCAGTTGCGCAAGATATACATCCTGTACGCGGCGCACAACGAGATGTCCACCTATATCACCGCGCGGTCTTGGCCCACCGCGCTCGTTAAGAAAAGCATCCCTGTGGCCGTGATCCCACGGTCCTGGCTTCACCACAACTAGAGGAAGAAGGCTTAAACCTTGCTTTAAAGCCTCAGCTGGAAACCTTTCACTATAACCTGTCTTTTTGTAGTCTGCTTCAAAAGCAGCATACCAGTCCACGCCTACACTGTAGCTAGCTGCTCTATACATATCAAAAATATCATAACAAAAACCTTCCTGTTCTTCAAAAGGCAGACTTGATACTACCTGAGTTATTTTCTCAATTGCATCACCAACGTTAGAACTCCAATCAATGTACTGCCTCACCCTCTGGGCGAGATCAGCTGAATATACGCCATGCTGAACTGGTCGCGATTCACAAACGACCACAGAACTCTCCCCTCGATTGGCCGCCAATGCGGCTGCACTCATTAAAAAAAAGTATAACATAAAGCTCCTATATTAATTAACCTAGATCAGTCTAGCACACAAAAATCAAGCTAGCAAGAATTTAATCAGCTCCTTAGAGGCTCTGCTTTAGACCCTGATAGCAAATACTGCAAACTCTATAAAAAAGGGCCACATTTGTGGCCCTTTATCTGGATGATCAACAAGATTCTAGTTAGTTATGTTTTCATATGGTCCTGATCCTACGTCTGATCCTGACCCTACGTCTGACCCCGCTTCTAACTGAACGTTTCTCCAGCGACTCTCTTCTTCTAGAGCAGCCTTCTTCAGCTCATTAAATTCAGCATAACTTAATGTTGGAGCAATCAGGCCTGCAAGATATACATCTTCTAAGCGTGGCTTAAGGACCTTCCAGTATCCATTGCCTTTCGGCGTTGGCCCAGAGCGCTCTTTAATGAATGACACCCTAGCACTTCTATCCGTTGTCCGTGCTTCCGCCAGAGCTGGTGGAAGAAGGTCTAACCCTTTTTTCAACTCCTTAGAAGGAAACTTTGCATAGTACTTGCTCTTTTTGTATCTCTCTTGAAAGTTAGCATACCAGCGAGTGCTTGCACTGTAGCTCGCAGATCTATACATATCAAGAATAGAGTAGAACAAGGCTTCTTGCTCTGCAAGAGGTAAGCTAGATATTACTAGAGCGATCTTCTCAAGTGCATCACCAATATTGCTATGCCACTCAATGTATTGTCCCACCTTCTTCATAAACTCAGCTGAATGTGAGCTTTGTTGCCTACCTGCTCCTGCTCCGATTTCTACCTCCGGATACATATCCTCAAAGCTACTCTCCCGTTGACCATCTCTAGCCGGACGTTCTTCAGAATGTTCTGACAACTCATCTCCGTTCATATTTGCGAGCGCTGCCTGCAACACCTCCATCGCATGCTTCCGCTCTTCATACTCCCTCTCAAAATCTTGCCTCTCTGCACGGAGTCTTTCTAAGCGACGACTCTCGTCCATCACGCCCGCACGAATCTCTCGCAAACTCGCATGCCCTTCATCGATATTCGCTTTTACGCCCTCCAGTTCCTCCAGAGCTCTGCGCGTATCCGCCCACATACGTTGGCTTTCCTCATGGGCTTTTTCGCTTTCCTTCACAGCCTGATCCCTTAAGCCTATATGCTTCTGCCGTTCGTTGGCAACCGCTGTACGCACTTTCTCATCTTCCTCTCGGACTGTTCGAATAGCCGCTTCCATTTGTATTTTTTGCTCATTCAGTTCCTGCAGTCGCACTTCTAAATTCTGAGCTGCTGCAGCCTCCTCTTTCGCTTGTGCAAGCTCTTGTTTGACCTTTAGCAACTCACTTTGAGCAGCTTTTTTCTCACTCTCAAGGGCCGCTATCTGATCATCTTGCTCTAGGCCTTTTTCTAACCCACTGCCCCCCGCAGTTTTTTGCAAATCATCACGAGCTCGCGCTATATCTGAATTCAGCTTTAACAAAGTTGCTTCAGCCTCCTCCTTGCTTTCTGACAGTTTCTGAATATTACCCTGTAACTTCTGCATGTTTTTATTAGCGAAGACGCCTTGTATTGCGTAACGCCACAGTTTCCGCGCCTTACTCGCTGTTATTGCCTGAACTTCAGCACTCAGCCTGGACTTGTCGGTATGCAAATCTTCCAGTGAGCGCGCAAGATTCTGAAGGGCTAGCTCCTTTTCGTTCAGATCCGCCTGCATTTGTTCAGCATACTCCTCATGTTGAGCACGCAGAGAATCCCAACTTTCTTTCACAGCCGCAATCGCGCGTTTTTTGTCTTGCAGCTCCGCCACAGCCACTTCTGTTTGCCTGCACACTTCTGTATACGCGGCTTTCAAGTCGGTCAAGGCTTTTTCTGTTTCTGCTGACTGATTTTGCACGTTCACAGCTGCCGCGCCAGCAATCTGAGAAGATTTGATGTTCTCTTGCAGCTGAGAGAGCTCATTTAGCAATGTCGCCTTTTGGGCATTCAAACCCTCTATTTCTGCTGTAGTTGACTTCTGAGTATCATTTAGCTTCTTCAGCTCCTTTTGAATCGTTTCCACGTCTCCAGACAGAGTATCAATATACTCATCCAATGCACCTCGCTCCTTCTCAGCCTCACTCACATCCTTTTCCAATGCATCTAGCTCCCTCCTACGCTTTGTCAGCATTTCTTGGAGGGAATTGCTCTTTGTTTCTAAGTCATTGATAGAGTCTTTTAACCCATTAACTTGTTGCTCCAAGGCATTCCTACTCTCGGCTTTCTCACGAAGTTCCTCCTCTAATGACTCAAGCCTTCCCGCTAATGACTCAAGCCTTTTTGCTAAATCGCCATTCTTTTTAACGTCTTCAGATTT
This sequence comes from Alphaproteobacteria bacterium, assembly GCA_965261615.1. Lineage (GTDB taxonomy): Bacteria > Pseudomonadota > Alphaproteobacteria > Bin98 > Bin98. The sequence goes on from OZ253461.1 coordinate 1,245,496, forward strand.
CATTTTTTCCTCATTCAACAGTGCAGTCAGGCGCTGGACTTCGCTCTCTTGATCATTCATAGCCTCAACAGTGTTACCCAGCTCTTGCTGCCTGTCTGCCAACTGTTTACGTAATTCAGCCAGCTCTTCAGCATGACCACATAAAGCCTCAACCGCATCCGTCATTGTCGAAACCGTTGCTGTCTGCTTTATCACCACAGCCTTCTGCTCCTCCAACTCGCTAATCCTCGCTTCCAAATCCTGTTTTTCACGGGCCCTTTCCTGCCCTGCCAACTTAAGGTCTTCCTGAGCTTGCTCAAGATTAGCCTTCAGTTGATGGCTGTTATCTGCCTGCGTCCTCAAGTCTGCCTCCAAATCTTTCTGATATAGATTTGCCATCTCTAGGTCCTTATTTTTTTCCTTAAGAGCCTTTCTCAATTCGACGTTTTCATCATTCGCACTATCCAGCTCCGGTTTCAACTGATCAAGCTCATTTCTCACCTCATCTGCTGCAGCCTCCACCGTCTGCAGCCTCTGCTGGTTCAACATGTTTGAATCTAACCGGCTCCGCTCCGACACCTGCATCGCACTCACCGCCTTTTCTTTTTCTCGACGAAGTGAATCCTGTTCCTTCTCTAACAGCTGCCTCGCACGCTCCGCCTCTTCTTTTGCTTGACGAAGTAAAGCATGCTCCTCTAGCAGTTTCTGGTAAGCCGTTTCAAGTGCTTTACCCTTAAATGTAATTGAGCTGCTCACCTCTGTGCCATCACCCCTACTTTTATCTTTATTTTTCTCTTTCTTTTTCTTTGCCTTTTTTGTAGACTTTACTGTAGTGCTCATGTCTGAAGAAGCAGCTCTTTCGTTTTGATCTTCAGCTTTAGGTGTAGAAGTACCGCGTGATATCGTTGCAACCTCCTGGCCATCTTCACGACCACTATTCGCTGGCATCTCTATGATACTTGCGGAAGTCTGCGAACTAGGCCATTGCTTTGTTTCCATACGTTGTTTTATATGCTCAATTACTTCCTCAAAGCCTTCGTCTTGCATCTTTTGGCTATTATTAGTCATCATATCTAACGCAGATATCCACTCCGACATGTTATTAGGCTCTATACCGCCCTCTATAGCTAGTTCAATCTTTTCTCTCCTATGTGGTGTTGTATCCGCCTCATAGAGGTCACACAACATAAAAAACCTCTCAAAAGCCGCCAGCATTAAACCCGCAGAAGGACACTCCTTGCCTCCCGCAGCCACACAGTTATCTCTGCCCGTGAAAAAGTCTTCTGTTTTGCGCTGCAAGTCCCTTGCATAATCAGCCAACACCTTACCTAAATCTGTCCCTGCGGCGGTTGGGCCTTTTCCTTCAATCAATTGCGCCGTGCTCATACCTCCGGTAAGCACCGCCATTTCTCCTTTTTTGTACCACGTGGTCAGGTGCTCAGGTCGCACCAACTTCACCAGCGAATAAAAGTCATCAGCGCTTAAAAAAGGAGGTTCCGTCGCATCTGGGTTCACCGCTAAGAGCTTTTTCATGTACCTCTGGTTTTGAGATTCTCTAGAAAGCCGGACCAGCTTTGGTGCACTTTTGTATAAATCATAAGACCCTTCTGGTCTCTCCATATTCATAGACAAACACGTATAAAGGAACCTTTGAACCATCGCCCAAATTTGACACGAATCATATTTTTTACCGTTCTTCACGGCATCCTGCCACGCACGAAAGTGGATATAAGTACTCGCCACTCCTGTTCGTGTCATCATCTGACCACTCAAAACTCCCCACTGATCATGTAAGGTCGGAGCGCCAGATGCCCCAAACAAAAAACAACCAAAAACCACAAAAAGCAAATAAAACATACATATCTCCTACGACAACATAACACGATGTGTTGCAAAAAATCAACACCCGCTTGAATCATCAATGTAAACAAGAAAATATATCAAAAAAATAAACGATTGTCAACATCACACACCAGATCTTCATGCCCTCCTCCTGGAAAAACTCAAGCCCCTCATTACGTAATACGTCATATACTGCGCAAAAACGCAACGCAAAACTTTACCACCTTCATCATTGAGCATATGAAAGAGAAAGTTCTCCCAGTGAGTATCTAAAGGCGTAAGAGCACACTGATTCCATATATAAGACATACGTTGAACCCACACCCTTCCAGGTATTCTCGCCACAACTGAGTTCTCTGAAGAGTACTGTCGCACATAACACACAGCTTGCTCCAGGCTACATCTCTTACTTTTCCAAGACAAAATCTGCTGCGCCCAATACACAAACTCACAAAAATGCATATGATCCTTCAGCGCCCCTATACTGACACCGTACGCTATAAGGCTTGTAATACTTTTCAAGGCGATCCTGCCCTCCACCCCATCAAAATAATCTATCAACTCACTGTTCAAAACACCTGTTAAGCTTTCGCAGGCAGCTAAAGATTGTTTTTCACTGTATGGCAAAACTCGCGGCCTCTGCAAGTACCTCTGGTAAGAGCACGCCGTCTCTCCAGAAAAGACAGGAACAAGTAAGTATGCATAAAGTTTTTCCGAAACTTCCTCTGGAAAATACATAAGAACTAAGGGTGCGCAGCAACTTTTCAACGCTTTCAGAACCAGCTCCTGATCATCACTCGTTAATTTGGCATTCGGCATCAGCTTCACCATCATTGTGACACACTCAGAAATTGTGCGCCAAATTCGCAAGTATAGCTCACAAGCTTTATGACGAATGCATAAAGAGGTTTGCAGATATTTTTGCAGCAAACCTAGAGCTTTCTCTAATATTTCTTGCTTTGAACAGGCAACATAGGCGCTCCAAAAGCAATGCATTAGGCACAACCAAAGGTATCTCTTCTCTTCTTCCTGCAGTCCATATGGGCCCAGCGCTAAGTTAATGCTGTGGCGCGAAAAGCGTGCTACAGCAGTAACCGCACAATGCCCTTCGTCTAATCGCATGCTTTTAGCGTCACAACACCCAACCCAAGAGAGCGCAAATATTATGCAGGTAAGGGCACAAACACTATATCCAAGATTTAACACGCAGCTCAACCTTTGATTTTTGCCTTCCGTGAGTTATTATATTGTTGTAGCGAGCGCCCTTAGCTCAGCTGGATAGAGCAACGGCCTTCTAAGCCGTGTGTCGTAGGTTCGAGTCCTACAGGGCGTGCCACTACCCCCAAACCCACACAACAATCCCTTGACAGACAACTCCTAAAAGCATAATTGTGGTCATAACAAACCCAATCCGCCACCACACTGATACAGGAACAACCTTAAGCCCAAAAAACACAGGGCATGCTGTAGAGCCAAAGTGCGTTAACATTCCTGATAAAACGGAAAGGCTGCTCAAAGTCATCGTTGCCACATACAACGGCACCCCCGCCCCTGAAAGCAAAATCAGCATCACGGGAAGCAAACTCACAACATGAGGTGAAATGCCGGCAAAGCAATAATGTAGGTACGCATAAACAACAGCCCCGATAGCATAGCAGCTATAACCTCCCATCGCCTTTAAAGCAGAACCAAGCAAGGCCCCTATCTCAGCAAACACGTGATATTCGTTCAAACCACCGGCGATTGAGATAAAACCAGCATACCAAAAAAAGTTTTCCCACGCTGGTGTGTTTTCTTGAATGTCCTTCCAAGAAAGAACTCCTGTCAAAAGCATGGCTATAACCCCTAAAAAGGCCGCCTGCGTTGCTGTCACACCAATATAACTTCCAAAAATCCATAGTAACAAAACAACTAAAAACACAGCGACCAGGGTAAACAGGTGTTTTGTTGGGCGTTCTCTTCTCTTAGTCTCTACCGTAATAAAAGGCAAGGATTCAAGCCGTATACCTACTACTAACCTTGCTACAAAAGGAAGAAGAAGAAGGCCAATTGAACAAGGGATCAACATATACCCAAACCACTGCAGCCAGGTCACCTCATAGTGAAGAAGCTCCTTAGCCAAAGATGCGCAAAGCAAATTAGGTGCCGTTCCTGTAAGGTAAAGCGAACTTGATATCATATTTGTGCAGAAAGCAACCATCACTGCATACCGCATAATAAGTGAGGTTTGCTTAAAGTCCTGAGCCTTAAGAATCTCCTGCAAACTTTTCAAAATAGGCACAACACTACTACTGGCACGCGCAGCGTTACTTGGAATAAAAGGTGCAAGCACTACCTCTATCAAAAGCAAAAGTCGCATCAATAACGGAAGTGACCCTCCCGCACGTCTTAAGAGCATGTTTGCAAAAAAGCTACTGGCGCCCGACTGCACAAAGGCTTTTCCAAAGCAAAACGAGAAAAAAACCAGCCAGGGTGTGGGATTTGAAAAACCAGACATTGCTGATTTAAAAGGTAAAATTTTAAAAAACACCGTCACCCCCAAAGCAGTAAAGCATATCGGCGCAAGCCCAGCCACATTTGCAACAACACAAACAATGGATGACATAAAAATAAAAAAGAGAGCATTTGCCGACATGGGTAAAGAGCTAAAAGGAGGCACTCCACCTGAGAAAACAATCAGCCCTAAAGCAACAGCAAAAGCAGCTAGTCCAAAAAACTTTTTTTGACGAATCACAACACACCTCCTACGCAATGATGTAGAAAAAGAAAGAAAGCACCACGCCTGTAAAAATGAGGGCATACAGGCAATAACCCATAATAAACTTTAATGAAATATTGCAAGTATACAAAACAGGAAGCATCCAAAACGGCTGAATTAAGTTTGTCCAAGAGTCACCCCACGCCAGCGCCATAACCACCTTGGCATAATCAACATTCAAAGCCTGCGCCATCTTCATAACAATAGGCCCTTGAATAATCCACTGCCCTCCTCCTGACGGAATCACTATATTCACTAAACCAGCTACTAAAAATGTGAAAAGTGGTAGTGTTTTTGCTGTAGCCACATTCAGGAAAAGTGATGTCAAGCTTTCGATGACCCCAGAGGCACGCAACACACTCGCAAGACCTGCATACAAAGGAAACTGTATAAGTATAGGCATCGCACTCTTTAACCCGCCCGTCATCGTGCTACAAAAAGGCGTCCATCCTCGATAGCAGGCAAGGGCAAGCACAAAAAGAATGCTATTAACTGTTTGCATTCCTTGAAAGGGAGCAAAAACAACCTGATATCCAACAACAGCACCTGCGCCTAATACAAAAGCCTTATGCAGAATAGCTTCACTACATGATACTGGATCTAAAGGTTGCTCTGGTGCCGACGGCCCACTCTCTACAGATGAGCTGTCACGATCGCATCGCGAGAAAAAAAACCAAAAGCATACTAAACCCAAAAGCATAATACACACTAGAGCAAGGTGCCACGAACTGAAAATGGTAGAAGAGAACGGCAGAGGAAGCGCTTTTAAGGTGGTCAAAACCGGGTCATTATTAACGACAGAAAGTGGAATAGAGCCTGTCAACCCACCGTGCCACATGATAAAACCAGAATATGACGCAACAATAAGCAATCGCGCATTACAAGATTTCTTCGTTCGCAGTACTTCCAGACAGAGCAGCGCACTTGCCACAAGTCCCACCCCCCAACTGATCAAGCTTAAAATGCCCACAATGACAAATAAAGCAGGCGCCAACCACTGAGATGGCAAAGCAGCAATCATTTTATGTAAAGCAGTTTTTATGAACGGAGATTGCGCCACTGCATAGCCCAAAATAAAAGTCATTAAAATATGCAGCGTAAACCCCGCTAAACTCCAAAATCCTGAGGACCAAGCATCAGCAATTTCATGCAAAGACAAGCCTTTAAGTAAAGATATGCAAAAAGTGGCGATCACACAAAAAAACACAAAACCCACTGGGTCTAACAAACGTGACAAACGCTCAAAGAAACCATTACAGCTATTCATAAAATAACACCTCCAAAACTCAAAAATTCAGCACCTCTGAGAACAGGGCGCCAAGGGTCAGTTAGCCATTAGCAGTCTGATTACTGCTACTATCGCTCATTTCTTTTTTGCTTCGCTTCAAAAAAGCCTCCTGCATTCTCCCAAGCTCTTTCACGTTATGTATAGCGCTTACCAAAAGCTCCATTATAACAAACCCCCCTTCAGAGCGCTCACTAAGCAAAAGGTCTCGAATGGTTTCACAGAACAAATGCACCCCGGGGAGTGCCCCAAAGGCACCTTCTAAAGTCGCCGCACACGTAGATTGTCTTGCTTTCACCTTAGCATCAAAATGAGCCGCACAATTTTGAACATCTCTATAACTCAAATGGGATCCACATTGAGTAGAGCACCACAAAAAGACTTCGGGTTTTTTGCAGTTTATAGGGGCGCATCGTAACATACATCGCGTAGAGTTGGCCGGAAGATCTCCGAGAACAACCATCATCAACAGTCCAAAAAGTTTAGCGCTTATAGGCATCGATCTCCTCCTGCATCACTGGGATTATTTCATTCACCGACTGCTTTATGCGCTCACTCATAAAGCCCATAGCCTTCATAGTCTCTTGAAACACGTCCATTGCAACCATGACACCGTCTGGCGCAATGGATATAGCATTATAGCGCTTCGCAACAGCCACTTGACTCACTGTATGTAAACGCACCACCAATCTAACTTCGGGAAAGTGCTTATAACACAGCCCCAACACCCGTTCTGAATCACGAAAGTTATCCATACAAACCACAACCACCTTCGCGGACGCGACTTCCAGCTGGTTTAACATATCTAACTGCGTAGCATTACCAAGAATTATGCCATCACGACTCTCACTAAGCGCGGCAACACGCTTTACATTGTTGTCAACAGCACGATAAGGAATTTTTTGCAACTCCAACGCTCTCATCACCATACTACCCACATGGCCCACACCAACTACAACTACGTGACCCTGAAGCTCTTCCATCCCCTCAAATTGCTCTTCCGACCCCCCACCTTTCTTCAGTTTCTGCGCCACCACGCGTCCCAACTGCATCAACATAGGGGTCAGCACCAAGCTAATAGTTAGAACTAAAGATAGAACATCCTGCAACTGGTGCGTAAAGAGTTGTGAGTCATGAGCTCGATTAACCAGTAAAATTCCAAACTCACTCCCTCCACACATATATAGCGCCACCTTAGATGCAGTCGCAAAAGTCCTCCTCCCCAAAAACCTTACAATAAGTGCAATTACCGTTGCTTTAATCAACAGAAAGGCAAGAAGCATACCTATAACTACTTCCACTTTGTGCATCAAAACAGAGGTATTCACGCTCATTCCAATGGTAATAAAAAACAGCCCCAGAAGAAGATGCTTAAAAGGCTTGATGTCAACCTCAACCTGAGACCTGTAGTCCGTATCTCCCAACAACATGCCGGCCAAAAAAGCACCTAACTCTGCAGAAAGGCCAGCCATGTCTGTCAAAAAGGAAAGCAACAATATCATCATTAGCATCATACCCACAAAAAGGTCTGAACTACGCGTCATACTCACCCACCGATACAAAGGTCGCAGCACAAATCGCCACAAAACGGCACATCCACAAAGCATTACAGCAGCTTTAAACAAGGCACGCAAGCCCAAGGCTAAAGCATTCGCCCCTTCCGGACCTGACATAAACTTCAACCAGACTAAAACAAACAGCACACTGATATCCTGGCAAAGCAATATAGCTAAAATCACACGCCCAAAACGGCTAGAAAATTCGTTGCGGTCTCCGGCTATTTGACCCACAACTGCAGTTGACGAAAAAGAAAACGCTGCACCAACCAAGCTTGCCGTTGCCCATTCGGCCCCTGCAAAAAATAGTGCTGCCGCCAATCCAATGGAGCACAACACGACCTGCAAAAAACCCACAACCACCACGTAGTAGCGCATCTTCCACAGCTTATCCCACGTTACTCCAAGACCAAGGGTGAAAAGTAAAAAAACCACCCCATACTCAGCCGCTGAATGGGCCCACGCCTCTAATGGTATTAGGTTAAAACCATATGGGCCAAGCAGCAAACCTGCTGCGATATACCCCAATATTGGCGTAAACTTATATTGCTTTGCTAAAAGCGAAACCCCTAAACCAACCGCAAGGTAAAAAATTATGTCTAGCAAAACCATATACGCCCTCTCACTCTCTATTATTCTCTCAAATGATCTAAAATCCAAGTAGGATCCGCACCATCGTCACTGTGGTATCGACTTCCAGAACCATAGTTTCCGGACCTAAGTAGCACTGAATCCACTCCCCACTCAGCGGCGCCTTGAATATCCGTGTGTAACGTATCCCCAATCATAACAATACGTGACTTGTCACACCCACTCACAAATTTATACGCTTCATCAAATATTTCTGCCCCTGGCTTGCCTGCACGAACAACGACACCCCCAAGATCCTCATACTTTTCTGCAAAAAATCCAGGAGCTAAATGAACAAGATCCTCTCCAGCCGGCGCTGAAACATCGGGATTCGGCACAAACATTGGCAGCTTTTGTTCCAACATTTTTTGCATCAAGCTCACATCTTCCTGCGGCATCGCGTAGGGGGTTGTTTTAGAGACATTCAGCACACTTTGCGTACACAGCACGATATCAGCACTACCCAAATCCGACACTGTTTGAATATTTAATCCACCACTCTCTTTGTTGCCACGCCGAAAATTACCCCAAAAATATACGCTCAATGGTTCCGGACCTTGGCTGTACACAGCAAGATGGCTTCTCAGCACATCTCCTGCCGTCACAATATGATCCAATTTTTCATGCATTTTAGGCACACTCCAGGTTGCGATTTTTTCACGCAACTCTGAGGCAGCATCCTCTGCATTTGTTACCAGGACAACTTTTTTTCCTTGATCTTTCAGATACACCAGCGCATCATAAGCCCCAGGGATTGCCGCCATCGGCACGCCTTTAAGCTGCGTCTTGCCCGAGTCAAACGGCGCTGGCAGCAAAATCACCCCGCACATATCCAAAAAGAAAACGTCATAGCGATGAATAATGTCCTTCAACCCCAAAATTTCCATAAGACCATTTTATCAGACATTCCGTGATTATTCTAGTTTATATGAGGGATATACAGCAAGACTGCCCTCTCGATTTATGAATAGCACTCATTTCTTGAACTGCCATTCAATCTCTGTTACAATAATTCAGGAGAATTTTGTGGAAGAACAAGCAGATATTGTAACAGTAGAGGGATGCGTTGACGACCAGCTTCCTGGTGGTAAGTTTAGAGTTATCTTGAATCGCGCTTCTATCCTGAAAGCCCTGGGCTCAGCCCCAGCTGAAGATGTTCCTGCCGTAGCGCATATATCTGGCCGCATTCGAAAACACCGCGTACGCGTACTGCGTGGTGACAAAGTGCTCGTCGAGGTTTCCAAATACTCACTTAGCAAAGGTCGTATAACACGACGACTGTAAGTCATGAAAAATATTATACTGGCATCAGGCTCCCGAAGCCGTCGGGAAATGCTAGAGAAGATTAACCTTCCATTTACATGTGAACCACAAAATATTGACGAGACCCCCTTAAAAAATGAAGACCCTCGTCCCTATGTAAAGCGAATCACGCTAAGCAAGGCATATCAGGCTTTACAGAAGCACCCCGATTCCTGCATTATAGCAGCAGACACTATTGGATATAAGCAAAGAAAAATATTACAAAAACCGCAATCACCTGAGGACGCTAGATCCACTATACAACTGCTTAACAATGCACGTCACAAAGTGATAACAGGCCTTTGCGTAATGCATCAAAACCGCACATGCTTAAAGGTTTATGTTACTCGCATTAGCTTCAAAAAAATTTCACCCTCCGCCATTGAAAGGTTTATCGACTCTGAGGAGTGGAAAAATTACGCACCTTGTTACTCTTTACTTGCACACACAACCTTTATAAAAAGCATCAACGGCTCTTTTTCCTCCGTAATGGGATTTCCTATGGCAGAGCTCACTAATATTCTTTCATCTTTTGGCATACATCATGACTACTAAATTTTTCACAACACCTATTTACTACGCAAATGCAGCCCCGCATATAGGACACTTGTACACAACACTGTTAGCGGATACACTTTCAAGATATTATCGCCTTCTAGGAAGCCAGGTGCTATTTCTAACGGGCATGGATGAGCACGGCATAAAAGTACAGCGTGCCGCCGCAGCAAACAAACTCTCACCCAAAGAGCAGGTTGACAAATTCGCTCTTGTCTTTGAGAACCTATTCAAAAAAACTAACATCACCTACAATAGATTCATTCGAACCACAGACACAGACCACCATACAGCTGCCCAAGCCCTGTGGACAAAAATGGAATCAAACGGCCACATTTACAAAGGGACATATAGCGGGTGGTATGCAGCGCAGGATGAGTGTTTTTACCCAGAGTCCGATATCACAAACGGAAAAGCTCCCACCGGAGCCTCTGTGGAGTTTGTCGAGGAAGAGAGTTATTACTTTAAACTATCCAGTTTTCAAGATAAGCTCTTAACTTTTTATAAAAACAACCCTGACTTTGTGTATCCAAAAGAGCGATTTTCTGAAGTTATTCGCTTTGTTGAGGCAGGTCTAGATGACTTGTCCCTCTCGCGAAAAAGCGTTACGTGGGGCATTACTGTTCCAAACGACCCTTCCCACACAATGTATGTATGGGTTGACGCGCTATGCAACTACATCACCGCCATTGGGTATCCAAACACTAACCATAGCCACTTTAGTAACTTCTGGGCAAACAGCATTCATTTGATTGGAAAAGACATCTCCAGGTTTCACTCCATATTTTGGCCAGCATTTTTAATGGCCGCTGACCTAGCTCCACCACAACGCATTGTCACCCACGGGTGGTGGCTCAATCAAGGGGCGAAAATGTCTAAATCATCCGGAGGCGTCATTGACCCCTTTGACCTTCTCAAAAAGTTCTCCCCTGACACCATTAGGTACTTCATGCTACGAGAGACTTCACTGAAGAGCGACGGATCCTTTTGCGAAGGCTCCCTTATCAATCGCTATAACTGTGATTTAGCCAACAGTCTCGGCAATCTTGTCTCACGAACCTTTGCAATGCGAGATAAGTATCAGAATGCGTTACAGGAAATCAGTTTTTATGATGATTTCATAGCGAGCTTTTATAAAACGTCATCTACACTACACCCCTGCATGGAAGAGTTTCGGCTAAATGATTATTGCACCCACCTATGGGGATATATTAGTGATTGTAATAAATTCATTGACGAGCAAGCACCGTGGACAGCCTTTAAGCAAGGAAATCACACCGAGTTAACGCACACCATATACTCTGTTTTCGAAGCGCTGCGATGCATAGCGATCTTTGCACAGCCAATCATACCCGAAGCTGCCAGCAAAATTCTTGACGCTCTCTCTGTGCCCCAAATTGAACGAATTCTTCCATGTGTCTCCAAAGAGTATGCCCTTACTGGAAAAAATGATTTGACAAAACCATCCGTTTTATTTCCGCGCAGTGAGACAGACAGGCACACAAAGTAGGGCGAAATCGCAACACAATCAAAAAATTTAAAGAGCCCCTTCCTCTAGCAGAAGAACTACTGCCACATTTTTGCTATCTTGGGTTAGGGGAATAATGATTAAAAGTTTTGTAGTTTGTTCACTTATGTGCGTGGTGTTTTTTGGTTCTATTGCTTACATGATTTTTTCGACCACCTTATTGCAAGACACCCCATCTATTTCCACGTATTATCACACCCCTCCCAAAAAGCGTGATCTCATTCCACTGGAGACAAGCTTACCATTTTTCATTCGAAGCAACCCTTTAAAGCCTATTATCGACTTTATGGATCAAATTACACAAATTCAACCTTTGAGTATACGCCCTGTGCGTACAAGCCGTAAAGAAGATGTAGTAGACTTACCTTGAGCGCACAACCATTCTAACGGGCACATGCTCTAGCCCAAAAGTCTCCTGAATTTTTCCACGAATATAACGAGTATAAGACTCTGGAAAACCCGCTTTAGCAACAGAAAGTAGAAACGTTGGAGGACGCCTATTAATTTGGCTAATGTATAATATTTTATTAACAGTGTTACCCTCGCGCGGCGGAGGCTGCAAATTTTGCCAATCGCGCAAGTGCTGGTTCAAAACTCCTGTTGAAACACGCTTAGACCACTCCTCATGAATTTTGTGTACTGTAGGTATGATTTCTTTAACACCTTTCCGCTTTTTAGCTGAAACCATTAACATGTACGGTGTGTGCAAATCTGAAAAGTGTTTATTGAAAAATTGCTCCACCATATTTTTTAACGCTCGAACATTTTCAACAATATCCACCTTATTCACAATTAACAAGACTGCACGACCATTTTTACAAGCATCGCTAATCACACGCAAGTCTTGACGTTGCAAAGCTCGCTGTCCGTCTAAAACACAACAAACAACATGCGCAAACTTCAAAGTTTGCTCTGTGGAGTGTACACTATATTTCTCCAAAAGGTCAGATATTTTTGACTTTTTACGCATGCCTGCGGTATCAAAAAAGCAAATGCGCTTGCCATTTTTATCTTCAAAAATACGCCATAATGTATCACGTGTTGTATGCGGAATCTCAGAAACCAAAGATTGTTCTTTTCCTATACAGGCGTTAAAGAGTGTTGACTTTCCCACATTCGCACGACCAGCAAACACCACATGACAGGCGTTATTACTATCGGGCTCGTCAGCACTATCTTCCATACTCTCAGTAGTTTTAACCTTTGTTAGAAATTGCCGCAAGGCGTCCAGCCCTTTTTTGTGTAAGGCGGACACAAAAAAAGTCGTATGCTTTTCTGCAATTTCTCGAATAGTGTCTGGCACTTGTGCGCCATCATGGTCAACTTTATTAACTACAACAATAAAGCTAATGTTATTTTCACGTAACCAGGACAGCATTTCCAAGTCATCTAATGTCAAGTTATATTGACGGTCCAGAACAACAGCAACAGTTGTTGCTGTTTGTAGCGCTTGCAAATAAATTGGCTCTATACTTTGAAAAAACACATCACTGCGATCAGTCCAACCTGGTGTATCACGCAACACCCACCCTGGCATCTTGTCTAGATTGACTTCTAGGACGTCACGTGTGACACCCGGAGCATCATGCACTATAGCTTTACGGCGCTCACGTGAAAGCGCATTAAATAGCGTGGATTTTCCGACATTTGTACGCCCAACAAGCGCCAATACTTTACGTGACAGCAAAAAGCTCTCCTTGCTGGTCAATGGCGTACATCACTCCATCCTCAACAACCGGTGGTTTAATAAAAGCATGCTTAGAAAGCTTTACATTTTTTACAACATCACCCTTAGTTGGATCCACAACAAGCATAGAGCCTCCTGTGCCCAACAAGATCAAAGAAGACCCTGCTAATACCGGACCAAACCACTGCTCACTGTCTGGAAGGGCCTGCAACCACATCACTCGCCCTTTTTCTTTATTCGCACACACGAGGTAACCGGAAATATCCAAAGAAAATATAGTGTTTTCAGAAAGGGCAGGCGCACATAAGTAAGAGGCGTTTAATTTCCACTCTTCAGCTCCTGTACGAATATCTAAAACAACTAAAGAACCGGCGGGGTGCGCTATATAAAGCCGCGGTGCTTCATATACAAGCGGTGCATACCAGCTTAAAAACTCTTCAAGAACCATCATCTCAGATTCAGCATGCACCATTGTTCTCCAGTGCACGTGTCCATTTTCTTGACGCAAAGCGTTAACCTCTCCCGACGTTTGAGGGGCTATTACATTTCCGTTTATAAGTAAAGGGGCCGGCCCTCCAACTAAAGACGTAGGACGCTTTTGGGCAACATCAGTCCATCGCTTTCCTCCATCTTCTAAATTTAAACAGACTAACTGGCTATTCAGTGTTGTCACAAAGCAAAACCGTCCGTTAATCGAGGGAGCAGAACGAATTTTTTCCGCTAAATTAGTACGCCACTTTTCCTCTCCATTCAGGAGGTTGTAACACACAACTTCACCCGATGGAAGAGAAACGACTATGGTTTCATTAATGGCTGCAATCCCCCCTCCAATTTTATATGGATCACGCGGATTACCCGCACATTTTCTCCACACTAACTCACCATTTTTTGTAAATACAGAAACGTGCGTATCAATATCTTGCGTAACCACATAGTCTCCACAGATCACTGGGGATGAGCTCAAAAGGTTTTTCGTGGAAACACGTCCAATTGATTTATGCCATAAAATTTTGCCCTCTGAAGCAAATACAGGGTTATGAGGAGTCCCTTCTTCCGGACACATTACCCTATAGTTTGCTGAAAACTCATCCACAGCCAGCTTATTGGCCCCACCAAAATAAACGGTCTCTCTTTCACCAGAAGGCGGTTTTTTTTGAGAGCAAGATGCAAGCAGTATTAGTGCTAGTACCAAAAAAATCATGCTCACCTTATACATTAGACGTTAATTTTGCCAGCTTTATACGCATTTCTGCTGATGGCTTTACATTAGTATCTAAAGCCTTATTATAGGCAAGACGTGCTTTTTCAGATTCACCATTTTTCAAAAAGTAATCACCTAAAAGCTCCCATAACAGCCCTTCAAACTTTGGCTCCATCTTAATCAAACGCTCCACTGCTGCGCGTGCTTTTTCCTCTGAAAGGTCAAATATCGTAATATATAAGCACTTTAATTCAGCTAAATTTTTATACACTGTATCCTTTGCAGAAGATTGAATTTTCTGATATAGCAAAACAGCTTGGTCTCTATCATTATTTTTCAACGCCATATCCGCAGCTAAAAACTGTGCTAGCGTTAAGTAACCTGTTTGATATTTAGATGGCATATGGTCAACAGTATATTGAGCCTTCTCCATATCACCATTACTGTAAAAAGACACCGCTTGCAAAAGCTGTAGCGATGCTTTTTCTGTCTGCTCCACCTTCTCATAACGCCACCAAAACAAAGCTCCTATGATGATTGAAAGCAACATTGAAACATTATTAATAGCTTTTTTATATTTCTTATAAAAGCCAAACCACTGCTCAACACGCAGTTCTTTTTTAGACTGTTCCCATATATCCATGATTATTTACCACTCGAAATCTACAATAATATAGCATACTCCACAGCAAAAACAAAGCTCTCTTCGCCCACTAAAGTTTAAATTCAGGATCGTTAGGCTTCACTGATTTTACATTCGCAGTAAAAACCTCTGGTTCCTCATAATCGAGAAGCTCTCGGATAGCTTCAAACTCAGCATCTTCCTCATTAACACCGAACTGATCTGCCAACGCAGTTATTTTATCATAAAGAGTGGCTTTCAGATCCTCACCTTTTTGGAAAGCATCACGCAAACTCGCCTCTAACTCACTCACACGAGTCTTAGTATCTGTAAGCTCCCTAGCAGCCGTGACAACCAGCGCTTCCTTTTCTTCCAATTTATGCTTCAGCTCATCTGCGTGCGACTTCATTTGCTCAAAGGAGGTTCTACTCAAAGACGCTACACCTAACTGTGAATGCATATCTGCATTCTGCGCCACTAGCTTTTCATTCTCCTCCTGCAGTTTCTTCAAGTGTTTTTGTGCTGCATCTAGAGATTTAATCTTTTTACTATTTTCCATTTTCAGACATTCCACCTCTTCAGAAAGGGCAGTAATTTTTTTCGTAGATTCGGCATTTCCTTTCTCCCAGGACTTTTGGCCTTTAGAGAGACCTTTCTCCAATTTTTTCTTCTCCTGAGATAGTGTATTAATCTGTTCTCTGAGTTTTCTCACATCTTGATCTGTCTCTTGAAAACGCTGGTTACTCTTCTCCAGTTTAGCTTCTAAGGTGTCCTTCTCTGTTTTCATTGCATCCAGAGAAACCTGCGAAGCTTCTCGGGCCTGCTTAGAAGCTTCAATCTTCTGATTAAGAGCAGCAATCTTTAAACCATGATCTTTTTCCAATTTAGTTAATTCGTCCTTCAAGGTATTGGATTGAGTCTTTGCTGCTTCTAGCTCTCCGCGGACTCTCTCAACATTTTCTACTAGCATTGCGGTCGATTTTTCGTTACTCTCTTTCAATTTGGCTACACTATCCTCCAAGCCTTTAGATTTAGCCTCTTCTTCTTTTAGCGTTCCGCGCAGCTTCTTAAGGTTAGCTGATAGATTCTTAAGACTTTTCTCTTTATCTTCATGCAATAACCCGAGCTTATCGCACTCTTCCTGTTTTGCAGTCAAATTCTCTTCAAGAGCACGTATCCTTTCTAGGGTATCCGTCTGACCGGCCTCCATCGTGGTAATTTGAGATTGCGCTTTCTCTAACAACTTCTGAGCATTAGCCTTCCACTCCAGTAAAACACCTTTTTCCATTTGTGCGGAAGCGCATTTACGTTGAGTTTCCTCCAGTTCGCCTCTTGCACTTTGGAGAGACCCTTCTAAGGTTTGTATGCTCGCCTTCAATTTATCCACATTCGCAGATAGTCCCCTTTTTTCAGCGGCAAGCTTTTTCTGGGAAGTGCTCATATCCTCAAGATGATTTTTATTTTTAAGAGCCTCCATCTCAAAATTATGGGACACGTGCTGAGTATCCTGCAAGTCTTTTTCCGCCTTCTGCAAAGATTGTTCTAACATTTTTACCTTTTCTGCTAACTCCTGCAGTTTCTGGTCTTTTTTTAATAGATTTTGAGTCGCCTTCTCATTACTCTCTCTCTGCTTAGTTAAGTCACCCGTCAAGGTTCTGGATGTAGCCTTTTCTACCTCTAGATCTCCGCGCACCTTCTTGAGATCTTGGGACGTGCGCTGAGCATCTTGCAGTTCTTTTTGCGCCATCTTCGAAGATTGCTCTAAACTTTTTGCCTTTTCTTCTAGTTCTTGCAACTTCCGCTCTGACGCTTGCTTTAAGGAAGCAAGCTCTTTTTGAGAAATTCTCAGCTGCTCACAAATTTGGGAATTTTCCTGCATAAGGTTCTGCATACGTTGACCTTGCTCTTTGACTTTCTGGTTTAAAGGCAAAAGCATACTTTGCTTTTCTTCCAGATCTGTATTTAATTTCTGAAATCTTTTCTGCAGTGCTTCCACATTTTGTGAAATTTGTGACTTCTCGGCAGTCCATGCGCTTTTCTCTTTCTGCAAGGAAGCTGTGAGATTTTTTTCAACCTCCAGTGACTGCATTAATTCCTGGACTTTTTCATCAGCCTCCCTCTTACTTTCCTGCAAGGCTTGCAAATTCTGTTCTGATTGGTGTAGTTTTTTCCGAGCCTTATCCCTCTCTACATTTGCTTGCCGCAGAGATGCCTGATTTGACTCATGAAATACCTCCATCTTTTGAAGTTCTTCCTGTAGTTCTAAGAGACTGGTCTCTTTTTCCTGTATTGCTCGATCATGCTCAGTATGCAAACTATTTACTTGGGATTGAAGTTCTTGAAATTGCTCGCGCTGCAATTCTTGCCTCTCCTGAGCGCCTTCTAACTCCTGGGTCTTCAGCTGCAGGCTCTTCTCTAACCCTTGAATTTCTTGATCTTTGTCCAATAGATCTTGACGTAGCTTTTTAATAGATTCTTTGCTTTCTATCGCAGCTTTCTTTGCGTCCTCTAATGAGATCATTGTTTCTTCAACTTTACTATCATGCTTTTTTTGCTTGTCAGCATCCTGAGCATTGCGAAGAGCAAGCTCACTTTTATATTTATCCTTTTCCTTTTGTAAGGCTTGAACGGTTTCGCTCATTTTTTTAAGTGAGGCATCCTTCAGATCAAGACGCTCCTTCATCTTTGATTGCTCTCTCTCACCCTCTTCAAGTTGCTTTGTCAGAATTTTCAGATTATGTTGTGCTTGGGCCCCTTCAGCCTTCGCCTCCTCTAGCTTCTTTGCAAGTTCAGCATAGGTTTTGTCTTTAATCGCAAGGCTATCTTGGATCTTCTTCAGCTCTTTTTCAAAATCTTCCTTTTCTTTCTTTGCAAGGGAAAGATCATTCTGGCTATTCTTATAACTTGCACGAGCAGATTTCATTTTGACTTTAAGCTCTTCCAACTGTTCCTGAAGCTCCTTATTCAAAAGATCTTTTCCTCGCATCTCTTTTTCAAAACGTTGAGTTTTTTCTCTCTGCTCATTCTTGAGGTTATCCAAGTCCTTTTCTAGCAGGTTTTTTTCTTCATTCAAAGTGAACACTTCACTCTTCATCTTTTCAATGTCTTTTGTCTGGCTTTTCAAAGTTTCTTGCTTTTTAGCATGCTTTGCTTTCAAAGCACTCTCCCGTTCTTGAGCCTTTGTCATTGCTGTCTGCAACTCATTCAAACGGGTCTCTTTTTCACTTAAATCTTTCTGCAACGTTAAAGAGCCGGCTTGCTGACCTTCCAGCTTCAAACGCAGATCCTGTATTTCTTTTCTCAAATGCTGTTCAGACGCTGACCACTCTGCTTTCTGTCTAGAATACTCCTCATCTTGATTATCCATTCGGCTTTTGAAATCAGTGCTTTTAAGATGTTCTTCCTCATATTGCTTAACAACAGCAGCCCACCTCTTCTTCATATCACTATGCTCAGCCTCTTTCTTCTTAAGTGTATTTTGTGCCTCGGAGATGTTTTTTTGAAGCGTTTCAAGGTGCTCCTGATCCGCTACATTAGCTTCTGTTAGCTGTTTTATTTCTAACTCCTTCTTTAGCAACTCAAGCCTTTTAGCTTCCAGATGATTCTGCAGTTGAGTTTTCTCAGCTAGCGCTTCTCTTAAATCGTCCTGCGCTTTCTTTAACTCCTGATTTAATCCTTCAATGGTTTCGTTTTTTTGAGATAGCAGGACTTCCCCTCTTGCAAGCTGCACACTCAACTGATTCTTTGTTTCCTCCACAGAGTTCAAAACAGAAGCCCTTTTCGCTAAATCATCTTGCTGCTGCGTCAAGGCAAGCACTTGAGCATTGGCACTTAATAGTTCCAGGCTTTTCTGGTCCAGATCAGATTTCACATTAATTAAGATATCGTCCATTTCTTGAACTTTCTTCTGCAGCTCACGCTTACTCTCCTCTAGCTGAGCCCGCTCTCTAGAAGTTTCAGCAATTTGACGCCGCACACTTTGCTCATTTTCCCGCAAACGTTCTTTATCCCCAAGGAGCTCATCGTATGCTTTTTGCTTAAGCTCATGCCTCTTCTTCGCTCGCTCCAAATCATCCTCTAACTGAGCACATTTCTGCCGCAATCCCGAAAGCTGCCCCAGGTCAACCTGGGCAGACTGATAAAGGTTTTGCGCTACACGACAGTTCTCCTCCCACTCAAGACAAGTATCTGAAAGGCTATTATATGCATCCTGAAAGTCAGCATACCTTTTCTTCTCAGCACGCACAGCCTCTTCAAGAGCAGCATACTTCACACTCGCCAACCGTTCCGCCTCAGCCAACGCATTCTGCACTGCCTTTCGCATTGCATCTTGGTGGCTCTCTGCCCCCTTGCTTAAAGCAGCATTGTCCTCCTTCAATTGCAAGACTTCTTTAGCCAAAGCAATAGTTCTGTCTTTATCAGAAGCTCCAGCAGGATCCCCAACTGTTGAAAGAACCCTACCAACAGATTCTTTCTTCTGCAGTTCCTTTCGCAAATCCTCCTCCACACGTTCCGCAGTATCCAAACGCTCCTGCAGTTCCTTTCGCAAATCCTCCTCCACACGTTCCGCAGTATCCAAACGCTTTAGAGCCACAGCATAATTCTCAGACAGCTCACTATAAGAGGAGCACAAATCATCCTTCTCAATCGCTCTACTCAGGTCTAAATTAAACCGCACTTGAGCAAATTGTTCTATCTCATCTAAAGCGGCCTCAACATTATTCTCTCTTACAGCCTTCAGAAGCCCTCCATCAGACCAGCTCTTGTTCAGAGCCTCATCCTTCATCAAGGCTCCAAAAATAGAATGAACTCTATGAATGCACTTTGCAGCACCCGCACAAGACTGAGACAGCTTAAACCAATCGTTCAAAAGGTCACTCACTGAATTCAATCTGTGCCTATCCAACACATCCTGAAAATTTCTTACATTTTCATGAGCCGCAGAACAATCTGCCCCCTCGGGCCTATTCTGATAAAGAAGCTTCCACACAGCTTCCTGCTCAATTTTACGCTTGCGACAAGCACTCTCAAGGCTCCACTCAGCGCGCTTCAACTGCTCTTGCAATTCGGCATGCCGACCTTGAAGAGCTATCAAAGCCTCTTGACAGCCATTCAAACACTGGTCGGTCTCTCGCGCGTGAGGTGGAACCACATCTGACTTTCCCCGAAGAGCGGCACGATCCGCCTTAATCTTCCTTAGAAGCAACTCATATTTAACACTGGAAGAGAAGCCCTCACATTGCTTAAGAACATCCTGCGGAACACTAGACAAGTACTTCTCAAGACCTCTAGTGTCAACAGTTCGACACCCGATCAACTTATCACTCAATCTAGCTGGCAAACCCAGCCCGACCACGCACTCCATAAACGTGCTGGAAGGTTTCTGAGACCGAGCAGGAAGAACGGGAGCTGATGCCAAATACTTGTGCAACTCCTGAAAATAAGAAGTGCCCTTTGGAATACATCTTGCCGCCACCAATTGGCTAGCAACCTCCAAAGGCCCTCCTTCCCTATACACGACACTACCGGCCGCAAACAAAACATTAACTAACAGTAAAGTAAAAAAAAAAATGCTCCGCAACATTCTAAAACTCCAGGGATAAAAATAAACTCAATTCAAAAAAGCCAACCGTCTGCCTTCCAACGCGACTTGCACTCGCAAGAAGAGGGTCCGCATTTGCAACCTCAGGGTCAACAAATACTTTGCTCGCAATGGAAACATCCATAGACCTTGGCAAAACACACGAAACAGACAAACCTAAAGAAGGCTTCAACGCCTTCTTTCCCTTAAGGGATGGCGTCCACACACACCCCAAACCAAACGCAGGCGCCAATGCAGAAGATTCTCCACTAGAGCGCACAGCCTCTGGAAGGTGCGTCACCCGATCAAAACCTGCCGTAGCCGTAACAGGCGATGGGGACTGCGCCTTTGCAGACCAGCTACTAGAAACCTGAAAGTAACGCAGACCTCCCATCGCAAAAACACTCACACCCTTACAGCTCAAAAGGTTTGCACCCAACCAGAAGTCCCAAAGCCTTCCAGGCTTAATAGAAAGGGTTTCATGAAAATACCCCCAATACCCACGCTGAACAACAGACCCTTCTTGCTGCACTCTGTTGAGAGCCCCCTCAAGCTTCCACTCATCTCCATGCAACAAACCATCAACTTGAACAAAAAGCTCAACAGGACACTTCAAAGCCTCCCAAGCGCTAAAAGAGCAGCGACCCGAAAGCCCCAAAAGCCTTGACACCTTCTTGCCGGAAACAGAACAACTTGCCTGAGTCGGGCTGTCAACAGAGCCTACACAAAGCTCTGCAGCGCGGCTCCACGTAATCGCAGAAAACCTACCTGTCAAAGAAACACCAAACGTCGCTGCAAAAAGCTGAGCTGAAAAACACATTAGAAAAACCAGAACTAACTTCATCATGACTAAGCTTATCACGCTAAACTTATGCCTCATTACAGTATTCGCCCAAAAATTGCGTAAAACAAATCACACTGTCATCAAATGACACACTTACCCTCTAGTGATGCTTTGCACTACGTGGGTGCTGTTGGTTATAAACCCTTTTAATATGGGGCAGTCCCACGTGCAAATAGCTTTGTGTGCTAGTTAAGCTGACATGCCCCAATAGCGCCTGTATATGTCGGACATCCCCTCCACTTTCTAATATGTGGCTGGCAAAACTATGCCGCAGCATATGCGGCGTAACACGAGACCTGATCCCCGCCTTATACGCCACTTGGCGTAATCGCCTTAAAATCACGGCACTTTGCATAGGCTTTCCTCGGGCCCCAATGAAAATATGCTGCTGATCTCCTGACTGTGGGCTTACACACCTCCAACGATGCAGGCAAGTGCGCACCACTTCCATTACAGGAAGCAAGCGTTCTCGCTCCCCCTTTCCACGAATCAGAACACTACCCTCAAACATTATGTCCTTCCAGCGCAAAGCCACAAGCTCACCGACCCGCAACCCTAACCCATACAACATCACCACAATGGCAAAATCTCTCTCCATAAAGTTTTCAGCCCTGCCAGCTTCAAACAAAACTGCTTTTACATCCCCAATGCTTAAAAAGTCATGAACTTTTTCATTCAGGGAGGGCGACACTACGCCGACGCCGACCATTTCACGAACCAGCCCTTTTTCGCATAAGAATGCATAAAAAGAACGCAAGGAAACCAGTCTCCGCCGAATCGTCAAGGGGTTTTGGGAGCTGCCACGCATACTCACCACCCAGGCACGAACATCCTGATCATCCACAGACTGCCAACAGACAGCCCCCTCTACGCGCCCTTCCATAAAACATACAAATGCACGCACATCTGAGGCGTATGCGCGAATAGTGCGCTCTGCCATTTGCCTACGGGCCACCATCCAGTCTTTATATTCCGTTAAAACCTTCAAAAAACTCCTCAAAAATTATATGGTTAGTAATGCACTACTTTAACGTTATCCCAGCATACCCCCATATGAGCATGTTAACATACCACGCGCCCCAGCCTATCCCCCCAGGATCCGTAGTGAAAATAGCAATACGATCACAAAACATTTGGGGCATTGTGCACGAGGCCGTCTCCCCTCCCACTTTCACAACAAAGCTCGCCGAAGTTACACCTTACACAGTATCACTGCGCCTTATAGGTTTTTTACAGCAAATTGCAACACACACCGCCCAACCCATAGGTTTTTTCGCCGCCCTATCTCTTGCAGGCTTTTCGCAAAAGCACCAAAATCTCCCCGAGTTTGTTGCTATTAAGAAATCGACCCAATCTCTCAAAAAAACATTTGCAGACCATACCACCGTCCCTCTCAGCCGACTGCACACTCTAAAAAACATTACCTCCCTTCTAGAAAAACAAAATGTTATTCCTGCCTCGCCTATACCCTACCCTACCCCCGTCTATACGCTAACAGAAGCCCAAAATAAAGCTTGTCACGCCCTATCTATCGAATCTTGCTCATTATTAGAGGGCGTCACTGGATCAGGAAAAACAGAGGTTTACCTTGCTCACTTGGACCGCCACACATGCAAAAAATCGCAAGCCTTGATTTTAACCCCCACAATTAGTTTAGCAGAACAAACAGCACTACGCGCTCAATCCTTTTTTGCAGATCGAGTTATCGTTTGGCACACGCTAACATCACCACAACAGCGCGAAATATACTGGGCCTCCATTAACCAAGGGTTTCCCTATATAATTATTGGGGCTCGCAGCTCCATTTTCCTGCCCTTTAAAAACTTAAGCTGTGTAATTGTCGATGAAGAGCATGACAACAGCTCTTTCAAACAAGACACACAACCTATATACCACGCGCGATCAGCCAGCTTTTTGCTCGCTAAAGCCCATCAGTGCCCTATTATTTACGCAACAGCCACCCCATCCTTCGAGATGCAACACGCCTGCGCCAAAGGGCCTGTTCAGCACGTCAAGTTAACTCAATCTTTTTACACATCCAAAAAAAGTTTTGAAATCATTAACTTAAAAGAGTTCTATCGCGACACACCACGTCTTATTTCGCCGCCTCTACAGCAGGCGATACAAAGCAACCTTACGTCAAAAAAGTTGTCACTTTTATTTTTAAATCGTCGCGGTTTTGCTCCTCTAGCCCTATGCACAGACTGTGGGTTCCGCATTTCATGCCCACATTGCACCGCCTTCCTGTCATTTCACAAAAAGCAAAACACACTCACTTGTCATCACTGCAGCTTTCTTACAGTTCTGCCAAAAACCTGCCCTCATTGTAACGGTTCTAATATTATCTTACTTGGAGCTGGAATCGAAAAGCTCGAGGAGGAGGCGCATAAACTCTTTCCTGGAGCCAACATCCTCGCTCTATCTAGCGATGCCATTTTATCCAAAAAGCAATTGACCAGCATATCTCAATCCATTGCCAATCATGAAGTAGACATTTTGCTTGGCACTCAAATACTAAGTACGGGACTCGACATACCAACATTAAATTTGGTAGGAATCATTGATGCCGAATTCAATATATGCTCTCAAGACATCCGCTCCACTGAGCACGCTCTTCAACGTTTAGAACAATTAGCCGGCCGTTGCGGTCGACGCAACGAGTCTAGTACCGTGATCATTCAAACTTTCAACCCAGAAGACCCACTGCTTCATGCCTTCACAAATAACACAAAGGAAAGTTTCATTCAAACATCTCTACAGGAACGCGCTACACACAAGCTCCCGCCATACTACAAGCTTTGTTTAATAAGGATCACTGGAAGTGATAAAAATAATGTCCTAGACACCGCAAAAAGGCTTTATACAAAAAAACCCCAAAACTCCGCTGTGGAAGTTTTAGGGCCTTCTCCTGCACCTTTAGAAGTCATTAAAGACCAACATCGGTGGTTCTTCTTGCTAAGAGCTCAAAAGCATAGCTCTCTTCTTTTATATGTCTCCCAGTGGGCGCTCTTGCATAAAAAACATAACGACATCAAGATTCATATTGACACCGAACCCACGTCCTTTTTATAAAGCTACTCACTCCCTTGAATCACTGTTTGTTCAGGCTTTTCGCCGGATTTTTGAGCTTCTAGCATTTCCTGCCTTTTCTTTTCAGCAAGCTTTTCTGGGTAATCCACAAATTGAATCACAGACATAGGCGCACCATCTCCACTGCGCAGCCCTGCCTTTAACACTCGCACGTACCCACCTGGACGATCTTTAAAACGCACAGCCAAATCGTCGACTAGTTTTTTCACAACCCTATCATTATGATATAAAACCCCTAGCAAAGCTCGCTTAGAAGCTAAAGAACCCTGCCTCGCTTTAGTCACTAACGGTTCTACAAAGCACCTTAACTCTTTTGCTTTTGCAGTGGTCGTTAACATTGACTCACTATCAATCAAAGAGATAGCCATGTTTGCTAATAGCGCTTTAAGGTGGTTACCTCGTCTGTTTAATTTTCTTCTACTTATATTATGACGCATTTTTTACCTCTTTAATATTTCTTAGGTGGCCAGTTTGGAACCTGCATTCCAAAACGCAGGTCATACCTACCCAAAAGTTCACGCAGCTCTTCCAAAGATTTTCTTCCAAAGTTAGGCATTCTCATCATGTCACTTTCGGTAAGCACAACCAAGTCTCCTACGTATACTATATTTTCATTTCTTAAGCAGTTCGCAGAACGAGCAGTAATCGGCAAATCTACTATCTTTTGTAGAAGTACCGGTGGCACTGTCTCATCATCTTCATCAGCCTCTGCACTTTCCTCTGGATCTTCAAAGTTAACAAGCGGCATCAGCTGCTCTTGCAAAACACGTGCAGCATATGCCAGTGCATCACGAGGGTACATGGTACCGTCTGTTAAAATTGTAAGCTCAAGTTTATCGTAGTCTGTCCTTTGTTGCACACGTGTTTTTTCCACATGCACTGCTACATTTAGAACTGGACTAAACAAGGCATCTACATAAATCCGGTTTGGCTCTCGTTGCTTCACATGAGCAGCCTCTCGATAGCCGGACCCTTGCTCCACTGTAATTTCCATGTTTAAAACACCATCATCACGAGCAATCTCACAAATACAAAGGTCTGGGTTTAAAATTTGCACATCAGCAGAAGGCGTGATGTCCGAAGCATACACAAGACCTCGCCCCGTTTTGTTCAGCGTAAGCGTTTTTGGGCCATCCGTTATGCTTGACACACGCAATTGCTTCATTTTCAAAACTATTTGCGTCAAATCAGAGCATAAGAATGACACTGCTGAAAACTCATGCGACACCCCTTCTATGGCAAAAGATGTCACAGCACTACCACGCATAGAGCTTAAAAGAACTCTACGCAAAGCAGTACCTATAGTGTGCCCATATCCTCGCTCTAAAGGCTGCATTTCTATTTTTGCATCATATGGATTATCTCCCACATGATGCACTGTTATATCTTTGATTGATATTAAGGACTTCCAATGCTTTTGAATCACAACAACCTCTCTTTCCTATCCTCGACGACGCCTTGGAGGGCGACAACCATTGTGAGGAATGGGAGTAACATCCTCAACAGACTTAATAGCAACACCTGAGTGTATAATAGCGCGCAGCGCAGACTCTCGTCCTGCACCTGGACCACTAACTTTTACAGAAAGTGATTTAACACCTAAAGCGCGCGCCTTACGAATAGAAGAGCTCCCTGCATTCTGAGCAGCAAACGGCGTGGACTTCCTCGACCCTTTAAACCCTTCTGTTCCACCAGAGGCCCAACAAATTACATTGCCTTGCGTATCTGTAATACTTACTATTGTATTATTAAAAGTTGCATGTACATACACAACTGCCTCAATAATATTCTTCTTTTGCTTTTTTGTTACTCTAGCCAATTTTCACCTCTATTTATGCTTTCTTCTTTCCTGCGATAGGCATGCTCTTACCCTTTCTGGTTCGAGCATTTGAATGCGTGCGCTGTCCATGCACAGGCAAATTTCGACGGTGTCGCATTCCTCGATAGCAATTAATGTCCTTTAAATTTTTTATATTTGTTGCGACTAAACGTCGTAAATCTCCCTCAATGGTATAAGTGTCAGAGATAATCGATTGAATTTTCGAAAGCTGATCATCTGTAAGCTCTTGAGCCTTGAGAGCGTACTCAAGATTAGCAGCATCACACACCTGGCGCGCTGTATGCAGGCCAACTCCATAAATGCTTTGCAATGCTATTTCTAGCCTTTTTTTGCCTGGAAGGTTTACACCAAAAAGTCTTGACATTAATTATCTCCTTGTAAAATTTCAACTATTTCCATTGTAACCTTTTGTGCTTCTTGCATACCGTTCACACGCGCTAGAAGTCCTTTATTTAAATAATAGCTACAAAGTTTTTCTTGTATTAATTGGTTATCTAATAAACGTTTTTTTACGGAATCTATATTATCATCACTACGCCGTGAAAACTCCGTTCCGCCACACTTGTCGCACACACCAGCGCTTTGTGTTGCTTTAAAGTAATCATTATAAAGAGCAGAACAGTTGGTGCAGATATAACGCCCGACTAAGCGTTGTTCTAGCACACTCTGATCCACATCTATAACCACCACTTTTGTAAGTTCAGCCTCTCGCTTTGCAAAAAACTGGTCTAAATACTCCGCCTGTTTGATGGATCGTGGAAGACCATCAAACAAGAGGCCCTGCTGCACTGTGTCAGCAAATCTTTCCAGAACTTGAAAGATAATCTCGTCAGAAACGAGAGAGCCTTGCGCAAGCAAAGGCTCTACCTCTTGGCCTAAATCAGTCCCGCTTTGCACCTCTGCTCGCAAAATCTCTCCAGTGGAAATGTGCTGCAAATCCATTTGGGAAGAAAGGCTAGCTGACTGCGTACCTTTACCAGATCCAGGAGCGCCAAGGAGTACCAAGTTCTTCATTTTTGTCTACCCCGCCCTTTTTTCATCAAAGACTCATACTGATAGGCAACCAAGTGAGAATAAACTTGTGAAATAAGTTCAATAACCACACTGACAACAATCAGAAGGCTTGTCCCACTAAAGTAAAAGGGAATTGTGTACTTTGCTTTAATAATCTCTGGGATAATACAAACTGCAACCAAGTACATTGATCCAATTGCTGTAAGTTGACTTAATACCCCTTCTAGGTACTCCGCTGTCGCTTGCCCAGGTCGAATCCCAGGAATAAACGCTCCAGATTTTTTAAGGTTGCTTGCCGTTTCATTGGGGTCAACCATTAAAGCCGTATAAAAGTAAGCAAAAAACACAAGTAGTGAACTATACAAAATCATGTGCACCGGATGCCCAGGTGTTAAAAAGTATAATATGGAAGACCAAATTCCGTCACCCATTTCAAGACCAAAAGAGCTTAACGTTGCGGGTGCAAAAAGGATTGAGCTTGCGAATATGGCAGGCATTACCCCAGCGTTATTAATACGCAACGGGAGGTAGTTACTCTGACCTGTTGCCCCGTGCTGCTGTCTTGGGTAGTGCATTGGTATACAGCGCTGTGCGCGCTCCATAAATACAATGAAGCAAATCAAAAATGCTAATCCTATCAGCACCAATAAAATAAACAGCACATGATAATGTCCTTCACGTCCAAGAGCAAGCATTTTAAGAGCAGACTCTGGAAGGTTGGCCACAATTCCTGCAAAAACAATCATGGAGACGCCATTACCAATTCCTCTAGCTGTAATTTGATCTCCCAACCATATTAAAAACATGGTGCTTCCAGCCACGATACACATTGTTGTCAGTTGAAAGAACAAACCTGGCTGCAAAGCTACACCATTTAACTCCAAAGCTTTTGCTAATCCATAGGCTTGAAGTACAGACAGCCCCAAGGCACCATAACGTGTGTACTGAGAAATTTTCCGCTTTCCAGTATCTCCATCTTTTCGCAAGTGCTGCAAAGACGGAGTAGAGGCAACCATCAGCTGCACAACAATACTTGCAGATATATAAGGCATTATATTCAAAGAAAAAATCGTCATTCTCCACAAGGCACCCCCTGCAAACATGTCAATCATACCCAGAATACCCGTAGCATTACGTTTAGCTATTTCGCCCATAAGGGTTAAATCAACTCCTGGCAAAGGAATATATGTTCCCAAGCGATACACCACTAATGCTAGCAAAGTGAAAATTAATTTTTTTCTTAAGCTCTTAGCCTGCTTAAAAAACTCTGGCGACATATTCGCCGTGATTTGTTCTGCAATAGACGTCATTACGCTTTAGCCTCCACTGCACCTTCACCTTCCTCAGAGCTCGCTGCCAAAGACACAAAGGCCCCCTTACTGGCAGACAGCGCCTCTTGCGCTGCTTTTGAAATAGCATGCCCCTCAATAGTGAGAGCAGAAGAAAGCTTCATGTTTCCTAGAATCTTCACTTTTTTTGTCTTATCTGCTAGACCAATTGCAAGCATTTTTTCATAAGTTAAAGGCTCTTTCGGATCAATCTTTCCATGAAAAATAAGTGACTCTATGCGCTTAAGATCTACTGGTGTAAAGTCTGGACGGTGTGAGTTAAAACCTAAGCTTTTTGGAAGGCGCCGATAGAAAGGCATTTGTCCTCCCTCATACCCTTTGATAGAAACACCTGATCGAGCTTTTTGCCCTTTATGACCCTTTCCAGAAGTTTTTCCCCAACCTGAAGAGTGCCCACGACCAACACGACGAGCTTTTTGCCGAGCTCCCGGATTATCTCTTAAAAATTCCATGCTTATCCCTCTTCTACCATTAGTAAGTGCGAAATTTTATTGATATTCCCCCAAATAGTTGGGTGATTATCAAATGTACGTGAAGAGCTAATGCGCTTTAAGCCTAGAGACTGAGCGCAAGCTTTCTGCCACTCTGGCTTATTGTTAGTGCTCTTCACCAAAGTAACTTTTATTCTTTTTGCGTTCATGTTCACGATGCACTCTCCTTAGCTTTTTTACGGCCTAAAACAAAAACAACTGGCTTACGACGCTTCTGCGCAATTTGGCGAGGCGAAGAAATACAAGAAAGTGCGTCAAATGTTGCTCGCACTAACGTATGCGCACGTCTTGACCCTACAGCTTTACACACAACATCAGCAACTCCCAAAGCTTCTAAAACGGCTCTCATGGCACCTCCAGCGATCAAACCAGTACCTTTAGGGGCTGGAAGCATAATAACCTTACCGGCGCCCTTTTTGTGCATAATGCTGTGGTGAATTGTTCGCCCTTCCTTCAGGTGCAAGCGAATCATATCTCTTTGAGCCTTACGTGTAGCTTTTTTTATAGCCTCTGGAACCTCACGTGCTTTTCCTGTAGCGTATCCTACACTACCTTGACCGTCTCCTACAACTACAAGCGCGGAAAACGAGAAGTTTTTACCTCCCTTTACCACCTTGGCCACACGACGAACGGAGACCAACTTTTCAATTAACTCTTTTCCTGAATCTTCCATCATTTCACCTAAACATTAATTCCTGCTTCACGCACAGCATCCACCAATGCCGCAACTCGTCCGTGATACCGATACGGCCCTTTATCTGCTATCATAAACTTATGCCCACCGGCCACAGCGCGCTCGCCCAAAAGCTTTCCAACTTTTGCTGCGATTTCTTTGGGCTCACCCTTTACGCCCTTAAACTCTTTTTCCAAAGATGATGCAGAAACACATGTGGTGCGAGCTTCATCATCAATAACCTGCGCATATATGTGCTGCGAAGAGCGAAAAATTGATAAGCGCAAACGCTTTTCTGCGGAAGCTTTACGCGCAACTGCAACGGCATATCGCGCTCTGTTTTTTCTACGAACTCTTCTTAAGAAGTCTTTTTTATTCATTATTTCTTCTTCCCTTCTTTCATTCTTACAAACTCACCCTTATAACGAATTCCCTTTCCCTTATAAGGTTCCACTGGCCGCAGTTTACGAATACATGCGGCAACATGTCCTACAACCTGCTTATCGCAACCAGATACTATTACCTCTGTTTGCGTTGGACAAGTAATTGTCACACCTGCAGGAATATCAAAGGTTGTAGGAACACTGAAACCAATGTTCATCTCTAAAACATTTCCTTTTACAGCTGCACGGAAACCAACACCTTTAAGCTCCAAAGACTTGCTCACCCCTTCGCTCACTCCATCTATGGCTCCGGAAATCAAGCTTTGCGTTGTACCCCACATAGCCTTAGCTTCAATTGAAGAGGCATTCTCTATAGAGCATCGAACCTCCTCCGGAGAAATATCACACTTAACTAATGGGTGTAAAGGCACAGACACAGAACCCTTAGATCCTGTAACGAGCACTCTTTGCCCTTCTTCCTGAACTTTGACCCCTGCGGGGATTTTCACTGGTCTACTTCCTACTCGTGACATAACTCAACTCCTACACTATTCCCAGCAACATTTCGCCACCGACACCTATTTCGCGCGCTTGACGACAGGACATCACTCCACGAGATGTAGACAACACATAAACACCTAAGCCGTTAGCGACCTTGTCCATCTTGTCGACAGAGCGGTACACTCGACAGCCAGGCTTAGAAACACGCCACATACGACGAATAACGCCACGACCTGATTGATAACGCAAGTGTACACGTATCATCAAAAAGCCTTTTGGACCTGTAATTTCCTCAAAGTCTTCTACGTAACCTTCTTCTTTTAAAACTGCGATAATAGCCTTTAAATACTTTGAATGCAAACAGTCTGCGTAATAATAATTACGCATTTGTGCATTTCTTATTCTACTTAAGGTATCTGCGATTGGATCTGTTAATGACATTTCTTTCTCCTACCAACTTGACTTCACAACACCAGCCATCAATCCTTCTGACGCCATACGTCGCAACTCAATACGACTTAAATTACAAAAACGATACACAGAGCGTCCGCGCCCTGTAAGAGCACAGCGGTTACGCACTCTATTTGCCGCCCCATTACGAGGCATAGCTGCAAGCTGCATAGATAGCCGTACCCGCTCTTCTATGCTCGTATTGGCATCTCGCCTTTTTGCCCTCAGCTCTTTCCGCTTAGCGTACTGGGCGTTTGCCATACTGCGACGCTTTTTGTTTCTCTCAACTACACTTTTCTTTGCCATACTAACCTTCTTTCTTCTTAAAAGGAAATCCAAATCCTTTCAAAAGAACTTGTGCTTCCGCATCAGTTTTTGCCGTTGTTACAAATGTAATTTGCATACTACGCATACGATCCACTGTATCGTAATGTATCTCATAAAATATCGTCTGCTCTTTGATACCCAAAGAGTAGTTTCCTCTTCCATCAAATACAGGATCCAAACCACGGAAGTCACGCACACGAGGAAGAGCCATATTAATTAAGCGATCAATAAACTCATACATTCTCAAAGAGCGTAAAGTTACTTTTGCACCAATAGGCATTCCTGTTCTGATTTTAAACCCTGCAATTGATCTCCGAGCTTTACAGCACACCGCTTTTTGACCAGAAATTGCCTCTAGGTCTCTCAAAGCAGCTTCAACCTGCTTCTTATCACGCGCACCTTCTCCTACACCCATGTTAACTGTTGCACTTACCAACCTTGGAATTTCCATCGTTGACTTGTACGCAAACTGCTTTTGCATATTAGGCGCAATTTCATTTCGATATTGTTCTAAAAGTCTAGCCATTTCTACTCCACATCATCTATTAATTCTCTAGAAACTTTGGCATAACGCACCTTGCGGCCATTTTCCATCGTCATAATACCAACACGTGTTGGCCTTTGTGTTTTAGGATCCATAAGCATTACATTCGACAGATGCAAAGAGCTTTCCTTTTCCACCACAGATCCTGGTTGATTTTGACGGGCCTTCATATTTCTTTTGACGACAGCAACGTCTTGAATCAGCACACGATTTAACTCACGCAACACTTTAAGAACCTGCCCACGTGCACCCTTATATTTTCCTGCAGTCACAATAACAAAATCACCTTTTTTTACACGAGCAACCATTACAACACCTCCGGGGCAAGTGAAATAATCTTCATCATTCCACGATCACGCAATTCACGTGTAACAGGACCAAAAATACGCGTTCCAATTGGCTCTAATTTTGCATCCAACAACACTGCTGCATTTGAGTCAAAACGAATATCCATACCATCTGCACGACGCACAACATAAGCAGTCCTAACTATCACGGCCTTATAAACCTTTCCTTTCTGGACACGTCCATTGGGAAGAGCGCTTTTAACGGACACGACAATAACATCGCCAATTCCCGCACTCATGCGTTTTGATCCACCCAAAACTTTAATGCACTGGACAACTCGGGCTCCTGAGTTGTCTGCGGCTTTCAATGTACTTTGCATCTGTATCATTTTTATGCACCCTCTTTCGTAGTCTGAACGACCCACTTTTTATTACGTGATAATGGCTTAGACTCCAAAATCGAAACCATATCACCTACTTTACAGCGGTTTTCAGCATCATGCGCAAAAAATCTCTTGCTTCGTGACACTCTTTTTCTGTACACTGGATGTTCAAAAAAACGACTGACTAAAACAACAACCGTTTTATCCATTTTATCAGATACTACTTTACCAAACAATATTTTTTTTGGCATTATTCTCCACTCCTTCTTTTTATTGTCAGAAGAGTATTCATCCGAGCAATCAATTTACGCGTCTCTCTCAACACACTGGGAGACTTTAAAACACCACGCGCATGCTGCATACGAAAAGCAAGCAAGTTGGCTTTGTTTTCCATAATTGTCCGCTCTAGCTCCTCACTAGTTTTTTCTTCCAAAAATTTATATTTTTTCCTCATTCCATCTCTCCTCGACATACAAAGGCAACTTTTATGGGAAGTTTCGATCCCGCACCTTCCGCCGCCATTTGCGCCAGTTCTTTAGGAACTCCAGCAATCTCAAACATCAACGTACCAGGCTTTACACGTGCTGCCCAATACTCAGGGTTTCCTTTTCCTTTACCCATTCTCACTTCAATTGGTTTTTTAGAAACAGGAAGCGCTGGAAAAATTTTAATCCAAGTACGCCCAGCCCTTTTCAAACGACGAGCCAAAACACGACGTGCAGACTCAATCTGCCTTGCAGAAATACGTCCGGGCTCTAACGCTTTAATGCCATACTCTCCAAAAGTGATCTGAGCGCCTTTCGTAGCAACTCCATGAATTCTACCCTTAAAGTGTTTTCTAAATTTAGTTTTCTTCGGGGACAACATAACAACCTACCTTACTAGCGCATTATCACGCACACGCTTATCGTGTGCCATAGCATCATGCTCCAATATATCTCCAGTGTATATCCATACTTTCACGCCAATTGTACCATACGTTGTGTAAGCCACCGACAAACCATAATCCACATCCGCACGCAACTTATGCAATGGCACACGGCCTTCTCTGTACCACTCCATACGAGCAATTGCCGCACCACCTAATCGACCAGAACAGTTAACTCGAATACCTAACGCTCCAGCTCGCATTGTAAGTCGCATAGCACGACGCATAGCACGACGAAAAGAAACACGCTTCTCTAATTGTTGAGCAATTGATCCACCCACAATTCGCGCGTCCAAAGCTGGACGTCTCACCTCTAAAACAGAAACGGTTACATCTGTTTTAATCAACTTGCTAATATCACGACGCAAAACATTAATATCCTCTCCCTTACGCCCAATTATGATTCCAGGGTAAGCTGAGTAACAAATAACTTTAACACGACTGGCTGTGCGTTCAACAACCACACGCGATATTCCCGCAGAGTAGCGAAGTTTCTTCATCACAAAATCACGTATCATCGTGTCTTGCAACAAAAACTCTGCATAATTCTTTTGTGAGTGCCAGCGCGCATCCCAGGTATTATTAATACCCAAACGAAGCCCTACGGCATTAACTTTTTGACCCATTTCACCCTTCCTTTTCTTCCAAAACAATAGTCACGCGACTAAAAGGCTTCATCAACATAGAGCCTCGCCCTTTAGCTCGTGGCATTGAACGCTTCATAACAAATGACTTTCCTACTCGCACTTCTTTCACCACGAGATCGTCTACATCCATAGAGTTATTGTTTTCTGCATTCGCGATCGCTGAATTCAACAAAACACGCATAGGCTCAGCGACCCTTTTTTGCACAAAAGATAAAATCTTCACTGCTTTTTGCGCGTCTTTTTTCCGAATTAAAGCGGCTACTAGGTTCACTTTCTGAGGTGAACCTTTCACGGCTTTAAGAGTTGCGGTTGCTTGCATTTTACTCACTTTTCACCTTCTTATTTCTTCTTCTTCTTATCATCACCATGTCCACGGTACGTACGTGTTGGAGAAAACTCACCCAACTTGCACCCAACCATTTCTGGTGTTACATAAACTGCTTTAAAGCTTCGCCCATCGTGCACTGCAAACGTCAAGCCGACAAAGCTTGGCAGTACCGTAGAACGACGTGACCAAGTTTTAATCACCTCTCTTTTTCCCGAGGCAACAGCAGCTTCTACTTTTTTCAACAGATGTCCATCCACAAATGGACCTTTCCAAATCGATCTAGCCATCTTACTTCCTTCTTCTAATAATCAAACGAGTTGAATACTTCTTTTTCGCCCGTGTTTTCTTACCCTTACAGTTCACACCCCAAGGCGTTACTGGGT
This sequence comes from Alphaproteobacteria bacterium, assembly GCA_965261615.1. Lineage (GTDB taxonomy): Bacteria > Pseudomonadota > Alphaproteobacteria > Bin98 > Bin98. The sequence continues at coordinate 1,280,484 of OZ253461.1, forward strand.
GGCGTCCTCCTGAGGTACGCCCTTCTCCTCCACCGTGCGGGTGGTCAATTGGGTTCATCGCAACACCTCGCACTGTCGGTTTCTTACCTAACCAACGAGAGCGACCGGCTTTACCAACATTAACGTTTCTTTTATCTGGGTTTGACACAGAGCCGACCACTGCCATGCAGTGGTAAGGCAACATACGCAGCTCTCCAGAACTTAATCTTAACTGTGCATATCCAGCATCTTTACCAACAAGCTGTGCATAAGCCCCTGCGGAACGCGCAAGAACGCCTCCAGCTCCAACTCGCATTTCCACACAGTGAACTAACAGTCCAACAGGAATATAACGCAAAGGCATTGCATTTCCTACGCGAGGATCAATGGCCTCTTTCGAGGAAAGCACCTTATCTCCTTCTGCAAGCTTTTGTGGCGCTACAATGTACTTTTTCTCGCCATCTGCATATTCAATCAAAGCAATAAAAGCAGTTCGTCCTGGGTCATACTCCAAACGCAACACAGTACCCTCAACATCATACTTGTTACGTAAAAAGTCTACATCTCTAATTAATCGCTTATGTCCGCCACCACGGTGACGCACCGTAATGCGCCCTTGTGCGTTACGCCCACCTGAAGACTTTTTAATATGCACCAAAGATTTTTCCGGACGCCCTTTCCACAAACCAGAGCGATCCACTTGTATTAAACCACGCAAACTTGGCGTAATCGGATTATAGGTCTTTAAAGCCATCTTATGTCCATCCTTCTATTTTTTGACCAGCTTTGAGCTTAACCAAAGCTTTCTTAAAACCAGACTGCACGCCTCGCTTTCCTCTAAAACTCTTACTTTTTGATGGTTTCATCACAATTTTCACTGAAAGGACTTCCACCTTCCAAATAGTAGCTACAGCGTGTGCAACTAGCTTTTTGTTTGCCAACTTGTGAACAACCAAAGAAAACACATTTTGATCTTCCGACAAGCGCATCGCTTTTTCGGTAACGTGTGATTTTTTAATGACATCATAAATCGTTAACATATTACAACCTCACTTTTTCCATTACGCCATCTAAGGCATCTCGGTGCACCACAATCATCTTATGTTTAAGCGTGTCTTTAACATTTAGACCTTGCACAGGAAGAACAGAAACACCCTTCAAGTTAGCAGTTGCGCGCAGCAAATTCGGAGAGGATTCCTTACTTGAGTTAACAAACAAGAAAGAATCCCACTCATTATTACGAAACATTTGAACGACGTCCTTGGTCTTAGCAGACGTAAAATCCACGTCATCCATAATAAAGAATGATTGGTTTTGAGCTCTCAAAGCAATTGCTGAGCGCAACCCCATACGTCGTACACGCTTTTGCAAAAGAAAACTTCTTTTTGCTCCAATAGAAAAGGTGACTCCACCTCCACGCATGTGTGGGGCAACCACAGTTCCCTGACGGGCTCGCCCTGTACCTTTTTGTCTAAAAGGCTTTCCCTTACGTGCGGCAACCATCGCACGGCTCTTCACCGCACGACTACGCTCAGAAGCGTGAAAATCCTGCCAGCGAACAACCCTATGCATTACATCATAACGCACAGTTTTTTCTTCCATCAACCATTCGGGAAGCGTAACGCTTCCACACTCTTTCTTGTCCCAATTAATTATACTTGCCTTCATTGTGACCCCTTCACCGCAGTACGCACTCGAACGTATTCACCACGCGGACCTGGCACTGAACCTTTAATCATCAGTACGCCATCTTCTTCTCTAACACCAAAAACAACCAGGTTCTGAACTGTAACAAACTTATTACCCATCTGACCAGCCATTTTTTTACCTTTCCAGACACGCCCCGGATCTTGACAGTTTCCGGTACTTCCAAGGGACCTGTGAGAAACTGACACACCGTGCGATGCTCGTAAACCTGCAAAGTTGTGCCTTTTCATTCCACCAGCAAACCCTTTACCTTTCGAAACTGAACGTACATCGACCATATCACCACTTGCAAAAATGCTGACTGACAAATCTGTTCCAATCTCTGGCAAATCGTTTGTGGCGCGCACCTCACGAATATAACGAGTGGGCTCTTGCTTCGCGGCCTCAAAAAGACCCTTTCGTGGTTTATTCATACGCGGGGAAGCTTTGCCGTAACCCACACAGTACGCGTTATAACCATTTTTGGCAACATCTTTCCGTCCCACAACACGACACTCTTCTTTTTGCAGAACCGTAACTGGCACACACGCACCGGCCTCATCAAACACTTGTGTCATTCCAACTTTTTTCAAAAATAAATACTGCATCTTACTCTCCTAGGACTGCAACTCCACGTCAACCCCTGAAGAAAGCTCCAAGCTCATCAAAGCATCCACTGTGGCTCTTGTCCAAGATTTTACACGAATTAAACGCACATGTACATTAATTTCAAACTGCTCACGCGATTTTTTGTCAATGTGAGGCGAACGGTTGACCGTATACTTTTTCTTTGTGGTCGGCATAGGGATCGGCCCGACAACCGTAGCACCAGACTGCATAACGGTCGCAACAATTTCACGAACCGCACGATCTAATATACGAAAGTCATACGATTTTAATCTAATCCCGATTGTATTTTCTGTTTTTAACATGGCTCTACTTCAATATTTTTGACACAACACCCGCACCTACAGTACGTCCACCTTCTCGAACTGCAAAGCGCAATCCTTCTTCCATCGCAATAGGAACCAGCAACTCTACTGTAAACTTAACGTTATCTCCTGGCATCACCATCTCTACACCATCTGGCAAAGATACTGCTCCTGTCACGTCTGTTGTTCTAAAGTAAAACTGTGGGCGATAGTTGGAGAAAAATGGCGTGTGCCTTCCTCCCTCATCTTTAGTCAACACGTAAACCTCTGCTTCAAAGTGAATGTGTGGCGTCACAGAGCCTGGCTTAGCCAAAACTTGCCCTCTGTGAATATCCTCTTTCTTCACTCCTCTCAGCAATAGACCTACGTTATCTCCAGCGGCCCCTTCATCCAACAACTTACGGAACATCTCCACTCCTGTAACTGTTGTCTTCTCAGTGTCTTTACCAAGACCCACTAGCTCAACTTCTTCTCCTACCTTAATCTCTCCGGACTCAATCCTTCCTGTCGCAACAGTTCCTCTTCCAGAGATGGAAAATACATCTTCCACTGGCATCAAGAAACTCTTGTCGATCGCTCTCTCCGGTTGTGGAATATGAGAATCCACCGCTTCCATAAGCTCAGCAACTGCTCCAACCCACTTAGCGTCTCCTTCCAAAGCTCCCAAAGCCGATCCCTTAATCACAGGAATTGTATCTCCATCATACTCGTACTTAGACACAAGCTCTCTCACTTCCATCTCAACAAGCTCAACCAATTCCGGATCGTCAACTTGATCTACTTTGTTCAAAAACACCACTAGTGCCGGAACTCCTACCTGCCTTGCAAGAAGCAAGTGCTCTCTCGTCTGTGGCATAGGACCATCTGTCGCAGATACAACCATAATGGCTCCATCCATCTGCGCAGCACCCGTAATCATGTTCTTAATGTAGTCCGCGTGCCCAGGACAGTCTACGTGTGCATAGTGTCGATTCTCTGTCTCGTACTCTACGTGAGACGTGTTGATCGTAATCCCTCTCGCCTTCTCTTCCGGAGCACTGTCAATCGCCGCATAATCTCTAAACTCAGCTCCACCTTTTTCCGCCATCACTTTCGTAATCGCCGCTGTCAACGTCGTTTTACCATGATCCACGTGTCCTATCGTACCGATATTACAATGCGGTTTATTTCTTTCAAATTTTTCCTTTGACATCTTACTCCTTCGATTGTATCTCTTCCAAAACGTGACTTGGAACAGCTTCATACTGTTTAAATTTCATAACAAAAGACCCACGTCCTTGAGACATAGAACGCAAGCGATTAACATACCCAAACATTGCGCTCAAAGGCACATTCGCTTGGATAACAGCCAAACCTTTCTTAAATTCCTGCTGTGAAAGTTTACCACGACGACTACTTACATCACCCATCACATCCCCCATGTATTCTTCTGGGACTGAGATTTCAACATCCATAATCGGCTCTAGAACTCCCGCTACAGATTCTTCCTTCACACATTGACGGAAAGCAGCACGCGCAGCAATCTCGAACGCTAAAGCACTTGAGTCCACATCGTGCGTATCACCATCAAGAAGCGTGCACTTAAAGTCCACAAACGGATACCCAAGGACCACACCTGCTTGCGCGGCAGAAGCCACACCTTTTTCAACTGCCGGGATGTACTCCTTTGGAACTGCACCACCAACAATCTTGCTTTCAAAAACAAAGCCATCTCCACGCTCAAGGGGCTCAAAAAACAACTTGATTTTCGCGAATTGCCCAGCACCACCACTTTGTTTTTTGTGTGTATAGTCAATTTCTTGAGATCGCAAAAGCGTTTCTCGGTAGGCCACCTTCGGGTCTCCCACATTAACATCCACCTTAAATTCACGGCGCATCCGGTCTACAATAATGTCAAGGTGTAGCTCTCCCATACCTTTAATAATTGTCTGACCAGACTCAGGATCTGATGCGTAAGCAAAAGATGGGTCCTCCGCCGAAAGACGTGAAATTGCAATACCCATTTTCTCCTGGTCAGATTTTGCCTTAGGCTCTACAGCCAACTCGATCACAGGGTCAGGAAACTCCATTCTTTGCAGGACGACCGGGTTCTTCAGAGAACACAACGTATCTCCTGTACGTACACCTTTCATTCCACAAAGAGCAACGATCTCTCCCGCATACGCTTCTTTTATTTCCTCACGGTCTTTTGAGTGCATTAGCATGATACGACCCACACGCTCTTTTTTGCCAGCAGAAGAAACCGACACCTCTCCACCATTTTGTAGACAACCCGAGTACACACGCACGAAAGACAGGGTTCCCACAAATGGGTCGTTCATAATCTTAAAAACAAGGGCAGACAGATGCTCATCACGCTCATGCTTACGTGACACCACCTCATCTTTTGTAGGGTGAACCCCCTCTACCGGGGGAAGCTCCGCAGGAGACGGCAAGTAATCAATTACCGCATCCAAAATCGTCTGCACACCTTTGTTTTTCAAAGATGAACCACAAAAAACTGGAAAAAGCTTTTGATCAATCGTAAGCTTTCGTATAGCCTGCTTAATCTCTTCAATGGAAATCTCAGCACCCTCGAGCATTTTCTCCAAAATACTTTCATCATGTTGAGAAACAACATCAAAAACATTCTCAAACGCAGCGTCTGCAGCGGCTTTCAGCTCTTCCGGGATCTCTTGCTCTTCGTATTCCACCCCTTTTCCTTCCGGCCACACTATCGCTTTTTTACGCAAAACATCCACAACCCCAATGAAGTCTGACTCAGCACCAATTGGAAGCTGCAAAGGAAGCGGCTGTACTCCCAAACGGTCTATCAATGTTTGACAGCTGTGCTCAAAACTTGCTCCCTGACGGTCCATCTTGTTCACAAAACAAATACGGGGAACCTCATAGCGATCAGCCTGACGCCAAACAGTTTCAGACTGAGGCTCAACACCCTCAACTCCATCAAAAACAGCTACAGCACCATCCAAAACACGCAAAGAACGCTCCACCTCTACCGTAAAGTCCACGTGCCCTGGGGTATCAATAATGTTCACTCGGTGATCACGCCATTGACATGTTGTCGCAGCAGATGTAATCGTAATACCTCTTTCCTGCTCCTGTTCCATCCAGTCCATAGTAGCATTACCATCGTGAACTTCACCAATCTTATGCGTACGACCTGTGTAAAACAAAAACCTCTCAGTAGTTGTTGTTTTTCCCGCATCAATGTGCGCCATAATTCCTATATTTCTGTACCGAGACAACGGTATCATCTTGCTAGACATAACTACCACCTATAGTGAGCAAAGGCCCTATTTGCCTCCGCCATCCTTTGCGTATCCTCACGCTTTTTAACTGCTATACCTTTTCCGTTGTAGGCATCTAGCATTTCATTAGCCAAACGATCCAACATACTTTTTTCTTTACGCGAACGTGCAGCCTTCACCAGCCAACGCAACGCCAACGCTTCTGCACGAACAGGGCGGACTTCCACCGGGACCTGATACGTCGCTCCACCAACACGGCGAGAGCGAACCTCAACTGTTGGACGAACAGACTCCAACACAACTGACAGAGCCCTTATGGGATCAGTCGAAATTTTCGAACGCTCCAAAAATATGTCAAATGCGCCATAAAATATCTTTTCCGCAACTTCTTTTTTGCCATCCCACATCAAATAGTTAATCAGTCGAGCTACAACCACCTCTCCATATACTGGATCAGCCTGCACCTCTCTACGTTCTGCCCTATGCCTACGCGCCATATCAACCTCTACTTCTTCTTAGAAGAGGTAGCTCCCTCTTCTTTTCTAACACCATATTTAGAGCGACCCTGTTTTCTGTTTGCAACGGGCTTTGCATCTAATACTCCGCGAATCACACGATACCGCACACCCGGCAAGTCTTTTACACGACCTGCACGCAAAAGAACAACTGAGTGCTCCTGTAAACTATGACCGATGCCTGGTATGTAGGCGGTCACATCAAAACCACTGGTCAAACGCACACGCGCGACCTTACGCAAGGCGGAGTTTGGCTTCTTCGGCGTAACTACTGTTACACGCAAACACACACCACGCCTCTGCGGACAACTTTTCAACGCAGGCGCCTTACTCCGAGAAACAACTTTCTCTCGCCCTTTTCTAACTAATTGATTTACTGTTGGCATTTATCCTCTTAATATCCACTTAATTATCTTACATTAAACTCCATGATCTGTCAAGCAATGCAAATGACATATCTGCTTGCTAACCCCTGATGTAGCAGGGCTACGCATCCACTATGCTTGACTCCTCAATTGGGTCAGGTTGACTATCACGTGGTGTCACCAACATACGGTGCCACAAACCAGTTCCTGCTGGAACTAATCGTCCAATGATAATGTTTTCCTTCAGGCCAACAAGTTGATCTGACTTACCTTCAACTGCAGCTTCTGTTAAAACACGCATCGTTTCCTGGAACGCTGCTCCAGAAATAAACGAAGAGTTTTGCAAGGAAGCCTTAGTAATTCCCTGTACAATGGCACGACCAGACGCAGGCTGGCCTCCTGCCTGAACAGTCTCTTTGTTCGCCGCTGCAAGCACCTTTCGATCGACTTGCTCCATATGAACAAAGTGGCTGTCACCCACTTCCAGTATTTCGATCTTCTGACACATCTGGCGAATCACCACCTCAATGTGCCGCGCATCAATCTCCACACCTTGCATACGATACACTTCTTGAATTGCACCTTCAAGGTAACGCACCAAGCTTTCCACACCATTGATTGTTAAAATATCTTGCGGCAACGGAGAACCATCTACGATGTAATCTCCCTTTCTCACAATATCACCCTCTTGAACCAAAAGGTGTCGCGACCTTGGAACCAAACATTCTGCAGGAGCTGAACCATCTTCTGGGTGAATCCATATACGATACTTACCTTTATAGTCTGCAGCAATCGCAACCTGTCCTCCAGATGGAGCTAATATCGCCATATCTTTTGGAGTCCGCGCTTCAAACAGCTCTGACACTCGAGGCAAACCTCCTGTAATGTCTCGTGTTTTGAATGTTTCTCTTGGAATACGTGCAATTACGTCCCCCGCCTGCACATGATCACCTGTAGCTGCAATTACCACTGTATCTACCTGAAAGTAGTAATCCAACTTTGTGAACTCTTTGCCTTTTACTGGCTCATCTGGCGTAATGTGAGCTTGAGGCCTCATCATAGCAGCAGCTGCATTCTGACGCCAATCTGTAATCACAAAACCACTAGAGGCATCATCTTCCACTGTACGGGCAGAAACACCCACTTCCACATCTTTGAGCTTCACAACCCCACTGACTTCTGCTACCACTGGAACTGTATATGGGTCCCATTCCACAAGCTTTTGTCCCTTTTTAATTTTATCCCCGTCTTTAGCAGTTAAAAAAGCACCATAAGGCAAACGAGCTTGACGACGTGTTGATCCGTTTTGATCGACTATCTTCAGTTCGGTCAACCTATTCAGAATGATAACACCACCATCTTTAGCAACACCTTTAAGTCCTGTAATAATTACGGAACCATCACAGGTTGCTTCAATAACAGATTCTTTGTAAACACCTTGCGCCGCACCACCAACGTGGAATGTACGCATCGTCAACTGTGTTCCCGGCTCACCAATTGACTGTGCTGCAACAACACCCACTGGCTCTCCGATCAAAACATCCTTTCTAGTAGAAAGGTCTCTTCCATAACATTTCACACAAATTCCAGTTTCAGCTTCACACATAACTGGTGATCGCACGGGAACACTTTCTAAGTGTTCTGGCAACGCATCAAGTTCCCTCTCTGAAGGCATGCTACCCTTCTTTATAAGCAACTCTTTAGTTTGCGGACAAAATACATCTTCAGCGATAATTCGGCCTTTTATGCGCTTGGCAAGAGAAACAACTACGCTTCCTCCCTGCAACACTGGGGTCATATTAACAAACGCTTCTGTTCCACAATCATCCTCTGTAATAACACAATCTCTTGCCACATCAACCAAACGACGCGTCAAGTAACCAGAGTTTGCCGTTTTCAATGCAGTATCCGCCAAACCCTTACGAGCTCCGTGGGTTGATGTAAAGTATTCCAAAACATTCAGCCCTTCCTTAAAGTTAGAGACAATCGGAGTTTCTACAATTTCCCCTGACGGCTTGGCTAACAAACCTCTCATTCCCATAAGCTGTCTAATTTGCGCTTGAGATCCTCTAGCACCAGAGTCGGCCATCATGTATACCGCATTAGGCGCCTCAGACTTTGTAGCAGACAGTCGGCTCATCATCACATCAGCAACCTTATCAGCACACTGAGACCAGGAGTCCACAACCTTGTTATATTTCTCTCCACGTGTAATCAAACCATCCTGGTACTGACGTTCATATAAATCCACTTTTTCTCGCGTTTCAGCAATTAAGCTTTCTTTTTGATCGGGAATAAGAAGGTCATCTTTACCGATAGACATACCTGATTTTGTCAGCCACCAGAATCCTAGAGCTTTAACATTGTCCACAAACTCAACAACCTCTGGCGCTCCACAAAAAGTGAAAATTTTGTCAAGAAGGAAAGAAAGACTCTTCCCATTCAAAACTCTGTTAATCCACTCTTCTTTAAGCTCTGCATGACGTGGGCAGATTCTCATAAACAACATTCGGCCCGGTGTGGTTTGAGTTACACGTTGCACAGGCTTGCCATCCAGATCTAAAGTGTTGAAAACACTAGTGACCTTAGCATGTAACGCTACTACTCCAGTGCGCAACGCCCATTCAACTTCATCCACTGAGGCAAAGGCCATACCTTCTCCTAGTTGATTGTCCAACTCCATTGTTAAGTAGTAAATCCCAAGAACAATATCTTTTGTTGGAAGTACAATCGGATTACCGTTGGCAGGACTTAAAAGGTTGTTAGATGACATCATCAACACACGAACTTCTACCTGACTTTCCAGTGATAGAGGTACGTGCACAGCCATTTGGTCTCCATCAAAGTCCGCGTTAAACGCAGCACAAACAAGTGGGTGCAGCTGAATAGCCTTTCCTTCCACCAAAATTGGCTCAAAGGCTTGGACACCAAGACGGTGAAGTGTTGGGGCACGGTTTAAAAGAACTGGGTGTTGGTGGATAACTTCCTCTAAAATATCCCAAACTTCTGGAATTTCCTCATCAACACATCGTTTTGCCATCTTAACTGTGCTCGCTATGCCATAATGTTGCAGTTTAGCAAAGATAAACGGCTTGAAAAGCTCAATAGCCATACGCTTTGGAATACCACACTGGTTCAAACGCAAGTTTGGCCCCACAACAATAACAGACCGACCAGAGTAGTCCACACGTTTTCCTAACAGGTTTTGACGGAAACGCCCTTGCTTACCTCTCAACATATCTGCAAGAGATTTTAGAGCACGTCGATTCGTTGTTGCCATACGGCCACGACGCCCATTATCCAAAAGCGCACCCACAGACTCTTGCAACATTCTTTTTTCGTTACGCACAATAATGTCTGGCGCCAAAAGATCACGCAGTCGTTTCAACCTATTGTTTCTATTCACAACACGACGATAAAGGTCGTTTAAATCTGAAGAAGCAAAACGACCACCTTCCAAAGAAACAAGTGGTCGTAAATCAGGGGCAATAACTGGCAGTACGCGCAAAACCATCCACTCTGGACGAACATTTTGCTCAACAAAAGCATTCACCATCTTGTAACGACGGATTACTTTTTTACGCTTAGTTTCTGAATGCAATGTTGCAATATCACTTTGAAGCTCTTTTAACAAAGCATTAAGGTCTACACGCTTCAAGAGGTTTTCAATTGCCTCAGCACCAATGGACGCACAAAAGGCGTCCTCTCCAAACTCTTCTTGAGCAGCATAAAACTCTTCTTCCGTCAAAAGCTGATACTTCTGAAAAGACGACAAACCTGGGTCCGTTACAATAAAGCTTTCACATCCTAAGATACGCTCCAAGTCCTTCAGAGGAAGGTCTAAAAGCAATCCAATACGAGAAGGCAAAGCACGTAGAAACCAAACATGGACAACTGGTGACACAAGATCAATGTGTCCCATACGCTCACGACGCACACGATCGGAGCAAACTTCAACTCCACAACGCTCACAAACAACACCGCTGTATTTTATGCGCTTATATTTTCCACACAAACACTCATAGTCTTTTAAAGGACCAAAAATTCTAGCACAAAACAAGCCGCCTTTTTCCGGTTTAAAAGTACGATAGTTAATCGTTTCAGGCTTTGTTACCTCACCATAAGACCAAGATCGAATCGTTTCTGGACTCGCAATCCCAACCTTAATGGCATCAAACTCATTTTCAAATTTCGACTCTCTTTTCATTTAAACCTACTTCAGCTCCATATTTATACCAAGGGCTCTGACCTCTTTCACAAGCACCTTAAACGACTCCGGCAAATGCGTTTGGAAGTCTTGCCCACCGCGCACGATCGCCTCATACGCTTGCAAACGTCCAGAAACATCATCAGACTTTGTCGTCAGCATTTCTCGAAGTGTGTATGCAGCACCATATGCCTCTAGTGCCCAAACCTCCATTTCTCCAAAACGCTGTCCTCCGAATTGTGCTTTACCACCCAAAGGTTGTTGCGTCACCAAACTGTATGGCCCCACAGAACGCGCGTGTATCTTCTCATCCACAAGGTGGTGCAGTTTCATCATATACATATACCCAACTGTCACCTTACGCTCAAAACGATCTCCAGTGCAGCCATCATATAAAAACTCCTGACCAGATTGGTCACAGTCACCTTTATCCAAAAGCTCAGCAATTGCCTCAGATCCCACTCTTGCGAAAACAGGAACTGCCATTGAAAGCGCTCTCTCTTCAGACATAACTTGCAGCAATTCTTCATCGGACATCTTGGAAAAGTGCTCATATTGCTGCTGCTCAAACACTTCTTTCAAAAAGTCACGTAGCACTAATGCTTTTTCTGCCTGTGCACGAGCTTGAACAACCATTTTATCGATTTTTTCACCAAGTCCTTTCGCAGCCCATCCAAGGTGCGTTTCTAGAACCTGCCCAATGTTCATACGAGATGGGATTCCCAGTGGGTTCAAAATCATATCTAAAGGCCGTCCATCTTCCAAATATGGCATATCTTCAACCGGAGTGATTTGCGATATAACACCCTTGTTTCCGTGACGTCCTGCTAACTTATCTCCAATCTGAACCTTTCTCTTAATGGCCACAAAAACCTTAACCATCTTAGAAACACCCGGCGGCAAGTCATCACCAATACAAACTTTATCGATCTTTTCGTGAAAAATTCCTTCTATCTTTTGAACATGCTTTTCATAAGCACGCATTGCCTTTTTCACTTTCTCCATAACAGCACTGTCTTCTACAACAAACTGTTTCAATTGCATAAAAGAGCATATAGAAAGATTTTCTTTTGTCAGCTTCACGCCAGATTCAAAAGAGCCCGCCGAACTTTTCGCGCCCTTAACGAATACTTGGCCATCGAAAACATGCAGGAGGTACTGTCTATATCCAGACTGCAAACTTTCTCGAGCCTCTTTCAGCTCCGTTTGCAAACGCTGAACCTCCACTCCTTCAATCAAAAGGGCTTTGTCATCTTTTTCAACACCACGACGAGAGAATAATCGCACATCCACGACCGTACCACAGACACCAGACGGCATTCTCAGTGAAGTATCACGAACTCCGTCCATCTTGTCACCAAAAACGGCCTGCAGTAAGCGATCTTCCGCAGTCATAGTCGTTTCACCACGAGGCGTCACTTTACCAATAAGAACATCTCCTGGCTCCACATAAGACCCAACACAAACAACACCTGTGCTATCCAAGTGTCGCAACGAATGGTCACTCACGTGTGGAATATCACGTGTGATTTCTTCCATTCCAATTTTTGTATCACGAGTAACAACCTCAAACTCCTCAATATGTATAGAGGTAAACACATCGCGATGCAGCAAACTCTCAGAAACCATGATAGAGTCCTCAAAGTTATAGCCTCGCCATGACAAAAATCCTATTAGAAGGTTGTCCCCTAAAGCAAGCTCGCCTCGATTCGTCGCGTGCCCATCCGCAAGAACATCTCCTGCATCAACGACATCTCCCACACGAACGTTTGGCCTTTGGTTAATACAAGTACTTTGGTTAGAGCGAGAGAATTTTTTCAAGTCATAGATGTCAATACCAGCACCATCATCATCACTGGATGCACGCACAACTATTCTTACAGCGTCAACATAGTCGACAATTCCGCTACGCTTAGCCAATACTGCCGCTCCCGATTGACGAACAACCTCTTCCTCTATTCCTGTTCCAACAATCGGAGCCTGTGCGCACAAAAGTGGCACGGCCTGACGTTGCATGTTTGATCCCATTAAGGCACGGTTGGCATCATCATTTTCCAAAAACGGAATCAAAGATGCCGCCAAAGAAACAGGCTGCAGAACCGAAGTATCCATTAACGTGACCTCTAAAACATGCACAATCACATACTCTGAAGCACGTCGACAGCTCACATACTCCACCGTAATACGCCCCTCACTATCTGTAGGCGTTCCTGCTTGAGCAATGGTTTCCACATGCTCTCCAAACGCAGTGTAGTAAATGATTTCATCTAAAACAGCCCCATCTTTCACAACAAAGTATGGAGTTTCAATAAACCCATATCTGTTCACACGTCCATATGTAGCTAAAGAGTTAATTAAACCAATGTTTGGTCCTTCCGGAGTTTCAATTGGACAAATACGCCCATAGTGCGTAGGGTGAACATCACGCACCTCAAAGGTAGCCCTCTCTCGAGACAAACCACCAGGTCCTAATGCAGAAAGTCTTCTTTTGTGCGTCACTTCTGCCAACGGGTTTGTTTGGTCCATAAACTGAGAAAGCTGAGACGAGGTAAAAAACTCAGGGGTGCTAGATGACACCAGCTTTGCATTAATTAGGTCATGCGGCATAATATCCGCTTTTAATGTTCCCATACGCTCACGAACCGAGCGGTCCATATGCAACAAGCTTGCCCTATATTGGTTTTCTAGAAGCTCTCCGACACAACGTACTCTTCTGTTACTGAGGTTATCAATATCGTCGACATCACCTTCTCCGTCACGCAACGCTATTAGCACACGCAACATTTCGATAATATCTTTTTTCCGCAATACAAAAGGGTTCTCAGCATGATCAAAGCCAAGACGTTCATTCATTTTCACACGACCAACCGCAGAAAGATCATAATGACCTTCATGGAAGAATAGTGTTTTAACAAACTGATCAGCCCCCTCAAGTGTTGGCGGTTCTCCTGGACGCAAGACGCTGTAAATATCACACAGCGCATCTTCTCGAGAAAAGTTTGAATCCTCCATTACCGTATTGCGCAAATGCCAACCATAGCGCGCATCATCGCGCACAAGAAGGTTCAGCTTTTTGATGCCCGATGCCGCAATCTTTTCCAAAGCCTCTTCAGTAATGGGGTCTCCGGCCTTTAATCCGTGCTCATTATCTCCAAGATGCACATCCTCAGCCACATACAGTCCGACTATATCTGAATCATTAGCCCAAAATTTACCCTCTGCCTCTTTCAAAAGTTTCAAAGAACGAGGAAAAATCTTAACACCCTTCGCAACTAAAAGATTTTTATCTCTATCGTAAAGGGCATGCTCAAACACTCGCTTGTACCATACATCTGGATCAAGCTCATAAAGCCATCCGTCACCCTCTTTAGAGTACTCTACAGTTTTGTAAAAAGTCTTAAGGATTTCTGAACGACTCATGCCAGAAATATCACCTTCATCCAAATCTACATCTTCGATAGACTTAGAGTCATTCTCACTTTCCAACACCATTAAAAACGTCGTGGCTAAAAGCTTTCTTCTTCTATCCACACGAATAAACAAAAGATCACGGTGGTCAAACTCTACGTCCATCCAAGAACCACGGTAAGGAATTACGCGAGCTGAATACAAAAGTTTATCACTAGCGGAAGTTCTTCCCCCATCATGCCCAAAAAAGACACCAGGAGACACATGCACCTGAGAAATAATTACACGCTCAATCCCGTTGATAATAAAGGTTCCTTCTTCTGTCATCAGAGGAACCTCTCCCATGTAAACGTCTTGTTCTTTTACGTTACGCAAGGTACGTTCACCAGTTTTTTCGTCTATATCAAAAAATGACAGCCTCAAACGAACCATAATGGACGCTGAATATGTCAACCCACGGTGACAACACTCCTCTACGTCATATTTCGAAGTTTGAAGTTGATACCAAAGATACTCCAAAGTGATTTTCTGAGAAAAGTCAGATATAGGAAATACTGAGCGCAAAATACGCTCCAGTCCAACGTCTTCTCTTGATTGATGATCTACCTTTATTTGAAGTAATCGTTCATATGAATCTTTTTGCAGGTCACCCAAACTGGGAGTCTGTACATCCCGCAACGAGGCTGAAAAACGCCTGCGCACTCTCTTTTGCATACTATGCCCTTAAACGCACAAAAACAGGCAGAGTGAGGCACCCAGTGCTTCACTCACCTATTAATAAAAACCACTATTATTTAACTACGACTTCTACGCCTGCATCAGCAAAGGATTTCTTTGCATTCTCTGCATCTTCTTTTTTCAAACCAGAAAGCAAAGTTACAGGGGCCTTTTCAATTAAAGCTTTCGCATCTGTCAAGCTTAGGTCTTTATTAAACTTACGCAGTTCTTGAATTGCCTTAAGTTTGTTCGCTGGAGCTTTTTCAAGAGCAACATCAAACTCTGTTTTCTCCTCTGCCGCTGGAGCCGCTGCCCCGGCAGCTGCTGGAGCAGCTGCCACTGCTTCAGTAACACCCCACTCTTCTTTCAAAGTATCTACTAAAGACTTTACTTCTAAAATCGTCAATTGAGACAAAGACTCAACTATTTGTTCTAATTTTTTTTCCATGGTTATTCTCCTTTATCAATCTTATTTCTAAACACATTTAACATAGCGGATTGCGCACCAGTTAACACACGTACAATCCGTGAAGCTGGCGCTGCCAACACCCCAACAAGCTCCGCTCGCAACTCATCTTTCGAAGGCAAGTCTGCCAGCGCAACAAGCATCTCTTTCGGCACATTTTCACCATCCGAAACACCCGCTTTGTAAAGCAAAAGCCCTGCAAATTTCTTATCAAAAGATTTCCATGCTTTCGCAATAGAAAGCATATCAGTGCCCATTGTTAACACTGTTGTTCCCTGCAATTGAGAAAACAACGGCTCTAAATCTGTACCTTTAACAGCACAGCTCAACAAGGTGTTTTTCACCATCTGAACAGAGCCTCCAGATTCACGCACACTGTTGCGAAATTGATCAAAATCTTGCGTGTTGAGCTCCTTAGGAGCAACCGCTATCACAGCAGTTGCAGCTGACATTGAACGCTTTAAATCGTCAACGATTTCAGTTTTTCTAGCTCTTGTCAACATAAACACCCTCACTCTTTAACGCTTGCAAATCGACTCGAAAAGATGGACCCATCGTAGAGCCTACATACATCTTTTGCAAGAACACACCCTTCACTGTTTCCGGTCGCGCCTGCGCGACTGTCTTCAAAAAGGACTCCAAATTTGCAAAAATATTCTGTTCTGAAAAGCTGGCTTTTCCTAAGCCTACTCGCAAAACACCTGCACGATCCGGACGAAACTCAACCCGTCCTTTCTTAGCCTCTTCCACCACTCTTTTTACATCAGTAGTTACTGTACCTAACTTCGGGTTCGGAAGAAGACCTCGAGATCCCAAAAGTCGCCCCAGCTTTCCAACAGAAGCCATCAAGTTTGGTGTGGCAATACACATATCCACATCAACCTTCTTATCCTGCAAAATTTGATCTACAAGCGCTTCATCACCAACAATATCTGCACCTGCGGACTTCGCTGCATCTGCATGCTCTCCGGTCGCAAAAACCATCACTCGAACCTTTTTGCCCAAACCAGAAGGCGGGTTAAATACACCACGAATTTGCTGGTCCGTTTTACGCATATCCACATTCAGAACCATACAGCAGTCCACTGTCTCATCAAACTTACAGTTTGCATGAGACTTCAGAAGACGCACCGCATCTTTCAAAGAGTGCACCTGTGAAGAATCCACCGCTTCTTTGATTGCCTTCAAACGCTTTCCTAATTTTGCCATTATCTTATCACCTTTATACCCATTGAGGCTGCAGATCCCGCAACTATGCGCATCGCCGCCTCGATACTCGTTGTATTCAAGTCCGCCATTTTATCCTGAGCAACAGCTTTCAGGTCGTCTTCGCTCATCTCTGCAACCCAGTCACGTCCCGGAACTTGTGATCCTGACTTCAAATTCAATTGTCTTTTAATCAAAAATGACATTGGCGGACGCCGCAACACAAATGAAAATGTCTTGTCCGCATAAGAAGTAATATCTGCTGGAATCAACGTTCCCGGAGCCTCTTTGCTTGTGCGGTCATTAAACTCTTTACAAAAGGCCATAATGTTGATCCCTCTTTGACCTAACGCAGGACCAACCGGTGGTGATGGATTAGCCTTTCCAGCCTCAATCACCAGTCGAAAAACATCTGTTACCTTTTTTCCCTTCATAAATCACCTAAACTTTCTCAACCCCAGAAAAATCCAACTCCACAGGGGTCGCTCGCCCAAAAATCGATACAACAACTCTCAAGCGCTTTTTCGGAAGGTCTACACTTTGAACCACTCCCTGCAGGGAGGCAAACGGCCCTTCCTTCACCTTGACGCTCTGCCCAACCACAAACTCTTCAGCCTCCTGAACCTTACGATCAATACGAGCCAGCATCGCTTGGGCTTCTGCATCACTAATGGGCACCGGCACACCTTTTCGCGTTCCTGCAAACCCAACAACACGCTGGACGCCCTTGACCAGATACCATAGTTTATCAGAAAAATCTAACTTTAGAAATACATATCCTGAAAAAAATCTTTTTTCACGTGTTGTTCGCTTTCCATTACGAACAGAATCAACCTCAAATGTTGGAATGACGCTGTCAACAAGAGCCTCAGACATCTCATTCTCCTCCAAGGCTAATCGCAACTCCTGGAGCACTTTGTTTTCAGCGCCTGAGTGAACCTTCAAAGCATACCATTTGGCTACCTCTTTACTCACAACCTCACCAACCCATCACAAGTCCGATCAATCGAACATACACATTGTCTACAGCCAAAAAAAACATAGCCATAACGACAACAAACACAAACACAAAAAGAGCTGTCATCACTGTTTCCTTCTTTGAAGGCCACATGATTTTACGAATCTGCTCTTTTACATCACGCAGAAAAATAACCGGACTTTGCATACTTCACCAAAAAAAGCAGGAGTGGAGGGGCTCGAACCCCCGACCTTCGGTTTTGGAGACCGACGCTCTACCAACTAAGCTACACTCCTAAATATCTTACTTCAATATTTTTGACACAACACCCGCACCTACAGTACGTCCACCTTCTCGAACTGCAAAGCGCAATCCTTCTTCCATCGCAATAGGAACCAGCAACTCTACTGTAAACTTAACGTTATCTCCTGGCATCACCATCTCTACACCATCTGGCAAAGATACTGCTCCTGTCACGTCTGTTGTTCTAAAGTAAAACTGTGGGCGATAGTTGGAGAAAAATGGCGTGTGCCTTCCTCCCTCATCTTTAGTCAACACGTAAACCTCTGCTTCAAAGTGAATGTGTGGCGTCACAGAGCCTGGCTTAGCCAAAACTTGCCCTCTGTGAATATCCTCTTTCTTCACTCCTCTCAGCAATAGACCTACGTTATCTCCAGCGGCCCCTTCATCCAACAACTTACGGAACATCTCCACTCCTGTAACTGTTGTCTTCTCAGTGTCTTTACCAAGACCCACTAGCTCAACTTCTTCTCCTACCTTAATCTCTCCGGACTCAATCCTTCCTGTCGCAACAGTTCCTCTTCCAGAGATGGAAAATACATCTTCCACTGGCATCAAGAAACTCTTGTCGATCGCTCTCTCCGGTTGTGGAATATGAGAATCCACCGCTTCCATAAGCTCAGCAACTGCTCCAACCCACTTAGCGTCTCCTTCCAAAGCTCCCAAAGCCGATCCCTTAATCACAGGAATTGTATCTCCATCATACTCGTACTTAGACACAAGCTCTCTCACTTCCATCTCAACAAGCTCAACCAATTCCGGATCGTCAACTTGATCTACTTTGTTCAAAAACACCACTAGTGCCGGAACTCCTACCTGCCTTGCAAGAAGCAAGTGCTCTCTCGTCTGTGGCATAGGACCATCTGTCGCAGATACAACCATAATGGCTCCATCCATCTGCGCAGCACCCGTAATCATGTTCTTAATGTAGTCCGCGTGCCCAGGACAGTCTACGTGTGCATAGTGTCGATTCTCTGTCTCGTACTCTACGTGAGACGTGTTGATCGTAATCCCTCTCGCCTTCTCTTCCGGAGCACTGTCAATCGCCGCATAATCTCTAAACTCAGCTCCACCTTTTTCCGCCATCACTTTCGTAATCGCCGCTGTCAACGTCGTTTTACCATGATCCACGTGTCCTATCGTACCGATATTACAATGCGGTTTATTTCTTTCAAATTTTTCCTTTGACATCTTACTCCTAACAAGAATCGAGTGCTACGCACTATACCAAAAACTTTAAAGAGCGGGTGGAGGGAATCGAACCCTCGTAATCAGCTTGGAAGGCTGGAGCTTTACCACTAAGCTACACCCGCGTTAATAGCGCCAAATGGGGGGGGTAGGATTCGAACCTACGAACGCATTCGCGGGCAGGTTTACAGCCTGCTGCCGTTGACCACTTGGCTACCCCCCCGGGTAACACGCATTGTTATTATACAACAAAAACAGATCACTGTGCAAGTAATATTTATAACAACACATACACGTCTGAGAGGATTCGAACCTCCGGCCTTTGCCTCCGGAGGGCAACGCTCTATCCAGCTGAGCTACAGACGCACTTCAGGATATCAAAACTACAAATTATTTCAAGTACATCTTCTTACAAAGGGCCTTAGCTTGAATATGTTGTTCAAAAGATGATGTAAATTCGTGCCTTCGTTTTCTAGGGTTCCACACATAATGTGTATACTGCCCTAAGGACTCCACTGCAAAAACAGCTGAAAGCACTCTATATGAAGGATTGCAAATAGGCCCCGGAGGCAAACCGCTATTTCGATATGTGTTATACTTACTCTTTGCAAACAGATCTTTTATCATAAATTTTTGCTTCACAACACCCGCTTGCTCTAAAGCAAACTTGACAGTTGCGTCAATACACAATCTCTGCTTATTATGCAAACGCAAGAGGATGACCTTCGTTATTAAAGGATACTCTTCCGACACAAAAGTCTCTTTTTCCACAAGTGAGCTTAGCACCAGAACTTCATCTGGCGTAAAGTCCTTCAATAGAGGACCACGGCGCTTCCACAATTTGAGGCACTCGCTGCGCAATCTCCTCTCCGCCATGCGCAAAATAACCGAAACTTTCGTTTTCCAAGCCACACAGTACGTATCTGGGTAAAACGCCGCGCCCTTACAGGTCCACTCCCCACTTGCATCCAGTGCTGGATGCCCTTTCAACGCACGCACGGTCTGCCGCTCAGACCAACCAGGCAAAATTTGCACACGAAAGAACTTTTGCCTGCCAGACTCAACCGCCAAGAGAATATCTGAAAGTTTCCCTCCATAGTATGCCCCCCACCTAACAGAAAAAAAACGCCCCACCCACAGAGGGCCGAGACCATTCGCACCAAATTTACACATCACGTCATATGGCGCATCGGCAGGCTCAACGACAAACCAGCCTCCCGTCATAAACCGCTGCTGAAAAAGAACAAATGCACCTCCGCATAGCAGAACCCCTGAAAACCAAACAGCGAGACAAAAGCCTTTAGATTTTTCCAAAAACCAACGTTGTATTTGCACCACCAAATCCAAATGAGTTTGACATTACTATCTCTTGCTCTTTTTCTAAAGGCTCCCCAACAACAATATTCATGTCTGCAACATCTGGACTCACATTTTCTGTATTTCTTGTGAACGGAACAACATTATTTTGCAGCCCTTTAATTGCAAATATTGACTCTAGAGCACCACTAGCTCCAAGCAAATGCCCTGTGCTTGCTTTGGTAGAGCACACAGGAATACTTCGGGCGGCATCACCCAAAGCCCTTTTCATTCCCAAAATTTCAGCCTCATCTCCCGCGGGTGTCGATGTTCCATGGGCATTCACATGCCCAACCTGCTCTGGGAGCACTTTTGCCACCTTCAACGCCTGCGTCATACAACGCGCCGCGCCATCACCCTCAGGGTGAGGTGCAGCAACATGATAAGCATCGCTTGTAGAAGCGTACCCCAGAAGTTCCGCATGAATAGTTGCACCACGCGCACGAGCATGCTCATATTCCTCCAAAACCAAAACACCAGCACCCTCAGCAATCACAAAGCCGTCACGCTGAACGTCCCATGGTCGTGATGCTTTATCGGGCGTATCGTTCCACGAGCTAGATAAGGCACGCATTGCATCAAATCCAGCCATAGCAAGCTCACACACTGCGCCTTCCGCGCCCCCCGCAACGGCCAAATCCATGTTGCCAGTAATAATATTCTGATAAGCAATCCCCAAGGCATGCCCACTTGAAGAACATGCTGAGCAAGTGGAAAAACTATCCGCACGAAGGCCGTATTTCATTGACAGGTGCCCTGGCAGAAGGTTGCTGAGAACAGAGGGCAGCCACGTCGGCGGCAAACGCCTTCCTGCTACCAAGTCTCGCACACGCCCCTCAATGCTTGGAAGGCCTCCGATGCCAATTCCCATCACAGCGCCAGCCCGCAACTTCTGCTCTTCCGTCCACTCAGAAACACCCGCCTCTTCCATGGCCTCTTCTGCAGCAACCATCCCAAAAAGTATGAACTGATCCATGCGCTTCTGATCACGGAGACTAACTATTTGCTCTACATCAGAGCTACCAACACCTTCATCCAACCCGTTCAGATTCACCTGTCCAGCAATCTGTGATCGCAAACGCTCCGGATTAAAGCGACTAACCCGCGCTAAACCGCTAGCACCACTAATCAAATTTGCCCAATTATCTTGAACATTCAGACCTAAGGGAGAGCAGGTCCCCATCCCAGTAATCACAACTCGCCGACTCATATATCCCTATCAATTACGCCTGCTCTTCTTCGATGTACTTAATAACTTCACCAACTGTCGTCATTTTTTCTGCTCGAGCATCTGGTATTTGAACACCAAACTCATCTTCTACTGCCATAGTTAGCTCCACCCGATCCAAACTGTCGGCACCCAAGTCCTCAACTATTTTGCTGTCCACGGCCACTTTACTTTCATCAACTCCAAGCTGACTTGCTATCAAACTTACAACTTTTTTTTCAACTGTACTCACTTTTTTTCTCCTTAAAAATTATAAAAAACACTAGATCATTGCGCTGCCACCATTCACATGGATGGTTTGCCCAGTAATGTAACTTGCATCTTCATGAGCTAAAAAATCTACAGCATGCGCCACCTCTTCAGGTCGCGCCACACGCCCCATGGGCACTTGCTGTAAAATTTTCTGAAAACTCACCTCTGGTATTTCATCAATCATCGGTGACTGAGTAAGGCCTGGCGCCACACAATTCACAGTAACACCACGACTTACGGTCTCCAGCGCCAAGGTCTTTGTCAAACCAATCAAGCCCGCTTTCGCTGCAACATAATTAGATTGACCAATATTACCCGTAACCCCAACCACAGAACTAATATTAATGATGCGTCCATAACGCTCTTTAAACATGCCGCGCAAAAACTTTTGGGTCAGAAAAAACACCGACTTCAAATTTGTGTTAAACACAGAGTCCCACTCTTGCCCGGACATACGCAAACTCAAATTATCTGCAGTAATCCCTGCGTTATTAACCAAAACATGCAAAGGGCCTGACGCAAGCACTCTCTGTGCCGCTTCCTCCACCTGCTGTGCATCAGTCAAATCACACGGAAGCACGCCCAAAACAGCATTACCTAACTGGCTTTCCAGCTTGGCAAGCTTATCTGCAGAACGCCCCATAAGCCAAAGCTTCATATCGCGTTTTGCTAGTCGGGTGGCAATCGCCCCCCCTATGGAACCTGTTGCTCCCGTAACTAAACCAATCTTCATCCAAACCCTAATTTAAACCCAGAACGTCCTGGTATTTCGTAAATACAATACACTCTATTCCCCGCTTGGTCAAGCCCTTCAACACGCTGCCAGGCCCCACCTCAATCGCTTCAGAAACCTCTAAACCAGCTAGTGTCCGCACCACTTCTGTCCAAAGCACGGGCGCCACTATTTGCTTTTCTAAAGCATTGCGCACCTGTTCTGCAGTGTTTACAACCTGTCCCGTAACGCTCGAAATAAGCATTTTGTTTGGTGAGGCCACCGAAACCTTCTCCAGTGTTTTTTGAAAGCGCTCTTGCGCCTCTTTCATATGCGGTGTATGAAATGGGCCAGAAACACTAAGTTCCACCACACGCCTCACACCATCTGTCTGCTTCAGCGCCCCCTGCAGTGTTTGCAGCTCATCCGTCGGCCCCCCAACAACATACTGCCCAACTGCATTATATAAAGCGATCGAGCACCCCTCAAGATTCGACTGCTCTATAGCACTTTGAACCACCTTCTGATCTCCACCAAGCACAGCAAGCAGTCCGCCCTCAACAGAACAGGACTCCATTAGGCGTCCACGTTCTGCCAGCAGCCGCAAGGCATCATCCACGCCCAGGCAACCACAAACTACTGCAGCAACATACTCTCCAACTGAGTGCCCGGCAAAAACACACCCCTCTGCATCCACACAGCCTTTTTCCTGCATTGCCAGCCAAACAGAAAAAGAGGCCACAAAGAGAGCCGGTTGTGTAACGCTTGTTTGTTGAAGATCTTTTTCTGTGCCGTGTATTATTTTTTCCACAAAATCAAAACCAACGATGGAGCTTGCGTGCTCCCAAAAGTCACGCACTTTTTGCGAATGATGATATATGTCAGAACACATTTGCGGTGCCTGAGAGCCTTGCCCAGGGAAAAGTCTTGCCTTCATGCCACTATATTATCCAACTCAAAGACAAACCTCAAGAAAAAAAAATGATAAAATTCATTGCAAAAAAAGACAACTTGCTTTAGTATATTCCTAGGTAGTTATATGCAACGCTATGAATTAACGTTTATTTCCCGGGGAGAACTTTCCCAGGAGCAAATAGAAAAAATTTGCACTAAGATGTTGGGTTCCCTTACAGAAGCTGGCGGATCTCTTGTAGACCGTTATGACTGGGGTCTACGCACTCTTGCGTACCCGATAAAAAAGCAAACTAAAGGATTTTACACAACCTTCCTTTTTGATGGTCCACAAAATATTGTTCGCCATTTAGAAGAGAAGATGCGCCTTGATGAGTCCATACTGCGCTTTTTAAGCGTAGCCGCTCCAGGCGTAGAGAGTATTTCAGTGAAAGAGGATAATGATGGAGACACGACGCAATAAAAATCATTTGCCAAAACCCATTACATTAGCTCCAGCTCAGCGCGCTCCATCTACAAGACGCGCACCTCTGGACTATAAGGAGCCAAACTCCTTAATGGGCTTCTTAACAGAAGGCGGCAAAATTTTACCAAGGCGCTCTTCCGGCTTAAGTCTAAAGGATCAAAAGAAATTAAAGATCACTATTAAACGATCTCGGATTTTAGCTTTGTTACCTTTCGTAAAAAGATATGAGGACAGATAATGCGCGTAATTTTAACAGAATACATTTACGGATTAGGCCAAGAAGGCGACACGGTTAATGTAAAGCCAGGTTTTGGTCGCAACTTTCTTATTCCACAAGGAAAAGCGCTTAGGTTTTCTAAAGAAAATGAAGAGTCTTTTGCGTCACGACGTGCGGAAATCGCAGCTCGTCTCAACAAATTAAAGGACTCCTCTTTAGAGGTTTTGGACTTTTTGCAAAAGGAGCCTTTCATCATCACCACACAGGCGAATGAGAAAGGGCAACTTTACGGAACAGTTCGTCAACAAACTGTTTTCAACGCTTTACACGAAAAGTTTTCATGCATCACACGCACTTCTATCTTGTTATCCATGACAATTAAAGAAGTCGGTGCCTACCCTTTCCAAGTAAGGTTACACCCAGAGGTGACAATTGACGCCCTCCTGTACGTCTTTACATCAGAGCAAGAAGCTCTGGACTTCATAGAGGCCGAAAAGGAAGAAGCACTTCGTAAAGAAGAAGAAAGGAAAGCTCAGATAGAACTAGCTCAAAAGATTGCTAAAGCCGAAAAAGAAGCTGAAGCTAAGGCTGCAGAGGAGCAGTTACAACCTGATCCTGCGCAAGGTGACGCAACTGACACGGAGGAATCTTCCGACGCAGAAAAGGAAGAGCACTCTACCACTGGAGAGTAGTATAGTCTCATATTCAAACGAAAGGCGGGGATGTTTCCCCGCCTTTTTTATTGCCTAAAAACTAAACTCTATGCGCGCCTGAAAAGAAGTACGCGGTTTCTGTGAAATAGATCGTCTCATGGCAGAAAATCGGCGGCGGACAACCTTCATCAATTCATGGCCGCTTTCTCTGTACTTGTTGCAACTAAACGAAGAGCAGAGCCAGCAACAGCTCAGCAAAAAGCACAAGGGGGTGTCACCCCTTACCCTCATCTTCAGCAGATGGCTTCAAACCTCCAATGTCGCTTTCCGCCCCTAAGTCCGCTTCACCAGCGGGCTCTCCACCAAAAAAACTGCTCTGAAAAGATTGCGAGTCACTCATATTTTCTTTTTCACGCACTATATTATCTAACTCCTCTGGAAGCCTTTCACGCAAAGTATCATAAGCCGCAATTAACATATTCATGAGGCGAATAGTCTCCGACATATGCTTAGCTGACTTATCTAATGAATTTACGGCATAATGCGCCATCTCAGGAAGAATATAACGGAAAAAATGGTTCAGTTTTTTTATCACTCTCGCGATATCTACAAGTGTACGTTGTGATGTGACCTGCCCTGTCTCCATTTGCTCTGCACAGTTCGCCAAAACATTTAATAGATCCTGATGAGAGTCAAGGTGCTTAAGCACATGTCCAACATCTGCACGCGCACCATCTAAGTGATTAATCTTTTGCCAAACCAAGCTATCACGTAAACCAATAATACTCATTCGCATTTCATTGTTATAACGCAATATTGATTGAAAAATTCTCTCAAACTCTCTGTTTTCAAAACACACTGGCCGAAAAGAAGCTGCCCCCTGTATTTTTTGCACTAGAGGGAGTAATTCATTTTTGATCTCCCCACGACCATCAACCAAAGCGTTATCTAAGTTCTCAATTTCTTTGTGAAAATAAGACCGCTGTGACTTATAGTACCAAGTAAGAACGCAAGCCACCAGAAGCATAAGCATGAAGTTTAAGAGTATAAACACTCCCTCTGTGGGAAAATACGCTTCACGGTGCTTTAAAATATCTGCAGCCAAGTCAGATAGCGCAAAAAGATTTTTGTACAAAGCCCGCTCTTTGCTGGAAATTTCTGCACTACCTTGTAACAAAACTGTTTTTCCAACAAGCTCTCCAACTACATGATCAAACGCCGACACAGACTCCATCCATGCGCGTAATTTTTTTGCCCCCACTCCACTGTATACGGAAGGCTCCACTTTATAACGTAAGCGACTACCATCACCACCGTGACCTACTTTAGTTGTTTGCAAAAAAAGCACAGTTTGCTCAAGCCACTTTTCAGTATTTTGACGATACTTTTGAGGAACACTGCGATCTACTTCTTCTAGCAAACTGTGTGCCTTGCTAAGAAGCACTTTTTTCTGCTCACGCAACCCATTCGCCTCATCCATGTACGTCAGCAGAACTCGCTTATAGTTTTCCTCTTCCGCAATCAAAGCCATCAATCCACTAGAAAAGGCAGTTCCTGTCAATCCGGCCTCTTTGCATAAAAGTGATTCTAAACGCTTTAACGAAACCATCGCTTGGTCACCCAGAGCGAAAACGTCATGTGCTCGCTCTGACCAAACAGAGGATGTGTCTCGAATTAAAATATACCTTTGCCGTAAGTGGGAGGATGCTTTACGAAAAAGCTCATACATATCCGCAGCCGAATCGCGCTCTTCTCCATAACGATACAACCACACCGCCTCTCCAAACCATGTCAAAGCAGAAAATGACAAAACTCCAACTGTTAATAAAAAACGAAACCTTCGACTAAGCAACACTGATATCACCCCTATTTACGGTTGTACCACGGCGCATTTCACATAGAAAGCCCTACCCTTCAAAGCACCTAGGTTTTAAGCCTTAGCATATGCTAACTGGTTACACATTAAAGCGGAAGAGAATCACATCTCCATCTTGCACAATATAGTCACGCCCTTCCTGTCGGAGTTTTCCTGAGTCTTTTGCTCCAGACCAACCCTGGCACTGGCAAAAGTCTTCATACGCAACCACTTCCGCCACAATAAAACCACGCGCAATGTCCGAGTGAATTTTAGAGGCCGCCACCAAGGCTGTGTCCCCCTTCATTACTGTCCATGCACGAGCCTCTTTCGGACCTGCTGTAAAAAAAGAAATCTGGCCCAGAAGGCTATAGGCCTTCTGAATTACACGAGTACGAGCCTCATCTGTAACACCACTATCCTCCAAGAACAGTGCTCGCTCCTCCACGGGCAGTTCAGCAACTTCCTTCTCAAAAGAAACACAAACTGGAACCAACGGCACATCCTTTCCCATATATTCCTGAATGCCTTGATAGTCGGGTAGTTCAGCGACAGTCCCCATCTGTTCCCAGCTCACATTGCATACAACCATGGCAGGTTTTGAACTCAAGAGAAATTTGTAGCTATCCAGCTCTTTTTGCGCCTTATTCCAAGCACCCTGAACGATGGGCTTACCACCCTGCAAGTGAGCAATCCCATCTTCTAAAAAGCTCATCTCCAAACGAATGGCTTCGTCCTGAGAGTATCTCTTTTTCTGCATACCTTCTAAACGCTTTTCTAAAAACATTAAGTCGGCTAAGACAAGCTCTTCCGTTATTGTATGCAAATCTGCTAATGGGTTAAGGGATCCATTAACGTGAATGATATCATCATCCTCAAAAAATCGCACAACATGGATCAGCGCCTCCACCTCACGAATATTTTGCAAAAATAGGTTTCCCAGCCCTTCACCATTACTCGCACCTTGAACAAGGCCTGCAATATCTGTAACTGAGAGGGTGGCGTGCACTATGCGCTCGGAGCACGCCGTTTGCGCAATTTTCTCTAAACGGTCATCCACCAATAACGTTTGCGATGCCTGCGGATCAATTGTACAAAACGGAAAGTTTCCTGAGGCAGCAATATCTTGTCGCAAAAGCAAATTAAACAAAGTTGACTTTCCAACATTAGGAAGTCCCACCAAACCACAACTAAGAGACATTTATACTCCTTACTGACTCTGCTAGCCTTTTCTCACAACCACTAAATATGTTTTCTCGATCGATCCATATGCGTGCGCACACATCTTCAATCACTTTCCATGCAGAAGGATGCATTTTTTTCAAAACATATGCACCCAATCCTATAACTGGATCTCGCCCAACACCAACACCAAGACGCCAAAAGTTCGCGCCCACTGTCCCTATAATACTTCTCAAGCCATTATGTCCACGGGCTCCTCCACCAAGCGTAGCTCGTATGCGCCCCACTGGAACATCCGCATCATCATACACCACCATCAGGTCTAAAGGGGACCACCCTCTTTTCGCCAGCAAAGGCTGCACTGCTGCTGCTGAAACATTCATATACGTTTGCGGTTTCAGCAGCGACAGACTGCCTTCAGCTAGTGGAGCGCTGCTCTGCAAACCATTTTTACAGGAAGACCAACGTTCCTCAGCCCACGCATCCACACACGCAAACCCAGCATTGTGGGGAGTGCTTTCATATTGCGATCCAGGGTTCCCCAAACCGCAAACAACTTTAATCACGACGCCTTCACACGCGCTGGAATCAGCTTGGCCACTGTTTTGCCAGCATCCAATATTTTAACAGGCTTTGAAAAAACCAAATCCTCTGTATGCAAAATTCGTCCAGGTTGGACCTCTTTCATATCCAACAAAGCTTTTTCGGGCAAAGCACTCGCCCCGTCAACCCTTACGCGAACAAACCTCAACATAACGTGCAAAGTTGCTTTTGCCTTCAAGGCAGGACTTTCTTCCAAGTTTTCGAAAACTATTGGAACCCTAGTTGCCACAGAAGAACTATCATCAACACGCAAAAAATCAATATGCAAAGGCACTCCGGAAACAGGATGCCACTGCACAGCACGACAGATTACACGTTCTTTTTTGTCGCCTACGTTCACCTCAAACGGCACAGTATACAAATCAGCACCTTTGATAGCCTCAAAATCCTTTAGTTCTACGGACCCTGTTACATTTTTTTGCTTTAAGCCATAAATCTCACAAGTCACGCCACCATCTCTGCGAGAAGATCTCGCTCCAGATCTCCCACCAGATGCTCGCTCCAAACAATCAATACTCTTCACTGTCTACTCCTTATACCGTTTATCATACCACTCTTTCAATAGAAAAGCACCTCCCTCTGAAAAATAATCCTATTTCTCCCCATTCCCTCGAACACCTTCTGCGCAAACCCCACACCTCTTTTCTTTGTTTTTGCAAAAACGTTGTTAGAAAACTTGACTTTTTGAAGAAAAAGCCCCATAATTTACGTAGTGCGGGTGTGGTGGAATTGGTAGACACACTAGACTTAGGATCTAGCGGCTTTTGTCGCCGTGGGGGTTCAAGTCCCTCCACCCGCACCACAGCTGGATTTAGCGCCTTTGTCGGCGCCCTTAAAATCACCCAGCGCGTCCAGAGTGCGATTATCTTTACAAGATTTGAAATGGAGTACATTCGGTGTTAGAACTACAAAAAACAGAGCCTACTGCTAGGCATTATCTATTCACTATCCCACAAAAAGAAGTTTCTACTGCCATTAGCGCAGAGCAAAAAAAACCTCATAAATCTCACGACGAAATGCTAAACGCAGCAATCTATGGTTTGGTGCATCAACGCATTGCTGAGGTGCAACAACAAGACGGCTGCACTGTTCTAAATGTCCAAGACCTATCCATTGTTCCAGAAGAAGAGGCTCAGACATCACCAGACATGCCTGCTGAAGAAAAACCTTTGAAAATTAAAGTAGTTCTAGAGTGCCTTCCTGACATAGACATCTCTTCCATAGAAGGAAGAGCATTCAGCCCTCTAGTTTTCACTCCCAGTGACGCTGAGATCGAAGAGTTTGCAAGTGAACAGCTCAAGCAACAAGCCGGTGAGTTCACCCCTCAAACAGCCGCAACAAAAGACAGCATAATTAAGTGCAGCGTGACATGCAAGGTTGACGGACGGATTCTACCCTCACACACCAGGTCTCAGGCAGTCATCGACATGCGCAAAGAAGACTTTTGGCCAGAAATTCTCAAGGCCCTTCTGGGCAAAAAAGCTGGCGAGTCTGTGTCTGCAGAAGTAACCATGCCCCTTTCCTCTTCACCACTTATCAGCAATAAGCCTGCCAGCATTGCAGTTCACATTACTGAAATCAAAAAATTCCAAGAAGCCAAAGCCGCAGATGATGCTAGCGCAAAAAAAGCTGGCTTCGAATCCTGGAAGGACTTTTTAGAAAAATTCCGCACAAACATAACACAGACCGGCACAAAAACAGCCCAAGAGTTTTCACACACTGAGTTGGTTAATATCATACTAGAGCTGGATTACCCAACTCCCACCTCACTTTTGCAAGAGCGTGTAGCTCAGCAGAGAAAAACAGCTCTCGACGCCATTCAGCCGCGCACAAAGTTTACCGAAGATGAGCTCCGCCTCATATCAGAAAAGGCAGAGCGTGAAGCACGAATTGTGACTTTTGTCCTTTCTTACGCTCGAACACACAACGTTAATGTTCTGCCACAAGATGTTCAAGCCATTTACACACCAAAATCCCCGGAAGAGGCGGAGTTTTATCAGGGCATTGTTTTGGAGCAAAAAGTATTTGCCTCTATACAGTCAAAATTGACCTCAAGTGAGAAAAAAATATCCTTGAACGAACTGAAAAACCTTGTAAAAGCAAGAGAAGAAAATGTTTAGCGTGTACATTTGTACAAAACTCGTAGTAGAATGATATTGGGGAGAAAGATATGACGGACAGTTTTATGCACAATTTAGTACCTTATGTAGTCGAGTCTACTGCACGAGGTGAGCGTGTTTTTGACATCTACTCGCGCATGCTCAAAGAGCGCGTGATTTTTTTAGTAGGACCCATCGATGATAATGTAGCGTCCACCATATGTGCACAGCTTCTATTTCTAGAGTCAGAGTCTCCTCAAAAAGATATATTTCTGTACATTAATTCGCCAGGAGGGTCTGTCACCTCTGCCTTAGCAATGATGGATACAATGAATTACATTTCAAGCCCAGTAGCAACTCTTTGCATGGGCCAGGCAGCCTCAGCAGGATCATTACTATTGGCTTGTGGAGCGAAAGGTAAACGTCGCTGTTTGCCCAATGCACGCATTATGGTGCACCAGCCTCTTGTCCATGGCCTGGGGGGACAAGCCACTGATATCGAAATTCACACCAAAGCGCTTTTGGACACACGTAAGACTCTTTACGACATTTATGCTAATGTTACGAATCAACCATTTGATGTCATTGCAAAAGCAATGGAAAGAGATAATTTTTTGAAGCCTCAAGAAGCCCTGGACTTTGGCTTAATTGACCAAATTGTGGAGAAACGATCATGAGTCAGGATATAAAGTGTTCCTTCTGCGGAAAACAGCGCAGTGATGTCACAAGCTTAATTGCTGGAAAATCTGGTTATATCTGTGATAGTTGCGTGCATCTATGCGAAAGCGTTTTGCATAAAAGCCCCCCCGCTCCTGCTGACCAGGAGATTCAAACACCCGCACAAATTTTTGACAAACTGGAAGAAAAAGTGTTTGGGCAAATCAAAGCAAAAAAAGCACTTTCTGTGGCAGTTCATAACCACTACCAGCGTTTAGCACACCCGGAAAAAGGCATCGAAAAATCAAACATTCTACTGATTGGATCCACCGGTTGTGGAAAGACCCTTTTAGCCAAAACACTTGCTGAGTCCCTGCAGGTTCCGCTTGCCATCGCTGACGCCACAAGCCTCACCGAAGCTGGGTATGTCGGTGATGATGTGGAAACTATCATTACCCGACTGCTTCAAACCACATCGTTTGATGTGAAAAAAGCAGAACGCGGAATAGTTTATATTGATGAAATTGATAAGATCACCCGAAAAGCAGATGGTCCATCTATCACAAGAGATGTGTCTGGTGAGGGTGTGCAGCAAGCATTACTAAAACTTTTAGAAGGCTCCCAAGTTAACGTTCCTGTACAAGGAGGCCGTAAGCACCCTCAGCAAGATGTAGTCGTCGTGGACACTACTAATATTTTATTCATATGCGGTGGAGCTTTTGATGGTCTACAGCGTATTGTTCGTGAGCGTGTAGAACGCTCTTCAATGGGCTTTTTAGCCAACATCCCACAAGAAACCCAAAGCGAAGTGGCAAACTACAAGTTTCTATCACAACACTTGCAAACAGAAGACTTTGTCCGTTTTGGTTTCATCCCCGAATTTATGGGACGTTTACCATTTGCTGTCACGCTAGACTCATTAGACAAAGAAGCGCTTGTCAGCATTTTAACCCAGCCAAAAAACAGCTTAACCTCACAGTATAAAGCTTTATTTGAGCTCAACAATGTCGAATTGCGCTTTACAAACGATGCGTTGGAAGCCATCGCTGATTTGGCGCTCAAGCGCAAAACTGGTGCACGCGGTCTTCGGAGCATTATAGATAGCTGCCTGATGGATACCATGTTTGATCTTCCAAGCCGCACAGACATCAAAAGCATTGTGGTTTCCAAAGACACAATTTACTCAAAAAAGCCATATATTGAGCTTTTGTCTGAGCCCAAAAAAAGCAAAGCACGCAATGGTGAAGCATGACCACAATACTGCAAAAGCGTAATATGTACCCGACGATACCGCTGCGGGATTTAGTGGTTTTTCCAGGGATCATGGGCACTCTTTTTGTTGGGCGAGACTCTTCCAAAAGCGCCCTTAGCTGCATGGGAAAACTATCGAAGATCGCCCTCTTTTTACAAAAAGACTCTCTGTCCACCAACATTTCTTCAGAAGAAGACCTGCACGAATACGGTGTAGTTGCACGCGTAATCAAACAGTTAATGCTCCCGGACGGCATTATCAAGGTCTTGGTTGAGGGGGAAAGGCGCGTAAAACTCAAAGACCTTTCATGGTCTGAAGAGAGTCATTGGACAGCTCACATCAAATCTGAGCCATACTCACCTGTTGATAGTAACATCGCTTTTTCTTTGAGCAGCATGCTCCTAGATGAGCTCAAAAACTATGACAACATCGCAAAAAAAGTACCCTCACAGCTTCTCTCTCTATCCCCATCAAATGATGACCCCAACCTTTTACTCGACACTACCGTTACGCAGTGCAACTTAGGGGTAGAGCACAGCCAAAATTTGCTGTCTATCACAAACACGCAAGAACGCTATGAGCGCTGCCTTTCTATTTTTCAATCTGAAATCACTAGACTATCCGTTGAAGAAACAATAAAAGAACGCATCAAAAAGCATATAAACAAAAATCAACGTGAATATTATCTACAAGAACAGCTCAAAGCCATTCAGAAAGAGCTCACAAACGGCCATTCCCCTGAAGATGAGTTAGCCAAACTTACTCGCCAAGCAGAAGAAGCTAATCTGCCGAAGGAAGTGATGTCTCGCGTGAAATCTGAACTCAATAAACTGCGCTCCATGAACTCCATGGCAGCCGAGGCTAGCATTGTTCGAAGTTATATAGAGTGGATTTTAGCACTTCCATGGAACCCTACGCCACCCAAGCCAATTTCATTAGATAAATGTCAGGAGACACTCAATTTGCATCATTACGGTCTTGAGAAAGTCAAAGACCGCATTCTTGAGCACCTTGCTCTACAAGAACGCTGCTCCTCTCCTAAAGGTCAAATTCTCTGTTTAATGGGTCCTCCAGGGGTTGGGAAAACATCTTTGTGTGCTTCCATAGCAGAAGCTATTAATCGTCCCCTTGTGCGCTGTGCGCTAGGCGGCGTCCATGACGAAGGCGAAATCCGGGGACACCGTCGAACATATATTGGGGCAATGCCAGGAAAGGTCATGCAAGGCATGAAAAAAGCTAAATCCATGAGCCCAGTATTTTTACTAGACGAAATAGATAAAATGGGTCACGATTGGCGTGGAGACCCGGCTTCCGCACTATTAGAAGTTTTGGACGGCGAGCAAAACACGGCCTTCAATGACCACTATTTAGAGGTAGACTATGACCTTTCACGTGTGCTTTTTATAGCCACTGCAAACTCTCTAAACATTCCTGCGCCACTATTAGACCGATTGGATATTTTAAATATTCAAGGATACACCGAAGAAGAGAAGCTATTCATCGCGCAAAAGCACCTAATTCCTAAAGTAATGAAAAATGCCGAGCTCTCCGACAGTGAACTCAGCATTCAAGATAAGGTGTTGCCTCATATTATCAACGAATACACACGAGAGGCCGGTGTGCGTGATCTAACACGTCATCTCTCAACCATTACTAGAAAAACCGTCCTAACTTTGGCAAAAAAAGCAGAGCCAAATGTAACGGTTACCCCTAAAAACCTCTCACAGTTTTTAGGACAACCTCTTTTTCAAGCGGACTCTCGTATTAAGTCCCTACCAGCCGGGTCAGCCTGTGGCCTAGCATGGAGCACCCACGGAGGTAGCACCCTCTATGTGGAAGTCCTCAAGTATGCTGGGCAAGGAAAGGTAACCCTAACGGGACACCTTGGAAAAGTAATGAACGAGTCGGCACAAATTGCAATGAGCTTAGCCCGTTCTTACGCGCCACGACATGCCCTAACAAAAAATCTTTTTCAAGAGCATGATTTTCACATTCACATCCCCGATGGAGCGATACCAAAAGATGGTCCGTCGGCCGGAATTACAATGACTGCGGCTATTGTTTCTCTAATCACAAACACGCCAATACATGCTGATATTGCAATGACAGGGGAGGTTACTCTTCAAGGAAATGTGCATGCTATTGGTGGCTTAAAAGATAAACTGCTTGCAGCCCTGCGTATTGGAATCAAAAAAGTGCTCATTCCAGAAGCCAACAATAAAGACATTGCAGATCTTCCCAAAAATGTGCGTGACAACCTTAAAATTATCAAAGTTAGCCATATGGATGATGTCCTGCTCCACGCCCTCACAAAGCCGGTTCTTTACAACATTAAATCCAATAAAAACGTCAGCTATCAGACCTGGACAACAAACTAATGCAAAACCTTGTATGTGTTAATGGCAAATACTCCCCTATAGATACTCCCCACTTTTCCACTTTAAGCCGCGCTGTTCACTTCGGTGATGCCATTTACGAAACGATTTTTTGTTTTGAAAAAAAATTTCTTTTTTGGGACAGTCATATTGATCGATTGGAGCAGTCCGCTAAACACGCAAAAATACGGCCTCCTATACCATTCAATTCTTTTTTGCATATAGCATCACACCTTGCTGAAACGAATTCGCTTTCTAAAACAGGCTACTCATTTGTTTGCTTAACACGAGGCCGAATAAAAACACGTTCTTTGTCCTCCGCTCATCAACCAGAATACTTTGTGAATTTTTTTCCAAAGCAATTTGGCCACGGCACCATTCGAATTAAACTTTTACAAGACTCTCGTTGGCAGCACCCCTGGATTAAATCAACATCGCTATTTGCAAATGCACTATCATCACTTGAAGCTCAAGAGCATCACGCACTAGCCGTCCTAGTCAAAGATGGTTACGTAACAGAGGGAACTCACTTTAATATTTTTGCCTTTATAGAAGGCAGCCTAGTCACGCCACCCTCTAATGGCAGCATTTTACCAGGATGTACACGTTCTGCCCTAGTGAAGTGCGCTCACGAGCTTAATATACCTGTTGTAGAGCGATTATGCACACAAGATGAAATTCTGAATGCTGAAGCCTTGATTGGCACGTCCTCTCTAATGCACATCGCACACGTAGAGCAGGTCGACAAACGTACAATACCACTACATCCTGTAACGCAAAGCCTACGGGAAGTTTTTGACAAAATATACCTAGGAAAATAAAGTACCTTACGGCTATAGGCTCCCTTAGGAGCCTCAATTGCACGCCAGTTAGCCTTGGTACTGACGGATTTTACGGTGTAACGCTGTACGCTCCATCCCGACAACCTCTGCAGTCCGAGAGAAGTTTCTGTTGTGCCTCTTCAAGTGAAACTCCAAGTAATACTTTTCAAAGTACTCTCGTGCTTGACGCATTGTCATAGAAAGCGCTTTTGCTATATCAAAGTCAGGATCTTCCGCTTGTGTACCTCTTTCACTCCGTACACTCTTTCCAAGACGCATAACAAGAGCAGCCTCTGTGATCACCATTTTATCCCCCTGCACTGGAAGCATCATCACAAACCAATCCGCTAAGTTACGCACTTCACGCATATTTCCTGGCCAATCATAGCTCTCTAACTGAAAGCCAGAAGCACGATCAAAAATAACTTCAAGGTCTTGTCGGTGAGAGAACTTCCGAATAAAATGCGTCAGTAGTTTAGTGATATCGGAAGAAGTACTTCTTACTGAAGGCAAAACAACCTCAACAACACTAATCCGATGGTACAAGTCTTCAAGAAACTCATTTCGCCCAATTTTTTTCGACAAATCTGAAACAGTTGTGGACACAAAACGCGCCTCCAACGGAACAAAGTCTTCTCCATTTTGACGCAAAAACCGGCCCTCTCTTAAAATGTCGCACAAAAACTCCTGCGCTTTCTTAGGCAAACTATCAATATTATCAAAGACAAAAGTACCACGCGCCGCTCTTTCTAAGAAGCCAATTTGCAAGCGGACCTTTTGGGAGGACTTATCCTCTACACCAACAAGCATACGCATAATTTCGTCCGCATCTGTCATCTGGTTGCATTTAAACACAACAAAAGGACCATCTTTAAAAGCTGACTGCATATGCAACAAGCGTGCTGCGTACGTTTTACCAACCCCCACTTCACCACGAATGAGCACTCGACTCCGACCTTCAGACAACTTTGCAATAGAGCGCATTGGGGCTTCCCAGGCACGCACAACTTTGTCCAAGCGCATATTCCATTCAGCATTTTCTTGCAGAACATCATACTCTCTCTTAAGACGTCGCATCGCAATCGCTCTATTAACCGCAGCCATAAGCTGCTCCGTAGAAAAAGGCTTAGGCAAAAAGTCAAACACCCCATCTTTTAATGCTGAAACTGCCGTACTAATTGAACTGTGCCCACTTATCATAATGACAGGAACATCACGATAATATTGCTTCACAATATCAAAGACGGCTACCCCATCAAAACGACTGTCATTTAACCAAACATCCAAAAGCACCAAGTCTGGCTGGCGCGTACGAAGTGTAGAGACAATATTCCGATTATCCGCAACACACTGAACATCAAAACCTTCATCGGTTAAAATGTGATTTATTACTTCCAAAATGTCTTCTTGGTCATCAATAACTAGTACGTATGGTTTCGGAACAAAAGACGTCAACATAAATGCTTCCTCCTGGTGACTATACCACTATGATGCCATATCATCCCTCAATTGGGAAGCTTAAAGTTATGAGTGCTCCATGTGCTGTGTTCTTTATAGAGATTTCTCCACCATGATCTTCGGTCACCTTGCGGCAAATTGCCAGCCCTAACCCCGATCCTTGGGCTCGCGTAGTCACGTAAGACTTAGTAACTCGAGAAATAACCTCTGGGTCAAATCCCCCCCCAGAATCTTCAAATATAACAAGAAGCCTGCCCCCTTCGTCTATAATATCAAAAGAAATATCAATTGTTTTTTGAGGGCGATCTTTTTCTATAATGGCCTCACACGCATTTTTTATAATATTTTGAAACAACTGACCGATTTGCGCCGGGTCCGCCCAAAAATTAATACTCTTTCGATCACCGCTTTCCACGGTAATCGCAACATTAGGGTATACACTACCAAGAGCGACAATGCTTTGCCTCATAATGCACAGCAAATCTGTTGTAGTTTTTTTAGGTGCAGGCCAACGGCCAAAAGACGCAAAACCATCTATTAAGTTTTGAATGGTTGCCACCTGTTTTTGAATCGTGTCCACATAGCGCTCAATCATACTTTGGTCCAAATCATTATACTTTGTGCGCAATCGCTCAACACATAGCGTAATAGGAGTTAAAGGGTTCTTCACTTCATGGGCCACACGCCGCGCCACATCCGCCCACGCCGCCTGTTTTTGAGCGCTCAGGAGCTGTGTAATGTCCTCTAGCGTGATAATATAACCCTGCACTGAATCATCCCCATCTTGTTCCAACACAACACAAACTCGGAGGACCTTTCGCTCAATTGTCACCTCTGACGACACAGACGCATTCCCCGAAAAATTCTCTGGAGACATTAAGGGGGCTAACATAGGCAAAGCTTGAGCCACATTAACACCCCCTCCTTTTGCCGCAGCAACCACACGCAAAATTTCTGCCGCACGGCTATTGTAGTAAATCAAATTGTAAGAATGATCTACTCTCATAACCCCCGATCGCACACCCTGCAAAGTGCGCGAAATAAAAGCATTTCGAACTTCCAAGCTGCGCTGTGCCTGCATCACATCTTGGCGCTGGCTCTGAATGGTTTGCAGCATCCGACGCAAAGAGTTATTCAAAGAGTAAAGCTCATCATCTTTTTGCGGCATCTCCAAGCTGTCTGTTGTTTGCCCTGAGGCCAAGCGCTCCGCATAGTTTATCAAAAATCGCATGGGGCGCGTTAACTTATCGGCGTATGTCATTCCCAGCCATACTGCCGTTAATAGCAGCACACAAGAAACCATTAGAAAGACAATAACAAAAATGATTTGTAGACCGACTCTTTTACGCAGCAAGACTTCGTAGTCAGAAACTGATTTATCAACTTTTTCTAAATGCATTAAAACATTTTTATCAATGGGCCTACCCACAAAAAGGTACAGCTGCTGACCCTCCACCTCTACGTTCACTAAAGCACGCACTCGCTCATTGTTTACGCTAGTAAGCACCACGACTTCACCAGCCATTGCTTTATCAATCGCCCCGACTGGTATAGGCTCAAACTCAAGAGCAAAGGTTAAAGAAGCTTTTCCAACCACATCATGCTGCTCGTTAAACATCAGAAGCTCGGAAAACGACCTCATTGCACACACAGCATTTAGGTATTCTTCTCTCATCTCCTTTCCTTCCTCACCCCGAGGAAACTTACTCCAGTTAGAGAGTATGTCTTGCGCCATTAGACGTGCATCACGCCCCACCAAGGATTTGTGCTCTTCCAGATACGATCTGGCCACTACTAGTGATTCCTCAATAGAGGTTTGCACAAACCCTTGAAACCAATCTTGCATTCCATAGTTAAAAAACACAATCGCCAATATAATAACCACAGTAGCTGGTATTAAAGAAAGCAAGCTGAACAATATGGTAATACGCTTTTGCAGTGGAGCCATGATACGCTTATGGCTGCCCAGAAAAATCTTGCGCCAGACTAAACGTCCTACATAAAAAATGAGGCCCCCGTCAAGGACGACAAGCGCATAAAAATAAAATGGGCTTAACCCAAAGGAAAAAAAACCACCTAACGCAAGCATGGTTGCCAAAATCAGCAACCCAGCAAGACACAAAACCACCAATGCACGGCTGGAAATAATAGATCGATTTAACATGACTAACCTTGCTGTGCATACATGTCACACCCAAGAAAATCCTCTATCATTTTCAAGACTACAGCCGAGCTTCGTGTTTCATTAATGCCCCGGCGAAAGTGAGTTCCATTGGGAAGGTGTTTTGTGTACCACGCCAAATGCTTGCGCGCCACCGGAACCCCCACATGCTCCCCATAAAAATCAACAATCATTTGATAGTGCTTTTTGATTAAATGATATAAAAACTTGGCATCTGGGTCTGGCTGAACCTCTTGGCCCTCTAAAAAGTCATGAGCTTGCTGCAAAAACCAGGGCCGACCTGTTGCTCCGCGGCCGATCATAACCCCGTCTGCACCCGACTGCGCAAGTGCCGTCTCGACGTGCGCCAAACTTTTAATGTCACCATTAACAATCACGGGTATGTTTACAGCTTCTTTAACTGCCCGAACAGCAGCCCAGTCAGCTTGACCAAAAAACATCTCTTTACGTGTGCGTCCATGCACATAAATCATCTGAATCCCTGCGGACTCGGCTAAGCGTGCAAGCGTCGGAGCATTTAAGCACGTTCTATCCCAACCAAGACGCATTTTCAGTGTAACGGGAACATCCACAGCACGCGCTGTAGCTTCTAAAATTTGCGCAGCTAAGGACTCATCCTTCATGAGGTAAGAGCCCGCGTACCCATTAACAACCTTTTTTTGCGGGCAGCCCATGTTAATATCCACCACTCGAGCACCACTGTCTACCACTATTTTAGCGGCCTCCCCCATCACCTCAGGCTCATTTCCTGCTAACTGCACGGTAGACATTTCAATTCCGCCCGCCACTGCTGCGCGGTCTTTCGACTGGCGAGAATGCCTCACCATTGCTTGCGAGGCAACCATCTCCGAAACAACAGGGCAGCAAGTCATTTCTGTCACAATAGTCCGAAACGGGAGGTCTGTAATTCCTGACAACGGCGCTAAAAACACACGACTAGGGTAACGTTCTTTTCCAACACATATCACTTCTCCTTATTCTATCATAAAATGGACCACTTCAGGCATCATCACGCCATTTTATGCTATACTGCGTCTATGTCGGAGTATACATCTTTAGAGCAAGTACTATGCAAAATCAGTGACCCCACTCACATTGCAGAAATTTTTGACGCTCTCCTGACGCCCAAAGAAATTGTCACAATTAAAGAAAGATGGCGCGTCTGCCAAATGCTCCACGCAGGAAAGTCCTATCGTCAAATCAACCAAGAGGTGGGAGCAAGCTTTACCACAATCAATCGAGTTGCACGATGCCTGCAAATGGAGGGAAACTCTGGTTACCGCTTTTTACTACAAGAAAAAAAATGATTTTTTACTACATCCCTCAACCCATCGCCTTCAGCATTAGCGGTTTTGCCGTATATTGGTACGCCCTCTCCTATATTGCCAGTATGAGCATTGTAATAGGCCTTTTAAAACACACAACAAAACGTATTTCTCCCAAAGACAGTCAAAACCTATTTTTTGAGCCAGCTTTTTCTTATGTAGCGACTGGCGTCATCATAGGAGGGCGGCTTGGACATGTACTTCTTTTTGCCCCTCTCTATTATTTACACCACCCTTTAGAGATTTTAGCTTTGTGGTCCGGTGGAATGTCTTTCCACGGCGGAATGGTAGGGACCACGCTTGCGCTAGGACTTCTTGCAAAAAAAAGCGCTCACCTCACTTGGGGGATGTTATGCTCACTTACCGCACGATTTGCTCCAATTGGCATGCTTCTTGGGCGTATTGCCAATTTTTTAAACGGAGAGCTTGTGGGAGTGCCCACCAACAAGCCTTGGGGGGTGGTGTTTTTGCATATAGACAGCCTTCCAAGGCACCCCGTCCAGCTCTACGAAGCGTTTTTAGAAGGAGCTCTACTCTTTCTCTATTTGTGGGCTAAAAGCAAAAAAACAAATGTAGATGACTGGTATCTTACAAGGCAGTTTGTATATGGATACAGCCTCTGTCGCTTTATGGCTGACATATGGAAAGAGCACGACAACTCCTTTCCCCTCACCAACGGGCAAATTTACGCTGTCATTGCCACAGTCGTAACCTTCGCCCTCTGGCGCTTAAGCATCCGCAAAAGGTCTAGTTAGCCTTTTGCTCCTGCTCATTCTTTTTGCGGTCTTCAAAGATTTTTTCAAAATCAATAATCGGCAGTTTAAAGCTTGTGTTCACACCACCCATTTGAAATATTTGAGCCACAAAAGGTCGCAAATCTGGATACACCTGGTGCGGAACATCCACAAATAAAATGCGCTCCTCTCCTTCTTCATTATCAACCTTTACAAGAGCTGCAAACTTCAGGTCACACTTTACGTACTCCTTTTCTTGCGAAACAACACCCAGTGTAATGGAGATAGTCACCTCAAAGTGCCTATCATTTCCGGCGCGCGCGTGCACTTCCAAGTTAAACTTCACTTCAGGCTTTTCCCCTGCACTTGTTTTTTGTGCCAAGTCCAAAAATAAAGGATTTTCAAAAGATGCATCCTTAAGGTATGTCTGAACTATTACATATTTTTGATTTACCATATTACCTCTACTAACCAAACATTGTAGCACGTAAGCTTCTAGTCTTAAAAGTTATTTCCACATATTGACATTCTCTTCTCAAGGTGATACACTGCAATATATCGCGGTATCACCCCGGGAGGCGATCCACGGTACAGTAACTGATATAATACAATGTAAGGAGACATTATGAAAAAGTTGATATATTTATTATTTTCCATAACAGCGACACTTAGCGCAAATGGACCCGCCTGTTCACAAACAAAAATTCTTATACTCAAAGCAGCAGAGCACCCCGCGCTTAACGCCACTGAAAAAGGAATTCTGGAAAAGCTCAACCCTATCAAATCACAACTAAGCATTCAGCGCGTTTGCAGCTCTACAGGACCCAACGTAAACACAATAGCCCTTAAAAATGCAGTACAGCCAAACAAATTTAAAGATGTTATAGTGATTACAATCGGCACCGGACCTTCGGTAGCAACCCTTCCTTATGCAAAGGCTAAAAAGTGTAAAATGCTTTTCGCCTCTGTTACCGACCCAATAGACGCAAAACTTGCTCAATCCATTCAACGCCCCGGCAATAACACATCCGGTGCCAGTAACTTTATAGATATAAAACCGCAGATTGACAATATAATCAAGGTGGTGCCCACCACTAAAACCATTGGTATGCTCTATAACCCCAGCGAGCCCAACTCCATCGCCATTATCAAAAAAGTGAAAAAGTACTGCCAAATGTTAGGTATTAAAGTGATAGACCAACCCATCTGCAACACCACGCAGGCAACCCCTTCCACTCAAAAGATTTTGAGTCAAGGAGTGGATCTAGTCTTTATAAGTAACGACAACACAGCTCTTTCCTGCATAGCCCAAATTTCAAAAGCGGCCGCAAAAAAATCAGTCCCTGTGTTTGTAAGTGACACTGACGTAGTCTCTGCAGGAGCAGTAATGGCTACCGGCCCTAACCAGTATGCACTTGGCTTACAGGTCGGCCAAATGGCAGTTGATATCATCCAAGGTGGCCGTGACATAGCCCTCATGCCAGTACAGTTTCCAGAAAAAGTGGACATTTGCATCAACAGCTCTCAGGCAAAAATTCTAAACTTATCCCTCCAATCTCTCGAAAATGTCAGCGATGTATGCTAACTTAAGTAGAAGATATGTTAATAGAAATTGTTTTGTCCAGCATAGAGGTTGGTTTGATAACTGGACTGTTAGCCATGGGTATCTTTATTACCTTTCGGCTAACCAATTACCCCGATCTGTCTTGTGACGGCAGCATTATAATCGGCGCCACTATCACAGCAGCCTTCGCTGATGCCGGCCTTTCCCCTTGGATCGGACTCACGTTAGCTGCTTGTGGCGGAGGCATGGCAGGTTTGTTTACCGCCTTTTTGCACTGCACGCTTAACATCCCGAACATGTTTTCAGGAATTTTAACTGCTGTCATGTCCTACTCTATCGGGCTGCATATCACACAATCACGCCCCATTATATCCATGGTAGACACGATTCCTCTCTTTGACGAAACCAACTTTTTCCTCTGGGTACCTTTAATCCTTGCGGGGGTTTTGCTCTTTTGTGGGTGGGTTTTCACCTCACGGTATGGCGCATTTATTCAAGTCGCCGGCGACAACCCTAAACTTTCAGAAAAATTTGGCATTAACCCTCTCTGGACACACTTCATCAGCCTAGCTCTTAGTAACTCAGTGCTAGGCATGTATGGCAGCCTTATATCCACACACCAACAGTTTACAGACATTAACCAGGCTATTGGCTCCCTCTTAATGGGACTGGGAGCGGTAATGCTTGGTGAAAAAATACTACCTGTACGTAACATGATTGGCCGCTTCATCAGCTGCATTATTGGGGCACTTCTCTATC
Source organism: Alphaproteobacteria bacterium (assembly GCA_965261615.1). Classification (GTDB taxonomy): domain Bacteria; phylum Pseudomonadota; class Alphaproteobacteria; order Bin98; family Bin98. Next base: position 1,324,324 of record OZ253461.1, read on the forward strand.
GCGCTTTAATCAGCCTGGCGATTCAAACATCCTTCTTAAACCTACAGCCCTATGATCTCAATTTGGTAATAGGTGTTGTTTTGATTCTCAGCATGATCAGCTTCAAAAAAAGGGAAGGTTCAGCAACATAACGTTATGCTTTTATCCCCCGCCCACAAGACGGCCGCTCCAAAGATGTTAAACCTATAAAATCTCATGATCAATATTCAAAACTTATCCTTCTCTTTTACCACCGCAGACTCCAAGTCACACACTATATTCCATAATTTTTCTCTGAATATAAAACCTGGAGAACGCTTATGCATCCTCGGTCACAACGGCTCTGGAAAAACATCCCTGTGCAACATCCTCATGGGACACCTGACCCCAACCAAAGGCAGCATTGAAATCCACAACCAAAATATAACCCAGTGGCCTTCTTACCAGAGAGCTAAGCTTATCAGTTATATGGGCCAGGATCCTGCACAAAGCACAGCACCAAACCTAACGGTTGCTGAAAACATAGCAATGGCTATTCCCACACCACTCTGGAAACCCTTGTGCTCTAAAAAGAAAAATATAGAAATTCAAAAAATACTACACTCCTTCGGTAGCGGTTTAAGCTCAAAACTGAACTGCCCCATCAAAACACTCTCCGGCGGTCAACGGCAACTTGTTGCACTTATCATGGCAACATACAGCGCACGCCCTTTGCTGCTTCTTGATGAGCTTACATCCGCTCTTGACCCTAAAGCCGCACGATCTGTATTAGATCACACAGAAGAAATCATTTCACGACAGAAACTCACAAGTGTTTTCATTACGCACAATATAGATGAAGCGCTACACTTTTCCACACGCATCATAACCTTACAATCTGGCTCCATCTCTAATGACTTTTCTCAAGAAGAAGTTAAACAACTTTCAACACAGCAATTACACTCATGTATTAGCTCTCCCACTTATCCTGACCCTAAGTCACAAACATAACTCATATACTACAATCAGCGCTGTTTGTAGTGCTAGATATGCCACCCTTTTTCCTATGATCTTCCAGCTAATCGTATTGGCCTGTGGACAGCCCCAATAGCAAAAATAGCTTGTACATGCTATAATAATCTATGTTTTTTCTACTCGTTGCTATTCAGCTCTTTGCCTGTCAAGCGCCCACTAAACAGCGCATTGGCATTATGTCCAATATAAACAGTGGACCAACGCATAAGCATGATATTTTTAAATTTTACGGAAAATTCACTAGCCCTAAAACAAAAGAAAGAAGGCTTGATAGGTTTAAACCGGTATCTTACCCTGAGTCCTTTAACCTACGCCCAACGTTCAATGAGTGCATCGTGGAAAAACTCGTAACCCAGCTCCCTGACCTCCTCCCTGACTACATTTTCGTTCCTATCCCGCCTACTCCATTTAGCAACCTTGATGGTTACGGAATTGGCGGCATCTGGACAGATAAGTGCTCCACTGAAGTAAAAAACGCCCGACAAATAGCGAAAAAACATCAATTAGACCACCTTATAATCATTGTGCCATCGTCCTATTTTGCTCGCCAAGTTAACTATGAGATCTATGGCCTTGATCTTTACTTCGTCGATAACATGCAGTACACGTCTCTTGCTTATGGTATCTTACTGTTTTCTAAGTCTGAAAAGGGGGGATATAAAAAAGCCTTCCGATCCTTCAGGCAAACCTTTGTCGTTCAGTCCGAAACGCCTAAGCCGCTTGACTACCATAAACTAACTTTTGAGCCCTACAACTACCTTTTTGGATATAAGGCACTTGCAGAAGCAATAGCCCCCACACTCTTAAATCAAGTACACGCAGCCATCACTCAAAAACCTAGAGCTATCCATAAGCACTTACGCAAACCACGCAAGCCTCTACGATATTGCCGCTTTCATTAAACGTTAAGTTAAAATCCCCTATGGCGGAGAGAGGGGGATTCGAACCCCCGATACAGGTTACCCCGTATAACGATTTAGCAAACCGGCGCCTTCAGCCACTCAGCCATCTCTCCGACACTATATTTTAATACAGCTACCATATACAAGCAACCCCCTATTCCCCCAAATTTGTATCAGATGGCGCATTAGCGGGCTCGTAAGGGTTGGCAATGTTCAGCTGTTTTAAAAGCTTAACCTCCATTGCCTCCATCTTTTCAGCTTCTTCCTCTTCTTCATGGTCATAGCCTAAAAGGTGCAGAAGTCCGTGAATAATTAAATGCATCAAATGATCTTCAAGGCTAATATTTTTTTCTTGCGCTTCTTGTTGAACGCGATCAAAACTCACGGCTATATCACCTAACAAGCGCTGTTTCGGCACAAAAGGGGCTGGAAAGGCCAAAACATTAGTGTCTTGATCTTTTTCTCTATAGTTATAATTTATTTTCTGTATAGCCTCTTTATTAGCCAAAAGAATAGACACTGTCTTGGCCTTAGTTTCATGACAGGAAAAAACTGTATTTAAAGCTTTACGCACCACAGACTTTACCTGAAAGTCTTGCCATCGTGAGTCCCTGATTAGCAGCTCAGGGCTAACCTTCATATGCATCTATAATCCTCGAAACTAACCCATGACGCACCACATCATTTTTAGAAAATATAGTACAGCCAACGCCCTCAATATTTTTTAGACGCTTTTGTGCGTCAAGCAAACCAGAGTCCTCTAAACTCGGCAAATCTGTTTGATGCGGATCCCCCGTGACCGCCATATGCGATCCTTCTCCTAAACGAGTAAGAAACATCTTCATCTGAATTTTTGTTGCATTTTGAGCTTCATCCAGCACCACAAAACTTTGAGACAAAGTCCGTCCCCGCATAAACGCCAGAGGAGCAACCTCTATCATCCCATCAGCTAACATACGCTGTAGTTTAGCATCCTCAATAAAGTCGTACAATACATCATAAAGAGGGCGCATATAAGGGTCCACCTTTTCTTTCATATCACCGGGCAAAAAACCAATGCGCTCTCCAGCCTCCACAGCAGGGCGAGACAGCACCATTTTTTTCACCTTTCGCTCAAGCAACAACCTTATACCATAAGCCACTGCAATATATGTTTTTCCTGTTCCTGCGGGGCCTAACGCAAAGGAGAGCGTATTGGACTGTAAAGACTGTACCAGCGCCAGCTGTGTTTTTGTACGCGCCGATACTGGACGCTTGCCAACCCAAAAAGCTGAGTTAGTCTTTTTTTCTTGTCCCCCTAGGCTGATTTTCACCAAACCCACGAGGTCAGCAACATCCACGTTACGCCCCTCACATGCCCAACTATAGGCCTCACGCAACGCGCAAAGTGCAGACTCCACATGCTGTGCCTGACCGTGAATCCACAGCTCATTACCACACAACCGCATGCGAACCGGAATCTGGTCTTCAATTGCATTAAGATTAATATTATTAGGGCCAACAAGAGCCTGCATAGCATAGTGGTTTTGCAAAACCACCTTTCTGTTTGTAATACCTTGGGTACTACCTTGCAAGCTCTCCTCCAACACCATGACCACCAACGTGATTAATTCTCACATCTACGATATCACCCAGCATATCACTTTCTGCCAAAACATACACAGACTGCATATACAGGCTATGCCCAACTAGCTGCCCAGGCTTGCGGCCATTTTTGTGGAACAACACTGGAACAGTACGACCCAACATTGTATGATTAAACTCATACTCATGTGCGTCCAATGAAGCCTGCAACTCGTATAAGCGCGCTTTTTTCACATCCTCTGGAACCTGCAGCCCATCAATGGCCGCTGGCGTACCTGGACGTTTACTATACGCAAAGCTGTATGAACGTGTGAACTTAACCCGAGCAACCAAGTCTAGCGTATCAAGAAAATCTTGCTCCGTCTCCCCAGGAAAACCCACTATAAAGTCTGAAGAAAATTTCGTCTCCGGTCGAGCTTCTAAAAACATTTGTGTTACCTCAAGGTAGCGCTCACGCGTATGTTGACGGTTCATCTTCTTCAAAATAGCATTGGATCCAGACTGCACTGGCAAGTGGATCGAAGGCATCAGCTTCATACAATCACGATGTGCATCAGCAAGCTCTTGCGTCATATCACGCGGGTGCGAAGCTAGATAACGAATTCTTTGCAACTGTGGAATGTTTGCAAGCTCCAGGCAAAGCTGGGCCAGCGTATATGTTCCGTTTCCGTTAGGCGATGCCCCATGATAGGCGCTTACATTTTGCCCCTGCAAAAAGAGCTCTTTTATCCCCTGATTAACTAGCGACTTCGCTTCATGCACAACCTCCGCCACAGTTCGAGAGTACTCTGGGCCACGCGTATACGGCACACAGCAAAATGTACAAAACTTATCACACCCTTCTTGAATGGATAAAGTTGCAGAACCAGCATCACGGGCTTTAATCTCAGGAAGAAAATCAAACTTTGGCTCAACTGGAAACTCTGTATTGACCCGGTAAGGTTGTATTCCTTGCTGCGCTTTTTCTCTCTTTAAGCGCTCTAACATTTCAGGCAGTGTATGATACACCTGTGAGCCAAGAACTAAATCCACATAAGGAGCACGATCCCGAATCATTTGCCCCTCCGCCTGACCAACACAGCCCATCACTACAATCGTGACTTCATCGCCTTTTTTTGCAGCCTCTTGTTTCCGTTCGTTATAACGGCCAAGCTCACTATACATTTTATCAGCTGCCTTCTCACGAATATTGCAAGTGTTAATAACAATAAGATTAGCATCCGCATACCCTTTGGTTAGTGTATACCCATGATGCTCTAAAAGGTCCATAACCCGATAAGAGTCATAAAGATTTGATGCACATCCTTTCGATTCAATATAAGCTTTTTTCATACCGCTACACTCTTCCATCCTGCCGATATCGCCCGCACATGATCTGCATCCTCTGCAGACGACCTCACACTATTACTGCGAGAGCATTTCCATAACTCCTGTTGCACTTCCTGATCACTAAAAGGAACCGGTTCAACCATACTCTCTGCCACCCTTGGTGCTATTGTATCATAATTCACTTGTTGACGCACGTTGGATTCTTGCTCTTGACTATCATCCTCACTAACGCTGAGATCAGCTTTTGGCGCAGGGGCATAAAAATTCGATCGACTTTTATCACTTAGCGTTTGTAAGTTCATTAAAGCCTTTTCGCCCTTGGTTTCTTTAAGCTTTTTTTTGATATTACGCACTTTACCACGCTCTCCCCCAGGGGATTTCAGCTCTCGCTGGAGGGCTCCTTTTAAGTACTCCTTTTGGTCATGCAAGCTACGGTATCGATCCCCGACACTTTCAGAGGTCGTTATATCAGAGTAAAGGTCTTCTCCAGGCCCCAGTGCTTGCAAGTTCACCGAACATCGCCCCAGCTGCTGCTCTACATCTTTCAAAGATTTGCGTAAAGTTTTTAACTTTTTATCAATAGATTTAAGCTCTTTTGTGGAGGTGTCATCCGTTACTAGATCACTCCAAAACTTAATGTTACGATTCACACGTTGCCACTCACTAATCAAAGATTGGCAGTACAACTTACGATCTTTTGCACGCAATTCGTCCACTGAGTCCTCATGCCTTGCGATAGGCTTTTTCACACGCAATTCGTCCACTGAGTCCTCATGTCTTGCGATAGGCTTTTTCAACTGACTCAGTTTCGCTTTAGGCTTAAATTGCGAAAGCTGCACACCCTTCCATAAGTCCTGCACTCCAGACACATCATCTTGACGCAACTGGACTTGCTCTTGGGGAGCTAGCTCGAGTGGCTTCACAGGTTCTGTGGGCAGTTCTATTGGTCCCTTTGAAGGATCTATCTTTGAGGTGGCTGTATTCGCCGCATCCGTCACTACTGGCTTCACAGGCGTCCTCTCTTTGTGAGAAAAGTCCCCTTCTGTAAGCCGAGCTACCCTTTCACCGGCATGTTGGCCCGTTCGCTTGCCAATACTAATAGGAGAGCCAATTGGCATTGGGTCATCGTCCTCTACGTATTCCTCTACTGTTGTTTTGCTGGCCATAGGCTCCATATCACCTTTGCTCGTTTTATTCGTCGTCTTGTTAGCAACAGCATAGCTGCCCTTAAAAGCTGCATTTGTTGTAGATTGAAAATTTGCTTCATCTGCACCTTCAACCTCTCGCAAAGCCTCTAAGTCCTCCATGTCTTGCGCCACACATAAAAGTTCTGTGTCCACAATCGCATCCTCCCCACTCACGGAGGCTGTCAAAATCAATCCAAAAAAAGTGACCAAAATTACCATAAGCTTGGAAAACTAAAGTTACCAGAGAAAAACAAGTAGTCTATTAAATAAAAAACCGGCAGAAGAACAGCACAAGACAGTAAAGAGTATTTAAAAAATCCAGGCATTTTCATGCCATAAGACTCTACTGTAGACTTAACCATTAAGTTTGGTGCGTTTCCTATGTAAGTTAACGCCCCCATAAATACAGCTCCAGACCCAATAGCTGCAAGCAAGTGCTGCATGTTTTCTGACAGCTTCCAAATACTACACTTAGTAAGATGAACAAACATCAAATAAGTGGGGGCATTGTCCAGCAGGCTTGAGAAGAACCCAGTGCCCCAAAAGTATCGACTAGCAGATCCAGGTTGACACTGAGAAAACCACTCTAAAATACCTTGAACCGAACTATGCCCTCTTTCCAAAAGCGCCAGTGCAGGAACAACCAAAATAAAAATTGCGCAGAATATAACTAATACTTCCTGTAAGGGTTTAAGAGTAAACCCATTGTGTTTACGCACCACTTTTGGCGTGCACTTGTAAGACATAAGTGCACAAAGACAAAGTGTTAGATCACGCCCAGCAGAAACCCAATCATACCCATCTGGCGCGGACGACTTAGCCTGCAAAACACCACTCACAACAAGGGCTGCAACTATTCCAAGAAGAAACACAAAGTTTCGCTTGCCTTGAAAAATACGCGGCCCCACATCTTTTTGCAAAACATTCCTATCATACTTCCGAAAATAGAAGGTATCTACCGCAAAAAACACTGTCAACACTAGCGCTAACGCTGTAATAGTCGGGAAGAACATATAACGCAACGGCCACAAAAAAGGAACTCCGTTTAAAAATCCCAAAAATAAAGGTGGGTCACCTAGAGGCGTCAGCGCACCTCCTACATTCGACACAATTAAGATAAAAAATATAATGGCATGAACGATATGCTTACGCCCCGTATTAGCTTGATAAAAGGGCCGGATAAAAATCATCGACGCCCCCGTTGTCCCAACCAAGCTTGCCAGAAGGCCCGCACCCCCTAAAAACAGCGTATTTTTTAGGGGGGTAGATTGATACAGACCGTCACATCGAATGTGCCCTGTTACAACATATAACGAAGAAATAAGCACACCAAAAGGCAAAAATTCTATAACTAATGCGCGATAAATCAGCCGCATCAAAAGAGAAAGGTCTCCAGCCTGCAAGAACATAACGCCAAACAAAAACCCCCAAAAGGCCATAACCTTAGGGTAATGGTTTCCCCAAAACTGCTCACGCAGAACCGGGAAAACAGCTAAAGACAACAACACCCCAAAAAACGGCAAAGCTAACCAAGCGGACAAATCATCTGGACATACACCTCCCGCACTCGCGAGCATCTGCAGTGGGGAGAACAATAAACCACCCACAATGAGACTTGCAGGCGACGTAACTATAGATCTACTCATTCAGATTAACCATATCACAAAAAGCAAAATGAAAACAGCACAAAAAACGCCAATCCATGCAATTGCTGCCCTTAATTGAACGATTCGGTTGCTTCTATTCCGATTTGCAGGCTTGCGCATATTGCCTCACTCTCTCTTGTATTTCGTTTTTCCCTAAAGCTTCCATTAAGCTGAACACTGGTGGAGAAACAAGGGACCCTGTAATGGCCAATCGCAACGGCTGAGCCACTTTTACTAACTTAAGATCTACACTAACTGCAAACTCACGACACTTGGCTTCTAAAGCGGGCCCTACCCATTCCACACCCTCACAAAACTCTAGGTATTTTTGCACCACCTCAAGCCCTTCCTGGGAAAGTTCGTGATACTGCTCTGGCCGTTTAAATATTGCAAGCCCATCAGCAATATCATGCAGTGTTTTTGCTCTTTGCGCAATCAGTGGCATCAAAGCTTTCGCTTTCTCTTCCTCGTCCGGTGTGAAGTCTATACGCTTAAACTCTTGACTATATTGCAGCAAACGGTCAGCAGGCAGTTGCTGCATATGATATTGATTGAAATGCTGTAGCTTTTTCATGTCAAACCGTGCACTGGATTTGCTCAGGCTATGCACATCAAAAAGCTCAAGGATTTCTGCAATTGTTAAATGCTCTTTGTCCTTCAAGCCCCACCCCATACGGGCAAGAACATTCCACATACTTTCGGGAATAAATCCCAGATCACGAAATTCCAAAACATTACAAGCCCCATGGCGCTTGGATAGTTTTTTACCGTCTTCTCCATGGATAAGGGGCAAGTGTGCATACACGGGAGCGTCCCAGTTTAAAGCTTTTAAAATTTGCAACTGCCGCATAGTATTCGTTAAGTGGTCCACTCCACGCACTACGTGCGTAACGCCCATATCATGATCATCCACCGCAACCCCTAGAAGGTAAGTAGAGTCTCCATTTTGCCGCAATAACACCATATCATCCAGCTCTTCATTAGAAACCTCCACATCGCTATACACCAAGTCATGAAAAGAAGTGCTCCCCTCCAGAGGCCTCTTTAAACGCAAAGCACCTGAACTCTCCTGTCGATCACGACACGCACACGGCCCTTTTTGTGCAACGATTTTGCCATCATAATCTGGCGGACAAACACAATAATATGCCAACCCTTTCGCCAACAGGTCCTGTGCTACCTCTATATGCCGGCTCTTACGCTTCGATTGAAACACAACATCCTCATCCCAGTCTAGGCCTAGCCAGCGCAAGCCGTCTAAAATGCTTTCCTCAAATTCTTTTTTTGACCTTTTTTGATCTGTATCCTCCATACGCAGCAAAAACTTTCCGCCAGCTTGTCGTGCGACAATCCAGTTGAACAAAGCGGTACGGGCTCCTCCAAGGTGAAGCATTCCTGTGGGTGATGGCGCAAAGCGCAATCGAATATTATTTCCTAATTTTGTCATCTACTATTCTCAAGAAAATTATAAAGCACAAACCTTAAAAAACAAAATATCCACGCAATACTTGATAGAAAGCTAGCGTCACACATGTCAGCGCCCCCGCAAGAAGGTCATCCCACATAATGCCATGACATCCCGGAAGTTTTTCTGCTGCCCCTACTATCATAGGCTTTGTTATATCTAAAAATCGAAATATCAAAAATCCAAAAATAAGGCACTCATAAGGCATACCTATTAGAGCCACTGACTGTCCTGCAACCTCATCGAGCACAACATACGAAGGGTCTTTTTCGTTTGGGAACATCACAGAGAATCTCCACACAAGACCATAACAAGCCGCCACTATCACCAAAGCAAAACTAAAGCTAATAGGGCCAAAAATCCCCACAGCAAAAGTTGTCGCTAAGCTGGCCATTGTTCCAGGAATCGGCAAAAAACCAATTCCACCTAAAGCATTTATTTTTTTAATCATGAAAGCTCCCTATTGCACATAAACTTTTCGTCGCTAAAGCCTGTAAGACGGCTCCACCTGCTGTTGAGCACTGAAAGTTTGTATACTCTAAGTGCCCCCCCAATGCAGCAACCGTATCTCCACCACCCACTAAGCCATACACAAAGTCTGATTTTTGGCTTACGGCGCTAAGCGCTCGCGCAATTGCGTGTGTGCCCTCCCGGCCATCAGCATTCTCATAGTAACCTAAAGGACCATTTACAAAAAACGAGGTGCCGCGCATGATGCGATTGCAGTAATGCCTTTGAGTAAAGGGGCCGATATCAATTATTTCCTCTGCAGAACAGTCTTCCATTGGTTTCACACCTAAACACGTTACCACATCCTCAGGGCATAAAATTTTATGGAGGTAAGGCTTTACTGCATTAAGCCGGAAGTCTTCATCGCGAAGCATGCGCATATATGCAAAAGCCATAAGCCCTCCCAACATTACGCAAGACACGCGCGGCAATAACGCCTCTAAGCAAGGAAGTTTTGTTTCTATCTTAGATCCACCCAGCACTAATATACCGCCTTCAATTAAGCTATCCAGCTCCTGCACCATCTGCCACTCTTGTTGACACGACAGTCCTAAATAAGTGGGCAGACTGTTTTGCAAGCCCACAACACTAGCATGTGCACGATGCGCCACTGAAAACCCCTCAAATACAAAGCAGTCCCCACGCGCTGCAAGCAGGTCTACAAATAAAGATGAACATGTTGACTCTTCAGGATAAAATCGCACGTTTTCGCATAAAGTAAGTGGCGCGCTATGGCCCTTCCACAAAGCGTTAAGAGGTGCAGGGTCAAACACAACCGGCTCACCCAATACTTGACTCACAGCTCTGACTAAATGCTGCGTCGACCAATCACTTTCTGACTGAAGGGGGCGCCCCCAGTGCGTAAGAAGGCGCACCTTCAGACCACGACTGCGCAAAAAATCAATAGTTTTTTTGCTATCTAAAATACGTGTAGTGTCTGCTATTTCGCCGCTTTCTGTTCGAGGCAAATTATAGTCCACGCGCACTAGCACAGAGCCAAAATCAGAATCAATACAGCGCAAGTCACGCACAGGGCTACTCAACATTTAACAAAACAACCACCTCTTCTGTGCTGGGTTGTACCTGAACAAACATCAACATTACAAAAATCAAGACACTGGTTGCACCCACTAACGCTATCCACTTTCGCATATTACCTCTCCACTTATTTTATGCCTGCATGATCAAGAATTTCAAGAAAATAGTCTCAAATTTCATCAATTTAAATAAGATCTTCAAAAATTTACGCACTACCCCCCCAAACATTTTGAGCCATCAACCAACCACGCACTTTTCTTTTTTTGTCCACAAGACATACACGGCACCACTCAGCTTTCTGGCGCTTCAGCTCCACACACACACCTTGATCCACAAAAGCAAGAACCTTAGAGCGTTCATTGTTACTCTTATAAACCGAGACATCTTTCAACGTAATTACATAACGTTTCCGTCTACTGCACAATCGGCGATGAACCCACCCCTGCTCACCTTGAAAGTCCTGCAGACACATCCAGTCCTCATACTCCCGTAGAACCTTCATCGGCAAATGTTTTTTTGTGTAAGTGTACTTGCAGGGGTAGTCCATATGTGGGCCCAAGCGCATATTGACTTTCTCGCTGCGCAAAAACACATAGTCATCACCCTGTGGGTGCAAAACAAAGTCTAAAATTCTATCAAAATAGCACAGCCCTGCAACACAAGCTATCACAACGCCGGCCACACACCATAATAATTTCACGTCAATTACCAGCAATTAGTGCGTCAAATAATTCCTGCACAGTGGGAATGCCTTTTGCGTAAAGAGGATCATCTTTAAAGCGGTACGCGTTGGTCCCAGCAAACATTAAGTCATAATCAACCGAACGTCCACTGATCACCGCTAAAAGAGTTTTTTGAATACAGTAAGAGCGCGGGTCTGGCAAGCGTCCAGTTGTTCCAAACTCTTGAGACCAGTTGGAAAAATTACACCCTGACAAGCACCCCATACAATTACGCTGATCTTCCACAATTTCGCTTTTACGTGCGGGATCTACAAAAAGTAGCGTTTGATCTGGTGTTTTCATCGCCTCTGAAAACCCTTGAGATTGCCAGACTTGCACGCGCTCATAGTCTTCTTTTTGTATATACACTAGGCGTTTACGCGGGCCAAAAGCCAATTCCACCAAGCCCTCTCCAGGTTCTGTAGAAAAATTCACCTGCCTCTCCGAGCGCAATTGCAGTTCTTGCAAAAACTTATTATTTACAGCAGATGAGTAAAAACCAGTGGGAGAGAATTTATTCAAGTAAATATCCCCTTTTTGTATTTCCATCAAACGTGACTTCCATATAGCAGGAATGGGGCTCTCCTGGGTTAGCAGTGGGCGTGTTCCAAACTGAAAAGCAATAGGTCCGATTTCCTTATTGTCAATCCAGTCCTGCCACTCTCGCAAACACCACACACCTCCGGCCATCACAATAGGAACAACTCCTAATCCAACGCTATTCATCACACGACGAAGTTCAACTACTCTCTGATAAGGCCCTTCAGGGTTTTCTGGATCTTCTTTACGAGACAAACCATTATGGCCTCCCGCGCGCCATGGGTCTTCATAGACAACAGAGCCCAACCATTCTCGCACACGCGAAAAGCTGCGTCGCCACAGTGCAGAAAACGCTCGAGCTGAAGAAACAATTGGATGGTAATAAACCTTATATTGAGCAGCAATTTCAGCGAGCTTATAAGGCATACCTGCCCCACAAGTTATGCCATTAATCAAACCTTTGTGACGCTGCAATACTCCATGTAACAAAGGTTCGACTCCCCCCATTTCCCACAGAACATTCATATTAATACGGCCTTTCGGACCAGCAATGTCCCGAGCCACAGCTGCCTGCTCTAGGGAGCCATCAATAGACATTTGAATGTACTCCTGGTGACGGTCTTTACGTGTCAGGCCTTTATACACAACAGGGATCACATTGCCTTGGCTATCATAGCGCTTAGGACATACTCCTGAAAAAGTGCCCACGCCACCGCAGAGAGCCCAGTGTCCAGCACTTGTTCCGTCTGACGCGCCAATGCCTTTACCACCCTCCACCAAAGGAAGAACATTCCCTCCTGATAAAAAAAGTTCTGTTAAGCGTTTCATGCGTTTATCTTAAAAAAGAGCTTCTCTCCACCAGCATCTACGCGAGAAATCACCACATCGAGCTCCTGACCTTCCTCAACCTTAGTGTCCTCACCTTCTGCCAAAATGCCATATTGACCTCGTAGCTCAATCAGCACTTTACCACCTTTGATGCGTCGAACAACACCTCGGCCCGTATCTCCAACAGATGGCTGATACACCATTTTTTCGATACTCGCGACTGCACCATCCACAGCAGATTTACGTGGCCCAGAAATCTGGACCTCTCCAGAATCAGAAATATTAATTTGAACTTCATGTTCTTCAGAAAGGCTTTTTATTGTTTTTCCGCCAGCGCCAATAATTCGTCCTATAAACTTCTTGTCCACTTGAATAGTCTGGATAGAGGGAACACTTTCATGTGTATCCTCACTGGCCTCTGCCAACGTAGAGCTCATTTTCTCTAAGATTAAAAGCCGAGCTTGTTTTGCATCGTCCAAAGCTTTTTCTAAAATTTCTTTTGAAACAAAAGGAATCTTCAGGTCCATTTGAAGGGCTGTAATTCCTTCAGCCGTACCAGCAACTTTAAAGTCCATGTCCCCCAAGTGATCTTCGTCACCTAAAATGTCTGTCAAAACAGAGATATCATCGCCCTCTTTAACCAAACCCATTGCAATTCCTGCAACAGGAGCTTTTGTTTTCACACCAGCATCCATCAGAGCCAAAGACACCCCACACACTGTTGCCATAGATGAAGAACCATTGGAGCTTAGCACCTCTGAGGCACACCGAATCGCGTACGGGCACTCTTCTTCAGAAGGGATCACGGGAGCCAATGCTTTCCAAGCCAAATTTCCATGCCCTATCTCACGTCGACCAACTGCGCCGATACGCCCAGCCTCTCCTACGGAATAAGGAGGGAAGGTATAGTGCAGCATAAACCTCTGTTTTGTAACACCTTCTACAGTATCCACAATTTGGGCATCACTTGCATTACATAGCGTTACCGTTGCAAGGACCTGAGTTTCTCCTCGGTTAAACAAAGCACTTCCATGCGCACAAGGGAGCATCCGCACCTTGGAGGTCACCTCACGAACCTGATTCATTTGGCGGCCATCAAGACGTTTGCCGGTTGCAACCATATTGCCACGAACCACCTTGCTTTCTGCAGCGCTCATTGAAAGTTCTCGGACGGCTGGAGCAACATCTTCTCCAAACAAGGCCTCCGCTTTTTCTCTCACTGCGCTCATCATTTGTGTACGCTTCTTTTTCTCAGAACAGTCATAGCTCGCTTTGATGTCTTGAGCATACTTATCTAAAATTTTATCCTTAAAGTCCGCAATGTCACCTGAGTAGTCACACCATTCAGGAGAGGCGTCCACGTCAATGCTATCTATTTCTTGAACAGCCTCTGCTACCCATGCATGCGCTTGCAGCAATGCATCCAGAACACACTGCTCTGAAAGCTCCGTAGCAGCGGACTCAACCATCAAAACACCATCTTTGGTCCCAGAAACAAATAAATCAAGGGCACAGCCCTCGCCTGCTAATCCTGCAAGAGGCACAACCTTTCCATTATCCAAGGTAACTCGCACACCAGCAACCGTCTGCAAAATAGGCAAACCTGCCAAGCGCAACGCTGCTGACACCCCCAAAAGAGCAGGCATCTCTACAGCGTACTGTTCATCATAGCTCAAGAGCACACATACAACTTGAACTTCATGCAAAAAACCTTCTGGAAACAAAGGTCGAATTGATCGGTCAATAAGACGGCTTAAAATTATCTCACGCTCCGACGGACGCCCTTCTCTTTTAAGAAAGCCTCCAGGCACACGCCCCACTGCATAAAACCGATCTTGAAAGTGCACGCTTAAAGGAAAAAACGTTGCGTTTGGATCAACCTTAGCAGAGCAGCTAACGGTGCACAAAATGTGAGTACTACCAAACTTAGCGAGAACCGAACCATCAGCACGCTGTGCTAATTCACCGTACTCCAAAGTAACCTTACCACCTGCAAGGTCTATTATTTTTTGAAACATATTTTTTCCTAAATTTAACGACGCAAGCCAAGGTGTTTCAACACCTGCACATATACTGCATTCTCGCTACGCGCGCAGTAACGCAACAAGGCCCGTCTCTGTCCTAACAGGCACAACAATGAACGCTTTGCCGAAAAATCTTTTTTATTCTCTTTGATGTGCTCCGCCATTACTTGAATGCGGCGCGTCAAAGAAACAATCTGGGCAGCAGTGCAACCCATGTTTTTTGCTGAAATGCCTAATTTACCCAGAACTTCAGTTTTGTTAACAATTGTCATGTATAATCCCTTAATATCTACTTTGTATTCTACACGAATATCTTCTTCATATCTAGTCCTAAAATGTTTATTTGTACATTTTTTCTCAAAAAAGCCTAGATCAGGTGCAACACTCTCTTAGGAATCCACAGATCTCCTTGAGCAAAACACACTATTGCAACTGTGCAATTTTCCGCATTCCGCGCAATAATTCGCTCTTCCCCTAAAGATGTGCGTGATACAGCTTGACCTTGGCTTAAAAGACCCACTTCATCTTCCCCAAAGTCTACACTGGGAAAGGGCAAAAGGTCATAAATAGGTCGAAGTTTTTGCACACTTAAACTGTCAAGATCACAGCATTGAGCCCGACGCACCTCTCCCACCGCCTGCCTTTGCAAGCACGTGACATAAGCGCACGCTTTTAGGCTCCTGGCTAAATCACGCCCTAATGCACGCACATAGACTCCTGGTCCGCAAATAACATTTAAATCCACCCAATCATCCTGCCACTCCACTATCTGTTGAGAGTCAACCAGGACCTGCCTTGGCTTCAACTGCACATCTTGACCAGATCGGGCGTATGCGTACGCACGTTTCCCGTTGACCTTACATGCAGAGTATACCGGTGGCACTTGAGTAACTTCTCCAACTAGCTGTACTAGCGCTTGCTCTGTTTGATGTCGAGTTGGACGCACATCAGAGGTGGCTGTAACCTCACCTTCTGCATCATCCGTACTCCGCTCCTGCCCCCACATCACACGGTAAGTATACTCTTTGCGATTGGCTTCGAGATACGGTATCAGTTTACACGCTTCACCTACGGCCACAATTAACACCCCCGAAGCCAATGGATCTAAGGTCCCTGTATGACCACACTTACGCACACCTAACGTTTTGCGAATTTGCCGAATTACATCAAAGGAACTGATCCCAACAGGTTTATCAATAAACAGCCACCCGTTTTGTTTCATGCTAGTTCACATCCAAAAGCGCATTAATTTTATCCGCGGTATCAAACGTAGGGTCATACCAAAAGCGAATTTGTGGTGTTTTTTTCATGTTCAGCGTCTTTGCGATATACCGCCTTACAGCCCACGCTTCTTTATTGAGTCGCGCAATAATTTGTTCTTTTTCTTCTTTCGCAAATTGCTTTTCTGGGCACCAAATTGTAATGTACACATCAGCCCAACCCAAGTCTTTGCTTAAAGAGACCTCTGAAAGCGTAAAAGACAAGTCTGCAAGCTCAGGGGCATGCAACATACCCTTAAAGAAAAAGACCCCCAGTTCTCGCTTAATGCTTTGGCCAATGCGCAGTTGTCTTTCTTTCATTTTACGAACTCTTTACTAAGCCGCACGATTTACGCATCATACGTATTGCATAGGTAAGAAGTTTGCTCACATCCGCAGAAATCATCTGTTCTTGTACACGGCGCTTCGCAATCCACTCAGCATCCACATCAAGACTCGACATACAAAAAAAGGCACTCCTTTTTTCTTCTTCCGTAAGCACTCGCGCTTCCGTAAGCGCATAAACCAATAGAAAAAGCGCTTTGACATGCTGCAGCAAATCAAACTCATCAACGGCATACCCTAAAAGCACCCACTGAGCAAGCCACCAACGCTCTTCTTCTTCTGACAGGGCATTATAGACCGAAAATCGCGCGAAATCCTCAAGTACATACCCTCGACCACACATGCCAAAATCAACCAGCTTTACACGCTTCCGCGCTTGGTCCACAATAATATTGGCAGTATGCAGATCACCATGAACAACTCCTTTTGTTGTGTCTTCCAGAAGTCGCGTATACTTTTTATCCCAAGCATTCACCAAACTTGTGAGCATGTTTTTCTGCTGTGGATCAGTTATTCTTTTCTCCACACACCTTTTACAAACTGTAATTAAATCGCGCGCAGGATATTTTTCATTTACCAAGGTTTTATAAAACCTATGCAATGCATCAATAAGCATTTGCATATTTTCTTCTCGCTTCCACTCGGTAATGGGCAAATGGTCACCACGCAAATAAGATACAGCCAGCATATCTTCAGAGGCTTCCTCAATGTAACTCGTCACACCTGTGGACTCTAGCTTTCGTAAAATATGTCGAAAGTACTTACAGCGACTGGATCCAACCACACATCGCCGCACAACTACTGGGTCTTGATTCACCAAATACAATATATACGTGTCATCTACCGATCGAGTGGGCACAGGCTTAACATAAAAAGGTTCATAGTTAAAAAACTTCTGGGCACAGGCCGTTTGTCCGCTTACACACCATGGAAGACCTATCACCGCGAGCAGCACGTACCTAGCCAATCGCCACAACTTTTCGCTCAAAACACTCAATGCGATCTCCCATTTCAAACTCTTGAAAAGACTCCAAGAATATACCACAGTTAAATCCAACTCCCACTTCTTTCATTGTATCTTTTTCTCGGCGCAATGATACGATCTTTTGAGTGCATAGTTCTACATCACCTCGAGTAACTCGCGCAAGCATACCCACGCAGATTCGCCCTTCTTTCACAGCACAACCTGCAACACGGCCCACCTTATGAATATCAAATACCTGTATAACTTGACCAAAACCTAAAGTCACGTCCTCATACTTAGGCGCGCACAGATTTCTCAAATGCTCATAGACAGCCTTCTCAATATCATACACCACTTTAGACCGCACCACTGTTACACCACTTTTAGCAGCTTGCTGCTCAACACTGCGCGCAAACGCCACATTAAATCCAACAATAAGGCTTCCAGATGTTTTGGCAAAGTCTAAAGTGCTATCCGCAATATCTCCAACCTCTGCCTGTATCACGCGTACAGACCACTCTTCACACGTTAGTTTATCAAGAACCCAACGTAAAGCTTCTATCGACCCGTGCGCATCTGCACGCACAATGATAGACAATTCTGTCTGGCGTGTGTGGCTATCCCACTCGAACATCTCTTTTCGTGGCTCCACTTTCGCTGGTGTATGATCCATACGTGCATCAATAATCGTCTTCATGTGGTTGGCATCTTTCACACCAACCACAAATGCACCAGCTGCTGGGACTTCACTTAAGCCCGAAATGGTCACAACGTCAGAAGGAAGGGCTGCTTTAACAGGCTTACCCATAGAGTCCGTCATCGCACGCACACGAGCACCTACTTTATCCGCAACAATATACTGCCCTGGACACAACGTGCCGTTTTGAATCAAAACCTGAACAACAACACCCTGCCCCTTTGTAACAGAAGCATCAAGCACCATTCCACTCAGCCACCCCTTTGCATTACAGCCAAGGTCAATTTCAGAGGACTTCAATGCAATCATCTCTCGCAGTGCATCCATATTCGTGCCTTTTTCTGCTGAAATCTCAACAAAAACTGCGCTTCCTCCCATGCTTTCTGGCACAACCTCATAACGCATGAGCTCATTAATCACCTTATTCATATCGTGCGGCTTATCCACCTTCGTAACCACAACAATAAAAGGCAAGTTGTTTTTCTTCAAGTAGTCTAGTGACTCCACAGTTTGTGGTTTCGGTCCATCATCTGCAGCCACGATTAGCAAAATCATGTCAACGATCTCAGCACCACGCTCACGAATTCCGGAAAAAGCTTCGTGACCCGGTGTGTCTATTAACGTCATCATATGCCCATCATAAAGCTCTGTACGATAACCCTTTACATCCTGGGTAATTCCTCCGGCCTCCTTAGCAGTTTGCCGCGTGTCACACAAGGCATCAACTAACGTCGTTTTACCATGGTCCACATGTCCCATAATGGCAAGAACTGGTGGGCGCTGTTCAGTATTCTCTGGTTGTGTTCCAAGTTTTTCTTCCAGAAGGTCTTTTTCTGAAACTTGAGCAACTACAGCTTCATGCCCCATACCTTCAATAACCATCATGACAGTTTCTTGATCTAAGACCGTTCCTCCGCCAGCCTTCACTCCCATATCGCGCAACCAATGCACGACCTTGCGCCCCTTAACAGCAATGCAGCGTGCCACTTCATCCACGGTCATTTCATTAGCCACTTTTACAACATACTTAATAGGCGGTGGCGGGACAAGGCGCTTTTGTAGCCTTTGCCCTTTCAGGCTGGCACGACCTGGAACAGGCGCTGAAAGAGCCGAGTTGTGTGGTGGTCGGTTGCCAAAACCAGAGCGACTGAATGACCCACCTCGACGGCTCGGGTAAGGCGATTGTCGATTATTGCGCTGGTTATCCCAACTTTTGTTACCGTCTTCAAATTTTTTACGCCCATCTTGTCGCTCTCCTTTTTTAGCCAAAGCACGAGGATTGTGAACCTTCGGCTGAGAGGGCTGAGATGCAGAAGACTCTGCTGGCTTTTCTGGTTTTTTGGGCTTCTCAGGAACAGGAGGGGCCTCAACCACCCCCACATTTTTCCCTGCAAGATCAGCCCGCCCTTTGTCTGCTTGCACAAAAAAGTCTGCAGCCGCAGAAAGAGCGGCACGCCGCGCTTCTATTTCTCGCTTATTAACATCAGAGTTCTTAGGAGGCTGTGCTTTTTTAGATTGAGAAGGCGCAGCTCTCTTTACCTCAATACGCCGCGGCTCTACAGGAGGCTTATCTTGCGCAAATGGTGATGAGGGTCCTCGAATTTCCACCTGAACACCAGCCCGACTTTTAGCTTGCCGAGCTGCCATTATGCGGCTCATATCCACACTGCCACTAAGCTTAAGGACTCCTCTTTTTTTACTATCTGTCTTTTTATCTGACACTCAACTACTCCGATATTAATGGCGTTCGTAAACGCATAATGATGTCTGTGGCCACAGCTGTGTCCACAGCGTTTTTAGTAATCTCTTGAAACTCATCCACAGCAAGCCAAGCAAGATCTTCCGCTTTTGTCACGCCTCCTGCAACTAGCAAATCATGAAGGTGTATGATTCCCTCTCGCTCAAGAACCGCTCTAAACTCTCCCGCCACATCCTGCGCGCTCGAGCCCTGATTCTCCTGATCGGGCGCCCCAACCTGTGCAGCACGCTCCAAGAGCTCTTCAACAATACCTTCATTAAACCCTTCAATGCTTAAAAGGTCTTCTTTGCTCGCCTGCAAAATAGAATCCACAGAGTTATACCCCTCAAGGACAAGAAGGTGTGCCATAATTTCGTCTATTTCCAAAACCTGCTGTAAACGATCAACACGCTCTCCAGCCTCAGCCGAACTTCTTTTGTCTGACTCCGATTCGCAGAAAAGATCTACACGCTTCTTAATTAGCTGCCGCGCTAGCCGTACATTTTGACCGTTTCTTCCAATTGCAACGCTCAGCGTTTCATCACTAACCACAACCTCAGCAGCATTGCGCTCTGCATCGATAACAACACGCCTAACATCTGCTGCAGAAAACACATTAATGAAATATTTCGCAGGATCTTCTGACCACAAAACAATATCTATTTTTTCGCCACAAAGCTCATTGGTAATAGCCTGAATCCGGACGCCTCGAATACCAATACAAGCACCTACAGGATCTATCGTAGCATCGCGGCTGTAAACACTTACTTTCGCACGACTTCCTGGGTCTCGAGCACAATCAATGACTTGCACAAGCCCATCCGTAACTTCAGGCACCTCGCGGTCAAAAAGCGCTTTCAAAAAATGTGGGCTTGTTCTCGAAATATACACCTGACCACCAGATTCAATATCCTCGACCTTATCAACCACGGCACAAACCCGGGCTCCCACAGGAAAGCTTTCTCCAGGAATCATCGCATCACGACGTAACAAAAGATCAAATTTACGCACCTCAACATAACATGATGCCGAATCTACACGCCGCACAGTACCCATCACTATTTGGCCTTCTGTGCCTTCAAAGGCCGAAACTCTCTTGCGCGAAGAAATCTCACGCAACTTTTGATGCAAAAACTGCTTGGACAAACGGGCACTCACACGCCGCAAGTTTAATGCAGGCAACTCTTCTTCTATAGTTTCGCCAACTTTAACTCCAGCTTTCTGCGCTTCTTCACTGCTTTCAAAAACTTGAGCCTCAGGATTTTCGATTTCCTCGCTTTCCGCAAGAACATCCCACACTCTCCAGAGCTTCAGCTCCCCCGTTTCCGGGCAAATATGTGCCTTCACAGCCCATTGCTTCCCATTTTCGTGGCTCACCACACGTGCCAACACCGCAGCCAGCGCCTCTAGCACCTCATCAACCTCCAAGCCCTTCTCATGACTTAAGGCTGTTGCTAGCTGTAAAATTTCTTGACTCATAAATTCTATGTCCTTTTCGCTCATCATCTTAAGAGCAACCTGTACACAGGCACTATATTATCGCAACAAAATCATAATATCGCAAGTAAATTTTCTGTTGCTTGCCCGAACCCGACACCCTAGGGTATCACACATTACCTCAAAATATTTTTCTCTCAATCACCGCACCGACATAGATCACCTGTCATGCCAGCGCAAAACTCACCACCCTCTTAACGTCACAAAACAGTCAAGAAGACTTTCAAAACACTTAGCAAAAATGGCATGCTTTACTATATAAATGATTAAGTTTGCACACGCAAAATGGCATTACACTTAATTTCGGAACTATAAATCAAAACGCCATTTTCGCCGACCAGCCCCTTCAGAGCTCCAGATACACAGCAACATAGCACCCCTTGCAAATTTACTCACCCCTGCACACAAAACATATCAAGTCAGCACAGTCACCGTGCGCATAGCGACAGCTTTTCTGGGGTCACTTTGACTGGCCACCTTTTCCTTCTCTCCAGATAGCGCTGTAATCTTCCATGTGCTTAATTTGCTCCAAATACTCCCCTGATAGCCTCAAAACCTCTTCCGCACGAGAAATTTTTTCCTGCGAAGCGGAGTCTAACACAAACCCTTTGCCTTTCGCAACAAAACAGCACACCTCTCTTTTTGCACCAGCATCACGAAGATAGGCGCATATATTCACTATCTCTTGCACGCACTCCTCACCAACTACAGTCTTAGATTGAGTTGTAATCAAATCTTTCAAGCAAAGAAAAGCGTGCTCCATGTCGATACAGTTTTCCCTTCTGATTGATGACCAAATAACTTGAGATATCCACCCTATCGCATGCGGATATTCTGCTCGCACATATTCCTTCAAAAACAGCATTCTCCACCAGCGGGCTCCTGTACACACCTGCCCTAAATATGCTTGATATCGAGATACAGCAGCACTGTCTTCCCCACACACGGCGATCATCTTTGCAAAAAACTTCAAATCCAACAAATCCGACCCTTGCTGCAGAGGAGCAATAAAACCAAGGTCTAACCCACCCCGGGCAGACAAAACCCTCTCAGCCATCCCTGGAGCACTTAAAAGTTGCACGATCAGTCTACATTCCACAGCCCGCTGAACACCACACTTCCATATTACGCTGATTACTTGCGCCGCTTGCGTTGTATTAAAGTTATTGAAGCGACTGAGGAAAAGATCACCTTCACTCTCAAGCCCAACTAACGCCTCGCACGCACCATACAAGGCTGCTTGGCGCGCACCCTCATCTTTCATTGCGCCAATGGACTGGAAATTTTCTGCTATTTGATGAAAGTCCAACGCACTAACTGTAGAGGCAGCAACACCAGGCTCCACGCCCCCTCCATAATCATTTTGACCCATCAGCACCACAACGTTATCATTTGCCTTCCCCTCATAGAAAAGCACACAACCAAAAATCAGCATCAGCCTAAACACAGTTACCATTAATTTCACCCTCCATACTTCAGACATTATTCTACTACATATATTGAAAAAAATCGCTGCACTACAGATCATTAATCCCATATTCTTGCGGAAATCAACCACAACCTACCGGCCTTGCAACACATCCAAGGCCTGAGCAAAAGGAAACGTATAAATCGTGCTTACGAGCTCGCTGCTGTACAGCCCTCCCGGATTTACACAGAACCCAATAGCGCGTTCCACAAACTCCTTCTCCCATGAGTACAACTCAGAGCCCAGCCCACTTAATTCCCGCAATCCCGCAATCGAAGGAGTCACCTGTGTGTGCGTTAACGTATCCAGCGCACTAAGCTGAAAGTCCTCACAAATATTGTTGTAGGTTCTTACAACGTCAGAAAACCTTTCACAAACGCATTCTGCAACCGACACTGTATCATTAATAAAGCTTAAACGCGCCCTCTCTACAGCCAGATCTTCTGAGTGACTCTTAACTACCTGACGCAGAAGGACCCCTATCGAGTGATCTGTGACACTGAAAATTTTTGCAGGAACTTGACCTCGAAACCTTTCCATAGCCCACACTATCTGGGCACACACCAATCGCACTTCACCAGAGCCTCTAAACAAAAGGGGGTACATGCACTCCACACTCTCAGTGCTTTCTACAGGCAAAATATAGTTCAATATATTCTGCTGCAAAAATAAATTTAATGAGGTCGCATAACCAGCAAACACCCCCCCAATTGCGACAGCTTACGACTAACCAAAAAAGCTGCCCCAACTCGCCTCAGCACAAAGGATAGATAGCTTAACTGAGCAACCTCCCCCGCGCACCCATTAAGCAGTTTATAGTCATCAAAACTCACAAAATTATCTATTTCTTCCTTTTTTATCTCAGGGCAATGCAAGAAAAAATCGCGCCTCTCACTATAGTAACTCCACAAAAAGTTATATAAAGAAAGCCCTTCTGCCCACGCAGTTCTTGGCAAAAGCCACACTATATCAGATATCTCTTCTAATGCAACCGCAGAGGGGCTATGGGGGTTATCACAATACCCTTGCATTAGCTCAAATGAACCACAGATCTTCGCGGGCGGAAGAAAGCGCCCTTCCTCGCGAAGCGCAGCGCTTTGACCTTCCCACATGGTCATCACCAGCACCACTCCCGCTAATGCTGTTATTTTGCAATCATAGAATCTAAACGTAAACGTAGTTTATCCGCACTGAACTCCCTTAATACTTTTATCGACCTCATCAAGAAGCTCGCAATCTTTCTTCAAGGTTTGAAACGGCTGTTCACGCATCTCTTGGCTAATACGCACAACGTCCAAAACAGGTTTCATATACGCATCTATAGTTTTAATCCTCTCCACTCCACAATTAGCTTGCAAGAGCTTGTTTACATACTCATTAGCGTAAGCTTTTATATCTGTAATTTTTTGCTCCCGCAACCGCCACAAACCTAGCGCCTCTTCAACCTTCTTTGCCGCTGCGATTGTACGCAATGCGTAGCTTGAAGCAGGTCCATACATATTGGATAACAAAGTGGGATAACATGTTTCGTTTCGACAAAACTGCTGTAAAAAAGCCTCTTCATTGCTAGTCTCACCAGCAGGAAGCTCATGCAAAGTATCTACCGATGACGCACATAGAACAACTTGGCTAACGCCAAAAATCGCGTGCATAATTTCAGCATCTTCACCCATATTGCTCTCTGAGCATAACTCTCCTAAGGATGCTTTTAGCAAAGAAAAAGATTCTGTCCTTTGAAACCTCGCACAAAACAAGCTGTCAAAGTCAGCGCCTGAAACCCCCTGATCAAAACGGACAAACAAAGATCTCACCTCTTCTGCAACATCACTCACCTGACTCAAATCAGAGCAGCCACCCTTATGAAGGCCTGCCACCTTCACAAAGAGCGCATCCCAGCCTACTCTCGCTTTCACAACATATAAATCTAAGGTTGTTTTGCCGGGATAAAGCGCAGGCTCTTGGCCGTCCTCTACACTGCTCCCCTCACGATTTTGATGATCAGTTATCTGGCCTGATCTCCGAATTTGAGCTCCTTTCTTGAGCATAGAAGAGTACAAGTCCCCTACAGAAGGCACACCTGCTGCACAGCCGCTTAGATTCCCCCAGCCAAACATCAAATAACAAAAAACTAAAAACATAAAGAATCTTCGCAGAAAAATTTGCCTCCCTCTATTTTGCAGGAAGGTGCAATATTTTTGCACTCATTCGACCAGTCAACGCATGCTTCTCTAAACATTGGCTGATTTGCTCCCTCACTTTTGCACACACCTCCACGTCTTCCCGAATCTTCTTCTGCTGACTCGGAGCAAGATCTAGGCTAATTGAGGGCATTTGATGAACCGGTTGCATATACCCCTCTATAAGCGGCACTACCTTCGGCAAGAAGCGGCCACCGCGCACCGCTTCTTCCGACTTGCTCACTAGACTTTTTAGTTCAACAATGTTACGTTCTCTATCACGAATATCATCTAAAGCTTTGATCATTCCCCATCCCATTTTTCTTGCAGCAACATCATACTCTTGTGCTTTTCCATACATGGCGTGCACTACCAAGCCCGACCCACACTGGAACTTATGTTTCTCAAACAACAACTCAGCGTGAATCAAGCTCTTACTCTCTGGCAAATCGACAAAAGTATCAACCGATGCAGATTCAGCCACAAAAGCACTCAGCCCAAACGCTGCTTGCAACACTTCAAATCTCTCCTCAACCTCTGAAAACCTGGATGAACATAAAATCGTTAACTCTTTCTTCAGTTCGGAAAACGCAGCAGTCTGCCGAAATCTTTCACAAAACAGGCCCGCAAAAGTTACGAATTCAGCGGCCTTATCAAAATCAGCCAAAGTCGATTTTACTTGGCTAACAACCTCAGCAACTTGACTTTCATCATCGCACCCTTGCGTATATAGCGTATACACCTTTACAAGGAGCGCATCGAACCCAACGTTCGCTTTCGCCACAAATAAATCTAAGATAGTTTTCCCCGAGTATGCAATCGTATCAACCTTTCCCTGACCAAAACTATCTGCCTCTTTAAAGTAGCGCAACTTTGCGCTCTCAATGTCACGGTCTAGACCCGCTATACGCCACTCCTTAAAGTCTCCCGCATATCTAGGTCTATAAATTTTTTGCGATAGTAAAGAGGCTTTTTGCGACTCAAGATCTGTGACTCTCCCTACACATCGTATTTCACACTCTTTCACCAAAAGAGCATCATACGCTGTTTTTAAAGCTGCGCGATTACTTGCGCACATAGACGTGAACACAAGAGAGCTCAAACAAAAATATATAAACTTCATCATAACTGATTTTACCACAGTTTCAGAGCCATGCAACCTCTGAAAGTATTTGCTATAACAGGCAATAATCTCCGCCCTTCCTCTCGCCTTTTCAAGATCAGTATAACAGGCGCATGCACAGCGGCAAGGTTTTCAAATGATCAAAATAGCGATTACACAGTTGTTTAAAAAGACCCATAAAAAAAGCGCTATAAACATAGCGCTTTTAAAGGTGCATAAAGATCTATGCGAAAACTAAAAGGGCAATCTTTTTGCTGCGCTAAGCGCCTGACTCAGTCGGGCTGCAACCGGTTCAACCTCATTAACTGTAAAATCATTGATTTTCTTTGAAGTGACTCCATCCTCTAACAATAAATCATGCGCTTTCAACACCACCTCTGAGGGCTTCACGCTCGCAAAGGCCATTACTTCTGTATCACTATACAAATCACCCGCTAATAGCATGCTCCTCAACTGATCAACTAATACACCGTAAGCTTCCTGTGCGCCTACCTCTAGGCCCGCACCATCGAAAAACTTACACGCATCAGCATCCAGAAATACCTCATACTTAACGAGCAAGTTTTCGTGCACAGAAACAAGATCCGCCAGCGCACAATCGCTGTCTTCGACACACAAGCATGCCTGAGCAAAAGCAGACTCCAAACCCGCACACGCCATTTTCAAACTAGCACTGAGAATATCTTGCTCACCTTTTTCACGAGGCAATAAAGCAAAGCGAGCCTTTTTAGTAAAATCACGTGTTATCGAAGTTTTCTGCGCGAAGCTGCTGTCTTGAACTTTCCTGTCAACTTCATAGAGCTTTCCAGCAAGATGCAGAGCACCATACTCTGAAGCCACACCACAAAGATTAGCCCGTAGAGCTTTTTTCTTTTTGTCGACTTCCGAATTACCATCACATTGCAAAGCAGCGTTAGATGTAACCGCTACAAGCGTTAGCAAATAAAACAAATAATTTAACATACACAATTTTATCACAAATCCACAAAACTTACAACATAGGCCTGCGGCTACTCCTAGATCGTAAACTGCACGCCACACAAACGCAATCACTAGAATTTAACCTTGGGTATAGCAGTTTCTAGCCAGCGCTCAGAGCTCAGCTTGGCCAAACCACAACTCTAATGCAAATCCGAAATCACTACGCCCCTCACGCAACACCGCTTTGATGCTCTCAATTCGCGGCAACACCCGATTGACCCGAAAGGCCTCAATGTCCTGAGCAGTAACCTCTTTTTTGCAAAGCAAATTATGCGCCTCTAGAACCACTTGGCACGGCCGCTGTTTAGAAAATGCAAGAACTGATTGCTTCTCAAAGGTAGCGCCTCCTCCTAATGCCATTAATGTCAATGACCGATACAAGGCATCATACGCCTTCTTCTCACCCTCATCTAGCATTGGGAACGCAAAGCATGCACCCTTCCACATTGGCAGAAAACTTTCATGCACTATGCGCAGAATCCCCTCCATCTCATCGAAGTTACCAAAGTGAACACGTCCAGACGTGAACACCTCTAGGGCACTATCCCAACCAACTCTTTCTTTGGCCAAGCAACAATCTAAAATACTTTTTCCCTCTTGTGCATAACCATAACACCGTGCAGGGCCTCCGCAAACCCATCCCCCAGGCGCTTCTCCTAGTTGGCGCACTGCAGTGTAACGCCCCTCCACCTGGAACATCATCTCACATTCCGTCATGAAAGAAATATATTGCGTCAACTGTTTTTTCGGTCTCC
Source organism: Alphaproteobacteria bacterium (assembly GCA_965261615.1). GTDB lineage: Bacteria > Pseudomonadota > Alphaproteobacteria > Bin98 > Bin98. Next base: position 1,352,096 of record OZ253461.1, read on the forward strand.
CCTGGGACGCAAAGGGGCTTGAACCGGATCCAACTGACCCTTCACTCGAACGTAAGGGGGCAACCACACCCTCCCACAAATCTTCCAGCGGGGTATCGGACTTAACCTTTTCCACTACAGCAGCTTCGCAAATAGAAAAGCTGCATACCAATATTAAATTATTAACCAGTTTTAACATAACCAACCACACCTCAAAGGCAAATACTATAATGCTTGCACATTTCTCACCCACAAAGAAAAGATAAGACTCTTCCGAGAGACGGCACAAAGCAGAGAGCGCCTTTCTACCAAAGCCCGCACGATTACGTCACTCGTCAAATGCTGAGCGACATCAGGAAAAGTGGGGCTTACAAACATTGTTACAAATTGTGCATTTACAAAAATGTTCAACTTTTTATACATAAGAATATTAGCACACAAAATATTAGATAGCAAAAGGGCGGCACACCGCCCTCAACCTCAATCTTTGAGTTTAGCTTTGCACTTGTTGCTGACAACATTTGCTTCTTCTCATCTTATCTCTGTGAAATTCAATGGCTTCCACTCCAATATACCAAACATCCTCCGACCAGCTTTGAATGCTTTGCAATTCTTCCTCTAAAGAGAATCTATTCTCTAGAAAATGGTGGGTCAGCCTCCTCATATTAGCACTTTCTGTAAATAAAGCAGGATACCCAGTTTCACCTGATGTCCGCCACCTCTCCTTGGCACACATCTCTTTTAATCCTCGCGTACGTTTATTCAAAAACGAATAAGCTTTTTCCGCCCAAAGAGCATACTCCCCTCCAAGATCGTCCAAACCTTCTGCGACCTTTACAAGAGCTGCTATATGAGAACAGTTCTTCCCTAAGTAGTCAATCAGAGCGTCTTGCTTCGTGAACTCAAATGAAACACAGCTACAATGCGTCTGAAAATCATCCCACTTTACATCGCTTTCTTCGAGGCCCGCAAAAGACTTCGCACTCATACAGCACTCTCTTGCATCCTCATATTGCGCCAAAAGCTTTTGGCATATAGGATATCCCTCACTCCAACCTGTTTTAGCATACTCGCTCAAAACAGATTCACTTCGCTTCCAACAATCACTCCCTAAACAAACTTGTGCGACAAAAATAATAAATAAGTAAAAAATTTTCTTCATGCTGTTAACATAGCACAACCAGCAGCACACACCACATCACACCTTGATTGGCAACAGCCCCACTCACACCTATGTCACGTTTCAACCACAGCACAAAAACTCACAAACAGACCATGCTCGTGCCCACGGCATACTGTAAATGATTGATATATTGCCGCAAATAAAAAAGGGCGGCACACCCTCACGGCACACCGCCCTCAACCTCAATCTTTGAGTTTAGCTTTGCACTTGTTGCTGACAACATTTGCTTCTTCTCATCTTATCTCTGTGAAATTCAATGGCTTCCATCCCAATATACCAAACATCCTCCGACCAGACTTGAATGCTTGCCAATTCTTGCTCACAAGCTGTTTTATTATGTAGCAAATGGTGAGTCAAAAACCCCATATTACCGCCCTGTGTAAACATAGCAGGATACCCACTTTCACTTGTCACCAACCTCGCCTGGGCACACATCTCTTTTAATCCCTGCGTACGTTCATTCAAAAACGCATAAGCTTTTGGAGCCCAAGACGCATACTCCCCGCCAAGACTCTTCAAACCTTCTGCAACCCTCACAAGCGCCGCCATATGATGCAGGTTCTGCCCGAGGTAGTCAATCAGGGAGTCTTCCTCCGTAAACCAATCTTTAGCTTGATCACAATGCGTCTGAAAATCATCCCATTTCACATTGCTTTCTTCGAATCTAGTAAAAGACTGAGCCCCCACACAGTACTCTCTTTTCCTATTATATTGCGCTAGAAGCTTTTCGCACACAGGGTATCCATCACTCCAACCTGTTGCAGCATACTCCCTCAATACAGATCCGCTTAGCGACACAAACTCACTCCCTAAACAAACTGGTGCAACAAAAATAATAAATAAATAAAAAATTTTCCTCATGCTATAGAAATAGCATAATCAGCAGCACAAACAACCGTAAACATTGAGCGGCAAAAATCTCCATTCACAAAATGTCTCCCTTACACCACAGAGCAAAAACTTAAATAAAGCTCATGATCGTGTCCACGGCATACTAGCTCTCGTAAAAAATATCTATGTGAATTACAAGACAGTCTATCGATGACGCCAACACCAATAGACTGCACGAAATATATTTTGCATAAGCACAATATACTCACACTGATGCGCTAAACATACCACTCTGCGCGTTATGCAGCGAATATCTCAATTCATCTGTCATCCGTGCAACCGTATTAAGTCTAAATTCATGAATTTGATTAGCAGTAACGCCCTCTTGTGACAGTAGGTTATGCGCAGTTAGAACAACCTCTGATGGCTCCAGTCTTACAAACGCCCTTACCTCTACATCACGACACAGGTGAACGCTCAAAAGCATCTGATTCAAGCTATTTTCTAGATGCATAGAGGCAGTCTTCACTGCTCTATCCTTTCCTACATATCCCACAAATTTCAAATCTTCAGCCCGATCATATCGTGCGGCCGCTGCACCTAACGCACTCTTTGCAAACTCTAGCTCTGCCAGAGCACAAGAATCGCTTTGCAGCACTGTGAAAGCTTGATTCAACGCAAATTCAAATCCTGTTGCCGCTCTTCTTAAGCTAGTGCTGAGAATGTTGACGCCCTCCGACTGACCATCCTTTTCCAAGGTTCCTACAGAAAACTGTGCTTTTTTCAGAAAAACATCCAATATATTGCATCTTGCTAGCTGAAGACACTCTTCACTGCTGTTCTTATAGCTAGTTTCCGCTTCATAAAGGAGGCCTGCCAAATGCTGCATGGCATATCCACACGAAGCTATGAGAACATGGTGTCGCAAAGTCGAACGCTGCACTGCGTAATGAAAATCTGAGCCATACAGAGCAGCTCTCTCGCCCGCCTGGCCCATTGGTTGAATTGCTCGAGCTCTGTCTTCTTGATCACAATATTGCTGAGCAGCTTCAGACGCTACAGTCACCAATGTCAATAAATAAATAAAATGTTTCAACATGACTGATTTTGACACATCATTCTAAAAAAATCAATTCATTTGTCAAAAAGGATGTGTTACTATGAGTTTTAATCTTTATCCTTCCGGATAAATTTAACACCCTGATCCATAATATACCACACATCCTCCGACCAAGATTTAATGGTTGTGTTCACATCAATCCCACAAGCACCTTTTCTCATAGCTGACTTCAGTTCGGAAGTCAGCAGAACCATGCATCCACCGCCGTTTGTAAACATAGCCGGATAACGGTTTACAAGTGGCTTCGCCCTCTCCGCTGCGCAAGCTTCCCTTGCCTCATGGGTACGTTCATTCAAAAATGCATAAGCTCTATCTGACCAGACAATATACTCTCCCCCTAGGTTTTTCAGCCCTTGCGCGACTCTAATAAAGGCGACCATTTGTGGAGTGAATATTTTCAAATACTCAAGAAGGGAACCTTCCGTAGACAAAAAAGAAGGGAATTTATACTCGGTGAACTTCACAAAGTTCACGTCAATTGGCTCAGCAACCCTCAGAAAAGGTTTGGCACTGCAGTATCCCCTCTTTGCCTCATGCTGCGCCCATAATTTTTCGTACACAGGATACCCTGCACTCCACCCAGTGAGCGGATACGCCCTCATTATTTCTTCACTACTTTCAGTAAAATCTTTTCCCAAGCACAGTGATGCAGCAAAAATAATAAATATATTAAAAAAATTTTTCATAGCAAAATCCTAAAACAGCCCAAACGCACTCACCTTCCAAAAGACCTCGATTGACCCGCTCTCCTCTCCTTAAAGTTCTGAATAAGCATAGTGAAAGAACCCGAAAAGCCCTCCAAGGCCTGAATTGTGCTGTCTAAATGCGGCCCACACATATCTTTAGAAGCCTTTGCAACAGAGCTCTGAATCGTCTCTTGTTCCCATTGGGACAAACAAGAACCAAGCTGACTTAACTTTTTTACACCATTACAGAAGGGCACCACACAAGCCCCAAGATCCAAAAACGGCAGTTGTGGCCCACCCACGTAAGCGCAAAGGTAATTACTCATCGATACAAGAAAATTGAATTGATCTTTTACTTGCTGATCTCCTCCAACGCAACTATGAATGAACTCTAATCGACTTCTTTCATACGCAAGCCACGCCGCATTATTCTTAATCGCTTGCTCCAACACTCCCTCTATTTGGGGAAGGCTCTCCTTGATTTTTGCCCTATAGTCTTCGTTATATTTCCGGTAAAGTGTCATCGCCATTTGATAGCTTAGTATTCGCGATTCCTCTGCATTCTGACAAAAATCTTCTAAAACTTCTCCAGTACATATTGCAACTTGAGATTGAACCCACCTCAATAATGATTCTGCCCTATAAGCTTTGAGGTTTTTAACCTCACCTAAGCAAATCAAAGCCTCTATGCCCTCCAAAATATTTGGCAGTATAAAAGCCAGATAATGTAGGATGGTTGGTGTGTCGGAGAACTCACAGTAATCCTCAAACGAAACTATTGTTGCAAAATCCTCTTTTTCTAAAGGCTCAAGATATCCAAACCATCTTTCCCGTCCATTATAGTAGCTCAAAAGACTATTATATAGTGGCCGCCCTTCTAGCCACCCTGTTTTAGGCAAAGCGCGGAGCGCTTTCTTTATATTATCCAGGTGCGAATACTCATCACAATTGTAGCACAGAAGTCCTCGATCCGTGAGGCCCACCTGACTTGCAAGCGGCGCACCCAGGCCAGGCTCCGCCATATGCGGCTGAGCGGCTTCGGACACCACAACCACTACTATCAGTGCACAATAAATACTTTTTAACATGTTTAGTTATAACACACAAAAGCATCCAACGCTACAGCGCTGAATCTTGCATCACCGGGCACTAATTGTGTTTACAGTTTGGGTTTACATTGCGGGTCTAAATTTATGCTCCATAATACACAGTACGCTGGATCCCACTCACTACACCAATCACTCCCTTGGTCTATAGACGAGCAAAGCATCATGTTGGCAGAGGAACAACGCGCCCTCGCTCCTGCATCCATAGAAAGTTCTTGTCCACATTTTATAAACCTATATCCGACACCCAACCTGTTTGTCTGCTTAAGATGTTCGCATACTAGCTTAATCTCTGTTTGCGCATAATTTTCTTGCCAGCCTGGCTGAGTGATTAGTGAACATAAGTAGGCGAGAGTTTCTTTTGTATCCTGCGCTCCCTGTCGCCGTATCTCCGTCCAAATACACTGAGACAGATTGTTCTGATGCAGAGCAAGCGTCGTATACCGCCCTCCAGAGACCACAGCAGACTCTGGCCACCCCACGTGCCTTATGCCACCCAATAGCGTCATCCATGGTATTGGCTTTGGCAGCTGAGTCAAGTAGCTCATATAATCCCAGTACTCTGGAGTTTTCTCACTAGTAGATCGTGCATACTCTATCTCTCCGATAGTACGCAAAACATCAGCTCCATTGGTCCAACGCGCATATGGAGATTCTGAATCATTAGGTGTCAACGTCAACCCTGACGTATGGCTTTCCACACCCCCACGAGGCAAACATTGCACAATAAAACGGAAAATATGCTCACACCGGCGCGAACACATATTGTAAATCACAGTCAGCATTCTATCTACTGAACCCATATCCACATTTTCAATCATACTATCCCTTGCCCATATAGGCGTTTTTCCTTGTTTCGCACGCTCCGATAGTTTTTGACACACATAATGCACAACATCATTTTTTACGTTTTGGTCAGCCCGCGTATTCGCAATATCACACAAATGTTGCAAGGCACAATTAAAGTTTACTGGTGATTCAAGAATGTTTTCCCAAACAGCTCGTAAAGCAGACTTCTGGAGCCCATCGTACCGACAGCCTGCGTTTATCAAAGCAGTCAAAACAGCCCACCAATTCACCTCCCCTCGCCATTTTAAAAACTCCATATAGTGAATCAAACACATCGAAGTTGGCATTTGCTTCTCCCCTATTACGATTCTTGCACAAAAATTTTCAACACCCTCCCCGTCAAAAATCTTCCGAAAGGTGGTGTTTTTTTCTACTCGCGTGGCAAAGTTTAGATGGCCCAAACTTCTAGCAGTTCGGGCATATGTTATGCCGTACTTCAAAAGCAGCACATCCTCAACCTGTGCTTTTTCTCCCCAGGCGATTAGCTCAGCAACCTCCCTAGCTGTTCCAGCTAGCTGCGCAACGTGTACATATCCATGCTCTATAATCTCCTGCCATATTTGCTCTACATTGCAGTTCTGAAACATTCCTATAAAAGCAGCCTCTGATCTGCCTGCAGAAAAGTAAACCTTGCCTAACTCTCTCAGCCCAGATACAAAATCAGCCAGTGTCTTTATCCTAGGTTGATCCCCCCCCCAGACTGGATTATTCTTTCTAAAAACACATCGTGTAATATCATTTGCTGTATTCACAGCATGCACAACTGCCATGCAAACAGGCTTTTTTATCGCCATAATATACTCTGAAAGAGGTGTTAGCGCATCAACAACTATCCGTACCTTTGAGACATAACTTTCCAAGCATTTATAGAAAAAGAGACTCCACTCCTGATTAACCTGAGGCAGCATGTTAATAATATCGGTAGGTATGCTTGCAGATGCGCACGCCAAAAGGTCAGAGCAGACCCACGCCCGATCTTTACTTTCCTGCACACACTCCTGGAACTCTTGCCCCCCCAAACCCTCGCAAAGGCTTTTTATTATCTCCTTCTGTAATTCTTCAAAGTAAACTACAAGTTTGTTTTTCTGGCCCTGAAGCTGCATAATTTGCCATGCCTTAAGCATCTGCATCTGGCCTCGGTAATGATACAGCCTAAGCGCAACCCGTGTCTGTAATGGCACAATATGCAAACTCGGTATAGGAACGGCCACATCACTAGAGACCAGTGGTATAAATTCAGGAGTGAAGGAGTATGCACTAACAAGCGTCCGCCACTCCATACATATCTTGTTATAAAGGCCTACCGCATCTACACTTCCCTGAGTCATACAGTCTCTTATACCAAGCAAAGTCTGGTATACAACATCAACATCTTTGAGGTCAAAATCACTTTCCTGGCAGGGCCTGTTTACTCCACTTTGTGCTCTTTCCTCAGCAAAAGGGTCCCTAGCTAAAGCACTCAAGCTTAAAATAAATAATAAAATAGAGACCATCACGACACTCTCCTAAAAATCAAAGCACACCAAGCCACATAGGATGAAAGATGTTCCACAAACGATCTGATTCCATGCTATCCCCACTAAGTCGACAGCCCTGTTCCACTAGCCGCATATTTGCAGCCCAACCTGCGCCCTCCCTTAGATCAACACCCGCACCAATAGACGCAACACATTGATAAAAAACCAACAAAACAAACATAAACATACTTAATCGTACACCATAGCACATCTACGTGCAACAAAAATCATGGGCAAAAGGGGGGCACCCAGGCGCCTTTAATCATCGCCACTTTCGCTGCAGACAATAGATAGAGTGCTGAAGGTTACTCTTTCTTACAATTTTTGAGTGCAAGAGTTCTCGTAAATACATGCTTTTTCAAAAATTTTTTCTCTTAATGTAGCCTTGCGTTTGAATTTTACTGCATGCCTTGAGAGCTTTTGCATGATAGCTTGTCACACAGTCCGGAACCTCTGTCACCGTTGTTTGAAACATTTTTTCAAAGCAAGATGTTCCATCTTGAAAGTAATTTTCGTGATCTGTTCGCCAAGTTACATCTCCCTTACACTTTAAAATACGATAAACATGAGGGAGCACGCTTGGCTGACGCAAAAGCCGCCTTTTATGATGAGCGTTCTTAGGCCAAGGGTCAGGAAACCAAATAAACACACGATCTATAGAAGCAGCAGGAAAAGCCTCGAGCAGCTCTGTCACATCATGCTGCACCAGCCTCACATTTTGTAAGGAGTGTCGCACCACTTCTTGAACCAAAAAGGTTAACCCATCAAAAAAAAGATCGCACGCTAAAATTAAAGATTCTGGGTGTAACTGAGCTAGAGCAACCGTCAGCTCTCCACGACCACAACCAATATCAACTATTACATGCTCATGCTGACAAACAAGGCTCTCCAGGCCTTCTTTATCCACTAACAAATGATTATTCTCCAGAAAGCACTGCCGCCGACTTTCTGACAGTCTATGAGTTTTTCTTCGACCCCAAAACACTTCCACCTCGCCTCAGCTCAAAAGCTACGCCCAGCGCCACAAATAGCATTAATACAATGTAGGCTATATAAAGCACGCGTTGATACCTTCGCGCAAATGTTTGTTTACCTATCACTGGCGCTGGTATCTGGGTGCAAAAAATTGTTGCACTATCTCGCACGACTCTTTGAGTGCGCCCGCATGCATCAATACACCCACTCCAGCCACAATTAGTAGCGCGTACGCAACCCAAACCACTTTCTGCGCATCGCACACACAGCGCAACCCAATGAATACGGGCTTCTGGAGAGCCAGAAAACCACATCTCATTACTAATGCTTAACATCCACTCTGCATTATTGGCGCTTACTGGGAAAAAGCCATCATAGCATATCACCGGATAACACGCCGGCAACATATCACCAACACCGTTTGCACACTGGTATACACAAAAATCCTCCCCTTTTTGAAAGTAATTCCCTTCTTGCACTAGCCCCCAGCCTAAACGCGACAGTTTATCACAAAAAGGGATGTACTCCCCAAGTGGAACTAAATTTCTTTTATCATAAAAGGGAACCAGCGTATCAGAGTCCACATTAAAATTAGCTACAGAGTTTGTTGCCACATTTTCAGATCGCGATATAATACACCCGGCCAATACATTAGTAATTCCTTGGCCTTTCAAAGCCTCTTGCGTCTGGCTATACCAGTTCGGCATACCGCGCCAAAAGCTCTCTGCTCCCAGAAGAACTCGGGAGCTTGCATGGGGCATAGATCGCACCAGAGCTGTCAACTGCCGATCTCTTTCCGCAATATTTAGTGATAAGTCTGCATTGGTATGGACAATCCCCACGGAAGGAGCCAGCCACTGACAGTCCATATGCACCAACCTCTGCTTTCCACCAAGATAAGCCAAGACGCACACCAGTATTGAGAGCAGAGCTCGTTTTCGCACCTTTCCGCTCACACCCCAACTCAAAACAAAAAGCAAAAAAGCACTCAGCCACCTTTTACCCACATACGCGCAGCCTTGTGCCCAGGCAATGTCACTAGCCGCAAGCATATCTACTATGGACACCCAAGTTAAACCCATTAAATCAAAAAGTCCGACACTCACTTCCCACCACAGTGCAACAACACACACTGTATATTTTTTAGAGTACCACCAAGGAAGAACTTGTGCCACAAAGCCTGATACTATGAATCCCACAAGCAAAATGCAAAGAATCATTCCACACTTATACAGCCAAACATACTCCTGATAAATGTAGCCAACACTACGCAAAGTCCAAGAAAGCGCGACACACCAGGAAACCGAAAAAAACACTCCTGCTGCAAAGCGGTCTTTTACGGCATAAGCGGCCAAACATACTCCACATAACAGCAACATAACTCCAGAGTACCCCATGAGCAGGATTCCAGATCCGACTAAAAATCCAGCAACAGGGGCCAGTGCTCTAGATATAGTAATTGGGGTTGGCCACAACATTTTCACCTTTCTGCAACACACCATAGCGCAAAAGCTCAAACGCAGCATATGCACTCATCACGCCATTATCTGTACACAACTGTATAGCGGGTGCACAAAACTCCACATGACTGGGCAACACTCCTTGTACAGCAGAGCGAATCGCTTGATTCGCGGCCACCCCTCCCGTAACCACCACAGATCGTACGTCTGGGTACTCACGAAGAGCTCTGGCAACTTTTTGCGAAAGCGTATCCGTCACCGCCATCTGAAAGGATGCCGCAACATCTTCTGTCACATAGCTTGCTTGATATTTTTCCAAATATCGGGCAACTGCTGCCTTTAACCCAGAAAAAGAAAAGTCTAAGTTATCATGTTTAAGCATCGGTCGAGGAAAATCAATACAAGGTTTCCCAGATTTTGCAACTTTCTCAATATGCACTCCTCCAGGATAAGGAAACCCCAGCATACGTGCTACTTTATCAAAAACTTCCCCTACGGCATCATCTTTTGTATTTCCAACAAGTCGAAAAACATGCGGAGCAGCCACATAGTATAAGATTGTATGGCCACCAGAGATTAAGAGCGCCAAAGTTGGGTAAGCTATCTTTTGCTGCAGTCTCGCAACCAGCACATGGGCCTGTAAATGATTCACACCATAAATAGGACAGCCAAGTGCTAGAGCTAACCCACGCGCATAAGAACAACCTATCAGCAAGCTACTAATCAGCCCTGGGCCCGTTGTTACCGCAACTGCTCCAATATCTTGCAGAGAAAGACCAGCTTTCTGGATAACATTTTTCACCAATACTGGAAGCACCCCCATGTGCTCACGGGCAACCACTTCAGGCAGTATACCGCCATGTGGTTGGCACGCCTTCACATGAGAGAGGAGCTCTTGACCTATAACTTCGCCACTTTCACTGACAAGAGCAACACCTGCTTCATCACAGCTAGTTTCTATTCCCAGGATTTTCAAAACGCTTTAGCCCCAAAACAACAATCACACAAATTGCACTGAAAGCCAAAAAGCTCACAACTGCACACTGGTAGGAAAGCAAGCTGTACACGTGCCGCCCTGATGCAAACGCCGGCTTATCCACAAAATCCATAATCAAACCAAACATCCATACAAAGACAAAGCCTCCCAACATATTACAAGCGTTAGCAAAGCTCACGTTACGTCCGATATCTTTTTTATCAAAGCTATCGGCCACAATCCGTAATACGGTGACTTGGTAAGCACACGTAATACCTACTACAAAAAAGATAACTGACATTATCGCCGGAGGTATTTGCGCGTTAAAGGTCACCACTACTGTTAGCAAAGCAATTGCGACCAGTCCATCAGCAGCGATTTTCTTTGAGTAATCAAAAACTTTTGAAAAATAAGGCTCCAATAATGACCCACTCGCAAAACCGACATAAAGGGAAGCCGCTGAAAAAGCAGCCTGCGATGCAGAAAAGCCACACCCCTCTCTTAAAAAAAGAACCCCCCACACATCACCAAGAACATAAAGCGGTCCTCCACCACATGCATCGGCAATGGCAAGCATAACAACTTTGCGTGGAAGCGCGCGCCAAGCCACTATGCGCTGCAACATTTGCTTAAAGCGCAACTGCCCCACGTCTCCAAGATAGCTTTTGCGCAAAGCCCAAAACAACATTAGTAAAACGACACCAACAGCAACCATCCAGTGTACTGCAGTGACCCAGTGAAAGAGTGTCAGCATATACGTCACCACCTGTGGTGCCAGCATTCCTCCAAGAACACCTAAGGCAAAAACACAGGGAAACACCACTGAAAACTTATTTTTTGGCCACTGATATCCGGAAAGCTTAGTCATTGAAAGCAGGGCTGCACCAGAACCAACTCCTGTTAAAAACCGACAAAAAACTAAATAACTATCGCCCAAAACGTTTACTGGACCACGAAAAGAGATCGCAAAGTGCGCCATCAATAAAACCGTCAACCCAATAAGGATAGCCTTTACGGGACCTTTTGTGTCAACCACTGGACCAAAAACAAGCTGTGCTGTTCCATACCCAACGTAGTACAAAGAGGCCATAGTCGCAAAAGTTGAGGCCGAAATGCCAAAATCGGCCATGATTGGACCGGCCATCACGCCAATAGAAGCTCGTACATAGTATTGATAAAGAAAAAAAAGTGCGGAAGCAAACCAAAGAAGCTTCCCCTTAAAGGTATATTGATTACTCATAGAGGCATTATACCCTGTCCACCCATCAAACGCAAAGGGGGGCTAATTGACATCAACTATCCACACATCATATCGTTTGTGCTGGACAAAGCTCAAATTGGGATAGTCTTTGTACATCCATCTTCCTAGAACAAGCTTTTTTTTCTGGCTATCCGCTTCCTTAGATTTCTCTTCTATTTCCACAAAGCATCGTGCGCCTTCTCCTTTGTCACAGCTCCCCTGAGGTGGCATATGGCAAACAGGAACACGAATTTCAAGGTCATCATGTGTAATAGGTTGCGCATCCTCTCGGACGGTCAAGCGATAGCGTTCCACGCGAGCCGTCACCTTATCCAAGACCGCAATTTCTACTGTGCGACTTGACGGAGACTCACAATAAGCAAACCCGCAAAGCACCAACAATATAATTATCATGCTATTTTTTCACAAACGCTGAAAGCAACATCTTTTCAAAGCTCATAGCCCCAGATGTCATAGCTATTCGGTCATCAGGCTTAAAGCAGTCGGTTTCTGATCCTGGAGTAAGAGAAACATACTTCCCACCTAGCAAAGAGGCGCTCTCTATAGCAAGAGAGGTATCCACGGGAAGAGCAACATCTTCACGCATACTAAGCTTCAAAAGTGCACGATAGCTTTTGCTATCCAAAGTTATTGCGCTCACGACACCAACCTTTACACCCCCTACGCAAACATCCGCTCCCGTCGAAAGACCAGCTACATCGTTCACATAAGCGACTAGTGTATAACCCAAATCTCGCTCACCTTGAATGGCATAAGAATAAAACAAAAGAGCCCCGGTCAACATTACCACACAAAGCCCGACTACTGTTTCAACAACTTGACGCATATTACGTCCCTCCAGAGTCATTGTAGCATATTTTTCCCACAGTACAGCAAAACGGTATGCTATAATTAACGTAAGTTAAAATGATTGATATTAAATGGTTAAGAGATAATGCCAGCCTGTATGATGCAAGCTTAACAAAACGCGGGGCAAAGCCCCTCTCACAGGAACTGTTGCATTTTGCCGACACGGTCAAAGAAGAAAATCAAAAGTTAGAGGCCTTGCTCCAGCAACGCAACACATTGGCTAAAAGCCCTTTAAGCCTAGAAGAGAAAAAGTTGCGTGCGCAAGAAATCAAAAGCGCCATTCATGAGCTACAAGAAGAAGTCCATAAGCTTAACGCCGAGCTAAAAGGCCGCCTCTTAATGCTACCGAACATAGTTCACGAACACACACCTGAGGGAGCTAACGCGGAACAGAATGTTTTAGTGTCAGCTAGCGCGCCACCTGCGCCACAAAGCTTCACCCCCCTACACCACAGTCAGCTCACAGATTTTGGAATTGACGACACGGCAGGTGTGGCCCTATCTGGATCACGTTTTTCCGTACTTCGACGCCAAGCAGCTCGACTGGAAAACGCCCTTCAGCGCTTTATGATAGATGAGCATATAAAGGCTGGATACGAATTAGTTTCCACACCTGTAGTGGTCAATGAGCAAACACTTATTAACACAGGCCAGCTGCCAAAGTTTGCCCACGACCTCTTCCAAACCACACACAATCACTGGCTCATTCCTACAGCTGAAGCTACAGTCACCTCACTATTTGCAAATACCACTGTTGACCCTAATGAATTTCCTATCAAAATGACAGCTTTAACCAACTGCTTTCGAGCGGAGGCTGGTGCTGCAGGCAAACAAACCAAAGGCCTTATTCGCCAGCACCAGTTTAGCAAAGTAGAGCTTGTACAAATTACACGCCCTGAAGACGGTGAGGAAGCATTAGAGTCCATGACTCAGCAAGCAGAAAGCATTTTGCAAAAGCTCGAACTTCCTTACAAAAAAATGCTCCTCTGTTCTGGAGATTTAGGTTTTAGCGCTCAAAAAACATACGACTTAGAGGTGTGGATGGCGTCATTGCAGTCTTTTGTAGAAATTTCAAGCTGCTCGCTTTGTGGGAGTTTTCAAGCACAACGCATGGGAATGAAACTTCCCAATAAACAGGGGTACCCCGTCACTTTAAACGGATCAGGTCTAGCAATCGGCCGCACGATAGCTGCAATTAGCGAGCACTACCAGCAACAAGATGGGTCCGTTGTTGTACCTGCAATACTCAAGCCCTATATGTAAGCTAAACCAAACTATCAGTCTAGACATTTATCACTCAAACATGATAAGAAAGAGTATGCTTTACTTTCTTGTTTTATTTTTATCTACCTTTACATCTATCAACGCAGACACTATTCCGAAAATGAAGGAAGAGTTAAGTCGCTCTATTAAGCAATTTGAAACACACAAAAAAAAATACATTAACGAGTCTGTAAAGATCCAAAGCCAGCAACGACTTGGGGCGCGCCAGAACAACTCTCAAGCATGGAGCGACTTTCAGCAACGAACCGCTGGCAACATAGCACTAATGAAGCGGCAACTACACACCCTACAAAAACAGTCAGCAGAACTCAAAAAAAATGCCCCTAAATCAGACAAAGAGGCGCAAAAACTTATTAGCACGGTGGACCAAATAACTCAAAAATTCCTGACAGAAAAGGAAGCGCCACTCACCTCAAAGAAAACTTTAATCAACACCTAACTTACAACTGTAACAGGACTTTGTACACAAGCCTGTTACAGTAAGATTGCCCGCGCCACTTGACAGCTTACTTCTTGCTATATCATTACAAGAAGAGCTTCTTCAAACAAAAACATGAGATGACACCACCGCTTCCTCAGTGCAACACAACATCAAGCTTAATGTGATCTCCTCCTAACCTCGCAGATCACTATCACAGCAGCAAAACACCTGTTCAGCAATCACCCCTTCTGGAAAGAGGCAGGATTCCCTGTATGCATGAGTAATTAATATTCCTCAAACACCACAGTGGAGCATACCGCACTGCGTATCTCCCTTCCATTAGATAGGAGTATTCAAAAAACAGATCAAACATAGTAAAATAACTTAATGTTTTATATTATCCTTGCACTACTGTTCAATGCAGCAAGCGCTTCAGAAAAAGAGCTAATTGCAGAGTTCCTTTTACTCCATGAGACGCCAGGAGTGCCGCATCTCGACAAAGCACGAGCCATTCTGTGCGCCCACCCCACCAAAGTTAAGAAATTTTTATCACTTTGCAATACAGAAAAATCTATTGATGAAATGCGTATTTACACGGAACTCACATTACAAAAAAAATCCATAAACCACCCCCCCACCTACTTGCGTGATGAAATTCAAAAAAACTGCAATAACGCCCAATACTCTCTGCCTTCTCATCCAGCCAAAGCCGCGCAGTGGTTGCGAAAAAATGACCCCCTCTGGCGTTCAGTGGGGCTATCGTGGAGTTCTATACGCGAAGCAGAAGAAGCACTAGTAGAGCGCATTTACGCGGAGCAAATCCTACTCAACCTCGATCCAATAACACAAACCCTTTTCGCAGAGTACATGTCACAAGAGGAGGAACTCAACTCAGATGATATAAACTATTTCGATAGACTTACAATTCAACACAATCTCAGCAAAGCATGGTTTCTTATTCTGACTAGCCCGCTCGAGGCAGAACAGTGGCTACAAAACAATCACAATACTTGGAGGAGGTACGGCTACGCTGTCCTATCCCTAAAGCATACTGCCCAATAAAACACTTGTAAAACAGCCCAAATATAGTATCCTAGTTTATGTTTTACATTCTGTTCTTACTGATTTTGGGAGCCTCAAACGCAGCACTACGGGAAATCTATACTGAAGCCATCTTACAAACAGAAGAGCTGATTCTGCAACAATCCACTGACAAACACTTCACGACACCGACTGAAGACAGGATCAAAAAAAATCTTGCTAAAGCATGGGCATCTATCGCAAAGGATCCTTTAGAGGCCAGACATATCTTAGAAAACAATGATGCCGATTGGAAGCGCGAAGGGGTAGACCCTTTTCCACTTCAGAGAAGACAGCACGCCAACCTCGAAACAACCAGCCCTGAGAAGATGCAAAAAATTTATGCCGAATGCCTTATAGAGATGCACCTCATTCACGAAAACATGTATACAACTATGATGACAGACTTTTCAAAGCGAGAAGATCTCCTGCCCCTTTACAAAGAGGCTCTTTCACAAACATACCACATTACACACAGCAGGCTTATGCACAAACGTCGCAGATGCGCTATACAAGAAAACCTCGATAAAGCATGGGAAAATCTATTTTCCCATCCAAAAAAAGCAGATTTTTGGTTGCGGAAGAATGCTCCGCTCTGGAGAAAGGAAGCGTGCGCAGTACAGCTAGAAGGCAATCTAGTATAGCTAACCGCGCTTACGAAAAAGGTCGATCCCTTCACTCATTTTCTCTTGCCCAAACTTCCCTTCATAGAAATGTTTGCGACAAACAGCAACATGGGTAGTTTCACCAATTAAAACAGTAGGGCCTTCACGGACAACCTCACCATCACACACTCGTAAATTATAGTTAGCTGCAGATCCACAGAAGCATCTATTTTCTATTTTTTCCAAAACATCAGCGTTCTCAATAAGGCTCCGGGCACCGTCAAACAGACGCCCTTGAAAATCGACTTTTAAGCCATAGCAGCTCACACTTACACAATAGTTGTCCACTATATCAATTAACTCTTTAACATGCCTTTCTGTTAGAAATTGAGCTTCATCGATAAAAATTGCTACTAGTTTTTTTGTCTCAAGAGCTTCTTGCGTCGCTGATAAAAAACTAAAGTTTGGACCTGCATATTGTGCAACGGCCTGTATGCCAATACGTGAAGAGATACGCCCATCACCGACCGCCGTGGGTTTTACCGTAGTGTATAATAAAATTTCTTGACCTTGCTCCGCATAATTATGCGCGCACTGCAATAATCGCGCAGACTTTCCTGCGTTCATTGCAGAATGTGTAAAAATCAACTTTGCCATAATACCCTCTTAAAAAAAAGGCCAGCTTGTGCTGGCCTTTTTGACTAGGAAGATTGCTCTTCCATCTCTTTCTTCTTCATTTCAAAAAGAGTGCTTAGACGACAAACACCCCAAATCCAACTAACAGCAATCAATAGTACAAATCCTCCTAAAAACGGAGCAATTGTCAGCTGAGTACTTCCTGGCATCAAAAGAAGCAAAACTTGTTGTACAACTCCACCTCCAGACTTACCAAGACGTCCTCCGACACCATCTACTGCAGCTTTCCCTTGAACTCGAATATCTCTATCAAGTGGAATGTAAACCATCTCCTTTGTTGGGTCAAACAAAGAGTATTTCACTCCTTTCGTCAAAATATTTTGTGTAGCACCAATGATCACGGCCATCAAAACAGGGGAAGTTCCCAGAGCGACTAAGAAGGATAGACTTGATATTTCTTTAGAGAAAACAACAAACGTAAAGAACAAAGAGCCTGTCACAAGAAGCACAAGTGGAGTGATCATCGCACTCGTTTTCCAGCTAGTACGACGCAATATGTTTGCACCTACAAGCATAAGAACTACCGTTGTAATACCAGTCATCTGAGAGAATAGCCCCATAAATGATGTATAGTCAGCTGGATCTGGGTACATCAGTTTAACCTGACTCTTCCAAGTCACCTCAATGATGTTAATTCCCATACCATATCCTAGGATAATGATGCTAAGGAATCCAAAGTACTTAGATTTAAAGACAACCTTAAGGCTCTCAGAGAAGGAAAGTTTTGGCTTTTTAGCTTTGTCTTTTTTCTCAGTTTCTGGCTTCACAAGTGTCGCATCCTTTACAACATTATTCTGCATCCAGTGATACACGGCAATCATTACAAAGAAAAACACTTCTAGAGCACCAATAATCAGCTGCAAACTGGCTTCCCATCGAGCGCTCGGGCTCAAGTGTGATGTAGCGGCCACAACCTGCTTTAACATCTCTCCTGAAGCGATCAAACCAAGGTTTCCGATTAAACCAAAAATAGGGTAAACACGACGAGCACGTTCTACCGGTGTAATATCGTTAGCAAACTGCCAAAACAACACAGAAAGTCCCACTGTGCCCCAAAGCTCAGAAAACACATAAAAAAGTGAGTAGCTCCAGTTTCCAATTAGCGGCATCACCCAACGCAAGCGAGGGTAAGCCTCCTGCCAGTGTTGCAGTTTACAAACATCTACGTGCAAGACATCCTTTAAAGGAAACAAAACATACGCAAAAACAGCAAAAAATACGACAAAAATACCCATAACCGTGTAAAAAAGCTTCGGACGGCTCATAACACTTCCAAGCTTCCCATACAAAGTCATGAATAAAATAGCAAATGGCAAAGTTCCCCAAAGCTTCAAAAAGCTGATGCTTTCAGCTCCAGAACCTGGGGCTGTAACAACAAGGCTGTCCTTGATGTCACGCAAAATTGTGTAGTTAAACAATACGGAAAAAAGAATGATTGCTAAAGGCAACACCTTCTTATTTTCGAACGAGTGCACCGGCCATAACGCCGCCCTCACTCCTTTAAACTCTTTTATATCTGGCATTCTAATCCTCTTAGTTAATATACGACATAATGTAACATATTCCAGAGCACTCTGTCTATAAGTTGTATGCTATGTGCAGTCTAAACACTTGCTCCCGACTCCCCACTTTCCACACTGTCTCCAAGTGATCTATCCAATTATGCTCAGGAAAACGCTGGTATGCACAAGAAAATCCTAGGGAAAAGTTTTTAGTCGCGTTAAGCTCCAATCCTAGCCCAAAAATTGCTCCCAACAATCGCATAGTGCCCACTCCTTCAGTTAGAAGCGCACGTCGATCATTTTCAACATACAGAGTTTCTTGAATTTTAGGTCCAGAGGTTTGCTCACACCAACGCTGTGTTCCCCCCAACAAAACATACGCCCTTACACCATGGTTAACACTTAAACCAGGCTTTAGAAGAAGCCCAACATCCCACTTTTGAACAATATCGATCATCGTCTCATCTAAATGCTCATAAAAGATCTTATCTACGCGATAATCACGCGCCCCGACCTCTAACTCGGCTGCAAAGGATATTGTGTTTTGCATAAAAAGGTAACCTACCCCAAAGGTCCATCCTGGCATTAAATGCCTCTCTACGCGCGATGACCTATCAAATATATGTTGGTTATCTTCTACATCAATGGAGTAATGAGCATGCGCCATCTGCGTTCCCACCTGTGCATAAAATCCTTTATTCACAAATGTTTTAGACGACTCTGCCGATGGACCAGCCATCGGTTTAAGCATGTATTTCAAACCAAACATAGTGGCGAAAGAGCTCCAGTTAAAGAGCTCCTTTGAGTCATACGGAGAACTAAAGCTCTCCACACAGTCATAACCGAGGGCCATTTCCAACGTTATTTGATCGGTAAGAGCAACTTCACAACCCAAGGCAAAAGACCACAACTTTGAAGGATCCGTGCGCACAACCATAGGATTTTTGTCTTCAGAGTAATCCAAAAACCACCCTGTACCAAATCCCACACGTCCATAAACCATAGCAGAGCTACCCACTGGCAATAGCAATCGCCCAAATAAATAGAGCTCTGAATCTAAAGCCATTGCATTTTCTTGATCTTTATAAAAAGATTCGCGCAAAGAAAAGTTTATAACTTCCTGCAGCCCTGACGTAGCCTTCAAATACCTAACACCTCCGTCTAAAGCCAACTCCTCTCTAGACCATATAGGCATCGATGCAGTGACACTTATGGAAGGTTCCTCTGAGGAATACGCAGGCTGGGTCGCCCCCTCTCGAAACACCCCTCCTGAAAGGTATTCCAGCCCCACTCCCAGGCTAAAGCGGGACCCAATTGTTGCGCGCTCATAAATTCCACCACGGTACACTAGGTGTTTTGCACTTACCGCCTCTCGCTCTTCCTCATACATTGGCAGTTCTTCCACACCATACTGAACTAACCAGTCTGGCGACTCCATGCTAGGGTCTGCCACTAAGACTATACGTGTAATATAAAATCCACCATCCTCTACAGACTGGACATCCTGAATCTTGGCGCCCTTTTGAACAGCAATCCGTACCTTTGTTTTTTCTAACTGCTTATTATTTTGCACCTCATACCCGAGAAAGAGGCCCTTTTGCTGCATCTCGTCCGCATCCACCTCATCCCACACTGTCAGCGGTAACGTCACGACCAAATCACCATCATATTCTTGAAACGCCTTCAGAGTCCCCTTGTCAGTCATACGAAAATCAATCCAAGTCACATCCGTCAACTCCTGAACTCGCACCTCTTTTAGCTTGGCGGACCGTGCATATTTTTTAACATCTTCAATGCGCCCCTCATCCCAAACATCCTCATCCACATTTTCTGGAGCCTCATAGTTCTGGATATCTCCTTGAATCACAAATGTGGTTCCTACAGCAAAAGCACCTTGAAGCAGTATTGGGGCTTTAAAGGTGAGCTTTATTCGGTCTTTGCCATCCTCAAACGCCTCCTCAATCTCAAATGATTTCAGCACTTTTCTCGAGGTTTGTGATTGCATTGCAAGAGGCTGAAGAGACCACACCATCTCTGCGGGTGCAACTGCTGTTACCCGAGTCTCACTCGCATCAAGCTGTACATCAAAGTCAACTGGCGCATTCATATGCATAATCACCTTAAACGTTCCATCTACAACATCAAAGCTTTCTGTTATATCGTTCACCGTAGGCATCACAGCATTATTCAGCACAGACCTTTGCGCCTTATATGTCTCGCTCGCCCCACTGGTCTCGCCATCTTTTCCAGATTTCACGGCAATCACCTCCACGCCCAAAAGGTGCAGCTCTTCTTGCTCTCCAGTTTCAGGGTTCACTCGCCCATCAACATTCTCCTCAATGTGATGTGTGCGCACCTCTACAGGCGTTCGGAATTGAAGCTTAAGAGACCAAAAGTTACGTTTAAATTTGTTTTGTGCAGCACGGTACGCTCTCAAAAACATGCGGCCTGTATCATCTCGCCACTCCATTTGAGCATCCCAAACAATTTCATCATTGAAAAAGATTTCCAGCGTTTTGTCATCAATTTGTTTGATTTCATATTCTACCGGCTGGCTCATATGCAAAGACAGTTGGTACCCACCACTGCGCAAACGCTCAAAGCTAATGTCATTGATTTGCGGACCTAGAATATACCGAAAACCCAGCAAAAGAGGTAGGGAAAGAAGAAGTAACAGCAGCTTACCTTTCTGAATCATGCACGTGTCCCTTACCTGGAAATATTTGCGCTTCTGACATACCCGCGCTGACAACATATCGCATACCACGCTCACTCGACATGTCGAGGTAGCATAACTTTTCCTGCGGAACTATTAGCAAAACGCCGGAGGTCGGGTTCGGAGCTGTCGGAACAAACACTGTCATCAATGTCTGATCACACACACCAGATTTTTCCACAACCTCTGGAGGGGTTCCGGTCACAAAGCAAAAAGTCCACACCCCTTCTTTAGGGTACTCCACCAAAGCCACCGCCTGCTCATCACGACCATCGCGAACCAGCAAAGCGGAAAACAGGTTATGTGTAGTCGCGTATACCGTTCCCACCAAAGGCATTCGTTTAATAGCCGCCTCAATAACACGAACTAGCCACCGCCCCAACCCAGTTCGCATTAGCACACCCAGCACAAGAAGAACTACAAACCCGAAAACTATACCATATCCTGGAAATTGAATCGTTTCACAAAATGCATGGTATTGCAGGGGAATCACAGCTAACAGAACCTGGTCAAACAAGTTCATCGCTGCCATCATCACCCAGGCCGTGATTGCCACGGGAACAAGCATCACTAAACCCGAGATTATGAGGTTTTTTAGCTCTTTTTTAATAGTCTGCCACATGCGCTTCCTCTCCAATGATATCTTGATGCAGCAACACTTGGGCTTTAGGAAACTTTTTTTGAATACTATCTTCTACCAAGTGCGCAATTTCATGCGATTGCCGAAAGGTAATGTCAGGATTGAGTTCAATATGACCTTGAACAAAAATGACATTTCCTGAGCAGCGAGTCCGCATTTGATGCACTCCTTCTACACCCGGAACTGCACGCATAATATCGAGAAGTTCGGCCCGATCTGACACAGAGAGTTCTGCATCCAACAAGCCTTTCAAGGACTGCTTACAGATAGGGTATGAGGCTGCAACCATATACAGAGCCACACAGACCCCTACCAAAACATCAAACAAAGGCCAAATATTATATGCACTTAACACCAGCGACACCACAATACCTAAATTTAGCACTAAGTGCCCCAGCGCATGCACTGCATCACTGGAAACAAGAAGAGATTTTGCTCGTTTAAGCGCATAGCGTTGTACACAAACAACACAAATTGTCACTAAAGTAGACACACCTATGATTATCAACCCGACCCCATGATTAGTAATGCTTTCTGGGTGGGATATTCTTTCAACGGATTCACGAAAAAGCCACCACCCTCCATAACACACCACACACACTTGAAGTAAAGCACCCATAGCTTCCAACTTTCCAAAACCAAAGCGAAAATTTTCACTTGCGGGACGCCTTGACCAGGACAAAAGGAATACATTCATACAAGAAAGCGTAGTATCAAAGGCAATCTCTAAAAAGCCAGAAAGGTAGCTCAGGGAGTTGGTTTTATGCCATGCATAATACTTTAAAAGTAAAATTAAAAAATTTGCGCCAGCAGAAAAACGCATCGCATTTTGGCACAAGCGATCGCCATTAGTCTGGTGTGAGTCATGATGGTGACAGTACATAAA
Source organism: Alphaproteobacteria bacterium (assembly GCA_965261615.1). GTDB lineage: Bacteria > Pseudomonadota > Alphaproteobacteria > Bin98 > Bin98. Next base: position 1,374,718 of record OZ253461.1, read on the forward strand.
GAATCTCTTATAAGCATTGTATCACAACTAGCAAATCAAAGCTCACAACGGCTGCAGTGATCCCCAAGATACGCCAGAAGCCACATTTACAATAACAGGAACAGAAAGAGCCGTCACTCTTTCCATCATAGAAATAGTTTGTTTGGCAAAATCTTTTTGACAATCAGCATCAACCTCACAAATGAGCTCATCATGAACTTGGAGTAGCATAATGTCAGGATGCTGGCTTGCAAACTGCACCATAAGCTTTTTCATTATATCCGCGTTACTCCCTTGAAGGGGAACATTCACTGCCTGCCTTAATGCGTGCGCCTTTTCCTGACGATTCACGGACATCATAAGCGGAAGATAGCAGCGGCGTCCCATGATAGTTTCCACATACCCATTCTTTTCGGCAAAGGCACACATGCTTTTTTGGTAGTGTATAACATCAGGGTAACGTTCCCCAAAGGTATCTAAAAGCGCACCCGCCTCTTCTTTACTAACCTTTAACCGCTGCGCTAAGGCAGTCACTCCCATTCCGTATATCACGCCAAAGTTAACAACCTTAGCTGTATTTCTTTGTTCTTTAGACACTGCAGAAACATCTACGTCATACAACAAAGATGCTGTTGCCGCATGAATATCTTGATTCTGCAGAAAAGCTTTTTGCATAGGGCCATCTCCTGCATAATGAGCCAGAAGTCGCAGCTCGATTTGAGAGTAATCAAAAGCCAGCAAAACCTTTCCGGGGCGGGCAACAAAGCAATTTCTTATTTGACGCCCTTCCTCTGTTTTAACAGGAATGTTTTGCAAGTTTGGACTGTAGGAATTTAAACGCCCTGTCAATGTCTTCGTGCTCGCAAAGTGGGTATAAACGACGCCATTATCCTTTACAGATTTTTCCAAACCAGCCACATAAGTAGTCACCAACTTATGTATGTGGCGCCACTGTAAAATTTTATCCACGATAGAGTGCTGCCCCTGCAAGTCTTCTAGCGCTCGAACATCTGTACTCCGAGTGTTGCGCTCTGCGACCAGATTCATCTCGTCATACAGCACAACTGCAAGCTGTTGACTTGATCCCACGTTAAACTCTCGACCGGCATCTTGAATAATGGCATCACGAAGACTCTCCAGCCTTTGCTCCAAGTCATTTTTTGTTTTTTCCAACAGCTCTCGGTCAATACATACACCCTTCTGCATTAGCTGATGCAGTATGGGAAGCAGTGGCAGCTCCACTGTCTTGTACCAGCCAATCAAGCCAGCATCAAACAGCTGCTTCATCCCTTTTAAGAAAATCGCCACGCCATGGGCACAAAGTTGAACCCAGCGGGAGTTCTCCTCATATACAGTTGAAAAAACATGTTGAAAACTTGGCAGAGTCCACAGGTGCTCAGGGTTAAGCACTCCATATGCCAAAAACAGCAGAACTTCCAGAACCTCTACATCACCTTCAAGACTTAAATTTACTGAAGGTCCCCAAAATATTTTCACAATATCTTTTCTTTGTAACAAGAGGCGAATTATGTGACTGTCTACAGGGCCACGATACACGCCTCCCTCACCTGAGGACCAGAGGTTATCATTTACACACACAAGGTACCCAGAGCTCTCCACTTCTTCGAGAAGAGCTTGCTCGTTATTTACAAGTTCCTCACAAGCCTGTAAAGATACACTCACACTTTCCTTAGATCGAATCAAGTTTTGCAATCGGCCACGCAAGCTATGAAACTCATATGTTTCAACAACCTCCTGAACACTCTCCGGAGTCGACCCGCTCCATAGGTCAATCTCTGACAGCTTCACGGGAGCATCATTATGCAACCGCACCAAATAGTCACTCACCTCTTGAAACTGTCTAAACGCATCAAAAGCGCGCTTCTGGGCGGGCTTCAACTCCTCAAAATGATCGTATATCCCTGCAATGTTATGAAATTTTTGCAACAACGCGGCGGCTGTTTTTGCTCCCACACCTTTAACGCCAGGAATATTATCTGAAGTGTCCCCAACAAGCATTAAGTACTCCTTAATTTGGCTGGGCCATACCCCAAACTTCTCAAAAACTTCTTGCTCACCAACCCTCAAATTTTTACTAATATTATAAAAGGCAACGTCACTCTGAACGAGCTGCATTAAATCTTTATCTGCCGAAACAATTACTGGTTTTTTCCCGTCTTTTTGAATCTGACATGCCAATGCAGCAATAATGTCATCAGCTTCATAGCGATCACAGCGCACAGTCGGAATTGATAGCAAACGTAAGACGTTAGGAAGCTCTTGAATTTGCACAAGAAGGTCCTCAGGCGTATCTCCGCGATTCGCTTTATAGTCTGGAAAGATGTCGTGTCTCAATCCTTTTCCAGGCGAATCCAAAGCTACACAAATTTCACTTGCTAACTCCTCCTCCACCAGCTTCAATATACTGGAAAGAAATCCATATAGCGCGCTTACAGGCATTTTATTTTCAAGCGTTAGGTGCGGTATCGCGTAGTAAGCACGGAACAAAAGGGAAAACCCATCTACGAGAAAAACCTCGCCTTTACTCGGGCTTGATGTCATAACGCCCCAAAAAGATTCCCAAATCTATGGCTGTTTTTACTAGATCACCCTTTAAATCAAGAGAAGCCGTCTTTAAAGACTGAAGCGGCGTGGCTACACAACGACCTTGCGTCCACGCTGCAAAATGACCAAACTCACTTCGCTCAAGCATTCTTGCAGCATAGCGGCCCAAAACTGTAGCCAACAACCGGTCTCTTGCAGTGGGCGAACCACCTCTTTGAACATGACCAAGCACTACTGAACGAATTTCCTGCACTGTATGTCCCTGTAAAATCGAGCATACCTCATCCGCAGCGTTCTTACTTGGCTGACCGGTTATACGCGCAGCTGATTCAGACGTCACAAGCAGTAAGCCACGACAGGCCTTGCTCTTTTCATTTACAAACTCCACAAGCTCTTCAGGGCTATAGGGAACCTCAGGGATAAGAGCGACATCAGCTCCAGAAGCTACCGCTACATGTAATGGCAAAATTCCTGCATCACGCCCCATAATTTCCGCTACCATAATCCGATTGTGACTATACGCTGTAGTTTTTAAGCACTCTAAAGCATCCACCCCTCTCTGCAAAGCTGTGCTAAAACCAACAGAGCGCGTGCCACAAACATCATCATCTATTGTTTTAGGAACGCCAATGACTGGAAACCCTAAAGTGGAAAGACTCCGTGCTACTCGAAGTGTCACGTCACCGCCAATAATCACCAGTGCGTCAAAACTATACTTTTTCAAAGACTGGAGAACTTCTTCACATTTTTGATCCCAGGACTGCTTTGTCAAAATCCCTGGATTTCGAACAAAAGACCCCAAAAAAGACCCCCCTCGTTCAAGCAAAAAGTTTTCGCTATGCCAAAACTTTGCATTTAAGGGAAACAAGCTAGATTCCAAGCCTTCCGCTATGCCATAAACGCCATCTTTTATGCCCCAAACTTCTCCTAGTTTTAATTGTTCTGCGGCCAAAACCAGTGCGCGCACTGCTGCGTTAAGCCCAGCGCAATCACCTCCACTCGTGAGTACTGCTACTTTCATCAACTACATCATGCCACAACATCATTAAAAGCTCAAAAACATTGTTTTATTTTCCTGAACATGTTTTAATTTATTGATGATTTCCTTCGAAACAGACATATTAAAGCTTGAAACGCAGATTGATTCTTTGCAAAAATCCGCAGTAAGCGACCCCACCCTGCAGCCACTGCTGCAGAGCACAAAAGAAGAACTTTCCCGAAAAACAAAAGAAGTTTACGCCAACTTAACCCCTTGGCAAAAAGTGGAGGTTGCCCGTGCTGAAAACCGCCCTAAGGGGCCGCATTTTATTGATGCATTGATATCTCGTCCAACATTTCTATCTGGGGATCGTTGTTATGGTGATGATCCTTCTATCATTGGTTGCATTGGTTTTTTTCAAGAGCAGCCGGTCATGGCTATCGCACAATCCCGAGGGCACGACACACCATCTCGTGTTAAATGCAACTTTGGCATGCCCAAACCAGAAGGTTACCGCAAGGTGCAAAGGTTAATGTTGCTTGCGGAAAAGTTTTGCTTACCAGTTTTAACTTTCATTGACACTCCAGGAGCGTATCCGGGGCCAGAGGCTGAAAACAGAGGGCAGGCTGAGGCTATTGCGAAGTCCGTGGATGTTTCTTTAGGCCTACGCACTCCAATCATCGCTACTGTTATTGGCGAAGGTGGGTCTGGTGGAGCTTTGGCTCTTGCTACAGCGAACTCTGTCCTTATGCTCGAACATAGTGTTTATTCTGTCATTTCGCCCGAAGGTTGCGCGTCTATCTTATGGCGAGATGGAAAACGTAAAGAAAGCGCCGCGCAAGCACTTCAGTGCTCTGCGCAAAACTTAAAGAGACTTGGGGTAATCCATCACATTATCGAAGAGCCGCTAGGCGGTGCACACCGAAACCATAAGCAAACATTTACAAACACAGAAAAAGCTATCTCTTCCTACCTCGAAAAATTATTGCTCCTGAAACAGGAGGAGGTGGTGGAGAGCCGTAAATCGCATTTTATGTCAATTAACGGCGTCCCAAAGGCTTCTCAGCGTTAACCTTCAAAAGTTCGCTATATCCACCTATATGCTCCCCGTTTATAAATATTTGAGGTACAGTTCGGCGGGATTCAGCAGGCAAAGTGTTATACAACTCCATATCTTTACTGTCATTTGTAGAACTTAAATTTATAAAGCGATAAGATACACCTTCTTGGACACAAACATTTTTCGCACGATCACAGTAAGGACATGTTGTTGTACCAAAGATCAAAACCTCGCAAGAAGCTCCAGCCCAATTTACTTTAAACACAACAAAGCACAACGCAAGCGCCGCGGATAAAAAAAGAACTTGTCGGATGATTTTAAGCATTATTCTCCAGTATTTTCATTAACTCCCCACGCTCATGAGCAGCCTTTAGTTCCGTAAAGCCACCTATGCAAAAGTCTCCAACGAAAATTTGCGGAACAGTCTTTGCTCCACCCGCACGCTCAAAAACCTGAGCTTGCAGCAACGGGTCTTCTGTTATGTCCACATACTCATAACTAACATTAAGCTGGTCAAGAAAATTCTGAGCAAACCCACAATACGGGCAGTAGCTTTTTCCATAAATTTTAACTTTACTGTGCACTAGAAAACCTCTCTTTCAATTGAGAAAATAGCTGATAAATAACTGGCACAACAAAGAAGGTGAAGAACGTTCCAACACACATACCACCAACGATAACCCATCCAATTTGACGTCGGCTTTCTGCTCCTGCCCCAACCGCAAACGTCAAAGGAAGCGCTCCTAACACCATCGCGGCTGTGGTCATCAGGATCGGTCTCAGTCTCAAAACAGATGCCTCACATACAGCGTCAATTGCACGCAAGCTTTGGTCAGAAGCTCGTCTCTTGTTAGCAAAGTCCACAAGCAAGATTCCATGTTTGGTAATTAAACCGACCAGAGTAATTAGACCCACTTGTGTATATACGTTCAAAGATCCGCCCACAAGCCACAAAACAGCAATTGCACCTCCCAGTGAAAGGGGGACGGTAAACAAAATAACCAGTGGGTCAATAAAGCTTTCAAACTGTGCTGCCAAAACCAAGTAAATAAAGACTATGGCTAAGCAAAATACAAAGAGCATCACAAAGCGCGACTCTAGATACTGACGTGTTTGACCTGAAAACTCATACCGAACCCCTTCTGGAAGCACTTCATAAGCAATTTGTTCAAACAGGGAAACCGCCTCCCCCAAACTAACGTTCTTAGCTAGTTCTCCCGAAAGTGTTACAGAACGAAGCTGGTTATAGTGGTTAATCTGCAAGGGAACAACGTTAGAATCAATTGTCACTAGCTGATCTAACGGCAGCATAACCTCTTGCGTAAAGCGACCTTCTGGAGTTCCTCGAACATAAATATGACCTAAGTCATCTATATTTCTCCGTTCAGCGAGCGGAACGGATGCAATCACGTCATATTGCTCACTATCCTTACGGAAATCTGTCAAACGCCTTCCAGCGATGAATGTGTCCAAAGTTTCGGCGATTGTTTGTACAGTTACGCCCATAGACAGCGCCTTGTCTCGGTCAACATTCACACAAAACTCTTGCGTGTCCTCACCTCTATCTGTAGTTAAATAAGGTAGAATTTTACGAGAGCGTAGCGCACTTTCCACCAGCTGTGCAGCACTATCAAGTTCATTATATGACTGTGTTGTCTCAAGAACGAACTGCACGGATTGCTCGTTCGAACCTCCACCACCAAGAGCTGTTGCTCCAGGGGATGCATAAGCAATTAATCCTGCCACACCTTTCAGCTTGTCGCGCAGCTCCTGATCAATCAGCTGGACAGACGTACGACTTCGTTCGCTCCATGGCTTTAATAAGGCCCAAACCGCAGGCTGCGGCATTGCTACAATTGTAAGTCGATTACTCACATCAGGTGTTTTTGCTAAAATATCATCTACTTCCAGCATATATTTATTCAAAAAGTCTGGAGTAGCTCCCTGTGGTATTAACGCTCCCACGTTCACAATTCCCTGATCTTCTTTTGGAACTAACTCACTTGGAAGTTTAAAAAACAAGCCAAAACCGGCAACCACCAGTATAAGAATAAAGAAAGAAAAAGCAGTTATGTTGTTATAAGCCCACATAATGCTTTTACGCAAATACTCTTCCATTTTAGGAATGTATCTTTCCACATAAAAGTAGCTCAGCAATTTGGAAGTACGGCTATTAAAGCTTTTCTCTACCTCAAGGTCTGAAGCTCTCAAAAAGATAGAACACATCATTGGGGAAAGAGTCAGCGCTACCCAACCTGACACAATTACAGCACCAGCCAGCGTAACTGCAAACTCTGTAAAGAACTTACCTACAGAACCTCGTGCCAACGTAATTGGAAAGTATACCGCAGCCAGCGTTAACGTCATCGCAATAACTGCAAACGCGATCTCACTTCCACCTACAATAGCCGCTTTTTTACGGTCCGTAAACTTACCCAGGTATCTATGGATATTTTCCATCACAACAATAGCATCATCCACCACTAGACCAATTGCAAGAACCACAGCAAGCAAGGTGAAAGTGTTAATGGAAAACCCAAACATATACAAAAGGATAGCCGTTCCTGAAAGAGAAACAGGTATCGCAACCAACGGAATAAGAGCTGCACGCCACGACCACAAGAAGGCAAACACCACTAAGGACACAAACAAAACTGCCTCGAAAAAAGTGCGGACAACCTCTGAAAGTGCCGCACTCACATAAACAGTTCGGTCATATGCGATCTCTAACACATAAGTGTTCGGAAGTGACTTAGCCAGTTTAGGCAACAGCTCCAAAAGCTCTTGCTTCACCTCAAGTGGGTTGGCCACGGATTTTTTCACAAGACCGATTGCTATTGCAGGGTGCCCATTGAAATACGCAAAAGTTTGTTTATCCGGCTCTGGAATAAATTCAGCATAACCAATATCAGAGATACGCACAATATTCCCATTGCTTTGCTGTGACACCACAACATTGTTAAAAGCCTCTGGCGTCTTAAGTGTTGCAGCCGTAGTAATCATATACTCACGATCATTAGAACGGACTCTTCCTGCAGGCATATGCACGTTTTGCTGACGCAAAGCCGCGGATATATCATGGGTATTAATACGATATGAAGCCATTTTCACAGGGTCTAACCAAACACGCATAGTGTGCCCGCTTGATCCATATGGCTCAACACCAGCAACACCTGGTATTGCCTCAAGCTCCGTCTCAATATGCATTTTAAAGTAATCATAAAGCTCAGCTGTGTGTACTGAGTCTGTTCTTGAGTAAAAAGCTAAGTGCATTATCGCAGCAGCGTCGGCCTCTGATTTTTTCACCAAAGGATCCCTCGTTCCTTCAGGAAGTCGTGTACGCACTCGCCCGATACGATCTCGCACATCTGCTGCTGCTGCATCAATATCGTGTTTTGCTTTAAAAGTAATTGTAATACGGCTAGACTCATCAGAGCTAACTGAGGTTACTAAATCAACCCCTTCAATACCTGCCAGCGCACTTTCTAGAATTTTAGTAATACGAGACTCCACAATTTGCGGGCTTGCGCCCTCATATGTTGTAACAACACTGATAACAGGCAAATCCACTTGTGGGTACTGCCTCAAAGGCAAATACCAGCAGCTCACAGCACCAACGATCAGAAGACCGATGGTCATAACTGTTGTAAAAACAGGGCGCTTTACGCAAAAATCTAGCAACTTCATATTACACCCCTACAAACACTTCGGTGGAAGAACATACACCGGAAATCCATCTTGTATTTTCATTTGGCCTGCAGTTACAACACGCATACCCTCTGAAACACCCCCAAGGATTTCAATATGATCACCGCTACGAGAACCTATGGTTACCAGCTTTTGCTCCACCCGATCCTCATCATTCACTATATAAACAAAACTAATTTTACCTCGAGTTTCTACAGCAGACTGAGGAAGAACGATCACATCTTCATTGCGACGTGTCACTAGCTGAACACGCGAATACATTCCATGACGCAAAGGCAGTTCGTTATAGTTTTTAACCTCAGCGCGACAGCGCACACAGTGCTGCTGTGCGTGAGAGTGCGCATCTACATGCGACACTGTCGCTTGAACCTGACGACCTTCTGAGCTATCCACGCCAAACCAAAGGGGATCACCAGCACTCACAGACTCTAAGTATTTTTCCGGAACACAAAACTCTAACACTAGGCCAGGCGAAGCAACTGTGGCTAGCTCATCTCCTGGACGCACCCAGGCCCCCTCACTCAACTGTTTCATACCTACGGTGCCATCAAATGGTGCAATAATGCGTGTCCGTTCTAAATTAGCCTTTCTCTTCTCTACGTTAGCAAGCACAACTTGAACGTTCGCCTCAGCCTCTTCCACATCTTTGGCTGCTTTAGCATTACGCTGAGCCAAAGCTTTATCACGCTTCATTTTAGCTTGAGCCAACGCAAGCTGAGCCTTTGCTTCTGCCAACTCTGCCTTATAAACCGCATCCTCCAAAAGGAAAAGAAGGTCCCCCTTGCGCACTGGGGCATTTTCTTTCATCGCAATGGACTTCACACGCCCATCTATTTCTGGCCTCAAAACAACCATCTTGTCTCCCAGAACTTTACCCAAAAGAGTTATTTTATCCTCAAAAGTTGTACGCGCAGCTGTCACCACCTCAACAGGAGACGGGGGCAACGTCGCACGATCGAATTTTTTAATAGGCTCGGAAAAATACCGCCCTTTAACCCAATACCCTGTCACTGCAGATAGTGCCAATATTTGCACCGCACAAAAAAAGTGCAACCAACTTCTTCCAATAAAAGAAAACATGCCTTTAAAAACACACGTAAAAATTTTACCAAACCTCTTCATGAACCCCTTCCTTTTCTAGCGCCACAGACACCCTCTTACTCCAAAGACCCTCTAGGTCATAGTAGGATCGACGCTCCTCCGTAAACACGTGCACCAAAAAAGCACCTGCATCCAACACAACCCAGTCGCTGCCTCCCTCTCCTTCCACACTACACGCTACTTCGCAAGAGCGCAAGTACAGGCGCGCCTTTTCTGCTAAAGTCGCAATGTGTCTGACACTAGTGCCCGTTAGGACAACCATCTTAAGCGCAACCGCCTCTTCAGGCAAGTCCATCACCACTATGTTTTCAGCCTTCAGATCTTCAAACATTTTTATCAATTCATTCAACATCACTACCAGTCTAACGCCTCATCTTCGCCACTTAGCAAAGCTCGCCGCACCGACACATCTACAGAAAACACCATAAACAGCACCACAGCTACAGGGATTCCTACAATAAACAAAAACAGTAAAGCAGGCTTATACAAAAAATCCTCTGCGTAACCATTATACCGCAAAAACCAAAACCCAGCAAGAAGTGTCAGCGTTATAGCCACACCACCGATAGCCGCCCCCACACCGGCCAACTTCAGCATATGACGTTGAAACTGCCTCACCACATAAACGGTAGTTGCCCCCATCAGAAATATAATACCAACCACTCGCTTATTAATCATCAAGCTTGCCTGCGCTGCAAACGCAATTACACCCAACGTACCCAGCACAACCAAGCCCAACAAAGCAAACGCTCCCATCTCACCCAGCCGCACCAATCGTGCTGCCCGTATGTTTTCCGGGCTCACACCCCGCACGCGCAGCGCCGGGTGCACACTAATCAAAGATCGCTGCAGACCTTCAGGACTTAACTCCTTGGACTTCACGACCACATCCACAAAAACAGGCTCCACAAAAGATTCTGGAGCAAGATCCGCAACCCCAACTTGACTAGACAATATGAAGCGATACTTCGTGACAGGTCGCAAGCTGTCTAAAATTTTACGAATTTGCGCAACCACACGTTCACGGTCGCTCTGCACAGCGTTACTCCCTGCAAACTGGACCTCCACAACCATATGCCCAACGACAACATTCTGCCACTTTTCCACAAAAAATTGGACTGTGACAGCGCCCAATACGGCGACAAAAGCCGTATACACCATCAAGCCAACTATATAGCTCATCAAACGCTCTACAGCATACCCCCGCAACCAAAAATGAGTTACATCAGCCATGATCTCCCCCTCTCACTAAATTCGCCCGCTTATCTTTAAGAAGTATCTCCACATGCCCAAACTCACGCGCCAAATGCCTGTTATGCGTGGCCAAAATAACTGTCACCCCTGTTTTTTGTATTTCTTCGAACAAGTAAAGTATACGAACAGCCATGTGGTCATCAATATTGCCCGTTGGCTCATCTGCAAGCAGCATTCTCGGCTGCGCAATAACCGCACGCACAATTGCAACTCTTTGCTTTTGCCCTCCTGAAAGAGCATTCGGCAACATGCCCGCATGCTGAGCGACTCCAACCCAATCCAAAAGATCGAGAGCTTTTTTGCGGGCAACTGCATCTGTCACCCCACGCATAAGCAGCGGGAGCATGACATTTTCAATGACTGTCAAGTGGGGAATCAGACAAAAGTTTTGAAAAACAAAACCAATATTTCTTCTATACAGAGAAAGATTATCTTGACGCAAAGACACAACATCTTGATCAAAGACCCGCACATGACCGGATGTCGGCGGAACCGCACGATAAATCATACGCAAAAGACTCGTCTTGCCGCTACCACTTTGCCCCGTCAAAAAAACAAAAGACCCCTGAGGAACATCCCAGTTCAAGTCATAAAATACTTCAATATCACCAGGAAAGCGCAACCCCACATTGCGCATACTAATTATATTACGTGCCTTAGAAACATACATTCATCACAGTTTACCACCTCATTCACAAAAAAACACCTCAATCACTCGACCTCTCTCTTCAATTTTATGTATTATGTGGTATGAGCAAATCACAAACAACGATTGTATGCCCTTCGTGTCAAACATACTTTCATATACCTTCATCCTCCCTTGGACCAAAAGGAAGGACGGTGCGCTGCACCGTCTGTCAAAAACAGTGGTTCGAAAAAACAAGGCGCAGTCCAGAAATCGCCCCTTTAACGTCTGCAGAAAAATTAGCAAAATCTGGAAAGCCCTTGCGCAACATTGAACGCTTAGCTCATATCCCTGACAACGAAAACATTACACTGTACAAACCATTCCCGGAAAACATCCGGCAAGAACATCAAGAGGCCAAAAAGGACCTTCCCATCAAAATTATTTTAGCAGTTACTGCCTTGCTCGGTATATGCGGCGCTATTTTGTGCATGCAAGTTTTTTCAAGCACCCCTAATATATCAAGTTTTAAAGTACTCTCTCCTACATGGCAGACGAAGCACACCAGCGCTGGAATAGAACTATCTATTAGTGGTAGCGTCGCCAATATCGCAGACAAAACTCTTCCACCCCCACCAGTATGCGCATCTATTCGCATAGCGGAGGGGCAAAAAACCTCGACGATTGCCCACACCATTCCCATCAAAAAGTCACCCATTCCACCAAGCGCTATGCTTGCATTCCAGCACAACATAACACTTCCGCAATCAACTCTTGTGCACAATGTGGACCTACAAATTGAGTAAGATTTTTTCCAAAAGTGCAGAGTATGAGTCCTCATTATGAGAGGCCCCTCCCACAAGAACGCCACCTATGTCGGACTCCATAAGCTGCGTAACATTCATAGCGTTTACAGACCCCCCATAAATCACTCCACTAAGCCGATCGGGGGCAATTTTTGATCGAATGTCACTCACAGCCTGGTTAATGTCATCCATCGAAGAAGCCTGACCGCTTCCCACGCAAACTCCTTCCTCATAGGCTACAATAACCTTTTTATGCGCTTGCGCCACTCGTTCTAGCAACCCTCCGCGACCTAAGTCTCCCTGCTCACAACAAACAACAGGGCAAATCCCCGACTCCCAGCATCGTTCTATTTTGCGAAACACCCGATCGATCACAACATTATCCGGCCACAGCGCTCGGCTTTCAACATGCCCACAAAGAGCATACTGCGCACCAACCTTTGCCACACTTTGCGCACTCACCTGCCCAGTAAAGCTCCCAACGCTCTGCTCACTCACATCTTGCGCTCCCAGGGCAACGTTCGTCCCATCACACAATGCCTGAACCATCGAAAGATGCTCAAAACTTGGAAATAAAGTTAGTTGGGAATTAGGGGGGAATTTTGCGGAAAAACTCTTAGCGCACAAGGACAAATCGTATATTCGTTTATCACACACCGCCATCTTCCAGTTAGAAAACACTAAAAAACTCATGACAAAAACACTATAACATGTTATTTATTATGTGAGGAATTCTGAGAGAATGCTACATTTTTTTCGTCAAAACAACACATCTATCATTTCGCGCATCGTTTTAGCGCTCATATCCTTGAGTTTCGCCGTATGGGGACTCGGGTCATTATTTCGTCCTAGTAACAAGCCATCCGATATTGTAGCCAACATCGGCGAGCATCTAATTACCCTCTCGTCCATTGTGGCGAAAATGGATGAAACAAACGTTCCTAAAAGCCAACGTCAGGAATTTTATCCTCTGATTTTGCAATCCAAAATTCAAGAGATTGTAACTTCTTTAGAAGCTCATCGGTTAGGCTTTAAAATACCTGACGCCTTTTTGCGTCACGCCATTCAATCTTTACCATTTTTACACACCGACTCTGGTCAATTTGATGGTGCCCGTTTGCAGCAACTTATGGATTCCGGTATGCTGCGAAAAGAAATACTTTTCCAATACGTTTTTTCCCTATTGACTGAAAAGCAACTCAGCCCTATTTTCTTCACGGCAAACCTTACTCAAGGAGGTCACGCTCTAAACCTTTTTAAAGAAGCAGCAGCACTTTACTCCTTCACAATACACCTACCTGAAGCATCTACCTTCATCTCCACAAAAGCATGTGATCACGCCGTCTCTTCAGGAGATGTCAGCCGCGCAGTTCAAAGCGCGATTACCTCTGCAAAATCTGGAGAACAGGTACAGTTCATATCAGTTCCAGAGCGCCGATCCCTTAAAGCCTTACATGTTTCCCGGGACTACCTACCACGTCCAAGTGTTACCGCAGCTGAAATTAAAGAGGCGCTACTAAGACGATTTCCTCCTATTACGTCAAGGTCCATTGTTCGCCTAGAAGCGAGCAATGAAGCGGATCTTTCCACAGCCATTAGCTCTTTAAAAAGCAACCTTAAGATGGATCTCGAAGCACTCACTAATGTAACGCCTTCTCTTTCCCCACACGTCACAGACGATGCCGACCTAGAAGGATGCCTGAAAATGGCAAACTCTCTTAACGCTGGTGACAGCACACCTGTGACAAAAGAGGGAGACGTTTTCGTTGCAGCTGTTGTTCTAAGCAAGAAAGCAACTCCATTCGAGCCTTCAGACACCGACCGTATGGACGTCCGCAAAGAAGTAGAAAGCCTTAAGCAACAGGTAGATGTGGATAAAATTCGCGCTGAGCTTGAACATTCTGTTCTCGAGCCTGCTGATTTAGAAAAAGCGCAGCAGCCCGGAGTCCGCTTCATGCACATAGAAAACATCGACGCTCAAGGGTGTGTTTTCTGGGGAGCCAACACTAGCACTCTATTTACTTTACCTTTAGATAAAGAAGCTCTTAGCTCAATTTTTTCGGCAAACTTAGGACAAGTTGACCTTCCGCTAACACTAGAAGATGGTAGCCACTTGATTTTTGTGGTATCCAACATTCAGGAACCAACTACTCTAGAGGAGTCAGAGGTAGACGCATCTAACATCACGGCTGATGTAGCAACCCCTCTTATTATAAAGCAGTGTGAAGAAGAGGGTGCACGCTGCGCTGAAGCTTATAACAAATCAGGGAAAACAAAGGCTATTGGATCTCTACTCGCCGAACCCACTGCCCTCACAGATATCCCGCTTCTTATTACAAATAATGGTTTCTTCTCTCTAGACAACAGAATTTTATTGGCAACAACACCAAAAAACAAAGCCGTTTCTATTGTCACACCAGACGGAATGATTCAAATCATCACCGTGCAAGGAAAGAAAGCTGGCGACCCCTATAACGCTGTTAAAGCATACTCAGAATTCAAAGAAAAGCTAGCTTCTAGCGTATCTGATGATCTAAAAACCGCTTGGGCCGAAAGCCTTTACAAACAACACAAGGTACAAATTATACATGAAAGTTACAACACAGCAGTAAAAGAATTTGGTGAGGTCAACAACAACACGCAATAAATCTCAGCTGTCATAAAAAAAGGGGGCATTTGCCCCCTTTTTTTATAACCACATTGCACCTTTATAGACAACTTTCAAGTGCTTTTTCAATTGCATCATAGGCTTGGTGGAGAACTTCTGGCTTAATGCAATACGGAGGAATCAAATAGCACTCTCGACCAATCGGTCGCAAAATGACCCCGCTATTTAACAAAAAAGCCTTAAGGGCGTCTGTGTCCCCGTCATAGCTCCAAGCAGCAATGGTGCCCTTCTGACGAACCTTAGAAACCCCCTGTATCTTTCTTAGCTGCACTAAGCGCTGTGTGTGGATTTGTTCTATGCTCCACATTCCAACGCGTGTAGCATTTTGCTCCCACAAATCTAACGCAGCTAGAGCGGCTACACAACCAAGTGGATTGGCCGTATACGAATGCCCATGCAAAAAAGCTTTGCTTAAATCTTGTCCTAAAAAGGCGCTATACACTTCTTCAGTGGTCACGGTCACGGCAAGCGGCAAAAACCCACCAGTTAAACCTTTAGCTAAACATAAAAAGTCCGGCACACTTTCTAAGTGATTAAAAGCAAACATTTTTCCTGTTCGACCAAACCCCGTCATAACCTCATCAAACACCACAAAAACTCCATAGTGCTTTGCCATATTCATCAGATTATTCATGAATGCTACACGACAAACACGCATTCCTGAGGCACCCTGCACTATAGGCTCCACAACCAGCGCAACAATATCCCCGCTTTGACACAGGGATTCAAACGCAGCCAAAGCTTGCGCTTCTTCCTCAATCACTGATGTCGCACCATCATAGTATTCAGGAAAAGGAATTTGTTTAGAAGGCAGTAAGATTTTTTCAAAAGGTGATGTGAACTGATTCGGAGACAAACCCATTGCTCCCACAGTGTCACCATGATATCCCCCTTCAAAAGACACAAAATATTTCTTTGTTTGACCTTTATTATGCCAATACTGGTAAGACATCTTCAGAGCAACCTCCATAGCCGTGGATCCATTGTCTGAAAAGAAAAAGTGAGTCAAGGGATCAACATAGCCCTGAAGGCGTTTCATCAAGCTACAAGCAGGTTCGTGGGTAAATCCACCAAACATTACATGCTCTAAGACAGAACTTTGCTTGGCAATTGCCTGAGCAATATGTGGATGAGCATGTCCATATAAATTCACCCACCAGCTCGAAATCAAATCAGTATACGAACGATTCTCTTTATCAAACAAAAACTCGCCCTCGCCTCGTACAATATGCAGTGGCGTTTGTGCACCTTGCGCTTGAGTAAAAGGGTGCCACATAGTAGCTTTATCTTTCACCATAACCGCATCACTATGCTCCATACGTTTCGCATTCATTTGTTTCATACACCACCTTTATAAGTTTATAGGATATTGTAGCAATATTTCCTTTTTCAAACAAGATAACGTAGGAAGCCCCCCCAAAAAAGAAACTGAGCTATACTGAGTTATTGCCTCAACGTTTGATAGCGCATAGTCTCCGCTCATCACAAAGCCCAATACAGGAATTTGTGCACTTTTCAAACACTCTAGCGTTAACAGTGTATGATTAATTGTGCCTAGGTACGACTGGGTAACGACCACGACAGGAAGCTTCATAAAACGCATTACATCAAGCATAGTGTGCGTTGTGTTGATTGGCACCAGCACACCCCCGGCCCCCTCTACGACCAAAGCGGCATCCTGGGGGGAGACTAACTTATTGATGCAAATTTCAACACCCGCTTCTCCTGCGGCTAGGTGCGGAGAAACTGGAGGTGCAAACCAATACGACTCCGGAATGATAGGTGCCCCCACTGTACGTGATACAAAGTCCGAATCCTTTTCTGGACCTGTCTGTATTGGCTTATAATACGTCGCGTTAAGGTGGGCGCAAATCCACGCCGACACTACAGTTTTACCAACATCAGTGCTTACACCTGTAACAAAAACCCTCATCGGCACCTCACAACAACAAACCCCACATCATACTCCATCAAAATAGGGCTCGTATATTCAAGCATCGCCTTGATTGTACTCACTGATATTAAATCTGAACGCAAAGCAGTAGCCGCTCCCAGTCTGCGAATATACTCAAGCATGGCTCTCCCATTGTCCACCTTAAGGGTAAAGCTTTTTTCTTCGTAGCACATAGCCCCCCACTGATTCACGCAGTCAAGATCCTTTAGCTCCAAATAGCTTAAGCCCCCTCCCTCTATCGAAAATTTTTGCAAAAAATTCCGTAATGATCGAAAACTTGAGGGCCTCAAAAAGTTAAAAGCCAAAACTTTTGAGGATTGGGCATATCGACTCACCACCTGCATTGGATTAGGAAGCCACTGTAAAGCCAACGAGCAAGTAGTCAGGTCTGCCGGACCCAAATCAACTGTTTCCATATCCCCCAAAATACATTTCACATTTACCGCATCTGGAATATTCTGACTCAAGCGCCCTAACATGCCGGGTGCTATATCATTTGCAGTATACTCCGCATCAGGGTAATGCCGTAGCAGCCAAGCAATCATACTTCCAGTTCCTGAGCCTAAATCATGAATTACTGAAAAATCCTCCCCCAAGGCCTTCACCATGTTGCCCAGCGCTTCCACACACTGTTTTTGAACAGAGCCTACCTGATCATAGCTCTCGCTTGCACGACTAAAGCTTCTACTCACCCTCTTTTTAAAACAAGACATTACCACGACTGCCCCATATTGTACAATAAAAACTCCCGGAGAAAAAACAGAATGTCACTCGAGCTATGCAGAGGCAGAACATGACTTTGACCAGAAATCTGCCGGCACACTGCTTGTGGGTGATCGTAAAAATTATCTTTTGTCACAGCATACGGCACAACTCGATCCTCCCGTTCGTAAAGTGCTAAAGTTGGTGCGGTAAGTGAAAAGCTCTCTGACATCATGGCCAAACACTGCGCAAGCCTTTGCTCGTTTATTCCCTCCAAATGCTCGCCTTTATACCCACAATTATCGTAAAAAATTTTAAGCGTCATTTTTGAATCTCTAAAAAACATTTCCGTAAACTTGCGCAACTCGTACTGTCGCTGCTCATAAACACCTTTTTTTGCACTTAAAAAGTTGGTAAACCCATTCACACTTACAAGCGCATGCCATTTTTGTTTGCGCTTTAGCAACTGACATAACCCCAATGAATGACCGACCCCCACACACCTTTCCCCTAAAGGCAGCGGACACACAGGATCTGCGCCAAAATACCCTTGCTCCCAAACTATTATTTTTTCAACAAATCTTTCTCGTTCCAATTCTTTTCGAAAACCATCCCAAAATGATGAGGAAAAGCCAAAGCCATGGCTAAGCACAAAAGTATACTTCATCGTGATAGCGCCCAATTAATCAGGCGGTCAATAGCCCCCTCATCATGCAATGCGGTAATGCTTACTCGCACACAGGACCCTCCTGTTGGCACAGAAGGAGCCCTCAGCAATGCTGCCAGAATACCTTCAGACTCTAGTGATTTTTTTACAGCAAGTCCTTCTTCAATACTCGTGAAAAACAAAGGAATTATATGCTCTGTACTACTACCTGTATTAAACCCGGCCTCTCGAAAGGCCTCTCTCGCGCGCTGGGCATTTCCAATTATCTGTTTACGGACAGCATCCATATCCCTGACTTTATGCCAAGCAGTTTCTGCGGCCTGCATTAAGGCTGGTGGCGGCGCTGTAGAAAACATAAGCCCCTCACAAGTGTTGACAATATACTCACGAATATCAGACCTACACACAGAAAAAGCCCCTAAACATCCTATAGCTTTAGCAAGTGAACCAACCGCAATAATCGTACCTTCTTTAAATTCTGATTGCTGCACCCCCCAGCCGTGACGCCCGTCCATACCAACACCATGCGCTTCATCTAGGTACACAAAAGCGCGATAGTGATCCACTATTTTTCGTAAGCGGCTGCGGTCTACCTTATCACCATCGACACTAAATAGTGTCTCTGTAATAATCACAGGCTGTCGATTTTGGCCATGCTTCTCAAGGAGGCTTTCCAACATATCTAAATTATTATGCGCAAACCTATGCATTGGCACCCCACTCGCACGAACACCTGTATACAAGCTCGCGTGACTTTTTTTATCAAGAAACACGACGGGCTCGATCTGAAAAAAATTAGTTGATAATATGGCCGGCAAAAGCGTCACATTAGCCTGATATCCTGACGAGAACAACAAGGCCCTATCAAACCCTTTACTAAGGGCAATGGCGTTTTCTAGGCTATCTGCTGTTGTGCTGCTCCCAGAAAGCAGCCTAGACCCTGTCGACCCAACTCCATAAGTACGCAAGGCAGACTTCGCACTTTTTACAACATCTGAGCTCTGCGCAAGCCCTAAGTAATCATTATGCCCAAAATTCACGCTACCTTGTGGACTATCCGTCTCTCGGCGAATCTTACGGATCAAACCTTTAGCTTCACGGTCTTTTAAGAAGAGACTCACATTCAATTTAGCCACAAAACCTCCAATCACATAGCAAATATATCTTTTATC
Organism: Alphaproteobacteria bacterium; assembly: GCA_965261615.1. Taxonomy (GTDB): domain Bacteria; phylum Pseudomonadota; class Alphaproteobacteria; order Bin98; family Bin98. Next base: position 1,393,958 of record OZ253461.1, read on the forward strand.
TCAAAAATACAGTACAATTATGTATTATGACAAAAGAAAAGTGGCAGTTCAATCAAGTAATGGAACTTTTTAATCTTCCTTTCATGGATCTTATGTTTCAAGCGCAATCTGTGCATCGAGAAAATTTTCCACACAATAAGATTCAAGTAAGCACCCTTCTGAGCATTAAAACAGGGGCTTGCCCAGAGGACTGCTCTTACTGTCCACAATCCCTGCATTATAACACGGGCTTGAAGCCAGAGCCACTCATGAAACCAGAAGAGGTTTTAGAAAAAGCAAAAAAAGCAAAAAGTTTTGGCAGCTCCCGGTTTTGTGTAGGAGCTGCATGGCGTGGGCCAACGGATCGACTAATCGAACGTATCTGCGAAATGATTCGTCTCATCAAGCCTTTAGGGCTCGAAACATGCGCTACACTTGGCTTACTTACTGAAGAGCAAGCTTTCAAGCTCAAAGATGCTGGCTTAGATTTTTATAACCACAATATTGACTGCTCACCTGAGTTTTACGGAAAAATCATTACTACCCGTACGTTTCAAGATCGCATTCAAACGCTAGAATATGTACGAAAAGCAGGAATCAAAGTGTGTTGCGGAGGTATTTTAGGCATGGGAGAGACCAACGAAGATCGCATAAAAATGATAACTGTTCTTGCAAATTTTGAAGAGCAACCAGAATCTGTCCCAATTAACCAGCTCATTCGCATTCCGGGAACCCCTCTAGAGGGAGCCAACCCTGTATCCAGTTTTGACTTCATCCGCACAATCGCTATAGCCCGCATTACAATGCCGCGCTCTTATGTGCGATTCGCAGCCGGCAGAGAAGACATGAGTGACGAGTTCCAAACGCTCTGCTTTATGGCAGGAGTCAATAGTATATTTTTCGGAGAAAAGCTCTTAACTGCGGACAACAGTCGTCCTGAAAGTGATGTTATGCTTTTTGAAGAGCTAAAGCTAAGCGCAGAAAAAGCCTCCCTCTAAGCGGGTGCTATCGCTCCAGTAACCTCTGCGCTACACGCAAGCTCTCCGTCAACAAAGACTTCTCCGAAAAACTTTCCAATTCCCATGCGAAGAACCTTTTTTTCTACGTGTACACACATTTCCATCCCAGGAAGTACAGGCTTCATAAACCGAGCTTTATTGACAGCTGCTAACAGCATCAGCTCTCCTTCCTTTGGTTTTGCAAGGATTGCGCTAAGCTGCGCTATACTTTCCACCTGCAACACTCCAGGCATAATCGGATTGCCAGGAAAGTGACCTGCAAGAACAGCCATCTCTGGGTGAATAAGCTTATACCCAACAGCTTTGTTTTCCTCAATAATTTCAACACGATCCAAGAGCAACAAGGGGTCTCTGTGGGGTATCTCTTTTTTTATATCCTCTAGGGTTAATAATATTTTTTCCATCATTTCCTTACAAGTTCATCGAAACTTTTTGCGTTTTTTCCTGTAGGCGCATTTTTACGGTATCTGTTAAGTCTACATCTTGATGATAAAAAAGCGCGTACTTTGCATCCTGTATGCTCCGGTAACCACGATCCACTGCAACCTCCCTCAATATATTAGAAAGAGACTCTTTAATTTTTTGCAGCGCATTTTCATAAGCCTGCTGAATTCGAATGCGCATCGCTTCTGCATCGCGCTGCACATCCATTAGAGAAACTTTAAATTGCTGTCGCTTATCTTCAATAGCCTTTGCTTGCTCATAGTCTTTGGGCTTAGACATCAAGCACTCTAGCACATCTTGGTACTCCTTTCTCAGCACTTCTTCTTTTTCCATGAGTATTCTTTGGCACTCTTTAAGATGAGCTTCTAGGTCTGCCCGGAGCTGACAGGATGCAGGAAGCGTGCTCATTACAGCACTATAATTCACAAATGCTACTGTAGAAGAAGACGGTGGTAATGATGGTTTCTGACATATCCACACACACAGCAGCCCCCCTATGACTCCACACAAGACCCCTACTACAACCTTGTTCATCATACAAAATCGTCCTGCGCATCCATCATAGATTGCAAACCAAAACTGATTGACTCCAGGTCGTCACCATAGCTATGTCTCAACGGAATTCCGTACGCAATATCAATCACACCCATTGGCGATGCCCAACGAATACCGACTCCCACTGTCACACGTAAACTACGTTCGTTAATAAAGAGCGCGCGGCTTAGCTGCGAGTAACTATCCCAGTTTGTTCCCATATCCATAAACAGAACACCTCTAAACTGAGCTTCCTTTGGAAGACCTAACGAGAACAAGAGCTCTAGAGTTCCCCCAAACATGGTATCTCCACCTACAACTTCTCCGTATATCGTTCTTGGACCTACACCCCACTCTCTGAATCCACGCAAAGTACGTGCTCCACCTAATCGGTGTCTATCCAAAATACGAGTTGCGTATTTTTCAGACCACGGTCGCAAAATTCGTCCATAAGCACGTGCTCGTAGCGTTACTGAGTCAGTAAGCTTGCGGTGATAATCCGCATCCAGCTCCACGGTGAAGTTACGGACATTGCCGCCTAAACCGCTAACCCCAAACATGACAGATGCCAGCAAGCCTTTAGTTGCGTCAAAACGACGATCTCTTCGGTCATACACAATACCTGCACGCGCCCGAGATAACCACACATAGCTTTCCGGCCAATCGGCCGCTCCTCGTTTATCTTTCACCAAAGAAAAATCATAGTTGTCAAACTGAGCACGCTTAATACTGTAGATCTTCTGATCACAAACGTCAAAAGACTCCATGGCTAGTTTGTACTCATAACGGGAGCTCCAGTATCTTCTAAAAGGCATGACACAAAATGTTCTGACACTACGGGAAGCCAAACTATACAAAGCATCTTGTTCAGATGCGGCGACACTTCCTGTCGGTCGGTAAACTTTCCGACGCCCAAAGTTTACTCCTCCTCCGACAGCGACGTTTAGATCATTAAAGGATGGGTCAATGAACGTAACCCCAATATCCCACTGACGTGCTCCGGTCAGCGCAGAAGAACGAAGGACCTTTCCTTTTCCTAAAAAGTTTGGATCGTTCAGCTCAGCTTCAACACCCACACCTAGATCACCTTTATATTGCATTTTGAATCGTATCTGTCCTGTAGGACGCTCCTTCAGGACAAAGCGCACCTCTACACCATCTGGGTCACCTAGGATCGGCCTTTTTTCAACAGAAACGCTTTCGAAAAAACCGGTGCGTCGCAGGTTATACAAGGTTGATTTAATATAACGCTCATCCAAAAGGTCTCCTTCTGTAATATCCACTAGCGGATATAAAACAGCGTCAAAGGTTCTGTTGTTACCCACAAGAACCACACGCCGCACCATAGTCTTAGCAATACGATACGTTGTGTACTGAATCACAACAGTTTGAGAAAGAGGGTCTTTCACGTTAACTTGCTTCACACGAACATAAGGAAAACCGTTACGCGCAAAAGCTCGCTCAAGTCGAGCAGCATCATCTTGTGCAAAATCATGCACATATGTTTCGCCCCGCACACTACGCCAATTAGGCAAACGCTTAATAGAAGTATGCGGCACTGTGTTTTCAAACGTAATGTCTTTAACGGTATAAGGTCTACCTTCGACCACGTGATAGCTTACTGTAAATTTCTCTAAAAGAGGGGAAAGCTGAGCCACTGTATCTTTTACCTGAAAATCTAAGTAACCTCTGTTAAAGTAATAACTTTCCAAAATACTCTGATCTATATCAAGATTTTCTGCGTGAAATAATGACCCTGTCTTCAAAATACGCCACCACCGGTAAGGCTTAGTTGCTATTAAGCTTTTCAACGCAGAAGAAGAGGCCGCTTTATTTCCAAAGAACATCACGTCACCAACATGTGCTGGCTCACCCTCTTTGATGCTAAAGATCAAGTCCACACGATTATTGTCTTGATAAATGACCTGAGCCTTTACACTTGCATGAAAAAATCCAGCCTGACGATAGATCATGTATAAACGTTCCACGGCTGTACGCAAACGCTCTTTCGATAAAATTTGCCTTTCCTCAACCCCCAGATCTTTTTCTAAAATAGTTTTATCAAGATTCCGGTTACCTTCAAAGCTCACACTGTTAACGCTAGGAAGCTCTCGCACGTAGATTAAAAGTTCTCCATCCACCATCTCAGCACTAACGTGCGCAAAAAGTGATGTGGCGTACAAGTGTTCTACTATGTGCTCTATATCTGATGCAGAAATCGTATCTCCAATGTTATACGACAACTTGCTCACAATAGAGGAGTAAGAGATTCTCTTATTTTGAAAAACCTTAATTGCCGTTATGGTGCCTCCAGTAGAAGCCTTACTTTCTAGCACAACTTCTGAATCAAACCCTTCAATGTCTGAATCATTTGCACACAGTGTCAAAGCCGCCCCCCAAAGCAGTAAAACTGTTATGACATACTTTTTGATATCACAGTAACTTTGATACATTTTTACTCAACCCTTCACTTTAAAAATCCCATCAAATCTTTCATGTTCACATAAAGCATTAAGGTCAACAAAAGACCAAAGCTTGTGTACGTAATGAATTTTTCTAACTTCTCTGGGAATGGCTTTCCTTTATTAAAAATCGACGCAGCGGTCAAAAGCAGCAGGTGTCCTCCGTCTAGACCAGGCACAGGCAAAAGGTTCAAGGCCCCTAAGCTTAACGATAATGCCGCCACAAAAGCAAAAAAGGCAACTCCCCCTACATTCCACTTCTCTTTCGATCGCTTAAAGATAGTTGGCATACCACGCAAGTTTTTAATATCACCCTTTAAAATAGAGGCGACCGCACGCCATACACGTGAACAGTCTTGTTGAAACGCCCTCACGCCATAAGAAAGCTTACGCATCATGCCTATATTCCGTGCACGCGTCCACGTAATCCCCATGTCTGCAGCACAAACACCTGTAGTGTTGAGAGTATACCGCTCTCCGCAACGCTCAAAGGTCAGCGTATCCGTATTTTCCCACAGCCAGCTCCCGCCTGGACAAAGCGACGATTTCGAGCCTACAGCAACTAGCCGATCTCCTACTTGGACTGTTTCACTCATCGTGCCCCCAGCAGATTCAACAACAACTGTTGGCACGCTAAAGTACATAGCCATAAAAACATGCAAAACCAACGCAAAGATGATGTTAACAGCCGGCCCACCGATTACCACACCAACTCTTTTGAGCGTGCTTACATCATTAAATGGGTATAAGCCGGGGATTTTTTTTAAATCCTCACTAACGTCGCTCATTTTATAAGGAAACTTTACAAAGCCCCCCAAAAATATGGGGGCTACTGTCCATTCCATGCCCATACGATCTTTAAATCGGCAAAATGGCTTACCAAAACCTACAGAAAAGCGCTCAATATACACACGAAATATACGCAAACACCACCAATGACCACACTCATGAATAAACACAAGAAAAAACATTACCATAAATCCTGGTAAAATTGCTAAAAGATTATTTAAAAAGTTCACGTTATATTTCTCCCAAAAAACTACTAAACTCACCAAAGGATACCATAAAAACTCTATCCATATAAACAAAAATCTGGAGGACCGGCATTGCTAGCAAATATCCATCAAATCTATCCAACACCCCTCCATGTCCTGGAATCAAAGAGCTGGAATTTTTCATACCATGACGTCTCTTCAGCCATGACTCCGTTAAATCACCTAAAACGGCTGCCACAGATAGGGCAATTATACGTAATGACAACAGCACAGGCATCATGCCTTCAAAGTAATAGCAGTACAACAAAGTAGCGACTAGCAACGCACAAACTAACCCTCCTAAAAAACCAGACCAGGTCTTTCCTGGGGAGATCCACGGGCACATCTTAGGCCCCTGCACCCAAGAGCCCCAAAAGTACCCTCCGACATCCACGGACACAATAATACTTGCCACCCACAAAACTATGAAAAAACCGTTTTGGCATAAAATCAAGCATGTAAAAACAGACAGTATAGTAAGGCCAATCAGCAGGGCACCTGCGGCTACCTTAAGCATACTATGCCCATACAACTCTCGAAAAAACACAATGCTACTTGCGAGTAAAAACAGAATGCCAAGAGCCAAAATGGGCTCCCTCATCAAAACAATACATATAGGAATGTAAACTGCGGCCAGCTGCACTGCAAATATACTCTTACGCAAAAGGCCAATAATGGAAAGCCACTCATATATCATGCACAAGCCCACAAGGGCCATCACGACCTGTATCCCCACCACGCCAAATGTAGCGCACCCAGCAAGAAACCCTGCAAGCATTAGGCCTGAAAAAACTCGGGAACGTACATCGACAAACACTATTTACCAAACCTTCTATGACAGTGAGCAAACTTTTGAAGCAATTCATCTATTGTGTCTTCTTGAAACTCTGGCCAAAGCGTTTCTAAAAAGAAAATTTCTGCATAAGCCAATTCCCATAGTAAAAAATTACTGATCCGGCAACGATCTCCTGTACGCACCAAAAGGTCTATAGCTCCACACTGACTCCACAAGTATTTTGCAAACACCTCCTGCGTTAACACAGGACTCTCCTGCTGAGCATCGACAGCAGTCTTCCATTTTTGCGCGGCTTGAATAATGTCACTTTTACCACCGTAACTTACGGCTATTTGCACAGTTATTTGAGACTCATTCTGTGTTGCCTCTTGAACCTCTGTCATTACAGATCGCACATCTTTGCGCAAATCGTCAGTATTTCCCACGAAAAAGATGCGTACACGATTCTGCAAGGCAAATTCACGTATATCTGAGCAAAAAGACATCACAACATCATACAGAGTGTTGATTTCAGACTCTGGACGCGCCCAATTTTCTGTAGAAAATGCAAAAAAAGTGGCTTGCTCCACCTCTAGCTTTAGCAGTCGCAAAACCGTTTTTTTAAAAACAGCAGCGCCCTCTTCATACCCGCGTCTTAAAGACAAGCCGTGCTTTTTAGACCAGCGACGGTTGCCATCCATTATAAAGGCCACATGCATCACTATACCGTATGAATTCGCTTTTCCTTCTCTTCCAACAAGCTGTCTACCTGACTTACAAATTTGCTGGTCTCTTTGTTTACTCTGCCTTGCATACGGTGCATATCATCTTCAGAAATTTCACCATCTTTTTCCGCAGCCTTCACCTTATCTAAAAATTCCCGCCGGATATTACGCAGCCCTACACGGGCACGCTCTGCATAACCACTCGCAACTTTTGACAAGTTATCACGAGTTTCTTGGTTAAGTTCAGGCATCACAACCTTCATCAAATTTCCTTCCGTTATTGGTGTGATTTGCACTGTCTCTGCTATTGCCTTTTCCACAGCCTTAATATTAGCCACATCCCACACTTGCACACCTAGCACGCGCGGCTCCAAAACAGTCATTGACGCTACATGCCCCAAAGGGGTCTTCGCACCATAAGCTTCAACAAATACCTTATCCAACAAACTTACACTGGCACGCCCTGTACGCACTGTCGCCAAATCTTGTTTAAAAGCTTCAAGACCTTTATCCATAACCTCATTTAAGGCGTCCATTAATTTTTGCTCTTCCATCTCTTCTTCCTAACAAACCTCAGAATAACTCACATCACCTGCTGTCAAAAACGCTTCTACTGTGTGACGTTGACGATTAAACACATAACATGGCACCCCACGCTCTTTGAGAATACAACTCGCGCTTAGATCCATAAATGACAATCCTCTTTTTACCACCTCATCATAAGTGATCTGTGGCAAATGCACTGCACCTTCAAAAACATTAGGGTCTTTATCAAAAATTCCATCTACATTTGATGCCTTAATCACAGCATCACAACGCAACTCTCCCGCCCGCACAGCAGCAAGCGAATCCGTTGAGAAAAAAGGAACTCCAAGACCTCCGGCCAATATCACAATACGACCATTTGCCAAATAGTCTTGGCATTTTTGAGCATCATATTTTTCAACACCTGGCCCTTCAAAAGAGCCAAGCACTACAGCAGAAACCGAGGACTCCATCAAACATGCACGTAAAGTTAAAGCGTTAACCGCCGTAGAAATCATACCCGCGCAATCCATCACAGGGCGCTGAAGCTCGCTGACTCCGCGCCCTCTGACGATATTCCCGGCTCCACACACAACGACCAACTCAATCAGCTTACTCACTGCCTTCAAATCATTGGCTATTTCTTGTGTCACACTTAAATCCACCACACCAGCAGGGCCAGACAACGTTTCGCCCGAAAGTTTATACAACACCCGCTTCAGTTTGGGAAAATTCACAGTTACCCCTTCACCTTCAAACAAACGAATCCTGCCAAAGAAAGGTTATCACCACTTGTTTTACCAAAGTCTTGAACCGCAGTCATCACGTTTTGTGAGTTTTCAAACAAGAAAGGCTGCAACGCCAACACTACTGTTTCATAGTACACACGCATACGGCCTTCTACCATTTTTTCCACGATGTTATCGGGCTTACCAGACTCTTTAGCTTTTTCTTCAGCCAGCACACGCTCTCTCTCCAAAGAAGCACTATCAACATCTTCCTTAAATGCGAACAAAGGATTGCTTGCTGCAATGTGCATTGCTATTTTTTTTGCAAACTCCCTTAAATCTGAAGAATCACCTTTTTCTGCATTAACAGCAGCCAACACCCCGATTTTCCCAGCATACTGAGAGGCTTTATCATGCACATACGCAACTACAGAACCAGAGCTCACCGCAAAGTAACGAACGGCTTTAAGAACTATGTTTTCCCGAATGGAGGAAACAAGTTCAGCAAGCATATCCTTAACTGTTTTTCCGTCGATCACCACAGCCTCAAGTGCAGCTACATCTTCACATTTATTCTGAAAAGCAGCCATTGTCACCTTCTCCACAAAACCCTGAAACACTTCATTACGCGCCACAAAGTCAGTCTCACTTCCCAGGACAACCAAAACACCCGCGGAACCCTCAGCGTATGCTCCTACAAGACCCTCTGAGGCGTCCCGTTCCCCTCTTTTTACCATAAGGGCTAGCCCTTGCTTACGCAAAAAGTCAACGGCATCTTCTACATTACCGTCAGTGGCCTCAAGAGCCTTCTTGCAGTCAGTCATTGGCGCATGTGTTCTTTCACGCAACTCTTTAACTAAATTCATTGATACTTTTGTCATTACTAAATTCTCGTCTTTTTATTCTTTCGTAGTTTGTGGCTTATCAGCCCCTTCTTCCTTAGCTTTTGCAGCGGCTGGTTTTGCCTTAGCCTTTGTTGCGGCTGGTTTTGCCTTAGCCTTTGTTGCGGCTGGTTTTGCTTCAGTGCTTTCTGTCTTAACCTTTGCAGCAGCTGGCTTTGCTTCAGTGCTTTCTGTCTTAGTCTTTGCAGCAGCTGGCTTTGCTTCAGTGCTTTCTGTCTTAGCCTTTGCAGCAGCTGGTTTTGCTTCAGCGCTTTCTGCCTTAGCCTTTGCAGCAGCTGGTTTTGCTTCAGCACTTTCTGTCTTAGCCTTTACAGCAGCTGGTTTTGCTTCAGCGCTTTCTGTCTTAGCCTTTGCAGCAGCTGGTTTTGCTTCAGCGCTTTCTGTCTTAGCCTTTACAGCAGCTGGTTTTGCTTCAGTGCTTTCTGTCTTAGCCTTTGCAGCAGCTGGTTTTGCTTCAGCGCTTTCTGTCTTAGCCTTTGCAGCAGCTGGTTTTGCTTCAGCGCTTTCTGTCTTAGCCTTTGCAGCAGCTGGTTTTGCTTCAGTCTGCTGCGCTTCCTCTTCTTCCTTAGCAGCTTCAGCAGCAACCTCTTCCTGCTGCACGCGCGTTGACTCGTCGATCAACCCTTGCATAATTGCCGTTACAGCTTCACGGCAGTACATATCTACCGCACTAGCTGCATCATCATTACCTGGGATTGGATAATCAACATATGTCGGGTCCGCGTTTGTGTCCACAATACCAACAACAGGAATTCCACAAATACGCGCCTCTTGAACAGCTAAAGCATCTTTGTGAGCGTCCAACACAAAAAGCATATTCGGCAAACCTCCCATACTTCTCAAACCACCGAACGAAAGGTCCAGCTTATTTAAGTCTCGTCGCATCAAAATAAGCTCTTTGTTCGTCAGGCCTTTACAAGCGCTAGGGTCTGCTAATGTTTTTTCTAAGTTTTCCATACGCCACAAGGACTTCTGAACTGTAGCCCAATTTGTAAGCGTACCTCCAAGCCATCTTTTGTTCACAAAGTGCTGACCACAGCGCTCTGCACCTTTTGCAACAACCTCTGAAGCCTGCTTTTTTGTTCCCACAAAAAGCACACGACCTCCTTGAGACACAACCTCTTGCATCGCATGCATGGCAACTGTTAGCATTTTAAAAGTTTGGCATAAATCTATGATATGCACCCCTGCTTTTTGGCCATATATATAAGGGCGCATTTTGGGGTTCCAGCGAGATACCTGGTGTCCAAAGTGCACACCAGCATTTAACATTTCATTTAGGGTGGTTGATAGTTTTCTCATTTTTTCCTTTCCGGTTTTCCTCCACGCTTTCGTCCTCGTTTATACACCGGAAACTATGAAAACGTGTGTGTTAACTTTCAATAAAGTGGTGGGTGAAGCCGGACTCGAACCGGCGACCTCTACGATGTCAACGTAGCACTCTAACCAGCTGAGCTACACACCCTCCAACAATACTATATTATTTCAGAAAAAATGGAAATTGACAATCAAAATATTAAGCACACACTGAAACTATGTTTTTTATGGTCTCTTTCAGGCGAGTGCGCTCTACCACTAAATCGATCATTCCATGATCCCGCAAGTACTCTGACCGTTGAAATCCTTTTGGAAGTTTTTCAGATGTCGTGCCTTGAATAACACGCGCACCAGAAAAGGCCAAAAGTGCGACTGGCTCTCCCAAAGCGAAGTCTCCCAGCATCCCAAAAGAGGCCAACACCCCTCCCGTTGTTGGGTCACACAACACAGTAATATAAGGCAATGACTTAGCTCGCAGCTCATGCAGCGCAGCTGTTGTACGCACCATTTGCATAAGCGACAAAACACTTTCTTGCATACGGGCGCCACCAGATCCAGTAAACACAACAAACGGCAAGCCCCTTTCAACAGCAACACGAACGGCTGCAACAAAGCTCTCTCCCACTGCGCAGCCCATAGAACCTCCCATAAAGAAGAAGTCCAAAACTCCCACAACACACATCGCGCCATCAATGCGGCCAACAGCGGCGGAAAAAGCATCCTCCTCTCCCGTTTTTTGGCGCGCCTGCGCTAATCGTTCTTGATAAGGCTTAATGTCAGCAAAACTCAAAGGATCGTCAGCACACTTAGGCATTGGCAGGCGCTCATACTCTCCACCATCAAAGGTAATGGCAAAGCGCTCATTTCTACCAATACGCATATGATGCCCACAACAGGACAAAACCCACTGTCTGTTTGGAAGTTCATCTTTCGCAGTAACAGCAGAGCAGTTCGGGCATTTTTGCCAATTTGACGACTCATCATCAGTTCTTGGCCGAAAGCTTACAACACGCTTTGCGTGGTTATCTTTTATCCAGTTCATATTTATGTACGCTTATCGCGCAACAAAGTCGCATATTTATGATTTGCGTCTCTATGCGCTTCCTCTTCCGCAAGTATAACACAAACAACATCACTAAGCTTAGAATTTTTCTTCAGATCCCAGTATTCATAAGCGATTTTAGGGGCCGCAACATTCTCTTCTGGAGAGCCCTCAAGATAGTGCAAGTATTCACGATAACTTGCCACAGCTTCCTCTTCCAAATAACCAACAAAGCGATGCGCAACAGTCGGCGCAAAAAGATAGAGCAGTGTATAAAAAAAGACAAAACCAAATTGCCCTAATTTTATGAACACCCACTCCACCGTGGTCGGCTCCGCGATCGCCTTAAAGGTCATGAGATGTTTATATTCATTATGCGCTTCATCCAAAAGGCTTTGTATCCATCCATGATCGTCTCGAATACGCCTTAAGCAAGAGAAGTGCAACAAAGCACCACCAACCATTCCCGGAATTCCCGCAACCGTCTCCAACACCAACGCATGGTGGGCATAACGCTTTTGAAAAAACCAATCCCTCGGTCGGCGCATTAACCACACCATCCCCCAGGCAAATCGATCCCCGAAATTTTGCGGCTTATAATGCTTCATCTCTTCTTTCATACCATGTTACATGGTCGAAAACAAGCTATTTGAAACACTTCGCGCTTAATAGAAAGCCCACAAAACACATCAGCAACATATAAATCCACTTCATTTTATCTACATGCCGCATAAGCCAATCTTTATAGCGCCCCTTATATCTTTTGGCGATATACGCGATAAGACAAAATCGCATCCCCCGCGCCACAAGAGTGCTCACAACAAAAAGCAAAAAGTTATAGCGGACAAAACCAAAAACCATCACAACAATCTTAAACGGCAAGGGGATAAAGGACTTTAAAAGCATAGCCCAGCACCCATAGCGCTCAACAAACAAACATATTGTTTCGAACTTCGCGCTAGCAGAATAAAAATTGATGATTTTTTCGCCACAAGACATAAAGGCAAAAGCCCCAAAGCAGTATCCCAGTATGCCGCCACACACAGATGACAAAGACACTAACACCCACAGCATATGACGAATAGTTGGGTGTTTCCAAACAAACGTTGCTAACAGAGGGTCCACAGCAATGGGCAAAAATGCGCTTTCACAAAAAGAAGTGACACATAGACTGATAACATCACGGCGTTGACTGGAAATTTGCATAACTTTATAAGCGGTGGTACCCCCGGGGAGAGTCGAACTCCCACACCCTAAGATAGCAGATTTTGAATCTGCCGCGTCTACCAATTCCGCCACAGGGGCACGGTAGATTATAGCACATGAAAACTTAGCCGCGCAATAAAATTCACAAGCCATCTAGCAAATCTTTTACTTAAATACTTGAAAAAAACGTCAAAAATAGTTATATTAAATAGTCGGGGCGTGGCGCAGCCTGGTTAGCGCGCCTGGTTTGGGACCAGGAGGCCAGAGGTTCGAATCCTCTCGCCCCGACCACCTTGATCCAGCAACATCACTCATTACCCAAAATCAAAAGAGCGCCTTGCGACGCCCCTTTAATTTCCGGATCAGTTTTGATCATAGTTGGCCAATATGTCAGCATACTGGTCTTTTGGCTTTCCTCCGCCACCACGTCTACGGTTCCTTTTCCCGTCAGAATCCGGACGCACTCTGTTACCAGCGTTTTCATCGACCACCTTTTCTTTCGAAGGCGATACAACATTACCGATTTCATCATTTCCGGAAGGTTTGTTATTTTGGGGGTCCTGCCTTCGACCTCCGCGACCACCACTACCGCCAGAAGAAGACTTCTGCCCCCCACCATGCTCGTGTAACATCACAATCACTCTTGGGCGCTTTCCAGCGACACCCTCAATCCACTTACGTGTGTCAACACACAAGTAATGGGTTAATGTTTTCGGATGAGCGCCTTTGTGGTTCGCCACAATTTTGTGAATCATACCATTTAGATCTGATTGCAGAGAAGCATCCTCCCAAACACCCAGCTGCGCAGCGACGGCTTTTTCATATACCCCTTTCGCATTACGCAAAACAGAAATAGTCACCACACCATTTTTGGACATAGTTTCGCGCTCTTGCAGCACAGGACTGTCCAAATCAATATAGCGCTTCCCGTCCAAACCAAAAACTTTAGCATCTGCGCTCATAACCATCTCAACATCATCACTGGAGCACTCATACAAGTGCCCATTTTTTGTATGCAAAGACTGTAGTTTTTTACCATTCGCAACAATCTTGTGTTCCCCCAAGTGATAGTGCTCTCCGTGAACTGGCAAAACCATTTTTGGTTTCAGCCATTGATACATCGTTTCCACATCTTCTCGGCTTGGGTGCCCTGCCACGTGCACCATAATGTGCTCATTCGATATCACACGCGCACCCTTAAGGTTTAGGTTGTTTTTAAGCTCAGCAATTTTGCGCTCGTTTCCTGGAATATTTCTTGAGGAGAAAATCACGATATCCTCTTCCTTCAGAGACACAAATCGATGCGAGTCTGTGGACAGGCTCCACAGCGCGGCTCGATCTTCTCCTTGAGATCCAGAGCACACAAAAGCAACTTTCGCTGCAGGAAGGTCGGCCGCCTCTTGTGGTGACACCACCTCAGGAAAGTCAGCCAAATAGCCCAACTCTGAAGCTACAGCATATGTTTTCTGGAAAGAGCGCCCGAGCAAACAAAGCTTCCGCTTGTGTTTGCGCGCTGCCCGACCAACAGCCACCATACGGCCTACATTTGAAGCAAAGCATGACACAAAAATACGCTGCTTCTTATAATCTCCAAAAAGCTTCATTATGTTATCAGCCACATCTGTCTCTGTTCCAGTGGCCTCCATAACGTTAATGCTAGTTGAGTCACAAACAAGCACATCCACACCTGTCTTTTTAACAAACTCTACATCCTTCGCAGTAGTAGGCTGTCCGATTACAGGGGCATTGTCTAAACGCCAGTCCCCTGTGTGAAACACCTTCACCTTAGGTGTGCGCAAATACACTCCTGAGGCATCTGGAATAGAGTGGTTTAAAGGAATAAAGCGCGCATTAAAGTGCTCAGAAATTTGCGTATCTTTTTGCCATTCCACCACACGAATGTCGTCCTCATTGAATGAAACACCATTATCATTAAACTGATATTTTATCATCCCCGCTGTAAACGGTGTGGTGTAAATAGGGCAGCGAATATCCTTCCAAAAATACGGCAAGGCTCCCACGTGATCTTCGTGGGCATGCGTCATAATACACGCCTTTAAGTTTTTCTTTAAATTTTTTACAATTGTATGATCGGGAAAAACCACATCCACACCAAACCCTGGGTTAAAACTTACTCCCCAGTCGACCATGATCCATTCTCCGCAATACCCATAAAGGTTGAGGTTTCGTCCTATTTGGCCCGCACCACTTATTGGCCAAAAATATAATTTATCTTCTCTTAACTTTAATTTCATAACATTACAGGGTTATCCCCGCCTCCAAAACTAAACTTCCTGCAGCCAGCTCACATGTTTGTCCGTCTTTATCTAAAAGCGCGGACCCATTCACACTAACTCCCAAAAACTTTCCGGCCTCTGTTGGCCAATTTACGCGCTCCACTTTTACAGAACGTCCAATCCACAAGCCATGCGCATTCCACTCTGCACAGCAACAATAAGGGTTCCCCAGGTATATCTGCCAATCTGCAAGCACTTTTTTTATAATCCCCCATTTGTCGAGCACAACCCCCGTTACAGAAGCCAAACTTACAGCTCGATCAATCGGCGCGTACAACGCGTTGATTCCAAAGCCCAAAATCCATCGATTAGCGGCCCGCTCAAGCAGCATCCCGCCCACCTTTTGATTTTGCACGAAGAGGTCGTTGGGCCATTTTATTGAAACATCACAAAAATTCCCAAGCGCTCTTCTTATAACAACACTTGCCGCCATAATCAGCACATTCGGACAAAGGTCACTTTGAAAAGCCACGCTGCAGTATATATTCCCCTGCGGTGACGACCATACACGACCGTACTGCCCTCTCCCTTCCGTCTGTGCCTCTGCCACAAGAGCAACTATGCTCCTATTTGAAAACGCTTGCAGTTCTTTAATTGCGCTCATAGTCGATGAGCAACTTTTTACAGCACTTAAGCCAATCTCTGCTAACATGAGCCTTTAACCTACCGTCCTGCAGAAGCTTCTGGCAAAGCCAGTACACGAAACCTTACCTAATTATAGCATACATGCCGAGACAAGCACAAGCCTCCCTTACGATCACCGCCATAGCCACATGAGCATGCCCGCCACCATAGACACGCCTTGCACCACGGCAACATACCATCGTTCGTCCCGCCAATTACGCATAATATGAACTTTGATTTCAACGGAGACTAACACACAAATACAAAACAAACAGTAACACAATACCAGCCAGCGCAACGTAGGGGGCAAGTCACCCCACAAAGCACACGACCACACCAAAGGATGCCCCACAAGAGCACCACTAGCCACACAAAGCGTTAAAACCGCAAATTGATTCCACGACAACCAAGCTGCCATTGCCAACATAACAAAGACATAGCTTATAACAGCTCCATAACCAATAAATGGTTCCAATAAAAACGACAGGCTCACCCCCTGTACAAACGCCACATGCGTCAAAACTTTTTTTTCACGCCCTGACCCAAGCGACGCCACACCATAAAGAGCGGAAAAGATCATAAAGGCAGTCAGCCATTCTGAGGGCAAAATATAGCAAAATATAGGAACAGGAACCCAGTACAGCCACACTATATGAGGAAGGGGAACGTACTCCTCCAAAAGAGAGTATCTCATAAATGGCAGCGCTGACAGAAGAAGAGCTGCGCACACAAGAGTGATACTTAAAAAGTTGTTATCCACCACAGGAAACCAGGTCATACTGCTTGCAATAACCCATCGAAAAAGCGCCACACTTTGCAGCATGAGACAGCCAAGAAGGCTTAATATAACAGCATAGCGATGAGCTGTCGCCATTTGACAGCGTAGCAAGACTATAAGAAACACAAGCAATACAGTGCTGATCACATCACTCGGGGTCTGCAGCCACACACTAATAGCGGCTAAGAGAACCCATGCTCGCTCCAAACCTAAGGTTTGCAAAGGAAATATAGGCAAAAGAGCGAGCAACATCAAAGCCCTTCCCTCGGGAAGGCTACCCCACACACCCTCACAGACTATCGCCGGCGCCATGCCGGCATACCAAATAATATTTTGAGCGCTCTTAACCAACCTGTGCAAAGAAAAGGTGTGCAGCAACCAAGAGACGCACACCCCCACCACTGAAACAACCTCAATAAACATAAGACCCCACCACCCTTCGAGCCATGCTATAAAGCAAAGCCAGTCTTTCATCCAAGTGCACACCACAAATGACAAAAACAGTCAGCCAAGCTAATGAGACTCGCATATCATTTTTGCGCAGCGGCGCTAAGCTAATCCAAACAGCCAAAAAAGCATAAAATGCCTGGAGGTCACGCGCACCACAAACAGCAGACATTCCCACCAGCAAAACGCTCACAAAAATACTGCCATAACTCACTCTATTTTTTTCCAAATACACGTGCTGCCAGTACAGCGCTCCCGCAAAGTACGCCGCCATGGACCACCCAAGATCGCCTGCAAAGCTTGAGCCCACAAAAAAAGCGGACAAAAGCCCGGCTCCTACCCAAGATTTACCTTGCGTGACATTACCGGAAAAGCTTATCACAGCCAAGACACCCATCATCTTCCAACATGTGACAGCAGGCAAAAACGCCAAACACTGCAGCTGCAAAAGGCTCGCAACCCTTTCTATAATATATGCACTGCCATCCCTTAAACACTCCAAAGCCGCAAATAGAGCCCAGCAAAAAAGAACCGCATAGCAAGACTGTCCTGGATGCAGCATCGCAAAATAGAAGCTTAAAAAAAACAACAGAACACACCGCAAATACGCAGCTCCATTAGACAGGCCATGAACAGCCCAAGCACAAAAAACACATACGGCGATAAAATGCACATATAGCCAGCTGGATCCCAGAAAAAACTTGCATACAGGAAAAGCGGCCAACA
Organism: Alphaproteobacteria bacterium; assembly: GCA_965261615.1. Taxonomy (GTDB): domain Bacteria; phylum Pseudomonadota; class Alphaproteobacteria; order Bin98; family Bin98. Next base: position 1,411,522 of record OZ253461.1, read on the forward strand.
AAAAGGTAAACGCCGCCCAAATAAACGCACGCTGAGAAATCAAAAAGCATGCATACACTGCTGGTAAGCTTCCTTGTAGTACACTATCCCACACAAACATAGGACCTCCAACCACACAACACTCCAATCAACAAAAGCACCAACAATACACCGCCCACATAATCATGCTGACGATACCTCACGATTTTAGACTGCACCGTTGTCAACAATTTTTCTACAAAGTTATCCCCACTCTTAATAGCACGCCACCAACTAAAAGACAGTGGGCGCACTTTTAACATATACCCCCCCATTACCGCAGCGCTATAAAACAGCCCAAATCCCAAGCCTTGTCCTAGCTTCACCTTCTGCAGCAACCAAAGAGAGCTCAGCGTAAACCCACCGTACAACAACACCATGGCCAAAAGCAAAAAAAACATTTTAGAAAACCTCACCTGAGTCTCTGGCTGCTCATAACTCCACCGGCACAAAAGACGCCCATGCACCATACCGCACCCTGCGAGCATAATCAATTGATGCAGTCGATCAAAGTGACTCACATCACTTTTACATAAGAGCGGAATAAACACCCCACCAGCAGCAATCCACAAGCTAACCATACTGGATATTTTAATTGCTTTCCGCATTTGTGCAGAGTGAAAGCTCAACCCTTGCGCAAAGGGAATAAGCAGCACTGACATCAGCCAACACACCCAACCTCCTTTCACCCCACCTGAGCACGGCAAAAGCTGCCCAAGTACGCAAGCTTGCGAAATGGCAGCGTATCGTAAAGTCCACAGCGGGCAGCACATCGCCCAAACAGTCAAAATCCCCTGCAGCCACATCATCTGTGGAACATACATAAATTGGCAAGCATAAGGCAAAAAGTTAAGCAAGCAAACAGCATACCAGCTAACAAAAACAGCACTCCACGCATGCTGCTCGCGCGGCAAACAATACGCCCCCAGCATCACTACCCAGAACACGTGTCCCAATGGAAGCTTTCCAAAAGCACAGCCCACCCCCACAAATAGAGCGATCACCCAAATCAGTAAAAACGCACCCACAATACGTGGCAAAAAGCACAAAAAGTACCCTAAACTGACCCAGGATGCCCAAGGCACAGGCAGAAAAAGTATGCTCGCTGACCCCAAAGCCCAAAATGCTTTTTCCCACATTTTTTTCGCACAAGCAACAGCCCACAGCGAAACAAACACCGCACACACTACTGCGTAGTACGGGGCCGCTATCATTTAGAAGACCTCTGACATTTTGTTAACAATACAAGGCTCACCAAAAAGTAGCTAATGCTTATAAGAAGCGTTATTAAGCTTGCTCCGCCTTCTTGGCCACTCGTCAACACCACAACCACAACTCCCAAACTCACAATTTGAGAAAAAAATATACGTGTCACTCCTCGTTTGCCCCAAATCAAACCTAAAAGACCCAAGAGTATAATTAGCACACCACCCACTTCACACCTCCTCTTGCTAACCCTTTTGTAATTTAGACAGCAGGGCATCAACATAATAAGATCCTACGCCCAACAAAATAAAAACTAACATCCAAATCCATTGGACATTATGAAGTAAAACTTCTGTATACGGTCCCACACTCACAGCAGGAAGCTCAAAAATGTCAGGCCTCCAAAGCACCCCAGCTGCACCAAGAAGCCAAACCACAAATCGCGTGATTCGGCCCTTAGGGTCAAAAAAATCTTGCTCCTGATCCAGCACAAACTCAAGCAAAGAAATAAAGGCCCCCAACGTCACCAAGCTTACAAAAAATACACCGACCTGATATAGGGCTCCCACTCCCACAAGAACCATCAGCACCCCAAGGCGCATAAACGCAGCTGCACCATGAAGCATCAGCATGCCTCCCACAATTATTTTTGTGATCCCCAGCCACCAAAAACACTCCGTCATTTTCCTGCCTTATGTCCGTACATTTTTTTCAGAAGTAGGCGAAACCTCACAAGGAGTCTCTACAGTAAACTCAAGTGCATCAACTGGACATGATTGAACGCAAAGATCACAGTGCAAACAGCGGTTCATGTCTACATCCAACCTGGCAAGTTGCGGCAAGCCATCCACTATATAACCCTCTATCTGAATAGCATTTACTGGGCACACATTCGCGCAAATACCGCAAGTAACACACTTTTCTTTTTGTGTATGAGCATACCGCTTCACAGAAAGTGTGTAAACCTCCGGTTTAGAACTTTGCAAGACTTTATTCTGTTTCATCGCTTCGCCTCATCCACAAACAGCCACCCCTAACATGGCCTACTTTGTCAAATATCACCATATCATAATATAAGCCGATGATATACATAAAACATGACTAGCACCCCGACACATAACGAGCTTATCGCAAAACTGACCCCCAAAACTAGCCTCACAACCGAATGCACATGCGCAACACGATTCGGAGTGAATACCAAAAGCGCGCTGACGGCAAAGCCAAAAACAAACGCGCGTACACTGCTGAATCCTATTGTCATTACAGGGGTATAAAGGCAAGGCAGACCGTAAAGTACAGATACACAAGCAGCCAGAGCAACATGTGTCCTCAGTTGAAGGTGCTTATACAGAATATACATATCCGCTAAAATAACAGCACTATATCCATACAACGCAACCCCTTCAGAAAGGCACATAGCCGCAAAAACCCCAAAACCCACAGCCAACCACATAAGCGCCGCTAACGCTAAAGAAGACCTTTTTGCCGCAACAGAAAAAGCGAGCAAAATTCCCACTCTTAGAACGACAGCTATCAACACGTGGCCCAACTCTGCTGCCCACCACAAACCATACACCACCAATAAACACAAAGACAATGCCGACGTAGTATAGAGTTGAGAAAGCAAAAAACGCCTCCTAGAATAGACCTGAACATACTGTCGCGGCCAGCCCTCATACCACCCATGCAAAACAGCAATCACGCCAGTATACAAAACTACAACCCCATAAAAGAGGCTAATGGAAGGCATCACCACACACCTCTTCTTTTCACTGCCGAGTCTTTATATATTTTTTGCATTTTGATGGAATTTTTCGCCACGATGTTGGGAACGCTCGAAGGATACTCTTCCGGAATCCAGGCGTCACTCAGCTGTATCACTGTACTCCCCAGTGACGATGAGCTCAATCGCTTTTCTCCCTTTTTTCCAAAGTGCGTTTCATATAAACTTTGCACGTAACTTGTTAGCTGATCTCGACTACGCGCTTGATAATGCGAATTACATAAACGAATAATTTCCTGCAAAATCCAGACATCATCACGGACGTTGTGACGAGGGTTTGTCACTTTTTCAGTACACTTGAGCTGTCCTTCTGCATCAACATAAGAGCCCGCATGTTCTGTATGAACTTCACTAGGCATAATCACTTGCGCTCCTCTGTATACGGCATCATCATGCGTACCCTGCAGCACCACCAATGTATCTTCACGCCAAAAACTCTTTTCTGGATAGTATCCAATACACCATAGCCCCTTCAAGTAGCCTTGAGCAACTGCATCCTTAATCCCCGCGCTTGTAAGGCCTTGGTCTTGCGTAAGTGACTTTATATCCAAGCCCTGTATAGTGTTAGCGCAAAGTGGAACAAAAGCAATTGGCGCCCAATTGGCGGTTTGATTATAACGCGCGGCAATTTTGCGAATCATACCCCACACAATATTTGCATGTCCATCACACACAACATGCTCCCCACAAATGAACAGAGGTTTTTTAGCATTACGTAACGCTGAGGCAAGAACGCCTCTTCCTTGCGCTAACTGCGTCAGGTGCAGCCGATCTCGCCCAACACACTGCGCATACTCCGTTGTTCCAAACGAGCCTAAGGAAAATATTGGCCCTCTCTTTTCATTACGATACCGCACCAACAGCGTGTGTAAAATAGGCATATCATAAAGCGGCGCCGCCCCCACAAGAATAATCGCATCCGCACACAATACTCTATCTAAGGGCCCTCCAAACGTATAATCTCGCGTTTCCTCTTGGAAAGTGGCGGGGTAATGTCCTGCATTAAGCGCACAATGCTTGATACCAACTTCTTGCATAAGAATCGACAAGGTCACCAACGTTTCTGCATCCACAAAGGGTCCCACAAGAACTCCAACGTTGCCCCAGCCAATTTTTTGAAATTGCTCCACAGCATAGGACAGAATACTCTCCCAACTCACGATTTTTCCAAAACCTTGCTCACGCACCTCTGGGGCTTGCACTCGATTTAAAACCAAACCATCCAAAGAAAAGCGAGCCCTATTGGACAACCATCGATATGGCACTTTCTGAGGAGGCCTCACATCAACTATATAGCTTTCAAAGCGACGCCACACCAAAGGCGTTAGGGCAGCATCTTGCAGATCAAATCCAGGCACCTCCTGCATCACGGAGCCAGACCACACTCTATCCGGCACAAGCGCACCCGACGGACAAATTTCCAGCAAGTTTCCTGAAAACACGGAAGGCGCATTCTGCTCTCCCAAGACACTCACGCCAGTGTCGCGTGAAAGCTCAAGCATCGGAAGGCCTACATTATTTTTATAAAACTCCACGCAAAGCTGACAGTGCATGCATCGCGTTGGAACCGCGCGCATTACAACATCCAAAGGCGCAGGCGGTGTCATGGACTCGTCCCTCACTCGCTGCTCACCACACGCTTTGTTGTTAGCCACTGCATTACCCAGCATATGATTATATTTTTTTTCTGACAAAGCGGCATCATTGGGCTGGTTACTAGCAATCAAGATCAACGCCTTTTGTCGAGCAGTCATTGCATCTTTATGCTTTATAGAAACCTTTACGCCAGGCATATTGGCCATAGTGCATGCTAACAGCACCTTTTTTGACCGCATGCAGTATACGTGACAAGCACCTGCACACGAAGGGGCCTCTAACTCGTTGTAAAAACAAAAGTTTGGCAAAACTCCTTTAGCTTGCAGAGCAGACCCCAGCCGCTTCAAGTCCTCTCTAACAACCACAGGTTTTCCATCAATATATACAGTATGCTTCACAACAAATCTATCTCCGAAAGCCCTAGCAACCCCTTTGTCACCCACTTACTATACTGGCATATACACACATCACGCGCCATGCGCGCCGCATATACAGCCGCGCCAACATCACCGCCATACAAGGCATTCTGCACTGCTGGCAACCCCTCACGGCATCCCACACAGTACCCACTTCGCTCTTCCACCACAAAGTCCATAAACATTTGCACCATTCTCAGTAGGTCAGAAGATTTTGAAACTATCAAAATATCTCCCGACCGAATAGTCGTATTAAGCTTTTGCATAGCGCTTTCACACAACACCGCTTTTTCCGCAACCGTTACCACGAGAGGTTTGGACAAAAGTCCTCCCGGAAATACACATCGAACATTAGACCATACACCCCTCACGCCACCTGCATATTTTTCAACCGCTGCCACCAAACCTTCTCCAACAGCAACCTCCACAACTTGCGGGTTAACGACCTCACCACTTATAGCAACGATTTGCCGTGCATTTTTTTTCCACCAGTCGGCACCATTGACGCAGATAGTCGGGACACACAAGAAGGTTTCCGCAGCGCCCATAAGAACTTTTTCGCCATAAAGTGTGCTCGGAGCAGGATTATGCACTTGATCGCTTTCTAAATGTCGCAACACCGCTTCATCTTCTGCTCCCCCCAAAAACCCTCCACTTAATCGTATATGCACTAATATTTTCAGGGGAGACGCAGGTCCAATTACACCTCGCTCAATAGCCTGATCTCTTATTTGAACAAGTTTTTGATAATGCGCGATCAGTGCTCCATGTACAACTATACAAACATAGCGGGCTTTGACTGCAAGCGCCACTAATAGCGCCCCCTCCACGACGTTTTCTGGAGCCTGCCACACAATAGCGGCCTCCTTTTTCTGCCCCCAAAAGCACTCCGCTGTATTAACTACAACACCTGCATAGTCTGATGTGGTGCGCAGTTTTTCTGAAAATTCCCCGCCACGCATACCACGATTCTCAAGCCCGCTGTTAACAAGCGTATCGTACACATAGTCCTTGCGTGTCATTAGCTTACGAAAAACCTCAAAGCCTTCTGGCGTAGCAAGCTGCGACAACATTTTCTTCATATCTACTAATCTTACCAACTTTCTGTTAGTAACTCCAGGGCACAAACCCTCACCTACACCTTAACTTTTTCATCTTGAAGAAAAATAACTGGGCTGCTTTCGCACATCCCTAAGCAGCTATACTCTATGGATAGGTGCCCTAAATCAAGATGATCCCGCAGCCACTTTTGGTGTTTGTCTTTATTAGGACAAGAACTGCAGGTCATTCCGGCACAAACACGAACAACCGGCAACCCACCTGTATATCTCAAAGACGGGTTCTTTGCTATACATGCCCAAATCACTATAGGCTCTATTTGCAGCACTTCTGCAAGATTCAAAACCTGCTCTTCACAAATACCTAGGTCATTTTGCATTAATACTAAAATATCGTAAAGAATATTATCATCACGAGAAATTCTTTGCGTATTAACAATTTTATCCACTTTTTGTAAAAATGACTTCCACATACCCCTACCGATCCAGCTCACTCATTGACAAACCCATAGACGCCGCCATGACAGGCAAATCTTCCTCTTCTACATCCTTTGCAAGAGAATTTATTAAAAAAGCAAGAGACAAGCTACTAGAGCGCATTTTCACACAAGAAGGGTAACTTCCTCCTCCCACCATAAGCATACTCACCACACCATTGGGTCCTTCCACGCAAGAGATGTGCTCTCCTTGATAAAAAATACCTTCTCGATAAAAATGCATATGCTGCATCATAGCTGTATTTTCTTGCCAAATCTTTTGATAGTCTGTCATAGCCCAACTTGTAGGGTTAGAAAAATCAAGATCGGAGAGAGCAACAAGACCTTGGTTTAAGATACTTAAGCTTACTCGCACATCTTCAATCAACACTTGCGCACGAGTATATGCACACCCTTTCTCCTCCACAGGAAGGCTATACTGACACTCCACATAAGCGTCATAAGGCCTTTTCACACGCCAATCAAAGGCACAGCCGGTTGCGCGCAACACGGGGCCAGTCACGCCTAACGCAAGAGCTTCTTGGCTTCCGACAACACCAAGACCCGCCATCCTTTTGTGGACCATATCTCGAGAAAAAGCTTGTTGAACCTTTTGGAAAAATGTTGTAGCTACTTGCTCAAACTTTTGATGCAGGCTATATACATGCTCACTCATGGCGTGATGCACCCCGCCCGGACAAATAAAGTACCCTCGAAACTCTGATTTAAGAGCTCCTAGCGCCCTCCGATAACTGCTATACAGATCCTCCCACCCAACACGACGACGATAACCAACACTCTCAAGAATTTGCATGAGGGTTGCTCCAGAGTAATAAATCCGAGATCCTTCTAACAGCACTATTCGTAACCATTTACTATATGGTGGCACTGTAATATTCAAACAGCCCTCCATATGCAAAGCGTAATTATGTTCATGAACAAAAGGCGTAGCAGCGCTCCAGCGCCCCATATACACCAACCCCTGAAGGTATGTTTTTGTGCGTAGGTGTTTTTCCCACTGCCGTGCAAAAAAGCCAGGTTGCACATACGCACTCTTTATTTTTCCGTTCAGCTTTTGACCGCGCATAACACACACACCGCGCTCACTTGCATAAGGCCAAATCATTTTTTCAAACTCATTCTCTGCACACTCTCCTGGATAAAGGACGCTATGTTCCCACATATCCAAGAAGTTTACTTGATAACTTTCATACACCTCTTTTTGCAAGATTAAGGAGTTTTTGAAAAATGTATGCAGACTCACAATCGGAGCTCCAGACCATTTAAAACTTACACAATATATTTGTGCTGTAGCAGTTTCAAGAAACGTATAATACAAATAGCGACAATCCTCCTCTGCTCTTACCGCAATATCCAGCAAAAGATCCACTCCAATTTCAAGGCTTGTCAGCTTTTGGATAACATCAAAAAACGACTTTTGCGCTATTCGCACAAATATATTATCTTGATGGGCAAACACACTCATTTTTTTATGATTTAAGCTTTTTATTGCTTTAATTTTTATCGCAATCATCAAAAACTTCCTTTTATAGATAATTGGATAAATGCATAAGCATATTTTTCACGGTGTCCTGGCTTATCACACCTGTACGCCAAATTAAATTAGGTTGAAACTCCCAACGTTCTCGACACGCCTCATCATCCATACCACAGGGAAGCGGAAGGCCTATGAGCCCCACAAGCTTAGGGTCTTGCAGCTGACTATACACTTTATGAAGCAAACCAACCATGCCTTTTGTGACCATACCAACCACGATCAAAACGTTTGCTTCAGAAGGCTGACAAATATTTCGCGGTATCGAGTGCAACTCATCGCTTACCCCATTAAAAACAAATGGCACCAAAACCCCCCGGCGCACCGTTTTTTTAAACATGCTTTTTTTCCCCCAAAGACCATAGTTTATACACGGTGTATAAGAAAACTAAAACAGCAAGCAACCCCGTCAGTAGAGGAGTCGTTATTTCATGACAACCTATAAGGGCATAACTTATAAAGCCACCTATTATAGAAAACACAACTGCAACTAGCATAATGGACCTTTCAAACATATCGCTCCTCCATCTAATTGTACCTAAAAAAAACACAAAAAGTGCAGTTTTTATAAAGTCCAAACAACATTGGCCCAGGCGATTTTGACAAAAGTCTAGTCTATGCTATAATCTATTGTGACGCGGGGTAGAGCAGCCCGGTAGCTCGTCAGGCTCATAACCTGAAGATCGCAGGTTCAAATCCTGCCCCCGCAACCAAACTCACTAAACCTTAAAATCCTCTATGATACCTATCATGATCCTTAGTTTTACGCAACTCTGGCTCCTGGGCTATAATCATATGCCGTGGTGAAAGCGATCGGTCATATAAAACAAAATTCGTACTATCCTGCAGAAGATCATTCCCCCCGAGAAAAACTCCCCCCTCTCGCTGCACTCCCATTTGAGAAGCCACTAGATCTTCAAAATGCCCCGCTTCATCACTTCCAGGATCTATTGTTGTTTTGGATCCAAACTCATCCAGCTTGTCACGCATATTGTCCAAGTCTTCTTGCATTTTGTCTATTTCTTTATTTTTTTTCTCGAGAGCATCCAGTGTTTCCTGCTGTTGACTCAACAACTCTATTTTTTCATCCTCCCAAGCGGTAACAGCACCCTCATCATCCCCAAATCCGTCACCATCGCTATCTGTAAAGGTTTGTTGCTCCAGCTCTGCCATCTTTTTCTGCTCCTCCTCCATGCGACGAACCATCTCATCACGCTCCTTATTCATTTTGTCCAGGTCAACCTCAAGAGCCTTTTCTTTTTCGCGGTCTGGTCTTTTATATTCCCAATCCATCTCATCTGCACTATCATCACCATCATCATCCCCTTCCTCTTCTTCTTCTTTTTCAGCATCAGCATCACCATCACCTGAATCGTCCAAGAGTTTAGCTAACGCTAAGTCATCCTCTGACAGCTCTAGTTCCTCTTGTGTCTCTTCAGATGGTGGTGGCGGGGGTGGTGGTGGCGGGGCTTCTTCTTCCACCACCTCTTCTTGTGCACTCCCAGCTGATGGCGGTGAAGGCTCTGTGCTTTCTTCTTTTGCATCATCAGGGCTTTCTTTACTGCCAGAAGATTCGCTTGTATCATCTGCAGTGGCACCACCCCCTGCAGCGCTAGATGCAGCTCTCGCCCCTTGCGCTGCACCACCAGCCTTTAAAGCTTTTTGTTGCTGCTCCCACATTTCCTTCTGCTGCTTAGCATACGCTGCTTCTTGCTCTTTTTGTTTCTTTTCCCACGCCGCATATGCCTCGCGCTGGGCTTTAAGTTTAGCCTCCTTACGTTTGCGCGCCGCCTCTCTACGTTCCGCTCGACTTGTGCGTATGGCGCGAGCTCCCTTCGTCACAGCAGCCCTACCCGAGTTCATTGCTTTCTTTAGCGAATTTAACAGCCCACCTCCTCTAGCACTGCGCCGTGCGCCTAGCGCCGAGTTCAGTTGACGTTGTGCTGCCAATGCACGCGCTGGGTTGCCTGACCTTTTAGCACGAGCCAACGCACCTTGCGCACGCGAAACACGCGCATTTGCATTCTTCATTCTTTGTGTGGCCATCCTACTAGCGTGTGCTTTTTCACGCAAACGACGGCTGGACGTCATTTCTGAAGTTTCCGTAGCTGTTTTTGCTTTATCTAAATTTTTATTGGCTTCTGCCTGAGATTTTTGGGCGTTTTTTAAGTTACGATCTGCAGCTTTTTTATTACGTCGCGCTTCTCGAATCCGGTTTTTATCCCCACTAGCTTCGGCTTCTGCTAACTCACGATCTGCCGCATCTGATTGATCTTGTGCGGATGAGGCGTATGCATCTGCCTCTCTTTTTTTTGCTTCTGCGGCCGACTTATCTGACTCAGCAGCTCGAGCTGCATCCTCTTCCTTTTGCGCTTTATCTAGTTTTTTTTGAGCACGCTCTTCTGCTTGTTTGTCACCACTATCTTGAGCCGATTTTAGTTCGTCCTCGGCTTCTTTTCGCTCACGCGCAGCCTTCTGCTTTCGGGTTTCTGGCGGACCACCACTTCTCGCTTGATCTCGCTCTAGCTGCTTTTCTGCCGCAATATTCTTTTTTTCTTCCAGTTCCTCACCCTTGCGGTCAGACCTTCTTTGCGCAGCATCTCTTCTCGCTCGAGCAGCCGCTATCTTTTCTTCATCAGGTGGGTCTTCATTTTCCGCCTCTTCAAGGTCAGACTCTGCCTTATCTAGCTCAGCATCAGCCTCTGCCTTCTCTTTCTCGGCAGCCTCAGCGTCCGCCTCTGCCTGCGCGCACTCTGCATCCTTTTGGGCTAACTCTGCATCTTTTTCATCTTCCTCCGCTTCACGAGCGGCCTCATAATCGTCATCTTCTTCCGTTGCAGGAGAGTAGTCATCCTCCTCATCAGCAGAAGAATAGTCACCCCCCTTATCACTTGCAGGGCTTTCTTCTTTTTCCTCAAAAAGACCTTGCGTCCCATAGTCGTCAGAAGCCGCTTCGCTATAATCCCCAGCAGTCGCCGGCCCATAGTCACCACCCCCTCCTTCTATAGTTTGGGCACACAAAAACAAACATAATACCCAAAGCCCAAACATACTACCTTAGCGCCCCCTAAACTACGCTTTATATTGCGGAAATACTAGCTATCTCAAATTGCATAATTTCTTAGAACTCTAACTTACACAATACGCCCATCCAGCTTTTGCTTCAAGATTTACTTAAACCCCAAGCTATTAAGCTGCTGCCACTGGGGCAGGAGCCTGCCTCCGCGCTAGCCGCGTTTGCTGCCCCGCCGATTTCCTTTCCTCTTGCTTTTCTCTTAAATAGCGCAAGTCTTCATTTTGACCTTTTAAGCCTTTTTGGTTATTGTGTTCTTTAGCCTCCAAAATTGCCTTAGCCTGCGCACGCGATTGGGCGGGAACATCAAGCCCGTCATCATCTGCTACGGTTTGCAGCTTACTATATAAGGTTATTTTTTGCTTTTTGCTAGCCATCTTTTCTAAGTCATGGAAGCGCTTCACAAACAATGTGCCTTGCTTAGTGCTAGCGATCACAGGATCTTTTAATAACTCTTCTGCCTGAGCCAAAAAGTTTAACTCAGCATCCTTAAGAATTTCACGACACTCCGCCAATAGCACACTCGCATCTCCACTTTCTGCAGTCAGTTGCTTAAACTCTGGCTTTTTCAAATCACCTAGAAGACCCACCAAATGCGACTTTGTCGATTGAATTTGTGAAGAAACACTGGCGCTGGTCATCTCCTTAATGAAGTTCTGCTTCTTCCACCCAGTAGCTTTGATTGCTCTCAGTGTAAGCAACATTTCCGCTCCATGCTCCATTAAAAGACAGTGGTAGGCAGTTAAAACCTTGCTCCACGCACTGTCTGCAGCTTGGTCCTTTTTCGCAAGCTTATTTAAGGACTTACGGTTGGCCTTGAAATACGCTGCAAAAACTTGCTTATCTGCACTACGATCATATTTCTGTTTACCGAGTTTCTTGTTTCCAAAGCTTCCTGACAGATGCTTTTCAATCCCTTCTGAGCTCAAATAGCGATCCACAAGCGCTCGTAAGCGATTGGGATCTACAGCCAAAACGTATATGTTCCCTTTGCTCACGAACGCATTTAGCCTAGCAACTACCGCATGTATGCGCATTAATATAGACTCGGCTCCCAAATCTTTCATTGCATCGGCCCGCGCCGCCTCAGGAGTCCCACGCTGAAAAGCCCCTCCATGTAAAGCTCCAAAGTCACCTACGTCTGCCCCCCCTCTATCCATTCTTCCAGCCACGCTCATAGGCGCAAACCCAGGAAGACGCTCACCAGCAAGAGTTGCCTGCGCTCCCAAATCTGTAGATAGCTCAATGCCAAATGACTCTAACCCGCTTATCATTTTTTCTAGCTGAGACTTTGGCATCAGAAAAAGAGCTGAGTCTGGCTTGTTCTCTACTTTTTGTAGCTTCATGTTCACTTGCGTCAGAAACCTCGACACCTCTCTGCGAACCTCCATATGCCGCCCAGCATTATGCGCGGTTTGAAACCCTCCCACACCAAATGAGTTAGCAAAACTCACATTGAGGCCCAAACTCACACAAAAAAATAAACAAAAATATAGCATCTCTCCCCCACCCCAGTCTATCACCCTCTGCAATGAAAAACTACCCCCTTTACTTATCCCCAAAAATCTTTTATGCTGATCCATGCATTTACAAAACCACTGGTCTGTTATTGAGCTCAAAGGACACAGTGTCTCGACTTTTTTACAGGGGCTCTTTACCAACAACATTCAACAGAAAAGTACATACGGCGCCTTTTTAAACCCCAAAGGCCGCCTCATATCAGACGCATTCATACACCTAGATCTAGGTGTAGCCTATGTCGTAAACCCAACAGATCGCAACCTAGCTCTCGCTGACCACCTAGGGCATTACGCAATGTTTGAAGACATCACTGTACGCACACTACCACAACCTGCCACCCAAACAGCAAGCCCGCTTCCCAAAGCCCGCACACACTTTTTAGACCCTCGGCATCCTAACTTAGGAACATGGAATATCAGTGACAACAAGGCGGAAGCAACTGCAAAAGAAGCTACAACCTTACTCATGCACCGCTTCGCCCTTGGCATTGCAGAGGGAATAGAAATTCCTGAGCGCAGCATAATTTTAGAATATGGACTGCAAGAGCACAACGGCATTAGCTGGGAAAAAGGCTGTTATGTTGGTCAGGAGCTAATGGCCCGCACCCATTTTTGTGGAGAAGTACGCCGATGTGTTGCCCCCATCACGTACCAAGGACAGTTACAAGCTCAAACCGCCATATATTGTGAAAAAGAAAGCATCGGCGTCATTTTAAACTGCTACAACGGCAGCGGCCTAGCTTTTGTGGAAAAAATACATGTCGGCAAGATCTGCACAACTACAGAAGGCCCCATCTCTGTTCTAAGAAGGCCCTCTACTTCTTCAGCTTAGATGCTTTTTTACGGCTAATTGAGTAGTACTCAAATAGACGACCTTCAATTTTTTCTTTCTTAACAGATCCACCAATCATGTGCGGAGTCATATCTGCCTTTTGCGCCACAAAACGTGAGCTTGCATTGCCCTCTAAAAAGTAACAGAACAATTCATTTTCTTCAGGGAAAAGTCGGAAGAAAACCTGCACCAATTTACGCGCCGCACGCGACGCAATTCCCTTTCCTCGGGCTGCAGGAAATAAGTTGTAGTATATGGAGCATCCCTCTTTGCCAGACTGCAATCCGCACTCTCCAATAGCTTGCCCATCACTGCCAACAATCACATAACGCAAAGGAACAAATTGATACTCATCTTTTGCGCGTTTTGCAGCAAAACTCGCCCAGGATCGCATGCTGGATTTGATGATCCTTCGCGCCGCAAAAGGCGAAAGCAAGCAGGCTGAATTTCCAAAGTTATTCTTTATCACATCGGGGTCTCTCTTTAGCATCATTGCAGCAGTCAAATATGTGCTATACACAGGAAGCATGTAAAAAGTATTGCCCGCTCGATCCGTTATTTTTTCAGAATATGCATTCACATAATCCGGAACATCAACTTTCGCTTGCGTTGCGTAGATTGCAGGTGGTTGAGGTGTGTGCGCAACCGCTACACAACCCAGAAAAACTATCAGTAAAAAAGACAAAGAAAACCTCATACTGTATTTTCCCATATTATGCACCAGTTGTAAATTCGCTTTTAAAAATGCTTCGCGTTGCGAGGAAAAACTGTTACAATAGCTCATGCAACGATCCCCCTTGCGCCACATTGTCCTTGATACGGAAACCACAGGCCTGTCTCCCATTCGCGAACGCATTGTCGAAATAGCATGTGTAGAGCTTGAAAACTTCACCCCTACTGGCCGTGAGTTTCAAAGCTTTATCAACCCAAGACAACCCGTTTCCCTTGAAGCTTTTCAGGTGCACGGTTTAAGCGCTGATTTTTTAAAGTCCTTTCCCTGCTTTCACGAGGTGGTGGAGCCTTTAAAGGAGTTTATTGGTGACTCACCTCTGGTCATTCACAACGCACCTTTCGACATCGGATTCTTAAAAGCAGAGTTTCAACGACTCAACTTAGAATTCACGCCCAACCATGTTATTGACACACTAGACTTAGCCCGCAAAAAATTTCCAGGAGCACCCGCAAGCCTTGATGCACTATGCAAACGCTTTAATGTCAGTTTGGAAAAAAGGGAAAAGCACAACGCTTTGCTTGACTGCCAACTTTTAGCCGCGGTGTATCTATATCTGCTTGGCGGCCCCCACCGCGCCCTCGAGTTTCAAGAGCAAATTGCAGAAAAACAAGAATCTTTTGAAAAAGTTAACTTTCCTTCCAGAAGCTTTTCCCCCTCAGAAAAGGAGCAGGAAAACCACAAAAAAATGATTAAATCTTTGAAAGAATCACCCTGGAACTCTTAGGAATATTGACAAACTTTTAAATTTTAACGATAATGTGTATGTGTATTTTTTTCTTCCTGCCCTTCCTCCTTTTAGCCGACACATCAGAAACGGATAACGGCTTAACAGAAGAGCCAATTATTTGGGACAACTCCGAAGAGACCCTCTCCTCTGAAATGATACCCTTCAACTATAACGAACTTTCGTGCGACAACCCATTTTTAAAGCCGGTTCCAGAATCACACGTCAGCATTATTGCAACGGTTGATAAAACTGTCATCACAAGCAAAGCCGTAATCGAACGCTCACGCCTTATAACAGAAGGTCGCTACAGCCAACTCTCTGAAACAGCTAAACTAGCGGTTCACCAAGCCGCGCTTCAAGGCCTCATTGACGATGCCATTATTTTAAACTGCACCAAAAATGGCCGCATCAGCACCCCTCTTCCAGAAAAAGATGAAGATCTGGCCCGCTACCTCTCTGAAACTCACAACTTGAGCAAAGACTACTTTTCGGACTTGGCCGATAAATTTGACATCCCTTTTTCACATGTTATGCGCATGCACCGGGCAGATATTTTATGGCGTGGGTACAGCGCCCGTGAACTAGAATCCTTTCAAGAGCGCCAAACAACCAATGCCTCAGCCTCCACAGATGGGGACGAACTTTTGTTGGAAGAAATCACCGTCCCATGCGTTATGTCTGCAAGCCAGCTTGAGGCTTCCCTCAATCAGGCATTCAATGAGGGCGTATCCTTTGGTCAGCTTGCCACAAGCCTTTCCATGTCTCCATCCGTTTTTCAAAGCGGACACATCGGGTGGCTTCCAGAGTCTGACCTTAGCGAAGATATCCGTGAAGCGATTGCCAAACTTCCCGTTGGAAATCACACCCCTATTATCCAAAGAGGAGGGCACTTCCACATTTACCGTCTTGCCGGAAGACGCTCACGCTCCACAAAAGAAATGGCCAAACGAACCTATACCGCGACGTCTCTGTCCATCCCTCTTTCCACTAAACCAGAGGAAAAAATCCGACAAATTGAAAAGATGCAGCTTATTCGCATGTCTGTTTCTTCTTCCGCAGACTTAAAAACCTTAGCAGAGCAGAGCGAAATTGCCTCTTTTGAAGCGCATAACAATGCCCCCCTTGCCCAATTCACAACATCTCAACAGGATATTGTCAGCAATTTGAAACCACACTCTATATCTCCGGTAATTGTTGACCCCGATCAAGGACAAGCTCACCTTATTTTTATGGACGACGTTAAATACGGCAATGAAGAAAAAGATAGCTCACGCTCAATGATTGACTTCACTGCAATTATGCGGCGCCTAAAAGTTGTCTTGCGTCTGCGGATGCATATTGAAATCCTAGTCCGTGACTGGACACTGTAATGACAGTTAAACCTCTTAAAAAGTTCAGCCAAAACTTTTTATTTGATCAAAATATTCAAAAAAAAGTATGCGACTCTTTGCAAACCACATCTAAAAGCTGTCTTGTAGAAATCGGACCTGGAACAGGAGCGCTATCACAACACCTTGTCTCTAAAAAAGCAAAGCACCTGTGCCTCATAGAGTTTGACCCGCGTTGCATTGACCACTTAACCGAGAACATGCTGCATCACGAGCACATCAAGCTCTACCATGAAAATGTTTTAAAGTTTGATTGGACCTGCCTACCTCAAGGGCCTTTACACCTGATAGGGAGCCTTCCCTATCACATAACCTCCCCCATTCTACTACGCACCCTTCAAATACTAAACTTGCAAGAAGCTGTTTTTATTATCCAAAAAGAAGTTGGCGAGCGCGTCACAGCCTCCTTAAGCACAAAAAGCTACGGGTCCCTATCCGTTTTACTACAGTCGTTTTTTCATACGGAGTACCTATTTGATATTTCAGCAAACGCCTTCCACCCTAAGCCAGCTGTAACATCCTGCGCTATTAAACTCACCCCCAAAGAACAGAAGATCTCTGAAGAGGAATCCTCTAAGCTACAAAAGCTCACTCAACAGTGCTTTCAGCAACGTCGAAAACAACTTGGCACCATTTTACGCAATATTCCCCAAGCAACAACTGCAATGGAAGATCTCGCTATTGACACAAAACTAAGACCCGAAAATTTAAGCCCCGCAGTGTTCTTAAAGCTGGCACTTAAGCTCTATCCTTAACACTCTACAGGCCGTACATTAGGATTATCTAAAGAAAACATGGGAATTTCTACAGTAAAGCTACCGGCGCTTTCCCCTTCCATTGCGTACTCACCAAACATAAAGCCTGATGGCGCCGCAAGCGTTGCTCCGCTTGTATAAGTATAAGTTGTATTAGGCAAAATAGTTGGCTGTTCTCCTATAACTCCCTCACCACTTACCTGTCTGATTTTTCCACTTTGTTCTAGGATATTCCAATACCTATGTTTTAGCTGTACCGGCTCTTTTAGGTTATTGGTAATCACTACACAATAAGCCCAAACATAGTGTTGCTGCTCAGGGTCGGACTCTGTCTCTAAGTATAGAGGAATCACCTCCACTTCTATTTGCTGTTTTTTCACAGCTCCCCCTCAACACAAAGGCCATCATATCCCAACGTCACATTTGATGGAAGCATTTTTGTAACTTCATCATAGTCTAATTGCAAGCCAAGGTTAACGAGGTAAGCCATCTGTGGCTGTACTTTTTCAATCCATGTTAACGCTGTTGTAAGCCCTGCATGACTATCTGTATCATTAAAGCCCTTTGCGGGGACAAACCATGTTTTAACATTAGCGAGCGCTCTGAAGGCTTTGTCCTCTAAACGAACCGCATCAATAGAGTACGCAACTTCACCAATGCGCACCCCTAGTGATAACACACTCCCGTGATCTTGCGGGAAAAAATGAACATCCAAGCCCAAAACATCCTGGCCGCCATAAGCGATCACATTGGGTATTAGACCTCCTGACGCCTCTTTCTCAAAGGCATATGAGAAAAAACTCTGGACTCGATGCAGAGTCTTGGTGTCAGTATACAGCGGAATGCGACGATTTTGCCCTCGCAACATACAAAACAGTTCGCCGACACCTGCAATATGATCATAATGCCCATGCGTTAAAATCAAAGCGTCTATGTTTACAATTCCCTCACGCTGCAGTTGAAAGTAAACATCTGGAGTCGCATCAACTAAGATATTCAACGACCCCGCTTGAATGAGCATTGAGCTTCGTTTGCGGCGGTTGCGTATATTTTCCGGAGAACAGCTCCCCCAGAAGCCTGCTAGTGTAGGCACCGCTGTGCTCGGTCCAACCCCTAAAAGTCGCCACTTCAATATCATAGCACCCTCTTAAAATGAAAAAGCCTCTCAGCATTTTGCGCTACATGCTCTTTGAAGGCGCTCAAGTCCAACCCTCGCGCTTGCGCAATATACTCATACACATAGCGAACAGCATAAGGCTCATTACACTGACCACGAATCTTTTGTGGCGCTAAATATGGTGCATCTGTTTCACACAAAAGATACTCTAAAGGAATGTGAGTCGCCGCCTCTTGAATAAGCTCTGCTTTTTTTTCAAAAGTCACAATGCCCGAAAAAGAAATAAAAGCATCACAGTGCTCGATAAACCACATAGCTGTCTTCAAGTCACCAGTAAAGCAGTGTACAACACAGCGTAAATCCGGATAATCCACCTTAAGGTCTTTTAAAAATGACTTTGTTTCATCAAAAGCATTCCGGCTATGAATAACCATGGCCTTCTTTAAAGAATGTGCCACCTCTGCGTGCCGCGCAAAAGAAACTTCTTGATCTTTTAAGCTGTCCTGAGTTCCGTGAAATAAGTCTAATCCAGTTTCGCCAAGTGCTACGATTTTTTTACTGGTGGCCAAGTGTAAAAGATCTTGTTTTTCTGGCACACCCATCTCTGCAACATCCACTGGGTGAACGCCAACAGCACCATACACAGAGTCATGCATTTTGCATATATTAACAACTTCAAGAGAGTCCTTAAGGTCAACCCCGATAGTCACTAAGCGCTTAACACCCTCTGCAGAGGCTTTTTTCACCAGCCCGTCTACATTATCGTAGCGCTCATTTGACAAATGGCAATGTGTATCTATCATTCCTTACATTATAAACTACTAGCAATAGATTTGCAATTTTTTATGCATTAGTCACAAACAATATGCGCGTATAGGCCTAGCACGACAGCACGCCATGACGAATGGTATATTTTGCACTCCTCTAAATGTGTAGTCCAACGTACCCATAGCGGCGGCAGACCACGCCATCCACACCCCAAAGTTTGCATCTCTGGATTACGTGCGACAGCAGAAGATAAATTTGATAACGCCTCTATTACATCCTCAACGGGAAGCTTATTTTGTGGCTTCACCCACTTCAAAAGTTGCTTTTCTGCACCCACTCCACCAATCATCATACTCACAAAACGCAGAAACTCACACAACTTTTGGTATCCTCCTGGGTTTTCTTTCCATTGCTGCACGGGCCCCAAAGCACCTCCAGAGATCGTAAAAAGATCTTCTTCTGTACAACACTCTTGTGTCAAATCTTGCTCACGCACACATTGCAGAAACTCACTCAAAGTTAAAGATGGTATATAGACACTATGGGAGCGAGATCGAATCGTACGGCTCACACTACGGCTGCTATGAGCAATAAGCAAAAATATCACCTTTTGATGCCCTTCCAAAACCTTTAGCAGGGCATCTCTTGCCGTATAGTGCATATCATCAAGCGCATCTACTATCACAAATTTTTGCTCGCCCAAAATGGGCGCTTTATTCACAAACTCTGTAACCTCTGCAATAAGAGAAACACTTATGTGCCGCTTACCCTCTGGGCATCTAAGCATCAAAAAATCCGGGTGTGTTCCACGCGTGATATGCTCACTCATGTCCTCTTCCCCAGAGGAAGTTAAAAGTTTTATTACGATATTAAGTGCCCACTGAGTTTTTCCAACACCTTTCTTACCTTCAAGTAAAAGCACTCTAGGAAAAGTTGCAGGATTTTGGGTGAGATTGTCAATGATTTGAACGCTTTGGATCATGATAGCCTTTCTCAGGTTATCATAAGCATTCTATATTTCTAATATGCGACCAACTTTTTCTGTCATTTCAGCAAACACCTTATCCACATTTTGGCAGGCATCGATACGCACAATCCTTTCCGGATACATTGCATGCAGCTTGACGTACTGTTCATAAACCTTTTTTTGAAAATTTTTCTGCACCTCAAAAGCATGGGTCATTCCCTGTTCTTGGCGCTTTTCCACACGCCCCCAAGTAATGTCTGGTGAAATATCTAGCCATAGTGTTATATTAGGCATAAAATCACCCAAAAGCATTGTGTGCAAATTTTGCAAAAACTCCAAAGAACACCCCAATGCCGACTGGTAGGCAAAAGTTGAGTCAACATAACGGTCACATACCACGCTAACACCCTTTTCCAAATTCGGGATAATTAGCTCACGCGTATGGTTATAGCGCCCTGCATTAAGCAAAAGGGCTTGCTCCACCGAAGACCACTGCATAGCGTTTGCACGCAGAATATTGCGCACCACATCGCCAACAGCTGACCCACCAGGCTCCCGTGTTGTAATGTAATGGACGCCCATTTTCGCAAGCCATGAGCATAGGAGTTTTGACTGTGTACTTTTCCCGCACGCATCTGTCCCCTCTAGTGAAATTAATTTTCCTCGTGTCATTAGTTCATTGTAGTACACAAGCGCGGCAACACGCACCTTATTCAGCGCTCTGCCAACAAAACACTTAACTAGATGTTACAGAACCGACTTTACCCAAAAAGCCAATAACGCAGAAGCGCCAGAGGTCTTTTCCAAACTTTAATGTTTGAAAGCTCCTCTTTCAAGAAAAGTGGATGAATCTTTGTTTCACCTGACGGCCATATGACATATAAGTCCGCAATATGCGCACCCTTTGGCTGCCGACCTTTGACAGGGGTCTTATAACGCACCTCATATCGCATTTTTTTGACATCACGTCGCTGAACTGTAATATAAAAATCCTGCAAAGAAATAGCTTCTACTGTTTGTTTATCAGCTAAAAATGTCGGTATGTTCTCCACCATAACCTGGCCCGCTTTACAAAGCTGAACATTCATAAAGTTTGAGAAACCAAACGCTAGAAGCTGCCTCCCAGCCTCAAAGCGCTCGTTTTGGTTCAGGCAGCCATTTATCACTCCAAAAAGACGCCTGCCCTCTTGCTCTGCTGTAAACACTATTCCATAGCCTGCGGAATCTGTATTTCCTGTTTTAAGGCCGTCCACGCCATATTGTGTCAATTTCAACAAGTCATTCCGATTGCTTTGAGTAATATTATTGTACCGCATAGATTTGACCTTAAACCGCCATGCCTGATCTCCATGTTTTTCTAGAAGCTTTTGGCCTATAAGCACCAAATCTCGCGCGGTTGTCATTTGCATAGCGTTTGGCAGCCCCGTCACATTACACACGGTAGTTTGCGTACACCCTAGGTCTTTTGCAAGAGACTCCATTGCTTCCGCTGCTGCTTCTTCTGATCCATACAACTCCTCAGCCAAAGCCACTGCCGCATCATTACCAGAAACCACAACCACCCCATTAATAAGATCCTCCATACTGACCGGCTTATTCTGCTCCACAAACATGCGAGAACCTTCCTGTTGACGAGCATGTCGACTCGGGCGACACATAATGTGTTTTGGGTCGCGCCCCACTAGGCTATCAAACACTAAGTAAAGTAGTAGCATTTTTTGCATAGAAGAAGGGAACATCAGCTCTCCTTCCTCTCGCGCAAATAAAATAGCGTTTGATTGACCATCCACAAGAAAAGCTCTCATACCCTCTTTGCTAACCGCACGCAAATTACACGTTGGGGAAGCATTAAGCATCGCTCCCACTATTAGCATAATATTAATGAATTTTTTTTGCATAACCATCATCCTTTTAGAACATAAGCTCCACTAACTTTATATTTTTTCTTCAGCATATTAAGGGTGGACTGTGCGTTTTTATCGGCAATTGGCCCCACCTGCACGCAGTACATTATTACATTAGACTTGCGCCTCTCCTCTTTAATGTACACGGGCAAATTATCATAGTTCTTTATTTTATAAACCAGCCTTTTTGCATCATCCTCTATGTGAAACGCAGCCAGCTGTAACACTGTTTTTGCTTTTCCTGAGGCTTGCCCGACTTCTTTTGCTTCCTCGGAAGGAGCGATCAACTTTTGAAAGAACCCTTTAACTTTTTTCGCATAGCCTTCTTCTTCTTGCGCTTCTACAGCACTCGGCCCTACAGTTGTTGTTCGCTTTTTCCCTGTCAGTTTTTCTTTAAGCCTCTGGCTTTCCTCAGATAAAATTTGCACCCGCACATGCGCATCTCCATATCGGTCAAAACGCAATGCCCTTGCTGCTGCATAGGACAGATCCAGTATTCTTTCTTTAGCAAAAGGTCCCCGGTCATTAACACGCACCAATAGTGACATACCATTTTCCAGGTTTGTGACCCGCACTATACAAGGCAGCGGAAGCGTACGGTGGGCAGCTGTAATCTTATTTTTATCAAAAATCTCACCATTCGCTGTTCGTTTACCATGAAAATCATCCCCATACCAAGATGCACTTCCAACCTCGTCATAACTCCACTCTTCTTTGGGGAAGTACCACACTCCATTTATTTTAAAGGGCTTTCCAACTTTATAGTGACCGCCTACCGCACGTGTTGCTTTTGCTATATCGTCTAAATTTTTTTCATAGGCCCGCGTCACAACACTTGGCTCTTTGCTCGCTGTTGTTGTCTCTTCGGCCACAGGCTTTGTCACAGGTTCAGCTTTAGCCGGACTAGGCGCTGGCAGAGACACAGGGCGTGGAAGCTCTTTCTGTGAAGAACACCCGACCAAAAGCACTATGGATTTAATACACAAAAAGGATAAAAACCAGCAAGAACGCATAAGCCATTATAACTAAAAAATAAGACTTCTCGCAACTGACTTCCATCTATACGAAAAAATATGCTATAATCACTTGAGCATTGGATGGGTGGCCGAGCGGTTGAAGGCACCGGTCTTGAAAACCGGCAGGGGTGCAAGCTTCTCGTGGGTTCGAATCCCACCCCATCCGTATCATCCACTTTCATGAATTTTCACTTTAACATTCATTCCCCCAGCACCTTTGCCAAACCACACAGCTTACAGCCCTCACAAGATCAACTTGACAGCTTTTCAAAACGAATCAACGCACACAGTATTGAAAACTTTTTTATCAAAGCCACATTTTCAAAAGATAACGGCCCCGCAAAAAACATCGTCTGCCATCTCAAAATTCGCGCGAATATAGCGTTAAAATGTCTGCTTTCTGCTGAAGTGGTACCTTTTCATCACAGGAACACATACACGCTAATTTTTTTCAAAAATGAAAACCACAAGGAAGCCACCGAAGAGTTTGTGGAACATCTTTACCTTCCAGATGGGCAAATAGACTTATGGGAAACAACTCAGCAGTATATTATTTTAGAGGCTCCAGAACGTCCTATTGCGGCATCATGCATGGACGAAATCCGTTCTTTTCAAGAAGAGCCCACATCGGATAGCCAAGAAAAGAACCCAACAACACATCCATTTCGACACTTAAAGGAATTTCTTTCTGAAGAAGAGTCCTAGTAGCTACTAATGCGAACTCCAGGCCTCTTTTTGGGCTTAAAAGGATTAGGCTTTTTGGAATTGCCACCTTTTTTGTTGCGCCGCTCACTATGCCTCTTAATCGCTACCGCCAAAGCGGGATGCGGAAGACACTTATCCACTTTAGTCTTACACGGCCGACCTGGACAACCCATCTCTGTCATATTCTTACGGGTTCCGCGCGGTATCAGCTCACAGTCACCACGCAGCAACAGAATGTAGCCATTCGGATCACACGGTATATTCTCCGTATGTGGAGTGAAGTTTCTATTAGCAGCTTCTTTGGTTTCAACCAAACCATAACACCGAACAACATCCTTGTGAGACGCAGTCTGCGCTCCAAGAACACTACTAATTACTATCACTAATCCGAGCATCTAAAAATTTTCTCACATATGGAACGGTACAATTATCCAAGTCATCCATGGCACCAGACCATAATATGGACCCTTGATACAACACAGCGACCCTATCACCCACATGATGTGCCGAAAGCATATCGTGCGTAATAGTCAAAGAAGCTGCTTTTAAAGAGCGCACACTTTGAATGATCAAGTCATCAATAAGGCGGCACATAATCGGGTCCAATCCAGTAGTAGGCTCATCAAAGAAAAGCATTTGTGGCTCTCCTGCAATAGCTCTAGCCAGACCAACTCTTTTTTGCATACCACCTGAAAGGTCACTTGGGTAAAGTTTTGCAACAGCAGGGTCTAGACCTATCTGCTCAAGGTACTTTTTTGCCTCAACTATCCCCTGTGATCTGGACACTTGACCAGAGGCAACGAGCCCAAATAAAATATTTTCCCACACAGTTAAACTATCAAAAAGAGCAGATTGCTGAAAAAGCATTCCCACCTTCTTCAAGTTATTTTGCCTCTCTTTCGGAGACATTTTTGCAATATCTTTTCCCCACAAGAGCACAGAGCCTTGATCTGGTGTAAGCATACCCAAAATAATGCGGAGCAAAACAGACTTTCCAGAACCAGAGCCACCCAAAACAACAAGCGATTCACCTTGCTTAATAGAAAAGCTAACTCCTTTAAGAACAGACTTTGTTCCAAAAGATTTCCAAATATTACGTAGTTCAAGTGCAGCAGTCATTTTAGTTTAAAAACAAAATAGATGTTAGAAAGTAATTTACAAAAAGAATGGATATAGATGACATCACAACAGCGCGCGTAGTTGCATCCCCCACACCTTGAGCACCCCCAAAAGCATTATACCCTTGGTAACAGCTAATGCTGGATATCATCATGCCGAAAACTAGAGCCTTAAACAAACCGCTTAAAACATCTTCGAGCAAAAGGTGCCTAAACGTCTCCTGCACATATAGCGCATAGTTAAAGCCCAAAACATAACGGGCTATTAAATATCCCCCAAAAACACCAATTGCATCTACGCACAGCACCATCAAAGGTAGCATAAACGTTAAAATAGCAACTCTTGGAGCAATTAAATAGCGCATAGGACAAATTCCCATAGTCCACAAGGCTGCTATTTGCTCACTAACACGCATAGAGCCAATTTCCGCCGCAATCGCGGCTCCCACGCGCCCTGCAACCATTAATCCCCCAAGTACAGGCCCCAGCTCACGCACCATGGAAAGCACAACTACTGTCGCGATAGAGCTTTCAGCAGAAAATCTAGAAAACCCCGTATAACTTTGTAAGGCCAAAACCATTCCGGTAAAAATCGCCGTCAATCCCACTACCGGCAAAGATAAAAACCCTAAGCTCCAAAATTGCTTAACCCACTCCCTGAAGTAAAAAGGTGGAGAAAAAGCAGCACACAGACCATGAAAGAAGAATAGAAAAAACGCTCCCACATGCTGAAAAAATTTAACAAAAGTAACGCCAATAGATAAAAAAATCACGAGAACCTTCTCGAAGAATATTAACACAGTAAAGGCCTATATCGCAAGCCAATATCCCTAATCCACGCCATTTATCCCGACAATGCCCTCAAACTTACATCGCATCAATTACGCGCTGTGCCTATTCGACCATTACTTGAGGGAGCACCTTCCCATTTATTAATGAAAAAACCTTATGAGACTTCTGTGCCAAACTCTCATCATGAGTAGCAATGATCACGGTCATTCCTGCATGAACTGCCACATTATACAGCAAATCAAACACGCGGTGTGCTAACCCACTATCTAGTCCCGCCGTTGGCTCATCACAAATAAGCAGAGAAGGCTTGGTTACCAGAGCACGGGCAAGTGCTACACGTTGAGCTTGCCCACAAGACAAAACAGATGGCTTTGCGGCCCACAGTTCTGATGGTATTTCCACGAAACGCAAGGTATCACGAGATCGACCCCACACATCTTTCCCCAACCCTCCAATAGCCACATTTTCCAAAACAGAAAGTTCTTGTATCAGAAAAGGACGTTGCAGCACAAAGCGCAATTCTTTTCTGCGCAACTGCTCAAAAGAATCGGGGCTTTGAACTTTCCCAAAAAGCGAAACCTGACCTCCACTAGGTATGTCTAAGCCTCCAGCAAGAGTCAAACATGTTGTTTTACCAGAGCCTGAAGCCCCCATAATGGAAACCACTGTCCCTTCCTGCACTGAAAAGCTTGTATCCTGTAAGGCAAAAAACGTTTTGCCCGATGGAAGCATAAAGCCCTTGCTCACTCTTGAAAATGTTAAAACATCACTCATATCGAAAACACGTTAGTGGGGTATTTTTGACCGCTTTGCGGGCAGGAAACCACACTGAAAAAACACAAACCAAAAAAGCGGCTCCTGCGACCTGTGCCAGCAATACCCATGTACAATCCGCCGGCACCGATGTCAGCATATAAAACCCTTCTAAATCCAAGTTCAACCCCAAGAAGGTCATGAAGAATTTGCGAATCGCATCAATATACAAGCAAAACAAGCCACCGCAGGCCAATCCGGCTGTAACCGCACCCATAGCAAGGACGGTTCCTGCAATCATATATACGGATAGTATGGTTTTTTTTTCGTAACCAATCAAACGCAGCATAGCCGTATCCAGTCGTTTATCCTTCACAAACATCATTAACCCAGAAACTACATTAAAGCCCGCCAAAAGCGTAATGAAAGTCATAATCAAAATCATCACTGTGCGCTCAAGATCAAGCGCACTGATAAACCCTTTATGGCGCTCTTTCCAAGTAAAAATTGCACAATTATCACCCACAACACGATCTAACCACTCTTTCGCCACATCTGTATCTTCTGGCCGCTTTAAAAACACATCAATGTGGTAGAGAGCATGCTGGCAGCCCATAGACTGTGCATAGCCCCATGGCAGAAGTATCGTATTGCTATCCAACAACTGGTAGTTGGTATGAAACACACCAAAAACCTTTGCTGGCACAATTTCTGGAATGTCTCCCATCATTGTTTCGTGAATGGTTGGCAAGAATATTTCCATTTCTTCGCCAAGGTCCAGACCCGCCTGGTCCGCAAGGTCTTGTCCCACCAAAACACCCTGCCCTGAAATGGTCGGGACACCTTGAACCACATGCCGTGCCATCATATCCCGTGCCACAGCCACATCAGGAACAGATTTAAGGGTCACTCCAAAAAGCTTTCCGGAGCGCATTAAGCCTGCCTGCACCTCCCACACCGAAACAGCATAATTGATTAGAGGATTTTCCTGTATTTTCAACACCAACTCTTCTCTCTCTTTTGCGGAAAACGGCTGCATAGTCACCACAGCTATATGGCTTTCCGCTTGAATCATACGCCCAATCAGCTCACGATGAAAGCCTCTCATTACTGAAAGCACCACAACCAAAGCCATAACGCTCAAAAAAATCCCCCAAAAAGAGAGACGCACCATCACTTTCAAAAAAGAATCTCGTTTGTTGGACCAGAGGTACCGCCAAGCTAATTTATGTACGAGCACACATCACCTAACATATTCTCTAGAGACACTGTAAGCACTTTGCCTGTAGCACGATCATGAACCTCCAAGGCGCCATCGCTTACACTTTTTGGTCCCATTACTACTATCTTCGGACATCCAATAAGGTATGCATCTGCGAGTTTTTTCCCTGCGCCGGCATCTTCTCGGTCATCATAGAGCACTTCGATCTTTAGACCAAGCATCTTACCATACAGGCCCTCTGCAGCTGCACGCACTTCCTCCTTGTGAAGGCCAAGGCCAACCAGAACAACTTGAAAGGGAGCCACACTTTTTGGCCAAACTATACCCTGATCATCATGGTGGCACTCAATAAGTGCAGCAGCAAGTCGGGACACTCCTATACCATACGATCCCATTTCAAAAGAAGCCAATTCATTATCTTTTGTACGAAAAGTAGCCTCTTGGCTGTATTTAGCACCAAAGTAAAAAATGTGCCCCACCTCTATCGCTCGCGCTGCGACGCTTGTGTCTTTAACATCCTCAGGGCATTGGTCTTCTGCATATGCGGACTCTTTCAATACTTGGTCCACATCATATTGACCGCTGGCAACGCTATTTTTCAAATCCTCTTTGTAATAAATAGGGCTTTCTCCAGCATCACAGAGCACTGCAAACTCATGGCTTAAATTTCCTCCGATGGCACCACTGTCTGCACGCACAGGAAGGCCGATCATATCCATGCGCTTAAAGGTCCGAAAGTAGGAGGTGGCCATTAGCTTGTACCGTGTATACGCTGCTTCCGGGCTCACATCAAAGGAGTAAGCGTCTTTCATTAAAAACTCACGGGCACGCATCACCCCAAAACGCGGGCGTATTTCATCTCGAAATTTCCACTGTATTTGAAACACACATAAAGGGCAGTCTTTATAGCTGTTTAAAAACCTTGAGCATACATCTACAGCTATTTCTTCTGCGGTGGGTCCAAACAGCATGGTATTATCATGCCGGTCTTTCATTTTCAGCATTTCAGGCCCATAGGCATCAATACGCCCACTTTTTTCCCAAAGTGATCCTGGCTGAATCATCGGCATTAGCACCTCATGGCTGGCTACCCTATCTTGTTCCTCACGGATAATATCAGAAATCTTTTGCAACACCCGCACACCTAACGGCAGCCAGGTGTAAATGCCAGAGGCTACAGAGGCAATCATTCCCGCTTGCAGCATCAGCTTATGAGATAGCATCTCAGCATGTGCTGCCGTTTCTTTTGTTGTGGGTAATAAAAACTCGCTACGGCGCATAATTCCTCCTTACTGCTGACGGTTCATGATAGCATAGACAAGAAATTTATGCTATCTTTAGCTTATGGTTCATTTCCACAATGACAGGCCAAATCACCCCATTTACTACACATCAGAGTTACTCAAAGACTTCCCTCATGGTTTTTTTACACGCTATGGCGGTGTTTCCCCAGGTGTAACAAGCTCTTTAGACTGCCGGATACCCAGTCGCACAGCACGTACCCCCAACCCCTTTGCTTATGACAACCTCCAAATAGCCCTTAATGCACTAGGCTTAGGGGGGCATCATCTTTCTATTACGGAGCTTGAGCATAAGGACAACATTCATCACCCTGAGAGCGCCTCCTCCCCTTCAAATTTAGTACAGGCTGATGGACAAATTGCTAAGTCCTCCCAAATGGCCTTAGCGGTCACCTCAGCAGACTGTACCCCTATTTTACTAGGAGACCCCACAACAGGTTTTTTTGGAGCAGTCCACGCAGGTTGGCGGGGTGTTGCTAAACAAATTCTAACAAAAGCAATAACCATGCTCATTGCAAAAGGAGCCGAACCGAACAACATTCGAGCCTGCATCGGACCATGTATTGCGCAAGAGCACTTAAAGCTTAACGCCAGCATATTGGATATATTTTTATCCATCAACAGCGAGTCTAAGCAGTTTTTTCATGACTATCACCTGGATATGCGTCAGCTTCTTGTGTGGGAGCTGGAGCAAGCCAACATTCAGTACATCGATCACTGTAACTATAATACTTACTCAAACAACGATTTTTTTAGCGCACGTCGCGCACGTCATCTTTCAGAAAACCTTTTCGGGGCACAGCCCTCAATCATTGGAGGCCCTTTATGTCCAAAATAATCATTATCTCTGCCCCATCAGGCGTGGGAAAATCAACTATTATTCAGAACCTCATGCAAAAATATAAGCAGATGTGCTTGAGTGTATCCGCCACCACACGTCCTATACGACAAGGCGAAGAGCATGGGCGTGACTACTTTTTTTTAACAGAGGAGGAGTTTATCAGCAAAAAAGAACAAGGTCTTTTTGTAGAGGATACACAGCTACACCATAACCGTTACGGCACCTTAGGCTCAGAAGTCCAAAAGCTCCTTGATATCGGTCATTGGGTTGTCTTTGACGTGGATGCCTTTGGTATGCATGCGCTAAAAAAGTTTTTTGGTCGATCTCCTAATGTTGAGATAATTGACATCCTTCTGTTACCTCAGTCTTGGCAGAGCCTCAAGGAGCGGCTGTGCCACCGGGGCACAGAAAAGCCAGAAACCATCCAAACACGATTGCGTAACGCTCCCTTGGACTTGCAGCACCTTCAGAGCTACAAGTATGTTATCGTCAACGACATACTCGCTGAATGCGTACTCACCTGCACAACTATTTTAGAGTCACACCCTAAGCTCACACAAGACAAAGAACCGTCGGCCTTTATGCACGCCCATGGGCTATCTTTGCTAGAGGACACATCAACTCTTGCGACCATTTCGGAGATTCCGCCTTCCACACCCTCACAATAACTCGCCGGCTTTCACCGACAGAGTGTTGCTTTGAACAGAAAAACATTTTAGAATATTGCAGTTTATGAGTCAGGATATTTTACGCACAAAAGTGCTAGTTGTAGGCAGTGGCCCTGCGGGGTATACCGCAGCCATTTATGCGGCCCGTTCTAATTTAGCTCCCATTTTATTTTCAGGTTATGAGCCTGGTGGCCAGCTATCTCTAACCAAAGATGTTGAAAACTTTCCTGGTTTTGCGGACCCAGTGATGGGACCCGATTTGATGGAGGCAATGCGCAAGCAAGCTCTCAACGTGGGTACAGAAATTCATATGGAAGAGATCACATCTCTTAATTGTGCTCAAGCCCCCTTTGAAGCCACCTCTAGCTCCAACAAAAAAATTGTGGCAGACACAGTTATTCTAGCCACTGGTGCACAAGCAAAGTGGCTGGAGGTTCCAGGCGAGAGTGAGCTCCTTGGAAAGGGAGTCTCTTCCTGCGCCACATGCGACGGCTTCTTCTTTAAAGGAGCACCTAATGTTTGTGTAGTTGGTGGCGGGAATACCGCTGTTGAAGAGGCCCTGCACTTAGCGGGTCTAGCACAAAAAGTTACGCTCATACACCGACGCGACACACTACGCGCCACCCCCGTTCTTCAAGACCGCTTATTTGCGCAAAAAAACATTGAGGTTGTTTGGAACGCAACCGTTCAGTCCATCAACACCGAAGATTCTAAATTAGCATCTGTAACTCTCAAAACCTCAGAGGGGGAGCAAAACCTTGCAACAAAAGCTGTGTTTGTTGCCATCGGACACAGCCCAAGCACTAAATTGGTACGCTCGCAGTTGCGCTGTGACGAATACGGCTACATTCTGATTGAAAAAAACCAAACGGAAACTAGCGTTCCTGGCATATTTGCAGCCGGTGATGTTCAGGACACAGTCTTTAGGCAGGCTATTACAGCAGCAGGAAGCGGATGCATGGCTGCGCTTGAAGCAGAGCGTTTTCTGCACGAAAGTTCACAAACGTAACAATTCATGCTATAATAGGCGTATGGTTATTAATGTCAATGCCACACCAAACCCTTTAAGCTACCAGTTTACCAGCGAGAAACCGTTTGTAGAATTTGGTCATCATGCCTTTTATGAAGCGGATCAATCTACGCATTGTCCTATCGCTCAGGAGCTTTTGTCGGTAGTGGGCATAGATCACATTTTAATCACTCCCATGTTTTTGACAGTTACCCTGAAGGATCCCGACTCTTGGACTCACCTAGAGTCAGCTGTCTCTCAGATTGTCAAAAAACACTGTGAGTCGTTACCGTTGGTTGTTAAAAGCGACGTTGAAAGCTCAGAGCCACAAGACGAGCTTTGGCATAAGGTTTCTGAACTGATTGAAACACACGTTACACCAGCTATTGCCTCTCACGGGGGATTCATTAAACTGCAACGCATCGAAAATAGCATTGTTTTTGTTGAACTGCAGGGTGCCTGTGACAGCTGCCCAAGCGCGCTTGTTACTCTAAAAGATGGCATTGAAAATCTTTTGAAATTCTACATTCCTACTATTCAGGAAGTACGTAGCACAAACTAGGAGGCCTCATATGTTTATTTTTGCTCTAGCTAGCTTTATTTATAGATTTTTAACACACACCTCAATTCTTCTCACGGTTATTATCAGTGGATTAACCACCAGCTATACGCAATCTAAGAAAAAAATGTGGACCCCAACTGACGCTCAACACCGCAAACAACTTGCTCGTATCTCTGCAGAAAACTTACGTAACCTCAACATTATAGCGCGTACAGTTTATGGGGAGGCCCGCGACCAAAAAACCACTGGGCGCAAAGCTGTGGCCCACGTAATTTTAAACAGAGCAAAGCACGCCAGCCATAACATTCCACGCACGATTTACAAAAGAAAGCAGTTTTCGTGTTGGAACCACCGTGACCCTAACCGCAAGATTCTAGAGTCACAAAACATTAACTCCCGCGTTTTTAATAAAATCTTAATTGAGTGCCTTGAAGCGATGGACGAGAAAGACACCACAAACGGCGCTAGCCACTACCACATCCACAGAATTTCCCCTTACTGGAAAAAAAGTAGCCACTTGCACAGAACTACAAAAATTGGTGCACATATTTTTTACAAGACATGTTAGCATAGCTTATGAAGACAGTGCGAAACACCACCTACTCTCCACGAAGTGTTGTTTCCTGCAGAGGGACCATATCTCCCAAACAGCCAGCCACACACCCCCTCATTTACATAAAAGTTACTCGCAAAAAAACAACCCCATGTCCTTATTGTCGTCAGGCCTTTCAGCGCACTTAAATAACACCTTGCGTAGTAGCCTCAAGACCAGCTACCCCATACGAAGGGAAAAAGTTATAGCAGTGATTGCCTAATCGAGCAAGTGAAGTATATACATAGGGCAGCCTCACTTTATATCGATCTAAAACCTTCTTGTTAATATATGCTAAAAATAAGCTATTGCGAGCAATAGGGATATCCTTTGGCTGATGTGTTCCACGAATAACCTGCAAAGCCTGCAGCGCCGCTAGCTCCCCTTGCTCGACCGCCGAAGCTCCAATCGCCAACCCGCACCCTTCAGAAACACTGCCACTGTTTGTTCCAAGAATTGGAAGTTTGGATTTATGCAATAGCCATGCCATCATTTGAGATGAGCTAACATTACCTTTCGCCCCTTGAACCCCACTATAATCCAGAAGTAAAATAATAGCATTTTTCTTGGCGTTTAAAAGCTCTATTGTTTTTTGCCACTCTGCAAAAGACCTCATAAGGTACACTTTTTTTACTTGGTAAGGACCCCACGAGAACTTTTTCAAAAACTGCACATCAGACTTTGAAGAAAAGGAGGTGTCTCCCAAAACATAGAGCTCCACCTTCTTAGCTGGCACGCCTCTGTGGAAGTACTTTAAAGCTCGCTTTACCTCTGGCAAAGGAATACGCTCCAACACACCCGTTACTTTTGCGCCTTGCCGCTCATATCCATAGTCCGCTATATCACCTTTAACACCCGCAAATACCAGTGGTGTTTTTTGCAAAAGGGCCATACCTTTGCCAACATATCGTTGGGCGATATCATCAACCAGCACCACTAAGTTTGGTTGAAAGAAGCTCATCACATCGCGAACCTCTTGAGCTGCGCACTCCAGCTGCTCCTTCCTAGCACTACGATTTACATCCATATACACATTACAAACATGAAGGTTTGCATGCTTCCTAAAAATACGATCCACACCCTCATTGATATTATCCGTCCGCTCTGTATGAGCACCTTCGCTGTGCACTACCAATATACGCGGACGTTTAGCACTAACCGTTAAAAGTCCTGCAACAAAAACCACAACAAAAACTATTTGTAAAAATAGAACCGCTTTCTTCACAGTAAACCTAACCTTTTCCAGAAAAGAACCAGACAAAACAAAGACACAACGCGCCCTACATTCATCATTATGTTATATTTTAGAAACTGCTTTTCTTCTGCCGAGCTCATTTCTTTTTGAACCAACCTACACTCTAAGCTTTGGTACGGAAAGAACCAAGACTGAGCAAGGATCATAATGAGTATCATTATGCACCAGGCATTAACTCCATGTCTATAGGCCAGCGGCACCAAAAATGTTCCCATAATAATAGCTGCAATCCCTTGTGATAGGAAAAGCCGCAGAAACCACACTACAAAAACGGCCCCCAACAAAAACAACGTGTAATTATGCAGCATCATATCTGTCAGCCAATAAAGCTTCATTTCTAACACTCTTTCTATATGAAGGTATTCCATGGATGCAATCATACCTGAGGAAGATCCCAACAGTATCAGAGACTCCCAAGCAATTTTCTTTCTAAAAATATCCTCTCGCAGAATATGGAACACCAGTAAGAAAAACAGTATTAGCAAACCAATCCATAGGGTCATAATTTGATGAAAGGGCTCCGAAAGCGTGCTGATCGAAAAAACCGCAAGAGCGCAAAGCGTGACCTTATCATCTAACAAAAGCGGTGGCCCTTTCAGTTCTGTCCCAATATTATCGCCAGACATACGCTCGTCGCGTAATTTTCGGGCAGTCCACCAACCACAGAAAACATGAAACATCACCATCATCGCACCGTAAGCCCACATACTTTTAAACCAAAAAAGCCAGTGAAACCGGGCGCGATCTTGTGCTGACAAAAACCCAACTATCACCAAGTTTAAGGTTGTTCCACTCAAAAACACCGAAGAAAGTATCTGCGACCCCTGAAATATGTGGAGATCCGCCCAGTAATTGTCCACAGGAGTTTTTCGCAATACATATTTTTTCATTGACCGCAGCATATGAAGGCGCACACCTGTTCCAGGCATTGTCGGTATGAACATTGTCAGCAAAAGGCCAATTATAAAAATACTATTACGTCTCCAAGAGGGGCTGCGCAGTGCCCGCGCTGCAAAAATATAAAGGCGCTCTCCAAGCTCAGCTTGTTCCATGCACAAACCAATCCCCAAAAAACTCAACGCCATTATAAACCCACTACTACCAAAGCCAGAAAGAGCGACTTTTTCTGGAACCAGCCCCAGCACAACAAGATTCAATATAATGAAAACCCCACCAACAAACGCAGGCACTAGGTTAAAAGACCATAAACATAGACACGCAGAAAGGGCTGTAGCAAACAATCGCGCAGACCACGCAAGGTGTCCAAAAACACTTTCGTTAAAAACGCCAAGATTCACAACCCATAGCGGCACAATCAGCGCACATAGCCATCCAATGCACAAACGAATGTGCTGAGCTTTTTCTGAAGCAAACATTTCTTCCCCTATTCCAATATATATGGTAGTAAAAAGAGGTGCAAGTTCATCATGAATCAAATTTTAAGTTTTTTTAACACGTTTGACTTAATTGTATCAGACATATGCGGAGTTCTTCATGACCACAACACCGCTATACCTGGCGTACTTACAACGCTTAAGGCCTGTGATCGTCCATTTATTTTTATATCCAATGCCAGCGCCTCACACGACGCTATAGACAAAAAGTTCACCGCACTTACAGGAGAGCCACTTGCAGATTTTGGATCTATATACAGCTCATATGACTATTTGTCATTTGCCATTGAGGTGGGGGAAATCCCTGATATTAGAAAAAGCCCAAGCTACTTTCTTTATGACAGCCCTCTTCCTGATTGGCCTGGTCCTGTCGCACACTCACTCCAAGAAGCAGAGTATGTAGTGCTAGCATCCCTTGGAGAGGACAGCACACTGCCCCCTTCTTTTGACGAGTGCAGCCAAGCCTTAGCCGCAAACAAGCCCTTAATTTGCGTCAACAGCGACTGCTTTATTCGATCACACTATTCCCAAATCATACGCCCAGGTTACCTTGCTCAGCAATATCAACAAAAGGGAGGGGAAGTTTTTTTCATGGGAAAACCATCGCCCAACCTATACAAATTTGCGTTTCAAAGTCTCAACTTTCAGCCCCAAAAAGTTTTGTATATAGGAGACAACCCGGATACTGATGGCTTGGGCGCTAAAAACATGGGTGGATCATTTTTACTAACATTGTCAGGCGTTCCCTCTCTTAACTGGTCTACAGAGCTCTCTGTAAGGTCACACGCAAAGCGTATAATGAAGAGCACCAACCTAAAGCAGTTTCACACTTCGTGGACCATTGAGGCTAATCAGATCGTATCCACTTATCATGCTGAATAGCACTTTTCACCCAATGTAAATGCTCCTTGTCTAACAGAGGCGTCATTTGCGTGAGCACCCAGCCATGGTATCCCTGAAGCCATTGCAGCTCGTCTTGTGTTAATTTAGAAAAGTCAATATGCTTTGTTTGAAAGGGCACAGCCGTTAGTGGCGCAAACCTAAGGTACTCTTTCCCTTCAACTTCTTGCACAAGGTATAGGTTTTCAAGTCGAATTCCCCAGTTTCCTTCATAAAAACCAGGCTCTATTGACAGAACCATTCCTGGCTTCAGTGTGGCCGAGCTTTTCCCAGAAAGGGTGGGAGGTGCTTCATGAACATTTAGGGCAAAGCCAACACCGTGACCAGTTCCATGCTTATAGTCACGAAATTCAGCCCATAGCGCCTTCCGAACAATTCCATCCAACTGTGCTGCGGTAGCTTCTTTGGGAAACACGCTTTTTGCCAGCGCAATGTGCGCTCTCAGCACAGCCGTATAATCATCAATATACGCGGAAGGAACACTATCACCTAAAAAGACTGACCGAGTCATATCAGTTGTCCCATATTCATATTGCCCTCCTGCATCCAACAAAAAAGCGCCCTCACCTAGGCTACGACTCGTCTCTTTTGTGGGGTGATAGTGCACAATGGTTGTGTTGCCTGCAAAAGCCGAAATGGTAGGAAAGCTGGGGCCCCAGTACGCATGCTTACGCTGGCGCACCTTCTCTAATTCTTGGCAAACAGCCCACTCTGACGTAAATTCATTATTTTCCAACCGATACAAAATATCAATTAAGGATGATGCTTCTTCCAGGTGGCAAGCCTGCATAGCTGCAATCTCTCCTGTATCTTTAATGCTTTTGGCGGTCACCAAACTGGAAGCGCCAAAAGTCACATCCACACCCCAAGAGCGAAAAAGCATAGCCATATGCTCAGAGCATGTATGATGCGATCCAACCCAATTTACATTAAGCATTTTTTGCTGTAAGGCCTCAGTGTTTTCGTCAGAAAGTATAGAAATTTCTACCGACTTCAGCGCTCGGCTCGCTTTTTGCATTTCAGAGTGCGGGACAAATAAGCACGTCTCATGCGGTGCAAGCAAAAGAATAGACGCAGGACAGCAAGGCACATATAACCGGTCTGGAGATCGTACATTAAGCACCCACGAAATTTCCTCAGGACACGTCACAATGGCCCCCTTACCCCCCAACGTTTTAAGCGCGCTTAGCACTAAGTTGCGCTTTTCCAGTGCTGAGCGCCCATTCGTTACATCTGCAGAAACCCAATTATGTGTGGGGTTTGTTTTCTCGGCGATTTCAACAGACGTAAGTGCTGCACCTTTTTTGTCGATTAATTGCTTCCAGTGACTCCACGCAGCGATAGACAAAGCCCTTGTATCAGCCCCCACTACACCAGCAAGCTCCACGCTTTCTAAGCTGTCTGTGACCGTAAATCTAGAGGGATCCACCTGCTGCTCGGCTTGCTTGGTATACCGACTATCTGTGATAAGCACACCTGTGTAGTCAGATTTCAAGACCAAAACCCCAGCCGACCCCGTAAAGCTAGAGAAGTGCTGCACCAGCCCACTTTGCACATATGGCGGCAAGCAGCGCACTGGTATCAGCAAAAAATCGCAACCGTCAGGCCACAAAAAACTGTCAAATGGCATTGATGTCTCTTAACCACTTTTCCAGGTCAGTTAAAGCCACAAAACCCGTTTTCTCGCCGATTTTTTTGCCACCACGGAAGCACTGCAAATTAGGAATGCTCACAATTTCCATAACGCTTGCTAAATCAGGGTAGTCCGCTATATTCACTTTTATCACCTCGATTTCAGACGCATATCGAGATCCAAAATCCTCGATTACTGGCATCAGCATTGTACAAGGACGGCACCACGGCGCCCAAAAGTCAATTAAAACAGGCTTATCCCCTTGTAGTACCTGTTGTAGCTCTATCATATTTACTTCTCGAACCATAGTCACCTCGCATCGTATTTTAGCATAAGGGCACGTGGCGCCACCCTCTCTACACGTCACTTAAGCTCCCCCCTCCCCAGGAACGTCACATTCATGCTACAAATATACGCTCTTCCCTAGTATAATTTCAGCAAAAAATGACGGCTCTAGTGATATCATTACTTATGCGCAGCCTGCTTATATTGGTTCTTTTCTTTGCTGCCCCTTATTGTTTGGCAGGCCCCAGATTTCCGTCTTTACTAAAAATAGTTGCCCCTTCCCACACAGTCATTCCCAAAAGCTCGCCTCTTTTTAGGTCACAAAACCCACAACATAGCGCGCAAAGCTTTACAAAATCGACTCAAAACCTGCCCTTACCCTGGCATCACCAGTGGGCCAATTCATGGCTACCATTTGAAGATAAGTGGATTCCCTTCATCTACTCTAAACACCACGTCGTTTACCCTCAAAGCCCCACAATTATTCACGCCTATAATCAGGATTTTGTATGTGGCTTTAAAGTTAAGCCGCGTGATGTCACCTTTACAGTTACACATAACAATCAAAATATTGTGGAAAAAAACATTGCACTCAACAGCTCTATTTTCAGGGCCCCGCCATCACTTTACACTATGCAAAGCGATGATGACTTTTTTGGATGGGCTGTACTTTCTGATCACAACTTATACCTTTTTTTGCTGCATCCACACAAGGGCCAATTTACAATCACAGAGTATACGATTCCCATAGTATATAACGTAAAAGGTCCTTGTATGATTGTAAGCTTGCATCATAAGATCCAAAATTCTCTTGAATTCTGGACGGGTGAGCAACTCTTCCCCGGCGTCCCTAACTGCATCACGCCAATACGCTATACTATTGCCCTACCTGGCCAAAATCAAAGCACGGCCCGCATCGATAAAGGCCTCCCGCCTAACATCAGCAAATGGCCTGACTTCACGCGCATGTGGTCGAAAGAGTCCATCATGTGCGCAGCACTCTTTTACAATATCCCCCCCCCACAAGCGGACTTGTCGCAAACCCACTTAGACTTACCTCACTACGCATGTACAAATTCCGCAAGTGCTACTCCCCCCATCGAAAAACTTAAAGTATTAGTGGTTGATTCATGATAGTGGCTCTTATTATTTCTTCTCTTGTGGGCAATGGTCTTTATGCTGCCAGCAAACCACGATCCCATCATTCACTGTTTTTTCAGCTACCACACCCTTTTTATGCCATCAAGCCTCATAAAATCACTTTACTGACAGCCACGCCCCTTTTAGCAACCCCAACGTTAAAAGGCAAAAAAATTGGTTCTCTTGCTGAAGGTACAGAAATCAAAAACAAAGGGAACATCCCTACGAGCAAAGGTTTTTTGCCCTTTAACAATGGATGGGTCCCCTTTGATTTCACCGCAGACAAGCATCAGTTTTTATCACAAAAAAGCATTGACTCTGCGGCAAGCATTAACGGCACCATTCTTACAGGAAGCCTCTCCTATGTAAGCAGCTCTTACTGGACATTTTCTATAAAAGACAGCAACAATCACGAGGTTTTCAAACGCAGCCTTCTTAAGGAAAGGGCGCTCTTACGCACCAATCGAATTGGTCTGTTTGATTTTGTACCCATTGAGACTGAAGCTAACCATGCAAATACCGCCGCTTGGCTTTTAGCTTTGGAGAGCAAAGCTAACCTTTTTATCCCCTTTTTTCAAAATGGAAAAATCAAAGTAACTCATGAGTTGCTGAACTTATGGCAAATAAACGGTGAGCATCGTCTTATCGTTACCTTCCACGACGGAACTCTGGACATTTGGCAAACCAAAACGGTTCCCACAAGAAAAAATGCGCCTATTAAGGTCATTCGCATCCCCTACATTATAAGGTTCACGTTTCATAAAAACCAGCCGCCCACACGACAGATTATTGTCCCGCCGAACGATATCAAATTATGGCCCACTGAAGCACGCGATCACTTTTCTTCTGCAGAGCAGTACGTCACCTCTTTGCATTATGGCCTAAATATACTGAAAAACAGCAGTTGCGAAGATCTCAAGAAAAAAGGGAGCTTAAAAGGGCACAATTTCGAAGTTCTCAAAAGCCTTTGGGAGAACATCCCCAAAGACCTTAAAAACACATCTGGCCCACGGTGGATAAAGCGCGCTTAACCCCGGCGCAAACAAGAAGACACCTCTTCCCTAAGGGAAGGGGTGTTGGTCCTCTAATTAGCTTTGCTGTATTTTACCGAAAGCGCGCAGTTTCTGCCAATTATACGCCTTCTCCCAGTCTAGCCATATGGCACTTTCACCACACGTCCCATTTGCTACACCATACTCAGGCCTAGCACTTCCAAAACCAGCCCCTAAAACAAGTACACGGCGTGTCTCTTCGACCACCTTGGCAACCACATACGATCCAACACGACCCACAAGCACATCTCCTAAGTGTGGCAGTTGACTCGCCACACAAGGAGTTGATTGATTCATAATTGCAAGAAAATGATCCTGACCAGATAAACGCACTTTAGCGTCAATGGCAAGAGACGTTAAGGCAGAAGCATCTGCAGAATCTCCCGCAATTTGTGCTGCTAAGCCTCCATATTGAAAGCTTCCTGGAAGAGATACCGTATAAGCTCCTCCATCATATGCGAACAAAAAGCCCAAGTGTTTCTGTGATGACTGTTTCAGCAACGCGTCACTTAAATCTTCTCGCAGCAAAGCAAGGCTTGCCGCCTCCGTACGCTGCACAACGGCAAAAGGACTCCAAATCGGACTGCTTTTCAAGGCTAACAACCATGATGACGGTTTTGCTTCCTCTTGCTCAGAGAGAAAAGCATATAAGCTTTGCAAAACAAAAAGAAGAGCAGGCTTTCCAACCATAGCACTGCCAAATGATGGCGCTGGCTTCTCTAAGATCCCATTAAACACTGAAAGGGCAGTGGAGGCAGGGTCATTTTGCTGGTTCACAAACAAACCGTTAAAACCAACAATCGTCCTCGTGTCCAAAAGTTCTTTTACATTCAGAGCAACTTGGTTTGTCTGAGTGTATTGTGGAAGCTGTGGAATAATTGCATTATATACTGAGTGGTAGTAAGCTAAAGACCATGCTCTTACATACAAAGGAATACTCTCTGCGCTTGTTGGCCTCTCAGTTTGGCTTGCATATAGCTCACAAAGAGCTTGCGCTGCATCCACAACGGCTTCTGAGGACAAAAATACAACATCTCCAGAGGCTAGCTTGCCCAACACTTCTTTGAACTGATCAAAAGGCAGCAATTCATCAGCGTCTTGCAGCCACTGCCCACGATCCACAGAAAAATCTGATTTCAGAATCCTTGAAGCCACTCGAGTATATTTTTCCCCTCTGGCTCCTTCAGGGTGTAAGATCAAAGGAGAGGCAAACTGGGCTAATGACTCATTAAGAGCCTGTATTGTAGCTTCACACTCATCACAAGCCAACTCTGCACTGCGAACTCTAGATTTTACATCTAGCTCTGTCTCTTCTAGATTCCCAGCGGCAAATAAACCAAAACTTAACGCGTATCCGCAAAATAATATAATTCTAAACATAAGTCATTTTATCAAGAAAAACTCAAAAAGTCAACTATATTTACAGACCAAGAACGGCCCGCTCCCAGCCACACTGACGAAAGGCCTCTGCACCTTAATTTGAGGAATCGGGGTTTGAGGCGAGTCCTTTATTCCATAAGCACTTGAGTGCACACCTAAACTTAGCTCTTTAAGTGATGTTGCTCGATCACCAGAAAAGCGCTTAGAGTTTTCACCAGTTGCCTCACCTTGCACTTCACAACACACCTTAGTTGACATACCGTTCCACTTTTGAAGCGTAGTCGGCGGCTTTATTGCGCAAGGCGCGATGTCAGGTATACTCAACCCTAGCACTGACTGTACACCCCTGGTTAAACACATATATAGTGGCGCCTTAGTTGGCATACCACATTCTAACTTTTGAGGCGTAGTCCGTATTTCAGCCTCTGGTGCTTCTACAGCCAACAAATTAGCACTCACTGCATATCCAGATAAAAACAAAGCTTTCAGCATTTCTAATTGTATCAAGCACACGCAAGATATCAATCGTCTTATACACAAAAAATACAGCCAACCCCACACAAACCAGGAGACACTCAGTTGACTAAGATTCTCGGTCTTTTAGCACATAGAAATCGCGTATTACTGAAAAGTACGCCCAATCAACGGCAAATGCGGCAACGCCACCCACGCTTTCTTTATACCCTCTTTGCGCATCTGTAAAGCAGCACCCACCAAGAACGACCTCTCCCTCTTCTGGAGATACCTCGAGCACAAGGAAAGCTGTGGCCTTACAAATCAAAACATCTCCAGCGCTAGGGTATAGGGGGTAAGCAACATGCTCGACAGACTCACGTTCAACAAAAAGGTCGTATACTGTTGGCACAGCCTCTGCTTGAGCTTGCATTGGTCGGTTGGGCGGAACTCCAGGCCCATGGTCACGCCTTCCCAAGTCAAGCAAAAGGGTCTGCATACTTGAGGCATCGTTGGCAGCACCACAGTAATAGGCCCCTAACCCACCAAAGTTAAAACCAAAGGGAATAATCGCAGTATATAAGCAGCCATCAATTTCAAGTATATAATGTGCGGCATCAAAAATGCGTCGTTGCATGTTTAAAATATCATGCACAACAAGACCAGCACGCGCCACTGTTTCGCACTCCAGCTTTTGCAAGATCACATGGTTGCTCCATGCCGCGCTTTCATGAAGGGCCTCTAGTAAATTCGGACGGTTGCGCATAATGAAAAGGGCCAGCCGTTTGTATACCCATAAAAGCGCCTCTTTTCCAACAAGTGGGGTGTTTTTCGCTCGACCAATGAGCTCGCCTTTTTTCAAAAAAGCATAAGCACTCGCTGCTGGATCATTTTGCTGGTTTACCCAAAAGCCTTTTTCTCCAACGCGCCCCATTCCACTGGTGAGTATTTCTTCGAAAAACTCACCCAGACCCGAGTATTCACTACGGTCTATTAAAGGTTGGTTCGCAATAATTGCATGTAGCTTTAAGGCATCATACACCAGCTTCCACACAAAACGACGCATAACACGCGCTCTATCTTCGCTCAGGTTGCGCACTAGTGAT
This sequence comes from Alphaproteobacteria bacterium, assembly GCA_965261615.1. Taxonomy (GTDB): domain Bacteria; phylum Pseudomonadota; class Alphaproteobacteria; order Bin98; family Bin98. Next base: position 1,454,591 of record OZ253461.1, read on the forward strand.
CCATCGTTGTAGCGCTTCAAAATCCTTTTAGTGCTCACTGTGGGCAAATAGCAAGTGTCTTTTGATGTTAGCAAGTGGATGCCTGCGCGCAACTCTTCTTCAGACATGAGCCTTGCGCTTTCTGCATCCCATTTTTCTATATCAACAGAGCGCTTTTTACCTTTTGCTTGAATCAGAACTTCTCGCCAAACATTATTAAGGCTCTGAGGGTACAACAAAGCTTGCGGAGGCACCACAGCTTTACATTTTGTGTCGTAGACCCTATACCCCAACACGCCTACACATAAAAGACCCAAAATGATTTTTATATAATTAGCCACGCACTATGCTACCATACTACCTCTGCCTGTACAATGCGAGTATCCCGAGTAATATGCTGTTTTAAAAAAGAAAGCATACTAGAGGGTAAAGGGCAGGTCCAGCGATACTGTTGATCAAAAGCCTGCATTTGAAGGTGGTATGCATGCAGCATTAGAGGCTCTTTCCCACGCAGCGCACATCCATAGTCACCCACTATTGGATGCTTTAGCGCTGCGCAATGAGTCCGCAGCTGTCGTTTGCGCCCTGTCACGGCCTGTAATGCAACAAGTGTATATTGTTTGTTGCCCGCCAATTTTTGGTAACGACTTAAGGCATCTACGCGCCGCCCCTCAATATTAAGGGGTTGCGCGATGGTACCACTTTTTTGACACACCCATCCATTTAAGATTGCTATATAGTATTTGCTTACCCGCTTTTCTGTTAGGAGCAGCCGAAGCTCATCAGCTGCTTGACGACTTTTAGGGCACACCAAAAGTCCTGACGTATCTTTATCCAGCCGATGTCCCAACCGCACAGGAGCACCGCCTTTTGCTTGAGAGTAAAACCGAAGCATACCATCAAGTGTTTTCACATTTTTTGTCCCCTGATGCACAGCTAACCCTTTGGGTTTATTGCACACCAAGAAGTGACTATCCTCAAATACTGTGATTTTTTCAATATCTGACACTGCGTACACAGCGCTTGCAGGGAGCTTTTTGTTCTCAAAAGATGTTTCCACGGCATCTCCCAGACATAAAACGTGGTCCCACTTAACTTTTTTTCCATTAACACGCACACGCCCTTTACGTACAGCGCTCAAAAGTCCGCCATAAGGCACCGTCTTAAAGTTTTTTTTCAAAAAACGATCCAACCGACCAACACCTTCCTCACAAACAAGAAGAGCATGCCGCTTATACGTGTAGTGAGCGGTTTGCATAGGTCTCCTACCCTTCAGTCGACGCATTTACGTCAAAGGGTTCCGTAGTCATAGGCTGTGTTTGTGTCACCTTTGAAACACGCACTTCTGCATCACGTAGCTTTTTTTCACAGTGTTTTTTGAGTAGCATACTACGTTCATAGGCACTTACAGCCTCTTCTAGTGGAAGGTTGGCAGCCTCCATTTGCTCAAAAATATTTTTCAACTCTTGCAAAGCGGCCTCAAAGGTCATTTTTTCGATATCTGCACTCATGGTCTTTCCCCTTATATTAAAGGCATTTTATCATTCTTTTCCGCAAAGAAAAAGGCGCTTTACGCAATAAAGAATATTGATAGCCATAAAAAGAGGGCAAATCCCAAAATATCTGAGACCGCCATCACAAGCGGAGCCGCCCCCACAGTGGGGTCAAATCCCATACAGTGCACAGCCCAAGGGATAACAACTCCGCTACACGCGGAAAAACACAGCTGGAATACTAAACTTGTAAATACCAAAAGTGCTAATCCGATATCGCCCAGCCATAAATAGACAACTGCCATTAAGCACCCGCCACTAATTATCCCTGAGCACAGGTTGATTCCCAACTCTCTTAAAATAATCGTAGGCACACCTCGCACTTGAAAGGTTTTCAGGGCAATACCACGAATAGCCACTGTCAGAACCTGTGTGCCAGCAGCTCCCCCGACAGACGAAACTAGCGTCATAAGAGCAGCTAGCACTCCTTTATACTCGAACACAACATGGTAATGTTCAATAACCAAGGCACTCAGTAGAGCGTTGACCACCACGACCATCAGCCACAAAATACGTCTAAAGGCTTGCACACGAATAGGGGCACCATCATCCTGCTCAACAACACCGGCTAATTTCAACAGGTTTTCTTCCGCCTCTTCTTCTGAAGCCTCAATAATGTTAACCGCGCTTACGACCCCCAAAAGACGGCCCTCTCCATCTTCAACAGGAACGCTACTTAATCCATAGTGACGACACATATAAAGTAAATCTTGCTGAAAGGCGCTCGCCGCTATAGTACGTACCTCTCTGGCGATTTCGCGCATAAGAACTTTAGACTCATGTCGCATAAGAGATCCTACACTTGCCACCCCAATTAAGCGGTTTTTAAGGCTGACCACATAAATTTCCGTTAATTCTTCTTCTGGCTCTTTTAGATGTTGAATATGCTGCACAACTTCTTCAACACGCCAAAGCGCTGGAACAACTATCGCGCAGGTTTCCACAAGACGAGCGACTGTATCTTCAGGATACGAGCTCATAGTTTTTAAAAGCTCACGGTGTTGTGGGGCAACTGTTTCGAAAACACGACGTTTTTCCTCCCAGTTCATAACATCCATAAGACTTAGGATGTCATCTGTTTCCCATTCGCTTAGTTCTTGAATACGCTCTGGAACATCCAGGGCTTGTACTAAAAGCTTTTTTTGGTGGTCTCCGACCTCAAGAAGGATAGTAAGGTTCAAAAAGTCGCGCGCTATCTCGGCAAAACTTTTCAATGAGCTATCACTCAATGCGGTAAGGAGGACTGCAAAGTCTTCCTGCGGCACTTCTTTAGAGATTAGCTCTAAGGCTTGAACGTCATGATGTTCAAGTGCGATTTCAAAGCGCTCCTGAGTAACCCCTAGAGTGTTTTTGCGTTCCCTCTCAACCATAACCCCTCTATCTCAAGACTACCACAGAAACCTTGGTGCGGTCGAGAAGATTTGAACTTCCACGATGCTTGCATCACAGCGCCCTCAACGCTGCGCGTCTACCGATTCCGCCACGACCGCCTACCCGATTATACCATAAAAACCTTTCTTTCGTTTACCCCTCCAAAGCAGAAGGGCATAGCTGTTTTATGAGACAATTTTGGCAGTCTGGGGCCTGTGCTTTACAGGTGTACCGGCCATGAAGAATCAGCCAGTGATGCGCATTCTTTTTTTCTGGTCCAGACCAAATGGCGTCTAAATCTTTTTCAACGCCTAAAGGAGTTCCTGCAAATGATAATTGCAAGCGTTTTGCAACACGAAACACGTGTGTATCCACAGGAATTGTTGGTTTATCAAAGGCAACATTTAGAACAACATTAGCTGTTTTACGCCCAACTCCCGGCAAAGACTCAAGATCTTCCAGAGTATCCGGAACTTGCCCATTAAATCTTTCAATGAGCTGGGCGCTCATTAATAAAACATTTTTGGCTTTTTGTTTATAAAGGCCAATACTGCTAATATGCTTTTGAAAAGACTCTAACCCCAAAGCAAGCATATCGCAAGGAGTACTAACAGTGGAAAAGACCTGGTCCGTACACTTGTTGACCTGGACATCTCTTGCTTGGGCTGAAAGTATAACCGCCACCAGCAACGTGTAGTGATTATGGTAAGACAGCTCTGTTTCGGGCACAGGATTATGGCGCTGCCACGTTTGTATGATTTCCTGTGCCCTTTTGCGCTGTTTACTCTTTGTCTCCATAGCGGAAGAAGGAGTTTACTTTTTTAAAGAAACTGCTTTGAGCACTTTCATGACCATTACTATCAAACTCTTTCAGCAATTCTTTTTGTTTTGCGGTAAGTTTTTTTGGTATCTCTACGACAATTTGCACATAGAGATCACCACGCACTCTAGACCCATAGCGCACAAATCCTTTACCTTTTAAGCGAAAACGCTCATCTGGCTGTGAACCCGCGGGGATAGAAAGACGTACACGCCCCCCATCAATTGTGGGAAGCTCTACAGAGCTGCCCAGCGCGGCCTGTGCAATAGAAACAGGAACTCGACATAAAATATGTTCCCCTTCACGCAAAAACAAATCATGTTCTTTTATGAATACAGCAACATGGAGGTCTCCAGGAGGCCCTCCATTTTGCCCTGCATGTCCAGCGCCACTAACACGCAGTTGGGTTTCATGTTCGATGCCAGGAGGAATTTTAACAGAAAGCGTCTTACGTCCAAAAACGGCCCCGCGTCCTTGGCATTGCCCACAGGGGTTTTTCACCACTTTTCCGGCACCATGACATGCACCACAGGTCTGCCTTAAAAGCATAAAACCACGCTGTATGTTTTGGCTACCTGTCCCTCGACACTGGGAGCACGTTTGAGTTTTACCGTCTTTAGATCCAGAGCTATTACAAGGCTGACATCCTACAAGAAGTTCAAGGTCAAGCTCCTTGCTAGCACCAGCAAAAGCTTCTTCTAAGGTCACAGTCACCTGTGTGGCCGCAACCTTACCTTGGTTGCGCCCACTGCCACGCTCACCAAAACCGCCACCAAAACTTGAAAAAATATCCTCAAAAAAGCTCTCAAAGCCTTCGCCACCGCCAAAGCCAGAAAATCCGTGAGATCCCCCGCCCCCTCCGGCACTTCCCATTTGCTCATACTGTTGATGTCCGACTTGGTCGTACACCGAGCGTTTTTGGCTGTCGGAAAGCACGGCATAAGCTTCCTGTAGTTTTTGAAACTCTTTTTTTGCAGTTTCACTTGGGTTCTGGTCTGGATGTAGCTTCATTGCTTTTTTACGAAAGGCTTTTTTTATCTCAGCCTCCGAAGCGTCTTTTGCTACTCCAACAATACTGTAATAGTCTTCTGCCACGGCTATTCATCCTTTTTGATTTCTTCAAAATCTGCGTCTTGCGCCTCTGAGCCTTCTTTTTCCTCAGACTTATCATCAGATTGCTTGTCTTCTTTATCAGCCAAGGCAAACAAGGGTTGCACCGCTTGAAGTAAAGATTTAAGAGGCTCATCTAACGCCGTTTCTTCTTCCTTGGATAAAGCTTCCTTGACATCACTGATGGCTTTATCTAACGCTTCTTTTTCTTCTGGCTTCAGTTGATCCCCAAACTTTTCTTTTTTGGATTCAACATCATGCAATTGTGTTTCAGCCATGTTGCGCTTTTCGATTAATGTCCGCTTTTTCTGATCAGCTTCTCTATGCTCTTCTGCTTCACGAATCATACGTTCCACATCCGCCTTTTCTACGGATGGGTTTTCAATGCGAATCCGCTGTTCTTTACCTGTTTTTTTATCAGAGGCGGAAACATTCACAATACCATTAGCATCAATGTCGAAGGTTACTTCTATTTGCGGTACACCACGTGGGGCTTTTTCAATATCCAAAAGGTCAAACTGTCCTAACAAGTTATTTTCACTTGCCATTTCACGCTCTCCTTGGAAAACACGAATTGTCACAGCATTTTGTTGATCTTGAGCCGTTGAAAACACCTGACTTTTTTTCGTTGGAATAGTTGTGTTTCGATCAATAAGTCTTGTAAACACACCTCCCAACGTTTCAATACCAAGAGACAGAGGCGTCACATCAAGAAGAAGCACGTCTTTTACATCTCCTTGCAAAACTCCCGCTTGGACTGCAGCACCCATTGCCACCACTTCATCGGGGTTAATGTTTGTATGGATCGGTCGCTCAAAGAAAGCTTTAACCTTTTCCTGGACAAGCGGCATACGCGTCATACCACCAACAAGAACAACACCACTAATATCAGACTTGCTCAACTTAGCATCTTCTAGTGCTTTACGGCAAGGCTCAAGTGTACGCTCTACAAGCTCCATGACAAGTGACTCAAGCTTAGCACGCGTCAGCGTTATCACGAGGTGCTTTGGCCCATTTTGGTCAGAGAAAATAAACGGAAGGTTTATTTCCGTTTCCATCACACCAGAAAGTTCGATTTTTGCCTTCTCACTCGCTTCTTTCAAACGTTGCATAGCCATACGATCTTGGGACAAATCTAAGCCTGTATCCTTTTTAAATTCAGCCACTAGGTAGTGAAGGATCGCTTCGTCAAAATCCTCTCCTCCTAGGTATGTATCTCCATTGGTAGATTTCACTTCGAAGACACCATCACCGATTTCCAAAATGGACACATCGAATGTCCCTCCACCCAAGTCAAAAACGACTATTGTTTGTGTGCCATCACCTTTGTCAAGGCCATACGCAAGAGCAGCCGCTGTAGGCTCGTTAATAATACGAAGAACATTAAGTCCCGCAATTTCTCCCGCCAATTTGGTAGCCTGTCTTTGAGCATCGTTAAAGTATGCGGGCACTGTAACAACAGCTTCATGCACTTTTTGACCTAAATACTGCTCTGCTGTATCTTTCATTTTTTGCAAAACAAAAGCACTGACCTGCGCGGGTGAGTACTCTTTTCCATTCACTCCGATTTGTGCTTCACCACCTTTACCTGCAACAACTTTTCCAAGGCCGATGGGATTCCGACTAATCATAGGATCGTCATGTTTACGTCCAATTAACCGTTTAAAACCAAATAATGTATTTTCTGCATTTTGGACAGCCTGTCGTTTAGCGGACTTGCCCAGCAAAATCTCGCCATCCTTTTTAAACGCTACCACTGACGGTGTGGTATTATCCCCTTCTGCGTTTACAATTACCTTGGGCGCCCCACCTTCCATAATCGAAACGCATGAGTTTGTTGTTCCCAAGTCAATACCAATAACTTTTCCTTTTGTTTTTGTCATAGTCTATCCCTCCTTTACATCACTAGCATACACCAAGAATTAGCACTCGTCAACACAGAGTGCTAATTCTTCTCTTGCGCAACCACAACAAAGGAAGGTCGAAGCAAACGATCCTTCAGTTTAAAGCCTTTTCTAAGGCATTGCACAATAGCTCCACCTTCATAATCTTCACTTTCCACCTGCGACATTGCTTGGTGCAGGTCATGATCAAAGGCGTCTCCAGGCTCCGGGCTAATTTCAACTACACCGTGTTTTTCCAAAATTTTAGATGCCAACGATCGCGTTAAGACAAGGCCTTCTCGCAGCGTCAATGCACCTCCCGTCAGCTCTTGACCGTCACCGACCTGCAACGCAGAATCTAAAGCATCCAGAACTTCCAAAAAGTCAGCCAAAACTGTACCGGCTGCATATTTAACAGAAACATCACGCTCTCTCTCAATAATTTTAACGCGATTTTCTTTTTCTGCTAATGCTCGCATCAGCAGATCCACCTTCTCTTGCAAAGGGTTTTCTACAGCCTCTGCCTCTACTTCTTCCACAGACTCTTCCAATTTCGTTTCTTCATCAATCATAGACATACAAATCTCCTTCATCATTTTCATTTAATATATCAGCCATTACCTGGACAACGTAGCGAACCAACGGAATTACTTTACCATAATCCATTCTCTTGTGTCCAACCACACCAAGCACCCCCAACTTACTTTGCGTCCGCATACAAGGCACTCCTGCCAAGACAAAAGAGACATTGTCTTGCGTAAATTTCCAGCCAGAAGCGCCAATATATGTGTTCACACTACCTGGCGCCACTGAAGCCATCAAATCCTCCAGCGCCTCTTGTTTTTTTAAAATATCTAAGGCTGACTCCGTTGGGTCTTGCCCCTCTTGTAATACATTAAGCATCCGAGAGGTTTCTAATTTCATTTTACGCTCTGTTTCCAGCCACCCAGCAAGTGCATTTAAAATTATACGTTGAACTAATGTACGTGCGCTTTTCTTTTGAGGCAAGCACCCTATTTGTATTTGTGAAACTATTTCCTGAAGAGTTTGTCCGGCAAATCGGCTGTTAAATATTTTGATAGTATTGTGTAAAAAATCAAAGCTCACAAAGGGGGGCAACCACATCATCTGCGTATCAACATAGCCTTTATCTCCCACAATCACGAGTAAAACCTTTTGCTTTTTAAGGGGAACGCACTCTATGTGCTCAATCACTCGATCCTCTGCAGGAATCAACATCAAGCCAGAGCAGCCAGAGAGCTCTGCGAGAATCTCTGTAGCACGTCGCACTGATTTTGCTAAGTTATAACCAACAGAGCGACAGCTTTGCTGAATATACTCCTCCTCCTCTACAGACAAAATGTCCTTAGGGCCCACTACTTTTTCCACAAAAAAACGAAGCCCTTGATCAGTGGGTAAACGCCCTGCAGAAATGTGAGGCGCTCGCACAAACCCCTTTTTTTGCAAAAGCGCTAAAATGTTACGAATTGTAGCTGAAGAAACTGTTTCACTCAGATGTTGTTTCAGAATATCAGAGCCTGTCGGAGAACCAGTTTGCATATATACACGCACAACTAACTCAAAGACTTCCAACACCCGACGGTTGAGATCCGACATATTTATTTTTACATCATTTATAAAAATTAATCAATGGATGAAAGAAAGTAAAGAAAAGGCCAAGGAGGTTTCCTTGGCCTTTTGCTTCGCTGCCAATCAGGCACTAACCTTTCGGCGCTGTCCGCGTGCCTGCGGGTGCCGATTTCGTAGGCCCTGATGGAGCCCTTGTCAGCGTTGGGGCTGATCTGGCCTTAGCAGAGCTCACAGATCTACTCGGGGCTCGACTGACCGTTGCTGGCCTGTTGGCAGCAGCTCGAACCGCGCTGTTGGATCTAACTGCAGCAGTAGGCCTTGCCACTGGTACGGGTGCTACTGTCCTTGCTGGAGCGCCTCGTTTAAGGAGCGCGCCTCTAGGTGGTGCAACATCTTGGTTTCTAGAAGCGGGCGCAGCCGAAGAGCTTCTTTCACCTCGAACGATATCACCGACTCTCTCCACTATTGAAGAAAGAAATCCTTTATCCTCTCCAGGCTCTAAGCCATCAACTTTTTGATTTCGGCCACTTGCTCGTGAAGCGGATGTCGGCCTGTCTGATGATGCGGCTTTTTCCTCCCGCGGGGTTCCCCCCAAGAGGCTCACCAACTTGTTACTTGCTGATCGGATTCCGTCAGTTGTCTTTTTCGTGGCTGTTCTTACCGCTGCCCTAGACTTAGTTCGAGCCGCGTCTGCTTTTTCTCTTGCTGCCTTCTCAACTTCGGTCAAGGTGCCTTCCACTTCAGCTCGAGCGGCGTCTACCTTTTCTCTGGCCACCTTCTCAGCTTCAGTCATAGTATCCTCTATGTCTTGCGCGGTTTCTTCCACTGCTTCAACGGTGTCATCTATCGCTTGATCGACTGCGTCAACTGTCTCTTGAACCTCTCTCTCAACTTCCTCCACTGTTTCCACTATAGCGGCTTCTGCTTCTTCAGCGGCTCTTTCAGCTTCAGCTGCGATTTCTTGAGCTTCTCTCTCAACCTCTTCCACTGTTTCTTCCACTGCTTGTACGGTTTCATCGACTGTCTCTTGAACCTCTCTCTCAACTTCTTCCACTGTTTCTACTATAGCGGCTTCTGCTTCTGCAGCAGCTCTTTCAGCTTCATCTGCGATTTCTTGAGCTTCTCTCTCAATCTCTTCCACTGTTTCTTCTACTGCTTGTACGGTTTCATCGACTGTCTCTTGAACCTCTCTCTCAACTTCTTCCACTGTTTCCACTATAGCGGCTTCTGCTTCTTCAGCGGCTCTTTCAGCTTCAGCTGCGATTTCTTGAGCTTCTCTCTCAATTTCTGCCGCGGTCTCTTTAACTGCTTCTTCAACCTCTTCCACTGTTTCTTCTACGGTTGCTTGAGCTTCTTCTGCAGCTCTTTCAGCTTCGTCTGCGATTTCTTGAGCCGCCTGCTCAATCTCATCCGCTGCCTCTTGCGCTGCCATCTCAGCTTCTGTTAGAGCAGCATCCACCTCAGCTGTGGTTTCCTCTATCGCGGTATCCACTGCCTCTGCTGCCTCCTGAGCTGCGGCCTCAACTTCTGTCACAACTTCATCAACAGTTGTTTCAACTGCCTCAACCGCATCTGTAACTGCTGTTTCCGCAGCAGTCGTCACAGCAGTCGCAGTATCCTCTGCAGCCTTAACTGCAGCATCTCCAACTGTATCCACTGCATCTACTACAGCGTCACCTACGTTTGATATTGCCTCACCCAACGAAGCCGGCTCACGCCCTGGGGCAAAATCAACCCCTGTTGCCGCAGCCAGCTCTGCATCTGTCATGGTAAGAGCCTCTTCAACGGTCAACCCACTTTCCGCCAATATAGCTTCAATCTCCGGAGTAATTAGAACCTGCTCTCCTTCTGCATTAGTAGCATAGTAACTTTCTCTGCTGGTGCTGCTTTCTTCGTCACCATCTTCAGCACTCGTTTCTTCAAGAGCCTCTACGTCAGCATCCGGGTCAGAGGTTCCAGAGTCCTCTGTTGATCCAGAACTCGTGTCCTCGAGAAGCTCTATGTCAGCATCCGGATCAGCCGTTCCGGATTCAACTCCTGGGGCTGCATCCATTCCCGTTGCCTCAGCTAGCTCTTCAGGGGTCATGGCAAGAGCCTCTTCAACGGTCAAGCCATTTTCCTCTAGCACAGCCTCGATCTCCGGAGTAATTAGAACCTGCTCTCCTTCTGCGTTAGTTGCATAGTAACTTTCTCCGCTAGAACCACCTCCTGAGTCCTCACTACTCGGCGCTGGTGCTTGCTCGCCCTCTGGGCCAACATCATCATTCAAAGGTCCTGAGTCCTCTGATACTGAAGCCGTTTCAGACTCCACTGGCGCACCAACATCATCATTCAAAGGTCCTGAATCTTCCGTCACAACCACCTCATCCAAAGGAACTGGGGCTCCAAGCTCTGTTGGCGCTTCTTTCACCGCACTTGCATTATCAACAGACCATGCTTCAAAGTTCTCTGCCGGAGCCGGCGTTGAATCCTCATACGAAGCAGATGCTCCACCATCACCTTCAT